>DATAWK010000043.1:0-582022 GCA_036267255.1 Acidobacteriaceae bacterium | reverse complement strand
AATTTTGTCGAAATACCCAAACTCCAATTCCCTCAACCACTCGAATAGATCCCATCCTCAGGTTCAGCGGTCCAAGGCGGTGTTGCTCGCATCGTCCCTAGGCGCAATATCGTTCCGGATTTGAGATTCGGCTAGAGTTTTCGAGATGAACACGAGCCGTGAGTGGTCTTGTCGCCAGCCTTCACTCCGCATTTGGGCAGGAATCGACAAAAAGGATTCATGTCTTCAAGAGTGTCGTGCTCGTTCTTGACTATGGTAGTCGCAAGTTCGCGGCTCGATAAACGAATCGCTGAAGCTCAAACTAGAGAGGAAAATAATCATGAGTCAGCATATTAAGAATGTAGTTCTGGTGCATGGAGCCTTCGCGGATGGCTCCGGTTGGAAGAGGGTCGCCGACATCCTCAAAAATGATGGATACAAGGTGTCGGTGGCGCAGCCTCCCGAGACTTCGTATGCCGACGACCAAAAGTACACGAAGGCCGCAATCGACGCCATGGGCGGCCCAGTGGTTCTGGTCGGCCACAGCTATGGTGGATCCATCATCACCGAGGCCGGCAATCATCCGAACGTTGCAGCGCTTGTCTATATTGCCGCGTTTGCTCTCGATGAAGGTGAGAGCTGTGCATCGATCGAACAGGCCCTTCCACAAGCGTCTAAGGCGTTCACGCCGGACAGCAACGGGCTCTGGTGGATCGACCAGGCTCATTTCGTGGCCGACTTTGCAGCGGACATCCCACGAGATGAGGCAGAGTTCATGGCTATAGCACAGGTGCCGATTTCTACTGACGCGTTCACCCATCAGGTCAAGAATCCCGCCTGGAAGCACAAGCCCACCTGGTACATGGTGGCAAGCGAAGACCGATCGATCAATCCGGAACAGGAACGCATGATGGCAAAGCGCGCCAACGCCAAAACGGTCGAAGTGAAGTCGAGCCATGTGGCCTATATGTCTTTCCCGAAAGAAGCAGCCAAGCTCATCGAAGAGGCCGCCACTTCCGTCACTGTGTAGCGATATTCTTTCGGACAAATGGATCTCCGCCGATCCGGTCCGGGTCGGCGGAGATTCTGTATGGATATAGCCGCTACAGGAGGGCGAAATGATGGATCACATCAATGTAAAGGGGCAGGGCGGCACGTTCTCCGCCTACATCGCAAGACCGAAGACCTCGCCGGCTTCTGCTGTTGTCGTCCTGCAGGAACTGTTTGGTGTGAACGCCGACATTCGCAAGCACTGTGATGAATTGGCGGAACAAGGCTACCTCGCGGTCGCTCCAGACCTGTACTGGCGGCAGGAGCCGGGCGTCGATCTGAACGTCACCTCCGAAGCCGACTGGCAACACGGCCTTCGTCTCTATTCGGCTTATAACAGAGATGCCGGCGTAAAGGACATCAAGGACACCATCGACGCAGTACGCAATCTCCCGGAATGCAACGGCAATGTCGCCTTGCTCGGCTATTGCCTCGGAGCGCAACGACGGCATCGACGCCGCGGTCTGGTATCACGGGGCCGATACTGACAAATACCTGGAGAGGTCGATGGGCTTCATGCGCCCATTCTCGTGCATCTGGCAGAGGAGGATGAGTTCATCTCAAAAGATGCACAATCGGCGATTAGGGCGGCGCTTGCTAAGAAGCCAAATGCGACGGTGTACAGCTATTCGGGGCAGAGTCATGCTTTCTCCCGTCATAACGGAAAACACTATAACGCCGCCGCGGCTCACCTTGCCAACGGTCGGACGAGTGAATTCCTGAACCGCCAATTGCGATGAGTGCCGGACGCTCTTAGGGAGACTACCCGGTCGATCAGAGGCAGCTCCGTTATATTCATCCAAAGCGCCGTCGCGCAGCATTGCAAAAGAAGGCTAAGGAGTCAGAATGATCAGAAAAGTTGATATGGAGCGATTCACAGTGACATCCTCGAAGCCATTCGACGCAGTCGTTGCAGCCATCAAGGCATCGATTGGTCATCCGAATATGGCAGAGCTCTGGCAAGCAACGCAGCGAGCGACAACTGCCGCCGAGCTAGAGGCCGCCATACAGCCAGCCCTGGGCGAGAGCGGTCTGATGCAATTTGTCGAGTTCGATCACGGGGTGATTGTTCGCAAGGGCACAGAGCATCACACATCCAGAATCGTTCGTCTGGTTATTGGAAATCCTCTCATCATGAAAGAAATGGCGAAACGCGTTCCGGATGCAGGCTCGTATGCACCGGTTACCGTCCTCGTGGATGAGCGCGCTGATGGTGTGCATATTTCGTATGACAGGATGGCTAGTCTCCTGGCTCCCTACGGGAATGAGGATGCGCTAAGCGTGGCTCGCGACTTGGACGCTAAAGTCGAAGATGTGTTGAGACAAGCTGCAGCGTGAGACGGAATCAGCATGACGTCTTGGAGGTTGTCATGGACGGGCATCTTGTTCCCGCCAGTTCCAATTCAAAGATCCGCTGCTCTCTGGAGAACTCCACATTGGACGCGGAACGCTGGCTCGCTGCTCTCTACTGGTGTGTACGGACGAGTCATGGCGACGATGCAGCCCACACTGCGGCAGATTGCTGGCTGCGAGTCTTTGAAGAACGACTCGAAGGATCAAGCGGCCTTCCAGAACTGACAAGAATCACTGTGGCAGCAATCGCTCTCTTCGTCTCTCGGTTGGTGCCATCAGGGCAATGCACTGATTGAGGAGCCATTGTGAACCTTGTTTCCAAACCCAGGGGCATCAACCGATGTCGGTGTCCCAGAGTAGCGCTTACCCGGCTTCGGCACTCATCGCACAAAAGAAGCCTTATATCAAATGGTTTGCAGGGGCTTAATCGGCGACAGGGCTTAGTCGCATTCAGCACGCGCGCATACCGTCATCAGAACCGCGCAATCTTTTATACACTGCCTCCGCAATTTCGTCGGCCTCCGATTGAACAGGCTGCTTTGGAGCAGCTAGGCCTCGTATGATTTCGCGTTGCCGCTGGCTGGCGACTTCACCATAGCTGAGGAACGTCGTCAATACGCTTTCATGCCCCAGATTCTGGCTCCACGCCTTGAACGCTTCGGGAGACTTACAGAGATCCTGGCCAAGCCGGACAAGTGTATTTCTCAAGCTATGTGGATGGAAATACGGCAGGCCTGCACGCTTGAATGCATCACGGAAAACCTTGCGGATCGGTTCGGCAGTGCTCCAGTGCTTTCGCTCCAATCCTGTCGCTGCAAATTGCTGGCTGGCTCCCAGCGCAATGCGCGTCGCAGGAAAAAGCGGATCGTCATTGCCCCACAGCTTCTCTTCCCGAAGAAACCGCATCCATTCCGTCACAATCTGCCGAACCTCTTCGCCCACGGGGAAGAAATAGGTCGTAAAGGTTTTGCTGAATTTTGTCTTCACCTCGCGCGCATCTTGGTGAACGCAGCCTTCCTTCAGGTCCACATGCTTCAGTTTCATGGAAGCGATGGCCGAATCCCGCGCGCCGGTCAGCAACGTGAAGGCCACCAGGGCACGGCTGCGGCGCTCGATCTCATTCCCGGCTGGCATTACTTCAATCACATGCTTCATCTGCTCTAGCGTCGGGGCTTTCCGTTCGCGCTGCGCCGTGGCGATGCGCGTGTCTGTCTCGGACAGGTTGAAGTAGTTTGCATCGGAATACTGAAGGCGCGCCTTGTACCCCGGCTGCCCGGCCAGCCAGAAAAAGAAGCTCTTCAACTGAGTCAGCGTCGCGTGCAAGGTTGCCTTGCTCAGCTTCTCCCCGAACCGCTGCCCCGTTTGCTCCGCCAGATGCCGCTTGAACCCAATCGCCTGCTGGTAGTGAAACGCCTTGAAGTCCCGGTATCGGTTGTACTCTTCAAACCGGCTGAGGGCCTTCGCAGCCGCGTCCACCGTCGGCTCGCTATGCCGCTTGGCTTCCTTCAAATAGGCGAAGTATTGCCGCTTGATTCGTTCGTTTTGGGGGTTGTGTTTCGTCATGGTTTCTCATCCTTGGCTGAAGTCACTGTTTACGGTGGGTTCATTCCTATCGCTTACTTGTCGCTGTGCCTCCGAAAACGTGACGTCCAAATTCCCCTGAATCTGTGACAGTTTCACTAAACTGGCGCGCCGGTAAATCATCGATTCGCAGTCCGGGCAGATGCCGATGAGGTTCCCCAGAGTCGGTGTAATCGGCTGGTATTCGGCCATCCCCCCGGCGGGTAGTTTGGGCGCGCGGCAGCGCACACAGTAGATTTCTCCCGGCTGGCAAGGCCGTTTATTCTTCATCCGCCGCGCCTGAAGAAATGCCACCAACTCCCGGCCTAAAATCAGCATGGGGAGCTTACTGTCGCAGGTGGGCAATCCAGCCTTCACCCAGGCGCGCACGGTGTTCTTATGTGTGCCAAACAGCCGCGCGATTTCTTCCACCGTGTAGCTGCGATGGATTTTCACCAGCCGATGATTGCGACGGCGCTTGTGCATGGCGTTGGCCGCCCTATGCCACAGCCTTACGGGCTACTTCCAACTTCACCACCAGATCGCGGATTTCCGCATTGGATTTTCCTGCAATCCGGGCAGCGTTCAGCGCTGCAACTTCGCTGGCAGGCCAGCCCACGGCGCGACCACCCAAGCTTACCGGCTTAGGGAATTCGCCTTGTGCGACGCGTAGGTAGAGGGTGCTGCGCGATAAACCAGTGCTCGTTTTGACGGCTGGAAGTCGCAATATGCTATCGGTCATCTTCAAACCTCGTTGAGCAATATAGGAGTGCTCAATACAAACCGTAGCTGGGCGATTTGGGCGATGAAAGAGCGAGGATGAGGCAGCTACTGCGCAAGAAGTACCTTAAAATTCAGCAACTTAACCTGTGCGAGGAATTACGAGCACAGGTTTCGCACAACGGATATTGCTCCGAATCAAATCGCAGAATCAATAAGATAGGGTGCGGCAAAGCTGGGCGAAAAAATTGCGCCCAGCTTTTTATTTTTTCATGTGTTTTCGGATGGTTTCTGCGCTGCTTCCCTTGGCAATATCCATCCTGGAAATCTTCTGCGAATACCAAACGTCTGACTTGTTTGGGTTGCTCTGCTTTAGAATCCGGTATTCCTTTTGCCAGCTCTTATACGTGGCTTGTGTATCTAGCTTGCGCGCTTCCCGTCGGGCATTACTTGGCATATAGCGCGGGTTCGGCGCGCTTTGTGCGGCATGTATTTGCGAATTGATTTCCGCTGTATTGGTCTGCATTGGCTTGGGTTCCTTTGCTAATTCCACAGCAGCATCGCCAGCGGCTTTCTTTAACGACACTTCGAGGTGAAGGGCATAATGATCCGCGAAGTGCTTGAGCCAGCGCAGACTTGTCTCAGTGTCATTGCGTTCCCAACTCATTGCTGCTTCATAGAGCATGTAGCGTGATGGCTTCATAACAAGCAGCATCGGTGCTTGCCATTTTCGCCAGTGAATACGCTCTTCAATGTCTTCTTGTGGATCATAGGGTTGTTTGTCGCACACATTCCTAACCCAGATCTCTAACCGGTAAGCGTAATATCGGATCAAATTCTTGGTCTGGGCTTCTGCCCACTCCAGATGTGGAATACCCAGGCGCATCTCATTGGCGCGACCGATTTCAACCAACTTCTTGAAGATATTTAGAGCCTCAAAATTTACACTGCCCAGATAGAGGTCATAAAACGCTTTGAAGATTGCCGGTGGTGTGCCCTGTTTAGTCAGATCGTGAAATCGCTGGGTTGCAACAGAGCCAACCCTTAATTTCATGTGCATGAGGTAGTTAATATATTCCTTGGCCGGATCATCCACTGCTTCGTTGTGAAGTATGGAATAGCAGAAAACCTGGGTGGTAATCCCATACCCCGAATGGGCATCATCGAACGATTCCCGGAGATGCTTGATCGCGGGAATCAGATCAACAGGTACGCCTTTGTCCCACGACTCTGTATTCTCGTACATGCACCCCACTCCGGATGGCGATGGAATCGATCTATCGGATTATGCTGGATTGTAATGCACGCTCAGAATTTTACGGTGCGGAGAAACAATGGCAACCCCGCGTCGCAAGCCAGAATAGGCTTTCAGCACCAGGATCTTCACGGGCGATGCAGCCAACTCCGGCAATGGCTGCATCGCCGTTTGTTACCATACTCCGCAAGTGAAAACTATGACGAATTCTGCTCCGTCTGGGACGACCTCTGCCTTCGAAGACCTCGAACCTAAACTTTGGGCTGCTGCCGACGCTCTTCGCAACAATATGGACGCAGCGGAGTACAAGCACGTCGTTCTGGGGTTGATCTTCCTCAAGTACATTTCTGACGCATTCGAGGCCAAACACGCCGAACTCACCGCGCTCCAAGCAACAGAAGGAGCCGATCCTGAAGACCCCGACGAGTACCGCGCTGAAAACATTTTTTGGGTGCCGAAAGAAGCGCGTTGGTCTGTGCTCAAAGACAATGCACCGCAACCCACCATTGGCAAGCTGGTGGATGACGCCATGGCTGCCATTGAACGCGACAATAAATCCCTGCAAGGCGTGCTGCCGAAGGATTTCGCCCGTCCGGGACTGGACAAGCAGCGCCTCGGCCAACTCATCAATCTTGTGAGCAATATCGCTCTCGGAAGTCCTGCGGACCGTTCCAAAGACATGCTGGGCCGCGTGTACGAATACTTCCTCTCACAGTTCGCCAGCGCCGAAGGCAAGAAGGGCGGGCAGTTTTATACGCCGTCGCAGGTCGTCCGCGTGCTGGTGGAGATGCTCGCTCCCTACAAAGGCCGCGTGTACGATCCCTGCTGCGGTTCTGGCGGAATGTTTGTTCAGAGCGAAAAATTCATTCAGGCACACAGCGGGCGTATCGGCGACATCTCCATTTTTGGCCAGGAGTCGAACTACACCACTTGGCGACTTGCCAAGATGAACCTCGCCATCCGTGGGATCGATGCGCAAATCGCCCACGGCGATACGTTCCATAATGATCGGCACCCGGACCTGAAAGCCGATTACGTCATCGCCAATCCCCCATTCAATGACAGCGACTGGAGGGGCGATCTGTTGAAGGGAGATAAGCGCTGGGTCTATGGCACGCCACCGGCTGGCAATGCCAACTATGCTTGGGTGCAGCTCTTCATCTCGCATCTAGCGCCCACGGGATTGGCCGGTTTTGTATTGGCGAATGGGTCCATGTCGTCAAACCAGTCCGGCGAGGGTGAGATTCGCAAGGCCATCATTGAAGCAGACTTGGTGGATTGCATGGTTGCTTTGCCGGGCCAACTCTTCTATGCAACGCAGATTCCTGTCTGCCTCTGGTTCCTGGCCAAATACAAGAAGAACGGGCGTTTCCGTGATCGGCGCGGAGAAACGCTCTTCATCGATGCCCGCAAGATGGGTGCCCTAAAGGATCGCGTCCACCGCGAACTGACGGATGACGATATTGCCAAGATCGCAAACACCTACCACGCATGGCGTGGCGACAAGGACGCGGGGGAGTACAAGGACACTCCTGCATTCTGCAAATCGGCAAAGCTCGATGAGATTCGTGGTCATGGGTATGTGCTTACCCCGGGACGTTACGTCGGAGCCGAGGCCATCGAGGATGATGGAGTTCCCTTTGAGGAGAAGATGCAGCTTTTATCGCATACTCTCCGCGACCAAATGAAAGAAGCCGCGAAGCTCGACGCGACTATTGCCGCCTCCCTCAAGGAGCTCGGTTATGGCGAGTGAGTGGCCGGAAGTTGCTCTCGAAGAAATTGCAGACGAGTTGACGGTTGGATTCGTAGGTCCGATGGCGACGGAGTACGTCAGCGAAGGCATTCCATTCTTACGGTCACAGAATGTCGAATCGCTACGAGTCAAAACGTCAGACATTAAGTACATAAGCCTTGCTTTTCATGAAAGAATCCGCAAGTCTGCGCTTCAGCCCGGCGATGTCGTAATCGTCCGAACAGGAAAACCGGGTGCATGCGCGGTAATTCCATCCTCACTTCCAGTGGCAAATTGTTCAGATTTGGTAATAGTTCGCTGCGGTGAACGTTTGCTTCCGGAGTTTCTCGCTTATTTCGTAAACTCTGCCGCCACACATCACATTTCATCGCACCTCGTCGGTGCCGTGCAGCAACACTTCAATGTTGGTGCAGCGCGGCGAATTTTGATTCCACTCCCAACAATTCCGGAACAACGGAACATAGTTCATATTCTTGGGACGTTAGATGACAAAATCGAGCTCAATCGAAAGACGAACGAGACGCTGGAGGTGATGACGCGGACGCTCTTCAAATCATGGTTTGTGGACTTCGACCCCGTCCGCGCCAAAGCCGAAGGCCGCGACCCCGGCCTTCCGGCCCACCTCTCAGACCTATTCCCTGATTCATTCGAGAACTCCCCTCTCGGCGACATCCCCAAAGATTGGTGCGTCGGCGTATTGGATGATCTTGTGGCGCATGTTTTAGGCGGCGATTGGGGAAAAGACATATCATCAAACGAAAATGACGTGCTGGTGCGTTGCATCCGCGGAGCAGACATTCCTGATCTTCAAAAGGGCGGTACTGGAAAGATGCCTTGTCGTTATCTCAAAGTATCGAGCGCTGAAAAACGCAGGCTTAATGATGGCGATCTGGTAATTGAGATTTCAGGCGGTAGTCCTACTCAGTCCACCGGCCGGTCAGTGTTGATTTCTGATGATTTGCTTCAACGTGTCGATGCACCCATCGCATGTTCTAATTTCTGTCGATTGCTGCGCCTTAAATCTAAGTCATATGCGAAATTCGTCTATCTTTGGTTACTCACCCTTTATGCAAATGATGAGTTCTTGCAGTACGAAAATGGGACAACAGGAATCAAAAATTTCGCCTTTTCTCTTTTTAGCTCTTCGTATAAGCTCATGGTTCCGCCTCCACCGATAGTTACTGCATTCGAGCACTTAGTAGACCCTCTTTTCTCAAAGCAAAAGGCTAATGCCGCTGAAGCCGATACCCTCGCCGCGCTACGCGACACACTTCTGCCCAAGCTCATCTCCGGCGAGATTCGATTGGTTCATGAGGGAACATTGACGGGAGCGGCAATATGAGCCAAAGCAACGTTCTCTTTCCATCCTTGCCGTTCGCGCGCCGGGTATCTCGACAGCTTAGAGAGCATGAGGTTCTACGGGTGTCAGCAGACATCTCCGGAGATGACCAACAGAAGGCCGCAATTGAGGCGAGGGAACAGGTGCTCCGATGGGCCGAAAATAAGGTCATTGGAGAGTTTGACTCGAAGGCTTGGGAGCAGAAAGATTTTGAGCATTTTACGAGTGGCAGAACATGTGCAGCCGTCCGTTGGCAGGATACCGCCGAGGACATCTGGTGCTTGCGAATCGAGGATCCAGATAAAACGGTTGCTGGACGAACATGGACTACAGAAGTCACTACTGTTCTACCAAGTTCCAATCAGTCTCCAACGGTTACTTTGCGGTTGCTTGTGGGCACACCGGAGGAATTTCTGAGTATAGAACCCCATGTGCCGGGCGTAGTCAGACAGCTTATTAGTAAGCCGGGGTTAATGGCTGGGGCGTACAAACTGGTGGATAGACCTGTCGTCGTTCATTCGAAGAAATCAGTCGAACTCCTGATCGACGCACTTGTGGACCCGAATCGTAAGCTCCCAATTATCGCCCTAAGCGTTCCGTCGGGTTCTGCTAATCCTTCTCAACCTTTACTCGACGCAAAGACCCTGGCAGAGGCGTGCGCTGGCCTTGCAATTACAGTCATTATTCCAGCAGAGTATTCTTGGCACCTTACGGAACGATTCGGGAAGCAGTTATCAGTGTACGAAGGGGCTGCTCGCGTTTACTTACCCGGTTTCACCGAGGACGCAAATCCTTTTGGTGGACATGAGCTGATTCTGCCTACACGATTCTCAACTCCAACTGCGGCGAGCGCTTCCCTCACGCGGCTAAGATGGATTGCTGCGAATGGCAGTGTTCGCCGATTGGCTCTCGGTAAGGACGTACTCGCCTTCGCATCATTGAAGGGGCGGGAACTGGCGCAGCGACAGGCTCAGCTTGAACTGGTCGGCGCGACGGACAGGGAGCAACTGGAGGCTGCGAGAGAGCGGTTGGGATTGATGGATAGGCAGGTAAGAGAGGCTGAGAACTACCAGCAGCAGTTTTCAGATCTCCATGCGGCAGCGGAATACCGTTCTGAAAGCGCCGAGGCGCAATTGCGGGCTGCGAGCTTCAGAATTCAACAGCTTTTGGCAGAAATCAAAACGTCCGGGAGTGAGCCCGATGCGAAGTTGGCCCTCCCGCAAAAATGGGACGACTTTGTTAACTGGTGTGATCTTAACTTGGCCGGACGAGTTCTCCTTGCGCCTCAGGCGCGGCGAGCGCTGAAGGACGGTACTTTTGAGGATATTGCTCTCGCGGCAAAGTGTCTCCTCTGGCTTGCGAACGAGTATCGCGATGCCAAGACAGGTGATTCCGACGGCACCTTACGGGACCGGGTTATCACGCCCGGGGTTATCAATGCTCACTGTGGGGCAGACGCATTCCAGATCAATTGGCAGGGAAAAACTCCTGAAGTGGAGTGGCACATCAAGAACGGTGGAAACACGCGTGATCCAGCTCGCTGTCTCAGAATCTATTATTTCTGGGATGACTCTTCCCAGCAGGTGGTCATCGCTTACATGCCTGCGCACATTCACACTGATGCTTCGTAAGCGCTGCCAACAGTTACATGAACAAATTCACTGAATCCGTTGTGGAAGAAGCCGCTCTCGCATGGCTGGAAGTCAAGGGCTGGACAATTCTGCATGGGCCGGAGATTGCATCCGGAATGTTGGCGGCGGAGCGCACCGATCCTGACTTCCGAGATGTGGTGCTGGAACGGCGGCTGCGGCAATCCTTGCAACGGCTAAACCCGAATCTTTCCAGTGAGGCCATTGAGACTGCGTTTCGCAAGCTGACGATTGTGGATGGGCCGAGTCTGCTGGAGCGCAATCGCGCAGCCTGGCGGATGCTGGTCGATGGAGTTGCGGTCGAGATCACTCGTCCCGATGGATCGCTGGGCGGCTATCCGGTGAAGGTGGTTGACTTCAATAATCCAGACAACAATGACTGGGTTGCGGTGAACCAGTTCACCGTCCGCGAGGGCCAGCATGTTCGGCGGCCAGACATCCTTCTGTACCTGAATGGCTTGCCAATCGCCGGAATTGAACTGAAGAACGCGACCGATGAAAAGGCCACCATCTGGACGGCCTACGATCAGTTCCAAACGTACAAGCACCAGATCCCGTCGCTCTATGTCCACAATGCGCTTTTGTGCATCTCCGATGGCATGGAAGCGCGGGTTGGATCGCTGACCTCACCACCAGAGCGCTTTCTGCCGTGGCGCACGATTGAAGGCGAGAAACCAGCGCCAGCGACCATTCCACAGTTGCGCGTGGTAATCGAGGGATTGTTCGACAAGCAGCGGCTGTTGGATTTTCTGCATTACTTCATCGTCTTTGAAGAAGAAAAATCCGGGACTGTGAAGAAGATCGCCGCATATCACCAGTTCCATGCGGTGAACCATGCTATTGACGCCACTGTGGATGCGACAAGCACTACGGGCGACAAACGTGCTGGTGTGGTGTGGCATACCCAAGGTTCCGGCAAAAGCCTGACGATGGTTTTCTACGCTGGACGGTTGGCTCTGGATGCGCGATTGCAGAATCCGACGATTGTGGTGCTGACAGACAGGAATGATCTGGACGACCAGCTCTTTGGAACGTTTTCGCGTTGCCACGAGACGCTACACCAGCCTCCGATGCAGGCGGAAAGCCGCGAGCATTTACGCCAATTGCTGAATGTCTCATCGGGCGGCATCGTATTCACAACGATTCAGAAATTCGCGCCAGCAGTCGGGGAAAAGCAACCGGAACTGACAGACAGACGCAACGTGATTGTGATTGCAGACGAGGCGCACCGTAGCCAATACGACTTCATCGATGGGTATGCGCGACATATGCGCGACGCGCTGCCGGGCGCTACGTTTATCGGCTTTACAGGAACGCCGATTGAGCGGACAGATGCCAGCACGACGGCAGTGTTTGGCGACACCATCTCGGTCTATGACATTCAGCGTGCGGTGGAGGATGGGTCAACCGTCCCGATCTATTACGAAAACCGTCTTGTGAAGTTGAATCTTGATGAAAGTCTGAAGCCGCAACTCGACTCCAGCTTTGATGAAGCTACAGAGACGGAAGAAGTAAGCAAGCGGGAACGCCTGAAGACTCGATGGGCTGCCGTGGAAGCCATCGTCGGAACGGAGAAACGCCTAAAAGCTGTTGCGAAGGATCTTGTAGAACACTTTGAGGCACGCCAGCAAGGGATGATTGGGAAGGGCATGATTGTCTGCATGAGTCGTCGCATCTGCGTGGAGTTGTATCGGGAGCTGATCGCACTCCGCCCGGAATGGCATCGCGATGACGACAAGGATGGGGCGATCAAAATTGTGATGACCGGCAGTGCAACTGATCCGGTGGACTGGCAGGAGCACATTCGCAACAAGGAACGGCGAGTCGCGATAGGGGAACGATTCAAGAATCCGAAGGACCCGCTAAAGTTGGTGATCGTCCGCGATATGTGGCTCACGGGCTTCGATGTGCCATGCCTACACACGATGTACGTGGACAAGTATATGCACGCACATGGGCTGATGCAGGCCATTGCACGCGTCAACCGTGTTTTCAGGGACAAGCCGGGCGGTCTGGTGGTGGACTATCTCGGGATTGCTCAAGAGCTTAAGAAAGCGCTGACCACGTATACAGAAGAGGGCGGCGAGGGCGATCTTACGCGGCCTCAGCATGAGGCTGTTGAGCTGATGCTGCGGAAGCATCAGGAGTGCTGCACGTTGTTTGAAGGCTTCAATTGGTCGGGCTGGTCCGATGCGAAACCGAGTGCAAAGTTGGAGCTACTGCCGGGAGCACAGGAACATATCCTGGCGCAGCGGGAAGGGAAAGAAAAGCTCAGTAAATCGGTGGCGGAGCTTTCTCATGCTTTTGCTTTGGCAGTGCCGCATGAAGATGCTCTGCGCATACGGGATGATGTTGGATTCTTTCAGGCGGTTAAGGCTGTGCTGGCAAAGTCACCGACACAACAGACTGGGCATGTCAGTGCAGAGCTTGCAATTCGGCAGATCGTGTCGAACGCCATTATCTCTGAGGACGTGATAGACATTTTTGCGGCTGCCGGATTGAAGAAGCCAGACATCTCCATTCTTTCGGATGAATTCTTGGCAGAGATTCAGGCCATGCCGCAGCGGAACCTGGCCGTCGAACTACTACAAAAACTTCTCAAGGGTGAAATCAAGACACGCTCGCGGCGGAATGTTGTTCAGGCGCGGAAGTTTTCAGACCTGATCGAGGCGTCATTGCGACGGTATCAGAATCGTGCGATCGAGACAGCCCAGGTGATCGAAGAGCTGATTGAATTAGCTAAGGACTTGAACAGGGCTTTGCGGCGCGGCGAGAGTCTCAATCTGAATGAAGATGAACTTGCTTTCTACGATGCCCTAGAGGTAAACGATAGCGCCGTTCAAGTGCTAGGGGATGCATCCTTACGCAAAATTGCCAAGGAACTGGTGGAGAATGTCCGAAAGAACGCGACGCTGGATTGGACTCAACGAGAGAATGTCCAGGCCAAGCTCCGGGTCATCGTCAAACGCATCTTGAAAAAATATGGCTATCCGCCCGACAAACAAGAAAAGGCAACCCAGACCGTACTGGAGCAAGCAGAGGTGCTATCGGAGGGGTGGGCAGTTTCTCTCTGAATCCACGCTAGCTATTTTGCGTCGTCCGTTCCATAGTGCTGGCACTCAGCCGGTCACCCGTGGGCTATTTAAATTTCTGCGTCTTTTGTTCCAAAGCTGGTAGAAACTTACCCACAGCGACGCTTCGCAGGGGGTACATTTGGGGGTATGTTTGAAGTGATGTTTTGTATGCAATTGAAATAAAAAGGTTTATTTAACGATAGGAATCCCTCTCCCCCTAAGCCGCGCACCAAGCCCGTCACCGATGCCGAGCTCGCCCGCATTATCCGCGACGCAATCCTTATCGATACTCACGATGACGTCCCCTCGAAGATGATCGATGGCTGCCCGCTGGACGCATAACTCCACCCCCAATTGCCTGCTCAATTTCCCGCGTAGCCTTTTCAGCCCGCGGCATCAGACATTCACCAGAACTTCATGCTCCGTTCACAGATAGGTCTGCTGGATTTGCGATCCTTGATTGAAACGCCTCCAGGATTGAGTTTCGCAATGGATCCGGCTGAGCGGCAAAAGGAGAATGGATGAGGAATCGTACGAAATGGCTCACGCTTGCTGTTGTTGTTTTTACCTTTCTTGGCCGTTCGCGGGCTGCTACTCCGATTCGTATCGGCATGGTTCCCGATGCGGGGGCGACACAGGTATCCGTCGAGGAAAAGGCGCCGCTTCGCGATTACCTGAGTCGCGCTTTAGGCCAGCCGGTCGAACTGGTGATCCCAACAAGCTATAACGCGACCGTGGAAGGCATGGGCAACGGCTCCCTGGATTTTGCTTACTTCGGTGGGCTGACCTACTGCAAAGCCCATGTGCGATTCGGAGTGGTTCCCCTGGTGCAGCGCAATATCGATCGCACGTTCCATGCCCTGCTTATCACGCAGGCCGACTCCTCAATCCACTCACTGGCCGACCTGCGCGGCAAGCGCATGGCCTTCGGCGACATCAATTCCACCAGCGGCCACTTGTTCGCGGTCAAGGCGATGATGGCAGCCGGCATCAATCCTGAAAAGGACCTGAAGTGGCAGCGTTTTACCGGCAGCCATGCTGCAACCATACAGGCCGTCGCGAGCGGCGCCGCCGACGCTGGAAGCGTGGATGAGACCGTCTACAAGGAGATGATTGCGGACGGGAAAGTCGATGGGAAGAAGCTGCGAGTGTTCTACACCACCCCACCTTTTCCAGACTATGTATGGGCGGCACGGAAAGACATCAATCCCGCGTTGCAGCAGCGTTTTGCCAAGGCATTCCTTGACCTGAATTCCACACGCGACGCGGCTATCCTGAAAATTCTGCGGGCACAGTATTTTGTGCGCGCCGACGATGCGGAGTATGTCGACATGCGTAAGCTCGCCGTGCAGCTTGGCCTGATGGAAAAGCAGTAACGAGATGATGGGTGAGATGAAACATGAAGTCCTGAAGGTGGAAGAATTGCGCGTGCGGGGTACCGGCAACGCCGAAATTCTGCGCGGCATGAACCTGAGCCTGCGTACAGGAGAGAGGGTTGCGATTTTAGGTTCAAGCGGAGCGGGCAAGACCACGCTGTTCCGGGCGATTGTCGGCCTGGTGCCGGCCAGTTCTGGACGGGTTCTGCTGAATGGAGTCGAGATCAGCAAATTGCGCGGCCGTCGACTTCGTGAACAGCGCCGCCACATCGGTTTTGTAGCTCAGAAGCACGATCTGGTAGAGCCGCTGCGGGTGCGCCAGAATGTAATGGCTGGCGCGCTCGGCCGATGGTCGACGGCGCACGCACTCCGTTATCTGCTTCGGCCAACGCCGGAAGAGCGGAGCTGCGCGGAAGAAGCTTTGCACGCCGTGGGATTAGCTCACCTATCCGATGCCGGTACGGCGCAGCTCTCGGGAGGCGAACAGCAGCGGGTCGCAATTGCCCGCGCCCTGGTGCAGCAACCGATCCTACTGCTCGCCGACGAGCCGGTGGCGTCTCTCGATCCCGCCAAATGCCACGAGGTTTTAAGGCTGCTGGTTCAGGTGGCCGTAGACCGCAACATGGCGCTGATCTGCACGCTGCACCAGCCAGACCTGGCCCGACAGTATTTCGAGCGGATCGTAGAGGTTCGAGAAGGACGCACCTACGAAGGCACGCCGGAGCAGGATGCGAGCTCTCGTGCCGCGTCGGGAGAATTCGCAACATGTCCCTGCTAGATTTGCTGCGCTTCTTCGCCCAGTTCTTTCCACCCGATCTGTCGTTGCTCTATCTGCGAGCACTGGTCATGCCAGTGGCAGAATCGATCGGCATGGCCGCGGCAGCTATAACGCTGGCGTTTGCTGTCAGCATTCCATTGGGCCTGTGTATCGGACTGCGGCTCCCAGGCTCTCGCATTCTGGTTATTCTGTTGACCGCGCTGCGATCGATTCCAGACCTCACGCTCGCGATTCTCTGCGTCATCGGCTTCGGCATTGGCGCTGGGGCCGGCACACTAGCGTTGAGCATCTATTACGCAGCAGCGATCAGCAAAATGCTGGGAGATCTTTTCGTCACTGCGCCACGTCGACCGGTTGAAGCGCTGACGGCCACAGGCGCCTCGCGCCTGCAAATTGCTCTTTATGGGCTGTTGCCATTGACCCGCTCCGACGTGCTCAGCTACGGATCGTACGAGTTTGAGAGCGCCATTCGAGCATCTGTGATCATCGGCGCAGTTGGCGGCGGCGGACTGGGCAGCGAACTGGTCGGCTCGCTGTCCGGGCTGGAATATCATCGGGTGACGACGCAGGTACTTGCGCTGGTGCTAGTGATTGTCGTGTTCGATAAAGCTACCGTCTGGTTGCGGCGTCATCCTCGAATGATCTGGGCATTGCTTCCGTTTGGCTTGGCGTGCGTTGCGTACTTCGCTCCACAACTCATGTTCAAGCTGCACAACCTGGAAGCATTCGGCGCCATGTTTCCGCCGCGCTTGAATCTGTCGCAGCTGCATGGTCTCCCGCTGCTGGTGGTTCAGACGATTCTGATGGCAGTGACCGGTACGGGGCTGGCGGTGTTGATTGCGATCCCCCTGGGTGCTGCCTCCTGCCGCAATCTTGCGCCTGTGTGGCTGGCGATTCCGACGCGGCGGCTTTTGGAAGTCTTGCGCGCAATTCCGGAGCTGGTGTGGGGCTTGCTACTAGTCGCAGCCATCGGAGTCGGGCCCGCCGCCGGTGCTGCAGCCCTGGCGTTGCACTCAGCCGGTTGCCTGGGAAAATTGTTCGCCGAATCCCTGGAGAATGTTCCCGTCGCTCCGGTGGCCGCGATTACGGCTACGGGTGCGAGGCCTGGCGCTGTGTTCGCATATGCAACCGCACCGCTGGCGTTTGGCCCAGTGGCCGCGCACGCATTATTTCGGTTCGATTGGAACCTGCGCATGGCTACTGTCGTTGGTATGATCGGTGGCGGCGGCATTGGACAAGCGCTCTACAACGCTCAGCAGCTGTTCTTCTATCGCACCATGATGGCCTATCTGCTGGTCACGTGGTTACTGGTGATGGGCTTCGATGCTCTGAACAGCCGGCTGCGTCGTTCCTATGGCTTGGAGAGAGGAGCGTTTGCATGAGGAAGCGCGCTGTTCGATCGGTCCCGGCTGATACATCGATCCTTGCCAGCCATCGTGTTTTTACGGAGACTAAGACCGCGTTGGCAAAGGTAGGGAAGGTCTACGCACCAAATCCCGCCGAGCGATTTATGCGCCCGCAATTGAATCGACTGGCATCGGGCGCGAATGCCTTTCTTGCATTCATGCCGGATGCGGTCGATGAGGCGTGGCTGGCCAAAGCTCCAAGGCTGCGCATCATCGCGGGGGCCCTCAAGGGTTACGACAATCTTGACCTGGAAGCATGCACCCGCCACGGAATATGGGTCAGCAATGTCCCCGACCTGCTCACGATTCCTACTGCGGAGCTCACCATCGGCCTGATGATCGCTCTCGCTCGCAAGATCCGCACCGGCGACTCCTGGGTGCGGACGCGGGGAGTTTCGCGCTGGCGGCCGGAACTCTATGGTGTTGGAATACATGGAAGCACCATCGGCTTTCTAGGACTCGGTATGATTGGCTTGGCGGTGGCCGAGCGCCTGCATGCATTTGGGGCCCGACTGCTCTACTGCGACAGGCGCGCGGTACCGGCTGCCACGGCAAGACGCTTGCAGCTGACCCGCTGCGATTTGGGCACACTGCTGACACAATGCGACTACGTAATTGTCGCCATGCCACTGAATGCGGAGTCGCACCACCTGCTCGATGGCCGCGCGCTCGCTAACTGCAAAAAAGGAATGCTGCTCATCAATCCATCTCGCGGCTCGGTGGTGGAAGAGGCGGCGGTTTTGCAAGCGCTGAAGTCAGGACAGCTCGGCGGTTATGCGGCAGACGTGTTTGAGTGCGAGGACTTGTCCGTTGCGGACCACCCGGCGCGTATCCTCCCCGGACTGCTGCACCATCCAGCGACGCTCTTCACTCCCCATCTTGGGTCGGCGGTCGAGCGCGTTCGACGGGAGATCGAATTGCGCGCCGCCGGCAACATTGTCGATTGGGCGCACGGGCTGGCGCCGCGCGACGCTCTTAACCTGCCGGACGGAGTTTCGTCGTGAAGCGGCGGCTGAATCTTGAACAGGTCGAGAGCTGGCTGGCACTCGTCGAAAGCGGCAGTTTTCGCGCTGCCGCCAAACAACTGTCTCTGTCGCAGCCAACAGTCACACAGCATATCCAGCGGCTCGAGGCGCACATCGGCGGCCGGCTGATCGAACGAAGCACGAGCGGTTGCGTGCCGACCGCCTTGGGTCGACGGCTGGCGCCAATTGCCAGGTCGTTGCTCGAATCAGACAAGCAAGCCAGCCAGATGCTTTTTCCGCCTGCACGTTTGGGGGCCTGCTCAAACATCGGCGTGTATCTACTGCCGCAATTGCTCGCGTCATTCTGCGCGGAGCAACCCACACCAGCGCTACGCATCGGCACCAACCCGGAAATTATCGAGGCGATTGCAACCGGCCAGGTAGATATCGGCCTGCTCGAGTGGTGTGTGCCACGCCCAGGAATGATCGCGATTCCGTGGCGCCAGGAACCGATGGTGGTCATCGCCCCACCCGGACACGCCTGGGCTTCCCGCCATGCGGTGACATTCTCCGATCTTCGCGACACACAAATGATCGGCGGAGAACCCGGCACCGGCACGGGACGTTTGCTTCGCGAAATGCTCTGCAACGGCGTAGCTTTGCCTGCTCCATCCATGGAGTTGGGCAGCACAGAAGCCGTAAAACGCTCCGTCGCAGCCGGATTAGGCATTTCGGTTGTGCTGGCGTCATCCTGCGCTTCAGAGATTCGAGAAGGCCGGCTTGTTGCGTGCCGGCTGGAGCCTGAGGTCTATAAGACCTTATGGCTCGTGCGCCGTGCCGACGTAGATTCAGATGCGCCTCTTTTTTTGCACCTGATGCACACCACGCCTGTCACGCATTGATGGAACATACCACTCGAATTGAGGGTGATTCCTCGAAAGTCGTGCCGCTACGCGATCCCCACTCGGGCGTCTCTCCAAATATCAATCGATCCGTCTTGTGCAAAGCGATCAATCTCCATCAGTTCTGCATCTGTGAACTGGAGCTGCTTCGCCGCATCGAGCGAGTTATCGAGCTGCTCCACGTTGCGGGCTCCGATCAGCGCCGAGGTTACCCTCTTGTCGCGCAGGACCCATGCGATTGCCATCTGGGCCAGAGACTGTCCGCGTCTACGTGCAATTTCGTCCAGTGCCCGCACCCGCTTAAGATTCTCTTCGCTCAGAAACTCTCTTTGAAACGACGGTCCTTCATTTGCGCGCGAGCTTTGGGGCACTCCGTTCAGATACTTGTTCGTCAACAGCCCCTGAGCCAGTGGAGAGAATGCAATACAGCCGACACCGAGATCCCCCAGTGTGTCGAGGAGTTCCTTCTCCACCCAGCGATTCAGCATCGAGTATGACGGCTGATGAATCAGCAGAGGGACTCCTTCTTTCTTTAAGATTGCTGCCGCTTCGCGCGTCCGTTCGGGACTATACGAGGAAATGCCCACATACAAAGTCTTGCCTTGCCGAACTGCTTGCACCAATGCGCCCATGGTCTCTTCCAGCGGAACATCCATGCTCGGCCGGTGGGAATAGAAGATATCGACATAGTCGAGCCCCATGCGGGCCAGGCTTTCGTCCAGAGACGCAAGCAGATATTTGCGCGAGCCTCCCACGCCATAGGGTCCCGGCCACATATCCCATCCCGCTTTGGTCGAAATCAAAAGCTCATTTCGGTGACTGCGAAAATCCTTCCGCAGAATCTCTCCGAAGTTCTCCTCGGCTGACCCATAGGGCGGCCCGTAGTTATTTGCCAGATCGAAATGTGTCACACCTCGGTCGAATGCGCGTCGAATTACCGCCCGACCTGTCTCGAAGACATTGACGCCTCCGAAGTTCTGCCACAATCCGAGAGAAATCGGAGGTAGAACAATTCCCGATCGTCCACACCGCCTGAATATCGCTCCGTCATACCGCTTCGCATTGGGTATATAACTCATCACATCTCCTTTTCTCTCGACCTGCTCAATGTTGTTTGTTGTCGACGCGCAAATGCGCCGAAACCAGGTTGATGTCATCCCAGAAGTCGTCGGGCAGATTTACAACGATGGGTTCGGAAGTGCTGCGAACAACAACCCATTGGAACGGGGTGTCGTTTGAAGGATTGATCTCCTGGTGTGGAAGCCATGCCGGGACGAAGAGGAAATCCCCCGTGTGCAGGGTGGCATGAAACTCCCCGCGATCACCCCACCGAACGTAAGAAGAGCCGCTCAGGACATAGGTGATCGTGTGCTGCTCTCCGTGGTGGTGAATTCCCGTCCGGGCTCCCGGCTCAACGAGGAAGAGGCCTCCCCACATAGGTGACTCCTGGACGGCTCCCGGATGGACTGCGGCAAAACGCTGTGATCCCGGCGTTTGTGCAGTCGCTGCGTTGAACTGTTCCGGGTGGATTACACGAATGGATGGATGCTGCATAAAATGCTCCTTGGATGCCGCGGCATCCTTCGCTTCTGCTTAGAGCGGCCCGTAAGGACTGCCCCCTTCACGGTCTCAAAAAGTACCCTCGAAATGGCCAATATTTCGTTCGGAGGGTGAGCCGGTCAAGTCACGCAACGGAATCACCCTCTAGAACGAGGGCGAAAGCTCGTCAAGAGTTGCGTAAGGTCCCCACCTGATTCCGATCATATAGTCAACCTTGTGGCGTGGCTTAACGCATTGGAAGCTTTGTCGTGTCCCACCCTCCGCCGAGTGCTTTGATCAATAGAACACTTGCATCCAGGCGGCGTTGCATAATATCCAGATCGTTTCGCTCGTTGTTCAGTGCGGCGGTCTGCCAGGTGACAACCTGCAGATAAGTATCGACTCCGCCTTCATAACGGGTTTGAAAGAGGCTGAGGGATTGCTCGGCGGAAGCGGTAGCTTCGTGCTGCTGCCGGGCTTCTGTGGTGAGGACACGCAGGGCCGCGAGGTTGTCCTCGACCTGCTGGAACGCGGTGAGCACGGTCTGCTGGTAGTTCGCAACGATCGCGTCGTATTGAGCTTCGGTAATCTGCTTCGTGGCGCGTCGCCTTCCAGCGTCGAAGAGCGTCTCCGATAAATCTGGGCCAACCGCCCAGAAACGGCTCGGCCAGTTAAACCAGTTCAATGCGGAAGTTCCCTGAAAGCCCGCAATCGCGCTCAACGAAAGGGTCGGATAATATGCCGCCTGCGCGATGCCGATTTCTTCATTGGCGGAAGCCATCCTGCGCTCTTCTCCCGCAATGTCAGGGCGCCGCTCGAGCAGAGTTGCCGGAACCATTCCAGGGATGTGCGGAAGTGCCGGAGGTTGATAGTTGAGCGGATCGGGAGGTAGGGTGAGCTTCGCCGGTGGCTCGCCGATCAGTACGGCAATCGCGTGCTCATATTGCGCTCTCTGCACCCCAAGGTCGGTGAGCTGCACCCGTGCCTGATCGAGCTGTGTCTGGGCCTGCGTCACATCTGACTTCGGCGCGGCTCCTCCCTCAAAGCGATCCTCAGTGAGCTGCAACGCCTGCTGGTAGGCCTTTACTGTGTCTTCGAGCAACTTGATCTGCGCATCGGCGGTGCGGAGTCCAAAGTAGTCCATCGCAAGCTCGGCGTGGAGGCTGAGTCGCACATTCTCAAGATCTGCGTCGCTGGCCTGAGCCTGCTCACGCGCCTCGGTTACACTGCGCCGAATGCGGCCCCAAAGATCAATTTCATAGTCAAGATCGACTGGAAGAATAAAATCGCCAGATCCGTTGTTTGCCTGATTGGAAGGAAAGTACGGCTGATTGGCCGAGTCGCGTACACTGCCGATGCTCGGCCCGACCCCAATCGTGGGTGCCTCATGCGAGCGCGCATAGCCGATCTGGGCGCGGGCGGCGCGAAAATTCGCATCTGCCGACTTGAGCGTTTGGTTGGCAGTGTCCACCTGGACCTCAAGTGTATTTAACTGGGGATCGCCGAACATCGTCCACCAGTCACCCTTCAGTCTGGAGTCCTGAGGCTGGCCCGGAGCCCATCCATCGCTTGCCGTTGAAGATGGCGGCGGCGCTTCCTTGAAGGCTGGTGCGGCGATGGCTGCGGGCCTCTTATAGTTGGGCCCGACCATGCATCCGGCCAGCAGCAGCAGCCCCAGCGTAATCGCCAGGAACGAGGCCCTCCTCATTCTCCGTCTCCCTTCATAACTTGCACGCGCTCTCCCTGGGTAAGCGAGTCAGAGGGGTTGAGAATAATCTGATCGTGGGGTGAAAGTCCGGCAATGATCTCCACCTTGGCGCCGTAGTCGTGGCCAATCTGCACTGGGACCAGTTGCACGCGGCCATTTTTCACAACTCCCACACGCAACCCCTCTGCGCGGAACAACAATGTATTCGAGGGAAGCGTCAGAGATGAGCTCGATGGCGGAATCAATAGGTGAACAAAGGCGTACTGGCCGGGCAGCAGCTTATGGTTCTCATTATTGACATCGACTTCCACATTTAATGTACGGGTGGAAAGATCAATCGAATCAGAATTGCGGACGATGGTTCCATAAAACTTTTCATTTGGATCAGCATCCGACGTAACATCCACGCGATTTCCATTGCGTGCATCGTTGGCATAAACCTCTGGAACCGGAACAAACAGACGCAGCTTATTCGTCGCGGCCATGTGAAAGAGCTGTGCCTGCGGCGAATTGCTGTCGCCAGCCTGTATCAGCGAACCGATATCCACGTTGCGTGCCGTAATCACGCCGTCAAACGGCGCATAGACTTTCTCGTAGCTTTGCAGTTGCTGCAGACGGCGCAGGTTGGCTTGTGCTGCAGATAGCGACGACCTGCGTGCGCTCAGGTCACTCGTCGCCTGATCCGCCTCCTGCCGGGAGACAGCGTTTTTCGCAAGCAGCTTTTCCCAGCGCTCGGCCGTTATCTGCGCAATCTCAAAGTTCGCCTGCGCGGTGGCAAGGTCTGACTGTGCCTGATCGACCTGCTGGTCCAGTTCTGGTGTTTGAATGTCGGCGAGCACCTGTCCCTTTTGGACATGAGTACCAATATCCGCATACCAGTGCAGCAGGTAACCGCTGGTGCGGGCATAGATCGGCGTATCAATATAGGCCTGCGTATTCGCGGGCAGCGTAATCTCAAGTGGCTGCGTTCTTTGGCCTGGAGTGGTCACCGCTACGCTCAGAATGGATTCCTGTTTTGTAGTCGAAGAAAGCTTCTCTTCGGCATGCACGCGCGAACGGATGCCGACCAATATAAACACAACCAGCACAAGCGCGACAAGAATGCCGCCAATGATTGGTCCGCGGCCAATCTTCCCGTTTGTGTCCAGCACAATGGGAGCACTGGACTGGGATTCGTGACCGGGCATGCGATCTTCAGTTGGCATTTCGCTCTCCCGCGCGTCTCTTACCCCTTCGTCATGCGGTTCATCGTGTGGCATTGTCTTCACTCCAGTTCTGGTTTCCGTCATTCGTCTCCAAGAGCCCTTCAAATTGCTACGAGTGTTGCAGCTCATTGTCGTGCGCCGGCAGCGCAGTGTCTGATTGGTCTTTCCTCAAGCCATGAAGCATCCCAAAGACCGCCGGTACAAAGATCAGAGTCGCCACTGTCGCGCACATCAAGCCTCCAATCACGGCGCGCCCCAGGGGAGCGTTTTGCTCACCGCCGTCGCCGAGCCCCAGCGCCATCGGCACCATGCCAATAATCATGGCGAGGGCGGTCATGCAGACCGGGCGGAAGCGCGTGGCCCCAGCCTCAATCGCCGCAAGAATTGCGTCGCCGTGCTCGGCAAGCCGCATCTTTGCAAAGGAAACGACAAGAATACTGTTCGCCGTCGCCACACCCATGCACATAATGGCGCCCATCAGCGCGGGCACACTCAATGTGGTGTGCGTAAGGAAAAGAAAGACAACAATGCCGGCCAGAGCAGCGGGGAGTGCCGTGATGATGATGAACGGGTCCAGCCACGACTGAAAATTCACCACGATGAGCATGTAGATCAGCAGAATGGCAAACACCAGTCCCCCGAGCAGCGAAGCATACGAGCTGCGCATCGTCTGCACCTGGCCACGCATGGAGATAAACATGCCGCGCGGCAGGTTCTTTTGCTGCTGATGAACAATCGCTTCCACGTCCTTTGCCACCGAGCCGAGATCGCGGTCCTGTACCGCACCGTATATATCAACCACGCGGCGTATGTTGTAGTGCGAGATTACCGCCGGCTCCTCGCTCCGGTGGATTGACGTCAGGTCTCCCAGTACCTCCGGTGTTGCGCGTTGAGGAGTGCTGGAGGGGCTGGATGAATTAATCGGGATATTTTGAATATCCTGTAACGTGTCCATGCCGTATTGCGGCGTTTGCGCAACCAGGTCGTATGCAACGCCGTTCTTGTAGTTCAAAAAGAACATCGGCGTAATCTGGAAGCTGCCGCTCAAACTGTTCAGCATGCTCTGGGCTACGTCGCGGGCTGTATATCCGCCCTGTTCCGCTTTCGTGCGGTCCATGTCCACATCAAGCGTGGGATAATTCATCGGTTGTTGAATGCGAAGATCCGTCAGGCCGGGAACCTGGCGCAGTTGCCGCAGCAGCGCAGTTGCCTCTTTGGTACTGGCCGTAAGATCGTTGCTCTGCAGTTGAATGTCGATAGGCGCGGGCAGTCCGAAGTTCAAAATCTGCGTTGTGATATCGGCCGGTAAAAAATAAAACAGTGTCCCGGGAAACTCGCGCGGAAGTTTCTGCCGCAGCTCGCGAACATAGTCTGCTGTTGGATGATGCTTCTCATTCAGCGTAACCATGATGTCGCCGCCCTCGGCGCCAATAATGCCGGACGTGCTGTGCATGGTATTCATCGGGCTGTAGGGAAGGCCGAGGTTGTCGAGGATATTGTTGATCTCCCCCGCAGGAATTGTTCCCCGGATCGACGCCTCAACCAGATCAGCCAGCCGCGCGGTCTCTTCAATCCGCATGCCCGTCCGGCCACGGATGTGCAGAATGAATTCGCCCGAATCGGAGCTGGGAAAGAAATCCTGTCCGAGGAACGGAATCAGCAGAAATGCGCTTAGGCAAACCAGCAGAAAACCCGGTACGAAATATTTGCGCGAAAAAACAATACGCGTAAGCAAAAACTGGTAGTAGCTGCGCACACGCTCGAACAGGCTCTCAAAGCCGCGCTGGAACCTCACAAAGGGATTCCGTGCTGGCCCATGCTCCTTTACGCGAAGCAGATACATGGCAAGCGTCGGTACAAGCGTGCGGGAAAGAATATAGGAGGCAACCATGGCGAACATGACAGCCTCCGCCAGCGGCACGAACAGGTAGCGGGATACGCCGTTCAGAAAAAACATCGGGAGAAAAACGATGCAGATACAAAGTGTAGACACCAGTGCTGGCACCGCGATCTGCGCTGCGCCATCTAGAATCGCTTCACGCATCTCGTAGCCGCTCTCGAGGAAGCGTTCGATATTTTCAATTGTGACGGTCGCATCGTCCACCAGAATGCCGACAGCCAGCGCAAGGCCGCCGAGCGTCATGGTGTTGATCGTTTCCCCGATCAATCCCAGAACAATCACCGATGTAAGGATCGACAGCGGGATCGAGATAGCAATAATTAAGGTCGAGCGCCAGCTTCCCAGAAAGAGCAGAATCATCAGTGCCGTGAGCGCTGCAGCAATCACCGCTTCGCGAATTACGCCGGAAACTGCTGCACGCACAAATACGCTCTGATCGCTGAGCGGCGTAATCTTAAGGTTCGGCGGAACCGTCTGCTCGACGCGCGGCAACAGATTACGGATGCCCTTCACTACGCTCAACGTCGACGCATTTCCGGCTTTAAGCACGCTGATCAGCACGCCGCGGCGGCCATCCTGCCGCACAATGTTGGTCTGAAACGCTGCGCCATTGCTCACCGTCGCCACATCGCGAAGATAGACAATCGTGCCGTTCACATCCTTGACCGGCATCATGTTGAGTGCTTCCATGGTCCGGGGTGCTGCATTTGACCGGACGTCGTACTCCTCCGTCCCAATCTTCGCCGTTCCCGACGGCATCACCACATTTTGCGCATTCATCGCGTTCAGAATGTCGCCCGGCGAAATGCCCTTCGACTGCATCTTCGCCTCGTCCATGCTGATTGTGATCTGCGGCTGCTTGCCGCCATACGGCAGCGGAAGAACTGCACCCGGCACCGTCACCAGAGGAGGACGCACGGCGTTCTGGCTGAGGTCGGCAAGCTGCTGCTCATCCAGCCCGTTGCCCGAGACGCCTAATTGGAGAATCGGCACACTCGAAGCGCTGAAGTTAATGATCTCCGGAGGGAGCGTTCCGGGCGGAAGCTGCCGCAACATGAACTGCGAGACCGCCGTGACCTGGGCATTTGCTGTATCGAGGCTCGCGCCCGGCTGCAAAAAAATCTTAACCACTGCCACGCCGTCGTATGTGGCTGACTCGATATGCTGAATGTTGTCCACCAGCGTGGTGAGCGCTTTCTCGTATGGTGTTGTAAGCCGCCCTTCCATCTGAACAGGATCGAGACCCGTGTACTGCCACGCCACGGCCACCACAGGAATGTTAATTGTCGGGAAGATGTCGGTCGGCGTACGCAGGATCGCCACCGGGCTCATAATCAGGATGAGCAGAGCCAGGATGATGAAGGTATATGGGCGATCTAGTGCTAATTTAACAATCCACAAGGTGAGAAAGCCTCCCGCCGATGACCTCAGGAACAACCACCGGGAAAACCGCCTGTTCTAAATGGACTCTTATGGGGGTGTAATAGATTCGCACTTTATTCCGTTCACACCAATCGGAAAAAACGATAGGTCGAGTCAGATACAATGACAGCGTGGAACTTAGACACCTGCGCTACTTCACCGCGGTTGCGGAACACGGAGGATTTGCTCGTACAGCACGCCTTCTTCACGTGTCCCAGTCTGCGATCAGCGAACAGATTCGCGATCTGGAGTCCGAATTAGGCGTACAGCTGTTCAATCGGAAGAACCGGCGCATTCGACTGACAGACCATGGCGAGCATTTTCTGGAGGATGCGCGGGCCATTCTTGCAACGGCCGACAAGGCGGTCGCGAATGTAAGAAAATCTCTTCGCGGTGAGATCGGCACTCTAACCATCGGCTTCTTTGTGGGCGGTACGGGCACGTTTTTTCCCGTGTTGATTAAAGAATTCAGGCGCCGCTTTGAGGGCGTCCAAGTGTCCTTGGTGGAGCTGGCGCCCGCCATGCAGCATCAGGCGCTGCAAACAGGCGTCATCGATATTGGCTTTACTCGCCCAGTCCAACCCGCTGATGCTGTTTTTCTGCGCTCGGAGCACTTTCAAACCGAGCGGCTCTGCGCAGTCTTGCTCAAAAACCACCGGTTAGCAAAGAGGCACAGAATATTCATCCGCGAGCTGGCCGAAGAACGCTTTATCCTCAACGACAGGAAATACTCCCCAGCTGTCTTCGACAAAGTTATTGCCCTTTGTGCGGAGGCCGGATACTCGCCGAGAATCAGCGCTACGGCGACTGTCTCGCCCGGTATTGTGGCTCTTGTCGAAGCTGGCGAAGGTGTGGCAATCCTACCTCAGGGCGCGCGGGCTCTGAGCGGGCAGGAACTAGTCTTTGTACCCCTCGCGGATCGCACAGCATTTATCGATATGGTCCTTGCCTGGTCTCCACAGCACGAAACACCGGTCGTTCGATCCTTTCTTGAACTCGCCAGAAAAAAGCGCGGAAAGCTACAGTCGAATTCCAGTCGCGTATAAGAACAGCGCTTCTCCTAATGAGGAGAACTGGCATGGACGTTTGGCCAGATGGCATTGGGTGGGCTTACAGCAGAGCAGTGGGCAATCCAAACGCTCTTTTTATTCGAAACCAGTCCTCACAAGTCGGCTTATGGGAAGTGATCTGTGAGTCTGCTCGGCAATACTCTAGCCCTTGCGCATGACCTCAGCAGTGTCGGAGCAGAAGTCGTCGAAAGACCCTCGAACATTCTTTAGCACCCTTCAGCATCCTCTGGATCTTCGGGCCACCGACACCCCTTCTCGAATAAGTAAGTTGTTTCGGCGAAGTGGCCAGACCTCAGCGGCGCCACCATCGTGGCCGCGCCAGTCTTAGGAGGCCATCCCAATTCCGACCAGATTCGCGGCGGCAATGATGACGATCATTCCCGCCCAGAGCAGGCGTAAGGATCGGCTGCCTGCACCCGCCCATTCGCCCAGAGCAAGGCCGACCAACCCACCAAACAGGACATATCCGCTCATATGAAGCATCCAGTTCACGAAGAAAAGATGCGCCGGGATACTGGCCGCTCCCCAGGCATAGAAGAAAAACTGCAAATACCACATGATGCCACCGCAGGCAGCCAAGCTTCCATTGGCGAGGAGTATGGGGCCGGGCTGTGCGAGATCACGCTTCAGGGAAATATCTTTTCTAAAGGCGAGCCGTGTAAAGCAATAGCCAAAATTGACGAGAGCTCCGCCGCCCATGATGATGACATAGCTTGGCAGGGCTGCGTATAACGGCCGGACTCCAAGATGCAGTGCAGCCGTCTGCATGGGCTGAGCGGCGGCGATAGCGAAGGACATTCCCGAAGAGAAGATTCCGCATAGCACAGCAAGAATCAGTCCTTTTCGGACATTGAAGTCGCTTGCGACGATGCCGATATGCAGCTCCTTCAGGTGCCCGGCCCAGGAGACGATGGCGATGCCAATCAGCGCCAGAAAGACGCCAGCCACGGTGAACAGACCACTCCTGCTGGCAAACAGATCCAGAATCTGGCCATGGATCATGAGAGGAGCCAGAGTACCAACCACGAGAGTGACGCCGATGGCAACACCAATGCCCAGCGACATGCCGAGGTATCGCATGGTGAGGCCATAATTCACATTGCCTATGCCCCACATGCAGCCGAAAAGGAACGTTCTGATCAGAACGCCGCCGCCGATGCCGGCGTAGAAAGCATGAAAATGCGGAAGCAGAAAGAGGCTGACCGTGATGGGCAGCAATATCCAGGAGAAGATGCCGGCAACGGCCCACGTAGTTTCCCAGGACCACTTCTTCACCTTCTCAATCGGTGCATAGAACGATGCGGCGGATGCCGCGCCGACCATATGCCATCCGATCCCGGAAAGAATAGAAGGCATTCGGACTCCTTTTTCTCATGAGACTGAATGAATCTGGGCTGCAGCGAGCGCAGAAGCTTTGGCGGTGATGGACGATAGTGAGAGGCGACCGCAGGCATGTTCCAGCCGCGCCCATTGGATGGCGAAGTTGCCCATCGTCGAACTTTCAACCGAGCAGCGATGGACAGGTACTCCCGTTGCGGCCTCTGTCAATGCATTCAGATACTCATTCCGGCTGCCGCCCCCGGCAATGTAAATATGCTGAGGGCGTCGTCGCGTGAGATATTCAAGATCGTCGAGCAGTGCCACATAGCGGCCGGCAAGACTGTGAAAGATCAGATTGGCATAGCAGGGGGCGGCCTCGCGTCCATCCGGGAGCGCTTGCAGCCCATGATCCACTCGCTGCCGATTGATGCGCGCCGTCATGTCTCCCGGCAATCGAAAGTACGGATCATCCAAATCGAGCAGATCATTGGGTGCAGGCAGATTTTGTGCCGCAGCGATTAGTTCTGTAAGGCTCCACGCTCGCTGCCCATCCCAGCGGTTCATACATTGCCGCAGAAGCCACATGCCGGGGATGCCACGATGGAACAACACCCCGCCTCCTGCAGCTCCCAGGTTCGTAAATCCTCGAGAGAATGCCTCGGGAGTTCTCAGAGAGTTTGGTAGCAGCGTTCCCATCAACGACCATGTGCCGGAGCTGAGGTAGGCGCATGTTCCAGAACTGTCGACCGGCATGCCAGAGACCGCCGAGGCAGTGTCATGACAGGCTGGCGCGATCAGTTGTGTGTTCGCAAAGCCAGGAAGTTCGCGCATCTCACCACTCATCGGACCAAGGATGGTTCCAGTGTCCACCAGTTTCGGCGCGGCGGCACGGTCGAGCTCAAGAATTGAGAAAATCGAATCCGACCACGTACCTGTCTCCATGTCGATCAGCCCCGTGTGCGTGGCGTTGGTGTATTCGGCGACGCACGGCGCACCCAGCCGGTGAAGCACGTACTCTGGCAAATTCACCCACGGAGTCGAAGCTGGCATCCCGCTCGTCTTGTCTGCATAGAGTTGATAGATCGTGTTGAGCGGCTGAATCTGCGTTCCAGTTATCGCGTAGAGGTCGGCGGCTGGAATCCGTGCATGCACGGCTTGCGCCGCTGCATTGGTTCTCTCATCCCGGTAACAAAAAGGCGGCGCCAGAGGTTTTCCCGCAGCGTCGAGACGGACATAGTCCACAGCCCAGCCGGTTACGCCAATGCTGGCGATGGGTTCACGCGTCTGAGCAGCGCAGGCGCGGAGGCCAGCCTCAATTTCTATGCAGATATGTTCGAAATCCCAGCGCAGCCCAGCCACCCCGCTATCGTGCGGTTGATTGGGGATACGCTGCACAACCATGATAGATGGCTGGTCTTTCTTCCATTGCAGCAGAGAGACCCGGCAGCTCTCAGCGCCGAGATCGATGGCAACCAGAGTCGGCTGATGGTTCACCGCAAAAATGCCTCAGGCAATCCGCCGTCGACCGGGATGAGGTGCCCGCTGGTACATCGTGCATACGGGCCGGCCAGGAACAAGATCGCTTGTGCACAGTCTTCGGGGTCGATGGACCGATGCGTCAGCGTGCGCTGGGCATAGAATTCCGCCAGAAGATCGCGCAACTGTTCGTCGCTGGCCGCGGAATCAAACGCGATGCCGTACTTGTTTAACGATGCGATGACGCGATCTCGCGGAAACATAGTCGAGCCTTTGACAACGGTGGCCGGACTGATGCCGTTCACGCGCACGCGCGGAGCGAGAGAAACCGCCAGCTCCCGTACCAAATGACTCAACGCCGCCTTGCTCACGTCGTATGCCTCACTGCCGCGTTTTGGCACAACGGCATTCGCGGAGCTGGTGAGCACGATAACGCCGTCCAGGTTCTGCAAAGCGAACAGCTTCGATGCTTCGTCGGCGAGCAGATAGTTGGCTGTCACATTCAGATCGAGCGTTGTTGCCCACATGCGGTCATCGATGACGCCTGTAGGAGACGCCGGAAAGACTGCCGCGGTATTGATCAGGATGTCCAGACCGCCGAACTGCGCCACGGTTGCTTGGATGGCCGACCCGATTGCATTCCGGTCACGAATGTCGATTTCGGCGGTGCCGATCGTTTCGTTTCTGGCGAGCCCGACAAGCTCCTGCGCTTCCTTCGCGACAGTCGTAGCGCCGGGCAAATCACGGTCGGCAATCATGACATGCGCTCCACGTTGTGTTGCGAGACAAACGGTCGCTCTTCCAATGCCGCTTGCTCCACCCACAATGAGAACGATTCGCCGGCTCAGCTCCTTTTCCCGTGGCTGCCTTTGAATCTTCGCCTCTTCGAGCGCCCAATACTCGATGCGGAATGCTTCGGATGCAGGCAGCGACACGTAATTCGCATGAACGGTGAACGACGCGCTGGATGCGGCCGCTCCAGCCTGTGGAACTTCCGTGACCGCGCTTGTGCCAGCGAGTCCGGTGGCGCCTTCCATCACGTGAATCGCATTGATGTAAAACTCACCTGTGATCCGGGACTCCGCCTTGTTCTTCCCGAAAGAGAACATGCCGATGCCTGGAATCAGCACGACTGCCGGAGTTGCATCCCGCATTGCCGGAGATGACGGTTCGGCATGCCGCCGGTAATAGTCTTCGTATTCTGTGCGATACAGAGCCAGCGCTGATTCGATCTTCTTCTTCAATACCGCAACTTCGTCTTTCGCTTTCGCAGCCACGAACATCGGCCGGATCTTCGTGCGGATGAAGTGGTCCGGACAACTTGTACCCAGATGCGCGAATGCCGCTGCATCGTGCGCATTCACAAATTCCATCACTTCCGGCAGGTCTGTCCAGCTGCCGATCATCCGTTTGTGTTGCGATACTTGCCCGCGAAGAAATGGCATCAGTTCCAGAGCAATATCTCTGCGGTCCGCTCGCGCCTTGCACATCTCGCCGCCGAAAATGGCGCTTCGCTTATGCTCCACGTGCTCCTGCACAAACTGTCCAAGATCGTCGATGATCTTTAGAGTATTCCGGTAGCACTCGCGCTGCGTGTCACCCCAGGTAAACAGTCCGTGCCCACCAAGCACGACTCCATTGACGCCCGGCTCCTCTTTAACGGCGCGACGCAGCATCAACCCCAACTCAAAACCAGGACGCTGCCACGGCAACCACACCAGCCGATGTCCAAATTTCCGGTTGAACTCTTCCATCTTCTCTTTGCCATTGGCCGAAGCCGCAAGCGCGATGGCCCAGTCCGGATGCAGATGATCGACATGGCGGAAGGGAAGAAAGCCATGCAGAGGTGTATCAATCGAAGCCACAACGGAATTCTGATCGAAGGTACATAGCGGATACTTTTCCACCATGAGATCCTCCTTGTCTACGCCACCGTACTGCACCTCCAGTGCATGCAGCTTCTCCAGATACAGCGTCGCGAAGCCTTTGCGCCGGATACTTCCCAGATCGCCGCCGCTCCCCTTGACCCAAAGCACCTGGGTCGGTTCTCCGGTCAGTGGGTCGGATTGGATGATTTTCGAACTGGTATTGCCTCCGCCAAAATTCGTGATGCGCAAGTCGGCGCCCAACAGGTTCGAGCGGTAACGGAGAAGCTCAGGCTCATCCAGTCCGGCAGCAATTTTTTCATCCCAGAGATCGCTGAGATAACGCAGATCGGCGAGAGTCTTCATAGTGTCTCCGCTCAGAATCATGCCCCATTGAATATCAATAGAGCGAATATTTCTATACAGATATTAATTGCCCGGAGAGCACTACAACGCTGCTTTGCGCTCCACATACATTCCTTCCGCAGAAAACAGGAGAAGCAGAGAACAGGAGAATCAACGAGCGGTCGATCGCTTGCTGTTGTTCGCTATCGCAGCCGGTGATCGCGCAGTTCGCACGGTCTCTGCTGTAACGAGCTTGTGCTCCACATAGTTGTACGGCGCTACAGTCTGCCCGTGCAGGATAGACAACCCAAGCTGAATGAGCATGGGGCCATAGTTCTCCGCTTCATGCGAAACAGAAGCAATCCAGGGGCTTCGCGGACGTTGCATCTCCTCGATCGCTTCCGGAATGCAGTCTTGCCCTACGATTGCCACATGTTTTTCGCGCTTCAGACTGCGGACTGCCTCGAGCGCTCCCAGCGCGCTTGTATCCGTGGCTGCGGCGATCAGAATATGCCGATCGTTCGGATGCCGCTTCAGAAAATCGGCAGTCATCCTCAAGCTTTTTTCGCGGATGCCCCGACCGTCCATACGCACAAGCGACTCGACAGGCAGATCCGGCATCCGGGTGCGTATACCCTCAAACATCCCAGTGGTCCGGCTTTGCACCAGTGGTCCTGCATCCACAATGTCTAGTCCCAGCACCCAGTCCACTTTCCCGCCCCAGTTCGAGACAGCGTAGTCAGCCAGAAATTTGCCTGCCTCCATACCGACGCGAAAATTGTCTACGCCGAAATAGGTGGCGTGAGGATGGGGAATATCAACGGCAATCAGTGGGATGCCCGCGACGGCAATTTTGTCGGCGATGATCGGCGCCACCTTCCGATCAATCTGAAATTCAATCACGAGGTCCACGCGGTTGCGTACAAATTCCTCCGCAGCTTTTACCGCCGTTGCGGCGTCATAGCGATTGTCGAGAATGAGAAGATCGATACCCGCCTGCGTCGCTGCATCCTGAAGGCTCGCCGTCACAGCCTCGGAAAAAGGCATTTCGCCGCTCTGTTTGCCGAATCCAAAGCGTATCTTGCGCGGCCGGGTGATGAGCCGGTACAGCCCATCCTGCGATTGTGCAACGTACCCTCGATGAACAAAGGTTTTCAGAATGCGATACACAGTGGTTTTGGAGATGCGCGTGCGCTGGTACACCGCTTCCAGCGACATAGGCTGGTCCTGCTGCTGAAGAAGTTCAAAAATATCCAGCGCTTTAGACAAAACCGGGATGAGATACAGCCGCTTCGGAGCAGATTTACGCAAGGCAGGACCTCGGATCAAATTTCAGCCAGCTATGCACACGCGTTTCGTTATTGGAATGCATTTCAGAAATGTCACAAGTCCGGCTGGGCTGCTCATGCATATGACGTGATTGCCTTTGCATTCGCCACACTCCGTTCCGTCCGAATACGTTCGAGATATCCGCTTTGGCGCAGTGCCATGAGCGGATCTTCCGGCAGACCCCGCTCTTTTCTCCAGGCACGGATTGCCGGACGCACGTCAAACCAGAAGGCGTGGCGCAAGCACTCTTCCGCTTCTACCGTACGGCAGCGATCCTGATGTTCCGTCAGTTCCTCGCGATCGACACAGGCAGCTTTGGCGAAGATCTCCTGCGCGGTGCATACGGTCTGGACCATCGCCTCCATTTTCCCCTTCACATTGTGGCTCTGGTCAACCATGAACGCGACCGGATCGAAGCCGTGGTCCGCTGAGAGCAATTCATGGAAGATTCGGAACACCTGATAAGGATCGATGGAGCCTAATGTGAGATCGTCATCCGCATATTTGCGGTCATTGAAATGGAACCCTCCCAGCAGGCCTTCGCGAAGCAGCCATACGACGATCTGTTCAATATTCTGACTCTGATAATGGTGCCCGGTATCGACGAGCACTGCCGCTTGCGGGCCGGCCTGTCGCGCCAGCAATAGAGCCATTCCCCAGTCGGCAATATCGGTGTGGTAGAACGCCGGTTCGAATGGTTTATATTCGATCAACATTCGCTGATCCGGACCCAGTTCGGCATGCGTTGCCGACAGGGCCTCGGCCATCCAGTCGATTCTCTTCCGGATGTTCTGCGCCCCAGGATAATTGGATCCATCCGCGATCCACAAGGAGATATCTCGCGAATGCAGCGTCTTTGCGATCTGTACCGATTCCAGCAAATGCTGCAGCGCCAGCTTTCGCACTCCACGATCCGGGTTGCAGATCGACCCGAACTTATATTCCTGCCGTTCAAAGAGATTGGGATTGATGGAACCGGCGCGAATGCCGTGCCTCGATTCCAGGGTGCGGATCTTTGCTGCATCTCCTTCGCCACCGGGCAGATCCCATCCGACATGCAGTGCCAGAGTTGGGCAGCAACCGGTCAGAGCGTTCACCTCGGCAGCGTCCGCAAACTTATCTTCGATGCAGGTCGCGGCCTCGGCCTGCAGAAACTTGCCGAAACGAGTGCCGGTATTGGCGAAACCCCATGACGGAAGTTCGATCCTAAGCGAATCGAGAGCCTTCCTGATCCGCTCTTCTTGTATGGTGTGCAAGCCGGACTCCTATCAACCAGAAACAAACTCCCTATTGAAACTACGACACGATCTTACGTTGGATCGTTCCCCGAGTAAAGATACCCATCCACGCAAGCGCCGTTTCGCTCTAGTGGACCTTGCCCGCTGCGTTCTCAAGAACGACGTTGGAGAGCACGGCAGTATCCAGCGTGACTGGCAAATGCGAGCAGAAACCGATGCCCACGTAAAAAGGTCCATCGAAGTGCAGGTGAATCGGAGGGCCAAACTGGTGCAGGGGTTCTCCCTCCAAACTGACGAAGAGCGTAACAGCGTCGCCGCGCTTTTCGATTCCGATGCGTTTGGCCATGATGGGAATGAGATCGGTAGGATCGGCGGCACCGGGCAATCCGATGGCGCCGAGGCGATACTCGTAATCCTTGAAGTCCACCGCTCCTTTATACGGACGCCACGCCAGATGGATCATGCCTGTACCGTGCTCGCCGGCCATGGCTTCCTTGGAATCGTCATCGAGACTCTGGCGAATGACCAGGACGGCCTTGCGGTCGCTGAAACCCTTCGGGTCTGGGAACGTGACGTCGGCTGCGAGAGAAAAATCGCCGGACATTTTCTTCCAGAGAAAACGGAACTCATCGCGCGAGTACCAGATGTTGTAGCCGGCGGAGTGGATGGTGTACTGCTTCGTGCCGGCGTTATAGCTGGCGCTGCCCGGCACCAGCGCGGCGCCGATGTCCGATTGCCCTTGGAATATGCCGATCGGTGTATCGAAATTTCTGCTCGGCCTGTGAAAATTCTCCGGAGGCGGTACCTGGTCGTGCGTGGCCGTACCGGGCTGCGCCCATTCTGGCACGGCAGGTGTCGATGTGGCAGGGGTTTGCGCATGCAACCGGTGCGGCGCGAAACACAACGTCAGCACGAGCAGCGCGATAACGCCGGAGCGTTTGGTTGCGAGATGAACGAAGCAGATTTCCATAGCAAAGAACTTTAGCAGACCGCATCCATGCGTGCTTTCCCCTATGCGCAGAACGGGCGTTTCTCGATCCTTTGAGATTCAACGATGGATTTTCCGGAAAGATGGATTCAGGGAGCTGCGGGTTGAAGGAAAATAAAGAAAGCAGAGGATATTCCCATTACGGATGATTGCACGAGGCACAGGCATTCTTTTGAGGAATGCCTGTGCCGTGCGTGTTACCAATGCACCACAATCGTGGAAACACTCTAGCTGTTCTGATTGGCCATTTCAGGATGGACTGTGCGATAGCTTGTGCCGCCCTTCGACCATACAAGGAGCAGCATGTCCTGTCCTGCGGGATTTGCGTGCACCTCACTGACGAATTTGTCAGCAGAGGTAGCGGCCTGGCGATCGACTTCCAGGATTACATCTCCGGGTGCAAGACCCGCATTCTCCGCAGGGCTTCCGGGACGCACACTCTCAACCGCAACGCCCGTAAGCTGGTCGGGTATTTGGAGCTGCTGGCGCACATCCGGCGTAAGATCGACCACGCCAACGCCAAGTTTTGCGCTTTGCGGGGCAGCATTGTCGCTGTCGCTGGCCACCTGGGAGTTCGCGTCGTATTTTCCTACGGTCAGATCCAGCGTTTGCGGATTGCCATTGCGCAGGATACCGAGAGTGATTTTGGTTCCGGGTGTTTCCTCGCTCACCGCAACCTGCAACGCGCTGGCATCGAGGACTTTTTGTCCATTGAGATCGTTGATGACATCGCCACGCTGCAGACCTGCACGGCTTGCCGGCGAGTTCGGCACCACCTGCGCAACAATGGCACCGGAAGCCTGGTGCAGGTTAAAGAAGTGGGCGTTATCGGGTGTCACATCATTCATACCCATGCCAAGGTAGCCGTGCTGCACCGAGCCGGACTTGATCAACTGCTCTGCCACGGAGCGGACAATCTGCGAGGGAATCGCAAATCCAGCGCCAGAGAACGATCCGCTGTCGGAGACGATGAAGGTGTCGATTCCAACCAGTTGCCCGTATGCGTTGACCAGCGGGCCACCGGAGTTGCCGGGATTGATCGCTGCATCGGTCTGGATGAAGTCACCGGGCTTGCGTGGATCATTCGAATAAGGATTGGGCCGGTTCGTTGCGCTCACAATACCGCGGGTGACCGAGAACCGGAAATACCCGAAGGGGCTGCCGAAGGCGAGGACCGTTTCGCCGGGCTGCAGCTTTGAAGAATCACCCCATTGGATATAAGGCAGATTGGTCGCGTTCACCTTCAGCACGGCAAGGTCGGTCAGCTTGTCAACGCCAACCAGCTTCGCATTCAGGATGCGCCGGTCGTGCAACGTGACCTGGATCTGAACGGCGCCGTCGACGACGTGATTGTTCGTAACGATGTATCCGTCCGGAGAAATAATGACTCCGCTGCCGACACCATGTTGGAAAGGCTGCGGACTCTGCTGTTCCGGCTGCTGGGGACCGAACTGTCCAAAAAATTGCTGCCAGCCCGGTGGGAGAGATTGCTGGCCGTCCTCCGAGACGGCTTGCTCAGAAGAACCCTTCGAGGTGACTGCGATATTGACGACTGCAGGCGTGACGTGGGCTGCAACCGATTCCATGGCCTGATCGAGCGAGGTCAATGCCGCTACACTCTGATCATTGAGCGGCGGAGCGGCTGGGACAGCGGCGGCAGCATGGACACCGCTATGAGTGAAAAAGAGGGCAGCTCCCAGCACAACGGCAGCGATCAGTCCGGCAGGAACAGCACTCTTTTTCATTGTTTCAACTAATTTATTAGTTACATCTGGCATAGGATAATTTCTCCGTAAATGCTGAATTGGTTAGAGTTGGACGACGACCCAGGCGTCATTTCCGCGCCCGGATAGATCGAGAGATGGATCAAAGAAAGGTTGAGATGTTTCGATAACCGCGAACTTCACAGACGAGGCAGGCGGGTTTGCGTTCCAGTAGGTTACAAGCACCCAGGAGGATAGGACAGCACGGCGATCCTCCTGATGCCGGATGAGAGATTTGCGGTGGCGAATTTTTCTGACGGGTATTTCTTTGGCCGGCTGCTTTTCCGGCATCGTAGCGCTAATTGCCAAGGGGTGAGCATTGCCCGGATGAAATACTGCGTCCTGAAAGTGGGATGGAGCCAGAAGCCGTGGCGCCGTCGTTATGCCTGGTGAAACCAAAGAAGGAGAAAACGTGACGAGCTGAGGGCAATGCGACAAGGCCGTAGCGCCACCCACCAGCACCAGCACCAACGCACCGATCATCATCTTCGCCTGGGACTGCCCAATCTCCAGAGCGGGCCGCTGCAGAATACGGCGTACGCGGCTCGCCAATTCGGAATGCCGCTCCCAAGCGCGGAGCGCGAGCGACGCTCTGCGATGCAGCATAGAATGCTCGGCCAAATTGGCCAGACAGGTTGCATAGGCTTTGGGAGCCCTGGTGCATCGCAAAACACCATCGTCGCAGGCCAGCTCGCGCTCGATGCAAAGACGGCGCTCGATCCACTGCAGCACGGGATTCAGAGGGAACAATACGAGGCTGATCTTCTGCAGTAGATTGATCCAATCGTCGCCACGGCGCAGATGCTCCATCTCATGAAGAACAACCTGCTGCAGCTCCGATGGCGAAAGTTTTTCAAGAAGAGCAGCCGGAATGAGAATGCGGGGAGAAACAAACCCAATCACGCTTGGGCCGTCCACTTCGGTCGAAGTACAGAGGATCGCGGACCGATGGGCGCTGTGCAGGATCGCCGCGCAGGCCGGCCCGCCATCAATGGGTGTTGCATTTCTTTCCATCTGATACAGCCGAACCGCACTCACAACCAGTTGCGATCCGCGAACGATGGAAAACAGAATCCAGACAGCGAAGACCGCGACGCTCCAGTGAAAGTTCAGATGTACGGCCAGTCCGTGCGACGATGCAAATCCGGGCGAACGCTGCATGGCATTCGCCGCAAAGTGGAGCGCCACGACCAGCAGAAGCACTGCTGTCCAAACAAATGAGCGCATGGCGGCGGTCGTCTGCGGCAGCAGGTGGAGACATAAAGCCACACATGCGGCCAGGATCATTCCCTGCCAAATGGCGGAGATCAGAGAACTTGCAGCCAGAGCAGACAGCAACGCGATCATGTGTAGGACGGGCTGCATGCGTTAGAAGCCCTCCAGCGTATCTTCCGGGGAGTTGGCAATGGCTTCCTTGAGTAGCTTCAATTCTTCCGGAGTCATCTCGCCATCACCCAGCAGAGAAAGCAAAAGCCGTTCCCGGGAATTGCCAAAGAACCGCTGCAAAACATGACGGACCTCAGACTTACCAGCTTCATCTTCCGCAATGCAGGGACTATATAAAAAGGCCTTGCCCTCCTGCCGATGGCGCACATAGCCCTTTTTCTCCAGAATCCGGACGGTGGTAAGGACGGAGGTATAGGCGAGCTGGGTTTTCTCGTCCATCGCGGCCACCAGATCGGATACCGCCGATTCTCCGCGCACCCAGAGAATCTTCATGAGCCGTAACTCAGCTTCTGTCAGCGTGTTGGATCTCTTTGGAGGCATCGGAGTTCTGTCATCCAGGGAGAGAAGATGGTCTATCGCCCCTGTAATCTCTCAGACGTACAACTAATAAATTAGTTAGCGCGGAGCTGTTAGGAATGTTCCGGCAGATGCTGCGGGGTTCGCAGCAAGTTTGTCCATGGATCGTGGTGCAGGGTAGTGGGTCAGCTTCCGAGTAGCCGACCAACTAGAAGTTGACGCTCAAGCCAATCGACACAAGCGCGTTTGTTGGAATTAATCCTGCTTGTCGCCCGTAGTTCCGGATTTTAATGAGTGCTTTGGGCTGTTGGCGCCAATTGACCAACTAAGTTGCGAACGGTGCGTGGTCCGGAAGCCATTCCTTCCGTTCTAGTCCGGAATTCGGCCTTCCAGCTGGTAGGCATCGTCGCAGCGCTCTCGCAGAAATTCCAGCAAAGCTCGTACCTTTGGCGAGGCACTCAGCCGCGAAGGATACAACGCGTGCAGTTCAATGGATTCCGGCTCCCAATCCGGTAAGAGCCGCACTAATCTGCGTTGCTTGAGATCCGTCCCTACCTCAGCTTGTCCAAGCATTGCTACGCCCGCGCCAGCTAAAGCTAACTGGCGATGCACGGACGGGTCCGGCACGGAAACGCGCGCGTCGACCCCGATCTGACGCACTTCGTTGTTGCGATGCAGCCGCCACAGGGCGAAGTCTTCCGCCTCACCGAGCGGGCCGCAGCTTGTGACAATGCAGGGAAACTGCCGCAGTTCGGCGGGTGACTCCGGCCGCTTGTGCCTCTTCAGGAACGCGGGGCTCGCATAGATACCGAGGCGCACACGCATGAGCGGCTTGACCAGCCATCCGGAGTCTTCGAGCGGACCGGCACGTACGAGCATATCGAGGCCCTCGTCATGGCTGCGGCCGTTTCCGCTCAATAGCTCGATGTGCACTCGCAACTCCGGATACATCTCCAGGAATTCATTCATGAGCGGACCGAGCACAAATCGGGCAAACGCTACAGGGGCGCCGATGCGCAGCTTCCCTCTTGGCCGAGCAAACATAGCGCCAACGGCGAGGTCTGCTTGTTCGGCTTCGTCCATCACTCTCTGGCAATGGGTCAGATAAAGCCTGCCAATCTCCGTGAGCCGGACACTGCGTGTTGTGCGTTCGATCAGTTGCACTCCCAGGCGCGTTTCGAGGCGTCCGATGGCGCGGCTGACGGACGATTTCGGCACACTGAGGCGTTCGGCGGTCTGGGTAAAACTCCGGGTCTGAGCCACCAGAACAAAAAATCGAAGTTCGTTAAGGTTGATCATTGTTGTCTGTCTGGAACAGTGTATTGCAGCAGCATCGATTGTTGCACCAATTTCCGTCCCCACGCAATCGAAAGACATGTGCAGTACGAAAAAAGGAGGAACGATATGTACCTGATCATTGGAGCCACGGGAAATGTAGGGAGTGAAGTGGTAGCACAGTTATTAGCCGCCAGGAAGCCGGTGCGCGTGTTCACCAGGGACGCTGCAAAGGTCGCCCATCTGAAGGACCGCGTCGAGGTGGCGGTCGGCGATCTCATGCAATCCGATACCTTCGCCAAAACCCTTGACGGGGTGGAAGCCGTCTTCCTGATGAATGGCGTTCTCGACGGTAACGCATTTCGCCATGCAATCGAGGCGATGAAAGCAGCGGGGGGTCCACGCGTGGTGTTTCTTTCGACCTTGTTCGCTGCGGATTCTGACTCGCCGATCGGGCAGGTGCACAAGGACAAGGAAGACGTCCTTCGTGCGTCCGGTCTCCACTGCAGTTTCGTGCGCGCTGGAAACTTCATGACGAATACATTTCAATGGCTCGACACTATTCGGCAGAACGGCTCGGTCTTCAACAGCATGGGTGCGGGGAAGACGGCGCCGGTTGCTCCGCAGGACATAGCGGCCGTGGCGGTGAAGGCGCTGACTGATCGGGACGCGGCGGAGATTTACGAAGTAACCGGCGGAGAACTGCTGACTCTGCCGGAACAGGTCGCGATTCTCTCGCGCATTATGGGGAAGCCTATTCGTGTGGTGGACATTACGAGCGCGCAAGCGGAGGAAGGCCTTTTGAAAGCCGGGTTCCCTCCCTTTGTGGCGAAGGCCGTGTCGCACTCGTATGAGGACATTCGCAAGGGCAAAATGGCCTATGTGCGAGACACCGTGCAGACGGCAAAAGGAGCTTTGCCGGTCACCTACGAGACATGGGTAGAGTCCCAGGCCGCGCGACTTGTCTAAATTGAGTGGAAGACCGCGACCCCCTTGTCCGGCCTAGGTTGGGCAAGGGGGCTCACCTGACGACGCCCGGTCTGAGCTGGTTGCGGGCGTGCTTCGCGCAGAATCAATTCCGGCAAACGCACTCTCATTCGGAAGGAAGCTGAGGATCGCTGCGGTTCGAAGCATTGTTATGACAAACCGGCGACCCACTCTTGTTTTAGGGCGAACGTTCTGTGGCTTAATGCCGCTAACCAACCGGCATAGCAGGTCGCAAAGTGGGCAGTTCACGTCTCGATCGTGTACGGCGCAGTGCGATCAGCCCTGTAGTTAGCTTCCAGTTTGGAGAGGATGCTTTTTCGGAACCACGCCCTGAGCTGGGCGATCTGCCCGGCTTTCGGCTCAATCGTCAAAGTGAGCCACCATTACCAGCCGATCACGGCAATTTTGTACACCAGGAGAATGACTACGGTCGCTGACGCGATCCAGGCGGACAGAGTGTAGCGTCGGAAGAAGTACAGGGTCACGGCTGCCCAGCAAGAGCAAACAGCGATGAAAGCGCCACCGACATACGGCATAGCCACTGCGACCGAGAACTCCGCGCCATGGATGTGCTTAAGCCGGAAGATCTCACCTAGTGTCCTGACAACGATAAGGAATTGAATCGTGATTCCTATCTGAGCCCAACGTTCTCTGGTCACGGGGAAAATTGTAGCCGGATGGGCGGTCTTACGCATAATCGCCAAACCGCTCACCGATACGGATCGGTACCCACCAGTCAGCTTCTCGGAAGCGATCCAGATGGCTCCCGTATAAGGCGCAAACCGGAAACGGACCCGCTACCAAACGATCTATCCTCGGTACCGCGGCCTATTATGCGGTAAACTTAAGCGTGTGCTGGAATTTTCCTGCCAAACTCTACGGCAGCGTGAATCTATCTCCACAATCACAATTCAGAATTCTCAAGTCAGGAAACGAACGCATCGTGTCTCGTGTTATTCGCAATATCGCCATTATCGCCCACGTCGACCACGGAAAGACCACCCTGGTCGATGCCATGCTGCGCCAGAGCGGCACCTTCCGCTCCAATGAAACGGTGGTGGACCGCGTGATGGACTCCAATGATCTGGAGCGCGAGCGCGGTATTACGATTCTGGCCAAAAATACCGCCATTTTTTTCGAAGATTCCAAGATCAACATCGTCGATACGCCGGGCCACGCCGATTTCGGCGGCGAGGTGGAGCGCGCCTTGAAGATGGTGGACGGAGTAATGCTGCTGGTGGATGCCAGCGAAGGACCGCTGCCACAGACGCGCTACGTTTTGTCCAAGGCATTGGAAGCCAAGTTGTTGCCAATCCTGGTGATGAACAAGATTGATCGTCCGGATGCGCGCCCGCAGGAAGTGCTGAACGAAATCTACGACCTGTTCATCGATCTCGACGCCAGTGAAGACCAGCTGGATTTTCCGGTGATCTACACCAACGCGAAGCTGGGTACGGCGACCATGGACCTGAAGACGCCTGGCACCGATCTGCAACCGCTCTATCGCAAAATTATCGAGACCATTCCGCCAGCCACGGGCGATCCAAACGGGCCGCTGCAGATTCTGGTTACGAATCTGGACTATTCCGATTATCTGGGCCGCCTTGCCATTGCGCGCGTCTTTAACGGAACGCTGCGCACGGGCGAGGAAGTTGCCATCTCCAAGCGCGATGGCTCGCTGGAGAAAACCAGGGTCACCAAGCTGTTTACTTTTAACGGGCTGAAGCGCACGGATATCGAAGAAACCGAAACGGGCGATATTGTCGCCGTTGCCGGAGTCAGCGGCATCACCATCGGCGAGACGATTACCAGCATTGAGAATCCCGCGCCGCTGCCGACCATCACGATTGATGAGCCGACGATTGCCATTCAGTTTTCCGTCAATAACTCGCCGTTTGCGGGGCGCGAAGGCCAATATGTTACGTCGCGCAATATACGGGAGCGGCTGGATAAGGAGTTGCTCACCAACGTTTCCATTCGCGTGGAAGATACAGGCAGCCCGGACAGCTTTAAGGTTCTGGGCCGCGGCGAATTGCAACTCGCCATTTTGATTGAGATGATGCGCCGCGAAAGCTTTGAGCTGATGGTTGGCCGTCCGGAGATTGTCACGCGCAAGGTGGATGGCAAGTTGATGGAACCGGTGGAGCAGCTCACCATCGATATTCCGGAAAATTTTGTCGGTGTGGTAATGGAGCGGTTAGGGCCGCGCAAGGCTGAGATGGTGCGCATGCACAATCACGGTTATGGTCGCGTCCGCCTGGTGTTCCGCATCCCCAGCCGTGGATTGATTGGTCTGCGCAGTGAGATGCTGACGGAAACACGCGGCACCATCGTGATGAACACCCTCTTCGATGGATACATGGAACATCAGGGCGAGATTCCGCAGCGCCCGACCGGTGCCTTGATTGCCGATCGTGCCGGAACAACTACGACATATTCACTCGACGGACTGCAGGAACGCGGCGTGCTCTTTGTCGGCCCTGGCGTGGAAGTGTATGAAGGCATGGTTGTGGGCGAGCATTCCCGTGACAATGATCTGGATGTGAATGCGGTCCGGGAAAAGAAGCTGACAAATATGCGTGCTTCTTCCGCGGATGAAGCCATTCGCCTGGTGCCGTTCCGGCCATTGAACCTGGAACAGTCCATCGAGTTTATTGCCGATGATGAGATGGTAGAGGTTACGCCGAAGAGCCTTCGCATTCGCAAAAAAATCCTGCAAGCCAATCGCAGGCCCAGACGAAATGCTGCAGCAGTGCAAAGCTAGGCGCCGAGGCGTCATACGCGTTTTCCATTCTGCCAAACGCGTATGATACCTTGGCTTCGTGGGGTATTGCATCGTGCGATGCAGTGTCCCTGGTAATTATTGATGCCGATCCAATCGGAGCTGTTCCCCCCCGACGCCTCAGATCCATTGCCACCGCTGCCCACCGCGCAGCCGGGACAAAAGCGTGATGGAAACGCGCCCATTCCCGTTCCCGTGTGGCTGCAGCGCTTGTCCCTGGTGGTGATGGTCACGTTCTGTTTTTATGTTGGGCTGCTTTTGTTTTGTCTACCCTGGACGCGATTCTGGTATCAGAACCAATACCTGCTGGCCTATCCGTGGCTGAGTTCCATTCTGCTGCATGGCGCGACACGCGGTGTTATTTCCGGTATCGGCTTGCTGGACTTTTGGATTGGATTGTCCGAGGCCATTCACTATCGCGATTATCGACCGTAGATGGAACTTCCAACGCTGCACATTTTCTTCGGCAATGTACGTCCAACAGATACAACGTTGATTGGGTGCACGATCCAACGAAGGATGAAAGACAGGAATGAACACAACAAAATCTGAGCCTCCTGCGGAACGTCCGCAGCTAGCCTACGCGAATCCCACATTTGTGAATGGGCCGGATGGCCGCGTACTCCGCATTCTCGCGGAGTATCTTGAGCCTCTGGCGCGCTTTCGCCGGGAGCACATTCAGGACACAGTCGTATTTTTTGGCTCGGCACGGTTTCATGCGATGGATGAGGCCAGCCATGCGCTGGAGTTGCTGGAAAATACCGGTTCGACGCGCCGTGCGCCCGTGGAGGAACAGCCTGCGTCCGCAGAAGAACGCGAGCGCGGCGAAACCAGTGAGCTACGCCTGCGCCGTGCAGAAGCTGCCGTGGAGATGGCCAGCTATTACGAAGATGCGCGCAAGCTGGCCTATATGCTGACGAAGTGGAGCATGACGATCAAATCTCGCCGTGAGCGCTTTGTCGTTACCTCCGGCGGCGGTCCCGGCATTATGGAAGCGGCCAATCGCGGCGCCCATGAAGCGGGCGGCAAGACCGTTGGGCTGAACATCCGGCTGCCATTTGAGCAGATGCCGAATCGGTATATCACGCCGTCACTCAGCCTGGAGTTTCATTACTTTTTTATGCGCAAGTATTGGTTTGCGTATCTGGCCAAAGCGCTGGTGGTTTTTCCCGGAGGCTTCGGGACGTTGGATGAAATGTTCGAGCTGCTAACGCTGGCGCAGACGCAGAAACTGGCCAAGCAGATGACAGTGATCGTATATGGATCAAAATATTGGAATAGCGTTTTCAATCTGGATGTATTGGTGGATAAAGGCACGATTTCTCCCGACGATCGTAAGCTCTTCCAGTTTGCCGATACGCCGGAGGATGCATTTGCCATCCTGAAAGAGAACCTGACCAGGTATCATCTGAATCCCCGACAGCTTCCGGCTGGCTCGCCTGAGCCGGATGAGGATGCGGAGATGGCCCTGCGTCCGGAGATCGCTCGCACGCGCTAGCACGATCTTCTTTTCGTCAGTTATGATGGCTGGTCAACAGAAGTTGGAAGGAGGGTGACATGGAAGTTCGTCAGATGTTGTTACCGGAATTCGATGAAGAGATCAAAAAAACTCGCACCATGCTGGAACGCGTTCCCGAAGATAAGCCGGACTATAAGCCCCACGAAAAATCTATGGTGCTGAGCAGGCTTGCTGCTCATGTGGCGCAATTGCCGGAGTTTGCGACGTTCATTGTGGAACTGCCGGAGCTTGATTTTGGCAAGAACACCATGAAGCCTCTGGTGATGGAATCGCGCAAGCAACTGCTGGCTGCATTTGATGATGTGGCAGCAAAGGCGCGCAAAGCGATTGCAGAAGCCGGCGATGAGGAGTGGCAGAAGAAATGGAAGCTGAGTTTTCAGGGTCACACGATTGTGGATGAACCGCGCTTCCTTATCTACCGCAGCATGTTCCTCAATCACCTGGTGCATCACCGTGCCCAGCTTGGCGTCTATCTGCGTTTGAACAGTATTCCTTTGCCAGCAACGTATGGTCCTTCGGCAGATGACACGATGGGTTTTTAGACGCTGATTGATATCGAAAGCATGAGAAAAGGCCTGCGTGGATGCACAGGCCTTTTCTTGCGCGCGATGACGTCCCTGGGGTGACCGGTTACTGCACTTGCCCGATAAAGACAGCAAACGGCGGCAACGTTACCCGATTCAGGAAAACCCTCTTCGCCACACCACCATTCTGCAGCAACGTTTGCGCGCTCGTTCCCGCGATGCCCTGATCCTTCAGGTCGAAGGACACGGTATGCGGCTGCGCAGTAAAATTCATCGCCACCAGCACCGAGGAGCCCGCGCCAGGATTCTTACGCAGGTACGAAAGCACGTTGGGGTCGGAGGTGTTCAGCATGATGTTGGATCCATCCCGCAATGCCGGGTTATCGCGGCGCATGGCAATCAGCGTTTTGTACCAGTTATAAAGTGAGTTTGGATTGGCGGCTTCCACTTGCACGTCGACGGTTTTGTAGTCGGGTGCCACGGGCAGCCAGGTTTTATTTGCCGTGCTGAATCCAGCGTCCTTGCCCGGGGTCCATTGCATCGGTGTCCGCTCTCCATCGCGGCCCTTGTTTTTTGGCCAGCCGGTTTTTCCTATGGGGTCCTGCACCTCGGCGCGAGTTTTAGGCGGCGTGGTGACCATGCCAATCTCCTGCCCGTAATACATCAGCGCAGCAGAACGTGTGGTGAGCAGAACCGCAGCGATGATGCGCGCAATGGCTGCATCATGTACGCCATCGCCATAACGGTTCCAGCTGCGCGGATTGTCATGGTTGTCGAAGATAAAGAGCGGTTGATTCCCGCCCAGTTGCGTTTCCGCTTCGTTGATTCGCTTGCGAAAGTCATTCACGTCGAGCTTGTCGAGAAAGCCGAGCTGCATGTCCATAGGCAGCTGCGTCTCGTCATTATTTTTTCCGTACATCAGGTAAAGCTGATGGATATTGGGCAGATACGTTTCTCCGATAAGCACGCGCTGACCAGGATAAGTGTCGACGACCTTGCGCAGGCTGCGGAGCACATCGTGTACCTGCGGCAGATTGTTGGTCATGGCATCGTCTTCATTGGGATCGCCAAATTCATTCTTGCCGGGCAGAATCTTTTCATCGCGGAATTGGGGATCTTCAAACAGCGTGGTGATGGCATCGAGCCGGAATCCGGCCACGCCGCGATTCAGCCAGAAACGCACCGCGTCGAACATCGCTTTTTGGACTGCGGGATTGTTCCAGTTCAGGTCCGGCTGCTGGGCTGCAAACTTGTGGTAGTACCACTGTTTGGTTTTGGCATCGTAGGTCCAGGAGGAGTGGCCAAAATCACTCAGCCAGTTGTTCGGCGGCTGTCCCGGGCCCTTGCCGTCGCGCCACACATACCAGTCGCGCTTCGGATTATTGCGCGAACTCCGGCTCTCCAGAAACCAGGAATGCTGGTCGGAGGTATGGTTCATCACCATGTCCATGATGACGCGAATATTGTGCTTCTTTGCCTCAGCTACAAGATGGTCAAAGTCCGCCATGGTGCCGTACATGGGATCAATGGCTTCGTAATTGGAAATGTCGTAACCAAAATCGACTTGCGGCGAAGGATAGATCGGTGTGAGCCATATGGCAGTGACGCCCAGGTTCTGCAGATAGCCCAACCGCTGCGTGATGCCATTGAGATCGCCAATACCATCGCCATTTGTGTCCTGTAGGCTGCGCGGATAGACCTCGTAAATGACGGCATGCTTCCACCAGGGATTTGCAGAGGAAGTATCTTCATAGGAAGCGGATGCGGGATTTGCCTGGTTGCCAGAGGGACCTTTATAGGCATTGGCATTGCTGCCCGGAACCAGAAACAGAAGCGCAATCGCGCTCACCAGCAAGCCGCGAGAGATTGGTGCAAACAACATGATGGGTCTCCGTGAAGTTTATTTTCAGGTGGCTTCGCGAGAAGCCATGAAATATGAAAGAAACGAATCTAAGAAACGAAACCAGGAAGCGCAGAAACCAAGGAATGCAATTCGTAGGCAGGCTATCATAATCGCCGGCTATGCAGGTTCCTGCAGCACAATCTCGCCGTAGACAAAACCCTCCCGTTCCACCGTCAAGGTATGCTCTACCGAAATAGGATGCGTGAACATGGGGCCAGCGCAGGCAAAGCTGTGAAACTCGCCGCGTTCGCCGCAAGGATCGACCGTGGCAGGAAGGTCTGCGAGAAATGTGCTGTCGAATACGCGCCCGCAAAACGACGCGGGCAGATGTCTGGGATTGACACACGTGATGCGCGCCCGTAATCCGGCAGCAACCATTTGCCTCGCCAACTGATCCGTGGGAATACCCCAGATTGGGAACAAGGGCTCCAACCCGGTGCCTGCCAGCCGTTCGACGCGATAGGCTCGTATGTCTTCCAGAAATAGATCGCCAAAAGCAACGGCGTCGAAGCCCTCTTGGACCGCCCGCTCGCACACCGCCTGCATGCGCGTTTCGTAGTCCGCGTTGGTGCATGGATATGGAAGCGGTATCTTCCATACCGGCAGGCTTGTAGCAGACGCCTGGGAATCGAGAAGCTCCTCACGGAATCCGTGAATCGCAACGCGGCCAAATTTTTCGTTCACGGTAGTCAGCAACGCAACGACGTCATAGGCAGAATTCTGACGCAGCGTGTGCAAAGCCCATGCACTGTCTTTGCCTCCACTCCAGCTCAACAGAACTTTTTTGCGTTGCAATGCGATCTCCTGTCCGACATGGTTTGCTGGATACATCAATAGCGAAGCGGCCTGGTTACGCAGCGCGTCGCCCGGAAGAAATCATCACCGGCTGAATGGGGTTGAGGTGGCTTCTTCTTTCGGAATGATCTTGACGCGTATCTTGCGTAAGCCAAACATGACTGCTATCTGCGGAGCAACATATCGAGTGATCCAGGCCAGAATAAGGATGATCGGTACAAAATGGCCCCAAAGTTGAGGGTGTACCGGCAGCAGAAGACCGGGAGCCGCGAATGCGGCATAGGACGTCATGGTCAGGCCCCAGGGGGTGTTTCGCACATCTCCAAAAATGTTGTCGAGAAAGACAAACGTTAAAAAGAACATGACGGGCATGACAATTACCACGCCGGACCAGCCGAATTCCCGGAAAGCATCGCCGACCGGAGCGAATGCCGCTTCGGTACCATAATCTTCGCCGCCGACGAGTCCCGTGTCTCTTCCGTAGACATTCCCTAGAAATACGCTGGGCCGACCCGGCCACATAAAGTGCGGAATCACCATGAAGAACCCATCCATCAGATATTGAGGCCCAACTGGACCGGTATGAAGCGTGAGATTGATCAAGGTATCGTCGGAGCAGATCAATGACTCGCGATCAATCAAGCCGTGAGGATGGTCATAGCATAGCTGTACTTGATTGATATCCTGATTCAATACGAGGGAATCTTCATACCATCGATACATGGCAGGAATCGTGTTGGGATCTGTAATCAATCTGTATGTTGCGGCCAGCGTCAGGCCTAACGTGGGCTGACGTGTGTAGGTGCGGGCGTACTGCGCCCATGGAAATAGAAACCCAATGGCAAAGACGACGTAGAGAATTATCAGAAAAACCTGAAGAACGCGGAAGCGAAAGCGCAGCGCGGCACAGACCAGAAAGTAAGAAAAGAAAGGCGCATACATGCCTTGTTTTGACGCTGCGGCAAAGCCAATACCTCCCGTATAAATGATGGCCACGATGACCACCCAGTTCATGCTCTTTTTCCCATTGCTCATGTAGATGGAGTAGTAGGTGCCGAGCACGATCGCCAGCGGGATAAAGAGGTTCATCTGGTTCAGAATTGCCCAGAAAGATCCGGACTCCACAGATCCATTGGCTTCGACACCGTATGCGGAAAGCAGAAACTGACTCAAAAGCCCTAGGACGATGACACCGCCCGCCGTGTTCTCGAGGTTTTCAAGATCGCGCGGAGAGAAGCGGACCAGCGGGCGTGGACGAATAAATTTCCGGCTGAGCCAGGCGCTGACCAGCAATCCAAAAAAAGCAACAGCTGTGGCTATGATGGTGATTGTCGGCTGGCGAAAGTTTCTGTTCGATGGTTCGAAGGTGAAGATTTTTACGAAAATTGTGACGATATACGTCGAGAGCGCAAGGAAGATTACAAAGGCCCCGCTGGCAGTGGACAAACCGCCCAGAACGTTGAAGGCGAGAGCCGTAAACAGCATCGCAAGGCAGTCTGCGAAGGCGAACAGCGGGTCGGTGCCATTGAGTATCTGCGCGAAAAATATTATTGCCAGCCCGATCAGCACATACTGTATGTTGAGCCGGGTTGGAAATGGCAGACGCATGAAGAGTGAGGTTCAACGATCCCGATTCAACGATAGATGGCTGAATTTTACAGCGTACCCGGTTTTTGTGCCGCTTCGTGATAGCGCTTGTGGCAGGTCTGGATCATCTCTCTTGCCTCGGCCACATCTCCCCAGCCGATGACCTGCGTGCGTTTGCCTTCCAGGTCTTTATAGATCGAAAAGAAGTGTTCCACTTCCCGCAGTATTTGCGGGTAGCAGGATTTGTAGCTTTCAATATGGCTGAAGGTAGGATTGCCGGCTGCAAAGGCGAGCACTTTTTCATCTTCCACACCCTGGTCCAGCATTTTGAACAAGCCGATGGGGCGCGCCGTCAGCACACAGCCTGGGAAGCTGGGTGCATCTCCAAGAATCAAAATATCCAGCGGGTCACCATCCATGGCAAGTGTTTGTGGAAGGAACCCGTAGTCGCCGGGATAATGCACGGGGCTGTAGAGATTTCGATCCAGACGGAAGACGTGCAGAGTTTTGTCATACTCATACTTATTTACGCTGTCCTGGGGAATTTCCACCACGGCAGTGACCAGATTGGGGACATTTTCGCCAAGGGGCAATTCCAGATAATTTGTCATTCCAAATGTCTCCAACTCCACAAAAACTTTAGGATGCCGCAGTTCCAAGCCGCGTCCGCAAAGGGTTCCACGCAGCTTGCTCAAAGAGGGCTTCCCGCCGAGTATATCAATCTGCTGGCATCGCCTGTGCCGTGAGTGGATTGGTTGCGCTGCTGTCTTTGGTGCTCGATGCCACGTCCAGGATGCGACAATAGAATTTCTGCTGGAAATTTCAAGCCCATGTTGCAACTGATCGACGCCGGAAAAAGATTTGGTACAAAGCTGCTGTTTGAAAATGTCAGCTGGCAGCTGACGTCCGCAGAACGGACCGGTCTGGTCGGTGGCAATGGCACGGGCAAATCCACACTTCTGCGAATCCTGGCAGGCATGGACGGGCTGGATTACGGCAGGCTGGAACAGACCAGTGGCATGACGATTGGCTATCTGCCGCAGGACGGGTTGCAGATGCATGGCCAGACGGTCTTTGACGAATGCCTGTCTGTATTCGCGGCCACACGTGCATTGCAGGCCCAATTGGAATCTCTGAGCGAGCAGATGTCCATTCTTGCACCAGATGGTCCGGAATATGCCGCCGCGGCAAACAGGTTTGCGCAAATGCAGACGCAACTGCACGTGCAGGATGGATACACGCAGGAGGCGCAGGTGGGCGCTGTGCTCATGGGCCTGGGCTTTCGCAAGGAAGACTGGCCGCGACGCACCGAGGAGTTTTCCGGCGGCTGGCAAATGCGCATTGCGCTGGCAAAGCTGCTGCTGCAGAAGCCAACGCTGCTGCTGCTGGATGAACCGACGAATCATCTCGATATCGAATCCAGAAACTGGCTGGAAGAGTATCTGCAGCAATATCCGCATGCATTTGTGGTCATCTCGCACGATCGCTACTTTCTCGACGTAACGGTGCGCAAGACGGTTGAGATATGGAATCGCCGCCTGCATGTCTACAGCGGCAATTACGAAAAATATCTGCAGCAGAAGGCGGAACGACGGGCGCAACTGGAAGCAAGCTATCGCAATCAGCGCGATCAAATTGAGCATTTGGAAGCTTTCATCTCGCGCTTTCGCGCCCAGGCCACCAAAGCCAAGCAGGTGCAAAGCCGCATCAAGGAACTCGAACGCATCGAGCGCATCGAATTGCCGCAGGAAGAATCTGTGATTCACTTCGAATTTCCGCAGCCGCCGCCCAGCGGACGCATGGTTGCGGAAGTAGAGAATCTGGATAAGAGCTACGGCGCGCTCAACGTCTTTTCCGGTATCCACTTCACAATTGAGCGTGGCGACCGTATTGCACTGGTTGGCCCGAATGGCGCGGGCAAGTCCACTTTGATCGGTTTGCTGGCAGGGAACAACGTTCCGACAGGGGGCGCCATTCGCCTGGGGCACAACGTAACGATGAGTTACTTTGCGCAGGACCAGTACAAGGCTCTGGACCCGGAGCTACGCATGCTGGACGATCTCGGCGCCGTTGCGCCGCGCATTCCAGTGGTACAGTTGCGCAGTCTGCTGGGCTGCTTTTTATTTTCGGGGGAAGATGTCTTCAAGCCGCTGGGCGTGCTTTCCGGTGGAGAGCGCAATCGCTACGCCGTGGCGCGGTTGCTGGTAAGCCCCGCAAATTTTCTGTTGCTGGATGAGCCGACCAATCACCTGGATCTTCGCGCCAAGGATGTTCTGCTGGAAGCGCTGCGCAATTTTTCCGGGACCATTGTCTTCGTCTCGCACGACCGCTTGTTTATCGACCAGTTGGCAACGCGTGTGTTTGAGGTGAAAGATCAATCTCTGCGCGTGTATTCGGGGAACTATGAAGATTATTTGCGACAGCAGGCGAAGCAAGTTACCCCGGTTACGGTGGCTCAAGGCAAGCCAGCCACAGATACGCCGAACAAAGACGAGCGAAAATCTTTTGCAGCTGCGCCGGCAACGGCCGCAGAAAATAATTCTGCATTGCAACCCGTCAAACGGCTGAACCCCATCAAGCTCCGGCAGATTCAGGAACGCTGTGCGGAACTGGAGGAAGAGATTCCGCGTCTGGAGGCAGCCATGCAGACGGCGGAGCAGGCAATGGGAGTATTTATTTCGGCGGCACAGACGCAAACGCTGATCGCCCAGATGGATCAGTTACGCAAGGACCACGCCGCGGCGCTTACCGAATGGGAGTCGTTCATGGTGCAATTGGAAGAGCAATCCACACTCTCTTAATTTCCCGGTAAGGGTCTGCGGTGTTATCAGGCATAATGCGAGTATTCATGGAACCTCTTTGGAAACCGGAAAGCTGGGCCGATCGGCTGGCAGAAGTACAAGTGCAGGAAGGCACGCGCAAGGAAGCTCCCTTGCGTCGCGATGTGCGTTCGCTGGGAATTCTGCTGGGCAATGTCCTGCGGGAACAGTCCGGTGAGCGTTTGTTTCAGGCGGTTGAGGATTTGCGCCGCCAGACGATGGAAGGTCGGCAGGCACGCCTGCGGAATGATCGAACGACTGCAGAAACTCTGCTGAACCGGGCGATGGAGCAGATTCACGGCCTCGATGTGGCGTTTGCCGACCAACTCACGCGCGCATTCGGATTTTATTTTGAACTGATCAACCTGGCCGAGACCAACCATCGTAAGCGCCGTCGCGGAGCACATCTGCTGGCGGGCAATCAACGGGAACCGCAGCCGGGAGAAATCCGCGGCACGTTGCGTCGTATGCGCCAGGCTGGAATTTCCGCGCAGGAAGCGCTGGAGTTTCTACGGCAGATTCGCATCACTCCCGTTTTCACGGCGCATCCCACGGAAGTTGCACGGAGGTCTGTGCTCTTCAAGCGCCGCCGCATTGGAGAATACCTCGAACGTCTGGATCGTATTCCATTGCCGGATGAAGGTCTGCTGCAGCTCGAACAGGACATCCTGGCGGAGATCACGTCGCTATGGCAGACAGATGAGGTTCGCAATCGCCGCCCTTCTGTGTACGACGAAGTGAAGATGGGGCTCGACTATTACGAGATCGCCATCTTTGAAACCCTGCCGCTCTTGTTTCAGGAGGTTGCCGCCGCCTTTACAGAAGAGTACGGCATTGCCATCGAGCCAATCGAGCTGCCGCAATTTTTGGAATTCGGTTCCTGGATCGGCGGCGATCGCGACGGCAACCCAAATGTGACGCTCACGGTCACGCGGCAGGCCCTCGAAATGGCCAGCGCAAAGGTGTTGGAACACTACCGGCAATGTGTGCAGCTGGTCTTCGATCTGCTTACCAGTTCGGTGGATCGCGTGGCTCTCAGCGATGCCTTGCAGGAACGGCTGGCACAATACAGCAAGCAGTTGGAACGATCCGGAGAAGGATTTGGCGAGAGTTACGAGCGGGAGTTATACCGGCGCTTTGTCCTGTGTATCCGGGAGCGCCTGGATGCGGGACGCAAGACCCCCGAAGGAGAATCCATTCGTGCGGCGTTGCCGCCGTATCGTTCTGCTGCAGAGCTGTTGGAAGATCTGGACCTGCTGCGCACAAGTCTTGCAACGCATGCAGGCGTACGCCTGGCGCGCATGCTGATCGACCCGCTTATTTTAGAAGTGCGTACCTTCGGCCTTCATCTGCAGACGCTCGACATTCGACAGCATGCGCGGCTACATACTCGCGCTCTGGCAGAAATGCAGACCTGGCCATCGCCGGGCGTCAATCCGGCAGTCTTTGCGACGCCCATGTCGCCAGAAACTACCAACGTGCTGGAAACATTTCGCACCATTGCAGACTTGCAGGAGAAAAATTCCGCAGATGCCGTGCGGCAGTATGTCATCAGTGGAGCCGGCAGTGTGGACGATGTTTTGCATGTGCTGCAACTGGCGCGGATGCAGGGTGTGACGTGCGCTGCGACGGAAACAAGCCAGGGCCTCATGCCCGTGCCGCTCTATGAATCCATTGAAGATTTGCGAAACGCAGCGACGGTAAGCCGCGAACTGTGGACGATGGATGCGTATCAGCCGCTGCTCAATTCGTGGTCGCGGCGGCAGGAGGTCATGCTGGGCTATTCCGACTCCAACAAAGATGGCGGCATGATGACCAGCACCTGGGAGATTTTTAAGGCGCATCGCGAGTTGCATGTTGTCGCTCGCGAGTGCGATGTACATCTCCGCCTGTTTCATGGCCGCGGCGGAACTGTCGGGCGTGGAGGTGGTCCTACGCATCGCGCCATCTACGCGCAGCCGATGGGCGCTTTTTCCGGAGAGATGCGCCTGACCGAACAGGGCGAAGTGCTGCACTGGAAATATTCCGACGTTGTGCTGGCAGAACGCAATCTGGAGTTGATGGTGGCGGCTTCTCTGGACGCTCTGGCGCGTCCCGAAGCGCGCCGCGCCGATGGCCATCGCACCGGGCAGATGCGCGACGGATGGGAGCAGGCTTTCGACGCCATGTCTGCAACGGCCTACACGTTCTACCGCAAAAACATTCCGGAAGATCCCGCGGTGCTGCAATATTTTTCTGAGGCCACGCCGGTCAATGAGCTGGAGAATGCGCGCATCGGCTCGCGTCCTTCGCGCCGTGCCGGTAAGAACAGCTTTGGCGATCTGCGCGCCATTCCCTGGGTCTTTGGCTGGACGCAGAGTCGGCACATGGTACCGGCATGGTTTGGTGTTGGGCATGCGCTGGAAATCTACTCGCAGCAGCCCGGCGGCCTGGAGCTTTTGCGCGAGATGATGCGGGAATTTCCGCTGTTCATTGATCTGGTTCGCAACGTCGAGATGGCGCTGGCCAAAGCGGACCTCGGCATCGCTCGCCTGTATGCTTCGCTGGTGCAGGATGCAACCGTGCGCGAAGGCGTCTTCCGCAAGATTGAAGCCGAGTTTGAACGCACGCGTCAGATGGTGCTGGCCGTTACGAATCAGAAGACGCTGCTCGAATCCAATCCTGTACTGGCGCGCTCCATCCTGGTGCGCAATCCCTATGTGGATCCGATGAGTCTGATCCAGGTGGAGCTGCTGCGCCGCAAACGTGCCGGAGACAACCAACCGGCAGTCCAGCGCGCCATTGCCGCGACGATCAACGGCATCGCTGCCGGTCTGCGCAGCACAGGATAGTCCAGGAATCGGGAATATTCGGCTTCTATCAGGCCGCTTGACGCACAGCCGACGACAACGCATCCGGTACTTTGCAGCCTTTAAATCCGTAGTAGCCGATGTAGATATAGCAGAGCAACGGCAGAACAAAGGCATGATGAATGCCGATGCGATCGGCCAGAGCGCCCTGCGCCAGCGGGATGAGCGCTCCGCCGATGATTGCTGCCACCAGCAGGCTGGAACCTTTATTCGTCAGCGATCCAAGATCGGCCAGCGCCAGGGCAAAAATGTTCGGCCACATGATCGAATTGAACAGGCCGACGAGAATCAGACTCCACATGGCCAGATGGCCAAAACTGAGGATGGATGTACCGACCAGAGAAAATGCGATGATCGCGGCCACGCCCAGCACAGTTCCCGCGCGCAGTTTTTGCGTGATTCCAACGCCGAGCGCGCGGCCGATCATGGCGCCGCCCCAATAGAACGCCACATAGCCGGCGGCGACTTTCAGGCTCAGATTGCCGATGTCCGGCTGGTTAAGGTAATTGACCATGAAGCTGCCGATGGAAACCTCAGCTCCAACATAGGTAAAGATCGCCACCACGCCCAGGATCAAGTGGCGATACTCCCAGATGCTTTTGCCCGCGTTTGGGTCCGGCTGCAACGCAATGTTGTACGTCGTGATGGAAGGCAACTTGAAAAGCGCCATGGCAACCGCAAAGGAAAGCAGAATGATGGCCATGATCAGGTACGGCAACTTCACCACAGATGCCTGACTCACCTGGTAGGCATGATGAGCGGCTGGCGACAGGCTTCGCACAATCTCGGGCGCCAGCGGCACCGTACCCAGAATGAAGAGGCTTCCAATGTAGGGCGCAATCGTTGTTCCCAGCGAGTTGAACGCAGCTGCCAGATTCAAACGGCTGGCGCCCGTTTCCGATGGTCCCAGCACGACCACGTAGGGGTTTGCAGAAACCTGCAACAATGTCATGCCTGCAGCGACCACGCTTAAAGCGAACAGGAACATGGGGAACGAGGGAACCATGGCGGCGGGTATAAAGAGGAGTGCGCCGATGGCCATCACGACCAGACCGGCAACCATGGTCCGCTTATATCCAATAAGGTTGATGACCTTGCCCGACGGAAGCGCAAATACGAAATATGCGGAAAAGAAGAAGGTCTGAACCAGCATCACTTCGGCGTAATTCAACGTGAAGACGCTTTTCAGGTGCGGAATCAGGATGTCGTTCAGGCAGGTAATGAAACCCCATAGAAAGAAGAGCGTTGTGACCATGGCCAACGAACTCTTCAATCCTGTGGTTTGACCGGGGCTAAGTTGTACGGTGGTGGTCGATGCTGCGGCAATGGCCATTGGCTGCGGGTCCCTTGAATCGATTTAGTTCATGGGTTCCGGATGCGGAAACCACAAAACCTCAGCATCATCCTTTTATCGACGATCGTCAATGACCTTTGCTGTCAACCGGGGAAACTAGCTAGCGCAGCGGTTCGGAGGTCGCTTCCTGTTCCCTGGCAGGCATCAAAGCATCTTCGGATAACTGGTCTACCTGGCGCAGCGATGGAAACATAACCGACCAGAGCCCGGTGACGACTAACGAACCGATACCGCCGATGACGACCGCGCGGACCGCGCCCCACCATTGCGCCGTCACACCGCTTTCAAAGTCGCCAAACTCATTGCTCGCGCCAATAAAGAGGTAATTCACCGCGCTCACGCGCCCGCGCATCTGCTGTGGCGTTGCCAACTGAATCAAAGAGGACCGCACCACTACGCTCACCATATCGGCTGCGCCTACCACCAGCAGCGCAGCCAGAGAGAGAATCAGGTTCCGCGACAGTCCAAAGACAACCGTGGCTGCTCCAAACACACCCACGCAGATTAGCATCCGTACTCCCGCGCGCCGTTGCATCGGCTGCCATGTCAGAAATACCGAGACGATCAGCGCTCCAATGGCCGGAGCAGCGCGCAGCACGCCCAGGCCTCGGGGTCCCACGTGCAGAATGTCCTCGGCAAAGATGGGCATCAGCGCGACCGCACCGCCGAGGAGCACGGCAAACAGATCGAGCGTAGTGACGCCCAGCAGCAGCTTCTTTTCCCATACATAGCGAAAGCCTGCCAGCAGCGTTTCCACAGACATAGCGCGCTGTTCCTGCCGCCCCGGACGCACGGACATGGAAAAAACCAATGTGAGAAAGATGCCAAGGGTAGACAGCGTAAAGACGTACACGATGGCTGCTCCCATCAGGTGCTGGCCTATCGCCATGGGCAGCCAGCGGCGCAACGGCAACGTATAGAGCACACCACCCACCGCCGGGCCAAGGACATTCGCCATCTGGAAGACGGTCGCGCCCCAGGAGACAGCATTGACGAAATCGCGCTTCTCTACCAGGTGCGGCAACAGCGCCGAACTGGCCGGTCCGCTGAAGGCGCGGCCTGAGCCGATCAGAAACAGCACCCCGTAGATCGGTAACACGTTCCGCGTGTGTGTCCATGCCATCGCCAGCAGCGAGAGAGTGCCCAGGCATTGCAGGCTATAGCAGATCAGAATGATGTGTCGCCGGTCATAGCGGTCTGCCGTGTGGCCTGCCAGGATGAGAAATAAAATGCCGGGCAGAAAAAGGGCCAGTCCGGTATAGCCAAGATCGATGGCACGATGCGTGATTTCGTAGATCTGCCACGCAACGGCGACGGCCTGGGCTTCGGCGCCCAGAATGACCAGCAGCCGTGCGAGTTGATAGCGGCGAAAATCGCGCGATTGAAATGCTGCCGCTGCTCGCTGTACTCCTGAAGAAACAGACATTTGCGTTTCTCTATGGTGTCACATTCGCGCGCGAGAAATCTTGTGCCTCTTGTACTCTGGTTAAAGAAGGATGAACGAACTGGAACCAGGCGAAGCCATTGCGACAGCAGAATCCGAGGCCATAGTGGGAATCGGCCCTGTTTCCAGCGTGTTGGCGGTCATGGTGTGCGGTGTGTGTGCCTTCGCCGACCTTTACGTGACGCAACCACTGCTGCCGCAGCTCGTCCAGATTTTTCATGTGTCAAAATCTGCCGCGGGATTCACTGTCAGCGCCTCCACGCTGGGCGTGGCTCTATCAGCGCCAATGTTCAGTACCTACGCAGAGCGCCTGAACCGCAAACGCGTGATTGTAGCGTCCATTCTGGCGCTGGCGGTTCCAACTTTGCTGGCAGCGACCTCTTCGAACCTGCACGCGCTCGACTTCTGGCGATTTTTGCAGGGTGTCATCATGCCGGGAATCTTTGCCACCGCGATTGCGTACGTCACCGAGGAGTGGTCGGAGCAGAGTGTGGCGCTCGTCATGGCTTTCTATGTCAGCGGCACCGTGCTCGGTGGATTCTTGGGCCGCCTGATCGCCGGCTTGATCACGGATGCCTATAGCTGGCGGGCTGCGTTTGTAGTTCTGGGCGTCATCAACGTGCTGAGTGGATTGCTGATCGCCATGTGGCTGCCGCACGCACGCAGGTCGGGTCATCACCTGGCGGCAAACGCCACACACAGCGTCAGTCGGATGGAGCAGATGCTACGCAATTTTCGCAATCCGCAGCTGCTGGCCACCTATGCCGTGGGATTCAATATTCTGTTTTGCCTGGTGGCTATTTTTACCTATGTCACCTTCCACCTGGCAGCACCACCGTTCGGGCTTTCCACGTCGCAGATCAGCTTTCTATTTGCCGTGTATCTGGCTGGCCTGGTGGCGACCCCGGCGGCGGGCGTCCTGCTGACGCGGATCGAACTGCGCACCGGCCTGGTGGCTGCGACCATGCTTTCCATGCTGGGAGTGTTGTTGACGTTAGCTCCGTCTCTGGTCTGGGTGATTATCGGTCTGGGTCTGTGTTCCAGCGGAGTCTTCATCTCCCAGGCTGCAGCCATCAGCTATCTGCGCACCGCCGCGCCTCTGGGTGGACGAGTCTCCGCAGCCGGGCTGTATCTGTCCTGCTATTACGTGGGCGGCACCATTGCGGGTATCGTTCCCGGCTATCTATGGCGTTTTGGCGGATGGCCCGCGTGCGTTGCATTGACGATCGCGCTGCAGTTGGTCACCATTGGCATTGCCATGGTGGGTTGGAAGCAGTCACGCCTGCAGACGGCCTGAAGACATTTCTACTTGCCGTTGCCCAGATAGGCGTGGTACTGCTGCTCGATGATGCCCAGATTGCGCGCCAGTCCCAGCTTGGATTGGTTGAACTGATACAGGCTGTTCACCAGTTGCGCCTGCGCCGAGGCCAGCGTTGCCTGTGCCTGCACTACGGGCAGGTTGTCATCGACACCGTTCTTAAAGCGATCCGTCGCATCGCTGAGCGAAGTGTGGGCCAGATCGACGTTGCTGCGTGCGACCTCTACCAATTGCTTGGAGGCGGCAATGTCCAGCAGGCTGTCTCGCAACTGGGCCTCGATCTTGGTGTGCAGATCTGCCAGTTGCGAAAGCGCATTGTTTTTGCTGGCTTCGGCCACGTCCCGGTCGCCGCGCAGAGATGCCTCGCGGAACAGGGGAACACTTAGATTTCCCTCGGCCAGGAAGGTTCCGTGATAAATGCCGCCAACGGTTCCTGTCACGCCATAATTGCCCTGAAAGCTCAACGAAGGCAGACGTTCATAGCGCGCCGCGCTGCGCTGGCGATCTGCTGCACGCAACTGCGCTTGCATGCCCTGGTAGTCCTGGCGATTTGCGTATGCGATGCGCCGGGCCTGCTCGATGGTCGTCTGCGCAAGGTCTGCGTAGGGAGTCTGGTCGGTCAATTGGATGGGCTGCTCGGCAGGAAGTCCGATCTGCCGGTTCAAGGCGATCTTTGCTTTGTCCAGAGCGTTCTGGTCGGCGATCAGTACCTGCTCCTGTTGTTGATACTGCACCTGCGCCCGCAGCAGATCCAGATGCGTGGCGGTTCCCGCTGTGTCGGCATCCTTTGTCTGCTGCTGCAGCACGGCATCGGCATCCAGCAGACCCCGCGCATTGGCCACATTTGCGGCATCGGCCAGCGCCTGCAGGTAAGAAGTCGCGACATCCAGAATCACAAACCCACGCGTCGACTCCATCTGGTAATACGCGACGGTCTGCTTCTCTTTTTCCGCGCGGTACTCCTCAATGGCGCTCAGATCAAAGAGCGACTGCTGCAAATTCGCCTGCGCGGAGACCTCATTAACGGTGACAACGGGACCAAGCGTGGTGCCGGGAGGAATAATTCCGGGAGGAAATTGCGCCAGCAGCCCAGGCCGAAAGCCGAGAGCTACCAGATTGATGTCGTTGCGGTTGCGCGCCGCCTGGGCGGAGATGTTCGGCAACAGGTAATTCAGGCCCTGGAGCTCTGTGCCGCTTGCAATCCGCTGGTTTTGCTGCGCCAGCACCAGCGCCAGGTTGTGTTCCAGTCCGCGGCGAATGGCGTCATCCAGCGATAGCGGAATCGTCTCAGCTGTGGCCCGAACCGTGGTCACGCTGCCGGAATAGGCGTTGGAAATCGCAGTGCTGCTGGCATAAGGAGTGGCCAAAAGAATAGTGCTGCCGGTTCCTCCGGAAGCGTGCGCAGGCTGTCCAAAGCCCTGGGCTGCGCTCTGCCCGCACACCATAGCGCCGAACAGCAGGGCGCAGGCCGCAGATAGCAGGATTGATTTCAATGGATTCCAGGATATATACATTGCGCTCTTACAGATTAGATTGCCATGGGCCTCAGCGGTTGCCAAAACTTACGGTCTATTTGCCCGGTTCTTTCTCCGGATCTGCGATGCGCCAGACCGTAATGTAATCCGGCCTGGTCCATAGAATCTGCGACGCAGGCAATGGAATATATCCAGCCGGTTGAAAAGGCAGACGGGAGTAGACTTCCACGCCGGTGATGGTCCATTGTCCATTGGCGATGGGCTGACAGGTAAAGCGCGTGCTCTCCAGAAAAACAGCGTCGCAATAGGTTCGTTTGGCCCAGGCATCGAACGGGATCGAAGGTCCGGCGAAGGCTTCAATGTGGTCCTTGTGGATGAAGCCCCAGATGCCATGCAGCGCCAGCTCCTGCTGGTAGGGCAGGTTTCCCATCAGGCCGTCCAGCGGAACGATGGAAACATCCGAATAATAGGCCATGCCGCCCGGCATGTCATAGGCCAGCAGGCTGTGGATATGGTCCTGGCCTTCTACGGATTGCTCAAAAGCCATGGCAGGCCATGCCTGCTTCTCGTGCTTCGAATGCTTCCACCCCATGCGATACCACAGCGCCAGGGAAACCAGCACCGCACCCACCATCGCCGCTGTGCGCAGCATCGCGCCCCAGCGCATTTCGCGAAGCAGGCATGTGCCGGCGCGCGCGGCGGTCAAGGCAGCCAGCAGCGCCCAACTGACGTAGTACCAGGTCCAGCGCGTCTCGCTCGTCATGCGCAGCGTGATGTAAATCGCATGCATCCCAATGCCGGCAAAAAACGGCAGCTCCGCATACAGCAGCCAGCGGTCGCGCTGCTTGCGCCACAGAATCATGAGTGAAATTGCCGAGATGGCCAGTGCAATCAGCGCCGTGTGCGGCAGGTTCTGCCCGAAGCGATGGTCTCCTGCGTTGCTGGATTTCAGCAGCCCGCTGATCGGCATGATGGTGTGAAACCAGACGATGTTGCTGAGCAGATACCCGCCCCAGACCACGGCATACAGGGGAATCAATGCGAGATATCGCCGCAGTATTTTGCGGTTTGCCTGCTGTGTTGCCCATACCAGCACGGCGATCCACAGGCACGCGATGACAAAAATCGAGTCCAGCCTGCTCAGTACTGCCAGAATGGCCGCGCAATGGAAAGCAATGGTGAATGTCCACGTCGGACGTTCCAGGTAACGTTCCAGCAGCAACAGCGTGGCCGCCAGCATGGCGGCGCTCAGAGAAGATTCCGTGCCCAGCTGCAACCCGAACAGAAATGGAATCAGGATGGTCCAGGCAATCCATGCGCTGGCGCCCAGCCGGTGCAGCAGCCGCTGGGCCAGCAGCAGAACGGCCAGATTCAACAGCACAATCACCACGGCAATGGCATGCAGTCCGGCGGAGCGGCCCGGCACAAGGCGGTAAACCAGTGCGCAGACCAGCATCCAGAGTGGATGATAACCATTGGTCGGCATCAGCCGGTTGAACGTGCTGCCATAGCCAAGCGCAACGTTGCGCCCAATCTGCAGATAGAAAAAACTGTCGTCGGCGAAGAATGGATTGGGAAAGCGAATCAGCAAAACGGCGTAGGCCGTTGCCAGCAGCAGAAGAAAACTTTGCAGCCATCCGGGGTCGCCGGTGTGGGAATCGGGTATAGGACGTGTGGCTGGATTGCGCGGGGTAGCATCCATAGGTCGTGGTGATCGATCGCGTATTTCGAAGGAAGCTGTCGAGATACAGATTTAGTAGAACAGATATTTCTTCCAGCGGGCGTCGGACGAGCCGATCATGCGCATGATGTGGCGGCTGGTGTGCAGCGAGAAGGGGCGCGGCTCGCGCTGCAGTTGAATGTCCTGCAATTCATGCAGCATGGAATTGCCTTTGCGGCGATTGCAGGTATGGCAGCAGGCGACTAGATTTTCCCAGGTGGATTGGCCGCCGCGCGAACGTGGAATCACATGGTCCAGCGTCAGCTCGCCGGCAGTAAGAACAATGCCGCAATATTGGCAGGTGTTGCGATCGCGCAGCAGAATATTTTTGCGAGACAGGGCGCGCGTCTGGTGCGGAATGCGCCGGTACTCCAGCAGACGGATGACCGAAGGCATGGGGATGTTGATCCGCGCCGCATGCAGCGAAAAGTTGCGCTCCTCTTCCGTAGTTGCCACGCCCTTCAACACCAGCACCAGCGCGCGCCGGGCGCCGCAAATGTTAATCGGTTCATAGGAGGCATTCAGCACCAGCACCGGTGTCTGCATCGCCACCGGGCCGTAGTTGGGGCGGATGGTCTGCACCTCTGCATGCAGGGTGTGACACTTGGCCAGCGATTTTTGCTTGCGTGCGTGGATCACTGCTTTTCCAAACGACATCCCGTCCTCCTCGAAACTCAGAATCTGCCCATCAACGCACGTTCATTGCTGCAAAGAGTTTTCCGTTTCCCGCGTACTGCTCATCACGGGAGCATCCCACAAGGCCACGCCTTCGCGTTGCGAACGCGCCAGCGTGGCTACATAAACGGAAGCGGCTCCGCCGGCCAGCAGCGTACGCGTGCATTCGCGGGCCGTTGCGCCCGTGGTGTAAATATCATCCAGCAACAGCACGGCCCGGTCCTGAATTGCTTTCGGCTGCACCACAAAAAATGCGCCGCGCAGATTGCGGCGCCGTTGGTGCGAGCTGAGGCCGGACTGACTTTCGGTCGCGCGCTGGCGTCCCAAGGCGCGTAGTGCCATCGAGAAATGTCGCGTCTTGTCTTCGTGCCGCAGAACTCGCGCAGCCTGCTCTGCCAACAGCATGGTCTGGTTAAATCCGCGCTGCCGTTCTTTTGCTGGATGCAGCGGTACAGCAACCACGGTCAACTGTGGCGGCAGGTTCGGCATGGCTTGTACCGTTTGCGCCAGTAGAGCGCCCAACGGCTTGGCGACCGTCAGGACCTGCTCGTACTTCAGCAGGTGGATTAGCGCCCGCATGGTGCCTTCATACACGCCGTACGCAGAGGCCTTTTCAAACAGGGGCCGCAGACGCTGGCACGGTTCGCAAAGTGTTTGTGTCGCGGCATGCTCCATGCGCCGCAAAGGAGCGTGAAAACTGAGAGACTCACCACAGAGATGACATAAGGAATTGTCTTGCGCAGGGAGCTGTTGCCAACAGGTCAGGCAAACCGGGGAGCTGGAAAAATCAAGAAGTGGTTGATCGCAGATGCGACAGTGAGAAGGAAAAAGCGCACAACTGACAACATCCAGAGGACTTCGCAGCACGCGTACCACCGCGCGCCATGCGGCCATCTCCGATGGCGGGTTCGTTCGTGTCCGATCTGAGAGCTGTTTGCTGAAAACGCACCTCGCTCGCGTGCCGGTTCTGCTTGCTGTTCTTCCATCGCCCGGCGTTCGATGGTAGGCATTGCCCCTACATCTTGCGTATGTACCGGATGCCATCAGTATATGCAGATTTTCCGCCTCGTACATCGGGAAATCGCTTTTTCTGGTTGCGGGCTTGATAGCGTCGAAGTGGCACGATTGCCGGCCATGCAAAAGAAATCCGTGCTTTCCCAATCAGGAAGCGATGGGCTAAACTCGACGCTTCCCAGCATTTTTGCCGGAGGCCCGTTCTGTGAGTGACGCCGCAACCAATCCCAAACCCTCACCTTCTGAGACATTTACGCCCTTTGTTCCGCCGGGAGAATCGCGTCCGGAGTTTACCTTCCGCGCTATTTTTCTCGGGTGCATCTTCGGCATTCTCTTCGGTGCGGTCACGGTGTATGTCGGATTGCGCGCCGGGCTAACGGTGGCTGCTTCCATCCCGATTGCGGTGCTGTCGATCAGTGTTCTGCGTGCTCTGGGTCGGGCTTCCATCCTGGAAAACAATATTGTTCAGACCACCGGCAACGCCGGACAATCCATTGCTGCCGGCGTCATCTTTACTCTTCCGGCGCTTATCTTTCTCGGCTTCGATCTGCAATACTTCCGCATCTTTGCACTGGCGTTATTGGGTGGCTGGCTCGGTGTGTTTTTCATGATCCCGCTGCGCCGGCAGTTGATTGTGGAAGAGCACGGCAAGCTGACCTACCCTGAAGGCACGGCCTGCGCGGATGTCCTGATCGCAGGCGAAAAAGGCGGTTCCTTTGCCAGTCGCGTTTTCCTGGGGCTTGGCCTGGGCGGCCTCTACACGCTCTTTCAAAATGGAAATCTTCTGGGTGCATGGCCCAGTACGCCCAATTACGAACCAAGCTGGCTGGCTGGCTCGGCGATTCGCGCCGACGCCACACCGGAATATCTTGGCGTGGGCTACATCATCGGGCCGCGCGTGGCTGGGGTGATGTTTGCCGGGGGCGTCTTCTCCTGGTTGGTGCTCATGCCCGCCATCCATTTCTTCGGCGCACACTTTGCGCAGGCCATCTATCCCGGCACCAAACCCATCGCCCAGATGTCGCCCAGTGACCTGTGGGCTGCTTACGTGCGTCCCATGGGAGCCGGCGCGGTTGCTGCCTCGGGCATTCTGACGTTGCTGCGAACGATGCCGACCATCTTCAGCGCGCTGCGGACCGGCGTGCACAACATTGGCAGTACGACCCGAAAAACAGGCACGCTGCGCACCGACCGCGATCTGCCCATGTCCGTAGTGCTGATTGGCTCTGCCGTGCTGGTGCTGCTGATGTTTTTATTCCTGACATTCAAACCCATCCCGGGTGCGCAAACCAGCCTTCTGTCGAACGTCGCAGCCTCGTTGCTGGTGGTTCTTTTTGGATTTCTCTTCGTTACCGTCTCTTCGCGAATCGTCGGACTGATTGGTAGTTCGGCCAATCCCATCTCCGGCATGACCATTGCGACGTTGATGGCCACGGCGGCTATTTTTCTGGTGAAGGGATGGACAGCCCCGGCTTTTGGCGCTCTGGCCATCACCATTGGTGGTGTGGTCTGCATCGCGGCAGCTAACGCAGGCGATACATCGCAGGACTTGAAGACCGGTTATATCGTCGGTTCGACGCCATGGAAACAGCAGCTGGCTTTGATGATCGGCGTCTGCATTTCTACCGTTGCCATCGGACTGACGCTCAACGCCATGAACAAAGGCCTGGAACAGTTCAAGCCCATGAACCAGCCTTGGAATATTCAGCAGCTGGGCGATGGCGTCTCCATTCAGCAGGAGCATTTTTCCCGGCATCAGTTTCCCGTGCAGATGCCGAACAACACTGAGCAGACGTTGACCGGCGAGAATTATGTCCTGCTCAACGCTGTCGGCTCGCACAAACTGGCCGACGGGAAATATCTTTACAACCCAAAGACCGGACGGATTGAAGTGCAGTGGATTGAAGGCATCGGCAGCGAGAAGGCTGCTGCGCCGCAGGCGCGCCTGATGGCCACCGTCATCAACGGAATTCTGACGCGGCAGTTACCCTGGGGCCTGATTCTTCTTGGCGTATTCCTTGTGATTGTTGTGGAACTACTGGGCGTGCGCTCGCTGACGTTTGCCGTAGGCGCCTATCTTTCCATTGCGACGACACTGGCCATTTTTTGCGGCGGCGTGGTGCGCTGGATGGTAGATCGTGCCGTGGCGCGCGGCGGCGCTGCCGAAGACACGGGCAGCGAGGTCAGCCCCGGCTCACTCTACGCCAGTGGATTGATCGCCGCTGGCGGCGTGGTTGGGCTGCTGGGCGTTGCGCTGAAACTCTACGAGTCTGCCACGGGAAGATACGATCTGATTCTGATGTCTGCCAGCAATCCGTTGCATCACGACTGGATTGCGGTTCTGATGTTTGTGCTGCTCGCTGGCTCGCTTTACTACTTTGCCCGCAAGCCCATGTCGAAGGGCTGAAGCCGGCTGTATGTTTTTGCAGGGAAGCCGGTTACGGCTGGTCCGCCGCAATTTTTGCGGCTGCGCGTCCGGATCGCACCAAGTCGGGCAGGCCCACTCCGTTATAGGCATTGCCTATCAATTGCAGGCCGGGCAATAGGGAAATCCTATCATCGAGCTCTGCCATACGCTCCAAATGGCCTACGGCATACAGGGGCAAAGACCGTGGCCAGCGGCGCACCACGGTGAAGCTTGGATCCGGCAGTTTGCCCAGAATGCGTCCCAGCGATTCCGCTGCCAGATGCGCAAGGGTTGCATTGGATTCCTCCAGCAAGGATGGGGCGTCGGCTCCGCCAAAGAAGCCACGCAGCAACACGGCTCCCGGCGGTGTCCGGTGGGGAAATTTCTGGTCAACAAAGGTGCAGGCCAGCAATGCATGCCGGGCGCGTATTGCCGGGGTGTCGTGGGCACTTTCGGAGGGTGCGGGTTTGCGCTGTGGCACCAGAAATCCAAAGCCGCGTGGAATGCGCAGGCTGTGCGCCTGCTCCGGTGCAAACGCCAGCGCCACGACAATGGCAGACGATGCCTGCTGCGGAAGCAGTTCCGGGATACGTGCGTCCAACGGCGTCAGGAGTGTGGCAGTCGCATGGGTTGGCGTGGCGATCAGAACGGCATCAAAAAGATCGTTTGGAGCGAATTCGCTGTGGCCAGTCCGCATGTGCCAGCCCTCCGGGGAACGTTCGAGCGCCAGAACTGGCCGGTTTCTGCGGATACTGGTGACGGGAATCCGAGCTTCCATCCCGTCGATCAGGCCGCCAAGGCCGTGGCGCAGCGTGGTAAATACAGCGTCGCGGGAAGTTTTCTGACGCAGGCGCTCCTGCAAACCAAGAATCAGACTGCCATGCTCGCGTTCCAAGGCGACAAAGGCAGGCATTACGGCGCGTACGCTGAGCGTGGCGATATCTCCACCAAAGACGCCCGCGAGCAATGGCGCGGCCAGGGTGTCGGCTACTTCTGCGCCAAAGTGACGGCAGGTGAAGTCGCGAACCGACTCATCATGCGGCGGCGTTTGGGCATCGAGGGCATTGGCTTTCAATTGCTCGGCCATCTTCGGCTCGCGGAGGTACGCCAGCTTCGCCTGCCAACCGAAGAGCGGAGAGTTGAGGATCGCAGCCCAGTTCGTAGGCACCATCATGCGCATGCCATCCGGCATGGGCGCCAGCTTGCGGTCTTCCGCTAAATAGGTGCGCCGCCACTGGTCGTTGGAGGTGAGAATCTCGTCGCCAAGGCCCAGCTCCACGGCCAGTTCTCTCGCCCACGGCTTCTCCGTTACCCAGGAATCCGGCCCGCACTCGACCACAAATCCATCTCGCCGCTCGGTCTCCACAATTCCGCCAAGGCGCGCGGTGGATTCGAAGAGGACAAACTCGACTGCCACGCCGGAGCGTTGCAGTTGCGCCAGCTCGTAGGCCGCAGCAACACCGGCAATGCCTGCACCAACGATGGCGATGCGTTTCATGCGGTTGCCGAAACAGCGGACGCCGCAGTTACATGGGCAGGCGCGGCGCGAAAGCCTTTCTGCGCCAGGTCGGCGAGGGCTTCTATCAGAAGCGGCGAAGCATTGAGCGATTCCGGCCGCCAGAGTTTGAGGCCGATCTTCTGCGCCAATTCCTGAAAGGCAATGTCGATGTCGTAGAGAATTTCCACATGGTCGCAGAGAAATCCGATGGGCTGCAGGACGACGCCCGTATGGCCTTCTTCTTTGAGTGTCTGCAGTGTCTCTTCAACCGTCGGGCCGATCCATGGACCACCCGACGCTCCCTGGCTCTGAAAGGCGAAAACCCAGTCACGATCCGTCAGACCGTTGGCGGCAAGCTGTTTTGCAACCAACGCGGCGGTGCGTTTGGTTTCCACCGGATACGGGTCGGGCCCCTGGGCGGCATTGGAGGGTAGGGCATAGGAACGTTCCGGCAGCGTGGGCCGGACTGGGCCTGCGCCAGCCACTTGTTCCGCTCTTGCATCTCCGGCTGGTTGCGCCGCGGAGGTCGGCTGACTGGGCATTTGAATCGTCCGGCACGGAACGCTGTGTGCCGTAAACAGGACAGGGACTTTTGAGCCAAGTTCTTTGCAGGCAGAAGTCCAAATGGCGCGCAGCCGTTCGGCAAAGGCGTCAATCAACCGGGGATGATCGGCCCAGGCTTCGATGAACTCCATGCGCAGGGCATCTCCCGCTTCGGCAAAGGCCGCCCGGCGATAGAGGCCTACGCTGGTGCGAGAATTCTGCGGCGCAAGGCAAATGGCGACGGCATCTGTCACGCCATCGGCACGCATGGTGCGCACGGTGTCGGCAATGTACGGTTTCCAGTTGCGCATACCAACGTAGACCGGCACGCCGAGCGCCTGCTGCAACAGCGCTGCCTGCCGCAGTGTCCATTCTGTCAGCGGACTTTTGCCGATCTGTGCGTAGCGGCGCTGGATCTCTTCGATGACGTGCTGCGGCAATGAGCGGCCACTGACGACGTTCTTTAAATATTCGGGAATCTCTTCGACCGTTTCCGGTGTTCCATGCGCCAGCAACAGCACGGCGCGTTTTGGTGTTTGTGTTTGCATCTGCGTTTGCGACTGCGCACTGGTTTGGGCAGAAGGGTTCATCGGCTGCTTCCCTTATTGGCAGCGCTGCGGCCCGGGTTGCTGTTCGATATTTCCGCGCTGATTTCGCGCACCCATTGCACGACGCGTTGCACGTTCTCGACGGGCGTTCCCGGCACAATGCCATGCCCGACGTTGAAGATGTGACCGGCGCGTCCGTTGGCCTGGCGCAGAACTTCTTGCACACGCGCGCGCAGAATTTTCTCCGGCGCAAACAGCGCGATGGGATCCAGATTTCCCTGCACGGCGCAGCCGTGGCCGAGCGCGCTCCAGCCTGCATCGAGCGGTATACGCCAGTCCAGGCCGATGACATCCGCACCTGTTTCTCGCATGCTGGGCAGCAGCGTTGCCGTATCGACACCAAAATAGATGACCGGCACACCCAATGCCTGCACTCGTTGCACGAGCAATTTGGTGATGGGTAAAACAAATTCGCGATAGTCCGTAACGGAGAGCGCGCCTGCCCAGCTATCGAAGATCTGGATAACGTCGGCACCAGCCTCCACTTGTTGACCGGCGTACTCCAACAGCACGGCGGTCAGTTTTTCCATCAGGGCCTGCCATGCCGTGGGGTCGGAGTACATGAGGCGTTTGGTCTCGATGTAGTTGCGGGAGCCACCCCCTTCGATCATGTAGCTGGCGAGGGTAAAGGGCGCTCCGCAAAATCCAATGATGCCGATACGCTGGCCAAAATGCGCCACCACGCGCGCAATGGCCTGTGCCACGTAGCCCAGGTCGGCTGTCCGGTCTGTGCGCAACGCAGTGATGTCGGCAGCAGTGCGTATAGGCCGATGCACGACCGGGCCTTCCCCGGCCTGAAAGGTGAAATCCAGGCCCATCGGTTCCAGAGGCAAAAGCAGGTCGGCAAAGATGATCGCGGCGTCGACGTCGAGCTTCTCCGCGGCAGTAATGGTTACATCGGCTGCCAGTTCGGGCGATTTGCAGATTTCGAGCAGAGAATGCTGGCGTCGCACTGCCTGATACTCCGGCATATAGCGGCCCGCCTGGCGTAGAAACCAAACCGGCGTGCGGTCGACGGGATGGCGAAGGCAGGCGCGCACAAAACGGCTGCCGCTGGAGAGCGCGCCGGTAGGCGTGGCAGCTTGCGGCGTGGTGTGGAGCGTCGAAATGGTCGTTGGATTTTTCAAGTTGGGTTCTTCGTTCTGTCGGTACCTACAACTTATGAGACTAGCACCGGCGCCGGGCGGCAACATGGCCTGCCGAGGGTGCAGGAAATGCCGCCAGCCAAGCGATGCTCGTGCTAATCTTTCCAGTGGTCATTCTATGACCCCACCTGCTGCATCCTCCGCAGCGCCTTTGGAGCACATCGCATGATGAAACTTACCTTTCTGTTTCGGTCCCGCGTCCGCGTATTGACTGCCGTTTGCGCATTCTTCGCCATCGCTTCTGTCGCTGCCTACTCGCAGGACACATCGAAGCCGGACGCTCCCAAGACCGTGGTCCACGGCATCGCCATCGCCAACATGGATCCTGCGGTTAAGCCGGGGGACAATTTTTACGAATACGCCAACGGCAACTGGATCAAGCGCACGGTCATTCCTGCGGACCGCGCCGGAGAGGGCGTCTTCTCCGCGCTTTTGGATTTGAGCAACAAGCGGACCGCCGCGCTGATTGAAGAAGCGTCCAAGTCCAACGCGCCTGCGGGTTCCAACACACGCAAGATTGCCGATCTCTACAACTCCTATATGAATGAGGCAGACATTGAGGCGAAGGGCCTGACACCGCTGCAGCCTCACCTGAAAGCGATTGCTGCGATTAAAGACAAACGCGAACTGGCCCGTGCTCTGGGTAGAACACTCCGCGCCGACGTGGACGCGCTGAACAACACCAATTTTCATACCAGCAATCTTTTCGGCGTATGGGTTGCGCCCAGCTTCAACGATTCGGATCACTACGCTCCCTACCTGATGCAGGGCGGTCTGGAGCTTCCGGATCGCGAATACTATCTATCCAACAGCGACAGTATGCGCAAGATCCGCACGCAATATCAGGCATATGTCGCAGCCATGCTGAAGCTGGCGGGATTTACCGATACGGACGCTCGCGCGGCGCGCATCGTCGAGCTGGAGCATGCTATCGCGGAAAAACACCTGAGCCTGGCTGAAGACGAAAACGTTCATAAAGCCAACAACACCTGGAACCAGGCCGACTTTTCAGCCAAAGCACCGGGCCTGGACTGGGCAGAATATTTTCGCGGCGCCGGTCTCAGCAAGCAGGCCAGCTTTATCGTCTGGCAGCCAACGGCTTTTACGGGTGAGTCGGCGCTGGTCGCTTCCACACCGCTGGATACGTGGAAGGACTGGCTGACGTTTCACCTGATTGACAACTATGGCGGGGTGTTGCCGAAGGCGTTCGCCGATGAGGAGTTTGGCTTCTATGGAAAGACACTCGCTGGCGTACCGCAGCAACGTCCGCGCTGGCAACGGGGCGTTGGCGTGGTCAACGGCATGCTGGGAGATGCCGTTGGGAAAATTTATGCGCAGCGATACTTCTCGCCGGAGGCCAAGGCCACGGCGCAGGCCATGGTCGCGAACATTATCGCTGCGTTCCGGCTGCGCATTCAGGCGCTGCCGTGGATGGCTCCCGCGACAAAAGCAGAGGCTCTGGCAAAGCTGACTACCCTGTATGTGGGCGTCGGCTATCCGGAGACGTGGCATGATTACTCGGCCTATGATGTGCAGCCGAACGACATTTTCGGGAACATCTGGCGTGGCCGTTTGTATCGGTATCACCGCGAAGTTGGGCGCATTGGCCAGCCGGTGGATCGCAAGGAATGGTCGATGACACCGCAGACCGTCAATGCAGTGAACCTGCCGCTGCAAAACGCGCTGAATTTTCCAGCCGCCATTCTGCAGCCTCCGTTCTTTGATCCGAAGGCGCCGGCTGCGTTTAACTATGGCGCTATGGGTTCGATCATCGGACACGAAATCAGCCACACGTTCGATACCGAAGGCAGCGCGTTTGATTCCAAGGGACGCGTGCGTGATTGGTGGACGCCAGCGGACCTGGCGCATTTTGAAGCTGCCACCGCGAAGCTTGCCGCGCAGTATGACACCTACAAGCCTTTTCCTGATCTTGCTGTGAATGGCAAGCAGACGCTGGGAGAAAACATTGCCGATGTTGCCGGTATCTCGGCTGCCTACGATGGATACCATGCCTCGCTTGCGGGCAAGACGGCACCCACGCAGGATGGATTTTCGGGCGATCAGCAGTTCTTTATCGCCTTTGCCCAGAACTGGGGATCAAAGGAGCGGGAAGCTGCGCTGCGCGAGCAGTTGTTGACGGATCCCCACGCGCCAGCGCAGTACCGTGCCGATACGGTCCGCAACATCGACGCGTGGTATGCGGCTTTCGATGTCAAACCGGGAGAGACACTGTATCTGACGCCTGCGGACCGCGTGCGCATCTGGTAGGAGATGCGCATTTCGCATCTCCTGCAAAGGCAGCGGGATTGAGTCGCCTTCAATTTTTCGTCGACGTTCCAGCCTGATCCTTAAAGAAGTTGTCGATGAGATAGTTCAGCAACTGCCCGTCAAAATGCAGTGTGTTCTGGGTCGCGTCCTGTGCATCCGTGTTGTAGGCAACGATATAGGCGCTTCGAGAGACAGGGTCGATATAAAAGTTGCTGAGGAATCCATTCTGCGAGCCTGACTTGCCCACCAGATGCAGGGTGCCATCCGTGTGGACGAAAAAGCTGGACGCAACAAAATCATCAGCACCGGCGCGCGGAGGGAAATCGCTATCGGGAGGAATGGGCAGCAGCGGCTTCCACATTTCTTCCAGAGTGGAATGCTTCAGGATCGCGTCGTATTCCGCCTGGTGCGCAGGGTCGCCGAGCAGGAAATTCAGATATTTCAGCATGTCGGACATGGGCGCGTTCAGTCCGCCGTTGGAGCGAGTGATGCCGGTGTTGAAGTTGAAGGGATTTTCTGTAAGCTTGCCATTTTTCAAATCGAAACTATGTGAGCGATAGCGCAACAGCGTGTAAGGGCTGCGATCAAAATAGGAGTGATACATGCCCAGGGGTTCCAGAATGTTTTTGATCATGTACGCTTCGTAAGGATCGCCGGAGACGCGCTGAATAATCTCGCCAAGAAATACCACCGCGAGATTGGAGTAGCTGTAGCGCGAGCCGGGCGGAAAGGCGATGCTGGTGTAAGGCAACATGGCAACGATCTGGGACCATTGCGTGGGCTCGAAGGGTTGCCAAGGGGCGTCTCTCCATGGCCATGTGGGATCGCGAAAGCCACTGGAGTGCGACATGGCCTGACCGATGGTAATGGCGGAGACGGGGCCGTAGGGATCGTGCACCGCAGCCAGTTCGGGAATGTATTTGATCAGCGGGTCATCGAGCGAGAGCAGGCCGCGATCGCGAAGTTGCAGAATGGCAACTCCGGTGAAGGTCTTGGTGATGGATGCCCAATGATAGGTGGTAGTCTCGTCGACCGGTTGCGGGGGCGAGAGGCGCTGCAGACCATAGTAATCGTGAAAGACGACCTGGTTATCATGGAGCAGAAACAGGCTGCTGCCGACAATTCCGTTGCGATGAACTCCGGATTCATAAAACGATCGCAATGCCGAGCTCCTGGCGGCAGGCAGAGACTGTGCGGAAAGGCAGGTTGCGGTCAGGAGCCATGCAAACGCAGGCAGACAAAAACGGAACAGACGCATCGATGCACCTCAATATTTTCTGTTCTGGCATTGTAGCGTGGCCCGGAAAATCCTGAGGTATGTCTCGACTGCAGAATGTCAGGGCATCTTCTTCAGGTTCATGTTGAAGGGTGCTTGAATCGGCTTTAAATCGCTGTCCAGCGCGACGAGGATGTCGCCCTGAAGCCGATAATTTTCGAGCTGATTCGATCGATTGGATTTCAGCGAATAAACCGATGCGTGCGGATCTGCCGGTGTGCCCTTGCTCCAGGACCAGGCCCCGGCTTCTACGGAAGTGACGTCGCCTTTTGGAGCGTCGAGATATGTCATGGTGCGGACATAATAGGTGTTCGTGAGTTCTTGCATACCGGTTGCGTAAAGGGAAAGCGTCGTACGAATGCCGCTGCAATCCGCGCAGGGTAATTTTCCAAAATAGGTGCCCATGAGCGTGCCTGCCGGGATGATGACCGGAGCTTGCAGATTGCCGGACTGCTGATTGTTGGGCGGCTGATTGTGAATGGTGACGTCCAGACTATAGCTGCGCGCCGGAGGTGTGTTTTTCTCCCATGCACGACTGTAGTGGAGCAGAAGGTGGTCGTGCCCAGCGGCCTTCGCTGTAAACGTCAGTGTCTGTTTGCCTGACGCGCCCATCTTTCCTTCAGCGGGGGTGTTCTTTGATCCCGCTGCCTGCAGCAACGGATTGGCATTGTTCGCGACCTGCCATCCATAACCGGTGGAGGGGTTGGAATTCAGAATCACCCGCAGGGTATCGCCCACATTGAGCCATACACGGACGTGCGAGCCCAGATCGCCCAACTCCACGGTCTTTGGGGCTTGCCTGGCTGCTGGAGCTGCGGTTTGCGCCGTAGCGGCTGGCGCAACCAGGGTGACGGCTGCGACTGCAAGCGCGAGGCAAATGCATATTCCGGATTTTGTCGTTGGGTGAGAGATGCGTATTCCCTGCAGGCTTTTCATTCCTTACTCCCCTGAGCACAGACTAGAACTGGTTCATTGCGATCGAAGCTTGGGAGACATGCAAGCGCCCTCCACCGGAGGAGCTCCATCATGATAAGCCGGAAATACAGCGAATTAGGCGAAATTGTTGCCTACCGCGTTATCGCTGCATTTGGAACTGACCGGCTGCGGCGATCTTACGCTGCGCGGTCTACGCGAGCGCCTGGGGAATGGCTTCCTCCCATCGCCCCTGCGCTTTCAGGATCAGTTCCACGACTTCCCGCGCGGACCCTTCGCCACCGCGTGCCTGGGTGACATAGTGGCTGATGGCTTTTACTTCCGGCGCAGCATTCGCGACAGCGACGGCGAGTCCGGCGCGCTGGGCCACAGGCATGTCGGGGAGATCGTCGCCCATGTAGGCGATCTCGCTTTCGCTTACGCCAGCCTTCTGCATGCATTCTTCAAACGCAGCCATTTTTTTTGCCTGGCCGAGATAGACGTAGTCCACGGATAACTCCTGCGCACGTTGCAGCACGGCGGGAGATTTCCGTCCCGTGATGAAACCGGTCTTGATGCCCATAGTGTGCGCGAGTTTTAGTCCGAGACCATCGAGAGAGCTGAAGATCTTCATCTCTGCTATGCCGCCGTCATTGGGCAGCGAGATCAGGCACACGCCGCCATCGGTGAGCGTGCCATCGACATCCATGAGAAAGAGACGAATTTTTTTGGCGCGGTCGAGAAGGGATGGAGCGGTGAGCGGATTCTCTGGCATGAGAGCCATTCTAGACTGGTTCCCCCGATGTTATAGATTACGAAGATCGTTCCCGTGCAGCTTTTCTTTGAGGAAAGGCTGCGCATGGATGCTTTCGCCGATATACACCTTCAGGAGAACCGGGCTGCTCCAGGAAAGCTGGTCTGGCTTTGCGGCCGACGCGGCGTGCATGGTTGCCTGCGTCAGACATAGTTCGAGATTTCGATGAGGTTCTGGTCCGGGTCGCGAAGATAGATGGAACGAAGTTTGCCAAGGGCGCCTGTGCGATCGACAGGGCCTTCTTCTATATGTACTCGCTGCTCGTTTAGATAAAGAATGACTTCATCCAGAAGCGTGGTTGTGATGAAACAAAGGTCGCTGGAGCCGGGCATGGGGTGGGCGGCCTTTGGGTTGAACTCGTGACCGCGCTGGTGAAGATTGATTTTCTGCATGCCAAAGGTGAGGGCCTTGCGGCCTTCAAAGGTGACCATATCCATTCCGAGGACTTCGGTATAAAAATCCACGGTAGCGTCGATGTTTGTCACAGTCAGGACGAGGTGATCGAGATGTTCCAGTTCGAAAGCCATACAGATGGGATCATAGTCCTTCCCTGGCCAACCCTTGCAAGGCGGAATGCAATTGTCTGCACCTTCCAGTGGGCAATTTCGTAGGAGCTTAAGACTGCTACCGTACGGATCATGCCCAGTGTTCAAGAAACGCTTTGGACTCTCTGCTGAATGCGCGCACAGGCCTGGCGAATATCAACAGAGAGCGGCGCGGGAGGGCTGCGCACTCTCCATCCAGAAAAAATAAATCTGCGGATGTCTGATACGAAAGCCTGGCCCGGCTCACTAACTATCAGTTAGAGCAGAATGCGCAGACGGGGATGAGGAAAAATCGCATGACCACAGTTACCAAGCTCACACTTGAATCGCCTAAAGAGCATATCCAGGGGTTTGAACGGAAACTCCATGAACTGAAACAAGTCGTTGCGGATTTTCCTGGAGATGACTATTACACACTGCTCGTCCAGATGATTCATAGGCCGGGCTGGACAACGCCTGCAGAGACTATGTTCTTTGAATCCGTTGTCGATTCGATGCTCAGCCACGCGCGAGCACTGTCACAACTCCATCAGGGATTGTTTACTGCATCGCAGGCAGTGGGGTTGGAACGGTAGCCCTGGATTTTCCAGGAGCGCATTGGAAATCTTTTTCGTTTCGCCACCACAATCACACATTGAGTGTGGTGGCCAGGCAAGACAGAAATAGTACCTCTCATCCCAGTAATGGGAGAATTTGCAGGATTTGTCAGTGTTCTACCTTGGTTCTCTCAAATATCTACGCAGCTGGTTCGATACAGTTTTGCAGCTTCAGGGGAAGCAGCGTCAGGAGAAACGTATGTGTTCGCAGAGCTGGACGGGTTACGAAGGGAAAGACAATGGATTTTGCAGCGATGATGCTGCAAAGGCTTCCGACATCGCTGTATATGGCGATTGTTATGAGGCAAGCCAAGCCATAGGCCCTTTCTATAGCGCAACACTCTTTGAGCGCGTCATGGATATTCTGGATCGGTATCATCCAAGCGAGCTTTAGATTCAGGGGAAACTTTCACCATGCTCAGGATTTACCTGCCTCGGCTAGCGAAAATGATTGAACCGCCAGCAGGCATTCGAGCGGAGGGGACGTAACGTTGGCGATTCTTACTTGCAAGAAGTTCGTCCGAGCGGTGTAACATTGGGCGCATGCTCAGTTGCATCGGAGGGACGGTGCTTGCAATTCTATGCGTTTGATGCCTCTTACGTGGACAGGCTTCGATCCGGAGATGTTTCCACCGAAGAGCATTTTGTTGGCTACTTCAGCGAACTTATCTGGCTCAAGCTGCGCTTCCGCCTGAGCTCTAAAGAAGCTATGGAAGATGTACGCCAGGAGACATTTGCCCGGGTGCTGCGGTTGTTGCGCAGCGAGGGCGGCATCCGGCAGCCGGATCGGCTGGGTGCGTTCGTTAATTCGATCTGCAACCATGTGCTGCTGGAGCATTACCGTTCCAAAAGCAAAAATGAATCGACGATCGATGACGAAGCGGAGACAGTCTTCGTGAATCGCGAACCGAGTGCACTCAATCTACTGGAGACGAAGGACACAGAGCGGGTAGTCCGCCGGATTCTGAATGAGTTGACGGAACGAGATCGGCGTCTGCTTGAGGCTGTGTTGCTGGAAGAGCGGGATAAGGATGAGGTCTGCGCGGAACTTGGAGTAACGCGGGAATATTTGCGGGTCATGGTTCACCGCGCAAAGCAATCATTTAAGTCTTTGTATATTCAATACTTGGGAGAGAAGGGTATTTCTTAGTGTAGAAATTACGATACGTTTTTGTATTTTTTGCACTATAGAATTGAGACGCTTAGATGGAACATCAAGATGCGATTCGGCTGATGGCGGTAGAAAAATACCTGCTGAAAGAACTGCCGTCCGAATTGCGCGACGATTTTGAGGCGCACTACTTTGACTGCCAGGAGTGCGCGAACGATCTCCGCGCAACGGCTGCATTTCTGGACGCAGCCAGGGAGCAATTGAGAATTGCATCCGTCGTAAAACAAACGCCGGCCAAGGCCAGGAAGCGTGGTTTTTCATTGCTTTGGAGACCGGTGTTCGTTGTGCCGGCTCTGGCGGCGTCTCTCTTTGTCATTGCCTATCAGAATCTTGTGGTCTATCCGCGATTCACGGGCGAGATTGCCCAGTTGAAGACCCCCGAGGTCCTGCCGTCGCTCTCTCTGGTTGGCGGCACGCATCGCGGCGGTTCAATTCCTGCTATAACGGTGCGTCCAGCGCAGCCGTTTCTGCTGTTTGTCGATGTTCCTACGCAAGATCGCTTTGCAAGCTATACATGTACGCTGTATTCTCCATCCGGAGTCGTTGCCTGGCAGGTCCAGGTTTCTCGCCAGCAGGCCGAAGACACGGTTGCGATCCGCGTTCCAGCGGTATATCGGATGGAGGGCAATTATGTTGTGCTGGTGCGGGGAAATCTGAATCCAGCGCAACCTGAAACCAGTGTCGATCTTGCCCGATATGTCTTTACGTTGAAGAAGCAGAGCTAAAATCTCAGCGTCAGAAAGGTAGCCATGCAATCAGATGACAATAAAGTCTTCTATTATCATGCAGATGCGAGTTCACTCGGCGGCTTCATTGAAGCGCCGTTTCAGAAAGTAATTCCTGCACAGGCATCCGTATCGCTGCCTGCGGTCGGCGGATACGCCACGGTGCGGACCGAATCTTTCATGTTTGAAGAGATTGTCTCGTGCCGTTCCGCGTACACGCGCGTTTCCGGCAGAGAGATCGCCAAAGACGGCTCGTGGTCGACGCTGGTGACATCTGTGGTGGAAGGGGTGAACCTTCTGGAAGTCGTGACAGCAGAACGAATTGTGGCACAGATCTCGGTAGAACATCTTAGGAATGGAGGAGCCAGAGTCTCGTTTGCGGGCACCCGCTTTGAGAATCTACGCCTGGGAGGACGGGAAGTCTTTCCCGTGCTGAATTCCAGTCTGTTGGCGAGTAGACAAGAAAATGACAATTCCAAGTCGCAAGGTACGTGGGATACTTTCCTCAAGGTTGGAAAGGAACAGGCCCACGAGCTGGCCAAGAGTATTCAAGAAAGCGATAACCGGAGTGCTTTCCAGTGGGCGCTCCAGCGATATGGATGGATGGACTCGAAGCGTGAGTTGCAGCAGGACGGATGTGTTCTATGTTCGTTGGTGGATGGCGTCGAAGGGGCTGCTCCTGGCAGGTCTCTTGGACACTTCGTGGAAATTCCGGATTTTGGGAGAGTTTTCCTTGGAGAACTCACGGTATTTCCGCGCGCCATTCAGCTTACGATGGTTCGTGCCGAACTAGGTTGCAACGTCCAAGGAAAAATAAGCATGGGCGTAGGGGGTATCAACGGTACTACCATGCCTCCCTATTAGTGGTAGCGCTTCTGTGCACCGTAACCTTTTCGGGGTGCCGTTCTTTCGCACACCAAAATCCGGCGGTAGTCTATCAAAACATTCATAAAGAATTTCTACATGGCAATCTCAGCATCGCGCAGCATCAGGTAGAAATAGCTCGTAAAGAGTTTGCCAGGCGCAATCCGGATTGGGATACAAAATTCCGCCTGCTTGAAGCAGAGGTCCTTACATATCAGGGAGCAAGTCCGGATGTAGCTATTTTGCTCAACTGCGATAACCGAGCCTATCCCGCAGTGGGCGATATCGAGATCAAACGAAAATTACTCTGCAGTGTGGCGCATGCTCGTCTCGGCCGATTGCAAGGATCCGATCAGGAATTGCAGGAAGCACAACGTCTTTCCGCTGCGACAAATTCCTCCCTGCAAGGCGAAGTGTTGCAAACACAGGGCCTGGCGGAACGCTATCGAGGTCAATTGATCAAGGCAAATGACTCATTTGCGAAGAGCCTCGAATTTGCTCGGCAGCATCGAGATACATTTCTGGAGACAGCCGATCTGCTGGATTTGGGTGCCGTAGATGTGCAAACAGAGCAGTATGACGCAGCTTTGGATCGATTCCAAGCGGCGTCTCAGATTGCTCAATCCATTCAGGCCAGATTAGCTCTGGAAATAGCTCTCGGTAACGCTGGCTGGGCTTATTACAAGCTGGGAGACTTTGAAAAATCACTTCTCAATTTCCAACAAGCGAAACAACAAGCCCAGGCCTTAGGTTCCACTCATGATCAGGTTGTATGGCTGACGAATGCGGGCTTGTCCTTTTACCAACTTGGAAACCAAAAGGAAGCCGAATCCTGTTATCAGGAGGCATTAAAGGCCGCGCAGGCTGCCGCCGATACAGAATGGATCTCTAATGCACACACTGCGCTGGGATTTTTATTTTTGCAACAGGGACAATTCGATTCGGCAAAGGTGCAGAGCGATGAAGCGCTTCACGCGGCGTATACGATGGGGAACAAATCCGCTGCAATCGAGCCATTGTTTCTGCAGGGGCTTCTCGCCGCTCGACAGGGCAATGGGCAGAATGCAGAACAAATTCTGATGCGCGTTCACCAGGATGCGGCAATGGTTCCATCGCTGCGATGGAAAATTGAGAATGCGATTGCAAATGTTTATGCCCAGCAGCACGATTCGCCAAGTGCTCAAACCTGGTACAAGAAGTCCATCACCACCTTTGAGGCGCAACGATCTTCCTTGCAGGATGAAGAACTAAAGTTGCCGTTTTTCGCCAATGGCAATGCGCTGTACAGGGATTATGCAGAATTTCTCATTGCATCGCACCGGTCAAACGAAGCATTACGACTGCTCGATCTTGGACGGGCGCGAACGCTGGAAGAAGGTCTTGGAGAGGAAAAGGAAGAATTCCATTTGCTGCAGAAGGAGGATGTAAATCCTGAGTCCGTTGCACGCAAGTTGGACGCCACGATCCTGTTCTACTCGCTGGGATCGGAGAAATCTTACCTGTGGTCGATAACAGGCGGCGGCACGCACCTCTTTGTGCTTCCCGGGCAATCTGAAATTGAATCTCATGTAGATCGTTACCAGGGAGCCATCCTGAAATCGAGCGACCCACTGCAGGAGGAGAACAGAGACGCAATCTATCTCTACAACACCATCGTTGCGCCTGCTGCCTCCACGATCCGCAAGGACGCGAGGGTATTCATTATTTCCGACGGAAGTCTGAATGGATTGAATTTCGGGACACTGCTCGTGCCAGTAAAGGGGAAATTCCACTACTGGATTGAAGATGCAACGGTTACCAATGCGGTTTCGATACGACTCCTTTCCCGGTTTGACTCGTACGCTTCTACAACCAATGTGAAGAGGTTACTGCTGATTGGCGATCCAATCTCGCCGGGATCCGATTACGAAGATCTTCCCAATGCACCGGTGGAAATCGACAGCATTGAAAAGCACTTTCCGGTCGCCAGCCGGACGGTACTGACACAGGCTGCAGCGGTGCCTGCAGCGTATGCAGAAATTCACCCGGAAAGATTCGCATATATTCATTTTGTCGCCCACGGAACAGCCAGCCTGTTGAGTCCGCTCGATTCCGCAGTGATACTTTCGCCCCCGCCAGGACATCCAGACAGTTTCAAGCTGTACGCGCGAGATATTGTGCATCAACCTCTGCATGCCCGGCTGGTAACCATCTCGACCTGCTACGGATCCGGCTTGCGAGACTATGCGGGAGAAGGACTGGTGGGGCTGTCCTGGGCGTTTCTCCGCGCCGGCGCGCACAATGTGATTGGCGCTTTATGGGAAGCAAGCGATGCTTCCACGCCCCTGCTGATGGATCGGCTGTACGGCGGACTGCAGGCAGGCAGGCGTACAGATACGGCACTGCGGGCAGCCAAGCTGTCACTGATCCATTCTCAAGGGATATATCGCAAGCCGCTGTATTGGGCCGCCTTTCAGCTTTATGCCGGTTCGTAAGGAAACACCGCCCAGGCAAACGTTCCCCGCCCGATAGTTAATTTCCTACAAACTGAAACGAATTCCTTCGCAAACGCACTATTCCCCCGAACGCGGGAGAAAGGCGGCGCTGACTGCTGCTTGTCGTCCTGCCGTCTCGGCTGCTGTCTGGATCGCCGTCCTATCCAAGGTCCAGCACATGAGGAGTGTTTTATGCAAGTAGAGGTGAACTTCGTAGGCAAGCAAGCGGATGAACAAACACCGGCGATTGCCCTATACGCGATGGATGCCCGGGGACAGGCGACAAAAGTTGCCGCGCTCGAAAACGGAAAGCTCAATCTGGCCGCGCTCACCAAGTCGGAAGGCCAAGGCGTCATCGCGCTTGGCCCGGATATCTCCGACCCGACGCAGCTTGATCCCAACTCGTTGTTGCATCTGCGGCTTGCCGCCAGTCTGGCACAGTGGCGCGCCGATAAGCTGATTGAATTGCCGCCGCAATGGTGGAGACAGTGGCTTCATTTTCGCATCTGTCTGAGCGGCAAGGTCAGTAAGTGCTTTCCTTGGATCGTGGAGAAGGTGCCGCTGCTGAAGTCGATTGCGCTGGGTAAAGTTCCGTTTCCACCGATTGAGCGCTGTTCGCCCATCTGCAGTGGCATTGTGGAAGTTTGGGAACAAACCTGCTGTTGTTTCCCGTTCTACGTGATCGATGTTCCACCGTTCCTTGAAAAGTTGAAGACTTTTCTGGCTGCGAATCCAGTAATGTTTCCACCGCCGCGGCCCAATCCTGGGCCACTGGACAACTTGAGAGCACAGAGCATCGACCGTGCCATCGCAGCCGGCCAGGTGGATCTGCGTTTCAGTCCCAATACACAGCTGCAGGAGGATCTGCTGACGCTGGAATCGAGCACGGCGCAGGATGCTGTGCAATATGTCCTTGCGAATCCAAGGCTGTGGCCTATCTGGTGCCGCTGCACTTCCGCGAAACTTGGCGAAACATCCCTGAATCCAGATGGAAGCTTCAGTTATTGCTATGAGCAGTTTCCATTTGAGCCGTTCACTTGCCGTCGCAGCTATTTCTATAAAGTGAAGCAGTGGCTGGGCGGCCAATGGGTTTACGTCTATGACGGTGGGGCCGCGTACCAGTACTTCAATGCGGATACCTTTGCCAACCTTTCGACACTGCTTGGCTATGCCTGCGGTACGGTGATGCCGCCGCCTCCAGGAACGGACTTCGTGATTCTGCAGCAGATTGGCGCCACCCTCAGCTATGCGCTCCATAGCAACTACGGGGGCGTGGACGGCTCGAACAACGATTTGACGCAGACTGGCCCCTATAGCGTGGTAGCGCCGGCTCCGAACGGAAATGCCGGCCTGGTCAATGACAACAATGCACCCTGGTGCAAAACGCTGAGCTTCATGCTGTATTTCGATCCGGGCATGGAGGCGCTTGGAGCGTATTACTACCGCATGAGTGTTGCGCCGGCAGATGTTAATGGGAACCCGGTCGGCACGATGCAGCTGGTTCAGAATGCCATCGCGTGGTCGAAATATGTCCTGGTGGGCACGCAGATCGAGATCGAGCCGCAAGTTCTGGGGCCCGTTACCGCATCGAATGGCGTCAATGGACTGTTCCTCATCCCGTATAACGCAGACGCGGATTGGCTGAGCGATCAGGCCCACCAGTATTTCGATACTCGGACCCTTAATCCGACGGCTACCGGAGTTCCAGGGCCGGGCAACGGACGGTTCCTGCTGGCGGTTGAGATCTTCGACAAGAACGGCAACCGGCTGGTTCCTCCGGGCGTAACGCCCGGCACTGGCGACAAGGGCGCATCGTTCCAGTACCTGCGGATGTTATTGGCTTCAGGACCTGGCAGCACCGCCAACGTGCAGCAGGCAGCGCTGACCCATATCTTCTGGGCAGATAACCGTCCGGTGGTGGCCGAGATCGACTCCTTTGACCTGAATGGACACAACAGTTCCCAGGAGTGCCAATTCCTGAGGGGCCAGGGTACGGCCACTTTCCAGGTTGGGTATCGCGCCTACCATACGGTGTTGAGCGATCCGAATCCTCCGAACCCGCTTCCGCCAAGCACGTTCATGGCTGCATATGACCTCTGGTGGGAACGTGGACTGAACGGTGGCAGCGGGACCTTCGATTCCGGTGGCGATGCCGACCAACCGTCCACGCGGGCAGCGGGACCACCAGAAATATCTCCGGCGGCAAACGGAATTTTGTCCAATCTGCTGCCTTCGCCTGGTCCCACCGCGTGCAGTTTTGCCATCACGTTGAATGTGACGAGCAAACACACGGACGGCAGTGGCCATTTTACAGACCTCGATGCTACAGCCGTGGCTGCCGTAGCTCTGAGCCTGACAAGTTAGATGTTGTGCCGCAGCCTTTCTCGTTCCGCAATCACGGACAACAGAGAGGCTGCGGTTTTATTTTCCCGGAGGGGGACATGCGATTTTATCTGCTTATTTTAGGAGTGTTTTTTGTTTGGCGGTTGACCCACCTTGTCAGTAAAGAGATGGGCCCCCTGGAACTTTTTGAGAGATTGCGGTTGCTGGCGGGCAAAGGTTTCTGGGGACAACTGCTGGGATGTTTTTATTGCCTCAGCCTATGGATCGCGGCACCGTGTGCGTATTTCATCGCTCATGGATGGAAGGAACGTCTGCTGCTGTGGCCCGCCCTCTCCGGTGCAGCAATTCTGCTGGAACGTTTGAGTGCTGAACGCCAACCCTGGACCTATGGAATTCATCTGGAAGATAGGGAGGAACAACATGTGTTGTGGTAACAAAAATGTACAATTCTTTCCGCAGAAGACTGCTGAACGGTCGAAGGCTATCTTCACGCCGGCAAGTCCTCGTCCAATGACACCAGGCCGTCACTTGGAATACACGGGCCGCACTGCGCTTACGGTGGTTAGTCCGCTGACCGGGAGACGCTACCGTTTTGCAGAGCAAGGAGCACGAGTGGAAGTCGATGGTAGAGACCTCTTCTGGATGGCCTCATATCCTAATTTGCAGCGTGTCTGACAGCAGTGCAATGGCAGACGCTATAGCAGATTTACAGATATTGCGATTCAGAAATAATATCTGTCGTTCTGGATGCTTCACTCCGCTCCGCTCCATTCAGAAGGACTCTCATTGACACACGTTACATCGAACCCTGCGGACAAAAGAACAGGGCCGCCGAAGCGGCCCCCAGATTTGCAAGAAGAAATCGACGTTAGAATTCCAGACGCAGCGCGAACTGCAGTACGCGTGCGGTACTGTTGGTGCTGGAGATGACTCCGAATTGGGTGTTGGTAATGTCTCCCCCCGGGGCGTTCTCTGATCCCGTCCCAGTACCGTTGCCGGAAACGGCACTATTACTGGAAAGGCCAGCTGGAGTAAAGCTGGGATGGTTGAGGACGTTGAAGGCATCTGTGCGGAACTTCAGGTTTACCTTGTCCGAATATATCGGGAAGGTCTTCCCAAGGCCCATATCCAGATCGAAGTACCCTGGACCGCGCAGGTTGTTGCGGCTGCCGACGGTGAAGCCGACCGGGCCGGTATACGCAGCTTGGGCTGCGGTCGGATCCTTGAAGGCAAACACCGTTCCGCTGGAAGGGTCCTTATGGACGTCTGACTTTAGCAGCCCTATCTGTCCAGTAAGGATGGCAGGCGCATCGTTTGCATATCCGGCCACGAACGCGTTGCTGGATGCAGCGTAAGCATTGCCGGTGTGCCAGCTCGGAATACCCGCCAGTTCCCAACCGCCGATGAGCTCATTCAGCAAGAACGGCGCCGTTGCAGCGAAGCTTCTTCCCTGGCCAAAGGGCAGCTCGTAGATGAAGTTGCCGCTGATGTAGTTGGTTACGTCAAAGTCGGAGTTTCCACGGCATTCCCGCGGCCTCACCGCGTCGCAGATAAAGCCATACCCACCAAAGGCAATCTGATTGGCATACGCCGAGGTATTGTCGATGGAGTGCGACCAGGTGTAGTTGAGATCAAACTGCAGGCCACTGCCGACGTTCTTGTGCACGGTGGTAAGCAATCCGTTGTAACTCGAAAATCCCTTGTTGGTGTAAAAGGTGTTTTCAGAGAATTGGGATCCCATGCCGACGTTCGGCGGTATCAGTCCTGCAGCCGCAATCGCCTGTGTGGAATCCGCAAAATCGCCCCGGTAAACATAGGTCGCCAGGGCATAGGCAATCAGGGCGGTGTTGCTTGAATAGCCGAGGGAAGCGCCAATTCCCGGAGGCATAACGTTTTCAAACCACGGTTGCGGGATAACATTCAGTGGATTTACACCCGCGCGTAGTTGCTTTGTAATGCTTGCAAAAGCAGCCGAATATTCCTGCCCCGATTTTTTATCAGGGAAGTCGATCAACTGATTGGCATCCACCTGCCCAAGCAGGCGCCGACCCAGGCGGCCAACGTAACTGCTTTTGAGCAGAAAGCCACCCGGAAACTGGTGCTGGTAGCCGAAGTTGAATTGAATGGAATACGGGGTCTTGAGATCTCTGGAAATGGTTTCGTTGAAGGCCTGACCATTGGCCAGTCCAAATGGGACTCCAGCGCTGACAAAAGGCGCATATGGTTTTGTAATCGGAGGAGCAGCAGGGGGTGCCGGCGGAGTGGTGAGACCCGTGAATCTCGGATCCGTCAGCAGAGACTGATTTGCGTTGTTGGGAACACCGAACGGCTTGGTCGCGCTGGCCTGAAAGAGATAGGAGAACTGCTCCTGCTGGTACGTAATCGAGTTTACGACGGTGTGATCATAGATGATGCCGGCGCCACCGCTGAAGACGGAATTGCGGTCATAGCTGGGGCTGTAGGCAAAGGCAAACCTCGGCGCAAAGTTCTTATACAGCGGATTGAAGAAGCCCGGTGCATTGTTGGCTTTCCCACCCAGCGAATAGGAAATAAACGGGACCGCCGTGTTGCCGGACTTTCCGGCTGCGCTTTGCGCGACGCGAGCAGAAAAGTAGTTGTCGAAGGTGTAGTCCTGTATGGACTCAAGACCATTCCTATCATAGGGCACGCTGTAATTCTGCCAGCGAAGTCCGTAGGAGATTGTAAGTGAGGGCGTTATTTTCCAGGTGTCCCCAGCGTAGATTTCCGTTTCGTAATAGCGATAGTCGCTTCGTGATCCCGTGGCCTGGGGTAGTGGCTGCCCTTGTGCGTTGTAGTTAAAGGTGCTGGCTACTGATCCATAGCGGCCAAGCGCCAAAGCAAAGGCGCTGTCATAGGTCGAATCCGCAAGCGGACCCAAGTCGGTACTGTTGTTGATATCGGCCGGGCGCAAGCTGGGATTCAAACTGTTGGTATTCCCGCCCAGCCCGATCAGGGGGGTGTTGTAATCCAGAATGGTGTTGCTGTCGGGGCTGATGTACTTGAACGTGCCGCCAAACGACAGGCTATGATTTCCTTTCTGCCAGCTAAAGTCGTCGCGAATTTCCGGAATTGGGAAAGTCCGGTTTTGCGCGTTAATGGCGCTGGCGTATATACCATCGAGGATCGTACCTCCCGTGCCGTTCCCTCCGAAGCTGTACTGCGTAATGCCGGTGGGATTGTAGGTGTTCGGGAAGTTGTAATTTTCGTATGCCTCACCGTAAACAAACTGGTTTACTATGTTGCTGCCGATAGCCCAGTTGTGCCCGACCACCCAGCCATAGCTCTTATCGAGGAAAGGAAAGGTTTGCGGATCGCCAGGAAATTGAATTGCACTTTCCGTAGCGGTCGTCCGGGTAAAATTGGCGCGTGCAAATACTTTCATGGTGCTGGTCAGGTTGTAATCGATCCTGCCGACATAATCGTTTTCCGTATACGGATACGGTGCGTTGAAACGGAAGCCTGCCGTGTTGACAAGATCACCATACGCGCCAGACAAATCATTCGCCATGGGATAGCGGCCGTTCATAATGGCAAGCAAGGGCTTATTGAAGCCGATACCCTTGGGATCGAGTGCCGCCACCTGCGCCGAGCTCAACGCCGAAAGGCCCCCCGCACTGTTGATGTATGAAACTGTGCCGTTTCGGAAAGCGTTCAACGGGACCGTGCGTTCGACCAGGTTCGATAGAGTGTCGCGCCGACCGTTGTAGTCGAAGAAAAAGAACAGCTTATTCTTGAGGAGCGGTCCACCAATATTGCCGCCGAACTGGTTACGGATGAGAGGAGGCCGCGGCACTCCGGCGTTGTTGTTGAACCAGTCGTTGGCCTCGGTGTCCGTGTCGCGATGGTATTCCACCAGCGCTCCATGAAATTTATTGGTGCCACTGCGAGTGATGAGCTCGAACTGGCCGCCACCGCCCTCGCCGGCACTGGAAAGCGGACTGGCGGTAACTCCCCGGAACTCCTGAATAGAGTCCACTGGAGCATTGGCGACGATGTCGCCGAAATTGCCCGTTTCATTGTCGTTGACGTCGAGGCCGTCGAGTGTAACGCTGTCCTGATCGATGCGCGCGCCGGTTACGGCTCCATCCAACGTAATGCCAGGCTGCTGGGTGAAGAGTGCTGCGGGGCTATCTCTGTTCGCAATCGGCAAATCGTTGAGGAACTGCACCTCGAAGTTATTTCCGACCGTCGCGTCGGTTGTATTGAGAGTAACTCCCTGATTTGCGGCAGACACCGAAATCGTTTGAACTTCATTGCCAACCGTCAACTTGGCATTCTGTGTTCGCGTGGCGCCTACATTCAGATAGATTCCGGAAATGGCCGTTGACTGAAAACCATCACGGGAAAACGTCGCCGTATATCCCGGACCTGGTCTCGCCTCTGTAATGGTGTAGGAACCCTCCGCGTTCGTGACTGCCTTGTACGTGGCTCCAGTAGCCGCGTTCGTCAGCACCACTTGAGCATCTGGAATCGAGGCTCCTGTCGGGTCCGTGACCGTTCCAGTCATCGTACCGGTGGCGACACCCTGAGCCAGCATCTGGTGATGCGAGAACAGCGTGAAGACTAAGAGCAGGAATGGAACGGCGAGAAATTTCCTCCAGAGATGCATCATGAAAAGCCTCCAAAATTCGCTACATTTAGGATTCCAAATCTCTTTTGAAAACTTATGAAGTGAGACTATATCTTATTTCCACGGAGCGAGGAAGTCTCATGTCAGTTACCTCTGTCCCATCCGCGGCTTCTACCGGAGTCTCTCCATGCAAAGTAGGAATAGCAAAGAACGACTTACCCGGCAAAATCTACGACCATTATGAATCAATTTGAGGGAATCGCGCCTATTAATTTCAAGGCAATGGGTGGGCCAAGGGTTTCGTGCCATGGACATACGGCGATAAACGTGTGACAGGATCAAAAAAATCTTTTGTAGAGATAGCATCCCTCATGCGGTCAGGGATGCTATCCCGAGTATCTGCACGGAGTAAAACTGTTTGAGGCGTTTGAGAGTTTCAGGCTGGATGGAAGCAGGCGTCAACCCTTCACAAGTAAATGGGTTGACGCCTGGTTGAGAAACGCTTTTCTAAAAGTCGTAGCGCACTGAGAGTTGCTGTTTGCGCGACTGGACGAGCTGGGAACTGTAGACTCCAAACCCAGCACCCGTTGTGATCTCGTTATTCAACCCTCCCAGAGAGCTAACCGGGCTGGTATCGAAACGGGCAGAGTTCGACACGTTAAAGACCTGCCAGGCAAAGCTCAAGGTCTGTTCCTTATATGTCTTTAGAACCTTGGCAAGGCCGGCGTCCTGCTCAAAGTACCCATCCCCGCGGAAGGGGTTGCGCTGACCGTTTTCTCCCGGATAGGGATAGCGTATGGGATAGCTCGTGGCGATCCCGTTATTGAGCATCGTCGGATTGGCAAAGACCTCTGGCAATCCATTCTGTAAGTGCTTGCGGATCTTGACAGGTCCTGTGACCACAGCAAGACTTTCCTGCTGGTAATTGGTCGCATAGGCGTATGGCGGAAGCACGCTAAACGGCAACCCGCTCGACCAGCGTGTGATGCCGGAGAGCGTCCAGCCGCCGATCACTGCATCTTCCAGGCGATTGACATTGCTGAGAAACCGCTTGCCCTGGCCAAACGGCAGTTGATCGACAACGTCGCCGGTAAGCAGATGGCGTGTATCGAAGTCCGAAAGGCCACGGTTTTGCGCGGGATCGAAGCTGTTGGTGATGAAGCTGAAACTGTTGGTGGTGAATTCGCTGGCGCGCTCTGTATCAGAGCCCATGTCAATTGAATTGCCGTAGGTATAGCTGAAGTTAAAGGCCAGCCCATTGCCTGTTACCTTGCGTGCGGTCAACTGCAAAGCGTTATAGCTGCTCATGCCGATCGAAGACCATACATACAGAGACGAAAATTGCTGCTGGTAAAAGCGTGTTTTTACATTGCCGTTTGGTCGAGCATAAGGGCCGCAACCTAAGCCACCCTCATTCTGCTGGCAATAGGCATCCAGTTGAACCAGGCCATAAGAGTCGTTCCCGCTCAGTGCATTGCCGTAATAGATATTTGAGTAAATATTCTGGGTCGCACTCATCGTACTTGTTTTCAAATATGGGAACATATTCTCCCAGTAAGGAATGGGGGCCACTGTCTGCTGATTGTTGTACGTCGCTTTTGCCAGTAATGTACCGGCCTGGAAGTAATCCATGCCGGACTGGGGATCCACCAGGTCGAGCGGTTCAGCAATATCCAGCTGCTGCAGCAAGTGACGACCGAAGGTGCCCACGTAGTCCGCCTCAACCGAGAAGCCATGTGGCAGTTCACGCTGCAGGGAGAAATCCGCTGCGATGGTGTACGGCGTCTTGATGTGGTTGTCGACGCCCCAGGTAATGGCAAGGCCAGTATTGACGTTATCCGGTGGAGTGTAGGGGTAATGGATAACCGCCGGGATGTTGACACCTGTCAATGGTGGAAGGTTATTGATGCCGGTAAAGCGGGGAGAATTATCGACGGAATATTGACCCGCTGGATTGGAAATCTGGGTTTGCAAGCCAAAAGAACCATACTGTGCGAAGGTGTCCACAATCCCTTCACCGAAATGGTCGTAGTACATGCCGGCGCCCATCCGGACGGATGTCTTGTTATCTGGCGACCATGCCAAGGCAGCGCGCGGGGCGATATTGTTCCACTGCATGCCCCAGTACGGACGCGCATGGTTTGCATTCCCGGATGGTGCAAAGGTCAGATCCGGCTGATCGGTGACGCCCAGGGCTGCCTGGGCTGCACGGTTCACAAACCATTGGTGGGTATCGATGGTCGGCTGCAGCTGCTGTCCGTGAGTTTCATACGGAGGCTGCAAGAATACCTGCCGGATGCCGAAGGTAATCGTGACGTTGGGCTGCACGCGCCAGGAATCCTGGATGTAGTACTCGAATTCGTGTGCGAGAAAATTCAGAGGAACCGGCACTCCTGTGGCCAATGCGTTGCCTGTCAGTCCACCAGGATTGATATGAAAGTTGAAATTGCCCTGCGTGAAGGGTACCAAGCCAACAAGTAGACCGGCAGCAACGTCGTAGTTATTCTGACTGCCGCTATCGACAGCCGGATGCCCGAAAGCGGCGGGATCCAGACTGCCTCCGGTACCGGAAATCGGTCCGCCGCCAGCCAGCCATTGGTTATTCGTGCTGGCAAAACCATAGGAGAGTGCGTCAGAGTTCTGGTAGTTGGTGATGATACGGAAGTTGCCGCCAAAAGCCAGCGTATGGTTGCCATGTGTCCAGGTCATGTTGTCGATGAAGTTCTGGACAGGTACATGGACGATGGTAGTGCAATCCTCGGATGTGGGCTGGGACAAGGTGCGAAAATTGACATAAGCACCGCAATCCTGTCCTGAGTTGGCATAGCCCTGGCGTATGTAGCCGTAGCGAAAATCGTTGACGAGGTTGTTGGTGATGGTCCAGGTATCGCCCGCGGCGATGCCCTTGGTGTTGTCTTTGATTTGGAAGGATGGCGGTTGCCCGGGATAATATTCGACGCCGCTCGTGGTGTCATCCTGCAGATTGCCGCGCACAAACAACCGCTGGCGGCTCGTCGGATACCAATCCAGGCGAGCGATGGATGTATTCAGATTGACAGGGGTTGGTGAAGAGAAAGAATAGGAACCGAGGTTTAAGCCGTCACCCAGAGCCGAGCCGTTTGCCGTTGGATACCCAGCGAGCACCTTTTCTATGTTTGGATCGTCTCCGGGGCCCCATGGGCAGGTTCCATTGGCAAAGCAGTTCGGGTCCATACCTGCGATCTGCATTGGGTTGAGCTCGACGACCTGATTATTGCTTAAATACTTGATGTCTCCGGCCTTGAACGATGCGAAAGGCGTGGTACGCTCCACCTGCGCGTTTTCCCGGATGTGGGATGCCTCATAATTGCCGAAGAAGAAGAGCTTGTCATGCTTGATGGGACCACCCACGTCAGCGCCGTAGGTATTGCGGATGAATTGGCCCGGCTGGTTCGGCAGACCTGAAGACAGTTCCGCCTGCTTGTTGAACCAGTCATTAGCCGCCGTGGCGGTAATGCGGTTGTACTCATACGCACCGCCGTGAAAGCTATTGGTGCCGCTCTTGGTCACCAGGTTAATCTGTGCGCCTGCGGAGCGGCCCTGATCGGCATTCGCCAGACCCGTCGTGACACGGAACTCATCCACCGAGTCCAGTGTTTCGCGCAGCACTCCTGTGAAGGCATATCCATTTAACTGGTCGTTGTCGTCCATTCCATCCATGGTCACATTGCCCTGATCGGAGCGGACGCCATTGACGGAACCGGTACGGCTATCGCTATCTGGATCGATGTTGTGACCTAAATAGAGCACACCAGGCTGCAGGCTGAGCAGATCCGGAACGTTGCGATCTTCCATGGGCAGCGACTTGATGGTTTCATTGTCGACGGCATTGCCCAGCGTGGCGTCCGCGGTGTTGAGCGTGGTTGTCTCGGACGTAACATTAACCGTTTGCGTGATGGCCTGCAGGCTCATCTTAAAGTCGATGGTGGCCGGATTGCTGACCAGGAGTTCGCCCGTCTTGGTCTGATCGCCGAAATCGGTTGCGGTGACCGTCACCGTCCATGTGCCGGGAGCCAGTTGCTGGAACTGATACTGGCCGCGGGCATTGCTTGTCGCCTTTAAGGATTGGCCGGTTGCAGCGCGCGTGATGGTCACGGCCGCCCCAGGCACAACGGCACCGCTTGTGTCCATGACCGTGCCACTTAACGAAGTTGTTGCCTGCTGAGCCAGAATTTGGGATGGGGTAAAGAAAAATACCAATGCGAACGCGGCAATGACAGCCGTCAAGCTAAGTCGCTTCATACTGCCTCCAAAAAATTGTGCTTTGGAACGTTTCAGCTATGAAAATAGAACGTTCCAAATTTTGACCACGCCTGCAACCAGAAGTGGTTCAGCAATTGAGATTGTGTGGCCTTCTATGTGCTCTTTTTGTACTCGGGGAGAGATATCTTGTTCCGTTCCCGGTTACGTTCGATGTCTGCAAGAAGGAATATCAGCGCTTGCAACGAGTATGCATATCGGTCTTCACTGAGTCAAGGCAAAAGGCACTGTAAAGAAGCCAAAAGAATAGATATATAAGCAAGAGTTATGGGGTTGTCTATACCAGTTCCGAGCAAGGGCATCGAAGCCTTTATTTTATATATGCAAGGGCGATTATTTCCTGCGGGCAGCTACGGGAAGGCCCATTTTGAGAGAATTCAGCGGCCGGCTTTGTTGCTGTTCTCCGCGACGCGCAGGCCATCCATACTCTCCACATACTCCGCGACGCCACTGTAAAGAGCTTCAGCAATGCGTTGACGATAGGCAGGTTGACGGAGTTCCGCTGCATCGCGTGAGTTGGTGAGGAAAGATATTTCGGCGAGTATGGAGGGCATGTTGGCCCCGATCAATACCACGAAGGGCGCCTGCTTGACGCCACGATTGTGCAGGCCCGGGTTGCCCTGCTCCAGTCCATCGTAAAGGGATTGCTGCACATCCAGGGCGAAAGTACGGGATTCGTCAATTTTGTCGCTGAGGGCGATCTTACGTACCAGATCGGAAAGCTCAAATACCGATCGATTGGACGTTGCGTTTTCCCGCTCAGCGACAGCCAGAGAACTAGGGGAACCGGTGAAGTTGAGGAAGTATGTTTCCACGCCGCGTGCGTCGGCATCGGGACTGGAATTGGCGTGGATGGAAAGGAATAGGTCCGCATGGGCCGCGTTGGCAATGGCCGTGCGTTGTTCGAGGGGAACAAAGGTATCGTCGGTGCGGGTGTAGACCACTTCCGAGCCAAGCCCGTCTTGCAGCAACTTGCCCAGACGCAGTGCCACGTCCAGCACGACATTCTTTTCTTCCAGGCCATGCGGTCCCAGCGTGCCGGAGTCGTGGCCGCCGTGGCCGGCATCAATCACAATACGACGCACTTTCAGGCCCAGCACGCGGGTCATGGAATTTTCGCTTCCATCATTTTCATCCTGAGATATGGCGTCCATCGCAGGCATGCCGGACTTCGACAGGACAGATGCCTGCGTTGCCTGCGAGGCGGTATCAACTGGAATTTCCATCGCATGCGTCCGCGTACGTGTCTTGAAAACTGCTTCTGGAATGGCCGAGCCGTTCGCTGCGGAAAGAGATGTGTCCGCCGCGTCATCCAGTACCAAGATGTGCGGAACAACGGATGTAGGCCGCATCGGCGATGTAGCGGGCGGCGGCAATGCGGAGCGCTCTTCGGGATCGCGCATCGGCTCCATTGCATCGAAGGATGGCTGCGCGGCATGTCTTTGTGCATTGTGCGGCGCAGGCGCTTCTTTAGGGACTACGGATTTTTGTACAGAAGCCACGGCGAGCGGACTGGCCGGATGTTCGTGCATGTCCTCATGGAGATCAATGATGAGCCGGTCCGGGTCAGGCAGCAGGAAGGCGGCGTAGTCGGTGGATTTATTTAAATCAAGAGAGACCTGCGTTTGACCGTCGGGTCTAGAGTGAACGCGAATGACGCGCAGAAATGGGTCGTCGCGCACAACGGTGGAATGCAGGACGGCAGCCGTGGGGTGCGTATCAGCCAGATGAAATACGATGCGGTCCGGCAGTGCCGAAGTTTGCGAAGAAGGAGAACTGCGCGATACCTGATATGTAACGGCGTGGCTGAGATCAATGGCAACGCGTGTGTAGCCTGCGGTAGACCAGTAGCGAATGCTTTGCAGCGTAACTGGAACGGCTGGCGTGGCAGGCGGATTTGCAGGGATGTCTAAGCCTGTGTCGAGAGTCTGTGGTGCAAGAGGAGTGCGCGGCAGAGGTTCGACGCTTTTCTTTTCCTCGCGTGGCGAAATTCTGGCAGGCTGTGTGCTCATTGCACTCGCCACGGCAAGGGAGCGCCGGGCAGCGGCAGGTGGGTCTAAGTCGGCGCGCGCCTGTGCGGCCAGATCATGGTGCGGATAGAGGCGGAGAAATTCGCGATCCAGTTGTCGCGCTGCATGCTCGTCGTGGAGATCGTCGCGCTGGATGGCTGCCGTCGACAACAGGGCGCGATAGCGGAGCGGGCTAGCGGGATATTGCCGGCGCAGGAAGTCATACTGGCCGATGGCATCGCGGAAATCCTTCGTGCTGTTGTATTGACGGCCTTCGGTCTGCAGTAGCTCAGCCACAGCAACGATACTGTCGGGCGCTTCGGCGGCGGCAGGGTCGCCATGATAGACAGCGCGATAGGCGTTCAGGACGGATTCGTAGTCGGCGCGAGTGCGGGCGTTCTCCGGCTGGGCGAGCAGATGACGGCGCAGAATTTCGGCGCGATGAAAAGCGTGTTTGGCGGCGAGTGAGCGGGAAGATTGCGCGTGCGCAGGGATCGCAATGCAGAAAAAAAGGAGGAGCGCACCATTCGCGGCGCGAAGGGTGCGGCATGCGGCAATCTTCGAGAGGAAAGAAGGCATGTGTCCGGTACCGCAGACAACACACCAGAGCACTCTTAGGATACCGGGAAGCAGGTGGTTGTCGCTGCTGGAACACTAACTGGAACCAAGAATGCTACGTTACCCTGTTTGGGCGAATTTTGATGGAGGAGTCCCACTTCGGAAGAATGATTCCCGAAGCGGGACGTGGGCACCCGGATTTTTGCGCTTCTAACCTAATAGGCTGCTGACAATATCCGATGCGCTGGAAAGTGCGGCGTCGAGCTGAGAGGCGTCCTTGCCGCCGGCCTCGGCCATATCGGGACGGCCGCCACCGGAGCCGCCGACTTTCTGTGCGAGCTGGCCGACGATTTTGCCTGCCTGTACGCGGCTGATGAGATCCTTGGTGACGCCGACGATGAGCGCGACCTTGCCTTCTTCCTGAGCGCCGCCGAGGATGACGACGCCGGAGCCAATCTGATTGCGGAGGTTGTCGACCAACACACGCATCTGGTTACGGTCGAGTGCATCGACGCGCTGGGCGAGGACCTTGATACCCTTCACTTCGACAGATTGCGATGCGGCCTGCTTGACGCGGCCTGCGGCGGACTTCATGCGGGCGTCGTCGAGTTCACGGCGGAGGCGCTTGAGTTCTTCTTCCTGCGTCGCGAGTTTGTGTTGCAGTGCGGCGGCGGGAGAGGTTGCGTCGGTCTTGCCTGCGATCTGCTCAGCGAGTTTGGTAACGGCAAAGCCGCGACGAAATTCATCGAGAGCGCCGGTGCCTGTGATGGCCTCGATTCTCCGTACGCCGGAGGAGACGCTGCCTTCGCTAATGAGTTTGACCAGGCCGATTTCCCCGGTGGCGGCGGTATGCGTGCCGCCACAGAGCTCGGTGGAGAAGTCGCCGATTTTGACGACGCGAACGAAGTCGCCATATTTTTCGCCGAAGAGGGCCATGGCGTGGAACTCGTTGACGGCGACGTCGATGGGAACGTCCTCGATGGTTTCGACGCGGGTGTTGACGAGGACATTTTTATTGATGAGGCTTTCAATGTCCTGCAGTTCTTCGTCGGCGACCTGGGTGAAGTGGGAAAAATCGAAACGCAGATGCTGCGGATCGTTGAGGGAACCTGCCTGTTTGACGTGTGTGCCCAGAGTTTCGCGCAACGCGGCCTGCAGCAGATGCGTGCCGGTGTGGTTGCGCATGGTTGCGGTGCGAAATTCGTTGTCGACGATGGCGTTGAGTTTGTCGCCGAGGCGGATGGGTTGTTTGACGGTGACCTTGTGCGCGAAGACGCCCTGCACGGGCTTGGTGCAGCCGTGGACATCGGCGACGGTGAGGTTGCCGTCTTCAGAGGTGAGCCAGCCGTGATCGCCAACCTGGCCGCCGGAGTCAGCGTAGAAAGGCGTGTGGTCGAGAACGATTTCGGCGGAGTCGCCGGGTTGGACTTCCTGCACGCCGACGCCGTCTTTGACGATGGCGAGGACCTCGCAATCGGAGGCGGTGCGTTGGGTGTAGCCCTCGAAGAGGGTCTTAGGCAGTTCGCGATAGACCGGGCTGGCGGTGGCTTTGGAGCCGCCTTTCCAGGAGGCGCGGGCGCGGGCCTGTTCTTCGGCGCGGGCGCGCTCGAACCCTGCGTGATCGAAGGCGATACCGGTATCGCGAGCTGCGTCCACCATGAAATCGAGCGGAAGGCCGTAGGTTTCGTAAAGGTGGAAGGCTTGAGCACCAGAGAAAATTGGTTCGTATGACTCACCAACAATTGATTTCAACATAACAACAAACAGGCTTACCCATGCATTATGTGGTTCAGAGATTAATTTTTGATATTGACGGTTAAAGTCATCTTCCCCGATACGGGTTTCCGCAGCGACTTTCAGCTGTAGGTAGTTTCGATCAATATCTGGCTTTATCAATTCCGTGAAATCAATTTGGAGTTTGCGTGACCCGGTTTCAATCACCCTCGCGAACTGCTCTTCTTCGGCGCGAATAACTTTGGCGACACGATCCGCGGATTCCTTCAGTTCTGGATATGCGTCTTGCATGAGGTCGCGGACGGCGCAGACCATTTGATACATGAAGGGTTTTTCTTGGCCGAGCAGACGACCGTGCCGGATGCCGCGACGGAGAATCTTACGCAAGACATATCCCGGTCCTTCATTGGCTGGCATGACCCCATCGTTAATTAGAAATGTTGCAGCGCGAGCGTGGTCGGCGATGATGCGCAGCGGTGCTTGATATTTATCCGCTAATAAAGCAAAGATAAGGTTTTTGGATATATTGCCGGATCTAATTAGTTCATCAGCGCGGTTGATGAGCGGCGTAAATAAATCTGTCTCGAAGTTGGAGAGTTTGCCTTGCAGGACGGCGGCGAGGCGTTCGAGGCCGGCTCCGGTGTCGATGGAGGGTTTGGGCAGCGGGTTGAGTGTGCCGTCGGCACTGCGGTCGAACTGCATGAAGACGAGATTCCAGATTTCGACGTAGCGTGCGTCGTCTTCGCCGAAGGGCAGGTCTTTGTCCGGCGTCTCCGATGCGGCCTGACCCATGTCGTAATAGATTTCGCTGCAGGGGCCGCAGGGGCCGGTGTCGCCCATCTGCCAGAAATTGTCTTTGGCGCCGAGTTCAAAGATGCGTTCTTTCGGCACGCCGACATCGAGCCAGAACTGGTAGGCTTCGCTGTCCCGGGCCACGCCATTTTCGCCTTTGAAGATGGTGATGTAGAGCTTGTCTTTATCCAGACCGAACCATTTTTTGCTGGTGACGAGTTCCCAGGCGTAGGCGATGGCGTCTTTTTTGAAGTAATCGCCAAAGCTGAAGTTGCCGAGCATCTCAAAAAACGTGTGGTGACGGCGGGTGAAGCCGACGTTTTCGAGGTCATTGTGCTTGCCTCCGGCGCGGACGCACTTCTGTGCGGTGGTGGCGCGGGAGTAGGCGCGCTTTTCGAGGCCAAGGAAGACATCCTTGAACTGGTTCATGCCCGCGTTGGTGAAGAGCAGCGTGGGGTCGTTATGCGGAACCAGAGAAGAGGAGTGGACGCGGGTGTGTTCTTTGCCTTCAAAAAAGGCAAGAAACATCTCGCGGATTTCAGAACCGGACATCTTCGACATACGTGCCTTTAGTTTAGCAATCCGGGAGTTAGCCATGTTGGCGCGGGGCGGAAAGCAAACGACGGTGTATAAATGGTGTGCCCCCGCACCCTGTTTCGGAGAAAACTGTGTGAAAACGACCCCGGTCCGTCCCATTGCAATGCGCAATCTTATCGGTGTTCTTCTCTGTGCTGTAGTCTTGGGCACGGTCGCATTCCCGGCCAACGCTGCCAAGCTGCCCCCGCCGCCCGCGACCAAAAAGCAGCCCGTTGTCGACGTGTATCACGGGATCAAAGTAACTGACGATTATCGCTGGCTGGAGAATTGGCAAAACCCGGCGGTCAAACAATGGGTAGCTGCGCAAAATGCGTATACACACGCCTACCTGGATACATTGCCGCAGCGCGCCGCGATCGTGCGATTTCTGCAAAAGACGCGGGAGCAGGCGCACCCGGAATACCGGCAGTTTGAGTCTGCGGGAGGACATCTGTTTGCGCTCAAGATCAATCCCAACCAGTCCGCGCCGCAGCTGGTCACTTTCAACTCTCCCATGGATAAGGCTTCCGAGCGTGTGATCGTGGATCTGAATGCATTTGTGGCCGGCAAAAGCTTCAATGTGGACTGGTATCTTGCATCTCCCGACGGCAAGCTGGTTGGGCTGGCGCTTTCGACCGGTGGCAGCGAAGACGCTGCGCTCTATGTGGTGAATGCCGCCACGGGGAAACAGGTGGGAGAAACGGTCCCGCGTGTGAACTTTGCCACCGGGGGCGGCAGTCTGGCGTGGAAGCGCGACGACTCCGGCTTTTACTACACGCGATATCCCCAGGGGAATGAGCGTCCGCCAGCGGACAGGAACTTTTATCAGCAGGTATTTTTCCATCAGCTTGGCACCGCACCCGCGACCGATCGTTATGTCGCGGGAAAGGACTTTCCCCGTATTGCGGAGACAACGCTGATGATGTCGCCGGATGGCCGTGACCTTCTTATCTCTGTGGCAAATGGGGACGGCGGGCAGTTTGAGCATTTCCTGGTGCGTGGCGACGGGCAGCCTGTGCAGGTGACGCACTACCAGGACAAGATCGTACAGGCCACCTTCGGCCCCCGCGACGCGCTGTATCTTATATCGCGCAAGCAAAGCGACCGCGGCAGCATTCTGCGGCTGGCAGCCGACGATATCAATATCGTGGACGCGAAACAGATCGTCGCCCCGGGCAAAGGCAGCCTCGTCACCTCCGGCACTGAGACTTCCGTCAGCGATCACACCTACTGGGTGACCCCGGACCGTATTTATGCCACCGTCGTCGAAGGCGGTCCGGAGGAGATCCGCGTCTTTGACCATGCGGGCAAGAGCCTTGGGTCGGTTCCGGCGCCGCCGGTGGCTTCGGTCAGCAGCCTGGTGCCGCTGGGTGGAAATGCGATTTTCTATAGCGTCCAGACCTACACTACGCCCTCCACCGGGTATCGCTATAGCGGCGCGGGACAACCACAGGTCACTCCCTTTCATCGGGAAACCTCGGTTCATTTCGACGATATTGACGTCCGCCGCGACTACGCGAAATCAAAAGATGGAACGGAGATTCCTCTGACCATCCTGATGCGGAAAGGCACGCCGCTGAATGGCAGCAACCCGACCCTGATCACCGGTTATGGCGGATTTGGCATCAGCATCACCCCGAATTTTCCCGGCAGTTTTTCGCGCCTTTGGTTCGATCATGGCGGCATCGTGGTGATTACCAACCTTCGCGGTGGCGGGGAATACGGCGAGGCCTGGCATCAGGCGGGAATGCTGCTGAAGAAACAGAATGTGTTCGACGACTTTGCCGCGTGCAGCCAATATTTGATCGACAACCATTACACTTCGCCGGCACATCTTGCGGCAGAGGGCGGCAGCAATGGCGGTCTTTTAATGGGTGCGGAGATTACGCAGCATCCGCAGATGTTTCGCGTCGTGCTGTCGATTGTGGGCATTTACGACATGCTGCGCACGGAGCTGGACCCGAACGGCTCCTTCAATGTTACGGAATATGGATCGGTCAAAAATCTGGCCCAGTTCAAGGCGCTCTATGCCTATTCGCCATACCAACATGTCGAAGCGGGCACCGCATATCCGGCGGTCCTTTTTATCACCGGAGACAACGACCACCGTGTGAATCCAGCACACTCACGCAAGATGACCGCCATATTGCAGGCTGCAACCAGTTCCGGCAGACCCATCATGTTGCGCACATCCGCCAGTGCCGGCCATGGTTTCAGCACCAATGTCGATGCAGCGACCCAGGAGCTCGCGGACATGTACACATTCCTGTTCGCGCAACTTGGCATGAACTTCACGCAGTGAAGACAGCTTGACTGCCGATGGCGGAAGGCAGCGCCCGGCAGTTATTCTCCGGAATCGAGATCCGTTTCCGAGAGCGCTTCCGAGAGTGTTTCCAGGGAAGCATCGTCGATGCGCCACGCCTTCAGCAAAGGGAAGATCGTTCCCATCGAAAATCCGGCACGGACGAGCATGCGAAGGACACGGGCGGCCTGCTTGTCATCCTGCGGCTGGCGGATTCGTTTGCGTTCGAGGAAGCGGCGAATCTGCGTCTCCTCGGGCAGGCCTTCGTAGGCGGTGTCGAGCGTTTTTGCGATGATTTCGCTGTGGACGCCGCGCTGCATCAGGTCCTGTTGGACGCGGCGCTTGCCGAATTTTTCATTTTCCTGGCGCAGCCGAGTGTAGACGCTGGCGTAGGTCGTATCGTTGAGATAGTGCTGCTCTTTGAGGCGCGCGATGACGGCGGCCATCTTCGCTTCTCCGTTGTCGTCCTGCTCGACGCGGGTGCGCAGCAGGCGCTTCAACTCGGCAACGGTGCGCATCTTACGGCCCAGGGCGCGGACGGCGTACTCATAGAGCGCGGCTTCGTCGAGTGGCTGCCTGGGTTTGCGGCTGGAGGAGAAGGGCATGGGTGACGAGGAAAACTCCTTTGGAATGATGGTACTCCGGCTGCTCCCATCGAAGGCGCGGCGAAATTTCTCCGGAGCGGCATCCTGAAGGGGTTCTCTATCGTCTATCAAGAATGATGTATTGTTGGTGTCGCGGTAGAAGAGGTATTGTGTGATTCGCGTACGCGCTTTTGTTGTTTGTCTGTTGGCCCCGCTCGCGCTGTGTACCTTGTTGGCGATGGCGCGGCCGCTTGCTGCGCAGACCTACACTTCCATGCCGCTCGATGCCGGTTTTGGCCCCATTGATACATCGCTGCCGGATGGCGCCACGCCGCAGCAGATCATCGAGCGCTTTGCCGCCAAGGAAAGCCAATTCAAGCGCGCACTGGACGATTACACCTATCAGCGTACGGTGAAAGTGGACACCATCGGCGACGAGGATAAGGTGGACGGCGAGTACCTGGAAGTGGATGACATCATTTTCAATCCGGACGGGCGCAAAACAGAGCATGTGGTCTTTGCACCCGGCAGCACGCTCACGCGCATTATCATGAGCCCGGCGGATTTCAGCGACATTGAACATCGCCTGCCCTTTGTGCTGACGCAGGAGGACATCGGGCAGTACAACGTGACCTACATTGGCAGACAGAAGATTGACGAACTGGAAACGTACGCCTTCAACGTGGCGCCGAAGGTGATGGAAAAGGGCAAGCGCTACTTCAAGGGACGCATCTGGGTGGACGAACATGATTACCAGATCGTGGTGACCGATGGAAAAAACGTACCGGACGATACGCGCCCCGGACATGAAGATCTGTCGCCGCCCTTCATCACATTCCGCCAACAGATTGATGGACAATATTGGTTTCCGGTTTACACCAAGGGCGAAGCGGTCCTGCACTTTGAGGCTGGCAAGGGCTACATCGGGCAGGATGTGCATATCCGCGAAATCGTGAAATACGCCAACTACAAGAAATTTGGATCGAGCATCAGGATTCTCTATCAAGGGCAGGATGTAACGAATGCTGGCAAACCGGCCAAAGGGTCTTCGCCAACCAGCGCGCCTGGTGGAAGCGCACAACCGGCCCCTGCACAACAACCCGGTGCATCCGCGCCCAGCGCGGCGAAACCCAGTACCACACAACCCAGCACTCCACAGCCCGGCGCATCGCAGTCAAACTCCAGCGATTCCGGCGCTATTCAGCCGACTTCGACACGGCCCGAGACGCCGGAGCCAGGAGATTCGCATCCGTAATGGCGATCGGAGAGCGGATATGTTCCGCGTGAAGGCCAGATTCTTCCGCTTTTATTTTGTTTGAGCAGTTGTCTGCGTGGAATGTGGACGGAAGATTGTCATCTTAAAATTCTGCATACCCGACTTACAAAATATCTAGGCAAAATGGTTTGCAGCAGCTAGACTGGCCCGAGCATGCGTTGCTGGATATCTATATTTGCTGTCATCCTCTTTTTGTGCGCCTCAAACGGCACCTGCCAGCAGCCAGATATGCCACCGACTCTCGATGGATATGTGACCCGTGCAACATCTCTGACAGATTTCGATGTCAATGGCGTACACATACTTTGCGGCAAGAAAGCGCAGATATTTTCAGGGTTCGGCAATGAAACATCTCCGGCAGAAGCTGATAAAAAACTGTACATCGGAGAGTCGATTACCGTTTACGGCTCCCTTCGCAACAAATCGCATACAATGTGTGCCACCAAAATTATTACGCACCAGGCACAGGTGCAGGAGATTAGCGGCTTCGGCATTATTGATCGCGTATTCTCTCACTCCAGCGATCTCGCAGCTTCCGGAACGTTGCTGATTCGTGCAGATGGCTATCCAATGCAGATCAATGCGAAGACAGCGAGTGCATTCGAGCCGCCGCTAAAGTCGCTATCGGATGTTAGAACGAACCTGTGGGTGCGGTTCCAAGGCAAACAGCGTGCCGACGGAGTGGTGATCGCTACTAAGGCGAATTTTTTTAGCAATGCGATGAGCCGCAGCGAGAACAATCTCGACTCCAAATTGAATTACGATCCGACGGCGGTCGATGCCTCAAAACAGCAAAGTGAACTCAGCAAGGCTTTCCTTGGCCTCAAGCTAAAAAGAATCCCGCCATACAAGGACGCTGTCATGCAGGCCCGTGTAAACAGGATTGGCGAGAGCCTGGTGCCGCAATATCAACGAGCATTGCCCGCAACAGACGCAACAAAAATCAATTTTCGCTTTCAGTTGATTGACTCGAATCAAAGGCATGATGCAGTTGACTTGCCGAGCGGGATTATTTTGGTGCCGAAACAGGTGGTCGAGCGCCTGCAGAATGATTCGCAGCTTGCTGCGGTATTGGCAGACAATATTGCGTCTGTCCTGGAGAAGCAGCTGTATCGACAACTCCCGACCTACCGTACGCTGGAGGCTGCGTCCTTAGTAAGTGCAGCATCGGGGGTAGGATTGGCGGTTGTAGGAGTAAATGCTGGCGTTTGGGGTTCCATTGTGCGGCAGGCAGAAGAACAAAGTGGACGAGTAAGTCTGGGGTTGTTGCAAGACGCCGGATACGATATCCATGAGGCACCCCGAGCATGGTGGCTGCTCGCCCCGAAAAATCCCCAAAAAATTGTAAATATACGAATGCCCCAGCGTGCAGCCTACCTGTATCACATGCTGGGAACAACGTGGCCGCCAGATAGCCCAGCCCAGCGCTAGCAGAGTTTCTGAAGCTTGCATCGTGCCGGGTGCGGGATGGCATCGCTTGAGCGAATCGCGTTAGCGTGGTTTGGCGGCGGCCTTGTCGACCAGATTGGCCTGATAGCGTTCGACCGATTCTATGACAACTTCGCGAGCGCGGGCGGCATCGCGCCAGCCCTGCACTTCGACGCGCTTGCCTTCGAGATCTTTATAGATGGCGAAGAAGTGCGTGATCTCACGCAGCATGTGGGGATAGATTTCCGAGTAATTCCAAACATCTTTATATAGAGGATTGGATTTGCCGACGGCGAGGATTTTTTCGTCCGGAATGCCCTGATCCAGCATGTCGAGCAGGCCGATGGGGCGCACCTCCATCAGGCAGCCGGAAAAGCTGGGATTTTCGACCAGCACGAGCACATCAAGCGGGTCGCCGTCCTGGCTGAGCGTGCTGGGGATAAAGCCATAGTCGCCGGGATAATGGACGGGTGAGTGGAGGTTGCGATCCAGCCGGAAGACATGCAGCTGCTTGTCATATTCGTATTTATTGACGGCCCCGCTCGGGATTTCGATGATCGCGTTGATCACCTCTGGCGACTTTTTGCCGACAGGTAGCTCCAGATAATTGGTCATATCGCCCTCTTGGACTGCTCCTCTGGATGTTCTGCCGGCAGCCGCAACAACCCAGTATAATCGGGAATGATGAAGGCCCATGTTTACGTTACGCTGCGTAAAACGGTCCTGGACCCACAGGGCCAGACGATCCACGGTGCTCTGCGCAAAATGCAGTACCAGGGCGTGGAAGATGTGCGGCAGGGGAAATACTTCCAACTGACGCTGAGCGATTCCCTCAGCTTGCCGGAGATACAGACCGAAGTGGAGCGGATTGCCCGCGAGGTCCTGGTGAATCCGGTGATCGAAGAATATACCTACCGGTTAGATCTCCCGTAATCTTCCCCAATAGCTGCACACGTAGAATACTGGCTATATGTGTGGCATTGTCGGATACGTTGGCAGCAAAGACCCCGTTCCCGTCATTCTTGAAGGGCTGCGGCGGCTGGAATACCGTGGCTACGATTCGGCTGGAATCGCTGTCGCCGGCGGCCCCAAAGGGATGGAACTGCGGCGTGCTGCAGGGAAATTAAAAAATCTGGAAGAGGTTCTGGTGCAGCAGCCGGTGCATGGCACGTATGGCATTGGCCACACGCGCTGGGCCACGCATGGCCGCCCCACGGAAGAAAATGCGCATCCCCATCGCGACTGCACAGGACGGATTGTGGTGGTACATAACGGGATCGTGGAAAATTACCTGGCGCTGAAGCGTGCATTGATGGCGCAGGGGCACACATTTGTAACAGAGACGGATACAGAAATCATTGCGCATCTGGTGGAAGCGGAACTGGCCGCTGCGAAACAGAAGGGCCACACGATTCCACTGGAAGAAGCGGTGCGATGCTCGGTGCTGCGTTTGCAAGGTGCTTTTGCCATCGGCGTGCTGTCTGCCGATGAACCACAGAAGATTGTCGCGGCGCGTAGTGGACCACCTGCGGTGCTGGGCCTGGGCGATGGCGAATACTTCATGGCGTCCGATGTTCCGGGCATTCTGCACCACACGCGCGATCTTTACTTTATGGTGGATGGCGACATGGCCGTGCTGACTCCGGAAGGAATCAAGCTGACGGACTTTTCCGGCAAACCTGTCGAGCGCAAAGTACAGCGCATCCATTGGGACCCGATCCAGGCGGAAAAAGGCGGCTACAAGCACTTCATGTTGAAGGAGATTTTTGAGCAGCCGCGCGCCATCCGCGACACGACGCTTGGCCGCATCTCGCTGGATACAGGCAAGGTGTTTCTGGATGAGATGCAAATCACGGAGAAGGAATTTCGCGCGACGACGAAGATCAACATCGCCGCCTGCGGTACCAGCTGGCACGCGGGGCTGGCGGGAAAATATATGATCGAGCGGCTGGCGCGGCTGCCGGTGGAAGTGGACTACGCCAGCGAGTATCGCTATCGGGATCCGATTCCGGAATCGAATGCGATTGGTCTGTTGATCACGCAATCCGGCGAGACGGCAGACACGATTGCTGCGCAGAGAGAGATGATTGCCAAAGGCTCAAAAACATTGGCCATCTGCAATGTTGTCGGCGCGATGATTGCGCGCGAGGCGCAGGGCACGATTTACACCCATGCCGGGCCGGAGATCGGCGTGGCATCCACAAAAGCGTTTACGGCACAACTGACGGCGCTGTTTGTGCTGGCGTTGTACCTGGCGCAGAGACGCGGAACCATCGATGATGTGGCGAGCCTGCAACTAGTGGATGAGCTGAGCCGCATTCCGGGAAAAATCGTAGAGATTTTGAAGCATATCGGTGGGCAGTGCGAGACGCTGGCGCGTTCCTATTCCACAGCGCGCGATGTTTTATATCTGGGGCGCGGCATCCATTATCCGATTGCTCTGGAAGGTGCGCTGAAGCTGAAGGAAATCTCGTACATTCACGCCGAAGGCTACCCTGCGGGCGAAATGAAGCACGGGCCGAATGCGTTGATCGATGAAACGTTGCCGGTGGTTGTGTTGGCGACGCGGGACGCGAGCGACGCAACATCCAAGCTGCGCTATGAAAAAACGCTTTCGAATATTCAGGAAGTAACAGCGCGCTCCGGAAAAGTCATCGCCGTGGCCACAGAAGGCGACAACGAGATCGCGCAGCTGGTGGACCATGTGATGTATGTTCCTCACGCGCCTGAGCTACTGTCGCCGGTGCTGGAGGTGGTTCCACTGCAACTGCTTGCGTATCACATTGCTGTGCGTCGCGGATGCGATGTGGACCAGCCAAGAAATCTGGCAAAATCTGTAACAGTGGAATAACAGCTCAGATGAAGGATGGTTCCGGGGAACGCATCCTATCTCCGACGCTCATGCAGCGTCGGGGTAGCGTAATTGTTGGGCGATGATGACAGCGCCATGTAATGGCAAAAAAATACGCAGGCTCAATGGTTCGAGCCTGCGCAGCGCTTACAGAAAACAACTTTATTATTCGCGCATGGCCTGCGCGTTCGTTTCAGAACATATAGTGCATGGCCACCTGCATAATTCGCTGTGATGAATTCGTGCCGGTGATCAGCCCAAAACGTCCAACGGCGGCATCGACCAGGTTGTTGTCCGGCGGCCCATAACTAGCAAAATTGAAGGCGTTGAACGCATCTCCGCGAAGCTGAAGAGTCTGCGTGTCTGTGAATTTGAATGTTTTGAACGCCGACAGATCGATCTGCCGGAATCCTGGGGCGCGCTCTGAACCGTTTTGTGCGTTTCCGAACCCGGTTTCGGATTCCTGTCCGTAAGCGCAGGTACCGTTGTTGATGGTGTTGCCGGCTGAGTCGAAGGCCAGGCACGGCGTCGCAGAAGGATCGGTGCCGAACCAAAGCCGAGTCGTCCGATGCACGATGCGCATCTTCTGGAATTGAATGGCGTGTGCGTTGTAACTATTCACATAATAATTTTCGCCTGAGTTCATGACGACCGGGAAGCCGGAGTACAGGACGGCATCGCCGGAAAGCATCCAGCCGCCCAACGCTTCATCCGTCAGCCGGTTCACGTTTGCGCCAAATCTCCGGCCCTGGCCGAATGGCAAAGGAAAGACACCGGTAGCGTTCAAAGCGTTGCGGGTGTCCTGGCCCGTGGGGCCGTAGTCTCCCCTGGGGTTGTGGATATCCTGAACGAATGACGAGAAATCGCTGGTTCCGGGTACGCCATAAAATCCGGCGTTGTCGGTCATCGCCCGCGACCATGTGTAGTTAATGGTGAACTCCGTGCCGTTGGAAGTCTGATGGTGCAGCGTGGCCTGCATAGCGTTGTAGTTTGAGAACCCATCCGTCCCGGTGACGAACATAGTTCCATAATTGCCCACCAGCCCGCAGAATGGAGCCGGATGCGCTGTTGCGGTGCCGATGCAGTCATTATTCGCCAGAGCTCCCGTGGCCGATGATGACCACTGGTTATATTGCTCCGGCTCGGTCAGGTGCTGGCCAACATTCCCCACATACCCAAGCTGCGCCGACGTTCTGTCGGTGAGCAGATATTGCCACGCCAGGTTGAACTGCTGGATTAAAGCCGGTCGGAAATTGGCGCGAAATGCGTTGAGATCCGTGGTGTCAGTGGAAAGGCTCCCGGACGATACGTTAAACCCATTCTCCACGCGCAACGGCGCTCCTCCGCTGCTGCTTGTAGTCGGCGGGGTGGGAGAGGTAACAAACTGATGCAGAAACGGAGGGTTCTGCGTCAATCTCCGGTTGGTGCCTGTGCCCTCCAAATCGTCGGTGGTTCCGTACGCGCCACGAAACACCATGCGGGGATTGGCCTGAAAAGCGAACCCGATGCGCGGCATGAATCCCCAGTAAAACGGGTTGTACAGGGCGCGGCTGGCGCCATTCACTCCGGCGTATCGTATAGCTTCGACTCCGGCCAGCGGGTTCGGATTTACCAGTTGGCTGTTGACGATGTTGGCCTCTTTGTTGTTCACCTCATAGATGGGCTGGTCGTAGCCATACCGCACACCCAGGTTCAGGGTTAGATTGGGCAGGATTCTCCAGTCGTCCTGCGCATAGTAGGCAGTGCGATACTGGCGCTGCCCGGTCGGCCCGGCGACACCTCCCACTTGGGCGGTAGTGGACTGGTCCAGTACCCAATCGGCAAGACCCCAACCATTCTGGTTGACCGTGGGGTTCGCGGTGTAATTCCCGGAATAGTAGAAAGATCCCAAGGCACCCGCATTTCCCGGGTAGAAGCTATTCTGCTGATAGCGCAGGATCTGGACGCCGAATTTGGTGGTGTGGGTCCCGTGCTGCCAGGTCAGATCGTCGCCATAGTAAAAGTTGTTCTCGTGAAACAGGTTGACGAGTGCGGTGGTCCCCATATTGCTTTCAAAGCTGCTGAGATCGACTTGACTGAATCCAGGGTAAGGCTGGTTGGGGAACGGAATTCCCACCTTTGCATTGCCGCCCAATCCAAATACACCAGAGGGATCGGAGGGTACGTTCTGGGTGTATACCGTGCGGGAAAATCCCACACGAAATTCATTCACCAGAGCGGGCGAAAAGGTATGCACCCAGTTGCCTACGAAACTCTGGAAAGGGTAATCGCTGGAACTCGGGAAAATCGCTGGGATCAGGGCCTTCGGTTCGAAATCGAACGCATCGCCGTAGCTATAGCGGCCCATCACGGAGTCCTTCGAGTCAACGGTGTAATCAACCCGGACGTCGCCCTGGTTGTTCTGTGTCTGGCTCTTGAAAGTTCCCTGATAATTGTCCAGGTCTCCCAGGCCTGGGATAGGCGCCGCATTGGGCAGTGGATAGACATTTGGATTGGCAAACAGGAACCTGGCTACTGGATTATTGATGGGTATCTTATTGTTCGTGTAGGGTGTGGCGTTCGAATATCCAGCTCCTTTTTGGTTGTTATACAGCTGGACGCTTCCGTATTGCGCGCTCAAGAGCTCCGAGAAATCTCCGGTGCGCATTTTGTCTGTTGCCACGGTGGCCGAGCCTAAGCCGCCGGAATGATAACGGAAACCCAGATAGTCGCCAAAAAAGAACAGCTTGTTTTTCTTGATTGGACCGCCAAAGGTTGCGCCAAACTGGTTCTGGGTAAAAGGAGTGAGAGGAAGGTTGGAAAAGTTATTGGACCATGTATTGGCTGCCATAATATTGCTTTGAAAGTATTCGTAGAGGCCGCCGTGGTAATGGTTCGTGCCGCCCTTGGTCACCATCAGGTCTTCACCGCCGCTAACGTTCCCATACTCGGCGTCCGCATTGCCGGTGATCACCCTCATCTCCTGGATGGAAGCGGGTGCGGGATTGTAACCCGCATAATTGTTCAGCGTTTCGTTGATTTCGATGCCGTCCAGCACGTAGTTGTTGTTTTGTCCGCGGGCCCCATTGAAGGACGGAGAGCCATACCAGTCCGAATTGCGCTCATTGCCATCGGCGGAGGCCAGAGATGAGATGGAGGGGAGGACCGCACCGGGCACAAACAGTGTGTTGAACTGAAAATTCAGCGCGTTGTTCGGCAGATCGACCATCGTATCTCCGGAGATGGTCGTTCCAAGAGTGGCGTTCTGCGTCTGCAGCATCGGAGCGTTCTCGGCGGACACATTGACTGTGGTGGAGGCGTTGCCTAGCTGCAGCTTCGCGTCAATCTTGGCGATCTGGTCGATTTGCAGGCTGAACGGGCCAACCGACGCGGTACTGAAACCGGTCGCGGTCGCGGTGATGGTGTACTGGCCGATGGGCAGGAACTGAATGTTGTAAAGGCCGGCATGGTTGGTGACGGTATTCGTCGCAATGCCTGTGGCCACGTTCGTAGCCGTGACGGTGGCCCCCGCGACGACGGCTCCGCTTGGATCGGTGACAGTACCGCGAATGGTGCCGGTAATCGTCTGCGCAACAACGGACGAGACACCCAGTAGCATGGCGAGCAGTGCTAATACTCCAAACATTCGCACATGGCTAGTGTGACATTCGCGCAGGCGCGGTTTCCCGGTAAATTGCCCAATGGCCTTCATCTTCAATGTCCTCCAAAAATTCTCGTTCCAACAAAGTCCGCTTGCATGACGGCGGTAGGTATAGACCAATTCTGGTATAGACCGCTTGTCTATACCAATTCTTGTATAGACCAGTGGTAATACTAGCCCATAATTTTGTCAAGAGGAGACAGGAATATCGCGTGGCGGTTTCCCTGGTCCCGGTCATCTGACGTCTAGTCAGGAATAGGCCGGCAAGGGCATGGATGCCCTGTTTTTGGGGCTTGGTAGAAATACCGGGATGCAGGCTTCGTTTAACGTGGAATGCGAATTGTCGCGCGATACCGATCGCTGCGGTATCGTGACCAGCATGCTTCGATGGGCTGGCCTTCGGGGGACATGACCAGTCGAGATATGGAAAGAATGCCGAACCCGCGCGGAATCGTCAGCAGGCGGGCTTCTTCCGTGGTGGCCTTCGATGCTTCGATGACATCTTCCGACCACCCGATGGAGACTCGATATCTATTTTGTAAAACAGAATATAGCGATTCCCGGCCAAAATCGATGCGTTCGATACCAGGGAAATATTTTACCGGGGTGTAGGAGATTTCGACCGCAATGGGCGTCTTATCGGCCAAACGCAGCCGTCGCAGCTTAAATACTTTCTCTCCCGATTTCAGCTGCATGCGTTCCAGAATGTCTTCTGATGGCGTGATGACACTATGTTCAAGGACAGTGGAACTTGGCCGCATGCCACTGCCCCGCATCTCCTGGGAAAAGCCCTGCAGGCTAATCAGCGTCTTTTCGATTTTGGGCGTTGTGACAAACGTGCCTTTGCGCTGGACAGTGATGACATACCCGTTTTGCTTGAGCCCATGCAATGCCTGCCGGGCAGTCATTCGGCTGACGTTGTAAAGTCTTGCAAGTTCCTGTTCGGATTGCAGTGGTTCGCCTTCTGAAAGGATTCCCTTCTTGATTTTATCCATTAAGGATTGCTCAATTTGGGAATACAGAGGCACCGTACTGCGTTTATCAAACGTGAACGCGTCTGTTCGGGGAGCCGGTGAATTGAATCTTTTCTTTTGTAGACGACGCATGGCACGCCAACTGTTCTGTGATCTTGATATGGAATATGTAAAACCTGGAATCCAATGCTAAATCGAAATTTACCACGCAAAACGTGCAGGCGAAGATTTAGTTTTATCCGGGTCCGCTACCTGTGCGAGAGTTTCGTATGCAGAACGGAATCAGAATATGTCAGGACGCGTCTGTTGCTGCAACAATGCTACCCCGCCGCCCTTGATTGGCATATGGTTCGTATCTTGACATAGCCACCGTTTCCACTTGACAAACATTTCTTCAAATTTAACACTGGTCTATACCAAGTTGGTATAGACCAGTGCATGGAAAAATCTACCTTGCTTTTCATCGCATCTCGCTTTCCTCTGCGGACGTGCCAGTCACTTCCACCCATGGGTGTTCAACTGTAACGAATATTTGTGCCATAGTGGACTATACGTAATGAAGACGACCATGGACGAATTTCAAACTCTCATCACCGAATCACGCAATAAAGCGACCGAAAACATCGATCGAGTTTCTACAATCGATTTGCTGCAGATGATGCATGACGCGGATGGCGCAGTTATGGAAGCCATAGCGCAAGAGATTCACAACATTGCCTGCGCTTTGGATGCTATTGTCGAGCGTTTGCAGTCGGGAGGACGGCTGTTTTATCTGGGAGCCGGGACTTCAGGGCGGCTTGGGGTGCTGGACGCCTCCGAATGTCCACCCACTTTCAATACCAGTCCTGAAATGGTGCAGGGCATTATCGCCGGGGGAGATGTTGCACTACGACATTCAGTGGAAGGCGTGGAGGATGATGCGGAAGCGGCGGTGGAGGATTTGCAGGGCCACAATTTTACGAAATTCGATGTCCTTGTCGGGGTTGCGGCGAGCGGACGAACTCCGTATGTTCTTGGCGGGATTTCCTATGCTCACTTGCTTGGCGCAATGACGATTGGTCTGAGCTGTGTGCCCGATTCCAAACTTGCGCAAGTTGCTCATTACGCCATTACTCCTGCTGTTGGACCAGAAGTCATCACGGGATCGACACGCATGAAAGCCGGCACCGCGACCAAGCTTGTGTTGAATATGCTGAGTACCGGCACAATGATTCGCTTAGGTTTTGTGTATGGAAATCTGATGGTGAATCTACACCCCACCAACGAAAAATTGCACCAACGAGCACGGCGCATCGTCATGGAAGCTACGGGAAGGACCAGGGAAAATGCCGCCGCATTGCTGCAGCAGGCGGGATCGATCAAGACTGCCATTGTGATGCACAAGTTGCATTTAGACCGCGAAACAGCAGAACAGCGCGTTGCTCAAGCCCAGGGGCGATTGCGAAAAGCTTTAGGGGAAGAATAAAAGTTTCGAATTTTAAGATATTGAAGGAGGTGAATCGAACATGCAAAGTGCAAATCTCTTTTCTGCCCTGGATCGTCCTGAGCGCCATCTTGCAGGCAATGTTAGAGGAAACCGTGGATTGCAAATTCAATGCGCGATGCTGGCAGTCCTTCTGCTCAGCTGCTTCCAATTACGGGCGCAACAGAAGTCTTCTCCGGATTTCAGCAGCATGGACCGCATAATGGCGGCGGCGCTTGCAGCGCATAAAGTGCCGGGAGCGGTGATCCTGGTGGGACATGATGACCATGTTGTTTTTGAAAAGGCCTATGGAAATCGCGCCACGATACCCAGTCCGGTGCCGATGACCGAAGACACGATCTTCGACATGGCATCGATGACGAAGGTGATGGCGACGACGACCGCCGCCATGCAGCTCTACCAACAGGGACGTTTTCGGCTGAACGATCCGGTGGCGAAGTATCTTCCTGCATTTGCGGCGAACGGCAAGGGAAGCATCACGATCCGCCAGGTGATGACGCATTATTCCGGATTGCCGCCCGATCTGGATTTGAAACAACCCTGGTCGGGAAAGGAGACGGGATTCAATATGGCGTTCGCCGTGACGCCGGACCGTTCGCCAGGGACCAAATTCGTCTACAGTGACATCAACTTCATCGTGATGGGTGCGCTGGTCGAAAAGCTTAGCGGCATGCCACTCAATGAATATGTGCAGAAATATGTGTTCGGCCCCATGGGAATGGAACACACGCGCTTTTTGCCGCCGACGTCCTGGGATGGCGAAATCGCGCCGACACAATACGATGAGAACCATCACATGCTGCTGGGCGTGGTGAACGATCCCACGTCGAGACGCATGGGCGGCACTGCTGGACACGCGGGTTTGTTCAGCACTGCCGGTGACATTTCCATCTTCGCGCAGAACCTTTTGGATCTCTTAGCGGGCAGGCCGAGCAAATTTCCGTTGAATCGGCTCACTGCCGAAAAGATGACGACTCCACAGCAGCCCGCCACTGGAGTGGCGCTACGGGGCTTGGGTTGGGACATTGAAAGCCCATTCTCCGGGAACCGTGGAGAGTTGTTCCCTGTGGGGGGCTTCGGTCATACCGGCTGGACCGGAACGGACATCTGGATGGATCCCTGGAGCGATAGCTACGTAATTTTTCTCAGCAATCGCACCTATCCGAATGGGGGTGGCAGCACCATTCCAGTCGAAGCGAAGATTGCCAACGCCGCCGCCGAGGCGCTGGATATCCAGATTCCAGAGACCGGCAATGAACTTACTCGTCTCACCGGCTATAACGAATCGCTAACCAACATGCGTCGGTGGCCAAGCAGAAACGGCACCGTGGAAACGGGCATCGATGTTCTGGAAGAGGAGAATTTTGCTCCACTGGCGGCGCTCGAAAAGAAGCATGGCGGCAAGCTGCGCGTAGGAATCCTGAGCAACCAAACCGGTACGGACAGCCACGGTCGCCGCACCATCGATGTGCTGGTGCATGATGCAGAAGCGAAGGTGCCGGGGCTGAAGGTGACGACACTTTTCAGCCCGGAGCACGGGATCACTGGCAAGATGGACACGACGGACATCAATGGCAGCACCGATCCGACGACTGGGTTGCCGATTGTCAGCATGTACGGCGCGACGGCGGCGCAACGCCATCCGCCGATCGACAAGCTACGCAACCTGGATGCCGTTGTCATCGACCTGCGCGATGTGGGAGTTCGCTTCTACACGTACGAAACCGCAGTCGCTTATTTTCTTCAGGCGGCTGCTCATACGGGAACGGACATTGTGATCCTCGACCGGCCCGATCCCATCAATGGTTCGTTTGTACAGGGGCCGGTCTCCGATGCCGGGCATTCCAGTTACACCGGTTTTATGCCTCTTCCCGTGCGGCATGGAATGACGATGGGAGAATTGGCGCAATATTTCAACGGAGAAGGCCATATCGGCGCTTCTCTCACTGTGGTTGCGATGAAGGGATGGCAGCGCGGCGATTGGTATGATTCCACTGGGCTGCTGTGGGTGAATCCGTCGCCGAATCTTCATAACCTGGATCAGGCGACGATGTATCCGGGCATTGGAATGATTGAGAGTTCCAATATTTCCGTGGGACGCGGCACCGATACGCCGTTTTCCTGGATTGGCGCTCCATGGATCGATGCCGTGCAGCTTGGGGCCGCGCTGAACAAGCGCATGATTCCGGGCATTCGCTTCGTTCCGGTGGAGTTTACTCCGCGCGCGCCCTATCCTTACGCGGGCCAGATCTGCCAGGGCGTGCAGTTCGTCATCACCAATCGCAACGAGCTGAATGTTCCGGAGGTGGGCATTGAGATCGCGTCCATGTTGTACAAACTCTATCCAACCCAATACCACCTGGACAAGATCGAACCGCTGCTGGTGAATCAGGAAACGCTCAAGGCGCTGGAAGATCATGTAGACCCGCAAACCATTTCGGAATCCTGGCGGGACAGCATTTGTGATTTCAAAGAACGCCGCAAGGCCTACCTTATCTACACAAACCAATAACCGCTATCTCCCGCTGCTTGTTCCGGGCGATATCCAAGAAAGCGCTGCCGACGTCCGACAGCGCTTTCTTGTGCGTTCGTTAATCTGCGCTCGCTGATCTGAGTTCGGAATAAATCACTCAGGTGTAATGCCGCGAATCTCGGCCTCGAGCCGGGCATGGAGACGGTCACTGAAGCCGAGCGGCAGTTCAAAGACGCGTTCGTCTGCAGTGAGAATGAGAATGTTTCGTGTTGAATCGAGAATTGCCGAGCAAATCTCGCAATGCTCTAAATGTTTCTGCACCTGCTCCAGAACGGACGCTTCGAGCGTTCCATCCAGGTAGCCGGAGATGTGATCCCAAACGTGTTTGCAGTCTATAACCATGGGAGCCACCTCCGTTTCTGAGAGCTGGCCTTCTTTAATTCCGGCGCCAGCTTCTTTTGAAGCATTATGCGTGCGCGATGGAGTCGAACCTTTACAGACGCATCGCTGACGCCGAGGGCTTCGGCGGCTTCCTTTACACTCATCTCTTCTACTTCCCGCAGAAGAAAAACTTCCCGATAGATTTCCGGCAAAGCTAGGACCGCCTCCTGAAGAAGCAGGCGCACTTCCTGGCGTTCCAATATCTCCGAAGGCACCTCTCGCCAGTCCCGCAAAAGGGTTGGCGACACATGGCCCTGCTCCTCGGAAGGTATGTCCAGCGACTCTATTTTTGCAGCCTGATTGCGGCGCAGGCGGCTGCGAGCTTCATTCAGCGTTATGCTCACCAGCCATGTGCTGAACTTTGAATCGGCTCGAAAACTCCCCAGATTGCGAAAAGCCTTGAGGAATGCTTCTTGCGCAACGTCTTCCGCATCCGCAGCGTTCTTTAGCATGGAGAGTGCCATAGCGTATACGCTTCGCTCATACGGGCGGATGAGTTGGTGAAATTGCTGCGAGTCGCCCGCAAGAATGGAGGCTATGATTTGCGCTTCATCCCTGCCTTCAAGCGTTCCTGTCATGGATTTTCGATCCACGCTCGACAGCGTTTTGCCAACCAGGCATCCACAGAAAATATGCCCGCACCGAATATCAGAATCAGGACAGACGCAAATAGAAATGTGTAGGGATCCGCGCCATAGAACTTACCAGGATCCGAGAAGATGGACGAGAGTGCCTCGCGATCGGCTACTCCGTAGGCGACCAACATATCCACCGCCAGCAACAATCCTGTCAGTCTCGATCCAAGTCCGACAATCAATAGGATTCCACCAACGAACTCCAGGCTGGAGATGAAGATCACATTGGCAGCAGGAAAGGGGATATTCAAACTGGCGAAAAAAGCGGTAGCCCCGGCCAGATGATGCAGTCTGCCCCATCCAGACTGAGCAAACTGCCAGCCCCAATAGAGTCGTACCAGCAATAGAAGCGGAGATTGAAGATAGGAAACCAGGGCTGAAAAACGTGCATACAGTCGGATCAAAATTTTCATTCCATCTCTTCTCTCTATAAATCTTCGGGTGGCGTGCAAAACCAACCCATTGCTGCCCAATATTGAAAAGCGGATTGCAAATGCCCGGGCCGATCTTCTTCCGGCATCTTGCTGCCTTCAAATGCAAGATCGATTGCCTCGCCTAAAAGTGTTCCTTGTTGCAGAGCCAGCAGGATTCGATAGTCTTCCAACACAAGCCGCCGGTAGTAAACAGTGTCCTCATGCCGGTGTACGGCGATATGCACGTGGTCGCGTGGCATGTTTCGAATTGTGCGCAACCGCCTGCTTGCATGCCCGGTGGATGCGTTATTGCTGGAGGAGTTACTGCTGCCGTTCTCACTGCGGACTGCAATGAGCGCATCGTCTACGGCATAGTGTGCATCCACCAGCCGCAGATACGGCTGGAGCGCAATCTGGGATTCCACTCCAATCGTTGCCATGGCTTCTGTCGTTAATTTTGGCCATACGGCATTGTCGAATGCTTCGATATGGGCCCACTCCAGCGAAGCCATTTCGATCGCCATTTCGCTGTGCGGCTCCGTCCATGCAGGATGTTCCTGAAGCCAATTCACCAGTCGCGATCCCAGGTTGCGCAGTGAAAATGAAGTGGATGGGCATGCTTCCAGGTAGGCGCGCATCAAAGCCTGAAACTGTTTTTTCCCCACTACTGCCTGCAAGCCGGGAAAGTCTTCTTCAAAGCAGGAAAACAGCCGGAACCAATACTGGCGGTTATAAATTTCCAACCGTTCCATCGAACTCAGCCGGTCGTTGGGACGAATGAAATCCGCAGCTTCGCGCTCATTGGATCGTCCTACGGTATTCCGCCGCCGCATCTGTTCCTGCGCGGTCAATGGCTGCATGACGGCGGCGGCCATGCGGCGCTGAAGTTCCTGGAGGGCGCCGCTCATCGGGTGTACTCCACGATTTCTTCTTTCGGCTGCACCGTAATTAGTGCGTTCTTGAGATATCTGGTTGCCTTCTGTGCCTCGGCATGTACTTCGTCAAACGAAGGAATGTTGTCGTCCCACTCCAATAGCGTCGCAGTGGGTCCACAACGCTCAATCGCTCGGGCGTATAAGTCCCACACCGGATCAAGCACCGGATGGTCGTGCGTATCGAGGATGTATTTCTCAAACTTCGAGTGTCCGGCGATATGAATCTGCGCTACACGGTCTGCCGGGACTGCATCGACATATACGCGCGGATCGAACGTATGATTCTGCGAAGAAACATAAATATTATTTACATCCAAAAGAATTCCACAGTCCGCCTGCTCAACAACCTCGTTCAGGAATTCCCACTCGGACATCTCTGAAACATGGAATTCTGCGTAGCTGCTCACGTTTTCGACGACAACCGGAACCTCGACGAAGTCCCGTACCTGACGAATCTTCTCTGCTGTTATGTGTGCAGCTTCAAAGGTGTAGGGCATTGGCAGAAGATCATGGGTGTAGCGTCCGTCGACACTGCCCCAGCAGAGATGGTCGGAAAGCCATGGTGTGTTGGTCCGGCGGACCAGGGCCTTCAAACGCTTCAGATGTTCACGATTGAGTGGATCGGCAGAGCCAAAGTACATGGAAACACCATGTTGCACCACACGGTATTGTTCCAGAATGCTGTCGAGCACGGCGAGCGGACGTCCACCGTCCACCATGTAATTTTCGGAGATGATCTCAAACCAGTCGACAACCGGTTTTTTCTCCAGAATGTGACGGTAGTGCGGCACTCGCAGCCCAATGCCCACTCCGTATTCCGTGAACCCGTTAAAGCGATTTGCTGGCATGCTTCTGACTCATGATGAAAGAGACGTACAAGAAACGCCCTCCTGCGAAGAGAAAAGCCGTCTCATCGCAGGAGAAGCGATCCTGCGAAGAACTACTTCGGCATCTTCGAGCCGTCTGTGGCGCAACCGCCCTTGCCCTTGCAACTGTTCTTGCCCTTGCAGCCGTTGTCGCTGGACTTGCAACCGCCCTGGCCTTTACAGTCGTTTTTGCCTTTACAAGAATGTTTGCTTGTAGCGAACTGGCTGGACGCAGACGATTGACCGAGGTAAAGGCCGCTCGCCGTCGCAGCATTGGAATTGACAGTTGCTGCGTTGAGAACGAGAGTGGAGCCGCCGAGCAAGCCGCTCACTGCCGCACTCATCAAGACTGCTTTGAATGAATTCTTCATTTTGAATCCTCCTGGGTTTTCAGACTCGTAAATCTGGTACTACCTGTACAACGTTAGAACCTTGGATGTCAGATTGGTTACAAGAATCGGAAAAATTCTGCAACTAACCTTAGTATCCCTCTCAGAGGGAAATACGGTCTATTTTCTCTGGAAAATCGTCCATTTTGGTAATGGAAAATTTGATGTGGAACTGGCAGCCTGGAGCCTTCCGATAACGGAAAACACCGCAAGATCCCCCTAACGGACGTGATACATTGCCTGATGCGCAATCCCCTCAGCCAGGACCAGAAGGATCGTGATGATGGAGAGGGAAAGCTGAAACAGTTCAGCCCGGCGTTGTCTTGAAGTCACAGGACGAACGCGCCACTGGGATGCAGGCCGGGCGCGCAAGGCCCGTACCCGCCAGAGTACATAGAGATTGATCAGCGAGCCGGCCAGGGCAAGGACCATCATGGGGATGCGGATCGCATCGGAATGGAATCGACCCGTGAGCCTGGTGAGGCCGAGGGCAGCAGCCAACGACCCCAAGCCAAGTACGGTGCTGAAACCGCCGAACACGATGGCCGCCGTACATGCGCTTTGTAACAAAATAAAGAGCAGACTGGTGAAGCTGACGGCCCACATTCGCGGAGTTGCCGCAGTGGGAGACGCTGAGGTTGATTCTGACGGGATTGGATTCATGGAAATAGCTATCTCTCTCGTGCTTAGGTTTCAGCTCAACCAAAAGGCATGTTGCCACACATTAGAGTCGAAAATACACAATTTGGTTACCACAGTCAGAATAGCTTTCAGCATTGCATGTATGTAGCCCGGAACCTGAGAAAATTCTCTCTAAGAAACAGATAAGAATCGCGCTATGTCAGTCTTCGCGTAGCCGTCGTCAGCGATCAAAATGGGTTAGGATGCTGCGTGTGGATTTCGGCTGTAACTCCAACCGCGTAAATGCGTCTTAGTAAGGAGTAGTTTTTACATAAGCAATGTGAGGTTTTCATGCCAGATTCTCGTGTAACGCGCAGCATCCTCTTTACGATCTTGTTTGCCTTTATTCTCTGCGTCGGCTGTAGAGCGGCCAGCAAAGGACCCATTCCAGCTCCCACGATCGATGCCGCACTCGCACAAAAGCCAGGCAGACAGACAGCCATCTTTGCCGGGGGGTGTTTCTGGGGTACTCAATCCGTGTTTGAACGCGTGAAAGGCGTGTTGGCCACAACTGCCGGATATTCGGGTGGTTCTGAAGAAACAGCAACATACGATCAGGTCTCACGGGAAAATACCGGGCACGCAGAGTCTGTACGGGTGGTGTATGACCCGTCGAAGATTACCTATGGAAAACTACTGCAAATATTTTTCTCAGTGGCCCACGATCCAACGCAACTCAATCGTCAGGGGCCGGACATTGGTCCGTCGTACCGGTCGGTAATCTTCTACACGAATAAAGAACAAAAGAGGATCAGCAACGCCTATATTGCGCAGCTGGACGCTGCAAAGGTGTTTTCGAAACCGATCGTGACTCAGGTGGTGCCCCTGGATATGTTTTATGATGCCGAGTCCTACCACCAGGACTACGCACTGAAAAATCCGGACAATCCTTACATTATGGTTTGCGATCGGCCAAAGATCGAAGCACTGAAAAAGGAATACCCCGAACTCTTTCAGGAATATAAGGGCAAGTGAGATCGCCATGTGTACACGCTGGATGAGCGGACTGGAGGTTATACACTAAAAAAACGAGCATGAGGTTCTCGCTATGCGCTTGAAAATTATTTTTCTGCTGCTTGGTCTTTCTCTGGCTTTTCATTCGGGCGCTGCACAGAACGCGCCCGCGTCCTCCGCTTCCGCGGTTTCCGTACCGACGTTTACAGGTTCCTTTACGGCTGGCGGCAAGCAATACACCTATACCGTAGCTGGCAGCAAGCCTGAACTGGGTGAGACGACGACAATTCCTACGGTTCTTGTGCCGGTGGCACTCGCTTTTGACGGATATACAGACAAATCTGGAAAGAAGCTGGTCATCGACGCGACTCCAGATATATCGAAAGTCGTGCACTCCCCGATCTTTGAAAAGTATGCCTTTGCCACGGGAACCACGCAGTACGGGGACGCCGTGCAGCGCGCAGAGTTTTTCAAGCAGGCCGGCTCAAAAACCGATGCGAAGGGATGGCATACGCTGTTGGGACATCCTCGCGTAGCGCGTGTCGTGGAAATCGACATTCCCGCGAGCGATGGGTATGTGCTGACATCCAGGCGAACGGGACATTCCCTGGCGGTTGTCGATCTTGAATTTGTACAGAAAGAACTGTTTCAACAACTGGCAAAGACAAACATCGGGCCCGGGGAACTCGTCATCGCTGTGACAAAGAATGCGATGTTCTATCCGCTCAACGATGCTACCGTTTGCTGTTCCTGGGGTGCGTATGGCGTGCATACAGACGCCTCGTCGAAATCCGCACAGGCATTTATTCTCGGAACCTATCTGGATTCTGGTGCTGTGCCGCGCTATGCCGATATCCAAACGCTTACCGAGCAGATTGCAGAGTGGATGAACGACCCGCTGCAAGGCCAGCAACCGAATAGATTTCCAGCTTGGTCGAAGCCAGAGAACGGAGGTTGCGGAGGCAGAGGGGAAGGCAGCTCGTATCGCTTTGCAGAGCCCACGGACGGTGCATCCATATCCAATACAACACCCGTGACGATGCACGGCACGACATACCATCTTGAGAATGTTGCCTTGCTTCCGTGGTATTCCGAAAGCTCAGATCCCGGGACGTTCCACGGAGCCTACAGCTTTCCCGATACGCGGGTACTGACTGGCGCCGCCGCACCCTGTTCGAGCAGGCACAGATCCGATGCCGCTCCAACCGCATCGCCGATTGCAGAAACGCAAGCTCCCAATGGACACGAGTTGATTGGATATTGGGCAGGCTACCGTAGCGCCGCGACGTTTCCTCTCAGAGATGTTTCCCCGCAGTGGGATGTCGTGATCGTGGCATTCGCCCCGCCAGTAAAAGGTTCGACGAGTACGCTGTATTTTCTGCCTCCGGTCGGCCAAACTAAAGAGCAGTTCAAGTCCGATATCGAGTATCTGCAGAGCAAAGGTAAAAAGGTGTTGATCTCACTGGGGGGTGGCGGCGAGGTTGTGACACTGAATACGGCAGAGGATGTTCATAATTTTGTCAGCTCTGTTTCTACCATCGTGCAAGAGTATGGTTTTGATGGCGTCGATCTCGACCTGGAGACTCCCTCTCTGATACTGAATCCCGGAGACACCGATTTCCGGAAGCCGGTTACGCCTTCGGTTGTGAACCTGATCGACGCCATGCGGCAGATGCGGCGGCATTTCGGGCCAAAGTTCATGATCGCGGAAGTTCCAGAGGGTCCCCAGGTACCAGCGGGCATGCAGGTCTATGGCGGTCAGTTCGGCTCGTTCCTTCCAGTCATTTACGGAACCAGGGACATTCTTTCTTTCGTGGATGTGCAGAATTACAACACTCCACCGCTCGGAGGGTTAGATGGAAACTATTACATGCCGGAAACAGCGGATTATTATGTTGCGATGACCGAGATGCTGCTTCACGGGTTTCCTGTGGGGCGGGATCCAAAGTCGTTCTTCCCGCCTTTGCCGCCAGAAAAGGTGGCCATCGGGTTCCTGGCGGGTCCATCCGAGATCCCGACTCTCGAGAATGCCATGCGCTACCTCATCCAGGGAAAGCCTTTCGCCGGAGGCGAATATAAACTTCAGCGTCCGCATGGTTATCCGGATTTCAACGGCGCCATGTTTTGGAACATTCAGTCAGATCGACGGGACAACTATCAAATGTCCAATGCCATCGGTTCTTTTCTGCACAGTCTTCCATCGAACGGGGCTACAGCCCAAACCTCTGCGCCGTAGCAGAATTTGTGGCGGGGAATCGAACCACTCGAAGATTACAGGCCGGTTCTCCTGAAGGTGTCTATCGGGCAAAGGATTCACGAGTAGCCTTTCTTTGAGGAAAGGCTACTCGGAAGCAATCCGCAGCATCTGGAGAACCGATATAGCTACGGCGAGATGGCATGATTGCCAGTCTATTTACCGGTTCCGGAGAGCGTAACCTGTTGTGATCCGCTCTTCGTATTGTCCATCACGTTGATGTAAGCCGATCGCGTACCGGTCCGCGCCGGGGTAAATCTGACGGTGAACGCGCAACTCTTGCCAACCGCCAGCGATGCAGGACAGTTATTCGTTTGGCTGAAATCTCCCGGATTCGATCCACTGATACTAATGCCCAATATCGCCAGCGATGTTCCACCGGGATTGCTGAGCATTACGGTGGATTGGCTGGTTGTCCCGACGGGCTGCTTCCCGAAGCTCAGCGAACTCGGATTAAAGCTGGCCTGAGGATTGATCACGTTGGCAGACAGGCTGACAGATTGCGGAGAGTTTGGAGCACTGTCCATGATCTCCAGGATTGCGGTTTGCGAGCCGTAGTTCGGGCCGGCTATGAAGGTCACGTAAATACTGCAAGACTTGCCTACTGCCAGAGTCTTCGGACAGAGACTGAGCGCAACGAACTCTTTCGAGTTTCCATTTCCCACATCGGACAGGAAGGGGACACTCACGGTCAACGGGGCCGTGCCGGTGTTCGTCAGGGTCACGGATTGCAGCTGAATCGCGCCCAGGTATAGCGTTCCGAAGTTCAGGCTGGTGGTCGAAAGGCTTGCACTTGGCGCGGGTGCATTGACGGTCAGGATCCCGGTTGTGATGGTTCCCTGGAAGACACCCGTCGCTGCATAGGTGACGCTGAGCTGGTGCATGCCGGCAGTCAGTCCAGTGAGCTCGAAGACCGTCGATCCATTGGAGAGCGGCTGCGTCAGCGGCGCCCCGCCGTCAACGGTCAGCACCACGGGACCCGTGGGCGTGCCGTTTCCAGAAGTTGCCGTAACTGTGACGGGCGCGGTTGCTCCATACGGAGCCGCAGGCGCCAGAATGGTGAGCGTTGTCGGAGCGTTCGTCAAGGACGTCACAATAAAGTCAGAGAAATGGCTGTTTTTCCCTGTTACGGTTCCGTCGATGCGCTGCGGAGAATAGGAAACGAAAACATTCTGAAGATTGTTGGAGGTCAGGTAACCACCTGTAGCGCTTCCACTTGTACTGCTGGCGAAAGTAAAGACGTTCGGTACAGATGGGTCCGCTGTCAGCACCGTAACGGTGCCGTTGAACACATTGGGCTGACTTCCAGTCAGGGTTACGGTTTGATTTGGCGTGACTGCACACTCTCCAGCACAGGTCACGGTCACGGTCTGGCCATCGCCGCTGATCGAAGTCACCTGACTATAGAAAGGATCGCCCTGCAGGAATCCGGGTGAGACGGGCGTAATGGAGTTGTTAAAAGCGGATTTAATGAGAATCGGGTCCGAAGGGTCGGTTGCTGGACACGCTGTAACTGTATTAGTCGCCGTGTTGACACACGACACGGAGTACACGATACAGTTGCCACCGGTTTCGTCGTACACCTGGCATTGCGAACCCTGGAACGGGCCGCCGCTGACCAACTGTGTGAACAGGGTCGGGGAGATGGTGTTGGCCGTCACCACCATGCTGATCCCTGAGGTCGACGAGGCATCCGGCGGATATGTTACGGCGTAGACGTGAGAGCCAAAGGGAAATGTTGTGATCTGTCCTGGAGGATTGAGCGGCTGCTGCTGGGTCACCGGGGTGTGCGGTGTATAGGTCCATGCCATCAGCTCATGCTGCTCGAAGGAGGCTCCTGTCCCGGAGGTGAATCCTACATAGGCGCTATCGTTCGCGCTGCCGCTGTTCATCAGATTCAGGTTGGCGGCGATGTTGTAGACGCCTGAAATGACTGGCACGGCCGCTGCTGTCGGCGTATGTGTTCCGGGAACAAAGGGTGGGTCAATGTAAATCTGCAACAGGTTGGGAACGGTTTCGTTCGGGCCGCTGTAGATCACGACAACCTGGTGTACATTGCCATCTGCAAGTGTGACGGGCAACTGACTGTTGATGGCTGTCTGAAGAGCGTTGTTGACGGTAAGATTCACGAGGCACGAACCGGTATGATCCGGCGAATTCGGCAGACCAGCTCCGCAATTCTGCACAGCAATGTGATTGTCGTTCTGGGAAGAGCCGTTGTCGTCCGGATCCCATGCATTGCGGAAAGTATCAAATTCGATGGCGAGACTGTTGTCAATGCCTCCATAACCGATGCAGCCGCCACCGCCGACACCGACGATGCTTGGCCCAGCACCAACCGCAGAGCAGACTGATGCGAGACCGCTTGCAGTACCGCCACCTACGGAGTTCTGAATCACGAAGGCAATGCCATCGGCAGTTGCGCTGCTGTTGGGGTTCGGCGTGATCTTGAAGGCGAAGTAGGAAGTGAATCCGTTAGAGACTTTCTGCGGTACGGAAAACCACATGCTCGAAGACTGATTCGTCTGAGAGAAGGTAAGCTGCACGGCGGTATTCGTACTCTGGACCGGGGGATTGTCTGTCTGCAGCGGATCAATAATGGCTGGATAGGTATCGCCGAGGAAGGATGGGCTGCTTGACTGACCCGTTCCATCATTGAAGCAGAAAAGCGGGTTGGAGGGAGCGCTGATGGAACACTGATATGACACCTGGTTTGGGTTGGCTTGTGGAGTGTCGAAGTCGTAATACGTTACCTGCTGAGCCACAGCCATTCGCGGAACGGCCAACAAAACGAACGTGACAAGCGCGGCGACAACCAGGCTAAGCCTTGATCCAGAAATTCTCATGATCGTTCCCTCTCGGACCCGCCGGATAGCGAGATCCTCATGCAGATTTGGGCCCGGGGGGAAGGTTTCGAACCGAAGTCTGGTTCAAAGCCGCGGGAGATACCAGTTGATAGATATGTTTTAATGGAAAGCTGAAAACAAACAGCAAATAGATGGTTTCAACACTACCGCTTGCATTGTGACGGGAGCATCCTAATCGTTACAAAGAAAATAAGTCAAGTGAAAACGTTTCAAAAGCGTAGGCCTGTTGGTATGTGAATGTCGGCCTCTGCGAAGAATCTACACGTTTTTCTTTCTCTGCAACGAAGTTTCTTTAGCGGCGAATGGATCCACCGTCCGGTACCCAAAGTGCTTCTGCAAAAATGCGCGTACCTGTGCCCCTGCTAAAATGCGTGCACCTGTTGGAGAGCTTCTATGCGCACGCGAATCCTTTTGGCCCTGCTCTTTATCGGTCTTGTGCCCGCAGGCGTATTCGCGTCGAATGTGCCACAGCCAGATAGAGCTTCGCCGGATCTGGCTATCCCTGTGCCTGCCATGAGCATCACGCTGGGGGAGGCGATGGTGGCCTTGCATGGGCCGTGGAAGTTCCACATTGGCGATTCGCCGCGGACCCCGGGTTCAAACGCTCTGGAGTGGGCCAGTCCGAACTTCGATGATTCCCAGTGGGAAACGGTCGACCTGACGCCCAAGGCTGGGAGCATCGATCCCAACGCTGGATTTTCGGGCTACGTTCCGGGCTGGGCGGCCAAGGGACATCCGGGTTACTGGGGCTACGCGTGGTATCGCATCCGTGTGCGGGTGACGGTGCGGCCGGGAGAAAAACTGGCGCTGGCTGGTTCGGCGGATGTGGACGATGCCTATCAGGCGTTTGCCAACGGAGTGTTGCTGGGCAGCTTCGGCAAGTTTCCCGGCTCAGGCCGACGGCCAGTGGTCTACTTTACCCAGCCGCGGATGTTTTCCCTGCCGCAACCGAAGACCGGTGGGAGCGGCAGTGATGGATCGGTTATGCAGGTGCTGGCCTTTCGCGTCTGGATGGCGCCTTCCACATTGGCATCGCAACCGGATGCAGGCGGTTTCCATACCTCACCGTTGCTGGGTGAGGCTAATGTGGTGGCAGCGCACTATCAGCTGGCGTGGTTGGAACTGGCTCGTGGTTACGGGTCCACGGCCATCGAGGCCGAGCTGTTCTTTCTGCTGGCCCTGGTGGCCTGCGGTCTGGCTCTGTTCGACCGTTCCGACCCAGTGTATCTGTGGCTGGCTGCGGTCCTTCTGCTGACGTCCATCTACGTTGCCAACCTGAGTTTCGCCGTCTGGACAGAGATCGAAAGCAGCACTGTAAGCGCCCTGATACAGGATGGTTTGCTCAGTCCGTTGATCCTGGGCGGATGGGTTATGGTGTGGTGGGTCTGGTTCCGGTTGCGCCATCCGGCTTGGATGCCTAAAGCCATTGCCGTGCTCACGCTGTTGTATGCACTCTCCAAAGTGCTGGGAGAAGACCTGTTTTTTAGCGTCGTGCCGCATTCCGTCAGCAACGCCTTTTACCTCGCTTCGTTTGGTATCCGGGTATGGTTCTTGTTACTGCTGGTGCTGATCGTTGTCTGGGGTATCCGGCAGCAGGGACAAGAGGGATGGCTGGCGCTCCCTGCAGTGGTGCTGGTGGGGATTGCGGAATTTGAGGGCGAGTTGGGGCTTCTCCACGTCCGCACAACATGGTTCCCGTTCGGCGTGCAAATCACGCTAAGCCAGATTGCCGACCTGGCCCTGGTGGCAGCCATGTTTGCTTTACTGCTGCGCCGCATGCTGCTGTCCGTGCGTCGCCAGCGTGAGATGGCGCTGGATGTGAAGCAGGCGCAGGAGGTGCAGCAGGTTTTAATTCCCGAAGATATGCCGCAGGTTCCCGGGCTGACCATCGAAAGCGAGTATCGTCCGGCACGCGAAGTAGGCGGCGACTTCTACCAGATTCTTCCGCAACCATCGGATGGCAGCGTGTTGATTGTTGCCGGCGATGTGACCGGCCACGGTCTGCAGGCGGGAATGCTGGTGGCGATGCTAGTGGGAGTGATTCGCACCGAGGCCGCACACACCACCGATCCTTTGGAGATTCTTGACATGTTGAATCGGCGGCTCTGCGGGCGCGGCCATGCTCATGCCACGTGCCAGGTGCTGCGTATCACCGCCGATGGCGGCGTGACCCTGGCCAATGCCGGGCACCTGCCGCCGTATCGCAACGGAGAAGAAGTCCCAATGGAAGGCGCGCTGCCCCTGGGGATGCTGGTGAACGCAGAGTTTTCCGTGATGCACTTTCAACTTAATCCCGGCGACAGACTCATGATGATGTCTGACGGCATTGCGGAGGCCAAGAATGAGCATGGCGAACTCTTCGGTTTTGAACGCGTCAACGAAATGCTGCAAAAGCCAATCACCGCAGCCGAACTGGCAATAGCCGCACAGAACTTCGGCCAGGAAGACGATATCAGCGTGCTTTCGGTTACACGTACAGCGGGCCTGAAAACGGCCATCGCGTGAATCGCGACCGTCTTCCATATGACGGAGAAGCAACGGATTCAATTTGCCGGTGTGGCAGGAGGTGCAAGATGATGGGCCAACTCCGCTTTTGCCTGTTGCTGCACGACCATCAGGAGTCGATCCCCAGGCTGCAGGACGGTTTCGGGTCGAGCCAGCATGACGGACTTGCCTCGCAGCACGGCCACGATCTTCGAATGCGCGATGGTTTCACTCAGCTTGCGGGATTGAATGGCCTTTCCCACCCAGGGACTTTCAGGCCGGAGCGCGCCAACCATTAACTGCGAACCATCCGGAAGATCGAGTGCGAGCCCCGACTGCAAGAGAGCCGCGATATGCAGATGGTTGATTTCCGGTGGTAATGAGAGGTTACCTTGGTTTAACAGTCGCAGGGCAATCTGGACATGTTCTGCACGATGCGCCGGGGAATCTGCGCGCCCTGCTACCTGGGCTTCATACAAGCTGCCGTATTTGAAGAACGATGACAGTTTGATTTGAATCAAAAAACTCAGCATGACAGCAAGTCCTGCGGGAACTAGAAGTTGGTAACCGCCTGTCATCTCGGCAACCATCAGCAGCGTTGCGATTGGAACGCGCGCAGCGCCGCCAAAAACCGCAGCCATACCAACAATGACCAAGCCCGCTGGAGCATGGTGCGAGAGAACTGCGAAGACTCCACCCAGCATGGAACCGACGAACAGGCTCGGCGCAAAAACGCCGCCGGAACCACCGGAGGAGACGGTAAAAGAAAAAGCAAGCATTTTTGCGATAACGAGAATCAGAAGCAAATGCAAAGCCAGCCGGCCATCGATCGCTTCCTGAATCCAACCGTAGCCGCCGCCCAGCACCTGAGGCAACCGCAAAGCCATCAAGCCTACGACCAGTCCGCCGAGCCCCGGCTTGGTCCATGCCGGAACGCGTAAAGCGAGAAAAGCATCTCTCAGGCGGTAAAATACCTCCGGCAAAATTGTGGCGATGATGCCGCTTGCCGCCCCGAGAGCAATGTACCAGCCGTAATCGGAAAAGCCCGCAATTGATAAGTGAGATGGAACCCGAAACAGCGATTGCCATCCCACGAACCATCCATTGACGGCATAGGCGACGATCGCCGCAAGCATGCAGTAAATGAGAGCTTCCGCCTCGAAATCCATGCTGCCGTAAAGAACCTCAACGGCGAAGATCGCAGTCCCGATCGGGGAACGGAAGATGGCGGAAAGCCCGGCGGCCATCCCCATTAACACCAGCAATCGGCGCTCGCGCTCGGGCCGATGCAACAACTTTGCGTATTGTGATCCGAATCCCGCTGCTATCAGAGCCGTCGGCCCCTCGCGGCCAGCGGACCCTCCAGACCCAATGGTGATCGCTGAGGCAAGCATCTTCACGGGAGCGACACGCGCCCGAATTTTTCCGCCTGTCCAATGCAGTGCTTTGACCACGGTGTCCGTGCCATGGCCTTCTGTCTCCGGAGCCAGACCATAAACAATGGCGCCGGATAACAGTCCTCCTACGGTCGTCGCGACCGGTATAAGCCACAAACCATGCGGACCGGTGACTTGTCGAAGGACTCCACCTTCTTGCGGAAGTCCAGGCGGATGGTAGCCAGCTATCCAAACCAGGAAAACTTTTTCGGAGAGTCGCAAAAGCCAAATGAATAGCTGCGCGCTCAGGCCGCCAATAACACCCATGACAACGGAATCCAGAAGGAGCCGCGGCTTGTCTCTGGTTTGCACGATAACGTTGTACCACCTATTGGACGAATTAACCGTCCAATAAGAGAGCTAACTTGGCGCAAGGATGATCTAGAATCGTGATGACCATGATCCAAATTGGCTGCATGATTTCATGAGTATGCAATCTTGAGTTCAAGTGTTGGGCTGGCCAAGAAAAAATAGAGCATGCGTTTACGAAGAACAAAAGATCTACACCAGTGCACGATTGCCGCACTCGATACAGATATCGGAACCGTCGACGATTTCTATTTTGACGACCGGCAATGGACCATCCGCTACATGGTGGTTGGAACTGGCATCATCTTGTCAGGGCGCAAGGTCCTTATCTCCGGTGGCTCTGCGGCATCCAACCTGGAGTCCGCTGCATATCTATGTGAATTTGACATCGGAACAAATCAGGCGAAGTCCCGGCATCGATCTTCATAAACCAGTTTCCCGCCAACACGAAGCTGAACATCACCAATATTATGGATGGCCCTATTACTGGAATGGCGCAGGTGTATGGGGCTCATGGCCAAGTCCAAAGGCGCTTGCCGATGCGCCGCGAACAGAATCAAAGGCGGAAACGAAAGACGCGTCCGCAGACACGCATCTGCGAAGCATACAGGAAGTCACGGGTTACCATATCAAGGCGATCGACGGTGAAATTGGACATCTGGAAGATTTCTTATTTGACGATGAGACCTGGGAGATTCGGTACGCGATCGTTGGCACAAAAAATTGGTGGCCCGGGAAAAAAGTGTTGCTGCGGCCTCAATGGATTCAACGGGTGAGCTGGGCCGATCGGGAGATTTTCGTAAGCATGTCTCGTGAGACCGTTCAACAAAGCCCGGAATGAGATTCCGATCAACCTGTCAGCCGGGAATATGAACTTCGTCTCCATCAACATTACCGTTACGCACCTTATTGGACTGCAGACCGATGAATGTGCTCTAGCTTTGTTCCTCATATACCCATGACACCCGCGATGTCAGAGCGCGGTCACTCCGTGCGCAGCGCCTGCATGGGTCCAACCAGGAAGTGCGTCGCGCTGGAATCCACGCTGCAGTAGGGCTACGCAACTTAAGAGAACCGGCATGGTTACAAATATCATTGGGTACCAACTTTTCACGCCGAACGAATTCACAGCATCCCAAGAGAAGCGTCCGAAAACAGGCTGCTCCACGAAGGGTCCAGATACAACCAGCGTTGCGTGCTGAACCAACTGGTCGAGATGTCGGGAACGTGTAGTAACCCATGCCCTCCAACGCAGATCAACTCGGTGCCATTCCATGCCAGAAAATTTCGTGACGATTGCCCCACTCGTGCCGGATTGGTGAGCAACCGGAGGCAGACCGGGCAACGCTTCCTCTGATCGCGCAAGGCCCAGCGAAACCCGAAGAGAAACATCAAAAAGGAAGTTCCAAGTTGAATGTATTGGGAGGATGCAGGATTCATCGCAGGATTCCAATGTGCCAGCGCTACTGATCCGTAATATGCGATCGGCACGATCAACCCAATCTTGGTTAAGAGAAAGATCCATCGGCGAATCCTTGTTGCCCAGGGAAGGTGATCCTTGTGCACGGGATATTCTCCAAGCGGCAGGGAGGTGGTTGCCGGTAAGGAGAGGCAGGCGAGGAAGAGCGCAAAGACAAACACGGAGAATGTGCCCTGGCTTTGCTCGGCCAGCGACACGCAGTCGTAGCGCTCGGAACGGCCACTTTTCTCTACTACCGTCATGTGCCACTGTCCATCTGTCGAAGCGTAAAAGGCAGAGGGCCGTATGTGGCCGAGCACAAATCCCTTGGAGTGCGATGGTAAGGAAGCCAGTTGTTGTGGATCCTCCAGAAGCCACGCGTCCATCTGGCCAGGAAGTTGCCACGAGTCATCTGGAAGAATTCCGACGATCCGAGTTCGTTGTCCGGCGACATCGAGAATATGTCCGACGATTTGAGGATCGTCACCAAAATATTTATGCCATGCCGCATGGCTCAACACCAATGCAGCCGTTGAATCGTTCCTGGTTGGATTTGATACGTTCTGCGCGATTGGTATCTGCAGCAACTCAAAGAGATTGTCGCTTGCCCGGCCAATGGACAGTTCTGCAGTCTGATGCCGCGTGACACGCACTCGTTTCAGAATCGGTTGGTAAAAGGCAATTCCAGTAAACAAACGATGCGTGGTATGGGTCCAGGATTGATAATCATCCAGGCGAATGGTCGGGTATGGAGCCCAGAGGTTGGCATCGTGAGAAATCATCACCAGATGGTGTGCGTCCTGGTACGGAGACAGCAGAATCGCCTTGCGCGCGCCGGGTAGATACAAGGCAAGCATCATGCTCATTGCCGCCAAAATCGCCAGAAAGAATCCGCACCGTGAAGGAGACCCCAGTCGGAAAGCCCGGTGCTGTGTCGCGTTTAGATCGTTTCGCCTTAGCCAAAGAGCATCCTTGAAGGCACCCAGACAAAAAGCCGTGACTTCCTCTTTGTCATGCAGACAGTTGTGAGATTCGTCCTTGCATGCCTGCCAAACATGCCACAGCTCTGACTTCCACTCCGCCAGCCACTCTAGGCGCTGTTGGCCGGGCACGAAAATTGCGGCAGTCCGTATGATGGCGAGCGATATGGGAAAGGAATGGACGAAGCTACGGATCTTCATGCGTTCTCCACCTCAGGGGATGGAATCAACCTGGCCAGCAGCGGATAACGTTTGTGCATGGCCTCCAGAGTGGTCCTGCCGGATCGCGTCAGTTTGTAATATTTCCGCGGTGGCCGTTGCTCCGCATCGGCAATGGATTGTTGTTCCCACCTGGAGATAATCAGATCGTCTCTCTCCAGCCGCCGCATTGCCGGATAGACTGTTCCGCTAGGCAGGCCGGTCATTTCCATCACGCTGAAGCCATAGACATGCCCGGCATGGATGGCCTGAAGAATCATGGCCGCGGTGTGCGAAAGTTTTGGTTCGGCTGCCATGAAGGGATTGTACCTATGTAGCAGGCTACTTGACGAGAGGAAAGATAGCATGCTACATAGGGTAGGAGAAAGCAGAGATGCCCTTATGCTTGAGCTGCAAAATTTATCGAGAAGCTATCGCGGTATTCCAGCCATTCAAAACATCAGCTTCCAGGTCGGAGCCGGCGAAGTTGTCGGTTATCTGGGACCGAATGGATCAGGAAAATCCACCACGGTAAAAATCATTACAGGCATGCTACGTCCAAACGATGGACGGGTGATCTTCGAGGGGAGAAATATCCAGGACGACCTCGTGAAGTTTCGCGCAACGCTTGGATATGTACCGGAAGAAGCGCATGTCTACACATATCTTTCCGGCCTCGAATACCTGCAGTTGGTGGGTCGGCTTCGTGGAATGCGCGAGCGGGTCATTGAAGCAAAAGCAAATCAATTGCTTCAGCTTCTTGCCCTGGAGTCGTGGCGTTATTCGCCCATTTCGTCGTATTCCAAAGGCATGAAGCAACGTGTGCTGATTGCCGCGGCACTCATGCACGATCCTAAATTGCTCATCTTCGATGAGCCACTCTCTGGACTGGATGTTGTATCTTCACGACTCTTCAAGGACCTCCTGGAAGAGTTGGCAGCGCAGGGTAAAGCCATTCTTTATATCTCGCATGTCCTCGAGGTCGTGGAACAAATTTGCAGCCGCGTTATTGTGATCGCGAATGGAAAGATTCTGGCGGATGCTCCACCTTCTGAACTGACCCGGCTGATGCAGTTGACGAATCTGGAAAGTGTTTTTGCTCAGTTGGTCAAACAGCAGGACACAAAAGTATTGGCGCGCGAACTGGTTCAAGTCATGAAAGGTACGCATGCATAACCGACTGCATATCTTTGCCCAGCCGGAGCACGCGGTTCTCTCCCTTGAGGTTCAGGCCGGACTGGCTCAACAGGAGAAACCGGAACAAAGCCAATTTCAACTTCTCGTTCGGCTTTTTCTGGAGCGCTTCTTCAACAACGACATGGTTGCAGCGGATGACGAGGGGATGACGCGTCTACTGCAAATTGCCTGCGCGACCGGTCTACCTGGGTTCATTGTGGCTTTGTATTTGTGGGCTCCCTATCATGATCTTTTTAGCCGCGCGCGCCCGTATTGGGCCCAGGTCAGTGACCACTACTTCTTTGTTGTGTATTCGTTCGTGGCCATGGGAATCATCACCGTCTTTGAATGGGATATGTTCTTTCCGGATTTGCTGGATGTTTTCGTTCTATCGAGTTTGCCGATCAGAAATCGCAGATTATTTCTGGCAAGAATTGCAGCCGTTTGCATCTTTATCGTCGGCTTTCTATTCAATTCCAATTTTCTTGCGCCTCTCGTTCTGCCGGCAGCCATCGATCCGCCTAACCTGGGACGCTTTCTGGCTGGTCACATCCTGGCAGTAGCGATGAGTGGAATCTTTGCTGCTTCACTCGTGCTGGCCTTGCAGGGCGTGCTTCTCTCTGTCTTCGGAGAGCGTTTCTTTCGCAAGGTTTCTCTTTTTCTGCAAGGGATTTTTATCACGGTTTTGCTGATGCTTCTGTTTCTGCTTCCACTTCAGTCCCTGGCGATGCAAACACTCCTGCATCCCAGGAATGCGCTTGTCTTGTACTTTCCACCGTTTTGGTTTCTGGGAATTTACCAACGGCTGATGGAAGGGCCGTCGGCTTTGCCCATTTATACGAAGCTCGCGCAGACCGGCTGCTGGGCAACGCTTTTGACGATTGCGGTAGCTTTCCTTGCCTATCCGTTTGCCTATTGGCGTAGAACGCGCCAATTGATGGAAGGTGCCGGCGCGCGCGACGTACGGAGCTGGGTTGCCGGGCCAACCAATCGAATCCTGCATACAACCGTGTTACGCATTCCAGTGCGTCGCGCCATCTACCATTTCATCAGCCAGACTTTGCTGCGAGTGCAGCGCTATCGCATCTACCTTGTGCTGTATGCCGGCGTGGGTCTTTCTCTTGTGACGGCAGCCATCCTGCGCATTAGCGTTTGGCATGAACATATCAGCGTTGTCCTTTCCCCCGATGGACTAAGGGCAGCGATTCCGATGGTAGCTTTTCTGGCTATTGCTGGACTGCGCACGGCATTTGTATCTCCGGGCGACCAGCGGGGGAATTGGGTCTTTCGCACCATCCAGGGCAAACCAGGATTGGAGCCGTTGCAGGCTACCAAAATCTGGGTCTTTGTATGGGGCACGTTTGTTACTTTAGGGGTAGTTGGGCTGCTGCACACAATTGCACCTCGCGATTTAAAGGGATGGAGAGCAACAACGAGCCAGGTACTCGTGGCGATTGGCTTATGTCTGTTACTGACAGACGCCTTCTTTTTAAGAGTGAAAATCATACCTTTTACTGGTGTGCAGGCAGCCGTCAGAACCAATCTGGCAATCGTCGTGATGAAATATTTTGCCTTCTTCCCTCCCGTTGTACTCATTGTGCTCAGTTGGGAACCCTGGATCGCATCGAGCGCCGGGCACATGGTGATTGCGGTATTGTGCATCACTGCCACCCACTTCGGATTCCAGAGACTTCATCAGAAAATTGTCAGCGAGCATCTCAGTCTGGTGGATCTCGAAGAAGGGGAAGATGAATTTCCTCAACGACTTGGACTTCGTTATTGAGGCTCAGCATAGCGGAAGAAGAAACATGCTGCGACCCCGTTCCGTACCGGGGTTGTGCGCGGTTTGGCCCTACAGGGTGACAAAATTTTCGCCTTTTCTACCGAAACTTCTGTCTTTACCACGGCGTATATATAGATACCGGACCATGTCCGAAGAATAGTTTGTGCGCAGGATTTGGAATGCATCCATAAATATGCTGGTGAATGCTGCCCTGTGCAGGAGGATTGGAAATGAAAATTCACTCTAGAGTCGCGCTCGTTGTACTTGCGCTCGGTGTCAGCCTGCCATTGGCTTTGGGCCAGGACACTACACCGGCGCCCACACCTGCAGCTTCGCAGTCATCGGTTGGAACGAATGGACAGGCAATGCATCGTTCCATGCATCGGCAGCAGATGCAGAAACAAGGCCCGTGGAATGCCGGCCCACGGGGAGCACATTGGGGTCATCGCAACTGGAGAGGAATGCACCGGCACGGTTTGGACCAGCGCCAGTTCATGCTGGCACGCTTGGTGAGCAATCCTTCCGTGCGAGAACGCCTTGGCATCACACCGGAGCAGGCACAAAAGATACATACGCAGACATCGGACTTCCGCATCACGCAGATTCGCAATCGGGCCGACTTGCAGGTGAAACGTCTGGAATTGGCAGATATGATCTCGTCTGATAATCCTGACCGGGCAGCGATTGACAAAAAGCTGCAGGAAATCAGTGTCGTCCGGCTGGCTGGCGAAAAGTCGGCAATTGATTTTCGTCTGGACATGCGTACCGCACTAACACCCGATCAGCAGCAAAAGCTGCAGCAAATGCGGCAGGACTTCATTCACCGCGACGGTTTTGGCCACAGAGGTCCGGGTGGCCCAGGCGGTCCCGGTGGAGATATGCCCTTGCCGGACAATTCGGGCTACTAGCGCGTTGGGAATAAGAATATAGGCAATTGCCGTCGGGTAATTGCCTATGTATTTCCTATAGTGCATACTATGGCGATCCTTGATCGGAAGAATTTACTCAAGGAACTCTCCTGTGCGCTACGCCCCCAGATCCTCTTATTCATGAATGCGAAGTCTTCATAATGGAATTAAAACAACCCTCTTGGGCAGACTTTCCAACCTAAAACTCATCTCACTACCGTGGAATCAATATTGCGCTCATCAAAACTATGGGCTCTTCTTGTTCTGTTCGTCACTGCTGCCTCAGCAGCATATGCAGGCGTCGGATTGCTAATGGAGGAGCCTTACGGGAAATTCGGCGACCTGAGCCCGACAGGGCACGCGGCAATTTATCTGTCCGGAGTGTGTGCGGCATCCCCAGTAAGGTTACGCCGATGCAGGCCCGGGGAGGATGGAGTTGTGATCAGCCGCTACAGCGGCGTGGATGGTTATGACTGGTTGGCAATTCCTCTGTTGCCTTATTTATATGCGGTTAATCGAGCAGATGAAATCCCGGCTTCCATTGATGCCAGAGGCGTGGCGCAGCTGCGGGATCAATATCGACGCGCACACCTGGAAAGATTCGTGCCGGATGGCCCCGACGGTACGATGCCGCCAGGAGAGTGGACCGAGTTGATTGGAGCTTCTTACAGCCGAAAAATGTATGTCTTCGAGATGGAATCCAGCACGGTGCAGGATGATCAACTGATCGAAATATTGAATACACGGCCTAATAAGAGACGCTTTAATTTTCTCTTTCGCAACTGTGCTGACTTTTCTCGATCCATTCTGAATCTTTATTACCCACATGCGGTTCACCGCAGCTTTACTGCGGATATTGGACTGACAACGCCAAAACAGATCGCCAAGTCTTTCGTCTCGTATGCACATCACCACCAGGACCTGCAGTTCTCTACTTTCATGATTCCACAAGTGCCGGGGCAACTGGATCGCAGCGACAAGGCTCGTGGTGTAGTCGAATCACTGGTCAAGAGCAAGCAGTATGTTGTGCCTCTTGTCGTGTGGCAGCCGGTATTGACCATCGCCCTGATGGGAACTTATCTGACACGCGGAAGATTCGATCCTTCGAAAGATGCCGTGGCTCTGGATTCAGGCGATGAAGTGCCAGCTCTCTTGCAAGACGATGTCCCGCGAGCCAATCCAAAGGTGGGCAGCGGATTGCTTCGCCGGACATCTCTGAATGCTACGGTTTCCAGCGAGGATTATCAGTCCAGTGCAGATGTGAACCGCTAACGTGTTGAATCCAGGAATCGCTCCCGGCGAACCTTGGCGCCAGGCGACGCGAATACATTTCAGGATCGACCGCCCAGCCAGAGAAGCGCATTCATAAACAAGCGATTCTGCACCGGACTGGTGAAGATTTTAGCGCCGTGTCCCATATTCATATAAACCATTTTGTACTTTGTGTTGGTCCACACAGCGGGAATATCTCCTCCCGTAAGAGTGTCCTTGAATCCTAACGGATAATTGGATGGGGCAAACGTGAGGAGAACCTTCACGTTCTTATCGGCGCGAGGGTCGGGTTTCCAGCTGTACCATTCATTGGCTGGAGACACAAAGCTGGCAGGTATGCCCTGCGTAACGGGATGCATGGTGTCATCGACGGTGAGCGTGGCAGGAAGTGGAGGCCAGCTGTTGCCGTAAAAAACGGCGCCACCGAGAAACTTGACGAACCAGGGCCAATGCGTACCGTCATCATTGAATGCCGCAATATGGAATCCCAGCCACGCGCCGCCGTGTTCCATGTAGTGCTGAAAACCTGCGCGCTGCGCGGCGGTATGAGGAAAATCATCCAGCCATAGAATCACCTGGTATTGTTTCAGCACGGTGGCATTCAAATCATCCCAGTTAGTCGTCGTCTTAAACTCAAAATTGTCTTTTCGGGCAGCAGCTTCGAAAAACGGAATCGCCATCTTCGCAAAATCGACGTGATCGCCTTCCACGTTGGTTGAGTAGAATGCGAGGACATGAAATCGTGCCTGCTGGCCAAAGGTTATCGCTGAGGAGAGCGCAAGCACGGCAACGGCAAAAATTGCAGGGAGCTTTCGCATCATTGGTGGGCCGCCCAGAGAATGGAGTTGTGAAAGAGTGTCGTGAATGATTTGTTCTGAAATAGTTCCGGGTGATGACCCATGAAGATATAAATATTCCTCGCCTTGTAGTGCTCGTTTGTCCAGACAACCGGATGATCTCCCATCTTGATCGGAGTCGAAGGCGTATAGGTATTTTCGTCGACGCTGGCCAGCACATGCACGTTGGGCCGCGGCGATTTGTCGTAGGTATACCACTCCTCATTCTCAATCTCAAAGGAGGAGGGAAGGTTCTTCATGGTTGGATGCGATGGGTCTTCGACATTCACCCTGGCAGAGGCAAACGTAGCGATGTAATTCTTAAATCGAATGCCGCCCATGAATTGAGAAAACCACGGCCACATGGGGTAGCCATCGAACTCGCCAAGCAGAGTGGCATGGTGAAAGCCGATCCATCCTCCCTTCCCCTGCTCGATGTATTTTTCAAAAGCGGCCATGGCGGTCGGGGTCCACATGTACGGAGGGTAATTCAGCTGAATGAACAGCTGGTAGTGCGATAAAAAAGCGTCATCGATCTTGTCTGTGTTTTCGATATAGTCGATCGAAAAATTATCGGCAACGGCTTCCTTCTGTAACCACACCTTGGCGGCATCGACGAAGGGTTGATGAATGCCACCTTTTTCGGCTAGTGCAATCACCCTGAATTTTGGTTTTAGGGTCTGGGCCATCAGAAGGCTCGACCAGAAAAGTACCATGAAGGCAAGCCACAAGCGGCATAAACCGTGTCTGCACCCGGAATCTGTGTATTGCTGCAATGACATTCGTGGCCCTCACTTTGCCTGGTGTTGCTGTTGCCTCAATGTTCGAGACGCTTCGCAGAGCACATTCTGTTCCACATCGGTGGCTCTATACGCGCAAAAACCTGAGCGGAAGCGATCCGTGAGAAATTTCTTGCGCGATTCTCTTCTGGCATTGATACTTACTAATCGTTATGAAGTATCGCATAAATTTTCAAACCCAGCGCAGTTGCTTTTCTTTTTCAATCAGATTTCCCCGGATTTTTTGGAGAAATGCTGTTGGTGGTACATCCACGTTTCGTCCCGCCTTTCGTGCGCGCAGTTGCATGCATGCGATGCTGGCAACGCTTCTTTTCGGCGGAATGGGTATTGCCTCCGTTCCGTTGATGGCACAGGTTTCGCTGGAACCACCGACGGGTGTGTTACTCAACGTTCGGGCTGTTGCATTCAACCCGGGGACCGGAAAAATCTATGCCGTCGATGAAAAACAAGGCACCGTTTTCATCACGAATGGAGCGACGAACTCGACGGTGAACGTGAAAGTAGGTGAGGCCCCTGATGCCGTCGCAGTGAACCCCGTCACCGGCAGGGCGTATGTCTTGAATACCGCGGATGGCACAGTGAGCGTTCTCGATGGGAAGAGAGACGCAGTCATTGTCACGGTGAACGTTGGCAAGACCAGCCCCTATGGCATCGCGGTGAATGGAATCACCAATACGATCTATGTGACCAATACCTACAGCAATTTGCTCAGGATCATCGACGGAGCGACGAATGCGGTCACAAGCATAAAAACGGGATCTGCCGATGGCATCGCCATCAATCGGAAGATAGACAATATCTATCTGTTCGGCTACGAATCCAACAATCTTAAGGTGCTGAACGGAGCAAGCGGAACCTTTCGCGTGCAGCCGGTTGGGAGAATGCACCTATGGGGCATCGCCATCAATCCAGCGACCCATACCGTCTATGTCACCCGGACCCTCGATTCCGACATTGTGGCCGTGGATGAAAATTCGCACGTGGTAACCACAATTCCGACGGGCACGATTCCCTGCGCCGTCGCAGTGAACCCGGTCACGAATATGGTCTATGTCGTGAATTATGGAGACGAAACGGTCTCGGTGATCGATGGAGCGACCCACCATGTGGTTGCAACTCTTCCTGTCGGCAAACATCCTCAAGCCATTGCCGTCGATCCCAAAACTAATCTGGTCTACGTTGCGAACACGCACGGCAACAGTGTCACGGTAATCGATGGCGCCAGCCATAGCGTTCTCACTACGCTGGGCGCCGGAAAGAATCCGTACGCCATCACCGTAGATGCAAAGGATGGCAAGGTCTATGTCGCAAATCTCAGTGAGCCGTCTTTCACCATGATCGACGTGCGAACGCTACGGAAGGCTGCCCGGTAAACAAATATTTTTGTACGCGGGCAGCGACCGTCGTTCCTACAACTGCATCCGTATCTTCAAACGGGTGAGGATTCCAGCCAGAACCAGAATAAATGCCGTGAATATCACCGATCGCATCACGCCCGGCCAACCGAAAGCAAAGTGAGTATCGAAGTACGAGACGCCGATCCAGCCCAGAAGGAAATAATAAAAATCCGGCAGTAAATACGTCAGCAATGTATTGGAGCCTGCGGGACGGGCAAAGAAGGCCCATGCCGTTTGCTTCTTCACGTCGCAGATCCAGTAGAGCAATATAAACAACAGAATCGCGGCCCCGGCGCTATACAGGCACCAGGTTGGCGTGGCTCGAATCTTGGAGATGCCGAGTGGCGTGAGGAACCATCCCGCCACCAGCGTGAAAATTGCGAATACGAATGCCAGCAGCATCTTCTGGCGCGGCAACTGCCATCGATGAGCGCCCAGGAAAATGGCAGACGTAGCGACACCTGCCATGCAGACGCAAGGCATGGCCCCAGTGGTGAAGGGCCACAGGTGATGTGTATGAGGGAAGCCGATCTCCCGAGCCGTGGCTACGGCGCTGACGGCCAACAGCGCAAGAAACCACGCAAAGGGAGCCCACAGCCAACGGCGTGTCGGGATGTACAGGATACAGACGACCAGATAGGTGCATCCGATCAGGCCCAGGATTTCGGGGTACGATCCTTCAATCCAGGCAACATGTCCGCTGTGTGTCGTCCGGCGAAAAATGGCGAACATCACCACCATCAATCCCAGGCCAACGTAGCGCAGCACACGGAGCAGGGTCGCATGGCGTTCCGAACCTGTGTAGACCATCCAGAACAGCACCGCACCGGCGAGAGCGAGTAGCCCCCAGAGGTCTGTGTTGATACCCATACGGGCGGAATCGCCTCGTTCCGCATTGGCGATAATCAGACCCATCACCACCAGGCTGAAGCTGCGAAGAAGAACGTGCATCCAGAGTGCCGGCATGGATTCGTTCTTCTTCAACCGAGCCCGGATGGCCAAAGGAATCGACAAGCCTACGATGAACAGGAAAAATGGGAACACCATATCGACGTAGGTCATAGCATCGATATTGGCCTTCATGTGATAGGTCCACCAAGGCAGTCCGTGGACGCTGGCCAGGTCGTTGACAAAGATCATGACCAGCATCGTGAGGCCCCGAAAGATGTCGATCGAGGCGATGCGCGGTGGTTTTGAAATTGTTGCCACGCCGTTGAGCTGTATTGGGCTTGCTGTGGTCATTGCGCCTCACCTTGTGTGCCTGCACTCTTATATAGCGAGGCTTGAATGGTATTGAGCAGTACACCCGATGGGTCGCCAGAATAGTCCCAGAACATGACGCCAGCAAGTTTGTGATCGAGTATATATTTACATTTCAGCGCCAGCGATTGGGCATCTTCATACGAGATGAAAATCTTTTCAGTCGGGCTGTAGAGGTAGGGAACGGAAGCTGTTGAATCCCAGTACCGGATGAAGCCATTGTCCTGCAAATTGCCGGCGACATCCTTGTAGTCGGCATAGCTATGCGGCGTGGGTTTTCCCGGCTGAAACAGGCCATGATTCTGTTCTGACACCTGCCCCCATGTATGCCCATAAAAGGGAACGCCCAGCACAATCTTCGACGCCGGGACGCCGGCCTGTTCATACTCCTGCACAGACTGGTCGGCAGAAACTTTCTTGGGGTCTGCCGGGTTGGTGAACAGAGGTGCATTGTGTCCTGTGATCGCATCGGAATCCGGCTCATAGTAGTCATACGCCATCAGATTGACGGTATCGACATACTTCTGCACTTTGGCCATCTGGGTATGCTGCAGGAAATCCTCAGACGCGCCGGTTGCGATCGAAAGGTAGAGGCGCCGATGCAGTGCCTTTTGCTCATGGTTGAACCGCTTGCGCAGCTCCTTCAGAAGCAGCGTGTAATTCTGCTTGTCCTGAGGTCGAAAATTGTTGGTTGCGCCAGCCATGCCGGGATATTCCCAATCGATGTCGAGTCCATCGAGTTTATACCCCTCGATAAACTGGACAACGCTGTCGATAAAGAGGCTGCGGCTCTGCTTCGTCAAGGCCATGTCGGAAAACCGGCCGGACCAGAGCCACCCACCCACAGAGACCAGCACCGTTAGCGACGGATTCTGCTTTTTCAGCGCGAGGAGCGCTGCGAAATTCTGTGCATCCGAGGGAAAGCCGTCGACGATCTTGCCTCCCTGCAGATTGGCAAAGGCGTAGTTGATGCGCGTCAACTTTTGCGCAGCGATTTCGCCGGGCTGCAAAACTTTGTTTTGCGGAAAAACATAAGCGATGATCACAGGTTGCTTCGTTGATCGCAATGCGCCCGCAAGCAATGCAGGGCTGCAGGAAAGACCCGTGAGGAGAAGCACACACAACCGAAACATCCGCGCCGCACGTTTCCAGGTGGAGACAAAATTATCAGGAATCATAAGGAGCCGGCCGTTTCGTTCCGCAGTCGACTGCGGAACGCATCCCGGGATTTCGATGCTTGTATATCCATGGCAGCTATTATTACGCTTTGACAGAAAAGTAGCCTCCAGAAAAATGTTAGATCCTACTAGTGCGTGTGTAATGGACGGCGTGTATGCAACGCTTTTGTAAGGGAATCGTTATAATCTCAAAAAATTGCTCTCGAGGAATGAAAAATCGTGCGAATCCGGATGAAGATCTTGGTCTTTTGCTTTTTCTGCATGTTCGCTCCATTATGTTTTGGACAGTTACATGTACTGGTCGATCAAGTCGGTTACGACACACAAGCGCCCAAGCAGGCGCTCGTGCTGGGTACGCAGCACGACCATCCACAGGGATTCACGTTGATTGATACCACAACGGGGAAGCCTGTCTTCCACGGGCAACTGAAACCGGCAGGAACGGTCGATCAATGGGGTGGTGTCTACTGGATTGCCGATTTCTCAACTTGGCAGAAGACAGGGCACTACGCGCTCCAGACGCGCACGGATGCTGGCGAAATCAGTTCGTGCTCTTTCCTGATTGAAGATGATGTTCTCGAACGCAGCACGCTTTCGAATGTCGTCTACTACTTTAAGGGACAGCGTGCCAGCGGACTGATGAACCGTGCCGACCACCATCTGGCGATTCCCAAAGGTGAGTCTGGATATCCTGGATTTGTCGATGTGCATGGCGGCTGGTACGACGCCACTGGAGACTATGGCATCCACTTTTCGCACCAGAACCCTACCTCCTATTTCAATCCGCAACAGGTGCCTCTTGTGGCCTGGAGTCTGCTGAAGAGCTACAACGTGCTGAAGGCCCGGAACGACGACAACTTTAGCGAGTACGAGCGGCGTCTACTCGATGAAGGTCTTTTTGGCGCCGACTTTATGGTGCGGATGAAACGGCCGCACGGCTCATTCTTTGAAAGCATCTCGGCACCCGGCAAACAGAAGCTGGCGAAGGATCGCGAAATTGGCAATCCGAACTGGCGCACGCAAATTAAGACAACGACGACGGATTCCACTGAGCACGTTTTGCCCGCCGTGGGACCGTATGCCTATGAGGTAAGTTTCCGTTCTGGCGGAGGCATGGCGATCGCCGCGCTGGCGCTTGCCAGCACCATGCCGCCCAATGGTGATTTTCCGCCTTCTACCTACCTGCAAACTGCGGAAGATGCCTTTCAGTTTCTTCAGATGCACAACCGTGAATTGTTGAACGACGGGAAAGAAAATATTCTCGACGATTACTGTGCGTTGATGGCCGCGACGGAGCTCTATCGCGCGTCACATAAGCAGGTTTATCTGCTCGCAGCAGATCAACGCGCCGATCATTTGATGGCGCGGCTCACAACCACAGGGGCATACCACAACTACTGGCGTGCGAACGACGCTACGCGTCCGTTCTTTCATCCATCGGATGCTGGCCTGCCAGTTGTCAGTTTGCTGGAGTATGCCAAGATTGCGTCGCCTGCTCAGCAGAAGCAAGTACGCATGGCCGTGGAGCGCTCCCTGCGTTTTGAACTTTCCGTGACCTCAGAAGTTAACAATCCGTTTGGTTACGCACGCCAATTGGTACGGATGGGCAACGGCCAGGTGCGCACGGCATTTTTCTTTCCACATGACACGGAAGCGGCTCCCTGGTGGCAGGGCGAAAATGCGCGTTTAGCTTCGCTGGCCGCAGCGGCGCGCATGGCTGCACCCCTCTTCAACGACGACCCCGCGTTTCAATCGCAACTGGAAGATTATGCCTGGAATCAACTGCACTGGATTCTTGGCAGGAATCCATTTGATTCCAGCATGCTGATGGGAAACGGCCACGGGAATGCACCCTACATGTTTTTCAAATCCTACAAGTACACCAGTGCTCCCGGCTCTGTCATTAACGGCGTTACCGCTGCCTTCAGCAATGAGGATGGCATTGCCTTCAACGAAGGCTACGCCGTGACGGGCAAGGATGAGGACTGGCGCTGGACGGAGCAATGGCTGCCGCATGCAGCATGGTATCTCTATGCCGTCAGTCTTCCCCATGAGCAATGAGGGCGCTGTTTGCTCTTGTGATCGGCGCTTGAAAAAGGATTCTGCCTTTTCACACGCGTTTGCGGGAACCCTTCTCCTGTTTTGGTAATTGCTGGTCTGCACCGGGCAGAACCGGTTTGGGCAGATTAGTGGATTCGTATTTGGCCAGATTGAGCGGACCGCTCGTATCGGGCAGGGGCGGTGCTGTCACGCGCGCATCTTCCAAGCGAAATGCTGCCGTCAAATCTCCGAACGTCTGTCTACGCCACGGGGTGATGTTCGGTTCCCTGACGCCAGTGAATTTTTCCAGAAACTGCAATACGGATGTGTGATCGAACGGTTGGCTGCAAACCCATCCTCCCGTGGTCCAGGGAGAAACAAGGATGCATGGCACGCGAAATCCCGCACCAATAGGGAGTCCATCGATAAATTCATGCGTCGTGCCTGCGGGGGAAACCGGGGGAGCTACATGATCGAAAATTCCATCGTTTTCGTCGTAGTCGAGGATGAAGGCTGTTTTAGCCCACACGTCCGGATTGGCCGCGATCGCATCGATTTTGCTGGCAATAAAAGCTGCTCCGTCGGCAGGCATGTAATCCGGATGTTCCGATTGAAAACTGGTCGGGATGATCCAGGAGACAGCAGGCAGTTTGTCGTTGATGGCGTCGTACTCAAACTGGCCTTCGGAACCGCGCACCATCCCCTTGGAATAGAGCGGCGAACCTTTTGCAGCCTGCTGAAAAATTTTAAAGGTCTCCAGCAAATTGCAGCCGTAGTTATCTGCCTGCTGATACACCTTCCAACTGACGCCGGCGTTTTCCAGCCGCTCGGCGTATGTCGTCCATGTATAGCCATCTTTCGGCTCGGTGTTATTGATGATCGGTCCACCATGATGCCCCTCCGGATCGATCATGCCGGTCATCCAATACATGCGATTTGGCCAGGTGGGACCCATCACCGAACAGTGATAGGCATCGCAAATCGTGAAAGCTTCCGCCAGCGCGAATTGGAATGGAATATCTGTGCGGTTGTAATGGCCCATGACATAAGGGCCATTCACGCCATCTGCCTTGCGATGCGCCGGCAGCCACTGATCCATACGGCCACCGTTCCATGATTGATGTTGCACGGCCCAGGCGTGACTGGTGGAAGGAGTTTTTTGCGCGCTGGTGGCGCGGGTGTCCAGATGAAAAGGCAGCAGATAGCCATCGGGGTTTACCAAATCTGGCTGGTAAAACACAGAACGCCCGGTGGACAGTTGCAATGCGTGTGGATCGTCGAATCCACGAACTCCCGATAATGTTCCAAAGTAATGGTCGAAGGAGCGATTCTCCTGCATCAGCAGCACCACATGCTTGATGTCGCGCAGAGAACTGTTTCTAGGTGGTCCCAGGGCCAGTGCGCGTCGCACGTTGGGAGGCATCAGCGATCCAGCGGCGGCAATCGCGGCCAGTTGAGCAGCGCTCTTTAACAATCGACGGCGACTGAACGAAGCAGAAGAAATACCGGAGCCGAAAGGACTCTGCGTTTTCATAAACAGCATTCACCTTCAATTTGAATCAAGGATCGCATTTATGGTCTGGCAGCATTTATAAAATTCGATAAATAGCAGAACTAGCGATCCGGAGTTGATTCTATTCCTGAGTGCAGCAAATAAAGAACAAAAGCAAAACGGCGTCTCAGCCAGAAATCATAACGCCAGTACTCTGTTTTTTCGTAATTTGTCGTCCTGCTTCGAAAGTTTGAGCAAGAATAGTAAGAGTGAGATCAAGCGATACCACCGAAACATCCGCGTCAGCCTCAAATCCGTTGAAACGCTTTTCTCATGCGTGGCGAGCGCTGCAGCATCGCAATTTCCGGCTGTACTTTACCGGGCAGAGCGTTTCACTCATCGGCACGTGGATGACGCGTGTAGCGACCAGTTGGCTGGTATATCGACTGACGGGTTCCGCATTGCTGCTGGGTTTGATCGGGTTTGCCGGACAGATTCCCACCTTTCTGTTAGCGCCCTTTGCCGGCGTTCTTGTCGATCGCTTGAATCGGCGCAAGCTACTGGTCTGGACACAGTCGCTTGCAGCGGTGCAATCGCTGGCTCTGGCTGTGCTTACGCTCGCCAAAGTTATCACCATTCACGAGATCCTTTGGCTCAGCGTCATGCAAGGTTTGATCAATGCGTTCGATATGCCGGGGCGACAGGCATTTCTTGTGCAGATGGTCGAAGACAAGCAGGACCTCGGCAATGCCATTGCGCTCAATTCTTCTATGGTGAACCTGGCTCGTTTGATAGGGCCTGCTCTGGCTGGCCTTGTCATTGGTGCTGTCGGGGAAGGGTACTGTTTTGCGATCGATGGATTTAGTTATCTTGCCGTGATTGCATCATTGCTTATGATGCTGGTGAAGCCGGGGACCCAAACGAAAGCTGCGACTACTTCGATGTTCGAGCAGCTAAAAGAAGGCTGGGTATATGTCTCCAGCTTTCGCCCCGTACGAACCATTCTGCTGCTGTTTGCCTTGCTCAGCTTGATGGGGATGCCGTTCATGGTGCTTATGCCGATCTTTGCCGGTAGCGTTCTGCATGGTGGACCGCACACGTTTGGTTTTCTACTCGGTGCATCCGGCATCGGCGCGTTAGTCTCAGCCATCTCTCTGGCCTTGCGCAAGACCGTCCGTGGCCTGACAAGCATGATTCAGGTTTCTGCCGCCATGTTCGGCGCCGGGCTAATGCTTTTTGGCTTTTCGCGAACCCTCTGGCTCTCGCTGTCTCTGATGCTGATTGTCGGCTTCGGCATGATGCAGGGCATGGCCGCCAGCAACACCATCATTCAGACGCTGGTGCCGGAAGACAAGCGCGGCCGCGTGATGAGCTATTACACGATGGCATTTGTCGGCATGACGCCTTTTGGCAGCTTGTTGGCGGGTGCATTGGCCCATAAGCTGGGTGCTCCTCATGCGGTCATGATCACTGGAGCATTTTGCATTGCAGGCGCGGCCTGGTTTTCTACACAATTGAAATCCATCCGAAAAATTATGCGCCCGATATATATCGAGATGGGCATCATTCGCAGCAGCATGGAGCCGGCCCTGGAAGACCAGGCTGGCCATTGACGTTGCGATGGGGTGCCGGGTGCGCGAGATTTCTGCAGATTCCAGTTGCCAAAGGAAACACATGTAGTATGGACGTGCTCGAAAAAACCTCTCTTTGTGCGCTCTGAGGAGGAACCGTACATGTCTGCATCCCGCCGCGAATTTCTGCTTGGGCTGGCTGCCAGCGGAGTTATCGCAAAGTTTCCTGCGTCTGGCTATGCCAACCCATTGCCAGGAGCGCTCTACCCGCCTGTCGATCTTTCGCATTTCGACAAGCCCATCCATCACGGTGACGCCAACATCCGCATTGGATACGCTTCCATTACCTGGAGCGGACACGACATACAGGCCATCGAGGATATTTCTTCTGTTGGCTACCCCGGCATTCAACTGCGTGCCAATGCATTGAAAGAATTTCCCGATCCGCGTGCGCTGCGCGATTTGCTAGCTACCCACAAGCTCGCATTTGTCGCTCTTTCCAGCGGCACCGCGCCGCTCGATCCCGCATTACGCCAAAGTACGATTGAGACGCATGTTCAAAATGCGCGCTATCTGCATCAGGCGGGTGGAAAATATCTGCAAGTGATTGGAGCCTTTACCAAATCCCATATCTATACGGCAAGCGAATATCAATATGAGGGTCAGTTGCTTACCGAAATTGCCAAGCGCGTAGCGGATTTTGGTATTCAGACGGGATTTCACAATCACATGGGCAGTATCGGACAGACGCCGGAAGCATTGGATGCCATCATGAACGCTGCCGATCCGCGTTACGTGAAACTGGAGCTCGACACGGGCCATTATGTGCAGGGCGGTGGCGATCCGGCAGCAGCCATCCACAAATATGACAAGCGCCTTTTATTTCTCCATCTGAAGGACGTAAGAGATGCTTCGACCAAGAGCGGGTATGAATTTACCGAACTTGGAAACGGACGTGTGGATTTTTCTGCCATCTTTACGGCGTTATACGCGATCCATTTTCGCGGTTGGGGCATTGTGGAACTGGATGGCGAACGCCCCGGGTCGGCCAAGACGCCGAAGGAGTCGGCTGCAATCAGCAAGAGCTATCTTGAGAAGAAATTAGGTGTGCGAGTATGAGCTGCCGTTTTCACCTCGCCGTTATCAATGACGAAATCACGCAGGATTTTGACCGTGCATGTTCCATCGCATCAAAAGATTTTGGCCTTCACTGGATAGAACTGCGTGGAATGTGGAACAAAAATATCACCGATCTCAACTCCAGCGAAGTTGCGGAATCCCGCAGAATTCTTGAGAAATATCAGCTTCGCGTCACAGACATCGCCAGCCCGCTATTTAAGGTCGACTGGCCCGGTGCACCGCTTTCAAAGATGAGTCCGCGACGCGATCAGTTCCATGCAGATTTCGATTTCAAACAGCAGCACGCGGTGCTGGAACGCTGCATTGAACTGGCGAAGGTTTTTCAAACCGATCGCATTCGCTGTTTCGATTTCTGGCGGCTGGACGATCCAAAACCCTATCGCACAGCCATCAACAATACGTTGCGCGAGGCTGCAGAAAAATGCGCGAAGAGCGACCTTATCCTGCTGCTGGAAAATGAAATGGAATGCAACACGGCGACGGGCAAGGAAGCTGCTGCCACGCTTGCCGCTATTCCCAATAAAAATTTCATGCTGAACTGGGATCCCGGCAATGCCGCAACATTTCCCTATACCACTCCGTATCCCAAGGGATACGATCTGCTGCCAAAAAAACGCATTGGACACTGCCATTGCAAGGATGTGACGCGAATGGCTGGAGACAAGTACGACTGGGCGCCGGTAGGCTCCGGAGTGGTGGATTGGGTAGGGCAGTTTCAGGCCTTTGAACGCGATGGCTACCACTATGCCGTGAGTTTGGAAACACATTGGGGCGGCGGGGGCACGCCGGAGAATTCAACACGTATCAGCATGCGAGGACTGAAAGCCACACTGAAGAAAGCGGGCATCGACTGCTAGGTCTCTTTGCATGAAGGTCGAACGTCGGGATGCCTCGTTGGAATCAATCCATGTCAATGCGGAGAAAACAAAATGCGCGAAGAAAACAAAATGATGAATCGCCGGGAATTTCTGGGTACCGTTGGAAAAAGCGCTGCGGTGGTCGCCGCGATGCCTACCATGCGCGTTCTAGGAGCCAATGATCGCATCCGCATCGCCCTGATCGGCGCCGGGGACAGGGGGCAGCAGGATCTGAAAGATGCGCTAACGCAACCGAATGTGGAATGCGTGGCAGTCGCCGATGTCTATTCGCGCCGCCGCGACCAGGTAAAAAGCTATTTGCCGAATATCACCGCTTATGACGATCCCATGCGGTTACTGGAGCGAAACGATATCGACGCCGTCATTAACGCCACGCCGCTCCATCTCCACACCAAATATTTTCTGGCAACACTTGCTGCGGGCAAGGACCTCTATTCTGAAAAAACGATGACATGGGATATTCCTGAGGCTGTCGCTTGTCGCAATGCGGCGCACAATTCCAAGCAGGTCGTCCAGATCGGGCTGCAGCACGAAAGTTCCGGCGAACTGGCCGACGCCAGACAATGGATCGCGCAAGGCAAACTGGGCAAGGTCACCATGGTGGAAGCATGGATGTCTCGCAATTCCCCGCGCGGCAAAGGCCAATGGGTGCGGCCTGTTCCAGCCGATTGCAATCCGGATCATGTCAACTGGGATCTTTTTCTCGATGGACGTCCCCATATGGCCTTTGACGGGAACAAATTCATCAACTGGCGGCTCTTTTGGGAATTCTCCGGCGGCAATGTAACGGAGAACATGGTTCATCAGATCGCATGGGTCATTACCGCACTGAACCTGGACGTGCCCAAGGCCGCGTCCATGATGGGTGGCGTCTATTCAGAGAAAGATGGCCGCCAGGTGCCGGACACCATCAGCGTCACGCTTGAATATCCAAACGATCTTCTCGTGCTGTGGCAATCCACCTTCAGCAACAGGCATTATGGTTTGGGTGAACATCTCCTCGGCAGCAATGGAACCATTGAGCACGTGAGCGGTTCCACCGATATGGTTACGGGCCGCGAGAGTTCCGGGATCACTTATTATCCGGAAAAAATAAATAACCCCGGCGGAGAAATATTGCAGGGTCAGGACAAAGGTGTCAATCATATGGCGAATTGGTTTGCGTGCATCCGCAGTCGCAAACAGGCGACCAACGCGCCGGTGGAAATTGGCTATCGTTCTGCCATTGCCGCGCACATATCCAATCTCGCCTTCCTGCAAAAGCGCCGCGTCAGTATCGAAGAGGCTATGGCTGCCACGCCGGAAGCCTGGATGTAGCCGGAAAGTTTTTGTGATGCTCTCTGCATTAGTAGTGGCGCAGCACAACTGTCATGGCGACCACCAGGCCAATGCCAACCATCACTTGCAGTAAGGTTGCCAGCAGAAGTTTACGGTTCAGGTCTTTGTCTTGCACCTGGCGTCGCAGGATGGGGACGTCAATCAGAGCGCTGGCAATGGAAGCGACAACAGCGGCAATACCAGCTTGCTGTGGTGTGACCTTGCCTCCCATAGCCAGGGTCGCTGCGGCTGCCGTCGTGCTGGCGCTGCTCACCAATCCGCCAATCGCGCTGACGATCGTAATGCCGGAATCCCCAAGAAAGCGCGTCCCCAGCACACCGAAGATTTCAATGCCCAGAAAGATTGCGGCAAAATGCATCACTTTACGGAGTGCGATGGGAGAATCCAATTTCAATTCCACCTGCCCTGTTGTCCCATTCTGCTTTTTATCCATCGTGAAATACATTGCCATAGCGGCCATGCCGAGCAATGGCAGCGCCGCTATCTTGAGTGCCGCACGCGCAAAGATGGCGACGATGATCAGGTTGCGCATATACATGGCGACCGAGGTCACCTCAATGGCAGAGAAGGTCTGTCCAGCCAGGCCTTCGCGAGGCAGAGAACTGGCGAGCTCCACGGCTGTGGCCGTGCTGTTGACCAGACCTCCAAAGAAAGCCGTCAGCGAAACACCGCGCGCGCCATACAGTCGCAGCAGCACGTAGTTGATGAAGCTGAGACCGGCAACCACGATCACCGTGATCCAGGCCTGACGTGGATGCAGCAACTGCCAGGGGTCCACATAGTGGTTGGGCAGCAATGGCCAGATCACAAAGCCCAGCATCCCCAGAATCAGAGCGCTGCGAATTTCTTCCGGACGCAGACCACCGGCAAAGCGTGTGAACTCCGGTTTCAAAGACAACAACATCGTGGTCAGAATGGCCGCGGTGATAGGGGTAAAAAGATGGCCGTCTCCCACCAGAGAGCCAAGGACGAAGGTAACCATCAACGTGACGGACGTGGTGCCTTCCAGGCTGCGATTGACCAGCAATGCGTGTGTGTTGGCCATGACCACCAGCAACAGGACGCCCACCATGGCCGTGATAGCTATACCGGGCGTCAGCAGTGTGCTGAGCATGCCCAGCAGTGCTGTCAGGCTGAAGGTTCGTACGCCCAGGTCCTTTTGCGCCCATTGACGCTCGAACCCGATCAGCAGCCCGATGGCGAGCGTCACGGCGACCTTGATGGCAATCTCTGTCGGTGGAAAAGATTGCGTTCCACTATGGAGAGCGTCGAGCCACTGGTGGATGGACATGCTTCCCGGATATGCAGCTTGCATGATCATGCTGTACCTATGCGGCGACTGCCATGTATTCTGCTGTTATCCACGGTATCTATTTGTACCCGCAGGTCCAACAACTTTCTCATAAGGAAAATTTTGTGGAACGCAAGTTATATACGGCACGCTTGTCTGAAAAACTTTTACTTTCTGACCGTACTCAGTGTTTTCACCTTCAGTTCACCGTCGATGAGTTGGAGCAATTCGATTTCCTTGCCGGGCAGTTTGTTTCTGTTGTCAAAACAGACGGCAAAGGTAAACAGCAGACACGGGCTTACTCGATTGCCTCAGCTCCTCATAGTAACCGGTTTGATCTTTGCCTGAACCGCGTGGAAGGTGGTTTCTTCTCGAACCTGCTGGCCGATCTGAACCTTGGAGACACCGTGCAGTTTCATGGTCCGCATGGACTCTTCACATTGAAGTCTCCGCTGACAGACACTGTATTGATTGCAACCGGCACCGGGATTGCGCCGATGCGTGGCTTCGTGCAGCATCTATATTCCGCCCACCAGGATCGCAGTGAGGGCCGCAAGGTCTGGCTAGTCTATGGAACGCGGCATGAAACGGAAATTTATTATCAGGACTTTTTCGAGAAGGCTGCAGCAGGGCATTCCAACTTTCATTATGTTCCGACATTGAGTCGTGGCATGGAAGACTGGAAAGGTTTCCGTGGCTACGTGCAGGAGCATGTTCGTACGCTGCTGACCGGGCACATCGGCCAATCCGACCTGGCCGCGGAGAATGCCACTTCGCAATTACAGGCGTATATTTGTGGACTGAATGAGATGGTTTCCGCCAATCGCGAACAGTTGAAGGAACTGGGCTGGGATCGCAAACAGATTCACTTTGAACGTTACGACTGATTCGCCGCAACACTTCCTCGCCTCAAGCTGAAAGACCCTCTACATGAGGGCTTTTTCTACAGGTTAAACAGTTCGCGCAGACGCTTCGTCTGTGCGCGGCTCACAGGAATCTCCGTGTGCCTGCGATCATCCATGCGGAGCTGGTAGGTCGATTTGAACCATGGGACAACTTCCTGAATGTGCTGGATGTTGACGACGAATGAACGATGAGCGCGCCAGAATAACTCCGGATTCAGCAACTCCAGCAACTCTTCCAGTGTGCGGCAGTTGGATTGGCCATCCAGCGTGTTGGTAAAAACGGAGATGGTCCCTTCCTCAATGGAAGCGAAGCAGATGTCGCGTTGATCAATCAGCAATAGCCGCCCGCTGGCGCGCAATACCACCTTGGCGGTGGTGCTTCTGCCTGTGGCAGTGGCGCGCGGTACTGGTTGTTGCTGCTCCAGCAAGCGAACCAGCGCGTCAAGACGGTCGTCCATCGTGCGAGGGGGCACATCTTTTGCCTCCGCCTGCATGGTTGACAGCGATGCAGCTGCCGGCACGCCGGCCAGTTTTCGTTGTACTTTTGCGATGGCCTGGCGGATACGCGATTCTTCAAATGGCTTTAGAACATAATCAATGGCATTCACTTCAAAGGCGCGCACGGCATACTGATCGAAAGCCGTTGCGAAAACGATACTGGGCATGGGTGTCTTGCGGCTCTTATCCAGCAATTTTTTGAGCACTGCAAATCCGTCCAGACCAGGCATCTGCACATCCAGAAAGATCACATCTGGCTGGTGTGTTCGAACCAGTTCGATGGCTTCAATGCCGTTCTTGCCCTGCGCGACAATCTCCACATCGCCCACGCGTTGCAGTAGGTACTCCAGCTCATCGCGTGCAAGTTTTTCGTCATCGACTATCAGGGCTTTGATCGACATAGCTTCCCATCAATGTAGCGCACTGGGAACAGACAGTACACCCCGTACATGTCATGAGGCCACGCACCCAAGGGATATATACAGGTTAGTCTGGCCTAATCCTGATAGACACGCAGTCGGGCTGGAGTGTTGTCATCGGCAAGATCGTGGCCACAGTGTGTGCAATAAAGGTCTGTAATGCGCACACTGCTGTGGCAGCTGCCGCAATTAGCCGCCACGCGGTAGGCACATTGCGGGCAGAAGTGGAAATCGCTCTCGATACGAGAGCCGCAAACCGGGCAACTGGAAAATACAGGCTGGCGCAGAAGGAAATAAATGACCGGGCCAATTCCGCCCTGCAGCACGATGCAAAGAAGAATCCAAAGCCACTTGCCCATGTTGCGGCGCGGTGCATCTTCGCTGATGTAGCCAATCATCAGCATGTAGACAGAGACGAGCGCGGCCCAGGAGGTACTGAAATAAATCCGCAGAGCCACCGGAGAATGGTGCAGGTGCGGATGCGGAAATACGTAGTAAAAGAGATACTGCATGCCAACAAAGGCTATAGCAGCCAGCACCATGGACCAGCGAGGAATGAGCTTAAGCTCTTCACTGACGGAGAACGACGAGTTGGGGTCACGATATTTCATGGCCTGCTACCAATGTTGTTGGATCAAATGAATCTATTGAAATTACTTATCGAACCAGTGAATCCAGCTTTCTTGTTGTTTTTTGCGAACGAGCACGCATAAATCCAACGACCAATGTGACCAATGTAATGGGCAACAGCCAGCCTGTCAGATAAATTACCTGATATTCCGAATCAGTAAAATGCTGCCAGCTTATGGTCTGATCGAAACCGCCCCAAACAATCGGCGTCATCAGGAGCCATACCAACGAGACGGCAAGAATCGTCAATCCAATCCGCCGCCGGATCTGTTTACGCCTCGCTACCATTTCCAGTGCTCGCGCCCGCACACGCCGCTGGGTTTGTCGTACGAGGGTGCGGTCCGCTACCACGCTGACGGAAAGCAATGCGGCAATCGTTTCCTGTTGCTGCTTTTCTTGCTGCGGAGTCATATCCGGGTGCTGGTCATGGTTCATTGCCGCACCTCCATCGCATCGGGTTGCTGCAGCGGATGAAGCCACGGCTCCAGGGCAGCCATGCCGCGATACAGTCGAGATTTCACTGTAGACAGAGGTGCCTGCGTTACGTTTGCTATCTCTTCCAGAGATAACTCCTCGTGGAAACGCAGGACAAGAACTTCCCGATAGATAGAATTCAATTGCAGCAAGGCCTGGCCCACCAATGCAGCGTTTTCGCGAGACTGGAAACTTTCAAACGGCGAGGGCGCTCCACTGGGAACATCCATCGTCTGTTCCCCATCGGCAGCGATCGGTTCATCCAGGCTCTTCATCACGCGTCTGCGCGTGTTATCTAACATCAAATTCCTAGCGATTGTAAAGAGCCAAGTGTCAAACCGTGCATGACCGTTGTATTGGCCGCCACGCTCGAGCACCCGCAGCCAGGTTTCCTGGAATAAATCCTGCGCCAGGTCGCGATTGCCGGTCAGAAACAACAGATAGCGCAGCAGTCGGTGCTGATACAGCTCGATGAGTTCCTCGACCTGATCCGCATCCCGCCGCTTCAACCTGGCGGCAATCTCCGCATTTGCCTGTTCTGTGCAGGACAGAGTTGTTGCACGTACGCTTTCCACATCTACACAGACGCTACCGCTCGGAGAAAAGACGCGGGTAAAAGGCCAATTCTTTTTTAGGGGGTTCCACGGCATAGTTATAGGATACCGCCGGGGACGCCGTGGCGGCATGGTTGTTTTTCTCTTGTAACTCAAGCAGTATCATCTAGTTAGAGGTCTCCGGCAAAAGCGTACACTGGATACATGGACGTCTTGTACGGTCTTCATCCGGTCGAAGAAGCCATCCGCGCCGGTGGCCGCCGCCTGGAATCCGTTATGGTTCTGCGCAGTCGCCAGGACGCCCGGCTGCAGCGGGTGATCGATGCCTGCCGCGAAAGCGGCATTCGCCTGCGCTTTGAACCCAAAGAACAACTGAACCGGCTGGCCGGTACGGAGGCCCATCAGGGAGTGGTTGCCGTGGTTGCCGGGCGCAGCTATGCGGATCTGGACGACCTGCTGATCCCGCACACAGAGCACCTGTTTCTGCTCGCGCTCGATGGCGTCGAAGACCCGCACAACCTGGGGGCTCTGCTGCGCACGGCAGATGCCGCCGGAGTGGATGGTGTCCTGCTGCCGGAGAGACGCTCCGCCCAGGTGAACGCCACGGCTGCCAAAGTTTCCGCCGGGGCCGTGGAGCATGTCCGCATTGCGCGCGTTACCAACATGGTTCGTTCTCTGGAAGAGTTGAAGCGTAACCATGTCTGGTGCGTGGGACTCGACGAGCGCGGCACACAGGACTACGATGCCTTCAATTTTTGCTCCAACTGCGTGCTGGTGCTGGGCCGCGAGGGTGCCGGACTGCACGATCTGGTGCGCCGCACCTGCGATTATCTGCTACGTATTCCGATGGCGGGAAAAGTTGCATCGTTGAATGTGTCGGTTGCCGGAGCCGTCGTGATGTATGAAGCCATGCGACAACGCAGACAGGCTGCAGCAGGGAAGGCAACGGATCCAACATCCGGAGCCATGAAGAAGCCTGCAAAACAACAGAAGGGGCTTGGCTCATGAAGTTGCACGGATTCCTGGCACTGGCGTGCTTGCTTTGCATGCCAGCATGTGGCCAGCAGACAGCAGCATCTCCAACAGAGCCAGCCCCGTTGCCAGACGGTGTGTCGCAAGCGCCGCATACGTCGATCCCTGCACAAGCAAATGGCACCGTTGTCTTCTCACGGCACGACGCTCCGATCGATGCTTCTCCAGCATCTGCTCCGCAAGCGGGGAAAACGCCAGCATCTCAGAAAAAGGTAACTATTACAGTTACAGATGCGGAACGTACAGCGCTCACTTTCACTGCCTACGATTGTGAGGTACATCTGGTTCCTTCGGAACATTCCATCTCCGTACGGGCGCATATGACGGTCCGCAATGATGGAAAATTGCCTCTTACCCAGATTGCGCTGCAGATTTCTTCTTCGTTTAGCTGGTACTCCGTGCGTGAAAATGGCAACGCCGCATCCTTCGTCACACACTCAATTGACAGCGATATTGACCATACCGGCAAACTGGACGAAGCTGTTGTTGCCTTACCTCAACCACTGGCAGTGGGGGCAACTCTGCCGCTGGACGTTATTTATTCCGGTGTCGTACAACAGTCCGCGGAACGGCTACTGCGCATCGGCGCTCCGGAAGGCATCGCGCTTTCCTCTGACTGGGATCGCATTGAGCAGGGATTTACCGGGCTGCGGGGTTTTGGCAACGTGATCTGGTACCCCGTGTCCACTGTGCCTGCCCTGCTGGGCGAAGGGACCACCGTATTTGACACTATTGGTCAGTGGAAGCTGCGTGAATCCAGCGCGACCGTGCGCATGCAGGTCCTGGTGGAGTATCGCGATCAAGCGCCGAACATCGCCATTCTGAATGGTCACATTATTTCGCCAAATGTAGAGTCATCGGCAACGGCACAACCCCCCGTACCGTCTCCTGCACAGACGCCGGCAACCGATGTTTTACGCGTGGCCTCCTTCTCGCTGCCGCCGGAGAACCTTGGCTTTCAGCCGTTCGGTCTGTTTGTGCTGACCCGCACCCCCATTACAGCAAAAGGCATCACCGTATATGCCCGTCCAGAGGATGAGGCTGATGTGGTGAATTATCAGCAGGCAGCCGACTTGGTGCGTCCCATGGTGGAGCAATGGCTAGGTATGCACCAGAAGCGTCCCGTGGTTTTGGTTGATCTGCCGGAGGCTGGCGACCTGCCCTATGAAGATCGCAATGTTCTCTGGCTTCCATTGACGAAGGATCAGGCAAAAGACCTGACTCCGTTGCTGGCGCATATGTCGAGCCATGCCTATTTTATTTCTCCACGCATCTGGTTGGATGAAGGTGTGGCGCAGTTTATGACGACGTTGTGGACAGAGCATATGGCCGGACGTGATACTGCCATCGAGCAACTCGACTCTCGTCGTAGCGCTCTGGCCCTTGCGGAACCAGCGCATCCCGGCGATGACGTAGGGCAAAGCTTGATCGCGGCATATAGCGATATCTATTACCGCGACAAAGCAGCCTTTGTCTTTTGGATGCTACGCGACATGATCGGTGGTAGTGCGCTGCGGAGCGCACTGCACAATTACGATGCTGCCCAGGATCGGGAACCAAGCTATTTCCAACATTTGACGGAAAAGGCCTCAGCCAAAGACTACGAATGGTTTTTCGATGACTGGGTATATCGCGATCGCGGCCTTCCCGATCTTAAGATCGTCAGCGTGTATTCCCGTCCCTTGTTGCGTAACGGCACCAACAGCTATCTGGTCTCGGTTGATGTAGAGAACGATGGCAATTGCTCGGCAGAAGTCCCCGTGCAGCTGCAATCCGGCGCGGTGAACCAGATCGGCAGGTTGATGGTGCCATCCAACGATAAATCTTCTGTGCGTATCCTGATGCAGAATCTACCCGATGTGGTCATCGTGAACGACGGCACCGTTCCAGAAATTGAATCCAGCATTCACAGGCAAGCCGTAAAAGAGTTGCAACGGAACAATTAGAATACCGCTCGCGTTATTTCTCTATCTTGCTGACGGTCTTTTCGGAGTTTTGCTTCAAGGCAGGATGGGCCAAAGTTCCGTTTATTTGTAACTTTGAAGGTTGCAAATGAAGGTCTACCTGACCAACGAAGGATACGGTTCCAGTCATAGACGGAGAGTGGAAGCCCGGAGCGAATATGCCACTGGCAATCTGCACCACCTGGTTCTGGACTTTTCCTTCCAGTGCCAGTTGCCGGAATCGCGCGAGTGGCGTTTTTGCCAGGGTTGATGCATCCCAGCCGCCCATTTTCCATTGACCTGTAAAATGCGCCTCGGCTTGTTGCATCAAATCCTGCGATGCTAAGCCATGGGTCGTTAAATCCAGCATCAGATTCGCCGTGCCATGCCCCCAGGAAACTGCATGAAAAAGCCCTGCTATGGCATTGGGCTGGATGGCATGAAAGGCAAATTGTCCCCGATATGCCGGGGTATTTGTTGTCCAGTCAACAGAACCGCTGCCAGTAAGCGTGCCTCCAAGCGTTTCGCCGGAGATGGCCGAGGCAACTGCTTTCCGCCCCTCGATCTGCAACATCATGCGGGCATTTGTCACGATCAATGTTTCTACGCTCAGGTGATCGGCAAGGATTTCTCCGGTCAGCTTCGGTAATTCCGGACTGTTGCCTGCCCACCGCTCCACCAGGCCGAGCAAACTCGATGACTGAGCATCTGCGGCCAGCAGGCTTCGTTGCAAATGGCCTGCATTTAAGTTCTCAACGTGCAGGTGAAACGTACGAACGGAAGGACTATCTGTAACAGTCATGGTGTTGTATTGAAAATTTCCGTCAAAATTTTCCTTCTGATAACTACCCTGAATATTGTTCCAGCTCACCATGCCCGGATTGAGCTGTAAGATGGCAGAAGAGAACAGTATGTGGCCGGGCCAGTCTTTAAGGGCAATCCGCGCATTCTGCAGATGTACCGTACCTGCCCAGGAAGGGTGTGCCGAAAGGGTTGTCTCCGTGTTCTGTGCGGGCAGCCAGGAGCCTCGCAAGGCAAGCTCCAACTGCGCATCGCCGTGAGCCGACCGAATCTGCGTCGGGTATACCTGCAGACCCAGCGTATGCATGATAGGCATTAAATAGTCCAAGGTGGCTGGTCCGTTTAAGGCGAGATTGTAACCATGAGAAGCCAGCGCTCCTGTCACCGTGGCTGGCGCCGTTGCGCCGAGAGCAATGTGGACCGGTTCCACGACAAAACCTGTGAGGGGCGGGCTGGGTGCCCGTGAGAGTTGCCGTTTGTGGGCTGCTTTGATAGCCGAGGCAGCAGAGCGCGTCGCGCTGGATGCATCGACGATATCCAGCGGCGAAAAGGCCAGCGGTTCGGGTACATCAGGCAGTGTCAGTGTCCAGCGCGCAGTATGAAAATCGCCTTCGCACGGATTCGGCGAAAGAACCGTAGGGGGTACGCAATTCAGATGTCCATTCAACTCACCGGTCGCCGATGCCTCCGCAGGAATACCAGCATGCAGGTGGCGAATAATGTTGAGAACAAAGTTGGTGGGCACCTGATGGAGCGTCAGATGCACATTCGACGTCTCTGATTCCGGCGTATCAGCGCGCCGAGGTAACAGGGAAAGCGTCCCCATCAGATGCATGCTGCCTGTATCGAGAGGCGCATCGCACGCGATGGGAGAAAACAGCGCAAGAGAACGTTGGTAATGGGCCTTGCACTGTATTTCCCAGTCGATTTCGGCTGGAGGAATAAACTCAGCCCGGCGAAATCCTTCCACCTGGGTGTCCGTCACAATGTCCATTGCGGCCAGGGTGCCATTGGCATCTGCGGTCATGTCCGCGGTTCCCCGCCAGCCAGTGTCCTTGCCGAGCAACAGGCGGCTGATTTCTCCCAGCGGCGCCTTGCGCCATTCTGCATGCGCAGTGATAGGCGCGTCGCCAGAGGTTTTTGCATATTGCATTACAGCCTCGGCGCGAAGCTCGCCGGTATCGGTCAGGTTCAGATCGGTGCGGACAGGCTGCGCTTTCAAACGCACATGCCACTGGCCATCTGAGTCTTTCCACAAAGCAACATCGGCATCGAGCAGGGAAAAGGGCTGCTTCTCATCGCTGAACTTGAAATTGATGCGGGCACCGCTCGCCTCCACATAGGGAAACGGTTCCGGCCTGGATGCGTGCGGCATTGACGCGCGCAGCAAAATGGAATCAAAATCCCATTGGCCCGCTGCATTTCGCGTCAGATTCAGGCTGGGATTGTCAAAACTGAGCGTGGCGACATCCACACGCCGATGCCACAGGGTGCTGGCCCGAAGCGTTGCTGTCACCGAGGCTGCGCTCATGACAGGCTCAGCGCCAAAGGCCGGGTCCTCTGCCACAGAAAAGTTACTAAGTACAAACGCTGGTTGGGGAAATAAACGGAACGATACATATCCGACATGCACGGGCCTGCCCAGGCCCTCGCTGATGGATTGCACGATGCGGCGACGAAAATGGCTGACATTGATCCAGGGCGCCACGAAAATGGCCAGTAGCAACAACAGGACAAACGCCATTGCGCTATAAAAAAAAGTGCGCCGTGGGCGTGCCGGACCAGAGGCTTGCGGCATGTTACTGCACCCGGTGGAAGGTTCGGCTCCAGCGTGTCTGGTCGAAGAAATGAAGGATGATATGTCCCATGAACGCCATCCGCTGCGCAATGCTCGTTTTGTATATCTGATCGGCGGGTGTGTTGAAGGACCAATAAATAAAGAGCGGCCGGCCCAGAATGTTTGCACGCGGAACGAAGCCCCAGTAGCGGCTATCGAGACTGATCAGGCGGCTGTCCCCCATGGCGAAGTATTGTCCCGGCGGCACGACAAGCTCCCCGTTCTGGATATAGTGCGGCAGGTCCACACTCCAGGTGGCCGTTGTATTGCCATCCATCGTTGGCGGAACAGAGGGAAAATCGTCGCGATATGGCTGATACGCATCGTTGGGGTCATCATCGTCTGATGGCATGGTTGCATACGGCTCTTTCAGGGCCACCCCGTTCCGATAGACGACTCCATGTTCCAGATGGATATGATCGCCGGGAATACCGATGACTCGCTTTACTAGATAAATTTTTTCCTCTGGCTTAAAGAAAACGATGATATCGCCGCGGTGAATATTGCGGTAATACATAAACGGAGCCCAATGCGTTGGCGGAGCAAGGGTGATGCGGTCCACCAGAACGTGGTCCCCGATCAGCAGCGTCTTGACCATTGACGGAGACGGAATCTCGAAATTCTGAAAAATGAAGGTGATTACGAACAGTCCGATCACCAGAACGGAACAGATGGACGCAAAAGATTCCAGAGTTGTTTCTTCACGCCGTACCACAGGTTGCAGTTGCGAAGGGGTTTCTGTGTTTTCTTTACTGGCCAATGCATGCTCCGTTTAAAAAGTCGCTAGCGGATGATGTGGAACATCCGGTCCCACCGCGCGCTGCCCGCGAGTTGTGCCCACCACTTATGTTCGTGCGTCAGTCTATCACTCGGCAACCCAGTAATCTCCGATGGAGCAGTTCCGCGCAGGGAGAAATACACAAGAAAAGGCTGGCCGACGATATTTTTCCGGGGAACAAAGCCCCAATAACGGCTATCCAGGCTGTCATTGCGATTATCTCCCAGAACGAAATACATATTTGCGGGAATCACCAGTTCACCGTTCCGGACGTCATGGCGCATCTGCACCCACCAGTGCGTATTGACGCCGGGATCGGTGTACAGTTGCGACGGAAAATTATCGCGGAACGTACTGGGAAAGCTGGGGATGTGAATCGCAAATGGTTCCGGCACCAGGGTATCGTTTACTAAAACCTGCCCGGCCTGCAGTCGAATATGGTCACCCGGCAATCCGATGACGCGTTTCACCAGGTGCATGGAGGCGTCGATCGGATAATGAAAAACGATGACATCGTCATGCCGGATGTTTCTGTAGGGCAGCAGGTGACGCCAGATGCCGGGGGGAGAGAAGATGGTTTTATTCACCAGCAGAAAGTCACCCACCAACAGGGTATCTTCCATGGATGCCGATGGGATCCGGTACGGTTGTGCGAGGAACGTAAGAATGAACATCGCAATGACGAGGATGGTCATCATGGTCTGTGCCATGCCCAGAAAACCCTGCGGATAAACATAGTGATGATGCAAATGCCACCCGGTGTGGGATGACTGGCCCGGTGCGGTAATCGCTCTGTCACCGTCCGATGCCGTAGCGGGTTCTCCTTGTATGGGGTCTGTCTGCGTTGTTTCCGGGAGAGGCTGCATGGACGGTTCGCTCATGCCGGTTCGTCCTGGGTGGGATGCGTGCCATTTGGGATGGGCTGCGATTCGCTCTCATCGAGCGCTATGGGGGCATCCGCAGAGATCGGCTGCAAGACTTCCAGCGCCAGCCGGGCAGCTTCCTGCTCCGCATCTTTTTTCCGGGAACCGCTGGCGCCAGCCAACTGTCGCAGCTTGCCATCCGGTTGCAACAATTGGAGCGCGACGACAAATGTCTTATGGTGATCCGGTCCACTCTCCGAAGTCACCACATACCGCGCCTGTCCCAACCCACGTGCCTGAAAATATTCCTGGAGCGCGGACTTGTGGTCACCAACCGCAAGTCCGGAACGTGACGCATCGACCAGCGCTTCCAACGTACCGCCCAGCAGCCATCTGCGAACAAACTCTGCTGCAGGCTCTAATCCTCCGTCCAGATAGATGGCCGCAATCAGCGCCTCCAGCGCATTAGAAAGGATTGCAGCCTTTCTGCGGCCTCCATTACGCTCCTCGCCTTTACCCAGTTTCATGGCTTCGCCAATGGACAGAGTGCGCGCTATGTGACCAAGATACTTGCGACTAACAAATTGTGCCCGCAACTGCGTCAGGGTGCCCTCACCCAGGTCTGGATATGTGCGATAGAGGTGTTCTGTTACAGCGACGCCCAGCACAGCATCCCCTAGGAATTCCAACTGTTCGTTGTCATCCTGCGGTGTTCGCTGCGAATGTCCTTCATAAGCTAGCGAGCTGTGCGTAAGTGCCTGTTCCAGCAATTGCCGGTTGCGGAATCGGTAGGCTATTTGGTTTTGCAATGCTTCCAGCGGATCGTCACGCAAACCTGTGTCCAAGATGGGCCCGGAAGATGTATCGTCGTCGATGGACGAGCTTCTTGGGGCTCCACCGTCATCAAGGTTTGCGGATTTCGATGCCGTTGCGCGCTTGCTCAACCTTCCTCCAGCACAGAGCGTTTAATTCGTCGGGTCTGAGGAGTTAGATCCCTGAGCGCTCCCCGCGCCTGCATTTCCCGTAGGCTTCGCTCCTCCCGGAGGGCCATAGGGTTGCTTCAATCCTTCTTCCGCGGCCTGTTTGGTATCGGGGCGACTGTCGCGCGATTGCAACGCCGCTTGATATTGCGCAACCGCTGCTTTGCGGTTGTTCTCTACATCGTTGATACGTCCAAGATAGATATGCGACCATGCAATCGTGCGTGGGTCATGGGAGAGTTGGGTGGCCTGCTGAAAAGCTGTCACCGCATCGTCCAGCTTATTGTTCAGAATATCTATCCGCGCCAAAATGAACTGCGCGCGGCCAGGATTGCGAGTGTGCTGGGCCAGTGCCTGATTCACCAGCCGCTCTGCCGATGCCGTATCTCCACTCGCCATACTTTCTTCCGCACGGTCGAGCAGACTCGGTCCGGACTCAGCTCGCTGCACCACATCTTCATCCTGGTGATTTGTAAAGACAAGGCGCTGCACGCGTGCCTTCTCCACCTGCACGTTCATGCCATAGACCATTTCGCCCACCGCTTCTTCCAGGCTGATGGGGCTTTGCTCAAAGTTTCGAAACTGGTCGTAGAAATACTGTGTCAGGATATAACCCTGCGTCATCGAGGCATCTACTGCAGTCTGTCGCACGGCAGCAACCAGTTTGTCATGCGCATTGATTTTGTCATTGATCGCAGCCAGCTGGTGACGATCGAATTTTTCCGGAGGTGTGTAGTCCGGCACTCCCGTGTCCATCGTGCGCGCTTCAATGGCGCGGATCATGCACTCCGTCACCAACGCCACCACATCGCTCTTGTCCGAATAGGGGATTGGCGCCGTCTGCACCAGTTCCAGCAATGGTAGAAGCTGGTCAATGGCCTCCGAACGTGCATAGAGCAAAGGTTCCAGTTCATAGTGCAGGTATGTGTGCTTGATCTCCTTCATGCGCAGCACGCCATTTACCGGGGAGGCTACCAGTACATAGTCGCTGCCATATACGCGGGCATTGGTCTGTCCGGGCGCGACTTGCGGCTCCAGAATAATCAGGAAGCGCCGATTGTTGTATCCGCTGGGTGGCTGCTTCAAATAAAGATCCACGTCCAGGATCATCTTGGTCAGTGGATCATGCAGCTTGCTGACCTCCGCATCGTAAGCTGGACGGTTCAAGACCCAGATAAGATGCAGATTGACAGCTTGTGCATAGTCCCGCAACAAAGGAACGTAATCTGCAATCGGTTCAGCATCGGGTGGCAAATCTCTGGTGGCCACACTCTGCGATAGGTCCGGAGGGGGATTCAAAAACAATGCGAGAGAAATATACTGTGCCAGATTAGTTCGTGGATCGCTTAGAGTATTACTGCGGACAAATGTGCAGAGCCTATCTCGCGCCGCGCGGGCATCGGCCGACTGCGCCAGTGCCTGGTTCATCATGTCCCGTATTTTCTGGCGCACCGGATCGGAAATCGCCAACTCTTCGTCATAGCCACAGGCATTCAGCCCAGCCATCACGTCAAAGACCGCCTCGCTGGTCTCCATGGAGATAGCTGGGCCGGTGGGATCGATAACCGCCGGTGTCTTTTGCTGGATAGCCGGAGTGCTTTGCTGAACGAGAACCTTGCCGTTGTTCTGCGGAGATGAGGAAGAACCCTCTGTCTGCACAGTGCTTTGGCCAAACAGCGCAGTGCAGGCAAAAGCAGCCACCCACAGCAAGGGAAGCGCGTACCTACGGCGAAGAAATCTGAGGGGAAGCGGATAACACTGCATGAGGAACCCCGGTGCAAACACTATTTTTTAGTCTATGCACCGGGAGATAGCAGGGTCAAACTGAGAGCCATTCTGCTTTAGCCGTGGACGGCAATGCTGGTAAACGAAAGGACAGCGTGACTGGCAACCGGCTGGCCGTAAAAACGGGCCGGAGTAAACACGCTCATCAGCAACATGTTGTTCAACTGCGCCCTTACGTCCTGCGAAACAGGACCGGAAACGACACGATAGTCATAGACGCGACCGGCATTGTCGATGCTTGCTTCCACCACTACTGGGCTCAGCACTGCAATACGCTGGTCCGCATCCGCCAGCGTGTAGAGAAAATGCGGAGAACTGGTGCTGTCCACGGTGGCATCGTTGGCCGCCAGCGGTTCCGGGGTTGCAAAGGTCCCGATTAGCAGGGTGACCGTGCCCAGCAGGAGCACGGCGCTGGCAAAGCCAGCCGAGGCCCGCGCCAAAAAGGGCGCAATCGAATTCTCCCACTGCATCTGCAGGTGATCCAGGCGGCGTTGTCGCACGCCACTCCGCTCCTTCGAAATAGCGATGCGCAGGCGCAGGGCCATCTCTGGCGGCGCTTTGGCAGGCCCCACCTCTGCTAGTAGACGTTGCATGCTGCACCAGGAGTTGAACTCCGCTGTGCAAGAGGTGCACTGCCGTAAATGTGTCGCAACCGCCTGCATCTTTGTTCCCTGAATTGCTCCGTCCAGATAACTGGAAAATTGCGCTTGAATGGATAGACAGGTCTTCATCATCCGGCCTCCTCGCACAAGCTACGTTCTGTGGATTCTGCAGCAGCATTTGCAGGCCGCTTGAGTGCTGCCGCTACAAATTCTGCCAGATTTTGCTTTAACACTGCTCGGCCCCGCATCAGGCGAGACTTCACGGTACCCATACGAACATTCAAAATCTCTGCAATGTCTTCATAAGCCAGCCCCTCCAGATCGCGCAGCACCACCACGGTACGGAATGGCTCTGGAATCTGTCGCAAAGCCTCTTCCACATGCGAGCGAAGCTCAGCATTTGCGGCATATTCGAAGGGGGAAATCTGGTCATCCACAAGAGTGTCTTTCAGGCATGGCGCGGATTCGTTACTGTTGCCATCGCCTGTCGCTTCAATGGTGACCTCGTGTCCCTTGTGCCGGAACCACCAGCGGCGCTGATTGGACGCTTCATGCAGCGCGATGCGATACATCCAGGTGCGAAGACTCGACTCGCCATGAAATCCGCGAATGTTGCGAAAGACCTTGATGAAGACATCCTGCGTAACGTCCGGAGCATCGGCCGGATCTGTTAATACACGGGCAACCACGCTATAGATGGGCTGGTGGTACTGGGCAATCAGCCATGCGAAGGCGTCTTCCGAGCCAGCCTTCAGCTCAGCAACAATGGCGGCCTCTTCGGGCCGGACTTCGATGACGCTTGCCAAGTTTCCCAATGCAATTCCCGCGGACATGCGGTCACCCATTACCCTATCAGCAGCACGGCAGATGCTCAACTCAACGAACCGCGAAATTTCCCCAGTGCGTCGAATAACAAAGCTTCCTATAGAAGTTAGACACGCCGCGATGGGGAAAGGTTCCCTGTGTTGCATGATTTATGTTGTATTTTGCACACTTTACCCGGTATTGCCCATGTCTGGCGCCAATCTGGCCAGTACACGCGCTTCCGGAACACGTAGGTCAGGGATGGGTTCCTGGTTGCGCAGCACTCCCAGTCGCGGCTGGCGTACTACTGGAAGGGGTACCAGTAGGCTTTTTGCTGGTCTTTGTTCCATGATGCCGGACGTGATGCTTTGGCGTATTGTTGACAACAATCGTTTTGCTCGGCGGACGGACAACTGCTTGTTGTGCCGCCATCGTTTCCAGTCTTGTATGCAGCGTTCTCACTTCTTTGTCCTGAGCTCCTGCAGCGGTTACCAGTTGCGCGGTTAGATCTCTGCGTGTTTCCGACAATTGATTTTCAGCATGCACCAACAGACTGGCGTCGGCGCTGGAACCGGTCAGGGTTGCCGTGGTCGTCACGCGCAACAGTACGTCATACAGCGCATCCACATTTCGTACCACCGCCCACTGTGGCGCCAGTTCCATTGGTGCAGTCTTTGCTTCATCGAGCAAAGTGGGCAACGTGCCGGACAAGTCTTGCCGGATGGAGGCTGCGTCGGACTCAACCTGGCTTTTTGCCTGCCGCGGCAGCTTCCAGTGATCAATATCCAATGAATCGACTGCCGATTCGACAACAGGAATCGCAGGGCGAATCCCTTCACTGGGAGAGGGCGCTGGTGCTGGCGTTGAAGCTGGTGCTGGTCCCGGACTGGCTGCGGAATTTGGCGTCGTTGTGGCCGCCTGAGCGTGTATCGACGTTGCTCCGCAAAAAAGAAACACTGTGGCGCAGACGCTGGCGAAGACAATGCGGAATCCGGCGCGCGCATCGGTTGACTGAAAAGAGGGCATATCCAGAAGTATGCGCCTCCGTTCAAGATGGTTGCTCTGAGTGTATGGAATTCTCCGGTTTGGCAAGAAATTCTAGAACTTCACACTTTTGATACACTACAGTTTGTCAGCCCTTGTGGGCCTGTGGCGCAGCTGGGAGCGCGCTTCCATGGCATGGAAGAGGTCACCGGTTCGATCCCGGTCAGGTCCACCAAATATTTCAACAACATAGCGGACACCCCAAAAACAGTTTGGTAGCAACTTGGTAGCAAATTTCAATTTGCTTCGTTGCCCAACCATGCCAGTCATCGCTTATCTCCCTTCTGAAGCGTCTCGCTTCGAGTCGAGTTTCAATAATGTTCGCCGTGCTAGTTCACCAGCGCCGACGCCGCCGTTTCGGCGGGCGGATGTACTTTGCCGGCCAGCTTCTTCATCGTGCCGTCCAGCTCGTCGTGGATGGAGTCGACGGTTGCGCGTACTCCCTCCGCAATCTCCTGCATGTAGATGTCGGTCGTTGTCGCGACACGCGTGTGCCGCATGACCCCTTGAACATCTTTGACCGTGCCCTTCTTCTGGGCCAGCGTCGCGATGGTGCGACGGATGACCTGGAAGTTGAGCTTGGGCAAGCCCAGATCCGTCGCCAGCCTGTGCAGAACCCGCTTGCGATAGTTGCTCGGGTCCATAAACGAACCGAACCGGCCAGGGAACATGAACGCCTCCGGATCGGACGGCGGCAATCCATATCTGTCCTTGTTCTTGCCTCGACTCGGCTTCCTCTTGTCGTACCCCTCCTGGCAGACCTGCCTCCAGACGAGAAGCTCGTCGGAGACATCCTGTGGGATGGGTATTTCCTTAAGGCTGCCCTTCGTCTTTCCAAACGGCCGAATCTTCCCCTTGTAGATTGTCTCCACAATGGTGAGCGAGAGCGTGGCGCTGCGATGACACTTCCATCGAAACGCAAACAACTCACTCGGACGAAGCGCGTTGGTCATGTCGAGCTTCATCAGAATCCGATCCCGAAGCTCCAGCCTTGCAAGTGCAGCGGCAAGCTGATCCCAGGTGAGCACCGTCTTGTCGCTCTCCCGCAGATTCGCGGGAGTCTTCAGCTTGCGCGCAGGATCTTTCGTAAGGAAGTCCTGATCGACTGCCTCCGAGAAGACCGACTTGACGTACGACCGAATCTGCAAGACTCTGTCCCGTGACCGAATCTTCGCCAGCTTGTTGAGGTGGGTTTGGAGGACGAACTTGTCGAAGTTCTCTAATCGGAACTCGCCAAGGTCGCTGAGGACATCGGTCTCGATCAAATGCTTCTTGACCTTGGCCGTCTCCTCTCTCCAATCCGGCTCCTTGAGCGGGATGAAGCGGTTTTCTACGAACCAGCGAAGAGTAACCGTTCCACTAACGTGGGATCTGTCACCGTTCGCTGATTGCTTTCCCAGCTTGCCGATCTCGACTTCCAGTTTCGCTCTGGCCTGCGATTTCGACATCTCGACCTTCAATCCGAGGATGATGGGCGTGATGGCTGGTTTAGGTTCATTGGTTTTTGGATCGATCACCGTTCGCCGGAAGTATCCGTACCACTTCTTTCCGCGAAGCATGACCCACCCCTTCTGATACGAGGTTCCCATTGATTCCTCAATTTCTGTGGGCGGAATAACGGGCTAGGCCCATTTTACCCTTTGTTTACGCGGATTTTCGACATATATCGACGACCCACAACAGCTTGCAGGGCCCCCGCCCGGAATGGTGCGAAGGATGCAACTAGGCTCTTCGACGCAGTGCCGACCTGCGTTCCTGTTCATCCACAAACGCCTCGATCCCGCTGGGTCGATAGCGCAAAGTGCCGTCTCCCATCCGAATGACAGGCAAGAGCGGCTTGCGACGAGATGAGTGATCCCACACCCAATCCGTGCTGACGTTGAGGCGCTTGGCTACCTCATCTGCTGTCAGCAGCGGTTCGAATTCTGCGACGCTCCGCGGCGGCTTGCGTAGGCCGAGAACAATCTGACCTTCGCTCGACTCACCCCTTGCAGCCGCTGCAGAATGATTGACGGTAAGAACAGTATCGGACGAGCTATCCATAAGCACCTCACACGAACGATCAGAGTTGAGCGTGAAGCCGTCCTTGCAGACAGTCCAATACTTCTTATCGATTTCGCCACAGTTTTTTTCTATGGCGAGCCTCTTCAGCGGCTACCTTACGGACGCCGGACGCCGACTAGCGCCTGGGCTCCCCGAGGAGCCTAATTGACAGCTTTGATCCGCACAGCAACCATAATTTCGTACAGGTTTTCCACAGCATTTATCTCGCGGGCTCGCGGGATCGACAACAGCCAGGCAGAGCGTAAAGGCCATGTCAGATTCCCTCACATTCCGGCTCCTGAAGTACATCAAAGAGTCTGCTGAGACTTTGAATTTCACGCGTGCTGCCGAACGGGTGTTCGTCGCTCAATCCTCTCTCAGCCACCAGATTGGAAAGTTCGAAAGCAACCTTGACCTCACTCTTTTCGAGCGAACCCAGAATGGGCTCAGGCTTACGGCTGCAGGCCGGATGATTGCCGCGTACGCAGAAAATACGCTAAAAGACTGGGAGCAGACGCTCATCATGGCTCACGCTGTACAGCGTCATCAGGTGCCGCCGTTGCGTCTCGGCTTCTCATCCTTTGTCCATGCAAAGGTGATCGAAAAATTCCATGAAACCTATGACGGCATGTTCACCGGATGTGCAATTCAGTTGATAAGTGGCGATCCTGTATTTTGTTTACAGCATCTCGACGCCGGGCTGCTGGATTGCGCGATACTTCCTCTTCCGATCGATGCGAATCTCTATTCTGTTCAGCCGCTCAGCCGGACGCCGCTAGTGGTGTGCATGCGTACCGACGATGTCCTTGCGGAGCGGGCACAACTCAACATTCGCGAGATCGCGGCGCGAATCACAGTCTTTCGCGATCCAGAACAATACCCTTCCGCCCATGCCCGTCTCATCGAGATGTTCACCGAGGCTGGTGTGACGCTTCATGTAGCCTGCTCAGCCCGCACCCCAGCAGAGATCCAGTGGATGGTCAGAGAACGATACGGACTCGCCCTCATCGATCAACTTCTTCCGCTCGAACCTGGTCTCGTCACACGTCCGCTTGCTGGTCTCAGTTGGACAGCAGATACGGCCTTCATCCACCTGAGAAAAGCCGGCCATGTAGCTCTGCCTTTCATCGAGCGATTCTTCGAGGAAAGTTGGTCGGAATCGAGGAAAAAAAAGCACCCCTCGAAAGGTGAGCATCCGGAACAGTTGCAGCTCCTCGCTTGAGAGAGGAATGGCCGCCATAGACAAAATGTGTGGCGAAATCGATAGGAAATGTTGGACGAGCGCGTAAGACGGCTTTAGCTTCCCCTCATTGGCGATGAGTACACGCCATCAGGAGAATGCTCATGTCACCTCGTACAAACTTCCGAACACGGAAGCTCAGAAACAAATTCACCCAACTCATCCGTGTGATGGCGCCTACGCTCGTTGCGCTGTCATTCGCGGGCGCTGCCAACCTCGCTCACGCTCAAGGATCGATCAGCTTTAGCGGAGCCCAAACCTTCATGCAGACCGTGCAGACGTTCGCCATGTACGCCGGGGCGGTCATCTGCCTCATTGGTCTCATCTTTGCCGGTGTGAGCTTCATGTCTGGCAACATTCAACGCGGCGTCGTTGGGCTCTTCGGGGCCATCTTTGGCGCTGGCGTGCTCGGCTGGGGAGCAGGCTGGATCAGCTCTCTGACCGGACAGAGTGTGAGCTAGCCATGCAGACGCCCAAGCGAGGAGAGCCCCTCTCGATCAACCAGGCCTTGAACAAGCCGCGCGAAAAGCTCGGAATCAACCTGCCAACCTGGCTCGTGATCGTGATGGTTTGCGTGATGGCTTTCCTCGCTGGGTTCCGTCTTCTTGCCGTCATCTCTTTCCCGCTTCTTGCATCCGCTTGCTGGCTCATCGTTCGGAAGCACCCGAAGATGTTCCAGCTCTGGGCACTAAGCCTCAGCCAGAGATCCTACTATGACCCGCGCAAATACTGAGCAAGTCAAACTCGTACCGTGGTTCGCGAAAGCCGGCGCTGCCTGCTCGATCGTTCCGATCTCGCGCTTCGTTGGGTCGAACATCTTCGCGCTCAAAAGCGGCGGCTATGGATGCCTCTTTTCGCTCGCCGGCATTGATGAAGAAGGGCAGACCGACGAACAGCTCACTGCGGCGACGATGTCGATTGAAGGAGCGCTGCGCGGGTTGCCGGAAGGATCGTGCCTCTATCAGTACACCCGAGTGCAGTCCGGCTTCGCTCTTCCGCGGAACAACGAGTACAGCAATCCCATCACAAAGGCCTTCGCCGAGGATCGCCTGACGTTCCTGGAGAAAAAGGCCAACTTCCGTCGGATTGATCTCCACTGGTGCTTCACGATTGAGCCATCGAAAACCAAGCCATTCGCGGGCAAGCCCAAGGAGAACACCCTCGAAACCTCCCGCATGTTGGCGGAGCTTGAGAAGACCGCCGCGATCCTCGAAGGTCATCTCGGCGCATATGTCGGGCTGCGCCTGCTCGACAAGAACAATGTCTTTCAGTTTTTTAGCTACCTCTTCAATCTTGAGGATTGGGCGGGTACAGATATGCTCCGTGAGGATACCGGAGTAGACCGTCAGATCGTGAAGGTGCCGATTGCGTGGCATAGCGATTACCTCCAGGTCGGCAAGCGCCACGCTCAGATGTTCTCGCTCAAGATGACGCCGGAAGCGTCCAGGCCGTGCCTCTTTTCCGGTCTGCTCGGCCTTGATTGCGACGCCATCCTCTGCTCGACATGGCGGGCGAAATCGACAGCCGCAGCACGTAGTGAAATCGACGCCCAGGAAAAGTTCATCTCCTTTTTCAAAGTTGGCATTCTAACCCGCGTCATGAATGCCCGCGACACCTCTGCGCTCGAAACCGGCGCCGGCGCACGCGCGGCCAACAGCAGCGTGGACGACTTGAGCGATGTCATTCGCTCGCTCGATAAGAAAGGACAGGGCGAATACTCGTTCCGCCTTCTCATCGCGGCAAACAGCGCCGAGACCCTTCGCGATGTCGTTCCTTCCGTCCACCGGATATTTGTCGATGCACGTACACAGGTGATCGAGGAAACCCTTGGCAATCTCTCTGCCTTCTATGCCATGTTCCCCGGCAATCGAAAGTTCAATGTCTTCCCGCTGTGGCTGTCCGAGGACCACCATGCGCGCATGTCAATGATCTTCGCGCCGAACCTGGGGCATCCCCATTCCGAAGACCTCGACGCGGAGTACCTCAACATCTTCGAGACGCGGACGCGGACGCCGTTCTTTCAAGATGTGTATGTCGATGGTGTCCGAGTCATGCTCATTATCGGTCCAACGGGAACCGGTAAGTCGGTCCATGGGAACCAGATTATCGCTCTGGAGCAGAAATATGGCGGTTTTACCTATGTTTTCGACATCGGGGCGAGCTACGAGAGCGTCGTTGAATTATACGGCGGCCGCGTTGACCGCATCGGCAAAGATGGCCCACGGGTCAATCCGTTTGCACTGGAGCCGACCGAAAGCAACATCAAGTTCCTGTATAGCTTCATCAAGCTCCTGCTCACCAACGGCGGCGCGGAGCTTGAGCCCGAGGATGACGATGTGATCCATAAGGCCGTGCAGGATATGTACCTGCTCGACCGCTCGAACCGCCGCCTGTCCAATCTCTTCCTTCCCAAGAAGCTCGACCGTTACCTCTCCAAATGGGTTGGCAAAGGAATCTATAACGCCATCTTCGACAACGTCGAAGACAGCCTCTCGCTTTCCCGTCTTCAGTGCTTCGACTTTCAGGGAGTCAACAACGCCCAGTATGTCGACCTGATCGAGCCGTTGATGGTGTGGCTGCTTCGCCGCATCAATGACGTGCTGTACGACCCGGCCAATCTCGGTATCCCCAAACACATCCTGATCGAAGAAATCTTCAGTTCGATGAAAAACCGGCAGTTGCTTGAAGGAGCGCTTGCCGCTATCAAAACGGTTCGCAAGAATCTCGGCGGCGTCACGATGATAGGCCAGTCGGCGGAGGACCTTGGCGAGAATGCCGACAGCATCGTGAACTCCTGCACGTCCTTTCTCTTTCTCAAGGACGCGACATTCAACCGTAAGCGGTATGCCGAGCTCTTCAAGATGAACGCGCAACAGGTTGCGCTCTTCGAGTCATTACAGGATCGCGAGGCGCTGTACATGCGGCGCGATGGGCTGACCAAAGTCGTCACGCTCAACCTCGACGGCCGCAGTTACGCAACCTTCTCCACCAAACCGAAAGACCGAGTACGTCGCGCCAAACTTATCGCCAAATATGGCCTCGCCGAGGGCATTACCCGGTTTGCCCAGGGTGAGACCGCTTAACCGAAAGGACCAACGCCATGAGACCTCCTATCCCTGTTATTCTCGCCATCGGGCTTTCGCTCTCAACCGCCGCGGTCAGAAGCTACGCGGCGACAGACCCGAAGCCCATCGAGCCTAACGCACCCCGAACTATCACGATCTCTGAAGCGGACGCGCCGCCTGTGGTCCGAGTCGGTCTATTGCAATCGACGCTGATTCTGCTCCCCGCCGAGGAGAAGGTCGCAAATGTCTTTGCTGGCGACACTGTGAACTGGGTTTTCGATGGCGGCCACGTTCCCAGCCGATTCATCAGCATCAAGCCGAGAGTGGCGAACGCCTCCACCGATGTTCATATCATCTCCGATCACGGCAACGAGTACACCCTTCAGTTGAGAGAGGTCTCAGCTGATAGTGATGCCCACTTCGATTCCAAGGTGTTCCTCGTGCCCGGCGACAAGGCGGCGAAGGATCGGCTCGCCGATCTGCCCGTCTTCGTTCCTGCCTCCGAGTTGACGAGGGCGAAGGATGAGGCGGCCGCAGCGGAGAAGGCAAAGGCCGCAGAGTTGAAATCAGAAGCGGATAAGGCAGAGCAATTCCGAAGTCAGTACCCGAACTCTCTGCACTTCGATTACGAGTGGGACAAGTCGAAGGGCAAGGAGATGGGACTTGAAGAGATCTGGCGGGATGACAAGTTCACCTACCTCCGTGGGAAGTTCCAGGAGACGCCAGCCCTGTACGAGGTCAAGGACAAGAAGCCATCCCTCATCAACTTCGACTTCAACAACGGGCTCTACACCGTCCCCAAGGAGTTGGACAACGGCTACCTGGAGATCGGCAAGAAGAAAGTCGACTTCCATCGCGTTGAGGGAGGCAAGTAGCCATGTCCGAACTTAATCAGAATCCTCCCGCAACCGTTCCTGATCAGCCCGAAAGCAAACCGCCCCTGCGGAAAAGTATGCCGACTGTCGTTGCCTTGGTAGTCATCATCGGCCTTATCGGCATCGCCAACATCTCCAGCCTCATCCACGGAAACAGGAAAGCGGCACCCGCCAGCGCTCTTCCGATCCGCCCAGCCGCTCCGAATGCCGAGCAGGTATCGAGCTTCGAGGCCCAACAGCAGCTACAAGCGAAGCGTGACCAGCAGGAACGCGACCACCAGCAGGAGATAGCCGCAGCGCTCGAACAGCTTCAGGAGGCTCAGGGCATCCCCGGCCCGGAGGCATCAGGAGCTCCCGCGATGACGGCGGCTCAGCGTTCCGCCATCTATGGCGACAGTCCGAACGCGCCGGCACGTACCTCCGAAATCTCGCAGGCGCAGGCTGACGCGAAGCAGCGGTTACTCGCAAGACAAAAACAACAGCAGGACGCCATCAACAGCGACACAGTCGCTATTGACTTTGAACATCCTGGTGAAGCAACGACATCTTCTGCTGTGACCTCGTCTGCAATTGGAACTGAAGGTGCGAAATCCTCCATCACGGTGCAGAATCCGGCAACAGGCGGATTGCAGCCTGCCGCTCTCCACCAAGCGAAGCCGGGAGCAGACAGCAATCCAATGAGTGCCTACAGCTTTGATAGCTACCAGGGCCGCCTCTACCGCATCTTCGAGGGCACTGTTCTGGAAGGTGTTGTCACCAATCACATCGATGGAGGGTTCAGCGGCCCCATTATGGTGTCGCTGACCACAGACCTCTACTCGCACGATCATCAGCAGCTTCTCCTGCCGCAAGGTACCCGGCTGATCGGCGACGTGCAGAGCGTGGGTAACGCCCAGCAGCGAAAGATGTTCGTCACATTCCATCGCGCCATCTGCCCGGACGGTTTCTCGTTGGAGTTCGCCAAGTTCATCGGTCTGGACCAGATCGGAACGACCGGACTCGCGACGAAGGTAGATCACGGATACTTGCAGGCGTTTGCCGCCGCCGCCGCAATCGGCGGCCTGGGCGGCCTCGCTCAAATCGGAAACAGTGCCAGCGTGCTCACTCCCTCGGCGGAGATTCGTGACGGCATTTCCGAAGAGTCTGCCGTGGAGGGTGAGCAGGTGTTAAATCACTTCCTGAACCGTCTGCCGGTCATCACGCTCAAAGAGGGCTCGCGCGCCCGCGTGTATATCGGCACGGATCTCCTGATTCCGGCTTACGCCGAGCATCAGGTCGACCCAACGATGTGAAAGGAGCCGTCATGAATCGTCCCCAGCTCATCACGCTCGGCTCCGCTGTCTTCGTTCTCGCAAACGCTCGTGCTCGCGGAGTCATCGTCAATGGCCTGATCGGGTTCGGCGAGTTGGTTCAGAGACTCCATGAAGAACGGTGTTCGAGCCTCAGCTATCGCTCTTATTTCCTGTGGGACAGGTTCGATCCAACCTGTCCGCAATGCTTCTAAACGCACGATCAACCCAAGGAGACGTGTCATGAAACTCAATTTCAGCAGCCGCCAGAAATGGCTAATTGGCGCGGGCGTCGGACTACTTCTCACGGCAACCCCCGGCTTCGCACTCTTCGGTGTCGGCGACATCGTGTTCGATCCGACCAGCTATGCCAGCCTGGTTCAGCAACTGACCACGATCCAGATGCAGTACAAGATGCTCGAAAACAACATCGAGCACTTCTCCATCAAACAGCAGTGGCAGACCACGCTCCGCGCCCTTGAGAACGTCAACGTCGCGAATATGTTCGGCGAAACTGCCGGTATCAATGTGGCGTTGAACTCGAATAGCCCGAGCGCGTCCCTAAGTGGCTGGCAGACGGCTACCGTGCCCATGAACAGCAACGCGAGCACCTATCTCGCCGGCCAGTCGCTCGGCAGCTCGCGTATGTCCCAGGTCGCCATGATTGAGACCTCGGATGCGGTGTCGCCCGACTGCCTTACGGCTATTGGCCAATATCGCTCGGGACGTACACAGAACCTCACGGCGAACAACTCGCTGCTATCGACGCAGCTCGACATCACGAGCTCGACGAACAGCGAAGTACAGCAGCTCAACCTCCTGAATGCGGCCGAGGCCCAGAAGATGGCCGAGACGCAATCGCAAGGTGCGCTCCAGAATTGTGTTGCCTCTCAGATGATGGTCGCCAACATGGAGCGCCGGAACGCAGCAGCGGAAGACCTCAATACCGCCGTCCTCATCCAGCAACAGCGCGCCACCAACGACACCAGTGCGGCGAACGAAGGCAGCACCTGGGACACCTACCTTCCCTAAACCTTTCTGAAGGGATCTGACATGGCTTCCATGATTCTTCTAGCACAGGCGATGCCGACAACGAGTTCGGGGGTGGACTGGCTCTACCAGTTCACCAACAATTTGACCAACCTCACGACACAGAACGGCGGAGTGCTCGTGCAATTCGGCCTCGCCGAACTGAGCTGCATCTCGCTCTTCATGCTTGTGAGCATGGTGGTAAATTGGAGCACGACCGGCATGACCCTCCGGTTTCACGTCCATGCCATACACTTCGGCGATCTGGTCAACTTTCTCGTGCGGCTCGTAGCCTGCTGCCTGCTTGAGAACTACTGGGTGAACTCGCTGCCTGGCGCGAGCTTTGGTATCAACCACTTCTTCAGCTATATCGCCCAGGCGATGGTAGCCGCGTTCGATCAAAGCTCGCTCGACAGTTTGCTCCAGCTCTTAAAGACGGCTGGCGACGGTACGCCGATGCCATCGCTCATGGCTCCGGTCCAGATCCTCTGCTACTTCCTTGTGCAGGTACTTCTGGGTCTGGCGTCAGCCATTCTATTCCTCATCAACTGCAGCGCCTTTATTCTTTACGGCGTCACGGCGCTCTTCGGGCCGGTGTTCGTGCCCCTGCTGATGACGCAAACCTTCCGGTCGAAATTCTTCCACTTTCTGGACGTGCTCATCAGCTTCGCGATGATCCGTGCTGTGGCAGCCGCTTTCATCTTTGTTTGGTCCGGCTTCATGAACACTTTTATCCAGCAGACATTCAACGGAAATTACTCCATTGAGATGTGGCTTGCGAACCTGATTCCATGCACCATGGTGTTTATAGCCTTCATCGTCAACATGCTCTTTATTCCAAGCATGACGCAGGCGATCTTCGGCGGAGCTGCTGGAATGGCAGGAAGCATGGGAAGCGTCGTAGGAAGGATTATTTCTACTGCTGCTATCGCGGGAGGAGCATAAGCATGTTTTGGTTCGTCGTAGACATTCTCACTTTACGTCGATTTGGTCTGGGCAAGCCATTCCGATATGTCGTTCTCCTGATCTGGATTGGGGTACTCATAGCGGGGCTCGTCTATGCGTTCGCAGTGTTTCATGCCGTTGAGGAAAGGAGCATGACTCCACATGTTCAGCAAACTCCTGCCCGTCACTGAAAACACGCTCACTCTCCAGCAATCTCTTCTCGTCGATCAAATCGGCAATGAAGTCTATGCGTCGCATTACGCGGAGCGGAAAGCATACCGACTTGTCATTGCCTGCGGGACCGTTCTGCTGTGTGGGTCGATGTGGCTCAATCTTTCGCTGGCCCGCCGCCCCGTCGCGAATCGCTACGTCCGCATTGACGAGATGGGACGCGCCCAGGCAATTCAATACAGCGATCTCGCTTACAGTCCGCGCGAGGGAGAGGTCCGCACCTACCTCAGCGATTGGGTGGGTTACCGCTACACCATCAGCCACGAAACCATCGCCAAGAAGTATCCACTCAACTACTACTTCCTGTCGCAGAATCTCGCGGCGCAGCTCATGACGGAGGACAACCAGAATCATCTCGTTTCCCAGGTCGTCGGCGGCCAGATCGAGCAGAGCGATGTCGAGGTGAAGGACGTCACGATTACATCGCTTTCGCAGGAGACGATTCAGGGGGCGGTGCTGGCTCGTGGCACGGCGTTGATTGCTCTCGATCGTATCTACACTCCTGCTCATTCCCATCAGCCAAGAACGGAGCATTGGATGCTCAGCGTGACGTACTATCTCAACCCGAAACAGGTCAGCGATCAGGCCAAGATTTATCCGCAGTATGAGTTCATCAACCCGCTGGGTTTGACTATCACCGAGTTCCACGAGAACCGAATCTCCGTGGACCCGATCGCTCAGGAAGGAGCTCCGGCTCCAACTACAGGAGCAGTGCGATGAGTTTCGAACTGATCCTCCCATTCTTTCCCGAGGAGTTGCGTGCTCTTCTATTGGACCCGACGATCTCCGATCTGATGATCAACGGGATATCGGGAGTATTCGCGGATCGCGGCGGCGTGGTGGAGCCTATTACGCTCTCCACGCCCTATACGAATGACCGCCTTCAGGCGGCCATCGAGCGTGTGGCACGCATCCTCGGGCAGGATCTGACCAGCCAGAATCCCATCCTCAATACTCGGCTGCCGGACGGCTCCCGTGTCGCTGTCGTCGGGGCACCGTCTTCGATCAGCGGACCGACCTTCACGGTTCGCAAATTCAACCGCTGGTTTAGCTCGGACGAGCTTGTCGCTGCCGGTGGGCTTCCAGCCCACGTCCGCGACGTCTCGGTGGGACTCATTGCAAAGCGCAAGAACGGCATCATCAGCGGCGGAACCGGCTCGGGTAAGTCGACATTGATGAAGGCGCTTCTTGACCATGTTCCGCTGCATGAGCGCCTTGTGGTGATCGAGCAACCCGCCGAGCTGAAGATCGCTCATCCCAATGCCGTCCGCTGGGAGGCCGTCGCCGCCATTCCTGGCCAGGTTGCCGTTACTCCAAGCCAGCTTGTAGCTGCCGCGTTGCGCCACCGTCCGGACCGCATCATCATGGGCGAAATCCGTGACGAGTGTGGGTACGACTTGCTGCAGGCCATGAACACTGGCCACGGTGGAACGCTCTCTACATTGCATGCCGATTCCGCGCTTGATGCCCTGGACCGGCTGGCTGACATGGCTCTGAGTGCGAGAACCAATTTGGACCAGGCATTTGTCCGGTCGCAGACCGGCAAAGCCGTGGACTTTGTGCTTCATTGCGAGCGCGATCACACGGGCCGCCGGCGCATCCGTGAACTCATTACGGTCTCCGGCTACAGTCACGTGGAGCAAAGCTTCCAGACGGAGGACGTCTATCGTGCTTCCGACGCCTGAGTGTCAGGCTTCCACCTAGAGAATTCCAACCCGAACCGAGGTCACTCCGATGGTCTTCCCAGCGGCTCTTACGGCTGTACAGCCCAACTCGTCTCAGAAAGCGCCCAGCATGGCGTCTCCGGCCTGCCGTACGCAGCGTTGCGAGCGACCGTCCGTGTGCTCGAAGCCGACCGCTTCGGAGGTCATTGCGGGGATACATGGAGTTGCGATTGGTGGAGCTTTCCGTCGCGGGAATCGTTGGGGTGACTTCGGTGCATTGGCATTCCTTCCGTCCCGTATCCCGTCCTCTGCTCGGGATCACGCTTCGGGGCCTTTCCGGCGCCCTGCGGCACGGCGTCGTTCTGCTTCGCTTGCAGCGCCCCTGCGGGGTCTCGGTTCCTCCCAGAAAAAGTTTGTAAGCCGCGGCAAAAGACGCCGCACAAACTTTTTCCGGGCCCCGCCAAGAAAGCACGCCTTGACCTTGGGAGCCGGGCCCACTCGCTCGCTTCGCTAAGTGTGACCCGAGCAGGATACGGGAAATTCAACGAAACGGAGATCACCACCATGTACTCGAACAAAGTCACCCTCATCGGATTCCTCGGCAGCGACGCAGAAGTTCGCACCAACAACGACCGCAGCCTCACCGTTCTCTCCCTCGCAACCAAGTCCTCCTACAAGAAGGACGGCAAGTACATCGAGCACACCGACTGGCACCGTTGCGTCGTCTTCGGCAAGCTCGGTGAGTTCGCCGCCAAGCTGGCCAAGGGCGCTCACATCCTAGTCGAGGGCGAATACCGCAGCCGCAAGTACGAGAGCACCAAGACCAACGCAGAGCAGACCGTCTGGGAGGTTCGGGTGAGCTCGATTCTCAAGCTGGACCGTGCCGCCAAGGCGGCCGTGGAAGACGACGAAGAGATCACCGAGGAAGCGGCCGCATAGGCCGCTTCCTTTCACCGAAGAAGTCCGGCATCGAGCCGGACTTCTTCTGCTGCTAAGACCCGTGACATCGCGCTCGCAATAAGGACGGATGGAGGTAATTCAGATGAACGAAACAGCCAAAGACTTTCTCACCCGTTGCTTCGCTCCGGGTTCGACGATTGCTCTCCTGCTACGCACGGAGAGCCCTGTCAAAACGCAGCAGCGTGTCGTCACGCTGGAGCAGGCGCTCGCTCCTCGTTACCTCGGCTGGCTCGCGCATGAAAACCACAACGGTGCGAACATTTACGTGGCTGCCAATCCGCTTCGCCCCGGCAGCCGCAAGCGCACCAAAGAATGCATCGCTTCTGTACGCCATCTATATATAGATATCGATTGGGACGGCGATGCCCGGCTCGCTGCGCTGCGGGCATCGGACAACGTGCCCTTTCCGTTCGTCATCCTCTCGACATCTCCCGGCAAATACCAGGCGCTTTGGCGGGTTGAGGGATTCGATTTCGCAGCGCAGGAAACCACGCTCAAGCAACTCACCATCGCGTTCGGAGGTGATCCTGCCTGCACCGATTGCAACCGGGTGCTCCGCGTCCCCGGTTTCCTCAATCGGAAGTATTCTCCCGCTTACTGCGTCGCGGTCGAATATCCATCCGATGCAACCTACAGTCCTGCGGACTTCCGTTTGCCGGATGTTCCGGCGATTGCCGCGCTGCCGCTGCGCGGGAACGCGCGGCTTAGTGCCTCCCGGAAAGACAGCTATTCGGAACAGGATTGGGCGTGGGCCTGTCATGAGCTTGCCCAGGGCAAAGACGCCGGCAAGCTGACACATGAGCTGGCGTCGCGTCGCTCGGACAAACCCAATCCGCTCTACTACGCGCAGCGGACGATTGATATTGCTTCTGCGCGTCAATGGTTTCTTGAAGGGGCACCGATCGATGACGTAATCACAATGCTCTCAGAACGTCGGCGGTTTGAGCTTCCCACCGCACTCTGCTCTGCCCGCGCGCGGGAGATTGCGGCCACCGCACAGCGGATGGTCGCCCGCAGAAAGATTGCCTGATTCCACTACCAAAGGAGAACACCATGCCGTTACTTGAAGTCACCCAAACCCGTCACCTCAGCGCTTCGATTCGGTTGACTGACTCGACCGCTTCACAGGTCGATCAGTACGCCGCTTTCATCCACGCATCCGCAGACGAAGTTGTGGAGCAGGCACTTGCCTATGTCTTCACTAAAGACCGCGACTTTCAGGAGTTCCTGAAGTCGCCCGAAGCACAGCGGATTACGCCGACACTTCGCGTTCGTCGAGGCAATGGAAATGATGCTGTCGAGCCGGGCACGAAGAAGCCCGCTACCTCCGCATCATTGCCAGCACAAACGCCAGCAATCGTGGCGGGATCGAAAGCATGATCCCGCTTCCATATCTGTGGCAGAGCCACAACGGTGCTACGCACCGGAGGAAGATTGACACTCCATCCCTCGGATGGGCGTGTTTTGAGGCGTGCGGTAGACCATGGTCTACCGCATTGAACAACAGCAGCTTACAAGCCGACCGTAGACAATAAGTAACTTTCAGTCTCCTATCGTCTACCGCACGCGGAGGCCCATGAGGACCAACACCAACACATCGCACATTGACCTTGAGCGGCGTACCAGCCGGTCTCACGGACGTTCTGGCAGAACCTTCGTGGCAAGCGCCAAAGTTACCCGCCAGGAGTTGCAGGAACTTGAGAGAAACGCTCGCGCGGAAGCGAAATCCTTGAGTGAATGGGCGCGCGACGTTCTCTTGCGCGAAGCGCGGAGAGCGGGCGGCGACGCCGTGTTCACTGAATTGATCGCAACACGGATGTTGCTGGTGAACCTTCTTAAGCCGCTCGCGCTAGGCGAGAAGGTCTCTCCAGCATGGATCACCGAAGCCATGACGATGGTGCGGAAAGAGAAGCACAAAGCCGCAGAGGAAGTAATGCAGCAATACATGCAACAAGCAGAAAAGGAGTCCACCAATGGCAACACAGTGGGGTAGAAAAGAGACGATCATCTGGCCGCCGCACATGCCGATCATGAGCTACAGCGCAATCGCTGCGGCCTTCCTTCTGACGTGCATATTCTCCTGGCAGCGATATGCCTTCCAACTGCCATCGCTCCAGAAGGCATACTTTCTGGACTACGCTCGGACCGGTGTCGGCAGCACCATTCATGCCCATCAGAGCTACCGGCTGCTCTATCTCGGCGGGGCAAAAGTCAGACCGCGCCTTGCGTTCCCTGTAGATTTCGCGCCAGGGAAAATGAAGCTCCCAAATGGCAAGATTATGCCGTTCACGCTCTCGGAACTGGCGCAGCTTCAGGGCTACAGCTTTCCATTCCGTGGGCCGCAGGAAAAGCTCGCAGATGTCTCCATGTATCGCTGGCTCCACGATGCCATCTACGACGGGAAAAGTCTCTGGGGAACATTCTCGGTCAGCTTTATAGAAAGTGGCGCGTGCCTGATTCTGCTCCTCGTTCTGGCTATTCCAAAGGACATTCAGCGGTTCAAGGAAATGAAGTACGGCCGCATCCTGCGCGGTCCTCGAATGCTCGATCCGAACGAATTCAATAAGGCCCAGAAAGGTGACGGTCTCGGGTTCAAGACCACGGAATCAGGCCGGATGATGCGGATTCCACTCCGCAAAGAGGCCCAGCACCTTCAGCTCATGGGCGACACCGGGGTTGGGAAGACGCAATTAATCATGCAGTGCCTTCGCCAGATTCGTGGGCGGGGCGACTCCGCCATCATCTACGATCCTGCCTGCGAGTATATCCAACGATTTTATGACGCCCAGCGAGGAGACATCGTGCTCAATCCGCTGGATGCACGCTGCCCCTATTGGGGGCCAGCACAGGAGATGGAATCGAATGCGGAAGCGGATGCCATCGCAGCGTCACTCTACCAGCCGAAGACGGACAAAGTAGATGAATTCTTTCATGAAACCCCCGCTCAAATCTTCGCGCATTTGCTCAAACTCGGGCCGACACCGCATCAGCTTGCGGCATGGATGGCAAGCGATGCGGAGCTGATGAAGCGGGTCGAAGGAACCGAGATGGCCTTCTATATAGATAGGAAGGCCGGACCGCAGCGCGCAGGCGTTCTTTCATCGCTTGGCCTGGTTGCAAAGTGCTTCCGGCTTCTGCCGGAACGGGATGAGAAACGCCCGATCTGGAACGCGCGCACTTGGTCGAAGAAGCGGCAGGGTTGGATTTTCATTACGTCCCGTCCACCCGAACGCGACACGCTTCGTCCTCTGCATTCACTCTGGATTGACCTGCTCGTCATGCGCCTATTGACCACTCCACAACCCGGCCAGAAGCCGGTCTGGTTTGTGATCGACGAGCTCGCCAGCTTGCAGAAACTCCCGCAGCTCAACACCGCGATAACAGAGAACAGAAAGTCGAAAAACCCACTCATTCTCGGCTTTCAGGGCAAGGCACAGCTTGAGGTGATCTATGGCCATCTGGCCGAGGTCATGCTCTCGCAGCCGGCTACCAAAATCTTCATGAAGACCGCCGAACCAAAGGCTGCGGAGTGGATCTCGGAAGCGATCGGCAAGGTCGAAATCGAGCGCCTGAAAGAGACCAAGTTCGACGGCACGCGCTCGGGCCATAACTTTACGGTAGAACGCCAGGTCGAGTCCCTTGTCATGGGTTCGGAGATCAGCGGATTGGACGACCGGCACGCTTACCTTAAGCTCGCGAACGATGTCGCACGCTTCGCGTTCGATTACATGGACCTGCCCACGTCCACGCCCGCGTTCATTCCGCGTAACGCTGCAGATGGCGGCATGACTTTCGATCCTGACACTTTGGAGCCGCGTGTCCTGAAGGTTTCCCCTAACCCTGAATCCCCGGAACCCGACGGGCTCACTGATACCTCAGAAGCCGATTCGGCTCACGGACAAGAACGCGCCCCAATCCCGTGGCCCAGTGCCGAAACTGCGCCACCAACCAATGAAAAGGATCGGTCGACAACGGTATCAGAGGGCATTGAGATGGAGGATGAGGAGCAGGAAGAAGAATCCCTGCACGGCCCCGCACTCATCCGGGAGACATAGGCCATGCTCGATATCTCCAAACCACTCAACGCTGCCCAGGCACAGAACTATCACCAGCTCGATTACACCTCGCCCACACAGAGCTACTACGCTCAAGGCGACACGGTGAAAGGCGAGTGGCAGGGCAAACTTGCGGCTTCGTTGGGACTGTCCGAGGAAGTCTCCGCTCTGGAGTTTTCCCGTCTCACGGAAGGAAGACATCCTCTCACCGATACGCAAATGGTACGTCATCGTGTCGCCACCGAGTACAAAAATCCCGATGGTTCCACTACCAAAGCTGTGGCCCATCGCGCTGGGTGGGATGCGATGTTTGCGCCGGCGAAATCTGTATCCCTCACCGCGCTGGTTGGTGGCGATGAGCGCATTCGCGTCGCGCATCGGGAAGCAGTCGCAGCCGCTTTAGACGAGTTGGAGAAATACACCCACGCACGTCTCGGCGGTAACAAACCAGCCGAACAGACGGGCCGATTTCTTGTCGCCAAGTTCGAGCACGATACCGCCCGTCCCGTTGACGGCTATGCCGCACCGCAGCTCCACACGCACGCTGTCATCTTCAATGTGACCCAACGCGATGACGGAACAGCACGCGCTTTACAGGAGCAACCGTTCTTTGAAAGTCAGAACTTTGTGTCGGCCGTGTACCAGTCCGAATTGATGTACCGGCTGCGTACGCTCGGCTATGAGATCCAGCCGGGTGAAAGCGGCGCTCCGGAGATCAAAGGCTATACGCCGGAATATCTGAAAGCCTCTAGCCAGCGACGGGAGAAAATCAAGGAAGAGATGGAGCGTCGCGGCGTCTCCGGCCCGGAAGCGGCCGAGATCGCCGCCCGTTCAACGCGCGAAAAGAAGCACAGCCTGACACCTGCCCAGGTGCTCGCGGCACATCAGGAGGTCGCTGCCGAGTTCGGCAATCAGCCGCGGCGCATTGTTGAGGAGGCCCGCAAACGAGCGCAAACACAGGAACACAACCCAGACCGCGTCGCCCATGCTCGCGAAGCCGTCACCTACGCACGGAGCAGTCTCTTTGAGCGGGAAGCTGTTCTGGATGAGCGCGCCCTGCTCCGCGATGCGCTTCGACGTGGCATGGGGATGACCACGTATCCACAGGTACGCGCGGAGTTCGAGGCGCGTCACCAACGCGGCGATTTTCTCTCCGTAGAAGGCCACAAGTATGCGTCCGCTCGTAGCTTTACGACGCCAGAAACCATCGCTGCAGAACGTGCCAACATCGCCCAGGTACAGACGGGAAAGAACGCCGTCGCGCCCATCACGAGCGCGGAACTGGCACAGGAACAGGCGAAGTCACGAGACTTTCTCAACGACTCGCAACGGCGGGTCATCGAGGAAGTTTTGAACTCCACCGACCGCATCCACGGACTGGAGGGACGGGCAGGAACCGGGAAGACGAGCGTGCTTCAGTCGATCCGCGAGGGAGCAGAAAAGAGCGGCTTTGTTGTGGAGGGATTTGCTCCTACCTCGCGCGCCGCTGCGCAGCTCCGGGAAGCCGGAACCGAAGCCTCCACCTTACAGAGCTTCCTCGCCCGGAGCGTGAACCAGTCGCCCAACGCGCGGCATCTTTATATGCTCGACGAATCTAGCCTCGCGAGCACTCGCCAGATGCGGGAATTTCTCGCAAAGCTGAATGCGGATGACCGCGTACTGGTGATCGGCGATACCGCCCAGCATCAGGGCGTAGACGCCGGCCGTCCCTTTCAACAAATGCAGGAGGCAGGCATGAAAACCTCGCAACTTGACCGCATCATGAGGCAAAAGGACCCTGGTTTGCTCAAGGCAGTCGAGCATCTGTCGAAAAATGAGACCAATGAAGGCATAATCTTGCTTCGTGAGCAGGGACGTATCACGGAGGTCTCCGACCGGCGCGAGCGTATCGCGGCGATTGCGAAAGACTATGCCGCTCACCCTGAGAACACTATCGTCGTTTCTCCCGATAACCGCAGCCGCCAGGAGATCAACGATGCCGTTCGCGCCGAATTGCTCAAAGAGGGGAAATTGGGTGTCAACGGAGAGACCTTCCGCACACTTTCCCATCGCTCCGACATGACCGGAGCGGATCGTACCTGGGCGGCCCGCTACAATCCAGGCGACGTCATCCAGTACAGCTCCGGCAGTAAAGCCAACGGGATCGAACGCGGTAGCTTCGCCACCGTCCGAGTCGTCGATGCCCGCGCTAATCTCCTCACCGTGAACCTGGCCGATGGTACGACCTTGGCCTACGATCCACGCCGTCTGCGTGGCGTCAACGTGTTCCATGAACAAGAGCGCGAATTCGCTGCCGCGGATCGGATACAGTTCACTGCATCTCTCAAGGAACTTGGCATCTCCAATCGGGATCTCGGCATAATCAAGTACATCGAAGACGGGCGTATGACTGTGCTGATGGACGGCAAAGAGAAGCGGACAGTCACCTTTGATACCGCGCGCGTACGTCAGTTCGATCACGGTTATGCGGTGACGTCGCATAGCTCGCAGGGTTTGACAGCCGGGCGAGTGCTCGCCCACTTCGATACCGAAGGGCCGCGTTCTCTTATCAACTCGCGGCTGGCTTACGTCGCCATCTCCCGTGCATCGGAAGATGCCCGAATTTATACGAATGATGCAGAACAGCTCGGCAGACGACTCGCCACCGACATCTCGAAGACGGCGGCTATTGACTTATCGCCGCCATCATCCAAATCGGATACACAGCGCGCCGTCACCGCGTTCCGCGAAAACGATCCGGTCACGGGGACGGCCATACTCAAGGAGCGAGGGCACGTCCATGTGTATGCCAGTTCGGAACACCGGCTGGCTTCGGTTGCACTCGCCTACGTCTCACAGCAAGATCGCGCCGTAGTCCTCGCTCCCGATGCCAGCGAGAGGCGAGAGCTGACCCGCCTCATTCGGGATGAGCTACACCAGCAGGGCAGGCTCTCACCAGAGAGCCATGCGCTGCCTGTCTGGGTGGAACAGCACCTCGACAATCCCCGCGTGGCTGCCAACTACAGTCCGGGAGATAAGATTCACTACAAAACGGGCAGCCCCGCGGAACACGGCATTGCGGATAATAGCGACGTGACAGTGCTGTCGGTCGATGCGAAGGCAAATCGTCTCACCGTCGTCACCCGTGATGGGAATGAGGTCACCTACAATCCAGCGCTCCTCCGCCGACAGACCGACCACAGCTCAATCTACCGCGAAGAGCAACGGGAAATCTCCGAGGGAGAGCGTATACGGTTCACAGCTATCCTCCAACAGTCCCAGCTTCGTGCCGGTGATTTTGCGGCGGTGGAGGAAGTCCGCAATGACAACACCTTGAGCATTCGCACAGATCACGGAAAATCCGTTGCACTATCGGAGGAACAGGCGCGGATGATCGACTATGGATATGCCGCAGATAGAATGCCGCGGCGCGGAGCCAACAGGGTGATTGTGACAGGAGAGGCGGCGTTGCTCGCTCAACACCAGCACGATTTTTCCCGCCTTTCGGGCCACACGCACGACCTCAGCCTCTACACCTCAGACGACTACGGCTTGGCTCAGGAGAAGTCGCTCAACAGACTGGTACCGCAGGTCGGCATCGACAAGAGTGTGTCGCTTCCAACTCCCGATTTATCCATCCAAAGTTACGGGCGTGGACGCTGATCTAATTGAGGTTCAGTGCTCACTTCCTGGATAGCTGTGATCTCCGCTGTGTCGGGCACGCGTTCGGGGTTTTACCGTCGTCCAGCGGCACGGCGGTCCTCTGCTTTTTCGGTTCCTCGCCCAACAAACTTTTCGCAGGAGAGCACGAAAACTTTCTTCGGGTCCCTCCCCAAAAGCGTCCCTTGACCTTGGAAGCCTGACCCTCTCACGTCGCTTCGCGCAGTGTGCCCCGACCCCTCGGGAGACCACACAAAACGGAGTGACATCATGAACACCCAAATCATCCAGCAGCAACTTCCCGTCAACAGCATCCTTCATGGCAACTGCATCGAGAAGATGGGCGAAATGCCAGCTAACAGCGTAGACCTGATCCTTACCGATCCACCCTATCTGGTCAGCTACCGTGATCGTGAGGGTCGCTCCATCCAGAACGATACGAATGACGCCTGGCTCCGGCCCGCCATGAGCGAAGCCTATCGCATACTGAAGCAGGATCGCGTGGCAGTCATGTTCTATGGCTGGACGAAGGTCGATGCGTTCTTTGCGGCGTGGAAAAGCGCAGGCTTCCGTCCTGTCGGTCATATTGTCTTTCGCAAGACGTACAGCTCGAAGGCGCGGTTCCTCAGCTATCGCCACGAACAGGCTTATCTGCTCGCCAAAGGCAATCCGCCGCTACCGGCGAAGCCCGTCCCGGATGTCATCGACATGCCCTATAGCGGCAACAAGCTGCATCCCACGCAAAAGCCCGTCCAGGCGCTCGCTCCGCTGGTGCGTAGCTTCACCCTCCCAGGAGAGTTAGTCCTCGATCCATTTGCGGGTAGTGGCAGCACTTGTGCCGCCGCGACGCTCTGCAGGCGTCAGTATCTAGGTATTGAGCTCGACTCGACGTATTTTGAACAGGCGACTCGCCGCATGGAACGTATTCGAGAACGGGCTGCGGAACTTCCGCGTTCCGCACGTCTTTGAGACGCTTAGAGCTTACGAGGAATTGTCGCACCGATGGTGAGACAATTTGCTGCGGCCGCGCAGCCATGCACTTGTATCACGCCACTTTTCGCGCCGAAGCAGAAACACCATGAACGCGGAATCTCATCAACGCGCTAGAGCTCGCCCCTGCTTCGCCGTCGCAGTCGCTGCTTGGCGCACGCGACGTACTTTGCCTGGATTCACTCCCGTCCGCCGTGGAATACGTTTCGGAAGCGTCTGCAGGCGTTCGATGGTATCTGGATATTGTTCCACCAACTCCACGAACGTCGCCGCCAGCGGACTGACCTGCCCACCCTGCTCCCATTTTTCAACCGTGCGCGGACTGACCCGGAGCATGTCTGCCCAAACTGAACGCGATACATTGAACTTCTCGCGTACAGCCACAAAATATTCTGCTCCCGGCGCGTGTTCCGTCTTCTGCAATCCCACCTTGTGAGTCCGAAGCGTGATTTTGCCTTCGCGGCTCTGCTGCATCGCGTCAACGCCTTCCATGAGTTCTGCGAATACATTGCGCTTGCTCGTTTTGCTCATCGCTTCTCCTTTTCTTTTCGGACAGTTCTCTCCGCTTCGAGAGCGCGCCGCAGCTGATCCTTCTCGTCTTTCGACAGATCAGACGCTTCGTCTTTGTCATACAGCGTCATTAGCCAAATCTCTTCGTCTGTCAGAAAGCAGTAGTAGATAATCCGTAGGCCACCTCGCTTGCCCTTTTTTCGCCTGGAGTCTTTCCAGCGTAGCTTCCGAACTCCGCCAGCTCCGGGAATCAGATCCCCCTCCTCGGGATTGGCGGCAAGGGCCAACTGAAGCGCGGCGAACTCCTCATCGCTCAGATAGTCGTCCCGGTATCGGCTGAACGCCGGAGCCTCCACAAACTCGAAAATGCGCGAGGAATCGTCTCGGCTCGCCATCTAGCCCTCGAAACCAATCATACCCACAGTGGGTAGGTTTCGCAATAGGTCGAATCTCCGTTTCGATAGCAGCCCCGTCCGGAGCGCAAGCGCTTAGTCTTCGCGCTCCAGCCATGACGCCAGAGCATTTCGAGTCACAACTTCTATGTGATCTTCTTCGCTCATCACAATTCGCCATTCCTTGTCGGTGTGTGCAAATACAAAACCGTGCAGAGCCATCATCGAGCATAGAAGTTCATAGATCGGAGAGAACACTTCGATCGAACGCCATCCATACTCAGCGAGCCAGAGCTCATGCAACGTCCGTTTCAAACGGCGAACGAGATCGGCTATCTCTGGATGGTCCGCGAATAGCGCCACGACCTTGGGTGCGCGGCGTTCCAAGTCAAGGCCCAGCCCATCCAGGTGTCCGAGAAAATATCCGGCGCAAATAAAGACGTCTCCGAAAAGTTGCTGAATGTCCACAAAGATCTGCTGGCCATCACCGCCCTCGCGGTACGCCACGATCCGCCGCTTGCAGGCGGGCAGGCTGTCTTCGAGGGCTCGGCAGAACACCCTCTCGAATTCTTCGGCCGCTTCTGGACGGAACATCGCCGAAGATCGACACGCTGCATATTCGCTCCAAACATCCATCGCCTTCAAAAATGTCTGATGGGAACGGTCACCACAAGGTATCGACTTCCCGTAGATTTCCGGGAATGTGCGATATAAATGACCTTCGTGCTCCACATGAGCTGCCTCATGAGCCAGGCACGCGAACGCCAGAGCTTGCATTCCGCTATCGCCGCCGAGCATTCCGATACCGAGGCCGGCCCGCATGACAATGTGAAACCGCAACTCGTTGTCCCGCCATACTGGCACCGTCCGCGCCATCTCCATGGTGTTGGGTTGCTCCCCCGCCTCCAGCGGAAGCTGGCCTTCTGGTAGCGTCTGGATCGCGGAAGATGCTTCAGCGCAATCTGCCGTCAGCGTCACTCCGTCCAATCCCCTCAAATCCATGCCCGTTCGGGCAAGAGATTGAAATATGCCTTGCAGGGTCGCCGCGACGATCTCCTGAATTTCTGGCGGTTCATAGCAGGAAACCCCGACACTACAGGCTGCCGGCAAGAGCTCCCGAAGCTCATCATCGCGCTGAAAAACGAGTTGGCGCGGTTCGGTCATCCCGAACTCCTGTCGTTGCGGGCGTCGCAGATTTGAAAACCGGAGGGTGAAGGCTCAGCACTCAGTGAACCACGGTCCGCCCCTGCATGTGGATGAGGAATTGCCCTAATTTCGGAAGCAGGCACCAGAACTCCTCCGCTAGGCCAGGGAAAACGTCTGCGGTGCGCCCCCGCAAACAGCCCTAGTAACCCGAGGTCGGGGAGTTCGAAAGCCGATAGACAGGCTCCTATGGCCTTTAGCTTTAGGGGCCTGGACATACGCCACAGGCTCCCCGACGCCAAAAGGTCTAGGGAGTTACTCAGAGCGCCCGGCGGCGCTCCCTTGTCTATCGGGGTTTCGACACCCCAGGGCGGTGCGTACCCGTCCCACCTCCATCTTCGTGCATCCATCCCGAGTTGGCAATCTTCGGAGCACCATAGACTCCGAGAGGACATATTTCTCTGTTTCTCGGGATGAGGTCTCCTCCCGCGCTGCGACCGCGCTGCGTTCTCCGCTCCCACCTCTGCGGCCTGTTCCTGCCGCAACGCGACCCTGAAAATCAGGTGCGCTGACGCGCACACATAAGGAAGACAAGCTTTCCTAATGGGCGCCGCCCCTCGCGCGCGCAAGGAGTCTCCCCAGGCTTCCGCGCTCCGCTTGTGCAGCCCTTCGCCCTTTCCGCTGCGCTCCAAGGGTGGGTGATCCCCCTCTCCTTGCACTTGCTACCCCCGCCTTCGCCAGGAGGCGTTCGGCATGTAGGTACATGCCACGCATGGCATGAAAAGCAAAAGCAACCGCAAAGGAGACAACACCATGAGCAGCACAGCCAGTACCACCGCCATCGACAGCAAGAAGCCCTCCACCAAACAGGAACTCATCGCCGCCAACGTCAAGCTCCTCATCGAGCAGTTGGAGACAGGACATTCCGACGCCCTTACCCACTACCTCACGGCCATGAGCCGCTTTCACAACTACTCTTTCGGAAACGTGCTGGAAATTGCGCGGCAGATGCCGACAGCTACCCGCGTGGCCGGATTCTGGACGTGGAAGAACCTTGGCCGCAGCGTGAAGGCTGGACAGAAAGGCATTCGCATCCTTGCTCCCATCGTCGGCGTTCGCCGCAAGAAACAGGAAGAGGCCGAGAAGGACATCACGAAGCAAAACGAGCGCGTCATTCTTGGATTTCGCAATGCCTATGTCTTCGACGTGTCGCAGACCGATGGCGTAGACCTGCCGGAGTTGCGGGAAGTGACCGGCGACCCCGGAGAGAGCATCGACCGCCTTGCAACCTTTCTCAAAGACAAGGGCATTCAGCTTGTCTACAACGAGAAGATTGCGCCCGCGCTGGGCATGAGCTACGGCGGACGCATCGCCATCCTGCCCGGTCAGTCTAAGGCCGAGGAGTTTTCAACGCTCGTACATGAAACGGCGCATGAACTCCTGCACAAGGCCGAACGCCGCACAGCAACCACCAAGACGGTACGCGAGACGGAGGCCGAGGCCGTGGCCTTCGTGGTCGGCAAGACCGTTGGACTTGTGACGGATTCGGCATCGGCGGATTATATCCAGCTTTACCACGGCAATGCTTCGCTGCTGGCCGAGAGCTTGGAAGTCATTCAGCAGACCGCCAACGTCATCCTTGCCGCGTTGGAACCGCCCATCACAGATGAGGAGAGCAGCGCCACCGAAGCCCCGGAACTGGCGGAGGTGGCGGCATGAAAACCATTCTCGACATCATCCAGAAGGCCGGAGGTTGGCACCCCGGCCTCTACCTCAAGATCGACAACCCACCGTACATGGAGCTTGTCATCGAGGCGATGGACGAGTCCGGCCCTTGCGGACTTCCGGCTATCTCCGTTGCCCACTATGGCGAACAAAACGGCGATGCCATGCGGGACCCGGAGATGTGCTTCGAGCTTGGCATGGCGGGAGGCCCCCACTTGACGGCGTTCTACTACCGCAACGATTACGCCGGAATTGAGCAGTGGTCGCGCTTCATCCACGAGGGACAGTATGCCTTCCATGCCATCCTTTACCGCGAACACGAACGATTCGCCGCGCTGTGGGACAAGAACCTGAACGTGCAGCGATTCGTGGAAGCCTTCACGGACAAGTGCATTTGTGGCTAGTCCGCTCTCTCGGAGCGGAACAGCCAGCGCGTCTCCGCTCCGCAACTTTTCACCTTCAACCGCTCGAAAGGAGCACACCATCATGGAAACGCAGATCATCAATGCCACCGAATACCGCAACGTCTCTCTCGCTCTGTTGAATGAGTCGAAGACCAACCCCCGCCGAGCCTTCGAGGAAACCGCCTTGAAGGAACTGGCCGAATCCATCCGCACCCAGGGCGTTCTCTCACCGTTGCTTGTGCGGCCTCTCACCGAGAACGGCTTCGAGATCATCGCCGGGGCACGGCGTTACCGCGCCGCGCAGATGGCCGAGGTTCCGACCGTCCCTGTCCGCATCGTCAACCTGTCCGATGCGGAGGCGTTAGAGGCTCAATTAGTGGAGAATCTTGTCCGGTCGGAGATTCACCCGATGGAAGAGGCGCAGGGCTTCCGCGCTTTGCTCGACTTGGAAGAACCCAAGTACAGCATCGAGCAGATCGGAGCGCGCGTCGGGAAATCTCCCGCCTTCGTGGCGTCGAGATTGAAATTGGCTGACCTTGTACCCGCAGCGGTCGATGCGTTCTATGCCGATGAAATCGGCGTAGGCCATGTCTTACTGCTGGCGAAGCTGCCCGCCGACCAACAAGAAGGCGCACTCAAAGCGTGTTTCAAGGAGGTATATAACAACGGAGCGTCGAAGCCCGCGCGTATCCTGCTGCCCGTCCGCAACCTGCAATTCTGGATTGAAACGAACGTCCTCTTGCTGCTGAAAGAGGCACCGTTCGACAAGCGCAATGCTCATCTTGTCGCCATCGCCGGAAGCTGCGTGGACTGTCCGAACCGTACCGGACATAACAAGCTGCTGTTTTCCGACCTCGGCAAACAGGACGCTTGCACCAACCCAAGCTGCTATCACGCCAAGGTGGAGGCGCATATCGCCGAAACCATTGCCTCGAAACCGGACCTGGTGCAGATCAGCACCGCCTACGGCCAGCAGAAGGAAGACAGCCCGGTACTGCCGCGGAACAAGTACACCACCATTCGAGACGACAAGCCGAAGTCGAAAGACGATGCCAAGCATCCCGAGTTCAAGGTGTGCAAGTTCACCACCGAGGCCATCATCACCGAGGGCAGCGACGTTGGCACCATCCACAAGGTTTGTGCCAATCCTTCCTGCCCCGTCCACCATTCGAAGCAGCCAACCAGCTGCAACGATGAGAAGTGGAAGGCCGAGCAGGACAAGCAACGAAAGGAACAGGCCATCGCCAATACAACGGGGCTGCGTGTCCTTACGGCCATTGGTTCCGCTGTCCCGGTGCGTTTGCTCAAGCGTGACCTGCTTTTCGTCATCGAGAAGCTGATTGTCACAATGGATGAGAACCGTGTCGAGATGCTGGCGCGGCAGCATGGTATCCGGCAGAAGCGCGACGATGGTGGCATTGCAAAGACTTTCAGCGCGTTCCTTCGCCGCGCCGATGAAGGCACGCTCTCCCGGCTGTTAGTGGAGTCCAGCATTCTGCTGGCAGCCTCGCGTGGCAATCCGGCCAACATCCTCAAGGATGCCGCCACCGTCTACAAAGTGGACACCGACGCCATCGCCGTCAAGGTGAAACAGGAGTTTGCCGCCAAAGACAAGGCCAAGAAGACCACGCAATCTACTACCAAAACCGCGAAGAAAGTGGCCTAGCAAACAATGCTTTGGAGGGGCGGCACTTCGCCGCCCCCTTTTTTTGCTGCACAACAAATCGCGCAGGGAGAACCCGCTTTGGTTTCTCCCTGCACCCACATCCCGCTGCCGGCCCCCGCTCGCCGGTCGCGCGGCAGGAGTCGAGTTCCTCCTCCTGCACCTTCCCCTGGTAACGCGCGCCATGCAAATTACCCGATGTCCGGAACCTAATGAATACTACGGCCGTCCCCGGTAGTTTTCGTCCGTTGTTCGAGTGTCTCCGGAATAGTGAGGTGCCGTATTGAAGAACGAGGGAAAATTGATGCCTGCAAGACTGGACTCGATCACGAGTCTGCCATTCGCGCAGCGCCTGAATCTCGACTTCGAAAATGGCCCGATTGCAATCGAAACAGTATGCCACGCTTCAACTGATCGGAGTCAGCTGATCGACGACAGCTTGTGCCGCTTCGATGAACATCTTACCCCGTACCAGTTCTTAACCTGTGTGGCGTAAATGACGGCCTGCATTACCTGTGACGAATGAAGAGGAACTGCAATTGGGTCTGCATTTGCCAGTCCGAGCCGCCGGTAGTTGTTCGAACGTCGTTGAAGAACTGCACTCTTGCATTAAGCGGCTGACTACCGATCTTGAAAATCTTGCCTGCGCCGCCTCCAACGGGAACAGTCCAGCGCTTGCTTCGTTCTGCCGTCCAATCCGCGGTGACGATCGGGGTCGTCAGAACGTACCACCCGTGCTTGAAGTTGTAAAAGGCGAACCAGTTGATGGTCATTTGATTCTCATGCACGTGGTTGACCCCTGCGAATTGATTGCCAATTAGAGTTCCAGCCAACAAATGACCACTCCTGAACAACCCAACAGTCGCAGGTCCCCCACCCCACTTGTTTATGCCGAGCTTATCGTCAGTGGCGGTAGGGAGCCACAGTTGCGGTCCGGCACCCCACACAAACTTCCCAACGTGTACAGGGGATAAGTAAAACTGAGGCTGTATATTGCTTAGTCCGTAGTCGACCCCGGCAGTCGAAGACAGCCTGGGAACAACGACGACGGGCACAATCGTTCGAGTGATCACCATCCAGTTTGTAGAAACTCTAAAAGGCGCGACTGGTTCTATCAGAAGTTCATTCTCGGCGCGTCGATAAGGGCCTACTCCGTAATACGTATTGTTCTGGAGGGGCAGGCTGATGGCTGCCGCAACCGGATTCTCAGCAGCGTCTTTGGCGGCGGCCTCTTCTTTTTCTGTAGCCGGTGCAATCTGGGTAGAAGAATGCAAATTCTGTGTCGCACTTGGCGGAGTTTGCGATGCAGTCTCCTGGGCTTTAGCCGCATTCGGTCGGCAGGAAAGCAGCAATAGAATTAGCCAAGCTGTCGCAGTGGACCGAAATAGGTTTTGTCTCAATGTTGAATTCATGATCGACTCTCCTGTGATCTAGGTCCCCCATTCGAGGGGATAAACGGGCCAGTGAGGTCATGTCTTCCTCATCGAGGCGTGTGGAAGCTTCTGATTTTCTAAAGTGGCCTAAGTGCTAAAACATTGCTCTGATACGCCGGTCTTCTCAGCTGCTTTTATCGCAGAGCGATCGATTAGAAACGGAAGTCGGCCGCGAATGCAATCGCGTTATTGACCTTGATGTTGATGCCTTGCGCCAAAGTAGCTCCCACGTGGCCGGTCCCAATGTCAAAGGTCCATTTAGAGTCCGGATAGCGGGAAACTCTCACCGCATAGATTAGGTCTGTTGGGAGGTGAGCGGTTGGAACGTATTTGATATAACGCGGTTCCTGGTCAACCTCAATCGTTGGCGCAACCAAGATTGCCTTCTTAATAGGAATGGGGAAAGCGAGAGCGCCAAAGGCACGCGCCTCCCAATCAAGTGTGTTTCCGCCGTAGCCGTATTTCTGAGCGTTGGTGCCGCGAACACCAGCATTGGCCAGGAACGCGAATTTCTTTCCAAAGGTGAACAACTCCGTCGCCACGCCGTAGATATCCCCGTTGGTCGCGTTCGTGTGTTGAACCGATTGCACTACGAATGGATCGTTCGTTCGCAATACTCCGCCGACCGACACTGCGGGAACATATTTGAGCTTGCGTGCACCTGCAGGAATCAGTTTTGCTTTGACGTTGAAGATATTCATGCCGGCGAAATTGAAGAGAGGACTGATGGTGGGATCTCCACCATCAGTGTGATTGCTTCGTGTAAAACCAAACTCCAGCCGGTTGCCGAAGCCTTCCTCTATCCCAACGTTCAGATAATCGCCAGCGACAGGGCCAGCGTCCACGACATGAAAGCCCATAGTTGGCGCACCGAAGCGATGCGTGGGGGCCGGCACGACATCAGCCCACGGCTGAAAGAAGATACCTGACTGACCGTCCATGTTGAGAGCCTGGCCAAACACGGTTTTCGGGATGCACGGCGCCAAGATTACCAGTGTCAAAAGTACCGTCCTCCTAGCGCCGTTAGTGAATATCGTTTTGAGCATGGCTGTACCTCTGAGGAGTTTTAGTTAATCCACATCGGGTACTAGTGGCCGGAGCTGATGCGCGATGCGAATGGCAATCACGGTAGGCCCGTCAGCGGCGAGAGCTGCTTTGAAAGCCTCCTTGATTTCCTCTTTGGTATGAGCAGCAACTCCAACACAACCAAATGCCTTGGCAGTTGCGACGATATCGAGTCCAGGAAGATCGAGCGCAGGCACGTTGGGAGTTTTCTCAAGTACCGCAAATTCCTTGAGGATTGCATATTCGTCATTGCACGGAACGATGTAGATGAGCTTTAGTTTCTGTTGCGCTGCCGTATAGAGGCTTTGCACCGAATACTGGAGAGACCCATCTCCGATGGCAGCGACGACTGGGCGTCCAGTCCCCATTTTCTTCTGGGCAATAGCAATGCCGACCGCTGCCGGTTCTCCCCATCCGAGAATGCCACTCGCAAAGGTGTAGTACGAACCGGGCTCGTTGATGGGCCAGTACTGGGCGAGATCCCCGTAGTTAGAAGCTGTCTCGTTCACCAGAATGGCATTCGCGGGCCGCAACTCGCTCAATGCGGCGAATGCCTCCAGAGCCGTCAAAGGACTATTCGGCGGTGACGGAAGTTTTCGTTCGATGTGAGGTGCCGCAGGTGCGGGCCGCGACGTCACTTCCGGGATTGCAGCATTCAATGCCTCTAGGGCCAGCTTTGCATCTGACAACAGGCTGTCTCCGACAATCGCGGCGCCCGCATCATTGGGATCGTTCGTGATTTGTAAGAGTTCAGCGCCTTCAGGAAGATATTCCCCTGCGATGTAAGGGTAATAACGAAAGATCTGTGCCCCAACTACGATGATGAGGTCGTGACCGCGAAGCTTTTTGCTCAATGGCCCAATTGCGATCGGCGCCATCCCACGAAACTGCGGATGAGTTTGGGGGAAGGATGCTTTCTCTGATAGCGGCGAAATATATACAGGCGCTTTCAATCGCTCCGCAAACTTGATGCCCGCAGCCCAACCGCCTGCGCGCTCGATCTCCGGTCCGTAGAGCAAGACTGGATTCTTGCTCTTTTGAATCCTCTCCGCGAACTGAGAGAGTCGTTCAGGGTCCGGCGAATACCGCGAGCTTGCCGTTCGAACGACCGCTTCACCCAGCGCCGGCTGATCCCAGTCATCCAACGGAATGGATACGTACACCGGACCCGCAGGTGGCTGCAGAGCAACCGTATAGGCCCTCATGATTGCTCCGGGAACATCCTGCGCTCTTGCGGGTTGATATGCCCACTTCACCCAGGGCCGCGGCAGGGTCGTCTCATCGCGGTTCGCAAGCATTGGCTCGCAAAGAAGCATCTCGCGCGTCTGTTGACCTACGGTAATGATGAGAGGCGTCTTGTTCAAGTAGGCCGTCATGATGTTGGCCATACCGTTCCCGGTTCCACCCGACGTATGCAGATTCAACAGCGCCGGCTTCCCTGTAGCTTGAGCGAAACCGTCTGCCATGGCCACAGCAGTTGCCTCTTGCAGGCCGAGTACATATTCAAAGTCCGACGGGAAGTTCTTGAGAAACGGCTGCTCTGTTGAGCCGGGGTTTCCGAACATGGTGGTCAACCCAAGCTTCCTCAGCAGGTTGTAGGTTGCATCGTGGACGGTCAGCGTATTCTTCTTGTCACTCATGATTCACTCCTAATCTGAAAGTTTGAAAGTGCGATCGACATTCGCGGCTGACACGAATGGCTCCCTCGTTTTCTCGATGCATTGTTCTCGCGACGACGATCCGACGACCTCAGTGGTTCGAAAGTTGACGACCAATTGCGTGGGGCTGTCGTGCATTCCTTCATCAGGACATGGCGATATTAGCCAACTAATCGATCGCGGGAAATTACATATTCCTATTAGCTGCGATCATGACTGCGAATCGATGACCCGGAGCCTAAGCCAAAGTGCGGTCGGAGTTCATGTTGAGTCATTCGCACTGTTATCCGCACCAATTGTTCATTGACGAGCAACTCGCGAAGGCAGATGTCACCGTTGTGCACGGGCAAGTGGTTAAGCTGCTGGGGACACAGATTGCTTTGGTGGAGGCGAATGAAGAAATCGCTGTAATCCCGTCGTTTAGCATGTTTGCCTGTCGCAATCGCAAGGTTACGATGAGCAAACTGATTGACCCAGTCGTGAATCTGGATTTTTATCAGATTACGAGTCGCGGAACCCGCATGTCGGACGAAGCCAAAGAATTCAGCGCATTGCTTAAGATGTACATTGCCAGCTCGGGCAGGCAAACACGAGTCTCATATGAATGCGAGCTAAGCCTGCGAATATTCGGCCCGTTCAATGTAAGCGGAAACGCTCATGCTGTTTCCTGCGAGACAAATTGAGACGCCTCACCCCAGAACGGTTTGCCTATTTCGGGAGTACTTGTCACCGCCAGATCCTGTATTGCCATGGGACCTGCTAAATATCCCAACCTTCCCGCCCGCGTTGCGCTCGCAAACGCTGTTGCCATGCGAACCGGATCGATTGCCCTGGAGACGGCCGTATTAACCAGCACGCCATCAAATCCCCACTCCATCACTTGGCAGGCATGCGAAGGCAGACCCAGCCCCGCGTCGACAATCAGCGGAACATCCGGAAGCCGATTCCGCAATTCGCGTAGAGCTTTCGGATTGCGTGGCCCCTGACCCGTTCCGATGGGTGCGGCCCAGGGCATCAACACTTCGCATCCAGCATCTAGCAATCTCTTGCACAAGACAAGATCGTCTGTGCAATAGGGTAGTACTCGAAAACCTCGCCTTACCAGTTCGCTAGCTGCTTCCACCAGGCCGAATGGATCCGGCTGCAGACTTTGATCGTCGCCGATTACCTCAAGCTTGAGGAAATCGGTCTGGAAGAGCTCGCGAGCCATCAATGCCGTGTTCAAGGCTTCCTTGACTGTGTAGCATCCAGCCGTATTCGGTAACAGGGTCGTCTTCGTGTTTCGCAAAATATCCCAAAAGGATTGTCCGGCCGCTGGACCGCCGTGTATTTGCTTTCGAAGTGCTACCGTCACCATCGCTGGGTCGGCCACATTGATCGCCTCCACGAGAGTTGTCGGGGACTCGTAGCGCGCTGTACCAAGAAGGATACGTGTCGAAAAGCTCTGGCTATATAGCTTCAGTGGGTCCTGCATGTCTAACCTCCCGCGGAAGGGTGCACAATCTCTATGCGATCTCCATCCATCAAATTGCATTGCTGATAATTCGATCGCTGAACAAACTCCTCATTCCGCGCCACCGCATACGGCTGCTGTGGCTGAAGTGTTTCCAGCAAGTTTTCAAGAGTCGGGGGATGAGGCATTGGCGCTTCTCGCCCATTCACCTTCAATGACATCTCAAGACCCCCTCACGGGCACCGAGCAAAGGCCAGCGCAGTGAAGCTCTTAATTCCGAATTTGGATTTTCAAGAAGCCCTGGCAGAATGGTGAGCGTCTCTTCTACAACGGCGGGCGAGAGAAGAAAACCATGGCGGTACAAACCGTTCACTTCTAACAGCCGCTTAGCAGGGTTGTAGCGAATAGCGGGCCGATTATCCGGGAGCGCGGGACGGCAGTCGCAGTTGAGTTCAGCAATTCTCGCTTCACCCAAGTCCGGTAGCACTGAGTAAGCCGCGGTGAGCAGTTCGAGGGCGCTACGCACTGAAACGGGAGAACAATCGTCGCTCTCGATGGCCGTGGCTCCCACCACGAGGCTACCGCCAGGTCGCGATATCAGGTAGATCGAATAACGAGGATGCAGAAGACGCACCATGTGCCGCAGTTCCACGTGAGGAGCATGAAGGCGGACCAACTCGCCACGTACTCCGCGAAGCTCTTTCCAACGGCTTTTCGCACTCTTACCGCGGCAATCGATGACGATGAAAGCATCAGGCCGCTCCGCGTCTTCAACACGTCGATTCCAGTGGCACGCTACACCGAGTTTGTCGAGCGCATCAGCCAATGCCGGCAAGAGTTGACGATTGTCGATGTGTGCTTCGCTGGGCAGATAGAGTGCTTCTCGGAAGCGGCTGCCCAGTGAGGGTTCCCGTGCCGCCAGTTGTTGTTCATCGAGATGCTGGTAATTTGCCTGCGGATCTCGGGCACTTAGCAAAGCCCTGAATCTAGTGGCCTCGCCGGCGTCTGCGCGTTGCCATAGGAGCATAGTGCCACTTGCACTGTAATGGACATGAGTGGGTAGCTCACACAACCACTTAGGCCAAAGCGACAAGCTGCGCCGTCCCATGGCCACCAATTCCGGCTCTGCGTCCGCGGCTTCTGCTTGCGGGGTCACCATCCCTCCGGCGACCCACGCAGTGGACTTGCTTCCCAGCCTATCGTTGGCGTCAAACAACTCAACGTCGAGGCCGCTGAGCGCGGCGCGCCAAGCCAATAACCGGCCTAGTAACCCTCCTCCAACAATTGCAACGTCGCGTTTCATTACTGATATACCTCTCCACTCGACTCCCGAAATTCACGCGCCTTTTCGTCTAAGCCGATTTGGACATCCTGGCCGTAGGCATCACGTATTTCCTGAGTAATCTTCATGGAGCAGAATTTTGGACCACACATCGAGCAGAAATGCGCAGTCTTGGCTCCTTCGTGCGGAAGCGTGGCGTCGTGATATTCGCGGGCTCGTTCCGGATCGAGACTCAGGTTGAACTGGTCTTCCCAACGGAACTCGAACCTGGCCTTGGATAAAGCGTTGTCACGCATTTGTGCGCCGGACCAGCCCTTTGCCAGATCTGCAGCATGAGCGGCAATGCGGTATGTGACGATTCCCGTACGCACGTCTTCTTTGTTCGGCAATCCGAGATGCTCTTTTGGCGTGACATAGCAGAGCATCGCAGTTCCATACCAACCAATCTGTGCAGCTCCGATGGCACTCGTGATGTGGTCATATCCAGGCGCAATATCTGTCACCAGCGGCCCCAAGGTATAGAAAGGCGCTTCCATGCAGAGGCGGAGTTCTTCCGTCATGTTCTTCTCGATCAATTGCATTGGAATATGGCCCGGCCCCTCGATCATCACTTGCACTTCGTTCTTCCATGCCTTGAGGGTGAGCTCGCCCAACGTGCGGAGCTCGGCGAACTGCGCATCGTCGTTGGCATCGTAGATCGAGCCGGGGCGCAATCCATCGCCAAGGCTGAAAGACACGTCATAGGCCTTCATGATTTCGCAAATTTCATCGAAGCGTGTGTAGAGGAAGTTCTCCTTGTGGTGCGCCAGACACCACTTCGCCATAATCGAGCCACCGCGTGAGACAATGCCTGTAAGCCGGCGTGCTGTGAGCGGGATCCATCCCAGACGAACTCCGGCATGCAAGGTGAAATAGTCCACACCCTGTTCGGCCTGCTCGATCAAGGTGTCTCGCATCAGTTCCCACGTCAGTTCCTCGGCGCGTCCGCCGACCTTCTCAAGCGCCTGATAGATTGGAACTGTTCCAATGGGGACCGGTGAATTGCGTAGAATCCATTCGCGGGTTTCGTGGATATGGCTCCCGGTGGAGAGATCCATGATGGTGTCCGCGCCCCAATGGACCCCCCACACCATCTTGTCTACTTCTTCTTCGAGCGATGAGGTCACGGCCGAATTGCCGATATTGCCATTAATCTTCACTTTGAAGTTGCGCCCAATGATCATCGGCTCTAATTCAGGGTGATTGACGTTTGCGGGGATGATCGCTCTCCCTGCCCCCACCTCATCGCGCACAAATTCGGGCGTGATCTGAGCAGGTAGGTTTGCACCGAAATCGCGGCCAGGATGAGAACGGTGAAGCAAAGCGTAGCTTGGGTTGGAATACAGTTCCTCTAGACGCATGGACTCGCGAAGTGCAACGAACTCCATCTCTGGAGTGATGATGCCCTTTCGTGCATAGTGCATTTGCGTTATGTTGCGTCCACGAAGAGCGCGCCGCGGTTGTGGTTTCGAAGGAAATCGCAGTGCAAACGTCAGCAAATCGTTAGCACGCTGTCGCCCATATTCCGAACTGAGGCCGCGGAGAAGTTCTGTGTCGCTTCGCTCTTCAATCCAGTTGCTGCGGAGCTTCGGCAAACCTTCCGCAATATCAACAGTGCAATCAGGATCACTGAATGGGCCCGAGGAATCGTAAACCGGAAGGGGCGGATTCTCCTCAATACCTCGTGAATGGTGAGTAGGGGACAAAATAATCTCACGGTAGGGCACCCGCAAGTCAGACCGACTGCCTGTGAGATACCTCTTTTGGGATGATGGAAAAGCCTTTGGCAGGCTAAGGGGTGCGAATCGCGCGACAGTTTCCTGCATGTCAACCTCCAGGTTGGTGCTGGTGAATCAGGAGGCGGATGCACATCCCCGCGTTGTGGGCGATGCTCGCGACCTTCCCACGCCGGCATTATCCGGATCGGGTTCAAAGGGTGTTTCTCAGCCCTACGTACCGTAGAGCACCCCCGGTTCACTATGCAAATTGAATCACGGCGACATTTCTTTGGGAATTACATAAGTATGTAGTGGTATCGGGCCTACGGATCTTCGGATGAACGTTTTCTAATTCGGTCTTCAATTGAACTCATGCGAAGCCAACATGATTCTCTCAATTTGCTTCGGGGTGGGTCTATCTGTCGTGGCATGAGCCGGTTTGCTGGGCTGGATGGGGGGCTCGATGGTCACCACGCCCTGACTAAGCAGACAGATCGGCTCTCGCTATATCGCCCCTTGCAATCGGTTCGCTACGAAGCTTGAAACCCCTCTTTCTTAATTGCCGACCCCAGGTTCTACACCGCAATCTTGTTCCCAAACTATTCCATATTTATGTAATGACCTGCTGTCGAGACAAACGTATTGTGGGGTTGAGTTTGCCGCTATAATTCCTAACATCAAGGGGCCTCGCAAAGGATGTCCCGATTGCGCCATGATCGCTGGGCCGCAGATCGTCAAATGCCTGATACAAAGGAGGCATTCATGGAACCGACGAATGAGCTTGTCTATGTCGTCGACGATGAGGCCAACGTCGGGGAGGCGTTGTCTACCCTTCTTCGGGCTAATGGCAAGCGCGTGCAGCTCTTTACGTCTGGACAAGACTTCCTTGAATTTGCCCGCCAGGATTCCTGCGCTTGCCTCGTTCTCGATCTCAAGATGCCCGGATTGGGCGGCTTGGAGGTCCAGAAGTTGATGTCGGCAAAGACCTCCATGCCGGTGATCTTTCTGACCGGGCGAGGCGACATCCCATCAACCGTGAGAGCGATGAAGGGTGGGGCGGTTGATTTTCTGACCAAACCAGTCGATGAAGAAGCACTTCTCGTTTCAGTTGAGCGGGCTTTGCGGCAAGATCGCGCGAGCCGTCAAAAGGCGGTGGAGCATGCCAGGCTAGTTGTTCGGTACGAATCCTTGACACCGCGCGAACGAGAGGTCCTTCCACTTTTGGCAAGAGGTTTGCTGAACAAGCAGACAGCCTTTGAGTTGGGGATCACCGAATACACCGTCCAAATCCATCGTGGACACATAATGCGAAAGATGGAGGCCGACTCTTTTGCGACATTGGTCAAGCTTGCGGGCAAGCTCAAGCTCGGGACGACTAGCCCATCTAATAGGAATACGTAAGACAGTGTTTCCGCAATCTCCGGTAAAGTCCAGATAGATGATGCAAGGGTTAACCATGAGCGTGCAGGCCTGTACCATTGCGATTATAGATGACGATGCCCGAGTTCTTGAATCGCTCGTCAGCCTATTGTCCGCATTTGGATACAGTGCGGAAAGTTACAAATCGGCAGAACAATTTCTGGAATCCGGTGCCCTTTCCCGAATCAGTTGCATAGTTACAGATGTCGAAATGCGGCAAATGAGCGGTCTCGGCCTTCTGCAATATTTGAAAAACAACAAATATACCGTCCCCGTAATCATCATTACGGGAAAGCCATCGGCGCGGTCGGAGGCATCTTATCTGGAGAGTGGCGCTGCAGGCTTTTTCAGAAAGCCAGTTGACGGTGATGCTCTGGTCGAATTGATCGGTTCAATCTGTGTCTAAATTGAGCTTGCCTTCTGGCGCGCTGATAACATAATCTCAATTGATTGTTAGAGATACGGATCGCCACGGCGCCGCAGGTTGACGCTGCCCCCTTTTGCGGATCACTTCAGGTCGTGTTGGCCTTTCTGCCGTTGACATTTTCGGGGCTGGAGACATTTTCGGGGCGGGAGAATAATAGCAAGTGGGATTTCCCGACTTTCTGGCCGGTTTACCGTTTCCACCATGGCGAAAAACGACCCAATTCCGGTTGACGATCAGAACCTATTTTTTCGCCAAATTGTCGACTCGTCGCCCGCTCTTATCCATACAGCGCGTCCGGATGGCTATCTCGATTTCTTCAATCAGACATGGCTCGACTTCGCCGGTGAGCCACTGGAAAAATTGCTGGGATGGGGGTGGACCTCCTGTATTCATCCCGAAGACGCTGAAGCGTTTGTGCGGAGCATGCGTGAATCCTTTGCCAAGGGAGAGCCCTTTCAAGAAACAGCACGAGTGCGAAGGGCCGATGGGGTCTATCGGTGGATGTTGCACCTCAAAGTCCCGGTATTTGATAGGGTTGGAAACCTTATTAAGTGGAATGGTTCAAGCATTGATATTGATGACCGGAAGAGAGCAGAGGAACAACTCATAAAGAGCGCCCAGGAGTTGCAGAAGCGCGAGTTCTATTTAGCAGATGCGCAACGTCTCGGCCATATCGGCAACTGGGTATTCGATCCTATGAAAGGATTCGAATACTGGTCGCAAGAGCTCTTTCGCATTCACGATCTTGACCCGGGAAATGGGCCACCCAACTCCGAGCAATACCTCGCAGCCGTGCATCCTCAGGATCGCGAGTTCATGGCTTCACTGATGAAGCGGATGCTCTTAGACGATTCTGGATTTGATGTGACAAAGCGCATCGTGCGCGCAAGCGGAGAAGTCCGCTATGTTCGAAGCGTGAGTACTGCGGTTTCCGATAATGTCCCTTCAAGAAGAATCGGCGTTGGCATTGATGTTACCGACCATGAAGTTTTGACTCAAGAACTCAGACGTCGCGAAGCCTACTTGTCAGAGGCGCAAAGTCTAAGTCGTACAGGCAGTTTTGGGTGGACGCCAAACACCGGTAAGATTGTGTCGTCGGAGGAGACCTACCGTATTTTCGAATACGATCTAGCGGAAAAAGTAACGTTTGACAGGATCATGGAACGGGTTCATCCTGACGACCGTGCTTTAGTGCTTGAGATGGCGAAACGGGCATCCAGCACCGGAGGGGCCATCGATTTCACGTATCGCCTGCTCTTTGCCGATGATCGCGTGAAGTATCTCCACGTTCTGGCAAAGCCGTTGCGAAGTGCTTACGGTGACCTCGAGTTTGCCGGGGCGGTCATCGATATTACAGAGACGAAACGAGCGGAAGAAATTCTCCGAAAGAGTGAGAGAGAGCTTCGGACCCTCATTGATGTAATGCCTGCTTACGTGGGGACCGCTTCGCCTGACGGATTGTGTGATTTTCTCAGCGAGAGTTGGCTAGATTACCTCGGATTTACCAAAGAACAGGGGCTTGGCTGGGGCTGGGCGGATACAATACACCCCGACGATGTTGACCGAGTGGTGGTCAATTGGCAGGCTGGATTGGCCGCAGGGGAGCCCGTCGAGCAGGAGTTGCGCTGCCGCCGCGCAGATGGAACCTATCTCTGGTTCTTGAATCGCGATTTCCCTCTGCGCGACGACGACGGAAATATCATTAAGTGGTATGGGGTTCTTACAAACATCAACGCGTTGAAGGAGACTGAACACGCTCTTCAGATGCGAGAGTATGAACTAGTTGGTATTATCGAAACGATCCCTTCAATGCTTTGGTCAGCGTCACCGACCGGAGACGTCACTCATATCAGCCAAAGAGTCCGCGAATATAGTGGAATGTCCTTCGAGGATTTCCGTAACCTAGGCTGGAAGAACATCATTCATCCAGATGATCTCGAAGATACCGCTAAGAAGTTTTTCTGGGCAATCGAAACGGGAGAGTCATACAGCGCAGTCCACCGTTTGCGACGAGCAGATGGAGAGTATCGATGGCATCATGCCAGCGGCGAACCTTTGCGTGATCCCCTGGGCAAGATCATTCATTGGTATGGCCTCTCGATCGACATCGATGAGCGAAAACGAGCAGAGGACCATCTTCGCGACACGCGTATCAAACTCGCGAAGGCTTCGCGGTTGGCGACCGTGGCTGAACTTGCAGGCTCGATCGCTCACGAGCTGAACCAACCACTCATGTCGATACTTGCAAACGCACAGGCGGCGAGAAAGTGGTTGAGTGCTGCTCCGTCAAATGTGATGGAGGTGAATTCATCGATTGAACGGATCATACGAGATGCCCGTGCGGCCGACGAGACAATGCAACATATTCGAGCACTCTTCAAGCAGGAGTCCTTCGACAAGAAAGCTGTCAACATCCCAGACATGATTTATGAAGTTGTCCGAATTGTGCAGGAGGACCCGCAAAAGCGTGGCGTGCCCATCGAGTGCCACTTCGAAGAGTCTCTCCCTGCGGTCCATGTCGACCAGATTCAGATCCAGCACGTCTTCATTAATCTGATCGTAAATGCCATCGAGGCCTTGGAGGGACAACAAGTGGCCCCGCTGGTCGTGCTCCGGGCGGTGACAGACTCAAACGGGATGTTAATCCAAGTAATCGATAACGGGCCGGGAGTCGAGGATCCGGACCGCATCTTTGACTCCTTTATGACGACAAAAGAGAAGGGCATGGGTATAGGCTTGGCCGTGTCACGCACCATCGTTGAAGCCCATGGGGGGCAGCTTTGGGCTGAGAATAACAAAACTGGCGGTGCAATCTTCAACGTGGCTTTACCGCTGTCTCATACAAGTCCCACGACGGCTCAAATCTAGGAGTATGCATGAACCAGGTTAGCTACGATTGTGAAGGATCACGTTACTAGCACACACCAATTCGTCTATTCCACAAATATGCATCTCAACTAGGCGGTGCGTCGCATTTCCCCTGGATGTAGTCTGATGGCGTCCACCTACTCCATCGGTCACAAGTCGGCTGATCGATATCAGCATCTGCTGAGGTGAGTTCAGAAAATCGCGTGGCCCTTTGTAACCCTGTTGGTCTCGCCCCAAGCGCACTACTTCCTTTCCGCGACTAGGATGCATACACCCGACCAACGTCCATGGCCCACCTCCGTTGGGGGAGTCGCGCTCAAAGGCATCACACCCACATTCTTTGCTTCGAATGGATACCGTGCCTCGAGGTAGTTCCGCACAATCTCTGCGCGGGCGTAGGACCAGGAAAGGGCATCAGCCGGTGCCGCTGCATCTGAGTATCCCTCGACCACAATAGGGTGGGTGAAGATCAGATCTCCAAAAGACACCACGGCAGCATCAATCGTGCGCTTGCCATCCGGACTCAGTTCTTCCGAGCCATTTGTTCCTTGCTGAAAGAGAGAATCGGCTCGTAGCCACACGCGGGGGCTACGGTTGCTCGCAAAGAGCTTGCTGCGTCGATATTCCTGCGGAGATAGGCTAGACAGAGCATAGTACCCACGATGGTTGAAAAAACCCTTGAAGAAGAAGTTGTGTTTGAGAGCCTCGGTATCCTCGGCCATGTTACCTGTTGCGACGTTGACATTGCTCAGGGATTGACTAATGTTCTGTCCTGCCGTAACTCCGTTTGCGTCGGGTTCCAAAGCCTCTGTCAGGCTTTGATGGACCTGTTCAATCGTCTCATTTGCTTGAGTGGAAGCAGAATGAATCTGCGTTATTGTGTCGTCGAGTTTCTGAGGCAGCTGACGGTGCTGAACGTCCGCCACGATGCTGCTCACTTCGGCTGACGCTTGCTTCAAGTTCGACGTCGTCGATTGTACGGTCGATAAGGTTTCCCGAATCTGATCTGCCACCTTTTCGTCGTGGAGGAGCATCCCTGCTGTTCCGCGCCCCTCTTTGAGTCCTACAAGTAGATCATTCGCGTTGCCTATTGCGTCATTTGCACCATCCAGGGCGACATTGAGCTTACCTGCGACCTGCTTCAGGGTTGCGTCCGCATCATTCATGACTCCGAGGCCATTCGTAAGCAGATCGGACATGTTCACGGGAGCCTTGCTTTGAAGCAGGGAGCCAGCCTGCGCAATCGCAGCACTCGGTGATCCGGGATGAATGGTCAGAAAGGTATCCCCTACCACTCCTTCCGTGTCGACCGTCACAACAGAGTCGATTCGGACCAGGCCGTGAAACCGTTCGTCGACTTTCATCTGTACACGAAAACGGCCGTTCGGTGAATTGGGCACGTCGACCTTAGCCACCTGACCTGCATCCATACCGGCAACCTGTACTTTGGATCCCTTGGTGATGCCATCGAGATCGGCGAATTCGGTGTACAGTAGCACGTGGCGCGCAAAAGCCTCATGGCGGCTTCCAACGAAGAAGATACCGAGAGCAAACAACGCTATCCCGGCGATAATGAAAATTCCCACAGCAAGATTTCGTCTGGGCATAGCTTCACTCCGTGATGAGTCTGCGAGCGACGTCGCTTTCGCTCTGGCTTACCTCTTCAACCGATCCAAACGCGACGAGATTTCCCTTGTCGAGCACGGCTACTCGGTCGGCAATTCTCCGTGCCCCATGCACATCATGCGTTACAATGATCAGGGCGGTCCCACGCTCCGTCTTGCACCGCATGAGAAGTTCGTCGATTTCAGCGGCTGTGATGCGATCCAGCCCGCTGCTCGGTTCATCGGCCAGAAGGATCTTCGGTTCGAGCACCAATGCTCTGGCGAGACCGGCCCTCTTCCTCATTCCCCCTGAAAGGGCTGATGGATATTTTGCGCCATCGGTTGCTAGTCCGACATCGGTGAGAACCCGTCGAATAGCGTCGTCGATCTCATCCTTGGATTTCTTTGTCAGCCGGCTGAGAGGCAGGGCTAGATTCTCGTAGAGCGTCAGGGAATCGAAAAGGGCGGCGTCCTGAAAAAGATACCCAAGCTTTCTCCGCACGAGAGACAGTCGGTGCTCCCTCATGCTGACAACATTGTCCTGATCAACCCAGACTTCTCCTGAGTCGGGACGCATGAGAGCCATAATCAGCTTGAGGGTGACACTCTTGCCTGTACCACTGCGACCGAGCAAACATAGCGCCTGACCTTGGCCGACTTGGAAAGACACGTCACTCAAAACGCGCTTTGCCCCGAAGGATTTCATTACCTGCTTGAATTCCACTGCGATGCTATGGTTGGCGATCATATGGCCGTATCCGGAAAGAGAAAGAAGATGCACTTGATCAGAATTACGTCGGCAAGAATGATCAGTAGAGAAGAAATAACGACACTGTTCGTGGCAGCCTCTCCGACCCCCTGTGCTCCTTTATCCGTCGTATAGCCAAAATAGGACGAGACGGATCCGATAATGAAACCAAATACGGCAGTCTTGAGGGTGGGAGCAATAAAGTTCGACCACTGGAGATAATCGAAGGCGCGGTTCAGATAGAGAGTTAGCGCAATGTGAGAAGAAAGCCCTTCTGACAGAAACCCTCCAAGGAGTCCAGCGAAGTCCATGGCGAGCGTCAGGAAAGGAAGCGCAATCACGCAGGCTAAAACCCGAGGGACTACCAGGAACTTGAACGAGTCAATCGACAGCGATTCAATAGCGTCAATCTGTTCGGAGGCCCTCATGTTCGCAAGGACCGCGCCGATGCCCGACCCAACTCGTCCCGCGAGCAGCAATCCCGCGACCAGAGGGCCAATTTCGACGAAGAAGGCAACTGACTGGACGGCTGGTATCATCGCCGTGGCGCCAAACATCACCAGGGTGCTTCTTGTGTGGAGGGTCATGACAGCTCCCAAAGCGAAGCCTGAAACGATGATGAGAGCGAGCGATCTGTTTCCCACTTCTGCAAGTTGACGGGAGAGCTGAGCAAACTCAAACGGAGGCCTCAGTGAATCAACGAGGACCTGCAGGCTGAAGAGCCCCACCTTTCCGGTAAACTCGAACAATCTACTGAGCCATCGCATGCGCCCTCTCCAGTCCTGTCTTCTCATCGATGAGTCGACGGCTCGATAAGAATCGAGTCGTGAAGTAGATGGCAGGACTGAGAAACCACCCGGGGCCGAACACCCACATGAATGGTCCCGCCGCGATCTGGTCCATCAACCCATCGAACCCGAACGACCGTTCGACAAGTGCATAGCTTGCATATCGATCCGCGCGCCGGGGTAGGCACGCTGTCTTGACAGGGACAGAGGCGCGCCTGACAGCGTGATAGTAGCAACTGAACGAGCGAGTCGAAATTACATGTTCCTGTTAGAAACGGGCTGGAGAGAAGCAGGACATCGATGACGGTTCGAGTGGAGCCATGGATTGAGATACAGAATGGCGTCACGCCCGAGAGAGGGCGGTAGCGTCGCGATCTAGACGTGGCTCATGGCTAAGCAGCTGCTTGCATCGACCAGGCGAATCACGAAGGTCACGCAATAAAGAGATTCAAACAGGATGCGTTCGCTGGTACCCCTATGGAAGGGAACTTACTGGCTATGAGGTTTCCAGCCTGACAGATACGCTCGCGAAGGCTGAGTCACTGGGCGTCAGCATTCTTGTTCAGCCCTATTCATCGAGTGGACGGACTGCGGCAATCGTCGGATTCCCGGGCGGATACGTGGCAGAGATTCACGAAATAAATAAATAGAACTCCCCCTACCCAGAAGCCTGATTGGCAGAGTGTGGGCATACTGCATTTGAGATAAGGTGCAGGTTCACGTCCACATCCGCCGCCCGATCTGTCTTACTCGACTGCGATTGGAAGAGTGAAATGAAACGTCGCGCCTCGTCCGTCGTGGGATGTGGCCCATAAACGGCCACCATGCGACTCCACGATCGAACGGCTGATCGCCAGCCCCATTCCGCTGCCTTGTGGCTTAGTGGTGAAGAAAGCATTGAAAATGTCGTCCGCGCCTCCGGCTGGCAATCCTACTCCAGTATCGCTGACTGAGATCAGCACTTGACCGCCCTCGCCTCGTATCGTCTTAACCGTGAGCACTCCGCCGGTCTCCTTCATCGCCTCAATGCCATTGAGCATGAGGTTCATCAAGACTTGCTGCAGTTGCACGCGGTCCGCAGTGACTTTGGGAAGATCGGCGGTACGGTCTATACGAATCGAAACGGCACGTTCGTTGGCTTCTCCCCGTAGCAGCAGAACCATCTCGCCTATGATTTCGCCCGCGTCGACCGACTCTCGAAGTGGAGGAGTTTTCTTATACAAAGACTGCAAATGATCGATGATTTCGGCTGCACGCACCTCGTCCTTCACGATCCCCTCTGTTGCCCGGCGCGCCTGGTCCAGGTCTGGCTGGTCACGGTTCAACCATCGTAAACTGGCCTGCGCACTGGCCATGGCCGCGGCAATCGGCTGCCTTAACTCGTGGGAGATTGAGGCAGCCAGTTCTCCGAGTATGCTGACCCGATTCGTGTGTGCAAATTCTGCCTGTAGCTCTTCCGCACGTTTGCGATCCTGGATGTCGGTCGCCGCACCGTACCATTTCACGACCTTTCCTCGCTTGTCCCGGACAGGCACGGCGCGTATCAGGAACCAGCGATAGACTCCGTCTGAGGCGCGGCGCAGCCGGGCTTCGGAATCCAGCGGTTGGCCAGTCGTCTGCGACGCGCGCCATCGCTCGGTGATGCGCTTGAGATCATCAGGGTGAATCGTCTTCTCCCATCCTGACGCTGACGGTTCTTCCGGGTTCAATCCTGTGTACTCGAGCCAACCCTTGTTCATAAAAGTGCGATTGCCCTTGGTGTCGGCAACGAAAGCCAGGGCAGGCATGGTTTCAAATGCCTCGCGGAATTTCTTCTCTTGCTCCCGCAACTGGTGAACACGAATTCGATAACCGACCCAGAGCAGCGCACAGAAAGCGAGCACGCAAAGCCCTCGGAACCAGGTCGTTTGATACCAGGCGGGAGGGATGTTGAAATCTAGTGTGGCCCCTGCTTCATTCCAAACGCCAGAATTATTGCAGGCCATTACATGGAAACGGTAATCGCCGGGAGGGAGATTACTGTAAAAAGCCTGACGCCTAGTTTGAGGGTCCTGCCACTCTCGATCGTAACCTTCCAGTTTGTAGCGGAACTGCACTTTCTGAGGAACGACGAAGCTTAGAGCCGTATAGTCGATTTCCAGATCACGCGTCAGAGCTGGGAGATGAAGGCCGTTTCGAGTTGAATAACTCTTGCGATCAGCAATCACATCTTCGATATGGACCGGCGGCGGGATGGTGTTTCTATACAAGCGGCCGGGATCAATTACCTGAGCCACAATGGAATTCGCGAACCACAAACGCCCGTCGTGTGATCGCGTTACGTTTGGCTGAAAAGAAGAGTAATAAGGCTGGGCGCCGTCGTACGCATCGAACAAATCGAACCTTACCTTCAGGTCGGGGTTCCTACGCCACTGTTGCAGGTCGTCCGATTTGATCGAGATCAGACCGCATTCAGCGTAGAGCCAAAGATTGGAGTGCTTGTCTGTAATGATCGAATAGATTCGGTCGCAGGGCAGGCCGGTCAGGTGATCCAGTGTGTATTGAGTCTCACCGCGCTGTTCGACAAGGCCAGCGGTGGTTGCTGCCAGCACAGAACCATCCGGTTCTCCTAGTACCTGAATAACTTGAGCATTTGTGTTCTTGAGGGGAAAGATCTGCACCTGGCCATCCTGATACCGGGCCAGGCCGCCTTTACGTAACCCCAACCAGAGGCCACCTTCGGGATCGCCCGCCAGCGAAGTTGCAAACCCCATCTTTTTGTCTGCAATCTGGATGGCGAATCTGCCGTCTGGAATCCGGATCAGACCTCCTGGATTTCCCGGGCCAACGCCGACGACTGTGGCCCAAATGCGGCCATCGACGTCCTCGGTCATCCCCAAAACGACCCCAATTGGCTTTCCGTCGCGACGCCGGATGCGTCTAAACCTGCCATGCTCGTAAACAAACAATCCATTGTCCAACCCGACCCAAAGCCGTCCGACATGATCTTCGAACAGGGACGTCACCTGATTGCCCGGCAATCCATTCTTTGGACCGATGGATGAAACGACGTCCCCACGCACATGATCCAAACTCAGACCATTCCCCATCCAGATGGTCCCATCCCGAGCCGCAAGTACGGAATCGACCGAGTCGCTAGCGAGCCCCTCGTGCATGGAGAAGTTGACTACCGGGATGTCGCGAAAACAGTCGACGCCTTCGCTCGTAATCACCCACAAATTGCCTTCGCGGTCCTCAAAAAAGGCTTCGGTGGTATCGCCCGATAAACCATCTGCACTTCGAAAACGATCCACCTGGCCATCGTGTACCCGGTAGATGCCGTTTCCTTCGGTTCCAATCCACAATGCGTTATGCCGGTCCAACCACAAGGCACCGTAGAAATTCAATGTGCTACTGTCCAGAGTGGGTGTGATCAGGGCTTTCCATGTACCGTTGACCCACTGCTCGAGACCGAGCCCGGGGCCGGACTTCGAGATCCCCGTCCAAACAGATCCGTCAGGGGCGGCAGCGAGAGAGGTTATACCGGCAAGCGCTACGTTGGACTTGAGTCCGGGCAACACGTACGAAGTAGAGGAACCTGGTTTCCATCGGACCAGCGCGGTGCTAGTTCCAATCCAAAGATATCCGGCGTTGTCGCCGGTCAATGTCCCCGCGTAGGGTGGAACTCCGTCTTTGGGTCCGTAACATTTAGCCACAGACGCTGTGACCTTACAAACGGCTCCAGTCCGCGTTCGTGAACGCGCCATCCAGATCGTGCCCTCACGATCTTCGTAGATCGCGTTCACGCGCCCCGCTGTTTCCGGGAAATTTAACAAATTTCGGTTCTTCCACCGAACCAGGCCAGAGGCTGTTCCAATCCACAGGCTCCCGTCGGCGGCGCCCAGAAGTGAGATCACGGCCGTCGTGCGAAGATGTTCTCCGGTGGGTGGAGTCCAGCGAACGAAGCGAACGCCGTCGAAGCGCAACAGCCCGTCTAGTGTCCCGATCCAGATATATCCATCTGTAGTCTGGGTGATCGCAGTGGGTGTTCCCGGGAAGATCCCGTCACGTACGTGCCAGGCAGTGTGCGCGTATTGAGATATGCGCCTGTCCGGATCCACGGCTTTCGCATTAGGGCAGGCCAGTACGGAGCAAAAAAGTATGAGCAACACCTGCACTAGAAGCTCAGGATTCATTGTTTGCGAGATTTCTGTGCAGAGTCGGCCAACAGAACGTCCGCGCTCGTTCATCCGAATGGTGATTGGCGCGATTGCGTCGATTACGCCACTCAATTTCACTCTTTTCACCAGATCACCGAGGTGAGCGGATTCAAACACGATCCAATAATACATAAACGCAACCGACGCTTACCTCGGTTACTCGACGCAACTCTCGCCGGCAGTTTCAGCTCCGGGGGGCGAACAGCGACCTAAATCCCTTCTATTAGATCCGCGGTCCGCGCTCGTTAAAATGCGTTTTCGACACAGTGCCCACAATTTACTCATCACTCACTACGGTGAACACGAGCTGACGCGAGAGACAATGGCTACGTGAAGTTGCGTAGCGACCACACTGCAGGAGGAACTCAGGAATTTCAGAATCCGGAGTTAATACAAGTCATCCTAACCGAGCGTCTGGTGGGACGTATGCAGGCTTACGTTGGCGGGAATCAGCCTGAGGGCCGACGGGAAGATTCATCGCCGCCAAGTTCGCACGGCATGTCGTGTGGACGGCTATGCGTCGCTGAGTTGTATTATCAACGTGCGGAAAATGGGGGCAGGTCAAGTAAACGCGGGAGTCAGGTCATTGCGTCCGCAAGATGGCTCGCCGCCAGAATCGTGATCCTGCGTAGCTCGGATCGGGCGTCGCCGTTCAGAGCGCCCGACTGTTCTAAGAGATCGACCCAGTGTCCTCCAGCTCTCTTCGCTGCTTGATGCCCAAACCGCTGCTCGACTGCCGTTATGTAGGCGTTTAATTCTGCACTCGCATTCTGAAAGAGCGAATTACAGTGTTGGCATACATGGACTTTGGTCGGGGAGAGTTTGACTGTTCTCGCTGAATCCATGGCCTCCCCCCTTCGCAGTCGCAATTCCCGACATCACGCGAGCCCAGACCCAGCATACGATCGATCAAGATGCGAACTATTGTGACCAATGGCTGCATTTTCTTTCCGGAATGCCTACTGTCATTCCGTCGCTTACAAATCGAGCGAACTGGAAGAGTATGACGAGGTGATGGTAGCAACTCAATGAGCGAGTCGAAACTACATGTTTCTGCTAAGACTGGCGGGGGATCGAGACGTCAATGAAGGTTCGGGTAGTACAAGGAACCGAGTCAGAGGTTTCTCCCATCATCAAAACGAGGAAGCTCCAAGAGTCTAATAATGTGCTGGACTGTCCTTACGACTCGTGTACAAGGAATATGTAATTTATCGAGCTCCGATGGATTGCTATCATCGAGCTGTTCACCTGCCGAAGCGTGCTCCATTGCCGGCTAAGTCAGACATGGCTACGCGTACCGGGAGATGCGGTGTGTCGTCGGCAGTCAGGCGAACTGCAAAGGGGCTCACCGTGCCATATCTCAGCGTAAATCCAGCCACTGAAGAAGTCCTCAAGACTTTCGCAGAGCACAGCGATCAAGAAATGATGGACGCCCTGGCCAATGCGGCCGATGCGTTCGCTTCCTGGGCAACGCGCCCGATCGAAGAGCGCGCCAAGATCATCGCCCGCGCCGCTCAGCTACTCCTCGAACAGAAAACCGAATTGGCAACACTTGCCACTCTCGAAATGGGAAAGCGTATAGCAGAAAGTCGCGGCGAAGTCGAAGTAAGCGCCGCCATTCTCCAATACTTCGCAGACAACGCGGCGACATTCCTCGCACCTAAGCCCATCAAATCGGCGATGGGAGATGCGCATCTGGAATTTTCTCCCTTGGGCGTTCTTTTGAGCATCCAGCCGTGGAATTATCCCTATTACCAGTTGTCTCGATTCGTCGGTCCGCACATAATGTCGGGCAACGTGATTCTGTTGAAGCACGCGTCGGGTGTTCCCCAGTGTGCAGTCGCCTTTGAACGGATTCTGAAGGAAGCAGGGCTTCCGGACGGAGTCTACACCAATCTCTTTTTGAGTAACGATCAGGCTGGAGCCTTGATCGACGATCCTCGTGTCAAAGGGATTGCTCTCACCGGTTCGGAGCGCGCGGGGGAGGTCTTGGCGTCCAGGGCCGGCAAGAATCTCAAGAAATCCACAATGGAGCTGGGCGGAAGCGACGCCTTCATTGTTCTCGATGACGCCGACTTGGACCATACGGTCGCCATGGCTATTCTCGGGCGTTTCGGCAACAATGGACAAACATGCGTCGGCGCAAAGCGTTTCATTGTTGTCGAATCAATGCTCGACAAATTCCTGCCACGGTTCATCGCTGCCGCCAAAGAGTTGAAACTCGGAGATCCTTTCGACGAAAGCGTGACTTTGGGGCCGCTGTCCTCGGACGCCGCATTGCAACTGATTCTGCGACAGATCAGTGACGCAACAAGTCACGGAGCGAAAGTGCTGCTTGGTGGAAAACGTGCCGGGACGGTTGGAGCCTTCCTGGAGCCAACTGTCCTCACTGGCCTCACGCCTGATAATCCAGCGTACAAGCAGGAATTCTTTGGTCCCGTTGCGCTTATCTTTCCAGCCAAAGATGAAGCTGAAGCCATCGCGATTGCAAACGATTCGCCGTTTGGACTCGGGGGGTCGGTCTACTCCACTGATATCGAGAGGGGCAAGCGGGTCGCCAGCCGTTTAGAGACGGGTATGGTTTTTATCAACTATCCAGACCTAAGTTGGCCTGATCTTCCCTTCGGGGGGATCAAGAGGTCTGGATACGGCAAGGAGCTTTCCAGCCTGGGGATCGAGGAATTTCTCAACAAAAAACTGGTGATCGTCCCCAATATTCCGACGGAAGCCCACTAGCCGCCAACCCACCGCATAGGAGTTCACACAAATGCCGTTCTACACCGCGATTACTCAAGAGGGTACTGTCTCTGTTGAGACCAAAGCGAAAATTGCAGAAGAGGTCACCCGAATCCACACTTCTGTGATGAAGGTTCCAAAGAACTTTGTCCGTGTGGTCTTTCTCTCGTATCCGAAAGGGTCTGGCTTTACCGGTGGAGAGCAAGCTTCTACGGCTTCGCTCAATTGTGTACTGTGAAGTGGGCATACTCTCGAAGAAAAAACAGATGTGCTGCAGCAACTTTGGGCGATGTTTCAGAGCCTAACCGGCATTGCCACGGATCAGCTCGCGCTCTCACTTCAGGAAATTCCATCGAGCAATGCTATGGAGATGGGCCAAATCATGCAAGCGGTGCAGGGCCGTTAATCGCTCAAGCGAGCGAAGACAAACCCTGAGCCCGGCGAGGAATTTCTGAGGAGAACTGATTAAATGAAAAAGCCCATCCTGGCGGTCACGTCCCATTTCATCAAGCCGGTCGAAGCGCGAATCGAAAGCGGTTACGAAGTTAGGCGAAAAACCGATGGAACAGCATTCACGCGTGATGAGCTCCTTGCGGCGGCGGAGGGCGCTGACGCGATCCTCATATTGCCATTCGACAGGCTCGATGCCGAGTTCTTCGGACGAGTCTCCCCGTCCGTCAAAGTGATCTCAACCTATTCTGTAGGCGTTGACCATATCGATATGCACGCAGCTGCGGAGCGCAACATCGCTATTGGATACACCCCGGCTGAGGTGACGGATGCGACGGCAGATGTCGCGATGCTCTTGCTTCTTGGTGCAAGTCGGCGAGCATTTGAAGCGCAAGAGTTGGTTCGAAGCGGCGAGTGGACGATTCCACGCGCAGGAGCCCTACTCGGCTGGCAGGTGACGGGCAAGAACCTCGGGATCTTCGGGATGGGGCGTATCGGCCAAGCAGTAGCGAAGCGTGCAAGAGGCTTTGGAATGAAGATCCATTATTCCAACCCGCACCAGTTGCCAGCAGAGAAAGTAGGAGACGCGGTATTTTATGCAGACCCACTCGAACTCGTGAAAGTGAGCCAGTTCCTGAGCCTGAATGCCCCTGAGTCACCGACAACCCACCACTTCCTTAGCGCCAAGACGATCGCCCTTCTTCCCGAGCACGCCATCATCGTGAATACAGCGCGCGGTGGTTTGATCAAGGATGATGATTTGATCGAGGCCCTCAAGACTGGTCGGGTCGCTGCCGCCGGTCTTGACGTTTACGAAGGAGAACCGAAGCTCAATCCAGGTTACGTGGCACTCAAGAACACGTTCTTGCTGCCCCATATCGGAGCGGCGACGATTGAGAGCCGAACCAATATGGGTATGACCGCACTCGACAACATCGACGCGGTCTTGAATGGGACACCAGCACCCTCGCTTGCCAGAGCTTAGCGTGAATGGGAACGACCGTTGGCTCCTCCTGGAGGAGCCGAGTCAAAGCCCAGCAACACTAATGGGTTTATGTGATTTCGGTCAACCGTGAGGAGGTCGCACAATATTAGTGGAGACGCCAATGTATGCATACGACGCAGAGTGTCTAGACCAAGTGGCGCGCACTATGGAGGTCTTACGAGGAAAATGGACGGTGCAAATTCTTTGTGCGCTACTTAACGGCCCAGTCCGTCTTAGTCAGCTAAGGCGGCTCATACCTAGGGCGTCCAAGAAGGCCCTAACCGCAAACCTTAGATCTCTTGAAAAATTGCAGCTGATCTTGCGACTAGATCTGAGCAATTCCGTTCTTCATGTGGAATATGAGGTCGCGGAACCCGCGCGAGCGCCACTGGCGGCACTGGTCGACCAACTTTCGCAGTTTCAGAATTATCTGCCCGCTCATGCGAACGATTAGCGATTCCAGCACGCTGTGCGACAGAATCAGCCGAGTATTTTCTCCGAAGCCGAGCAAGTTGGCTCCAGCAGACAGGCGAGAGTTACTACGGTTGCTTCGGATACTCCACGACTATCACGCGGGTCCGCCGCCTTCCACAGAAAGTGGTGGCTGAAGCGACAGGACTAGAGTTCTTTAGCAGACAGCGTCTGCGAAATCTTCGAGCTGGAATCACCTCAAAAATAATGCCGCATCAAGCTCTTGAAGCATTGCCTGATACTTTTCTGGATTCTCGGTTTGCAATCGTTCCAGATTCATTAGCTTCCATCGAATCGCCGGGAGATTGCGAACATTTGGCGAGTTTATGAAGTCCCAGTCTGGTCTGAGCGTATGAAAAGACCGCAGAAAGAGCTTGGAGGTTTCATCCAGGCGAGAGCGAATCTCCGCGACCAAGTGCTCTCGGGTTTCGAGGAGCATGTCCAAGGAGGTGTCGCTAACTGTCATTCCGACAAACTCTCTCTCGAAGGCTTGCCGTATGTCCTTCAAACGGGGTCGTAGGAGTTCATGCGCTGGACGATTGTGGCTCAGGATGTATGCCAGAAATGTCTGGTACAGAGTTTTGTCGATCCCTTCATTGGCAAGCAGGTGTTGAACGTCGAAAAGATCTCGAGGATGCTGTCGGTCCAGTGCAGCAACCAGTTTTCCCGCGTAGAGGTCGGCAAATGAGACGACTTGGATTTCAGCAAAGCCGAATTGCCCCTCTACGACGGGCCGGACTGTTCTCAACTCTACGGGATGGACGGTTCCCCGAAGGACCGGAGTGACTTCGATCTTGATCTGGGCGTTTTTTTGACGTACAAGGACAAGGGTTCCGCCTGCGTTGGCGTTGTTGGTCACAACGCTGTCCGGGATCGCTTTGCGAATCTTCTGGGCAATACGACCCAGCGCAGATCGTATCCCGATAAGCGATGTCTCTCGATCCTCAATCGGCAGATACACCAGATCAATGTCCACCGAGAGGCGGGGCAGGTCTCGAACGAAGAGATTGATTGCTGTTCCGCCCTTGAGAGCAAAGCAGGTTTCGGTCGCTACATATGGCAGTACACGGACAAGCAGGGCGACCTGTGCCTCGAAGATTTCACTGGCCATCGTTGCTGCCTCCAGCGCTGAATAGTTCCATTGGTAGCGTGATCTGATAGCGCGAGTCGAAGTGGCCCTGGGGAACCAGTTGACGCTTTCCTTTCCCGAGATCGACGGAAGACTGATCCAGATGTTTGAACCAGGCATGTCCATGCCTGTCTGCATACCAGAGGAAGAGCCGCTTTACCTTCACACTTCTGCATTCCCGCAGGAGCTTTCCCAGCAGTTGAGGACGGAGATTAGTTAAGCCTTCCATGACGACATCGACTTGATGAAAGCTCTCGTGGTGCGGAAGTTCATCTATCATCTCCAGGATCGCTCGTTCAGGCGCGGACATGGTCAGCGACCACTCCCAGGGGCTCGTGGACTTCGCATCCTTTGGCGATCCTGATGCGTCACCAGAACGCAAATCGTAACGCCTCGCTTCAACGCCGGTATTGGAGTTTGCAAACAGTCCCGAGGAGCGGGTTTCAAACTGAGCGGATATCGGCAGCTTGGCGAGCCAGGAAGGGAGGCCCAATCCATATAGGTAAACCTGCGGAGTGTCGCCGGCTTCAACGTAATGAGCATACCCAGACAGTTCGACCGCCGTTCGTCCGCCGACGTGCAGTGGCTTGTGCATGACCTGCTGGAGAGAGAGCACGACAACATCCCACCGCAGCGAGGTTTTGGTCAACTGCCTGGGTCGCAGGTAGACGCGGGGAGCTATCCTTTCGAGCCAACCCCGGTCCACATAGTCTCGTATCGACGAACGAGTGAGCCCCTGGGCCTGGAGCCAAGTGCTGTCCGCCAAGAAGCCCTCCGGCAAACTCAGAAGCAGGTGGTTTAGTCGAGATGACCTTTGTGCGTCCATAACGCACATATTCATATAAATATAAACCGAATGTCAAGTTCATAAAATCTTATCTATGTGCGTCTTGAACGCACGTAAAGGCTATAACTCGAACTTCGTCCATAAGACAATCTCGCCCGAGATGAGCATCAATCGGGCTGCCCGCCCACGGCACAGCCCGATCGCCCGATAATGAATTTGGTAGCATTTTGGTAGCAAATGCTGCCGATTATGCCAGTTTTGCCGGTTTTACCGACTCATAACTACTGTGCCGTCAATAACTTAGCCTTCGATGCACATTATGGCATGGAAGAGGTCGTCGGTTCGATCCCGACCAGGTCCACCAATCACATCAACAACTTGGCTTCATCTGCCGCAGTGGCAATTGAAATAGGGAATTATTGGTTTCGCGTCTACCACACCGTTGTCAGCATGATACGAAGGTGGGCTGCGTTGGGCATCCCTTTCGGATACCGCGAAAACTCCGATTTCTCGTCTATCCAGATCATTTTTCTTTACCCGGTAGAGCACCTGTGCAGTCGTTCGTTGTTATGCTTGCTTGATTCTTGGGGATACTTACAAGTGAGGCAAGGTCGAGACATCCCAGCCTCCCCCCAGAGCCTTGATCAAGAGAACATTCGCCTCAAATTGCCGTCTCATAATATCGATGTCATTTCGCTCATTGGCTAAAGCCGTCGTCTGTGAAGTGACAACCTGCAGATAAGTGTCGACGCCACCTGCGTACCGGTTCTGGAAGAGACGGAGAGACTCCTCCGCCGAGGCCGTTGCTTCGTGTTGCTGAACCGACTCCGTGTTCAACTCCCGCAGAACGACGATGTTGTCTTCCACCTGCTGAAATGAGGTCAGAACGGTTTGGCGATAGTTGGCAACAGAGGCGTCATAGCCTGCTCTTGCCGACTCCGTTGTGGCCCGGCGTCTTCCGCCATCGAAGAGTGTTTCAGAGATACTTGGTCCTACCGCCCAAAAGCGGCTCGGCCAATTGAACCAGTTCAACAGTGATGAACCTTCGAGGCCAGCGACTGCCGCCAGATTGAGTGTCGGATAATAGGCTGCCTGCGCGATTCCAATCTGCTCGTTGGCCGCCGCCATGCGACGCTCGGCTGCTGCAATATCGGGACGCCGCTCCAGAAGCTGTGCAGGTAGAGCAACGGGCACGGAGGGCAATGTGGGAGATTCAACATTGAGGGGAATCGGAGGCAGGCTGAAAGCAGCGGGCGGCTTCCCAATGAGAATCGCAAGCGCGTGCTCGTATTGTGCGCGCTGCACCTTGATTTCCGTGGCGAGGACACGTGCGGCGTCGAGTTGCGTTTGCGCCTGCGTGACATCGGACTTCGGCGCAGCCCCACCTTCGAATCGATTCTCGGTCAGCTGCAGCGCTCTGCTGTAAGCCTCGACGGTATCGTTCAGCAGCAGTTCCTGCGCATCGGCGCTGCGCACTTCAAAGTAATCAACCGCCAACTCCGCGTGCAGGCTCAAGCGGGCAGTTTCAAGGTCTGCGGCACTTGCCTGCGCTTCCTCTCGAGCAGCCGTCACGCTGCGGCGGATCCTTCCCCATAAGTCGATCTCATAGGAAAGATCGAAAGGAAGCGTGAAGTCTCCTGAACCATCATTGGCCAGGCTCGGTGGAAAATAGGGCTGATTCGCAGAACTCCGAATCGAGGAGATGCTCGGCGAGGTACCAATGGTGGGCGCCTCGGCGGCGCGATGGAGTCGAATCGCGGTGCGTGCCTGGCGGAAATTCGCTTCGGCGATCTTCAGAGTCTGATTGGATGGGTCTACCTGCTCTTCCAGTTCGTTGAGTTTCGCATCCCCATAGAGTTCCCACCATTTTCCGCGCACCAGGGTATCTTCAGGATTGGCAATCTTCCAGCCGTCGCCCTCTTTCCAGTTGGCCGTTTCCTTGAAGCCTGGAGCCAACGGTGCCTGCGACTTCACATATTTAGGGCCAACCATGCACCCGACCAACAGCAGGAGCAGGATCGCCATCCCTGCAAATATAAGAAGGAAGCGCCTCATTGCCGGACTCCATTATTCGCCTTGGCTTCGACCAGGACTTGTGCACCGTTTGCGAGGGAATCCGAAGGATTCACGATCACCGCATCCCGCGCGGTGAGCCCCGAAAGGACCTCTACCGCGTCGCCATAATCCTGGCCAATGGTGATAGGCAGGAGTGCCACATGAGAGTTCCGCACAACGCCAACGCGTAAGCCCTCGGAACGGAAAAGCAGAGCATTCGAGGGTATGGTCACGGCTCCACTCGTAGCCGGGATCTTGAAGTGCACGAAAGCATAGGCTCCCGGCATCATTCGTCCAGATGAATTGTCGACATCGACTTCGACAGTCAGGGTGCGCGTGGCAGGATCAATCGCATCCGCGTTGCGTACCAGCGTTCCAGCAAATATCTGGCCAGGGAAGGCGTCCAGCGTCACATCGACCTTCGCTCCCGTTTTTACGGAGGGAGCATAGACTTCGGGGACTGGAACGTAGATGCGCAGCTTCCGGATAGCAGAAAGATGAAAGATTTCTTTGGGAGCAGTGGTGTCAGCTTGGATTAAATCTCCAATGTCTGTATTGCGGGCTGTGATGACACCGTCAACGGGCGCGGTGATACGTTCAAAAGACTGCAACTGCTCCAGGCGATCAACGTTAGCCTTGTTGGAATCAACGAGAGCCTCCTTGGAATGCAGGTCGCTTACCGCCTGGTCTGCTTCCTGGTGGGAGACCGAATCGGTTTTCAGCAGATTTTGCCAGCGCGTCGCGGTAATCTGCGCGATCTGTAAATTGGCCAGTGCATTTTCGAGATCTGCTTTCGCTTGTCGAAGCTGCTGATCGAGTTCTGGTGTCTCGATTACGGCAAGAAGCTGGCCCTGCCTGACCCGCGCGCCTATATCCACGTACCAATCTTTTACGTAGCCGTTGGTCCTGGCATAGATTGGCGTGTCGGTGAACGCCTCGGTGTTGCCTGGCAACTCAATCTCTTCCGTCTCGGCTCCGCCCTTCGGAAAGACAATGTTGACAGTGGGTATCGCAGAATTCAACGCCACCTGGCGCAGTTCGGCCTTGGCTTCCACACGCGAGTGAATACCTTCAAAGACCGCGAAGCCGACGCAAAGGACGAGGATTGCCCCGACTGCGCTGGTCCTTCCTCTCGCAGGTCGCGTGGGGGCGGGTGTTGAAGCAATGGTTTGTCTTTGATTCGACTCATTCCATGTCATGATTGTGGCTCCGTGTTAGGCGGTGGATTATCCCTGGAGTCTCTGTGTACTCCGTAGAGGGGTCCTGGGACCTCTTGTGAAATAACGCGAAGACTGACGGGACAAAGACCAGCGTCGCGATTGTGGCGCAGAACAGGCCACCGATGACGGCGCGTCCCAGAGGCGCGTTTTGCTCACCGCCATCGCCCAGACCGAGCGCCATCGGCACCATGCCGATGATCATGGCAAGCGCGGTCATGATGACCGGCCGGAATCGTGTGGTGCCGGCCTCAAGGGCAGCTTTCACAGCGTCGCCATGGATCAGCAGTCTGTCTTTGGCGAAGGAGACGACGAGAATGCTGTTGGCCGTAGCAACTCCAACGCACATCAGTGCCCCCATGAGCGCGGGAACGCTGAGCGTCGTGTGCGTGAAGAAGAGTATGAGAATGATGCCCGCCATGGCTGCCGGAAGAGCGGTGATGATGATGAAGGGGTCCAGCCAGGACTGAAAGTTCACGACGATCAGCAAGTACACCAGCGCAATGGCGAATCCCAGCCCGGTAATCAAGCCGGTATACGACTCGTGCATTGTCTCCACCTGTCCTCGTATAGTGATGAACGTTCCGCGCGGCAACGACTTGCGATGGGCGTCGACGATGCGCTGCACGTCGCTACTTACTGCGCCGAGATCCCGGTCCTGCGGCGTCCCGTAGATATCGATCACGCGGCGTATGTTGTAGTGGTTGATAACAGCCACCTCGCTGCCGCGCTTCATCGAAGCAACATCCGCAAGAATCTCCGGACTGTCTTTGGGACCTCCAGCGATGGGAATATTCTGAATGTCTTTAATCGACTGGATTCTGTATTGCGGAGTTTGCGCAACCAGGTTGTAGTCCACGCCGTTCTTCCAGTTGACAAAGAACATCGGCGTGATCTGGAAGCTCCCGCTCAGCGAGTTCAACACGCTCGCAGCGACATCCTTTTCCTCATATCCCGCCTGCAACGCCTTGGTCCGGTCAACATCCACATTGAGCGTCGGATAATCGAGCGGCTGTTGGATATGCAGGTCGGTCAATCCGGGGACATGATGTAACTCTGTCATGATGTTCTCGGCAATATCGTGATTGGCCTGTATGTTGTTTCCTTCAACCTGGACGTCTATAGGCGCGGGCAGACCGAAATTGAGAATCTGGGTCACGATGTCCGCAGGCAAAAAATAGAAGGTTGTCCCGGGAAACTCGCGGGGAAGCTTTTGACGAAGGGCGCGAACATATTCGGCGGTGGGGTGATGGTTTTTGCGTAGCGATACCAGCACATCGGCGTCGTTGGGGCCAAGCACGCCCGATGCCGAATGCATCAGGTTGTAGGGGCTGAAGGGCAGGCCAATGTTGTCCAGAATGCTGTCGATTTCGTTCGGGGGCACTTCTCTGCGAATGGCGTTTTCCACCAGGTCGGCAAGCCGGGCAGAGTCCTCAATGCGTGTCCCGGTCTTGGCGCGGATGTGCAGGCTGAACTGACCGCTATCTGTGTTGGGAAAAAAATCCTGCCCGAGCCATGGCGTCAGGAGAAAGGCGCTGAGGCAGAGTCCAAGAAACGCAGGAATGAAAACCTTGCGGCGCATGACCAGACGAGTCAGCAAACGTTCGTGCGCGTTCCGCACCCTGGTAAAGCCCTGCTCAAATTTCCGTTGAAATAACACGAGAGGGTTGTGCGACTCACCGCGGCCCTCGTTCAGCTTGAGCATGTACATCGCAAGCGTCGGAACAAGCGTCCGAGAGAAGAAGTAGGACGCAAGCATGGCAAATACGACCGCCTCTGCCAGCGGAATGAAAAGGTAACGCGCTACGCCGCCCAGCAGAAACAGTGGCATGAAGACAATGCAGATGCAGAGCGTCGAAACCAGCGCCGGAACTGCGACCTGCTGCGAACCATCCAGGATCGCCTGCTTGATGTCGGTCTCGTGGCCCTCCTCCAAAATTCGGTTGATGTTTTCGATCACGACCGTGGCATCGTCGACCAGGATACCGACCGCGAGAGCGAGGCCACCGAGCGTCATGATGTTGATCGTTTCGTGAAGAAAACTCAGGATAAGGATGGAAGTGAGAATGGACAGGGGAATTGAGACGGAAATGATGATGGTGCTCCGCCAACTGCCAATGAAGAGCAGAATCATCAATCCAGTCAATGCTCCCGCGATGACGCCTTCATGGACCACACCACTGATCGCGCTGCGCACGAAGACCGATTGATCGGCCAAGGGGGTGATCTTCATCTCTCGGGGCAGAATCAATGCGGCGCGCGGGAGTAACCGTTTGATTCCTGAAACGACATCCAGAGTGGATGCTGTTCCAGCTTTAAGAATCGTGACCAGCACGCCGCGTTGGCCATCCTGGCGGACCACGTTCGTCTGCACGGCAAACCCGTCACTCACGCGGGCCACTTCTCTCAAATAGATCGTCGTGTTGCCGACCTGCTTGATCGGGATGTTGTTGAGCGCTTCGATTGTGCGCGGGGCCACGTTCATGCGCACGTCCAGTTCACTTTCCGCAACCTTGGCCGTGCCTGTGGGGAGAATCAGGTTCTGGGCGTTTACAGCATTCAGAACATCGGTCGGGGAGACTCCTTTCGCCTGCATCTGGTTCTGATCCATATTGATCATCACTTGCCGCTGTTTTCCGCCATAGGGATAGGGGATCACCGCGCCCGGCACGGTGATCAGCTGAGGGCGCAGAAAGTTGAATCCCTCATCATTAAGCTCCTGTTCTGACATTCCTTTTCCGGAGAGCCCAAGTTGGATAATCGGTACGCTGGACGCGCTGAAATTGATGATCTCGGGGGGCTGGATTGCAGGCGGGAGGAGACGTAGTGCAAATTGTCCAGCGGCTACCACTTGGGCGTTTGCCAAATCCAGACTGGCGCCGGGTTGCAGATAAATCTTCACCACCGAGACGCCGTTGTAGCTGGTTGATTCAATGTGCTGGATGTTATCGACGAGTGTTGTCAAAACCTTCTCGTAGGGCGTTGTCAAACGTGCTTCGATACCTTCTGGATTAAGCCCCGTGTAAGTCCACGCAACTGAGATCACTGGGATATTGATATTCGGAAAGATGTCCGTGGGCGTGCGGAGAATTACGGCCGGGCTTAACAGGAGAATGAGCAGCGCCAGGACGATAAACGTATAAGGTCGATTGAGAGCCAGTCTGACGATCCACATAGTCTTGTTTTCGCTCCGCGGGCACCTGTCATTGGTATCCGCTCAACTTCTCTGCAGGAACTCGTCCCTGCTCTTTGCAGCAGGGTTGAGCTTTACAGTGATAGATTCGTGTTGTGCATATTACGAACCATGAAACTTCTCGATAGTCATTATGAGAGATTCGCATTTTATACAGATGATGGTCGCGAATGGGGAATCTTGGCATCGAGCAGAAGCATCTGAAAAGACATGCACAAGGGGATAACAGCCCATGAACTTGATTGACCTGGAAGCCTTCGTTTCTGTTGTGGATCGTGGTTCCATCGTGGCCGCAGCTGCGCATCTCCATCTCACTCAGTCAGCCGTGACGCGGAGAATTCAGAATCTGGAAGATGTGCTCGGCACGCCTTTGCTGGATCGCCAGACTCGGCCCCTGCAGTCTACTCGCGCGGGGCAGGAGGCCTACGAGTTCGCAAAGCCAGTGCTGAGTTCCGTGAACGATTTGAAAACGGGGATCATACATGGGGGCGAGCCATCTGGGGATTTTCGTTTTGGCATGTCGAGGGCGCTTGGCGATCTCGCAATAGATTCGCCAATCAGGTGCCTCAGGGCCGACTTTCCGAAAGTGCGGATTCAGGCCTTCGTGCAATGGTCCGGGGTGCTTCTGGAGCGCCTTGCAAATCGAGCCCTGGACTGCGCCGTTGTGCTTCTACCGGAGGGAAGCACACCGCCAATCTCCCTGGTTTCGGAATGCCTTGAAACAGTACCGATGACAATCGTTGCAGCGAAAACTAAGCGCATGTCGCAACCCTCGACATTGGATGAACTAGCTTCGAGCGCATGGGTGTTGAATCCTCATGGATGCGGAAGTCGCCAGTCACTTGAGGCGGCTCTGCTTCAACGAGGACTTCCATTTGTTTCCGCAGTCGAGGCAGAAGGTTATGAGTTGCAGCTTTCGTTGATCTCTGACGATGTGGGATTGGGGTTGGCGATGCCGCAGGTTCTTCGATCCTCTCCTTTGCGCAAACGCGTCAAGCCGGTCAGAGTGAAGGATTTCTCTCTGTTGCAGAATGTTTGGATACTGCATTCCAAGCACATCGGGAGGCTCGCTCCGGCTGTTCGTTGCGTAAGAGATGCGGTCAAGCAGCAGTTGCGGACACATTAATTCCTTACCCCAAAAGGTGGGCGCGGAAGTTTCTGTTCATTGTCGTGGGTGCCGTCATTTCAATCGCTGGATGCATCGCGCCCAAAGCAATCCATCTGCTCCCTCGCTTTCACTTCCATTAGTACTATCCGCAGCTGTTGGTTCTCGATGAGCAGTTCACAAATCCGCTCTTGCAAGCTCTCAACCGCGTTTGCCTCTTGTGTTGTGCTTATTTTGCAAGGACAGCCTGACCCGAGTGGTAAGAAGCGTGGCTGGTGCGGTTCATCACAAGGGCAAGCCGGTTGCGCGTAGGATTTTTGACAAAATCCTCATCGGAGACTGCTGTGTGCTTTTGCAACCAGTCTTCTAATGTGAACTTTTCGAAGGCTGCAGTAAGCTTGTCATTGACCTCGGCCCATGCTTTGCGAAGTTCTGTTGCCGAAAGTGGATCGGCAAGCACCCTGTCCGGATTCGTGATATACGCGTCATCCAACTCCGGATGGAGTCGCTCGCCGAGACCGAGCAGAGGAAACATACGATCATGGATAGCTAATAGGTGTCCTATTAGATAGAACACGCGGTTCTTTCCGGGAGCGGCCTGTTTTTGAAGTTGCTCATCGTTCAGTTCAGACAGAGTCTTATTGAAACGGTCTATAACAAGCTTCCATGAGTTGAGAATTGTGAAGCCGAGAATCTCTTCGTTTGTCATTTCGGTTTGCTCTTTTCCTTTCATGTGCGATACGCGGCAACGTGTCACCGGCTAGAGTTTCCACGAACTGCGGTAAGCCCTCAAATGCAAGATGCGCAGAACGCCATTTCGATTCCATCTACCCGTCAGAAATAAAACAGGCATCCTCCAATGTTGGCGACTGCCTCATTTGGTTTCTCGCAGGCCAACACGGCAGTCTACGATCGGGAACCGCCGATACGGATGCTGTAGTAGCTGCAATCGCCCTTGTACGGACAGTAGGTGGAATGCGTGGCCCGAACGAGCAACGATATGTCCGCATCGCTGCGCGGCAAGTAGTAGACGGGTGGATGTCCCATCTCCTCCAGCCGCAAAGCTCGTGTCGATTCAGCAACGATTTTCCCGGCGACCATCACGCGCACGGTACCTTCAGCCGGCGAAATCGCGATGGGATGATCAGGGCCGGGAATCCTGATCTCTTTGCCTTTACTCGGTGTGTTATTCATTGCGATCCTCATGTTGCCGGTTAAAGCAGCGAAGCGCCGTCGGGAGTTCTGAGATCCGCTGAGATCCGCTGAGACTGCGTTTGCGCGTCCGCCTTCGGCTCGGATCGCAGCGACGAGAGATTCAGCTTCGTGCGCAGAACGCCCATAGTGAACCAGAACGTGTGCCCCGGCACTCGCAAGCGCCGCTGCCGTCGCGCGGCCAATTCCTCTTGATGCACCCGTCACAAGAACCGTTTTGTTTTCGAGCTCAGGCATTCATCCCGCCATCCACGGTCAGGTTCGCCCCGGTGATGTACGAGGAGTCTGGACCAGCGACAAATGCCACCAGAGCGGCAACCTCGTCGACGTGTCCATAGCGGTTGAGCGCTGTGACGGCCTTCTGAGGTACGGCCCAGTCGCCAGAGGCGGGATTTAAATCCGTGTCGATCGGCCCTGGCTGCACATTATTGACCGTGATGCCCCGGCTCCCGATCTCTCTGGACAATGCCTGAGTAAACATCTTGACCGCTCCCTTTGTGGCCGAATAAGGGACCAGCCATGGCGACGCGGCACGTTCGCCCACTGCAGAGCCAATCATGATGATGCGACCACCATCCGCCATGTGCTTCAGTGCCGCCTGGGTGGTAGCGAATACACCCCTGATGTTGACGTCGATTACGCGATCCATCTCCTCCGGCGTCGTTTCCTCGAAGGTCTTCGGAATGGCCGTGCCTGCATTGTTCACAAGCACATCGAGCCTGCCGAAGGTCGACACGGCCTTTTCGACCGCGTTCTTAACGGCTTCGACGTTGGCAGCGTCCGCCTGGATTGCGATGGCCTTTCCACCGCCGAGTTCAATCGCTTGGACTACGGCCGAGGCCGCGCTCGTGTCTTTCGCGTACGTGATAGCTACGCTCGCCCCATCGGCGGCCAGGCGCTTCGCAATCGCTGCACCTATGCCCCGAGAACCGCCCGTAACGAGTGCCACTTTCTTCGCTAGCTTTGACATAGATCTCCTTTGCATTCCGGTGAAAGACTCAACGTTCCTCTGATTCAGCTGGCTGCGACCTTTTCGGCACATCAGGCAGTTTTGAACCACTCAGTTCTATACGATGATGGAGGCGCAACAAGGATGCAGCGATATTGAACTATTCAGTTCTTTATCGGATAATGCGTCTATGGGGCGCCCGAAGAGCTTTAGCCGGGAGGAAGTGGTGGAGAAGGCGATGCCCGTCTTCTGGAAGCGCGGGTTTGCGGACACGACCCTCCAGGAACTGGAACGAGCTACAGGAGTGAACAAGTCTGGGCTGTACACCGAGTTCCGAGATAAGGAAGATCTTTTTGTGGCGTGCCTTCGGCACTATATCGAGAGCCAGGAGAAGAGAGGGCTTCTCACCAAGGAGCCTCTCGGTTGGAAAAACGTTGAGATATTTCTCAAGAATGGCCCTCTCAACAAGGGGGAGCAGCAGGGATGTTTTTCCGTCAACTCGATGCGGGAGTTCGCTGTCCTTCCGGATGAGGCTTATGGGGTCGTGACGGAGAATCGAGCGCTGTTGCAGCACCTGCTCGCCATAAACATCGAAGCCGAAAAGCCCGGGATGGCTGTCTCCGCAATTGCGGAGATGGTGCTGTCCTTCTTTTCTGGACTATGCATTGAGCGCAACCTCAAATCCGGTAAAGCTTCGTCGACCCGCAAGATCGAGAACTTTATGACAGCCCTTCGCCGTCTCTAAATCGAACGATGAGTCCACTGAAGTCGGCTTGGATTTCTCATACACCTGCACCGCAACCGTCCTTCAATGAGAAACTCGGCCGTCCGGCGCAGGGTATAGCATTTCAATACGGTTGTAGGAGAATTGGACAATGTTGCCATCGATCAATGAGTCTGACCGGCAAGCGGAGGCTTTTCCTGTTCTTACGCCGGCGCAAATCGCCCGCATCCGGCCCTGTGGCAATGTCCGATCTGTCCAGGCTGGAGAGGTTCTTTTCGAACCGGGTAAGTTGGGCATGTCTTGTTTTGTGGTGCTCTCTGGAAAGCTTGACATCGCAATGGTCGGACTTTCCGGTGAGCAGGTGTTCGTCACCTATGGACCTGGCCAATTCTCTGGTGAAGTTGTCTTGATCTCCGGGGCCCGCGCGCTCTCACGAGGGCGTGTGGCCGAGCCGGGGGAATTCCTCGAACTAAGCGCAGACGCGTTGCGAGCATTGATTGCAAGAGATGCAGAGCTCAGCGATATCCTCATGCGAGCTTTCCTTCTACGTCGTGTCGCGCTGATTTCGGAAGGCCTCGGCAATGTGGTCGTGTTGGGATCGCAACATTCATCCAATACGCTGCGCCTGCGGGAGTTCCTTACCCGCAACGGCTATCCCCATCGCTATGTCGATCTCGACAGCGATCGAGCGTCCCAAGAACTTTTGGATCGGTTTGAGATCAAGCTGGAAGACATTCCCGTTGTGATCTGCAGTGGAAAGACTGTGTTGCGAAATCCGACCAACCAGCGACTGGCAGAGTGCCTGGGATTCGCGGCCCATATCGACGAGCACCGCGTTTATGATGTCGCGATTGTGGGCGCTGGCCCGGCAGGCTTGGCCGCGGCCGTGTATGCGGCTTCAGAGGGTATGGACGCTGTGGTGATCGAATCTGAGTTCCCCGGAGGTCAGGCTGGCGCGAGTTCAAAGATTGAGAATTATGTCGGATTCCCCATGGGCATTTCTGGGCAGGAACTTGCCGGCCGCGCGGTTGTGCAGGCAGAGAAATTCGGCGCTCAGATGACGGTCGGCCAGAAAGTGGTGAAGGTCAATTGTGACCAGCAACCGTATGAGCTTACTCTGGAAAACGGCGGACTCATCGAGACGCGGAGCATCGTTATCGCTACCGGCGCTCAGTACAACAAGCCAAATGTTGAGAATCTGGAACGGTTCGAGGGACAGGGCATCTACTATGCCGCCACATTCATGGAAGCACAACTTTGCACAGGCGACGAGATCATCGTAGTAGGCGGCGGCAACTCTGCGGGTCAGGCCGCGGCCTTCCTGGCAGAAACAGCACAAAAGGTCTACATGTTGGTTCGCGGCAAGGAATTGTCCGAAACAATGTCGCGCTATCTCATTCAGCGGATTGTTGAAAATCCTGCGATTGAACTACATCTCCAAACTGAGATTGTTGTAGTCGGGGGCGATTCGCACCTGGAACGGGTTACCTGGCTGAATCGGGCGACGGGCGAAGAATCTGTGCATGACATTCACCACGTGTTCGTGATGGCAGGTGCTTCGCCGCGTACAGATTGGCTGCGTGGATGTGTCGCCCTCGATCCACAAGGGTTCATCCTCACTGGACGGGATCTGGACCCGGTTTTGGCCACCGCGCCAGTGAAATGGCCGCTCAGCCGGCCTCCGCAGATGCTGGAAACCAGTTTGCCTGCAGTTTTTGCTGTCGGAGATATTCGTTCTGGCAACGTGAAACGCGTTGCATCTGCCGTGGGTGAAGGTTCAATCTCGATCCACCTCGTGCATCTCGCGCTAGCGGCGATGTGAGGTTCCATCACTAGCTTTTATGGACGACTTCGAATGAATACCCGTCCGGGTCAAATACATCGGCGGCGTAGTATCCCGGATAGTACTCCACTCGCGCCCGCGGTGAAATATTGTCCCTGCCGCCGGCGGATATTGCCGCCCTGTAGAATTCATCGACCTTGCCATTGGTTTCGGCCATGAACCCCCAGTGAATGGACGCTGGATCAGGCTTTCCTTGTTTGATCCAGAAGAATGCCCGCTTGCCATCACCAAATCCCCACAGATCAGGATGATCGCCTTCGCCCTTGTAGGGTAAGAAGAACTTGATATCGAGAGGCTTCAAGGCCGCCTCATAGAACGCCAACGAACGTTCGACATCGCTGACGCTCAGAATAATGTGGTCGAGCATTCTTCTCTCCTTCGGATCGCAAAGGCTTCAGTGTCTTTCGTTTTGTGACTCACCAGTTTCACCTCGCAAGTGAGAGCGGCTGAGTTGCCCAGTCTGATTTGTCAATTGTTATTCAGATGGCGGTGCGCCCTCCATCCACGGCGAGTTTTGCGCCGTGAATGAAACTGGCACGGTCTGTGGCCAGGAAGACAACTGCTTCTGCAATTTCCTCGGCTGTTGCCGGACGGCCTGCGGGTGCCTGAGCGGCGAGCTGTTCAAGACCCTCTCCCATCGCATCCGTGCCCTCCGTGCGCGTGGGTCCAGGACTCACTGCGTTTACACGGACACCTTTGGGTCCATATTCGGCGGCCCAGGTCTTCGTCAACAGATTGATGGCGGCCTTGCTTGAACCGTAGAGGCTCATCCCGGGCGCTCCGTAATCAGCAGCCATCGTCGAGAGATTCACGATTGCCCCTTTGCCTCTCTCGGCCATAAGCGGGGCAAGCTCTGCAACCAGGAAATAGGGCGCCTTCACGTTTGTTGAAAAGACGCGGTCAAACTGCTCTTCCGTCATTTCATGCGTCGGCCCGAAAGGATAGATGCCGGCATTGTTGATGAGAATATCTACTTGACCATTTCCAAGTTCGATCGCTCTCTTTGCCACTTCGCGAGCGCTGGCTGCGTCGCGAAGATCGGAGGAAATAAAATCTGCTTTGCCTCCTGCGGCGCGAATTTCGTCGACTGCCTTCTCACCGCGCTCCGCATTCCGCCCGACCACCAAGACATGCATGCCAAGTCGAGCCAGTTTCTTGGCTGTCGCTAAACCAATTCCGCTCGTACCTCCCGTGATCAGCGCTGTCGAAATGCTCTCCGTCATATCTAATCCCCCAAGGCGATAGCTACTGTCTCTTGGATGCGCCCGCGTGTTCCCGGGATTGAAGAAACCGGCAGGGACCTGAGTTCATCAGCTTTCCCCTGGTCTCCTTTGTGCCGGGTGGCGTTGGTACTCGTGACTACGGCACAAGTAGTCGCTTCCGGCACCTGGGGAGCTGGAGCCAATCTGATTCCCGCCGCCCCTTGATTTCAACCGGCGAGTCCTCTCTGCGCCAGGAATCGGATCCAAATTCGGTGGCCAGATCCCCGGACCCTACAGCGTTTCCCGTGACAAGTCCCATGATTCGCAACAATGCTCTATCGAGTAGAAAGCCGCCACGCACTTTTCACAGTTCCGCACCCCCCCCGACTGCGACGGGATTACCGATCAGTCCGTTGCGCTACACTAACTATCTGCTTGGCACATTCTATCGGGCACGCCAGACGCGCCGAGCTTCTGGATGCCCAGAGATTGTCTCCAGCCGACAGGACATGAAGCAGGCACTCAAAAAATTCCGGATCCTACAGCAGCGTTGCTCCAAGGGGAAGATACTTCCATGCGCGGTCGTTTCATCGGATATTGCTTTTGCATAGCTCTAGTCATCTGCAATGTAGCGCTGCCGCTTTCAGGGCAGGACATCGATTCCGTCGTGACGAATGAAAATCGCGGTGTCCCCACGATTGCGGCGGAGATTCGCGACCCTGCCGAGCGTGCCGCATTTCTCGCTCTGTATCAGACAAAAGACCCGCTAAAAATACAGACGCAGTCACGCACATTTCTTCAGCAATATCCAACATCGGCGCTTCTTGCAACTGTCTATGAGTTAGCAGCGCGAAGCAGTTTTGACCTGGGTGATTATGCCGCAGGCCTCGATTTTGCCCGCCAATCTCTTGTTCTATGGCCGGAGAACCCCCCGCTCCTTGTTGCTGTTGCGGACGTTCAAGCCCACCTGCACCGGCACCAGGCAGCCCTCGTGAGTGCCAGAAATGCGCTTTATTATTTTGAAGATTTTGCCCGCCCCGTTGCCATTCCTGAAAATGATTGGCCCCATATACAGCGCACGCAGGAGGCTACAGCGTGGTTTGTCATCGGCCGGGTTCAGATGTTGCAGGCTTTAGCAATGCCAAGTGGTACAGCCCAGAGTGCATTGCTCGATCAAGCCGCCTCTTCTGTTTCTCAGGCACTTGCTTTTAATCCCGGCGACTCAGAAATTACGTACCTGCGCGGAATGATTTATCTGGCTGCGAACAAAGTGCCAGAGTCCACTGCCGATTTTGCCACGGTCTATAAGCAAGGCGGTGACTTTGCTCCCAAGGCACAGGAACAATTGCTTACGATCTACACCATGCAAACATCTTTAACCCATGCAGTCGGAACGAGAACCGGCTTCGACGCGTTTCTCCGCAATGCAGAAGAAAAACAGCCTGTTGCCCCTCTAGTTGTTGCCCCGGCCAGTAATTCGAAGGTCCATCTCCCTGGCTATGCTGGCTCCGCAGCCTGCAAAGACTGCCATGCAGACATATATAAGGAATGGAAGCAAACGGGGATGGCGAAAATGCTGCTGCCGTATCAGCCGCAAAATGTGATTGGCGATTTTGTGAAGAACAATGCATTCTATGCTGGCGACGGTATAACGTATCGTTACGGAAAACTCCAGATCACCCCGGCGCCCGACCGCAAGTTGTTTGCACGTATGATCCTTCGCAACGGCCGTCATTACTTTGAAATCAAACAATGGGATGGGAGTTGGCACGCCTATCCTGTCGACTACACGATCGGCTCAAAATGGCAGCAGGCGTATGCAACGACACTCCCGAATGGGGAGATTCACGTCTTTCCCATTCAATACAACAGAATCCAGAAGAGATGGGTGAATTATTGGAAGGTTCTCGATCCCGCCGGCACCGAGCGCTCCAATCCATATAACTGGGAGAAGTTGGATAACGCGACCAACTACATGACAAACTGCGCTGTCTGTCACACTAGTCAGTTACACAATACCGGGAGTAACATTCATGATGCCGATCAGCTTGCTTTCCGAGAGCCAGGTATTGATTGCGAAATGTGTCACGGTCCCGCAGCGGCCCATATTGCTGCCATAAGCAAAGCGGGCGTCTATACGAAAAATCCAATCAATCAGCCAGTAGAATTCGATCGAATCAGCAACCGTGAATTTGTCAATATTTGTGCACAGTGTCATATGCAATCCAATCTGCATATCGCCAGTCCTCGTGGAGAAATGAATTTTTCTAGTACAGGTACTTTCTTCCACACTGTTAAATCTGTGCCGTTGGATGAGTTTTCCCGCAAAGCATTTTACAAAGATGGCCGTTTCAATAAGACAACTTTTATCGTTGAGGCCCTCGAGCGTTCGCAATGCTTCCGCAAGGGTCAGGTGTCCTGCGGCACCTGCCACGATCCACATGGCCACGATGCTGAATCCAACCCCACCTCACTGAAGTTCAGAGATGATCCGGATCGCATGTGCACTGGCTGCCACACGCAATTCCAGAATAAGACGAATGCTGCAGCGCATACCCATCACCCACTCCAACTAGAAGCAAGTCGTTGCGTCTCTTGTCACATGCCGCGAATCGTTGACGGTCTTCTCTTTCGCGCGCGATCCCATCAGATTGACGACATCCCCAACGCGGAGATGACAGAACGGTTCGGGCAGGATGAAAGCCCGAATGCCTGCCTGCTTTGCCACACGCAAAAGACCGCACAATGGGTCCAAAGTTCTTTGCAAAGCTGGAGTACAAAGCCACCAACCGGTAACTAGCGGAAAGTTGGACGTCTTGCTCAGCCCAAGTCCACAGTTTTCTCAGGACTACGACGCCAGTATCTGTATCCCATACCGCAACATGGATCTAAATTTCAATGCGAGAATTTTACTTGCGAATTGCAAGTAACCCTTGATACTGTGATTCGTGCCTGGAAAGCCTAAGTCAAAACGTCGGTCCGGGTGCCCGGTCAGCATTGCCATGGAGCATTTTGGAGATCGTTGGTCTCTGCTTATTCTTCGTGACCTGATGGTGCGCGGGTACAAGACCTTCAAAGAGTTCCAGCAATCGGGTGAAGGGATTGCCACGAACATCCTGGCGAACCGTCTGCAGAGGCTCGAGGCGACGGGGATCATTTTCGCCGAAGTGGAAGCGACGGATGGCCGAAAAGTGAACTATCGACTGACTGAGAAGGGTATTGATCTGGCGCCGGTGCTTTTGGATTTGTTAATTTGGGGCGCTCGACATGAAGAGACAGGAGCCTCTTGCACTCTTGTTTTGGAAATGGAGAAGAATCGCGAAGAAGTTCTCGCGGAGACCCGTCGAAGGTGGCGTGAGCGGGATTCGACTCCACTGTTACCGAGCTTTGATAAGGATGGCACAGGTCGCAAGCCCGCACGAACCCAGCGCATAGAGAAAAGCAGATGAATGGCTTTCTTACCCGGGGAGGCTGGCGGACGCGGAACAGGATAGGGGAAAAAGGAATAAGTTCAAGCGCTAGGCGGAGAGGAGCATAAGGCGATGAGCAAGATACGGGTGCTGGTGGGTACACACAAGGGCGCGTTTATCCTGACGTCGGATGGCAAACGCAAAAATTGGAAAGTGAGCGGACCCCACTTTGCAGGTTGGGAGGTCTACCACCTGAAGGGGTCGCCGGTGAATCCGGACCGATTGTATGCATCCCAGACCTCAAGCTGGTTTGGACAGGTGATCCAGCGCTCCGACGACGGCAGAGTAACGTGGGAGCCGGTCGATAATAAGTTTGCCTACGACGGCGTCCCCGGCACACACCAGTGGTACGACGGTACACCGCATCCATGGGAGTTCAAACGGGTTTGGCATCTTGAACCGTCGCTCACCGATCCGGAAACGGTTTATGCCGGAGCGGAAGACGCTGCTTTGTTCCGCTCGACCGACGGCGGCAAGTCGTGGGAGGAACTTTCTGGTTTGCGCGGTCACGGCTCTGGTCCTCGCTGGCAGCCAGGCGCTGGCGGCATGTGTCTGCACACCGTCATTCTGGATCCCAGCGATCCGCAGCGCATCTTCATCGCCATCAGCGCAGCGGGCGCATTTCGTACGGACGATGCTGGCAAGACATGGCGACCCATCAATCAGGGTCTGCATTCGCAATACATCCCAGATCCAACAGCAGAGGTGGGCCACTGCGTGCACCACATTGCGATGCACCCATCGCGCCCGGGCGTGTTGTTTATGCAGAAACATTGGGACGTCATGCGCAGTGACGATGCTGGAGATTCCTGGAATGAAGTCAGCGGAAACTTGCCAACGGATTTTGGGTTCGCGATCGACGTACACGCGCATGAGCCGGAAACCATTTATGTGGTTCCGATCAAGAGTGATTCCGAACATTATCCGATCGACGGAAAGCTGCGCGTATATCGCAGCCGGGCAGGCGGAAACGAGTGGGAGCCGCTGACAAAAGGCCTTCCCCAACAAGATTGTTACGTAAATGTGTTGCGCGATGCCATGTCCGTGGACTCGCTCGATTCTTGCGGTGTATATTTTGGCACCACGGGCGGCCAGGTGTACATATCGGCGGATGCGGGAGATAGCTGGGCTCCGATTGTGCGCGACCTGCCAGCGGTACTTTCGGTGGAGGTGCAGACAATGTCATGAGCCAGATCACGATCCGCGTCGAGCTACCCGCGCATCTGCGCAGGTTGGCGTGCGTGGGCCATGAGGTGAATCTCGAAATTGATGGTGAGGCCACGCAACGTTCTATGCTGGATGCTCTCGAAGCTCGATATCCCATGCTGCGTGGAACCATCCGCGATCAGATCACGCAACAGCGGCGTCCGTTCCTGCGCTTCTTCGCCTGCGAGGAAGATCTGTCTCATGAGCCGCCCGACGCGCCACTGCCCCATGCGGTTGCTTCCGGGCGAGAACCGTTGATTATCCTTGGTGCAATTGCTGGAGGCTAGAATACTGCATCGCCGTGTGACTTTCCTGCATCCTCCAATAGACTTTCCCGCTTCACTGGAAGCAATCTTTAACGACGGAGCCAATTCAAATGAAAATAGTTGCAATTATTGCGCGCATCCTTCTTGGGCTGATTTTTTTCGTTTTCGGTCTGAATGGATTTCTTCAATTTATTCCCGCGCCACCCATCCCTGGGCTGGCTGGCACCTTCATCGGCGTTCTAATGCAGTCTCATTTCATCTTTTTTGTGGCTGGGACCCAGGTGATCGCGGGCGCTTTGTTGTTAGTCAACCGCTTTGTACCCTTGGCGCTGGCGCTGCTTGCACCCATGATCGCCAACATCCTTGTCTTCCACCTGACGATGCAGCCAAGTGGTTTACCGCCGGGTGTTTTGGCGGCGATTCTCTGGTGCTTCCTTGCGTGGAGGCTTCGCGCGTATTTTGCGCCACTGTTGGTGCAGAAGGCGTTGGAGAAATGACGATGCTGACAAGTTGCATCGCACTGTGAAGACAGGTACGGAAATTTTATTCGGTACTCAAATCTATTCACCCAACGACTAAAGGAGCAGATTATGCAAATTAATCCCTATCTTCTCTTCGACGGCAACTGCGAGGAAGCATTCAAATTCTATGCGCAGGTGCTTGGCGGAAAAATCGAAGCTATGATGCCCCATACCGGTACACCCATGGAGAAACAAACACCGCCAGAATGGCGCGATAAGATCATGCATGCTCGCATGACTGTCGGGGATCAGATTCTGCTGGCTTCCGACGCTCCACCTGCAAGTTATAAAAAGCCACAAGGCTTCTCCGTTTCGCTCAACATCCAGGATCCTGCAGAGGCAGAGCGCGTCTTTCACGCAATAGCGGAAAGTGGGACTGTGCACATGCCCATTCAGGAGACCTTCTGGGCCGTTAAATTTGGCATGTTTACCGATCGATTCGGCATACCGTGGATGATCAACTGCGACAAGCCTCGCTAAAGTATTTTCGAGGGATGCCTGCTTGGCGCGAGCTTCGTCTGTATTGACGGACGAAGCTCTGCGCTGATTTGATGCCGTGTGTGCATCTATGTCTCCCTGTCTGACAATTCCCTTACAGGGAAATCCCTAGTACGTCGCACCTACCACAGTTGGCCGCTTGCGACGTTCAGGTGTACGTGCTGGATGTATTTCCTGGAATGAAATTTCTTTCCCGTTGATGTGCCCGACATATAGCGAATCTTTCCGAAGATGGGCCGGTCGAACCACGGTCGATCATGCTTGCCAACGATGGCCCATGCGATGCCTGCGTAGCCATTGGGGTCGCGTCCATCGAGTTCATAGCGGTCATTCAACGCCACAGTATATTCAAAGGCGCGCGCCGGGTCTGGCGACCACTCCAGAATCTTCTTTGCCCAGTACATGCGCAGATAATTGTGCATCCAGCCATAATGGACCATCTGCAGCTGCGCTGCATTCCATAACTCGTCGTGTGTTTCCCCGCGTTCCATCGCTTCCAGAGTGTAGATCCAATCACGCTTGTCGCTGGCGTGCTGCGCCATACTCTCTTTCGCCCAGTTTTCTGCGCATTCTACGGAATCGTAGTTCGACGTGAAGCGAACGAAGTTGACAGCCAGTTCGCGCCAGATGATCAGTTCATTGAAGAACGAATCCCGAGCCTTTGCCAATCTTGGAGTTTTCTTCACTGCTGCATCGACGGCCAGAGCAACCTCCAATGGCCCAATGTGGCCGAAGTGCAGATACGGTGACAGCCGACTGGTGCCGTCCACATCCGGCTGATTGCACCGCTCTTCGTAATCGGCCAGCAAATGATCAACAAAATATTTCAACCGCTTGCGTGCAGCGCGCGAACCGCCTTGGAAGGACTCCACCGCGGCCACCGAACGGTCGAGCTTCCGCCAGCCTTCGGTAATGTCTGCGTTTACCGGAAAATTTGCGAATCCCTTGGGCTGCTTCCATGCGTGATCGGCCTTGGGGTTTTCCAGCGGCTGCAAGTACTTTGGCAGTTCTTTATGAAGTTTCGGTCTCAGGATGTATGCACCGTACTGCGCCTTGGAAAATAGTCTGCTGGGAACCACTACATCTGCATCAACAGTCCAGAAGGGAATTGTCATCCGCTGTGCTATTACTTGGCGCCAGCGCTCCGGCTCGCGGCAAGGATTCTCATCTCCAATCAGCAGCGCCGCATCCACCTCGGCCAGCAACATCTCCAAAGAGTTGCCCGGAGGGCGCCGCACCACGAGTGTAATATTACGTTCTGCAAGGTCGGCTTCAATGTCCGGTAAACCTTGATTCAGAAAAGCGTAATGCCGCAGGTTCGCGCTGGGAAAATTTGAGATGGCCGAGAAATAAACGATCAGCGGCAGGTTCAGAATATTGGCAACGTTCACACCCACATCGACCGCAGGATTATTCAGCCCCCGCTCGGCGCGTTGCATCCAGTACACGACGCACTTGCCGCCGGGCTTCGGTGCCCCATTGCGGCGGATGGTCACGCGCGCATCTTGTGCGAATGTCAGAAACTCAGCGGGAAGTGCACTCTCTGCATTTTTTGTGTCAGTGCTGCTAGCATTGGCGCTTTGTGCCCGCATATCTAGACTGATTCTACGGTCTCTTATGGCGGGAAACATCAAGGGCATGGATCCCAGGTGGGTTGTTTTCAGCCAATCAAAGAATGGGCATGGAATTTGTTCTTATCGTCAAGCTGTCAATATCGCAGATTGACAGGTGAGAATCCGATCGTTTTTGATTTTCGCTCCACCCACAAGAACAGAGTCCCCTGGCTGCCATCTGTAATTGTCGGTTGTTTGCTCCCTTGTACTTTCACTCCAATCACGACACCGGAGCCATGCTGCAGCGAAACCACAATATTATGGCCGCTGATGACACCGTAGTCGCTGGATGGGCCCCAATCTGTTTCAAATTGAGCGAAACTATAGGTCTTGTAACGGTCCGGATGCTGCTGCCAGTCTGGATCATTATTCCAAAGAGCAAAGGCCTCGGTGTAGTTCTTCGCCTCCACGGCCTGAAAGAAGCGATTGACGCGATGCTCCTCCGGCCAATCCCAGAAGTACCAGGTAAAAGCAGCAACGATGGGGATGGCAATCAGGATACCGATGATGATGTTGCGACGAATCTTTGCCTTGCGTGCGTTATACGGTTTGGCGTCGAGCAGCGTCATGCGGCTATTGTATGACGCAAAGGCAGCTGAGCGAAAACGACTTTCGGAATGGAAAGGTACCGCAGTCAACATAGGAAAGCAGGCCTGAACGCTGGCCCTGCAGATTATTCACCTGGCTTTGTAAGTTTTGGCGCAGTACAGACGAAATACCAATCCTCGTTCTGGCAGGCCCAGACACGTTGCGGCTCCTGAGAATCGATGGCGCGAACTTCCGCAAGCATGTTCTGCTGCTTGGCAAATCCCACAAATACCAGCAGATCGGAATGCGGCAGGATTTTCCTCTGCTCGTCTGGCGAGTGAAGAAGCATCGATTCCAGTTTCCATGGGAGGTCGATGATTTCATGTGGAATTTGGCCCACAACATCGTTTGCGCGCGATCCAACTGCAATGTAATTTTGATATAACCAGCCACTGTTGAGCAGCGTAGAGCGCGTCCGCCGGAAGTAGCGTGCAGAAGCCCAAAAATATGGGTCGTAGCCTAGTCCCCACCCGCTGGGAGGATGCTGCGGCGCCAAACCAATCCCGGTAAGGGACCCAACAGATACCGGCATGGTCTCTATCCTTGCGAGCTGGACTGCAACTGGACGGATGCGATAGTTGGCCACAGCAAGTACGGCTATCGCATAGATACACGCACACGCCGTTAGAGCTATACGTGTACGCGGAGCAAAGAATTTGTGACCGCTCGCTGCAGCCAGAGACATCATCCAGACGACCAGGATCAAACGCGTAGAGATGGTCACTACGCCATTTGAACCTCCCGGAATGAATGGAAGAGCGATGGCGAGCAGCAATGTGCAGATTTCGAGAACATCGCCAAAAGTAGATTGATAAACACGCAGACGCGAACAGATGCCTTGTATGGCGAGCCAGGTCGCCAGAATCAGGATCACGTAGAGTGAAAGGCGATCCAGGCGGGTCGTCAGATAGCTACCCGCATAGAAGGAGAGGTATTGTGCCCTGGCCATGGCGCCAATGGTCGAAACTATTACAGAATTGTGCGTGGAATCGGTGTGTGCGTAGTGCTTGCCTATGTAAAGCGTGATATAGGCCAGGGACGATGACGCAAGAATCAGGTAAAGAATCTCAGGCTTAAATCGAGTCAGATATCGATAGTCTCGATTGGAGGAACGACGAGCTTGCAGGAATGCCTGCGATATACGCCACAGTATGTGGAAAGCGGCAAATGCAAGTACCAATAGAATCGGCAACGGATGTGTCAGGGCCATCAACCCGATCGTCAAAAGAAATCCCAACCATAGCCGATGGCTTCGTTGCGATACTGCGCGTCCCCAAAAGCCTAATGCCCAGAAAGCCAGTCCCAGCGACAAGTCGTAATTGTAATAACCCATGCCGAGCGGCCAGCTCAACAGAAGAGGAATAGCGAACAGGGCCATGATGTCGCCACTTGGCCCTACAGTCCTGGCCAGGTAGAGAAATCCAAATGCAGAGCACACGATAATTGCGCATACCAGCAATTTGTCCGCGAACAGAAACGAAAAGAGCCGCCCAAAAACAATCAGAAAATAACACTGAAAACTGTAAGGTGTCAGGATGTGCCGTATATAGAAGTATTCCGAAAAGTGATTTGAGCCGGAAAGCAAGCTTGAAAGAACGGACGCTATATATAAGTGCATAGGGCTGTCCTGGGCAGGAAACAGCGGCAACGATAGTACCCACACACAGTAGATCGAAACTAAAGAAGAAAAAAGTATGAAAAACATTCTCTGTTTGGGTATGCGGTGTTCGTGTGAAGCCACTCAGCCCCCCTAAGAATTGTTTTCAGTTCTGTACACACTCCTCGAAGTAGAATCAGCGCACAACAATGATCGTTCACCCTTCCAATGATGGCCTAAGGGAAGAAAAGGCCAATTTTTGTTTGCTTTGCATGCGCACAGGGGTCGTCTTGCAATCGATTATTCCTGCATGGCTGGAGTATAGCAATCACATTATTCGCAAGCCATAGCGCATACATTTCTATGTCTTCCAGGGGAGGCCAGCGAGCATTCATCGCAAATTCTTGCTGATAGACTCACACACAAATGTTGCAACAAAGCCAGAACGGACTATTGCAACGTCACATGCCGGGATTGGACGTTCTCCGCGGCATTGCGATTCTGTCGGTACTTGTGTATCACGGCTTTTATTGGTCCGCCTCGTATCGATTATTCCCTCAAGTCTGGGTGCAAAGATTCGTCTATCTCACCGTTTTTGGCTGGCTGGGAGTAAACCTGTTTTTCGTGCTCTCTGGATTCTTGATTACCGGCATTCTGCTGGACACGCGGCAGAATATCACCTACTTTCGTCCTTTTTACATCCGCCGAATATTACGCATCGTTCCTGCATATCTGTTCTGCATCGCAATTCTGTTGGTACTTGGAAAGATGCACGGCAGCGGCCTGGCAATCTGTCTTTTTTATCTTACGAACTTGATGACACTACATCCCTTTGTCGGTTACGGTGTGTTCTGGTCCTTATCCGTCGAAGAGCAGTTCTACGCTGTGTGGCCAGCAATCGTACGATTCCTTCCGATAAGAGCTTTCTTCCCCTTCTGCATTTCGCTTGTGGTTGTTTGTCCGGTCCTGCGATTGTTCTCCTTTTCTCATGCCAATGTGCTGGGAGATGTACATATGGCAACGCTGCTGATCGCAGACAACTTTGCCGGGGGAGCGATTCTTGCCTATGGTCTGCGTACCTGGCTTTGGCGTCCCATGCATGCAGCGATCATGGCTGGCATCCTGGTTTTGGTTGGCTTGACAACGATTGCCGTTGGTTATCGTTTTGGCATCCTGCATCGCGATACAGCCACCGGAGCAGCCATGCAGACCACACCCTTTCTGCTTATCTTCTGCGGAATGGTGCTCTTCGCTTTAATTCCTTCCATCGCCGGCTGGCTTGCGAAGCGACGTGTGCTGCAGTTCTTTGGTTACATCAGCTATGGCTTATATCTCTATCACCTGCTTTTCTTCGACCTGTATGACTGGCTTGTCAGCCGAAGCCTAATGCCCGCTGTCAATGGGCGCTTCCTTATATTGGTGCTCCGTTTTATATTGAGCGTGGTTCTGGCGATAGGATTTTCCTGGTTGTCGCGGCGTTATTTCGAAGCTTATTTTCTGCGGGTCCGCTCGCGTCCTAAAGCCTCAAGCCCCGCTGCGTCCTAGCACGGACAAAGCATCACAGTCTGATTGTCGAATCGCATTCCGAGAAATCGAAGGTGGGAATTCTTTATGGAATTGGCTAGGCTGTCGTTATGCACTTTCAGCGGCAACCAGCAGACGGCGTAAAGGTGCGACCCCAAATAACGCCCGGCAATGGGAAATTCTCGCTCGCTGCCCCATTAACTTTTTACTTTGTGTCCTTCGTAAGCGCTGCACTGATTGCTTTTTATACGCCCAGCTCTCATCCCGCTTCCATATATTCCCTGGATAATTTTATGGGGCCGCTCACCGAACATCTGGTGCATCACGCTGGGTATGTTACCTGCACGGACGCGATACAGACCCCCGGCAACGTGCTCTGTTTTCACGTGCACCGAATGCCGCTGCCGCCATTGCTGTTGGCAGCCCTGGTGCGCATCTTTGGCAATCGGTATCTCGCAGTCGATCTAACCAAGATTGCGCTGGTTCTGATTCCTGTTGCCGCCGCATTTTCTCTCATATGGCAAAAGCTATATTCGAAGATTGACTCGCATTTGCGTTGGCAGGCTTCCTTGCTGCTGTTCCTCTGCCTGATGCTGCCCACGCTTATTGTCGACGTAATCCACCTGCAGGTGGAGGAAGGTTATAGCTTTTGTCTTCTGGCTTATGCCTTGGCCGTGCTGTTGTTTGGCGTGGGGAAAAATCAGCAACATTTACGCTCTGCGGTGTTATTCGCCCTTGCTGTCGCCGGGCTATACCTGACCAAAAGCTCCATGGTTCTGGCCTGCACTTTTCTTGTCGGCTTTTATTGCTGGAGCGTTTCTCAGCGGAAATTGCGCGCCGTCGTCCTGCTGATAACGATCTGCGCGCCGCTTGGCTGGGGACTCTATAGCCTGCATGTCACAGGCCGCTTTACGCTGGGCACCAGCCTGGACGGCATCAATCTGCACAAGGGCAATAACGCCGATTTCCTGGAACGCTATCCGCCCGCGAACGATGGCAGCCTGGATCGCTACGATGCGCTGCTCAGCGATGGTAGATTCTTTGCGAATGAATGGGATTTGAACGATTATCATACGCACGCTTCGCTCATATTTATGAAGGCGCATCCAGTAGAAGATATGCGTGGGGACCTGCGTAAGGCAGACATCTTTTTTCTCTCGTTTCGTAAAATTGGTTCCGAACGATACCGTGGAATGCTCGGGTTGGCCACGGATGCAAGCATGCTCGTTTTCCGGCTTCTGCTATGGAGTGCATGCCTGCTAGCGCTGCACACGCTATGGCGTGGCACGGTCGAGCGTCGCCGCACGGCCCTTTTATATATAGGGATTGTGCTGACGGTGGCCGCGCCGTATATCGTTGGTTTCGCTTTTACGCGCCATGCCAGTGTTTTGATTTTGCCTTCCGCACTCTACCTTATCCATTGGCGACTCAACGGGAATAGTGTGTCTGGTGCTTCTCGCGGTGCCGCTCCTGAGCCAGCTTGATTAAGCGGTCGATGAGATCGGGATAGGGCACACCGGAGGCATCCCATAGTTTGGGATACATGCTGATGGCAGTGAAGCCGGGCAGCGTGTTGATCTCATTGATGTAAATCTTCCGTGGTTTAGCCGCGGTGCTCGCGCCGGGTTCCATTAAGAAATCCACGCGCGCCATGCCGGAGCATTCGCAGGCGCGAAAGGCGGCAATGGCCATTTGCTGCACCCGCTTGGATTCTTTCTTGCTTAACTTGGCCGGGATCACCGGTTCGGAACCCTCGCTAAGATACTTGGCGTCGTAATCGTAAAACTCCTTGCAAGGGATGATCTCGCCAACCAGCGACGCCACAGGATCGTCATTTCCCAGTACAGCCACTTCCAGTTCACGCGCCTTGCCGCGTTTGCCGCCCACGCCTTGCTCAATCACAATCTTGCGATCATAGCTGGCAGCCAGCTCGATGGCCGGAGCCAGTTCCTTGCGGTCATGCACTTTGCTGATGCCGACCGAGGAGCCGAGGTTTGCCGGCTTCACGAAAACGGGATAGCGCAAAGTCGTCTCCACCAGCCGTGTGATGCGTTTTGGATTTTTCTCCCATTCCACGCGCAAGAATGAAACGTATTTCGTGATGGGTAACTTCTCCGCGATGAAAAGACGCTTCATCACGTCTTTGTCCATCCCCGCGGCAGACCCTAGCACACCAGAGCCGACGTATGCGATATCGGCCAGCTCCAGCAGCCCCTGCACCGTGCCATCCTCACCAAACGTCCCATGCAGCACAGGGAAAATAACATCGACGGCAAGAGATTTCTCAGCACTGGCCTGCAATGTGGTCAGCGAATCATTTGTCGACTTTGACTGTGCCGGAACGGGAGGCAATACAACCGCGTTGCCGTGCTCAAGAACCGCAGCGGAGGCAGTCGCACCAGGGTCGCCAGCACGCAGGCGATGATCGTCCGGCTTCGGAGATTGCAACAGTCGCTCCGCATCCGTCGACGTCACCCAGCGTCCGTCCTTCGCGATGCCGATCAGCTGGACATCATACTTGTTGCGATCGATGGCCTTCAGAACCGAAGCTGCCGACAGCAGCGAGACCTCATGCTCGCCGCTGCGCCCACCAAACAGAATGCCGATACGGGGTTTGCTCATGCGCGTCTAAAGAATCTTCTTTCCAAATGCGGACGAAATCAGCTCGACCGCTAAATCTGCCGTGCGATTATGCTCATCGATGACCGGATTCACTTCGACAATCTCAAAGCTCAGCATGCGGCCATGGTCGGCGATGATCTCCATCGCCAGGTGCGCCTCGCGATACGTGGCCCCACCGCGCACCGGCGTGCCAACGCCCGGCGCGTCTTCGGGGTCAATCCAGTCCATGTCCAGCGAAACGTGATAACCCGCCGTGCCGCGTCCCGCAGCACGCAAAGCCTCTTCCATCACCGTGCGCATGCCGCGCTCGTCGATGTCGCGCATGGTGTATACCTCGGTGATGCCGGCGCGACGAATATTTTCCCGCTCCGTGGCATCGATGTCGCGCACACCCACAAGCACTGTATTCTCCGGGGCCACCTTAGGCGACCAGCCGAAGATATTCTGCAGCGGCTCCGGCCCCAGCCCCATCAACGCGGCCAGTGGCATGCCATGCACATTGCCGCTCGGTGAGGTTTGCGGTGTATTGATGTCGGAATGTGCGTCCATCCAGAGCAAGCCGATCTTCTGTTTTTTGTGACGATAGAATTCTGCGACGCCGGAAACTGTTCCGGCAGCCACGGAGTGATCGCCGCCCAGAATCACCGGCGTCTGTCCAGCGGCCAGCGCTTCCTGCACCTGCTCCGCGGCATGCTTGCAAGTCTCCGTGATTGCAGTCAGATATTTTGCATTCTGCTCTCCAACGTTTTGCGTCTCGGCAATGTCTACGGAGATGTTGCCCGCGTCCTGCACATGATGGCCCAACGCCTCCAGTCGCGCTTCCAGGCCCGCAACGCGCACCGCAGAGGGGCCCATATCGACGCCGCGACGGGATTGTCCCAGATCAAGCGGTACGCCGATCACGCGGATCTCACGACCCGGAAGGCTCTGCACTCCGATTGTCTGCGGACTGTGACCGCGTTGGATAGAGAGAATTTTTTCTGAATTTACAGCACTCGCAGCTTCATTGGACTTCGACATAACAATCGCTTTCGTTTTTTGCAAAACAATTCACGGTTTTAAAACAGTCCGCATTTTACGGATACATTCGGTTCAGCGTACGCGCAAACGGAATCGTTTCACGAACGTGATCGAGACCGCAAATCCACGCCACGACCCGCTCAATACCCATGCCGAAACCCGAGTGCGGTACCGAACCATAGCGGCGCAGGTCCAGATACCACTCAAAGGGCGCCAGCGGCAGTCCATGCTGCTCGATGCGCGATTTCAGCAGATCGTAGGACGCAATGCGCTGCGAACCGCCGATGATTTCGCCATAACCCTCCGGCGCCAGCACATCTACGCACAGCGCAAACTTCGCATTCAGCGGGTCCGGCTCCATGTAAAAGGCCTTCACTTCAGCAGGATAGCGATGCACCATGACGGGACGGTCAAATTGCGACGAAAGATACGTTTCGTCGGGCGAGCCGAAGTCATTGCCATATTCAAACTCCTGCTCCATTAGTCCCTTTGCGTGGGCGTCGTTCAGCATTGCCACGGCTTCGTCATAGCTCACACGCGGAAAAGGCGGCAGGATGGCTTCCAGCCTGGCAGCATCGCGTTGGATGGTCTTCAGGTCGGCGGCGCGGTTCTTCAGCACGCTCTGCACAATGTGGCTCAGAAATTCCTCGGCCAGAATCATCAGATCGTCCAGCCCGGCGTAGGCAACCTCCGGCTCAATCATCCAGAACTCCGTCAGATGGCGCCGCGTTTTGGATTTTTCCGCGCGAAAAGTCGGCCCAAAGGAGTAGACCTTGCCCAGCGCCATCGCCGTGCTCTCAATATAAAGCTGCCCGCTCTGCGTCAGATAGGCTTCCTCGCCGAAATACTCCACGGGAAACAACGTGCTGGTGCCTTCGCAGGCTGCCGGCGTCAGGATGGGTGGATCGGTGCGCACAAATCCATTGCTATCGAGATACTCTGCTGCCGCCCGCATGATCTCGGCACGAATGCGCAGGATGGCCGACTGTCGCGGTGTGCGTATCCACAGGTGCCGATGTTCCATCAGGAAATCAACGCCATGCTCCTTCAGCGTGATCGGAAAGGGCTGTTCCTCCGGTATACGTTGTATGACTTCGACATCTTCGACATCGAGTTCATAGCCTCCGGGAGCGCGCTTGTCCGCCCGCACCTTGCCGCGGACGACGACGCTCGATTCATTGGTCAGCGTCTTGATGCGATCAAAGACCTCAGGTGTCACCGCAGCCTTGGGAACGATGCCCTGGATGGTGCCGCTGCCATCGCGCAAGATGGGAAACAGCAGCTTGCCACTTTCGCGCAGGTTGTAGAGCCAGCCGTGCAGCGTGACCGTCTGGCCTTCGTGCTGGCCGATGGTGGCAATCGTGGTGACCGGGGCATGGCTCGACGCTGTTTCTGCGGCATCCGTCATCGCTGTCTTTGTGGTGTTTTCAATTTCCTGCGACATATTCGCTCTCTGCTTTATTTCTGCGCCGGCTATTCTATGCTTCCGAAGCGGCTGCGTCGGCAAAGTCCGTCAGCCAAGCGAAAGTTTCCTGGGCGTCCTGTACTACGGCTTCTGTGGAGGTAGCCAGGTTGTAGTGTATTTCCAGCACATGCGCCGGACCGTGCGGCAGGCGGGCGAGCGCCTGCGTAGTTTGCGGCCACGCAATCGTGCCATCTCCGGGCCACAGATGCGAATCGCGATCCCCGGCATTGTCATGCACGTGCACCGAACGAATGTGTGTCCCAAGAATGCCGATGGCCTCGCTGATGCCTTCACCTAGGTGCGCATGGCCAAGATCGAGGCAGACGCCTACATCGTGAAAATGCCCTCCGGACAAAACTTCGGCAATATTTTCCGGCTGTGCGACCAGGCCCTGCAGATTCTCCAGCAATATCTTTACGCCAAGCGGCGCAGCAAAGGCACGTAAATGTTCAACCGCTGTGATGGCATGTTCCAGTGTGCGCGGACTCCATGCATCCTCGCGATCGCCCAGATGCAAGATCAGATACGAGAAGGGAATCTGCTCGGCGGTTTCAAGGGCGCGCTTGATTTCGTCCATTGCATCGATGCGGCGGGATTTCTCCACGTGCACAACGTTGACACTGGGCACACCACTACGGCCCATTTCAAGATCGGGAAACAGGGGCGCATGCAGGGACCACGGCTTAAGAGGATTCTCGCGGAACCAGACAGCCAGTTCATTCAGTTCCGTGCGGCTGGTGTAGTCAAAGTGCTGCCGCGCCGCGAACAACTCCACGGCCTCGGCGCCACTTCGAGCCAGAGCCTCCAGTAACCCTGCGTGCAATCGTTGCCGCAGAAAAACGTGCGTAGAAATCGCTCGATACATAAGCTGCTTCAGATGTTACAGATGCCGTTCAAACGGCTATCTACTATCTTATGCTGCGGTTGGTATTCTGCGGCTTTGTCGAAGTGCTCTCGGTGATCCTGCTACCTTTCCGAACCAACTGTCTCGACGTGGGTTTCCCGCATAAAATCAAATTGCATGCCCACGCACGTACGTTCGCACGCCAAGATCAATCTCGGTCTGGCCATTGGCCCTACACGGCCCGATGGCTTTCACGCGCTGACAACCATCTATCAGACGCTTGCCCTCTATGATGTTGTCACGGTAGCGGCTGAGCGGCTGCCTGACGGTGTAAGTACCACCATCCAAATGGCATGCACCGATGCACAAGTGCCCTGCGATGCGCGCAACACCTGCTGGAAGATGGTCGAGCTGGTGCTTGCTGCCATGAAAATCTCTGCTCGCGTAAGTCTCCATATTGACAAAAAGCTGCCAGTGCAGGGCGGTCTGGGCGCTGGCTCGGCCAATGCTGTTGCGGCGCTGATTGGGCTGGAACGGGAACTGCAGCAAGCGCTGCCGGATCCGGCCCGGTTGGCCATCGCCGCCCAGGTCGGATCCGATGTGCCGCTCTTCCTGATTGGCGGTACCATCCTTGGTACGGGTCGCGGCGAACAGGTATCGCCACTACCCGATCTGCCGGAATTGCCCTGCGTAGTGGCCACGCCCCCTATCGGCGTCTCTACTCCCCAGGCCTTTCGCGACTGGGATGCTTTGCAGTCTGCCAGCAAAGCATTGACCAGCGCAGCAGCTTCCGATAGGCTGAAAGAGCTAGGTCATCTATGGGCGGCAGCTTTGGCTGGTTCTCATCAGGAAGTTATGACTGTATCCGGTGTCTTTTTAAGGGTCGTTGGGCCAGAAAAAGACCGGGCCGAGGAAGTGCTTCTCAGGCTTGTCCGTGCCGGGATTGAAAACGACTTTGAATGCGTCGTTTTCCCGCTGTACCCCTCCCTGCACGGCATTCTTCAGACGCTCCGTACCTCTTCCTCAGGAAAGCCTTGTGCGCTGTATGCAGCACTTTCCGGCTCCGGCTCGGCACTTTTTGGTTTGTATACCCAGGAGACAGAGGCCCATGCTGTCGGAGAACAATTAGCAGCCCTGGGCATACCCGCACTGCAGACGAAAACCCTCTGCCGCGCGGAGTATTGGCGAAACATGGTGGATGTGGAAGGATAAGTCGAGAGGCCAGAGAAGTCCTGGCAACTCCCGATGGGCGATCGACTAATGGTAGGTCAAGTGCCTTTGGAGCACTTTGTCTAGGTTCGAATCCTAGTCGCCCAGCCAACACTTCGCCGTATTGCATTGCTTTCAGTATGTCTGCGTGATCTGCGCAAAGCGCCAATAGCTTTGCCTCCGGATTCACGTTTCGCAGAGTGAGTTGCAGGATCGGAACACCTGCAATTTATCAGGTTCTCGAAGGTCGATGGCACACAGAGGCCCATGTCCTTTGAACCAGCAGTCGGAATAGCCACGCCAACCAGCATGGAGGTCCCGGATGAACAGCGACGCAACGGCCACAGCTCCCGCCGCAACGGAAGCAGCCACGGTAATAGAACCACCGGCAGACAGCAAAAAGGCAGAAAAGCCTGCCGTCAGCCGCAAACGCGCCAAGTCCTACAGCGAGGACAAGCGCTTTAAGATTTTCAGCGGATCGTCCAACCGGCCCCTGGCCGAGGAGGTCTGCAAGTTCGTTGGCATTCCGCTGGGCGAAGTTCGCCTGCAGCGATTTTCCGACGGGGAAGTGTACTTTCAGCTTCTCGAGAATGTGCGCGGAGCCGATGTCTTCGTAATTCAGCCGACCTGCTACCCGGTCGACCAGCATTTGCTGGAGTTGCTGATTATGATCGACGCGCTCAAGCGGGCCTCGGCTGGACGCATCACCGTAGTGATTCCTTACTACGGCTATGCGCGGCAGGACCGCAAGGATCGCCCCCGTGTAGCTATCTCGTCGAAGCTGGTGGCCGATCTGCTGACGACCGCAGGTGCGAATCGCGCCCTGCTGGTTGATCTGCATGCGGCGCAGATTCAGGGTTTTTTCAATATTCCGGTGGACCATCTGTTTGCGAGCCCGGTGCTCGTCAGCCACTTCCGGGAGTTGAATCTGCCGCAGTTGACTGTGATTTCGCCGGATGCCGGAGGCGTGGAGCGTGCGCGCTTCTTCGCCAAAAAGATGGAAGCGCCGCTGGCCATCGTCGATAAGCGTCGCACCGACGTGAACGTGACAGAAGTCATGCATGTCATCGGCGATGTAGAAGGTCGCACCTGTCTCATCCTCGATGACATCGTGGATACGGCAGGCACGCTGATCAAGACGGTGGATGCGCTGATCGAAGCGGGCGCAAAAAGCGTGTATGCCTGCGCGACGCATCCGGTGCTGTCCGGGCCGGCGATGGAGCGCATTGAAAATTCGCGCCTCGAACAGCTGGTGGTGACCAACACCATCCCGCTGCGCGAGGAGGCGCATCGAGTATCGAAGATCAAGGTGCTGTCGATTGCCGGTCTGATTGGCCGAGCTATTGAGAGCATCCACATGGAGACCAGCGTCAGTTCTCTGTTTAACTAACGCCGGTCTTTGACAATAGAAGATCCAAACGCGGCGTAGGCCGTTGCTGGAACCAACCACTGCAGCGGAGGGTAAAGGCATCCTCTACTGCGACAAGGGAGCGGCAAAGGGCCGTGCCCGAAGGAAAACCATATGAGCGCAACAAAAGAAGTCGTAACCGCAACGCCCCGCGAGGGGAAATTCACCAAGAACATTGCCCGTCGCGTGCGCGTCTCCGGCAAGATTCCCGCCGTCGTCTACGGCGCGGCGCAACCGTCCGTGGCCATTACCGTGGACCCCAAACAGATCCAGCGCATTCTCTACTCGGAATCGGGCCACAACACCATCTTTGACCTCGATCTCAGTGGCGCCATGACCAAGGTCATGATCGTTGATTGGCAATATGAGCCCATCAAGGGCAGCCTGATGCACATCGACATGAAGCGCATTGCTATGGACAAGGCGATTCGCGTACAGGTGCCCATTCAGCTGCAAGGCGTCCCGGTCGGCGTCAAGACCCAGGGCGGCATTCTGGATCAGATTCTGCGCGAGGTCACCGTCGAGTGCTTGCCGGATGACATTCCGAGCAGCATCAGTGTTGATGTTACCGAGCTGGCGTTTGGCCAGGTCTTGCGTGTTGCCGATCTGCCGCATGGCGGCAAATTGAAGTTCCTTACGGATGAAGATTCTGCCGTGGCACACATCACCGCTGTGCGTGAGGAAGTGGTTGTCACTCCGGATGCGGCTGCGGTTGCTGCAACCACCACTGCCGAACCGGAAGTGGCCAAGAAGGGCAAGCAGGAAACGGCAGAGGCTGCCGGAGATAAGGGCGATAAGAAGGACGCCAAGAAGTAACTGGCTGCTTCGATGGAAATATCACAGGGAGTGGCGCTGGCTCCGGTACTGATTGTTGGGCTGGGCAATCCGGGAATCGAATACCAGTTCACGCCCCATAACGCAGGTTTTCTGGCCCTGGACCGCATTGCAGAACGATGCAATGCCGTCATCGCCAACCGGCGCGGCAAGGCAATCACCGCTTCCATGCATCTTGCAGGACGGCGCGCACTGCTGGCCAAGCCGGAAACGTATATGAACCTCAGCGGGCTGGCAGTCTCCGCTTTGGTTCGCGAACTGGAAGTTGATCCGTCACGGGACATGATTGTGATCTACGACGAGATCGACCTGCCGCTGGGGGCCATCCGCATTCGAGAACGCGGCAGCTCCGGCGGACACAACGGTGTGAAGTCGATCAGCGGAGCATTGGGCAGTGAAGAATGGCTGCGCATCCGTATCGGCATCGCGCCGGATGATCCGAAGGCGGCAGAAGGTGCCCGCAGCCGGGTTCGGGATTTTGTTTTAACGCCCTTCCGCAAGGCCGAACTGGCCACGCTGGATGGCGTGTTGGATGAAGTAGCCCAAGCGGTCGAGACCATTCTGATCGAAGGTCCTGCGGCTGCCATGAATCGCTTTAACCGGCGGGAACGCGCCGGAGAATAAACCCTTGCGGCCGGGTTGGGCCGTGCAAGGCAAGAGGCGGAAGCCTCCTGCGGAAACGAGAAAACGATGCAACGTAAATACGAAGTAATGTACATTCTTCGCCCCGATGTCGTCGATGAGGACATCGAAAAGTTGACTGCCAGTCTGGAGTCGACGGTCACCAAGGGGGAAGGCAAAGTGTTGGCGACGGACAAAATGGGCATGCGCAAGCTGGCCTACACGGTTCGCAAGTTCAACGATGGCCTCTACATGCTGATGACGCTCGAAGCCGACGGTGCACTGATCGCCGAGCTGGAACGCCGCCTGCGCGTCACCGAGCAGGTGATCAAGTTCATCACCGTGCGCATGGATGAAGAGGAAAAACGCCTGGCCAAGATCAAGCAGCTCCGCTCGACGCGTGTGAAGCAGAGCGCATTGCAGCAGCACGCTCCGGCAGAAGTTGCACCGGCGGCCGTTGCGGCTCCAACAGCAGAAACGACGGCTCCAGCTGCGGCCCCGGTCGCTACTGTCGATGTTGCGACAGCTACTCCGGCCGCGCTCTAAGGGCACGCTATTTTATTCCGGATGCGCGATTGCATCCGGCAAGTTATTTTTCGCTCCCGTTTATGTGCGGAGCAACCCGCTGAAAACAATCTCCAGCGGATTGAAAGGAGTTCAGCATGGCTGACGAAACAACACAAGCACCTCGACAGGAATCTTCTTCTTCCAGCGGCCCACGGCCGGCAGGCAGGGGCCCGGGTTCCAGTGGACCCGGCGGACGCAAGTTCTTCCGTCGCAAGAAAGTCTGCAAATTCTGCGTAGAAAAAATCGACGCCATTCCTTACCGCGATGTGCGCACGCTGCAGCAGTTTGTTGCCGAACGCGGCAAGATTGTGCCGCGCCGCCTTACCGGTGTCTGCACGCGTCACCAGCGTCGCCTCACGCGCGCCATCAAGCAGGCCCGGAACATCGCTCTGCTGCCATTTGCAGCGCGCTTCTAGTAAAGGAAACGAAACCGGCAGTTTCGGCGCTACCGAATGCAGAGAAGTCTGTTGGTAGCCGAAGCTGCAAAGATCGGGAGATTGGAATATGGAAGTCATTCTGAAAGAAGATGTCATCAACCTGGGTCATCAGGGAGACGTCGTGAAGGTGGCCGAGGGATATGGCCGCAATTACTTGCTACCGCGCAAGCTGGCCATTCAGGCCACCAGCGCCAACAAGGCTGTCATTGAACAGATGAAGGGTGCCTCCGTTCGCCGCTCCGCCAAGGAAAAGGGCAATGCCGAGCTGCTCTCGCAGCAACTCGATAGCGTGTCTCTTTCTTTTGCACGCAAGACAGGCGAGAAAGATCATATCTTTGGTTCCGTCACGGCTGCCGATATCGCGCATGATCTCGAAGCCAAAGGGTTCCAGCTCGATCGCCGCAAGGTGCATCTGCCGGAGCCGTTGAAATCTCTGGGAGAATTTCTGGTTCCCGTGCGCTTGCATCGGGAAGTCACGGCACACATAAAAGTAACGGTGACCGCGGAACCGGAAGCGGAGTAATCGATCCGGTTCGACAAAATGCTGGACCGGAAAAAATAAATTTCTACTCAATCCTCTGGCGCGTGCGTGCGGTTTGGTGTATCCAAAAAGCACGTATGCGCCGTCGATATTTCCTCCTCGTTTCGCTTCTACTGCTACCTCTCGTCAGTCAATCTCAAACCGTGCCCCAGGTTAGCCCTCCTCCTGCGCCGCATCGCCTGCGCATAGGGTTGGCCCTCGGCGGCGGAGGTGCGCTTGGTCTAGCCCACATTGGTGTTCTCCAGTGGTTTGATGAGCATCATGTTCCCGTAGATGCACTGGCTGGTACCAGCATGGGCGCCTTGATCGGTGGACTCTACGCCACCGGGCGATCGCCCGAGGATCTGAAGACAGTTGTGTCGGAAGACGTCTTCATGAATGTCTTCCGTCTGGATGTTGCCTACAATTCCCTGGACTATCGCCGCCGTCAGGACCGGCGCGCATTTCCAAATTCCTTCACACTCGGCTTGCGGAACGGCGTCAATACGCGCAACAGCCTGCTGACAGACGAAGGCCTGGATGCCTTCCTCGACGACATATTTCTTCGCTACGACAATCGGACGAACTTCGATCATTTGCCTATCCCATTCCGGTGCGTGGCCACAGACCTGAACACCAGCAAGCCTGTTGTCCTGTCCAGCGGATCGCTGCCAGATGCGATTCGGGCCTCCGTTTCGCTGCCGGGGGTCTTTAGTCCTGTGGAAGTCCACGGACATGCGCTGGTCGACGGTGGCGTGGTCGAGAACCTGCCCGTTCAGATCGTGCGCGCCATGCATGTCGATGTTGTGATTGCCGTCTCACTGCCCATGGGCGCCATCACCCCTAGTGACACCAACAGCATTGTCGGGGTTCTGCAGCGCAGCTTCAGCGTAGCCATTGAGCAGAATGAAGAGGCCTCCCGCCGCCTGGCGAATATCGTCATCATGCCGCAGACGCAGCATTACACTTCCTCGGATTACAGCAAATCTGCGCAGTTGATCCAGTTGGGGTACGAAGCTGCGGAGAAGATGCGTGCTCAGTTGCTGCCCTATGCGCTGAACGATGCGGACTGGCAGCAATACCTCAAAGAGCGTGCCGCGCGTCAGGCGCCCCGTCCCGGACCGGTGCGTTTTATTGACGCTCAAGGAGCGGCGCCGAATGTGCGGAAGGCAGCGCATGAAGCTCTGGCAGCGCAACTCAACAACCCGCCCGATCCTAAAAAAATCGAACGCGATCTGGATGCCATTCGCGGCAATGCAGAGTTTGAGGCTGACTATCAGACCACTTTCCGCGAAGGTGGCTACTCCGGCGCGCAGGCAGAAAATACCGGCATTCTGGTTCGGATACACCAGCATCGCTATGGGCCTCCGTATCTCTATGTCGGCGGCGACATCGCCGCCATCACCGACGGCGTTACTCGGCAAATCTTCTCCATGCGTCTTATACAGCAGGATTTTGGCGGCTTTGGCTCAGAGCTGCGGAGCAATGTTCAGCTTGGATTTCTGACCAATTTGTCATCGGAATACTACCGTCAGCTCAACCACGATGGCCTGTTCGTAGCGCCGCACGTGGAGATGGAACGCCAGCCCATCTATATCTACCAGAACCAGGACGTCATCTCTCAGCGATTGCAGCAGAACGCAGGCGGCGGTGTCGATTTTGGCAGGACGTTCAACCCGCTGAGTGAACTGCGGCTCGGCTGGCAGAGTGAAGTAGTGCGCTGGCACACGCAGATCGGCAATGATGGCATGCCCGACTTTTCCGGCGTGGCGCAAATGGCCGGTCTTACCTACACGTATGACAATCAGGATCGCGCCATCGTGCCTGAGTATGGTTTGAAGATGCAGTTTGCCGGCAATTACTTATTTCAGGTGCCGGACGGTCGCGATGCGCCTGTCTTCACACTAGGCGGCAGCTTCTTTCATACTTTGGCTACGGTCAACACGCTCTCGCTTGCCGTCTCGGGTGGCACCAGCTTCAATCGCGACCTCAGCGGCCCCTTCCAGTTCACGCTTGGCGGCCCTTTACGCCTCACCGCTTCTCAGATTGATGAATATCGCGGAACGGATTATTCCTATGTGCGCGCTCTCTATATGCGCCGCATCGGCACTCTTGGGCCACCCCTGGGGCAACATATCTACGCGACGTTTGGATATGAGGGCGGGAGTGTCTGGAACCCGGACCAGGATACGATCGAACGGCAGGATGGTCTGGCTGGTGTGGTGGCAGAGACACCCGTTGGCGCTGTTATGCTCTCCGGAAGTGTCGGCAATGCAGGCCATCGTAAGATTGTCTTCACGCTGGGTCATCTGTTTTAGGGAAAGGAACCTGCTGACAAGCAGCTCAGCGTCCACTGCGCAGACGTGTCGCCAGAATCTCAGGCAGCCCCGCGCGCTGGATTCGAATCTGCGCAACGCGAACCTGGTACGGAACGCGGCCAAAAGTAATGCGTTGCGCTGCGTCATCGTAGATGGCAAACGCTGCGCGCCAGTCACGATCGCGCGGCTGGCCGACAGAACCGGGATTCAATAGATACCGCGCGCTCTCGCGCAGGTCGAGTTCGTAAAACTCCGCGTCGTCATCGCTACTGTATGCAGGTTTCAGCTCAAACCAGTCTCCCTCGCTGTTCGCAGCAAAGCCACCCTGTACATGCGTATGGCCAAAGAACGTCAGTCGAGTCTGCGGTTGCACCAATTGTTGCCATGCATCGTGCATGGACAGCACATACTGATCTTCATCCAGCAGCGACCCGTGCACGCAACTGACCTGCGGCCCATCCGGCATGATCGGACCGCGAGGAATTCTTCGCAGCCAGTCCGTGTTTTCTTCCGTCAGCGTTCGCTGCGTCCAGCGGACGGCACTTAGCGCCACGGGATTGAAGTTCTCCGCATTGGTCAGTCCGGAACAGGCACGGTCATGGTTGCCGCGTACAAACACTTTGCCCAGCCCGCGCACCCGGTCAACAACCTCATTCGGAGTTGCTCCATAGCCGACAACATCGCCCAGGTTCCACACCGCGTCATACGATGGTGCTGCATCCAGCACCGCTTCCAGTGCGTCGATATTCGCGTGGATGTCGGAGAGTAGAAGAACGCGCATGGCTGGAGCAAGTGCTGCTTCACCTTTCGATACAGCACAATCTCAAATGTTACCGCTGCGAGCTGTCCTTCGTCCAAGCCATCTCGCCGTATGGGTATCGAATCCAGCACTAAAGGATGTATCGCATCTGTATTTCGCGGGTCTTTTCGCCGCCGGCAACTTCGGCAGGAATGCCGGTAATTCATTCTGGCGTTAAGGTTGCCAAAGGACGATCGCGCTGTGTGTGCAGCGTGGGCACTGCGGCCAGCAAGCTGCGCGTATAGGCGTTCTGCGGGGTGCGGAAGATGTCTTCCCGCGATGCTTCTTCCAGAATTTTCCCATTACGAATAACGGCCACGCGCTGCGCAATGCGCGCGACTACTGACAAATCGTGCGAAATAAACAGTAACGCTACCTTGTATCTTTGTCGCAACTCGTCCAGTAAATCCAGAATCTGCGCCTGCACGGTTACGTCCAGCGCTGTGGTCGGTTCGTCAGCAATCAGCAGACGTGGGTGGTTCACCATCGCCATCGCAATCAGGATGCGTTGCCGCTGCCCTCCGGAAAATTGATGCGGGTAATCACCGTAACGCCGCGCTACGTCAGGAATCGCGACAGACTCCAACGCCTCCAGTGCATGACTGCGAACTTCTTTGCGAGACAATTCCGGATGATAGGTGGCAATCGCTTCAGCAACCTGTTTGCCGATGGGCATCACAGGATTCAGTGCCGTCATTGGCTCCTGAAAGATCATCGCGATGTCACGGCCCCGGCGCGCACGCATCGCCGCTTCCGGCAATGCCAGCAAGTCGACCTCGTTGAAGAAAATTTTCCCGGTCACGCGCGCTCTGGGGTCCAGCAACCGCAGAATCGCCAGCGAGAGAACAGATTTCCCTGACCCCGACTCCCCCACCAGGCCAAGCACTTCTCCCGGTTCGATCGAAAGGCTCACCTCGCGCACAGCAACGTGTTTCCCTTGTGGAGTAGGAAATGCAATGGAAAGTTGATCTAGTTGGAGTAGCGGGGTCACGTGGTCATCTTAACGGATGTATCTCTCCCTGTGGCCGTATGCTCGGTACCGTAGGCCACGCTTAATGGACAACAATCTTTTCTCCCGTATGAAGTTGGTTCTTCTTCAGGCCGAACGACAGCAGGAACATGATTCCAGCAACCACGGCCAGCACCAAAAATGTGTCCACGTAGGACAGCGCCGAGGCTTGCGTTTGCAAAGCATGGTACAGGTTTGCGTACGCGTGGGTGCGTGCATCCGGCGTACTGAACCGGCTATGCGATAACTGCTCTGTCAGGGCACCCACCGAATTCCGCAGCAGGGGATTCGACGCGGTCATGTGTTCGGTTAGAATTCGTTGATGATACTGCGACCGCCGCGCCAGTATCGTGGTGATCGCAGAAGTACCGACGCTGCTGCCGATGTTGCGCATGAAATTTATCATGCCGGCGATGGCGTTGTTCTTCTCCTTTGACAGTCCGATGTATGCCGCCACGGTCGTGGGAATGAAGACAAAGCCCATCGGTGCATATTGTGTGATGCGCAACAGCGTGGCGGCCTTGAAGCTCATCAGCAGGTCCATTTTCTGCGTGGAGAGATACATGCTGCCCATCAGCATCAGCCAGCCAAAAGCAATCAAATAGCGCGCCTGCACATTTCCCGATAGCTTGCCTATAAATGGCAACTCCACAAGCAGCACCAATGCTGCGACGGAAAGTACCATGCCCGCAGCCTCTGCTGTGTATCCCATCAGGTCCTGCAGGTATTGAGGCATCAATACAGTGGTGGCAAAGGACATTCCTCCTACGACAAACATCATGATGTTGGTCGTGGTGAAATTGAAATTCGTAAACAGGCGCACGTCGACAATCGGATCCTTCTGGTTCCACTCCCAGTACACAAGGGCCGTCAGGCACACGCAGGCAATCACCATCAATGTGACGATAAAGTGCGATCCCAGCCAATCATCCTCCTGGCCTTTGTCCAGCAAAACCTGCAGGGATCCCACGCCGAGCGCCAGCAGAGAGAAACCGATGTAGTCCACGCGCGCGCGAATTCCACTGGCCTTTAACTGTTTCAGATACGGTGGGTCTTCGATCAGTTGATACACCATGAACAGGGCGAAGATGCCGACTGGCAGGTTCATCAGGAAGACCCAGCGCCAGGTGTAGTTATCAGTAATCCATCCGCCAAGGGTTGGCCCAATCGCCGGAGCGAAAATCGCAGTCACGCCATACAGAGAAAATGCCAGCCCGCGCAGCCTTGGCGGAAAGGTATCGGCCAGAATCGCCTGCGCCATCGGCTGCAGGCCCCCTCCGCCGGCGCCTTGCAGGATGCGTGCAAACAGAAGAAAGCCCAGGCTCGGCGCAATTCCGCACAGCAGGGAGCTGATCGTAAAGATCACAATGCACATCATGAAGAAGCGCTTGCGCCCGAACACGTTGACCAGCCAGCCGCTGATCGGCAGCACAATGGCATTGGAAACCAGATACGATGTCAGCACCCAGGTGCTCTGGTCAGTGCTTGCGCCCAGGTTGCCTGCGATGTGCGGCAGAGCCACATTGGCGATGCTGGTATCCAGCACCTCCATGAAGGCGGCCAGCGATACCGTAACGGCAATAATCCACGGGTTTGTCTTAGGCAGCCATTCGGCCTGCTCGCTGGCGACGGCTGCGCTGGCGCTCACAAAAATCTCCCGTACATTTGCAAAAGTTGAACTTGCATAGCCTGAATCTGGAGGGTAACATTTTCACTTTGAAACTTGTAGAGTAAGCAAACGCAGCATCAGCCGACTCCAACACACACACTGCGTCTTCCAGGCATGCGTTATCGTTAAGCGGGGAGTTGCGTAGCAGATTCTGGAGACATGAGGACAACCATGCAAAAACAGAAGCTAGTGAGAGAGATGATGGCTTTTGCCATTGCAGCATGTATGTTGCCAGCCATTGGGCTGGCGAAGAAAAAGCCACCGTCGTCCTTTCCGCAAGCTGACACCAGTTATATTGACGCCAATGGCACGGCCCACATCACGCGCGTCGTTCCCGTGCCTACCACCATCAGTCCAGAGGCACAAAAGTTCCTTGCCCGGCAGATGCCCGATGTTGCCGACCACGACACCGTAGCCGAAAGCCGTAGCGCAGTCGACGCATGGCAGGCGCGTGCTGGAAAAGAATCGCTCGCACTCTATCCGGTTCACCTGGCCATGGGCAACATCGCTGGCGTGTCGGTGCGGATCATTACTCCACTTACCATGCCGGAACAGAATCGCGACCGCGTTCTTATCAACGTGCATGGCGGCGGATTTGTCGTCGATTCCGGTTCGTTGACCGAGACCATCCCTATGGCCAACCTCACGCAGACGAAGGTCATCGCCGTTTTATATAGTCTTGCTCCGGAGCATTCTTTTCCGGCAGCGGTGGACGATACAGTTGCGGTCTACAAAAAGCTGCTCAAAACCTATAAGCCGCAAAATATTGGCCTCTATGGAACTTCGGCGGGTGCCATTCTCACACCGGAGGTTGCCGTCAAGCTGCATCAGCTTGGCCTTCCTCTCCCCGGCGCGCTGGGTGTCTTCTCCGGCATGGGCGATTTCAGCCGGCCCGGTGACTCACAGGCCATGTATTCCCTGAACGGCTTATCCGGGCATCTTGACGTGCCTGGGATGCAGAACAATCCAGACAACTACACCGGTTCGACCAATCTAAAAGATCCGGTACTCTCGCCCTTATATGCCGATCTGCATGGTTTTCCACCTACGCTCTTCATTACCAGTGGCCGCGATCTGCTGTTGAGCGGAACCACCATTCTGCATCGCGCCTTCCTGCGTGACGGCGTCGACGCTCACCTTGTGGTCTTTGAAGCTCTGCCGCACGCCTTCTGGAATGAGCCCTCGTTGCCGGAGTCGAAGGAAGCAGATCAGATCATGGCGAATTTCTTCATCAAGCATCTTGGTCAGTAATTCAGGCATGCCGTCAGAACGGACGACAGACGCAAACGCACGTATTTTTATTCGCGGGAAGCCGTTGTATTCTGGTTAGTTTCCAGGAGACGCTTATGTCGCGTTGTTCTCGTCTTTTCCAGGTTCTGCTGGTTGTCTTCGTTCTTTTTTTCTTGTCTTTCCCACTATGCAGTGCCCAGCAATTTCCCACCAGCCTTTATCAGGGGATGCAGTGGCGCATGATTGGTCCCTTCCGTGGCGGCCGTACACGTGCCATCTCAGGCGTGCCCAGCCAGCCCAATGTCTTCTACGTCGGGCAGGTGAATGGCGGTGTCTGGAAATCCGATGATTATGGACGCACATGGCATCCCATCTTCGACGCGGAATCCACGCAGTCTATCGGGGCCATTGCCGTGGCTCCTTCTGATCCCAATATCGTCTACGTTGCCAGCGGAGAAGGCCTGCACCGTCCCGATCTTTCCGTCGGCAATGGTATTTACAAATCCACCGACGCGGGCAAAACGTGGACCCATCTCGGTCTGCGTGACAGCCAGCAAATTCCCGCAATGGTGGTGGATCCGCACAATCCCAATCGTCTCTTCGCGGCCGTCCTTGGCCATCCTTACGGGCCGAATCCGGAGCGCGGCATTTTCCGTTCGCTCGACGGCGGGCAGACCTGGAAGAAGGTCCTTTACAAAGATGAAAACACCGGCGGGTCGGATGTCGCCCTCGATCCCGCAAATCCGGAAATCGTCTATGCCGCGCTGTGGGAAGCGCGCGAAGGTCCGTGGGAGGACAACAATCTCTACAACGGAACAGGCGGAGGATTGTTCAAGTCCACCGACGGCGGCGACACCTGGCACCCTTTGACCAATGGCCTGCCCAAAAATCTGGTGCAGATCAATGTCGCTATTGCAGCCAGTCAACCGAATCGTATCTATGCCACTATCGCCACCACAGAAAAGGGAGATTATGCCTCCGGTGCCGGGCTCGGTTTTTATCGCTCGGACGATGCCGGAGAACACTGGCAACAGATCACGACCGATCCGCGCCCAGCCATGCGCATTGGCGGGGGCGATCTTCCCATACCCAGGGTCGATCCTAAAAACCCCGACGTTGTTTACAGCGCCAGCATCGTCACCCTTCGTTCGACCGATGGCGGCAAAACCTGGGCCTCGCTTCGTGGCGCACCCGGCGGTGACGACTATCAGAATCTATGGATCAATCCGGAGAACCCGCAGATCATTCTTCTGGTCAGCGATCAGGGTGCCATCGTCACCGTCAATGGCGGTAAAACGTGGAGTTCCTGGTACAACCAGCCCACGGCACAGCTGTATCATGTCGCCACCAGCAACACCTTTCCATACCGGGTCTGCGGCGGCCAGCAGGAGAGTGGTTCGGTCTGCACGCTCAGCCGCGGCAACGATGGGGAAATCACCTTCCGCGACTGGCATCCCGTCGGAGTCATTGAGTACGGCTATGTCGCGCCCGATCCGCTCAATCCAAACCTCATCTACGGTGCGGGCAGAAATGAAGTATCCAAATATCACTGGGATACCGGGCAAACGGAAAATGTGACGCCGATTCCATTGCATAGCAAAAAATATCGTTATGATCGCACCGAGCCGATTGTCTTTTCTCCTGTTGATCCTCACACGTTGTATTGCGCAGCGAATGTGCTCTTCAAAACCACCGACGGCGGCCATAGCTGGCAGACCATCAGTCCGGACCTGACGCGCGAAACCCCCGGCGTACCACCCAGCGTCGGCAGTCTCGTTCCGGAAGGAGCGGCAAAACAGCGCGGCGCCATCTATGCCCTTGCGCCTTCCTTTAAAAACATTGGAACCATCTGGGCCGGAACCGACGACGGTCTTCTCTGGCTCACCCGCGACGGTGGCGCCCACTGGACGAACATCACGCCGGGCCTTACGCCTTGGAGTAAAGTCACGCAGATCGAAGCTTCCCACTTCGATGATGACACCGCCTATGCAGCCGTCAGCCGTTTCCGTGTGAACGATCTGCATCCTTATATTTATCGCACCCACGATGGCGGCAAGACCTGGAAGAGCATCGTCAACGGCTTGCCCGATGATGCGCCCGTGAACGCGGTGCGCGAAGATCCAATCCGCAAAGGCCTGCTGTTTGCGGCTACCGAGAAGGCCGTCTGGGTTTCGTTCGATGACGGCGAACACTGGCAATCACTTCAGCAGAACCTGCCGCACACCTCGATGCGCGATCTAGCCATCCACGACAACGATCTGATTGTCGCCACGCATGGCCGCTCCTTCTGGATTCTGGACGACATCACGCCCCTTCGTCAGCTCAGCGTGTCGGTTGAAAGCGCTCCGGCATTTCTCTTCCAGCCGGAAGCGGCCTATCGCGTACGCCGCGACACCAACACTGACACGCCGCTGCCTGCTGATGAGCCCGCAGGGCAGAATCCGCCCGATGGTGCTGTGATCGACTATTACCTGAACAGTGTTACCACCGGTCCAGTTACGTTGGAGGTTCTGGACGGCGCAGGCAGGCTCGTACGGAAATATTCCAGTACTGACAAGCCGGAACCCACGCTGGAGGAGCTGGAGAAACAACTCATTCCGCTTTATTGGATTCGCATGCCGCGTACGCTTTCAGCCCAATCGGGAATGCATCGCTGGGTTTGGGACCTGCACGCTGCTGCACCCATCGCCACGCATCATACGTATCCCATTTCTGCTGTGCCGCATGACACGCCACAGATGCCGCAAGGACCTCACGTGCTGCCTGGCGTCTATACTGTGCGCCTCACCGCGGACGGCAAGGTTTACACCGCGCCGCTCATCGTCAAGATAGATCCGCGCGTGCACATCTCCCCAGCCGCACTCGCCACGCAGTTTCAGACGGAAACCCAACTGGCTTTCAGTTTGACCGAAACTTCGAATGCGCTGCTCGAAGCCCGCTCCATGCAGCAGCAGATCGCAGCGCTCCCGGCAAACTCCGCCACCGCCGCTACGGTCGCAACATTCAAAAAGCAGTTGCATGCCATCCTGGATGGCGATGAAGAAGGTGCCTCGGAAGCTTCCCAAAAGCCAGCCTCAACGGTTCCCGGCTTGGAAAGCACCAACAGTAATCTCGAAACCTTGTATACCAACTTGGGTATGGCCGATGCGCCACCACCAACGGCCACACTGCAGGCTACGTCTCAAACGCTGCAGGCTGCGTCCGCCGCCATGCAACGCTGGAATGAATGGAAGCAAGACGACTTTCCAAAATTGAATCAGGCGCTGCATCGGGCCGGCCAGCAGGAATTGAACCCTGAAACGAAAGCACCCATTGAGGAGGGAGAAGGCGACGTTGATTGAATTGTCTGCGAGGATTGCGAGTGCAGTGTGTCGCGAGATGCAATCTGTTTTCGCTGGTACTCGCAGAATGTTTTGGTGGGCCCGGAGGGATTTGAACCCCCAACCAAAGGATTATGAGTCCTCTGCTCTAACCGTTGAGCTACAGGCCCTTCCATGACTGCAAAATCGTCGCGGCGGAATGTCCAGACAGAAGTTCAGACAGCTTTCTCAGTGTAAACGAATCGCAGGCCGCTTCACCGAGGGTACTGAATTGCTGCCGCCATGTAATCTGGCAGCTTTCGCGTGAAAGGCGTGTCGGGATTACAAATAATATAAGAACTTCAAATGGTGCAAAACTTGCATAGGAAATTGCTCAAAGTCGGGTCTCTGAACATAGAAATTTACCCTACGCGCGCAGCAGCGGCCGAAGCTGCAGCACAATCCGCTGCGCAGGAACTGCGAAAGCTAAGAGAACAATCTTCGCAAGGCATCGGGGTGATTTTTGCTACCGGTGCATCGCAGCTCGATATGCTCCACACGCTCATTTCTATACTGGACCTTCCATGGGAACGGATTACCGGCTTCCACATGGATGAGTATGAAGGTATCTCCCCCGATCATCGCGCTTCGTTCCGTGGCTATCTGCGCAAGCACCTGACACAACGCGTTCCGATGCGCGATTTTTTCGAGATCGATGGCACGAGCGCCGATCCGGAGCTTATATGCAAACAATATGCAGAGGCTCTCCACACCCACAACCCACAGCTATGTCTGATGGGTATTGGAGAAAATGGACACCTCGCCTTTAATGAACCTGCTGTCGCCGACTTCGAAGACCCCAGAGATATGAAGATCGTAGAACTTGACGCTACCTGCAAGAATCAGCAAGTCGAAGAAGGTTGGTTCCATAGCGTGGCGGAAGTGCCGTCCCGCGCCCTGACCCTGACGATTCCTACGCTGTTACGAGTTCCCAGGTTGATTGTTTCGGTCCCTGGGCCACGCAAAGCTCACATCATAAAACGCACACTTGTGGAGACAATTTCCACGAAGTGTCCCGCGACGATCCTTCGCAATCACCCCAATGCCACGGTGTATCTCGATCTCGAGTCGGCCTCTGAGCTGGACGACTTGCTCTCTTCCAACGAAGCCGAACGAATAACTCCCTAAGGCCGTCGAATAATATGGACAACATCGCATGGAAGGCTCCATCTTAAAAGCGGAGAGGAATGTATGTCCGATAACCTTGAGCAAATTGAGAAGATACTTCGCTCGGTGATCGAAACGCTGGAAGATGGGTACAAGGGCTTCGCTGAGAGCGGAAAAGAATTCGAAGACGCAACAATCAAGACCTTCTTTCTTGAAGAAAGTCAGGTTCGAGCTCGATTCGCGAGCGAACTGGAAAACGAATTGAGTCATCTGAGTGTCAAGCGCGTTCGAGAGAGAGGCACGACTACAAGAACACTGCATCGAACCTGGGCTGAAGTAAAGGCACATCTTGGCGGCGGCGACCACACGCTTCTGGTGACAGCGGAACAGGGAGAAAACAGGGCGTGCGAAGCCTACGAACGATCGCTCAAAGAAAATCTACCCGCAGATGTGGAAGAAGTTCTGAAGCGTCAGCAGCAATATATAATCCAATCGCATGCTAAGGTGCGAATGTGGCGAGATGCAGCTTGTTGTTGATTTCTGACAATCTTGGATACATAAGAGTGTTTCGTCTGGGAGGATTGCTTGTACGCGCATACTTTCCCGTGCACGCAGCAATGCAATGGGACTGACACGGATCGTGTCTTGAAATGGCCGGTCAAACCAGCACGATTCCAGTGATCGGATGACTGAAAGGTCGCCGAACCGTCGGGCAAAGCAGATATAACACCCAGCGGCTATCATGTTGAGTGGTCTTGCCCGGATCCTGCCGGGTGGTACTCATGGAGTTGCTGCCAGCATGATGACGCTGTATCAGCCCGACTTGCTGTATGCCGACGGACGCTTCCTCGCGCAGACCGGGCTGCTGGTGGCAGACGACGGCGTTATTGTCGGTATTCTTCCGAATACGGAGCCTCCTCCGGTCGGTTGCGAAATCATACGGCTGGCAGGGAAGGCCGTACTGCCCGGCTTTGCCAACACCCACTCGCATAGCTTTCAGCGGCTCATCCGCGGTAAAACGGAATCGCGCCGTTCGAATGGCCGCGACTTTTGGGATTTCTGGTCATGGCGCGGAGCGATGTATCATGCAGCCGCCTCGCTGGAACCGGAAGATGTCTACCATGTGGCGCGCATAACCTTCTTGGAAATGGCGCTCGCCGGAACCACCACCGTCGGCGAGTTTCACTATCTGCATCGCCGTCCCAACGGCAAAAGTTACGATGATCCCAACCTGCTCGCCCGGCGGGTGATTGCGGCTGCGGAATCTGTTGGAATTCGCATCGCATTGTTGCGCGCAGCGTATCAACGCCCCGGCTACGGGCTTCCGTCAGATCCTGGACAGGCACGCTTTCTCGAGACAACAGACGAATTTGTCGCTAACACGGAGAATCTGCATCGCGAGTATCGCTCCGGCGGCGCATGGATCGGTGTTGCACCCCACAGTGTGCGTGCGGTACCTCTCGACGCGCTAACGGAGATTGTCGGATGGGCTCGTCAACACAGCTTGCCCGTGCACATGCATGTATCGGAACAATCTGCCGAAGTTGCTGCGTGCCAGGAAGAATATGGCGCGACGCCGGTGCGATTGCTTGCGCAACATAAACTGCTGGGCAGCGATTTTACTGCCGTGCATGCCATTCACATCGATGCGGACGAGATGGACTTGCTCGCTGCCTCCGGTGCAACCATCTGTTCTTGTCCTACCACGGAGCGCAATCTCGGCGACGGCATTGTTCTGGCGCGTGCCGTCATGGAACGAGGCATCCCCGTTGCCTTCGGCTCCGACAGTCAGGCGCAGATTGATTCGCTGGAAGATGCGCGTGAGCTGGACTATCATCTGCGTCTGCAGCAGCAACAGCGTGCCGTGCTCGATCAAATCGACGGAGAAGAGATGTCCACTCGCCTTTTCCAATGCGCTACAAAAAATGGTGCCGAAGCGCTCAACAGTTCTTCTGCGCTTTCTCAAAAGAGCGGTATGTTGCAGCATGGCAACGCGGCAGATTTTTTTACCGTCGATCTTGCCGATCCGTCCATCGCCGGCAGCGAACCGGAGACACTTCTGCCTCTTATTGTCTTTGGATTGCAGCGTACAGCGATTGCCGACGTTGTCGTTGGCGGGCGCTTTGTCATTCGCGACCACACACATCCGGCGCAGCAGGAAATTCTCACTCAATATCAGGAGGTGTATCGCAAGGTGTGGCGTGCGCCGCATCTTGCGATGCAATAGCACGATGACGACAACCATTCCCGCACTTACTACGGAACCAGGAACGATTCGCGCGCCACGCGGCTCTGCGCTGCACTGCAAAGGCTGGCAGCAGGAGGCAGCTCTCCGGTGCCTGATGAACAACCTTGATCCCGACGTTGCCGAAGCACCGGATCGTCTGATCGTATATGGCGGCATCGGCAAGGCGGCGCGCAACTGGGACTGCTACTACGCCATCGTGCGCGAGTTGCAGCAGCTCGGCCACGAGGAAACGCTCCTCGTCCAGTCCGGCAAGCCCGTCGCGGTCTTTCCCACGCATGCGGATGCGCCACGCGTATTGATTGCCAACTCCAATTTAGTCGGCCAATGGGCAAACTGGGACGAATTCCACCGGCTGGATCGTATGGGTCTGATGATGTATGGCCAAATGACGGCGGGCAGTTGGATCTACATCGGCACGCAGGGCATTCTGCAGGGAACCTTTCAGACTTTTTCTGCTGTTGCCGATCGCCACTTCGGCGGATCGCTCAGTGGAAAACTCGTCGTCACCGGCGGTATCGGCGGCATGGGCGGCGCGCAGCCGCTTGCCGCAACCATGAACGGCGCCGTCTTTCTTGGCATCGATCCCGACCGCGCACGCATCGAACGCCGTGTGCATAGTGGCTATTGCGACCGCATGGCAGAGACACTTGACGAGGCCTTGCGCCTATGCGAAGACGCCAGGCGCAATAAGCAGGCGCTTTCCGTCTGTCTCGTTGGCAATTGCGCGGAAGTTCTGCCGGAGATGGTGCGGCGCAGTGTTGTCGTTGACGTCATTACGGATCAGACCAGCGCACACGATCCATTGAATGGTTACATCCCCGCCGGGTACACGTTGGAGAAAGCAGCAGAATTTCGCAGCGCCGATCCAAAAGCCTACGTCGATGCAGCCTGCGCCAGCATGGCTGTACATGTAGAAGCGATGCTCGCAATGCAGCGCAGTGGCGCGGTTGCCTTCGACTATGGCAACAACATCCGCAAGCGCGCACTGGATGCGGGTTGCGCTCGCGCTTTTGACATTCCCGGATTTATCCCGGAGTACATTCGCCCCTTCTTCTGCGAAGGCTCCGGGCCCTTTCGCTGGGTTGCGCTGTCGGGTGATCCTGCGGATATCCGCCGCACCGATCAGTTGGCGCTCGAATTATTTCCAGACAATCCAGTGCTCACGCGCTGGATTCATCTGGCACAGGAACGAGTCCATTTTCAGGGGCTGCCTGCGCGCATTTGCTGGCTCGGATTTCGCGAGCGCGCCCGTATGGGGGAGGCCATGAATGATCTGGTCCGCAAGGGGGAGCTGAAAGCACCCGTTGCCATTGGCCGCGATCATCTTGATACCGGTTCCGTCGCTTCTCCTTATCGCGAAACGGAGCAGATGAAAGATGGCTCCGACGCTATTGCCGACTGGCCCATTCTGAATGCACTCCTGAACACCGCCAGTGGCGCAACGTGGGTTTCTTTTCATCATGGCGGCGGCGTCGGCATGGGCTACTCTCTTCACGCCGGTCAGGTTTCTGTTGCCGATGGAACCAAAGAAGCCGAGGTACGCCTGCATCGCGTATTGAATAACGATCCTGGTATCGGCGTTGCGCGACATGTGGACGCAGGTTATGACGCTGCAGCTCGAACCGCCGACGCCAAGGGAATCCATATTCCTATGCACATCTCCGGGCGTCATGAGTGAGATATCGTTGGTGCACGAGCACGTGGCCGCTTCATCGACCGAACGATATGCCGTCCTCAACTGTGGCCAGCTCGTAACGCTTGCTGGTCCGGCGCGCGCGCGACGCGGCGTGTTGGAGATGCGTGAATTGTCGATTGTCGAAAACGGTGGCATGTTGATTGCCAATGGCCTGATCCAGTACGTTGGCTTCCACGCGGATATTGTGCGACATGTTGACCGGCAAACAAAAGTCATCGATGCTCGCGGTTGCGTTGTAACTCCAGGCTTTGTCGATGCGCACACGCACATCGCCTTTGCCGGAACGCGTGCCAACGAGTTCGAGCAGCGCCTTGCAGGCAGCACCTATCAGGAGATCGCTGCCGCAGGCGGCGGCATTCTTTCCACCGTTCGCCACACACGGCAAGCCACAGAAGAGACATTACTCGCCACAGTGCAGCATTATGCAGAATGGTTTCTCCGCACCGGCACCACGACCCTGGAAGCGAAATCCGGCTACGGTCTATCCCTCGAATCGGAATTAAAAATTCTGCGTGTCCTTTGCGCGCTGCAGGAAACATTGGCGTTGCGCGTCGTGCCCACGCTGCTGGCTGCTCACGCAGTTCCACCGGAGTTTCGCGAGAACCGGACTGCATACATTGCGCTGGTGACCAATGAAATCCTTCCTCAGGTGGTTGCGCAACATCTTGCCAGCTACTGCGATGTCTTCTGTGACGAGTACGCTTTCACTCTCGACGAGAGTCGCCGAATCCTTACCGCCGCGAAACAGGCCGGCCTGGGGCTGCGTATCCACGCCGAACAATTTTCCGCTGACGGCGCCGTGTCGATGGCGGCCCAACTCGGCGCCACGACCGCAGACCATCTGGAGTGCACCGATGCACGCGGCATTGCCGCCATGCGCGTTGCTGGTGTGCAACCGGTGTTGTTGCCCGCTTCGGTTTTTTGCCTTGGGCGCAGTCGGTATCCCAACGCACGCGCCATGATCGACACTGGACTCGCCACCATACTGGCTACAGACTTCAATCCTGGCTCGTCACCCACCACGTCCATGCCATTCGTCATGACACTGGCGTGTCAACAGATGAAGATGCTGCCCAGCGAAGCCCTGGTCTCAACTACGATCAACGCGGCCTACGGTCTCAATATGGGAAACAAAATTGGCTCGTTGGAAGCAGGCAAAGCTGCTGATTTTCTCATTCACGAATTTCGCGACTATCGCGAACTGGCCTACTTCGCTGCCGTACCGAATCTGCCTCAGGTATTTATTGCTGGCAAGCTGAGGAACACCGCACCACAAACAACCCCGACGAAGTCCATTGCAAGATGACGAACCATCCGAAATCGACTCCCGTTGAAATGCTGGATGCGCTGATCCGCATTCCCTCGGTATCGTCTGTCTCCAATCGGCCTGTCGTGGAGTTTGCCATCCAGAATCTCCAATACGCGGGCTGGCACGTACGCATGCTGCTTTACATGGATCCCAATGGTGTAGAAAAGATCAATTTGCTGGCGATGCCGTCTGCACAAGATCTTGACGACCCAAATGTCGATCTCGCCCTTGTTTGCCACACCGACACCGTTCCCTACAGTTCGACATGGGAACATGCAACCCAACCCTATGTGAGAGACGGTTATCTGCACGGTTGCGGTGCGTGTGATGTGAAGGGGTTTCTCGCCTGCGTACTCTGCGCCTGTGCCGGCGTGCCGGCGCAGCAAATTTTCAGTAGGGTTTGCGTTGTTCTTACCGCCGATGAAGAGATCGGTTGCATCGGTGCGGCACGACTTGCCGCGTCACAGGCTATCCGGCCTCGCTGCGTTGTCATTGGCGAGCCCACTTCGTTGCACCCGGCTCGCATCGGCAAGGGCTACTGTCTTGCGGAAATTCGCGTGCATGGCAAGGAAGCCCACAGCGCGCATCCAGCCCAGGGCATCTCCGCTATTTATGGTGCTGCGCGATGGATCGCCGCCATTGAGCGCTTTGCCAGTGAGTTGAAGCACGACATCAACACGCTTCTGGAGCCGCCCTACACTACGCTGAACATTGGCAGAATCGAAGGCGGCACGGCAAAGAACATTGTGCCCGGAGAGTGTACATTTTTGCTGGAGTGGAGGCCCATTCCCGGCCAGCCCGCAGACTTCGTTTCCAAAACCATCGAGGCCATGGCCTGCGATCTGCGCCGCGAAGACCCCACATTTCATTACACGATCGATGTTTTGCGTCAGCAGGACGGTTTCGCCACACCGGAAGAATCTTCCTTCGTACAAATGCTCACTCGGTGGACGCAGCAATCTGCGATTGCCATTCCCTTCAGCACGGAAGCGCCGCACTTCGCGAAGTTGGCCGAAGAAGTTGTGGTGCTCGGTCCCGGCGATATGCGCACCGCGCACAGTGAACGCGAATGCATTAGCCTTCAGGAACTCGACGCCTGCACTGCGTGTCTTGCAAACTTACTCACCCATCCGATTCCGTGATTTTCTGCAAGCCGTATGGTCCGCGAAGCTAGCCTGCGCGTTCTACGTGGTGGGTTCCCCTCGTATGCTCGGTTTCGGATGCTGTCTCCGCCAGCGCCTGATCGATGATCTCGTATAGGCGCGAACGATCCAACACCTCGACAAAGGGCACACCACTGGTTTTGTTCGTTACGATCCAGATCGTCGGTGTGTGCTCGATGCCGATGCGCTGACCCAGGGCATAGTCCGCCTTTACCTCGGCGGCCAGTTTACCTTGCGGATCGACAACAAACGGAAAGACGATCTTGTGCTGCGTGGCAAAATTTTCCGCATAGGCGCGCAACTGCTCCGTCGTCTGGATGTTCGGTTGGTCTGCGAAGACAGCATCGCGAAACTCATCGCCAATCTTTTTGGATTTTGTGTCAAACCAGCGCGCGTCTACGGCTGCTTGAAAACTCCAGGCGTGGAAGGGAAGCGGAAAGTCGTGGCGGATCCACGGAATGTGATACTTCTCAGCAGCTTCCTTCAGAATCGGGTTGGCACGCGCGCAATCCGGGCACTCCATGTCTTCAAACTCATAGATGGCAACCCGTGCACCCGGCGGAGGTTTCAGCGCCCCAGGGTCGGTTACATGCGTGGATGGAGCCACCTGCGCCTGCAGCATGACGCTTGCTGTAAGCAATGCAAAGAGGGGAAGAAGATGCGAAATGCGCTTCCGAATAGGTTTCACGGCCATCCCAGATATCGCTGGCTGCGATATGTTTTTATTTTACGGCGTTGCGGCTGCAGAATGCGACACGCACCCATATTCGCTATAATCCAAGAACAGCAGCGCAGGCAAACAGTGGAGAGATGGCCGAGAGGCTGAAGGCGGCGGTTTGCTAAACCGTTATAGGGTCAAAAGCTCTATCGAGGGTTCGAATCCCTCTCTCTCCGCCAGACAGTTTGCCGATCCCTTTCACTCAACCTAAAACAATCCAAATACCACGGTTTATGCCGATAATTTGCGCATCTTCTGTGCCTGAGAGAATCTCTGCGTAGAACTTTCAGCCGATACTTACTCTTTAATCTGCACGTTGCGTTCTCGAGAGATTCCTCAATGCAAGAGCGGATTAGGATCGACGTTGACGAACTTTCAATTCCTGAATGGGAGTCATGTCGACTCATTGAATCAGTGACACATATCCAAGGCAGCGCAGTTTGGCGATAGGAGTTTCCTCTGATCGGCAGCTGAACGTGTCTTTGTGTTCTGCTTCAACCAATTTTCTGAACAATCTGACCTTCTCGATTTATTAGCGATTCTTGACGTCTGCCCACGCGCGGCAGAGGTTTCTGCCCAATGTTGCGGACTTTACTCAATGTTGAGGTGCTCTAAAGGGTGCTGAAAAGTCCTCGGAGAATTGGCACAGACCATTACACAATCCTGCCGATTCCTCCAGCAGCAGCCTCACCAAGTGAATGAGTGCACTTGCCTGAGGGCAACCGCCGAGGTAGTACCAGCTGTGTTCCTGGGTGTATCCTAATCGCGAGAGGGCGAGCACATGGCCAAAAATGAAGTGTTTATCGAGAGGCGTGAGCAGGGCGATTATGCGGTAAGGAAACCGGGTTCGGAAAGGGCTAGTGCAATACTTCCCACCCAAGCTAAAGCCATTGAGAGAGCTCGCGAGATAAACCCGAATGCAGCCGTTCATGTTGAGCGCGTCCGAGACACCAATGTCGGTGGCAGGGACAAATGGCGAAAACCCTGAAACCTTACTGCGTCACCGCCTAATTCTGAAGTACGTCAGCATTCTGACGCTACGCTGAAGATGTGACTCTCAGCAGTTGGCGGGTCGCAAACTATTTCTCAGTTGATGTTCTATTTCTTTTTGTACTGATTCTTAATCCGGGCAGCGGCCTTATCTATCTCAGGGAAGAGGGTGCTTTCATTGATGCCAAGATTTGCGAGTGCCTTTCGAATAGGCTCTTTCGCTTTCTGGGGAACAATGAACGATGTTTCTTCAATCTTGTACGGGAAAAACAAGTCCTTGAATGGATCGATGCCGTAGAGAATAAAGGCACCGGATTGCGCCAAAATTCTCCTGTTACTCATTTTGGGATGAACGTAATATGGCTGCAGCAAATCTATCGGTCTGATAATTGGCTGAAAATATGATTTTTCTGACCTAATAAACTGATGAAGTCGTTTTATAACGTCATCACTATTGAATCTCGCGATCTGTTCCTCTTCAGGCAGTTCTATTAGCAACTCTTTCAATTGATAAATCGCATCCTTCTCCTCAGAAGTCATATTAGCCAAATTGGCGATGCAACTTACTGAATCACTGTCAAAGTACTTCTCGCGTTCTGGCGGAATGGCGAAAGCTGTGACCATACCATCAGTCGGCTTGCTGCGATGAGGTCCTGGGTCGGTCGCAAAATATAGTGCGACCAGTGCGTTCCGCGAAACATCCAGCAATCGAGTCGGCAGTCCAAAATGCTGCATCCGTACGAGCTTATCGAACATGGTCCCGTCGGGTGCAAACTCGCTAGGATGAACCGAGATCAGATCCCGAACCGCCCTTTTCTCATTCTCAAGAAGCTCTTTGAAGGTAGGACGGAATATGCCCGCTACAATTGGCCAAGAAGCATCATGCTGGCCACGAAAGCACTTTAAGTATTTTGAGCCTGACAAATATTGTGCGAACGCTTGTATGAAGTCAGTTAGGGTTCGAGGTCGGTCGGGTGTTCTCGTGCTTTTCTTAGCCATGCGACTCCGGAAATGGTCCGATATTGAAGAGTGTTGTACGGTTTACTGGGTTGGCTTTCTATAGTAAAGGCAAAATAATACTCCATAACGGTTAAGGCCGCCGCAGAGCTTACCTAATCATGAGGCATGCCCGCTCGAGATTCTTAACCTTCTTGAGGACTTTGAGAACCTTCGACCCAAACATGCCGGGATGCGAACTGTAATCAGGATTAGCTCCCTAACAACAGTGTCATTTTCAAAGTCCTCATCAACGAGTGCATAATCGCCGAGCCGCTCACCGAACGGTCCTGACGGCTTACGCGACGGACCTGCGCCCGCCCCCAAGAGAGTGCTGCCCGCTGACGGCAGAGGTATTGCCCAAATTTTGCGGACTTTCCTATGATCTTGGGTGCTCAAGAGGGTACTGAAAAGGCACCGATTGATCAATACAACGGCATTTACCGGTACTGATCATCCGAGTAGGACGAAGGTACCCAATGAATGCGTTGGCCTGAATTCAATAGATGAGAGTCAACCTCTGGATTGCCAACCATTCACGAAGAATGTCATGGCAAGATGCCGTTCGACTCAAGAGGGTGCGATCTCTTCCCAGTCGTTCCGGCCCGCGTCGCGACACAACTTGGATAATTTTTACAGTTAATACACATCATCCATTCCACACGTTACATTGGAGACATGCCGTTCCTGGTTGTCCCAAGCCAAAGCGATGTCATGAGGGCGGTTACGCCGGGGGTGTATCTCGTCCACAGTTCTTGGAACGATTGGTGGAAGTATGAGACTCTCTACTCGCTTTTCCTCGTTGTGACGCCGGGCGCAGTGGTGCATACAGGTTCGGTAAAGATCGGGCAGCAGGGCATGACGCCTACCGTCAAAGTTCCTCCTATCGGAGAGAGCTTCGATGCTCTTGATCAGACCTTCTTTTCCGTCGGGCAGAGTGAGGACTATTACCAGACAATCAATCAGTACCCCGCATTTCGTGAAGAGATTTACCTCGGCCTCCGAGACTGCGCATACAATCTGGAGATTTTTGACGAGAATCTAGGCGAGGACGTGATGGGGGAGTCGCTCCTTCGCGGTGTGAGTAGCGCGTCGGTGCGCGGTCGTCTCCACAGACTATCCCACGGCAGAGCGGAACTCACCAATTACAGCTTCACCTACCTGCTTCCGGATGCACGTGACAACTCTTACACGAGGCTTGCATTCGACGTCGCGCCTCGGTCGATGCCTCCGACAAATGTCCATGCATTGATTGGCCGCAATGGTGTCGGAAAGACACGGTGCCTTTCAGGCATGATCGATGCCATCCTTGGTCGGCCGGCCCCAGAGGGCGAGACCGCAGGCGCGTTCGAAATTGACAATGAGCACGAAAATGGGACATTCCGCAACCTCGTCACCGTCTCTTTCAGTGCCTTCGACTCCTCAGATCCACTGCCATTCAACACCGTGGGAAACCAGGTCCAGTATTTCTACATAGGCCTCAAGCATCAGCCCCCCGCCAGGCACGACGGTCCGCGCGGTGAGAATCTCGCGCCCCGCGCGCCATGGGCCTCTGCCCTTAAAGACGTGCCTCAGCTAGCAGACGAGTTCATCCGCAGTATGGAGCAGTGTCAGGTTGACCTGCGAAAGGTGCGATGGTCACGAGCCCTCACCACTCTGCAGTCTGATCCACTCTTTGAGGAGTCTGAGGTCGCGACCTTCTCTACCATGACCCTCGACGAAGAAGGGAAAGCAGCGGTGCGGAGGAGATTTCGAAGACTCAGTTCTGGGCACGCGATCGTCCTGCTCACGATTACTCGCCTAATAGAGCTGGTCGACGAGCGATCCTTGGTCCTGATCGACGAGCCGGAGGTCCATCTTCATCCACCGTTGCTGTCTGCGTTCGTCCGAGCGTTATCTGACTTGTTGATCTCAAGGAACGGCGTTGCGATCGTCGCAACGCATTCTCCTGTTGTACTGCAGGAGGTACCTAGGAATAGTGTTTGGATCTTGAATAGGTCTCGACTCCATACGCGGTCGGATCGACCGGAGATCGAGACGTTTGGCGAAAATGTCAGCATTCTCACGCGTCACGTGTTCGGGCTGGAGGTGAGGCGGTCTGGCTTCCATGCTTTGATCGAAGCCGCCGTGAACCGCTATCGCGGCGACTATGAGCAGGTCTTGCGACACTTCAACGGCCAGATGGGCGCGGAAGGCCGAGCGATCGCGATGGGCATGTGCGCCACCTGGGCGTCTGAAGATGAGGCGGGCGATGTTGAAAGCGAGTGAGCGATTTTGAGACGTTTACCGAAGCCAACAATATCCACTCATACCGCTTTCACCACCTGCAGCTCAGGATCTCCCTCTGAGGACCTGAGGTCGCGGCTTGCCGCCATCACACCAGAGGTTGTAGCTCGGGCGGAGAGGTACGAGGCGTTGGCAACACTCAGATGTCTTAATCTCATCGAGAGACGGGAGTCCATTGAAGGGCAGGTCAGCCTCACTGAGATGAAAGACCTCTATAAAAGATCTTTGAGCAGCCGTGCTGGGGTCGCTCGCGACATATATGACGAACTTGTATCTTCAGTACCATATCGGACCTGTCCTCTTTGCGGGGTCGGCGTTGTGAGCACACTCGACCACCACCTGCCCCAGTCTCGGTACATCGATTTCGTTGTCACGCCGATCAATTTAGTACCCGCGTGCGCGGACTGCAATAAAGCAAAGTTGGCCCGGTACCCGAGACTCGCGGAAGAGCAAACTATTCATCCGTACTTCGAGTGCTTCACTGAGGAGACTTGGTTGTTTGCCGAGGTCCTTCACGTCTCTCCACCGGCGGTACGGTTCTCTGTAAATCCGCCACCCCATTGGAATGAGATCGATCGTGCAATCGTTAGGCAGCACTTTATGGTCTTCAAGCTCGCTTCGCTATTCACTTCCAACGCTGCCAGCGAATTGAGCGACTTGCGGTTCTACCTCGCGACCCGATTGAACGGCAATGCGGCCGCAATTAAAAAGTTCCTCAGCGAGCAAGCAGAGACCTGCCGAGAATCTCACCTTAATTCCTGGCGGACCGCTGCCTACACATCACTCAGTCAGGACGATTGGTTTGCGAATATCGGGTTTCTTCTGATACCTCAGTGACCTGCAGGTCAAGAAGCTTCGCACCATTGCATCTCTCTGGGGCTATTGCTATTCGTGGTCCGAGAGATCCCCAGAGGCGTTCTCGGCCAATGCGTCGATCGCGGCTCCTACACGCTCGACGGAGACCACTGCGAAGCGTGCATTGAACAACATGGCCTCCACGTAGAAGGCTTTGTATGGTGACCAGATACCGTTTTTCGTGTTCATCTTCACCGCTTATGGAATTGCATACTCCATCCTCTCAAGGCCGAAGTATCCGTCGATAAACAAAGTCCCGGAGATGTTCGCTCCCGATAATGTATGGTCCGCCGCGTGACTGCAGCAGGCTTCTGAGAGATCCCAATCCCGGTAAACAATTCCTGATAGAATTACGCCGCCCACATGAAGTGGATTTTCGGCCCTTCGGAATGCCCGTCCGAGGCCAATGGCTTGCGTTCTGGAGAGCAACATCGACGCCGACATCGAATTTGAGCAGCTCGACCCCATCGTTCCCCCTGCAAACGAGGGACGCTTGACGAATCAGCAGATCTTATTAGGTCAACGGCTGGATCCTCTTGAGGTGGTCAAGATCTATTCCGCTGACGAGTGGGAGAAGTTCATTCGCGAGTGGGTAGAGAGCCTGCGATGGCAATATAGAGAAGTGCGTCGGGCAAGCGGTTCTGGTGACAAGGGACGTGACGTCATTGGCTATACCCGAGCTGTCAGCAGCGAGACTCCCTGGGACAATTATCAATGCAAGCACTACGACCACGCTCTTTATCCCAGTGATCTTTGGAAAGAACTCGCCAAGCTCTGCTACTACACAAATCAAAAGAGCTATTCAGTGCCGCGAGCCTACTACTTTGTTGCTCCGAGAGGCGTTGGGCCTGAGGCTCTCAGCTTTTTCGAAAAGCCCACCGAGATGAGAAAGGCGCTTATTGAGCAGTGGCTCAAAGGGGATCTCCTGCGAGTGGGAAAGCAAAACGTTCAACTTGAGGGCGCTTTACTACAGTACGTCGAAGCCTTTGATTTCAGTATCGTCAAAGATGTGCCGCCGCCCCGCGTTGTAGAACAGCACCGAGCCACGCGTTTTCACGCGACGCGCTTCGGCGGAGGACTGGTAAAGCTGCCGCCCAGCCAAGCGAATGTCCCAGTCGAGATTGCCGAAACAGAGACTCGATTCATCGAGCAACTGCTCCAAGCTTACAGTGACCACCTGTCGGAAAGCGTCTTGCTCCCCAGTGACCTTGGAAATCACCCCTCGTTGAAAAAGCATTTTGATCGTCAGCGAACTCATTTCTACCTGGCAGAGCTTCTTCGAAACTTTACCCGCGACAACGTCCCGGAAGACGGATGCTTCGAGCGTCTCCAAGACCTCATCGAAGATGGCGTTCTAGACACTCTGGAGAGCGATCATCCAAGCGGCTTCGAACGCCTGAAAGAAGTGGTCAAGGCTGCTCGATCATTGCAAATCGACAGTCATCCGTTGAAAGAATGTCTCGAAGGCTACCACCGAAGTGGCATCTGTCATCAACTAGCGAACCAAGACCGGATTGTGTGGGTGCCATGAGCCAAGAGACTACATTCAACTCTCCTCTCGAATGCGGATTGCGAGCCCTAGCTCTACTTGAGGCATCCAGCCAGCGCACTGCCTGCGATCTGCAGAGGCTTGTCTTTTATGACTATTTGCTTGTTCATTCGGGAGACGTGACCGACGGACCTCCGAGTATCCATCCTGCTACGCCACTGCGCTCGGGAGAGGCGCTTGTTCGTCGGCACTGGGTCGAACGAGGACTTCTCCTCATGCTGAGTCGAGAGCTTATTCAAAGAAACTTCTCTAACGTCGGTATCAGCTACGCGTCAACGGGTATTACTTCACCGTTCCTGGCGTATTTAGAGCAACCATATACGACGTTGTTGAGGGAACGAGCAAAATGGGTTGTCTCTCAGTTCGGTGGGCTTTCGGACACAGACCTCGTGACATATTTCAAAACGAATCTTGACCGCTGGGGCGGAGAATTCATTTTTAAAGAGGCAGCGGAGGACGATACGCAGTGACAGGCCGATTTCAATTGCGAGCGCTTCGCGTAACGGGTCCAAGTAAACCCGCAGCGGAAATCACGTTCCGCGCAGGCACCAACGTGATTTCCGGTGCTTCAAACACCGGCAAATCGTACATCCTCCAGTGCATTGCGTTCATGCTCGGAAGTTCTAAGAAACCGAAGAGAATCACTGAGAGCAAGGGCTACAAGACCTGCACTCTGGAACTTGAAGACCAGAACGGCCAGCTCCATCAACTTGAACGAAGCCTGACCGGCGACTTCTTCACTCATCGAGTTATCGTGCCCGGTGCAGTTGTTTTATCGGAGGAGTTCCTCTCAGAGAAAAACGACCCTGCAAACGACAAAACCATTTCTGGCTTCCTCCTCGGTTTGATGGGAGCCTGGGGGTTGAAGATTCGCCAGTCGAAAGCCGGTAAGACGAGACAAGTCGGTTTCTCCGACTTCAGACGAGTCACGATAGTCAACGAGGTTCGAATCATCGGCGAAGGGTCGCCGGCGCTTTCCGGACAATATGCGAGCGCTCCAGAAGAAGTATCGTTCTTGAAGCTTCTTCTGACAGGTGATGATGACTCTTCCGTGCTCGCTACCGAAACCAGCAAACAGAGCGCGGCTAGGCGAACAGCTCAAGTCGATCTCATGGACCGGCTCATCGAAGGTTTGGAGAAAGAGATTCACGATCTCGATCCAGAACCATCGACTCTTAGTTTTCGTCTTGGTGCCGTAACCAGCACCATGCTGCGCGTTTCCGAAGCTGTCAGCAGCAACCAACAGGAACTCGCCGTGCAAGAGGAGCTTCGTAACGACGCATGGCGTAACGCAAACAAACTAGAACAGAGACAAATCGCCACTGGTGAACTGCGTGGTCGATTCAAGCTTCTAGAACAGCACTACAACAGTGACCTCGATAGGCTGATGGCGATCAGCGAGATGGATTCCTTCTTCATGCAACTCCAACAAGTCAGATGCCCTCTTTGTGGCGCAGAGGGAGACCAACATGATCCAAGCGTCCACCGTGCTGAGGACAGCCCGACACTGACGGACATCCAACGCGCATGTGCGGCCGAGACGAGCAAGATAAAGGCGCTTCTGCGCGATCTGGTCGGCACTACCGAGGAACTCGATGCCCAATTAGTCTCCATTTCCAATGCTCTCGAAGAGCAACGCACCTCATTCGAAACTGCGAGCAGGACGCTTCTGGAAATACTGACTCCGTCTGCGAAGCAATCACAGACTGAATTGAATGAGATGATATTGCTCAAGGACCGACTAGTCCAAGCCCACCTTCTCGGTGAAAGGTTAGAAGCGCTCAGAGCCGAGCGAAGCCGAATTTCGCGGTCCAAATGGAAGAGGGGTTCTGTCGCAAACGCTTCTAGACTATATCCCGCAGGCTCGACTGAAGCGTTCAGTCTAGCAGTGCAGTCCTTACTGGAGTCTTGGAGATATCCCGATCTCACACGTGTGACCTTTGATGAGGACGCTCACGATTTGATCATCTCGGGGAAAGAGCGCGGCAGCGAAGGCAAGGGCTTCCGCGCTATCGCCTATGCCGCGTACATCATCGGCCTCCTAGATTATTCACTAGACGCAAACGAACCTCGTCCGCATCCCGGCTTCGTCTTGCTCGACTCTCCGCTTGTCACCTATAAGCGTCGAGATACGGTTCCAGGCGATGAGGTTGTTCCTGATGATGTTGTAACCGCCTTCTATACCGGCTTGGCATCCCTGCCAGCGGATAAGCAGGTCATTGTCCTTGAGAATAACGACCCCCCTGAAGATCTACACGATGAGCTTCACTACCTTCATTTTTCGAGATCATCAATAGGCAGATATGGATTTTTCCCTGCGACCCCGAAAAGTTAACTTAACCATGCCTTAGGCGCCGCAGGCAGGAAAGAGGAAAAGTGCAGGAAGGGGCGCGCCATAGCTAGCGGCGGACCATCTCATTAGTCGGCTTGTCGTCAGTGACGCAAGGATTGACGAATTCCTCCTTGTGGACCAAGAGTGCGCGCTCTAATCTATGGCGTAGACCTCTGCCCTAGCAGAATTAGCTGATTTCTCAGATCTAGACCTCTGCAGAACAACGGCAGCAGTCGGCTCCGGTCCGACTGCTGCTGTGCGACGGCAACGGTCTAGATTCCCTGGCCGTTGCCGTTGCGGGGCAAAGGTTTGTAATCAAAAGGCAGAGGTCGACAAGGGTGCTGGCGAGGGTGCTAAAACTCTGCCCACGGATTGTTTCAATGACTTACAGTGCTTTTGGTAGCCAAGGGTGCTCATGTTTTCAATGAGTTACATCCAAAAGCACTTCTGTCACGGCAGAGGTCGTTAGGGCGCTTTGATCCCCCAAAAACCGGTCAGTCTGCAGGGATCACGCGGAATACTCTACCTGCTTTCCAGACCAGTAGTTCACCTTCAGACTCGAATCGATACACAGCCGGCACACATGGTGTCGTGGCGATCCGATTTTATAGATGTTTGAATGGAATGTTATTGATTGGGGAATTCAGTTTCCTGACAATTGCGCCCGCTGTTGGTTCCAGTCGTCCGGGATGTTTCCGAGACAGGTATCAAGCGAGAGATGAGCAGCCTGCTTGCCTTCGAGAATCGCTTCCGTCAGATCCGGAGCTAGAAAGGCCAGCGGGATGACACGGCTGATGTAGCGCTCATCGAGACCTGTCTCTTTCGCGATGGATCGCTGGTTTACAGCCTCGCCTCGCAGGATGCGATCCACCCAGTCGTGCGCTCTTGAAATTGCGCGGATCAAGGACGGAACTGAATGTGGTTTCGCGCCCGGAGAATCGGGCGGCAGTACCAGACGGACTTCACCGCCACATCGTTTCAACTGGGCAGTAGCTTCAATCGCGACAAGATCGTCCAGTTTGTTGCCCGGCAGAGCTGGATCGTCGGACACGCCCAACACTGTCTGCCGAAGAGTCGATCTGATGATTTCAATCTCGATTCTCTCGTTTCGGACAAGAATCCTCTTCACCGTCAACCGCAGCAGTTGCTGAATCTTTTCAGATGAGGCAGCGCTCCACTCTCGAGATGCTTCTGTTATCGCCTGCACTTCTGCCAGAGATGCGTCGGAATCCGCGAGGATATCCATTAGCCGTTGAGGTGATCGCAACAGCAAGGTCAGTTGCGACAGCACCAGCTCCTCGATCTCAGATGCCGGAATTCGCACCGGACCAGCGTGTTTACTTCTGGTCTTCTTGATCACGGCCTGGGAAACGTAATAGCGATAACGCCGACCTTTCTTTGTGGCATGCGACGGTGTGAACCGATGGCCATGCTCGTCATAGAGAAGGCCCATCAGCAGACTTTGTTCCGTGGCTCGTGGCCGCTTTCGTGCCGCCTGTAGATTGGACTGGAACTTCAGTTGCACCTGCTCCCAGAGCCTCTGCTCGATAATCGCCGGGTGTTGACCAGGGTAGGAGGTGCCCTTGTGGGTGATATCGCCCAGATAAATCCGGTTATGCAGGATCAGATAGAGAGCGCCACGAGAGTAGGAAGCTCCTCCCGAGGCTCGCCCAGTGCGGCTCATCCGCTTCTTACTGCGGACTCCTGCTTGTTCGAGATACGCTTGGAGTTTTGTGACACAGCCCAATTTGAGGTAGGTCCGGTAGATCTCTTGCACCTGATCGGCTTCGGCTGGATTGAGGACAAGATGCCGATCCGCGAGGTCATAGCCGAGCGGAACGACACCGCCCATCCACATCCCTTTTCGCTTCGAGGCAGCAATCTTGTCCCGGATGCGTTCTCCCGTCACTTCCCGCTCAAACTGGGCGAAGGAGAGAAGAACGTTCAGCGTCAACCGTCCCATTGAGGTGGTGGTGTTGAACTGCTGGGTAACTGAGACAAAGCTGATACCCTGCTTGTCGAACTGCTCGACGATCTTGGCAAAGTCTGCCAGTGAGCGTGTCAGCCGGTCGACCTTATAGACCACGACGGTATCGACTCGTTTGGCTGCGATGTCATCGAGCAGCCGTTTCAGAGCCGGTCGCTCCATATTGCCGCCGGAGAAGCCGCCGTCGTCATACTGAGTAGGAATCAGCTGCCAGCCTTCATGCCTCTGGCTCACGATATAGGCTTCGCAGGCTTCTCGCTGTGCATCGAGCGAGTTGAAGGACTGCTCCAGACCTTCTTCCGATGACTTGCGGGTGTAAATGGCGCATCGGATCCGGACAGAAGTGGTCATGCCTTCTTCCTGGTGCCGAAGAAGAGAGGGCCAGACCACGGTGTGCCTGTGATCTCTCTGGTGATCTTCGACAAACTCGAAAATGTAGATCCGCGGTAGACATAGCCAGTATCCGTCACGATGACCTCATGCACTTCGCCGTGCCAGGAGCGAAGCAGACGAGTTCCATTCTCGGAACCGGAGGGAATCTCCTTCTGCGGTCGCTTCTCAGACGAGATCGCTTTTGCAATCTCGCGCAGCCGTTTCCGAGCTGAATGGGATAATCCGCCGTATTCTTTCTCCTGCATCCGGTAGGCGAGAATGGGAATCATCAGCTCTTTGCGTAACTTGGGCGGTGGAGCTTTGCTGAAATTCTCGCTCCAGAGAACGAGCAACTGGGATTTATTAAGAGCGGGTAAAGCCGAGATTCTGTGGGCCAGATTCTTGTCCATCGAGGCATCCTGAGTCGGCCTTTTTTCTCCTAGAGAGAAGGCCGGCACACACAGTGACGCTCTACCCGGGCGGACAGTCAAGTCCAATCAGAGATCAGTTGTAGGCCAATGTTCTCCTCCAGCTTCACGTTGTGCAGTCCGTCCAGAAGCTCCTGGAATTAAAAGCACAATTCTGTTTGGTGATAAAAGACGGTCCGACGCGACAGCATCGCAGAAATAGGATGGGTGTTGAATCTTTCCTAATGGTGCTTGTTTGTCATTGCAACATCTTCGGCCTTTCTGCTAAATAATCAGAAACACTTTCCTGGGCACCCATGCACGCTCAGCGTCAGCACACTTGTTCACAGAGGGTCGCCCATGTCCAATCCCAGAGTTGTATCTCAAACACACGCATCAGCAAAGCAGCAGCAGCTTTCGATTGCTTACAAATCCCTTACTTCTCTCAAGCCCAATCCTCGAAATCCTCGCATCCACAGCGAGAAACAAGTGCGCCAGATTGCGCAAAGCATTCGGACCTTTGGCTTCAATGTCCCGATTCTCGTCGATCGGGAATTAAATGTCATCGCCGGACATGGAAGAGTGGCAGCCGCTGTACTCCTTCACATGGAGAAAGTTCCGATCATTCGACTGGAGCACCTCAGTGAACATCAACGACGAGCATTCATGATCGCGGACAACCGTCTGACAGAAAACGCCCTGTGGGATGATCGGGTGCTCGGCGAGCAACTGAAGATTCTCTCGGAAGCGGAGATCGACTTCAGTCTGGAGACGACTGGTTTTGAGATGGGAGAAATCGACATCTTCATCGAGGGCGCAAGTGGGGAGTCCGAAGCTGACTGCGACGCTGCCGATCTGATTCCGGAAGAATCCGGAAGCCCTCTGGTAAGCAGTATCGGAGACTGCTGGCTCCTCGGGAAGCATCGTGTCGTCTGCGGAAATGCGCTGGACCCCGTCAGTTACGCCACGCTGATGGCGGTCAAGAAGGCAGCCATGGTCTTTACGGATCCACCCTATAACGTTCGCATCGATGGGCATGCCAGCGGATTAGGCAGAACGCATCATGCGGATTTTGCTATGGCATCCGGCGAAATGAGCGCAGAGGAATTCACTAGTTTTCTCAGCCGGTCTCTGGGAGCGGCTGCCTCCCATTGCGTGAATGGATCGATTCATTACGTGTGCATGGATTGGCGGCATCTGGGCGAACTGCTGGCCGCAGGGAAGGCGGTTTATGGCGAACTGAAAAATCTGTGCGTGTGGGCGAAAGATAACGCCGGGATGGGATCGCTCTACCGCAGTCAACACGAACTAGTGCTCGTGTTTAAACATGGAGAGAACTCCCACCGCAACAACATCCAGCTGGGTGCGATGGGCCGCTACCGTACCAATGTCTGGCACTATCCGGGGATCGGCTCCTTTGGCCGATCTACTTCCGAAGGAAATCTCCTCGAACTCCATCCCACGGTGAAGCCCGTCGCACTTGTCGCCGACGCGATTCTGGATTGTTCGGCTCGAGGTGAAATTGTGCTGGATCCATTTCTCGGCAGCGGAACAACGGTCATTGCGGCAGAACGCACGGGACGAATCTGTTACGGGATAGAAATCGATCCCCCGTATGTCGACACGATCGTTCGGCGCTGGCAAGCCTTCACGGGCAAGTCAGCGGAGCATGAAGCGTCGGGGCGTAGTTTCCGGGAAATCGAGGAGACCGTCAATGTCCGATAAGCAGCGACCAAAATCCGGTGATTATGCGATTGGATTCGCAAAACCTCCAGAAGACCACCGATTCAAAGCGGGAGTCTCCGGCAACCCGAAGGGACGACCCAAGGGTTCTCACAATGTTCGGAAGGTGTTGGAACGCACATTGCTGGAAACAGTGGTCATCAACGAGGGCGGCCGACGTAGAACCATCACGAAGTTGCAAGCGACGGTCCTGCAACTGGCCAACAAGGCGGCGTCGGGTGACTTGGGCGCAGTAAGACTACTGCTCGAACTGGCCCGCTCCACAGAAGAAGAGGTGGAGAATCGGGTGCCGACGGATACGGTGCTACCCGAGATAGATCAAAAAGTCATGCAGGGGATACTAAAGCGACTTACAACGCGTTCAACAGGGGGCAACTAAATGCAATCCACAGCGATAGAATACGGCACACTCCTTCGTAAGGACTTCGTGGGCTTCATCGAACGTAGCTTTATGGAACTCAATCCTCAGTCTGAGTTCCTCCCCAATTGGCACATTGAGGTGATTGCTGCGGCGCTGGAAGACTGCCGCATGGGAAAGACCCGGCGGCTGATCATCAATGTGCCACCGCGTTCTCTCAAGTCTCATTGCGCCTCGGTTGCCTTTCCGGCGTTCCTTCTCGGCCACAATCCAAGTGCCCAGATTCTATGTGCCAGTTATGGTCAAGATCTTGCTGACAAACATGCGCTCGACACGCGCTCTATTGTCGGCAGCTCCTTCTACCGCAAAACCTTTCCGACCCGGATTTCGCCTTTGAAGCATGCTGTCGGCGAATTTATGACAACGCAAGGCGGTTCCCGCCTCGCCACGTCGGTCGGAGGGGTGATTACTGGCCGTGGGGCGGACTTTATCATCATAGATGATCCTCTGAAACCAGAGGAAGCACTCTCCGAAACCCGGAGAAAATCGACCAACGACTGGTATGAGCACACCCTCGTCAGTAGGCTGAACGATAAACGGACAGGTTGCATCATCTTGATCATGCAACGGCTGCACGAAGATGATCTTGTTGGACATGTCCAACAATTTGGCGAATGGAAGGTGCTTCGTTTTCCCGCAATTGCGGAAGAAGAGGAGCGGCACACGTTCACCACATGGTGGGGGGAGACCAAAACCTATGTCAGGCATCGCGGAGAGCTCCTCCATCCGGAAAGAGAACCGCTGGTCGCTCTAGAAGAGATGCGACAAACGCTCGGAGAATACAATTTCGCCGGCCAATACCAGCAGGCGCCAGCCCCACTCGAAGGCGGAATGATCAAGATGGGTTGGTTCAAGACCTATAGAGATGCAGATTTGCCAGAGGCTTTTGAATTTGTCTTTCAGAGTTGGGACACGGCGAATAAGATCACGGAGCTGAGCGATTACAGCGTTTGTACGACCTGGGGAGTGAGCAAGGGAAGCTTGTACTTACGGCACGTTTTTCGCAGACGGTTGGAATATCCCGATTTGAAACGTGCGGTTCGGACCCAGGCAGATGTATTTTCCGCCAGAAATGTTTTGATCGAGGACAAGGCATCTGGCACGCAACTCATCCAGGAATTAATTCGCGAGGGATTCTATCCCGTGACGCGCTACTCGATAACGATTGATAAGATCATGCGAATGCATTCCGTGACGAGCACGATTGAGAATGGCTTTGTATACCTGCCCGAAAAGGCAGAATGGCTCGCGCAGTATACGCACGAGCTGACGACATTCCCTAAAGGAAAGTACAACGATCAGGTAGATTCCACGTCTCAGGCCCTGGATTGGATACGCAATCGCAATCACTGTTACGGACTGCTCGTGTACCATCAGCAAATTATGGATGGCCTCACAGAGGATACGCGAGCGACCAGCCTATTCCTCAGACCTTGCGGGCCACGATATTGACATCTCCGATGAGTCGCACCATACTCCCCTTCTTACGGGTTTTTCTGGGAACAAGTACAGTAGGATAGCGTCTCGGAAAAGTTCTCGGGTTACTATCGCAAAGCAGTGCATCTTCTCTGTATCGTCAAGTTAAAATATAGTGATACGTTGGATTATTTTGTGGGTAACTAGGGTATGTATTTTAGAGTTATCGTCAAGTATGAAAAGTACCAAGTTACTCTGTAGAAGCCAAATCGGGAACCACCATTATCCCCTCTATATTCTATAGAGTTATCAAGAAATGACGACTAGGTAGCGTGCGTGAATCCTTCCCAATCTACAAAATAGGCTAAAAATATTCTTGACATGTTTTCCAGCTAAGCGCAGACTTCCGTCCACCTGCAGTTGAATGCCTCTCTACGCTCGAGGTCTTATGCGCTCAGCAGGAAGTTCGCCTATCTCTTTGCTGCCTGTTCTATCTTTACCACACAGCAAACTCTCCGTATCGCCGCACGGCAACCCCACAACATCGAATGGTTTCGTGTGTCCGGATCGGGTCCGATGGACTACGTCACTCACTCATTTCTACGTTGTCACCATTACCTCTTTATTTCTGATGATTCTGACAATGCTGCTTTTGTCGGACGGTCTTCACGCACAGGCTTTATTCCAGCTGCCGACTGCATCGACAACCCTCTCGACTGGCACTACACCCCAAGGGATTGCTGTTGCGGATTTTGCGCACTCCGGCTATCAAAGCCTGGTCGTTGCCAATGAAGCGAGTAATAGCTTGTCTGTCTATCTTGGGAATGGTCCTGGCACGTTCTCCGCTCCCACAACAGTACCGACATGCACGGGTCCAACAGCTATCACGACTGCGGACTTCAACAACGATAGCTACCCGGATATCGCGATCGTGTGTCCCTCCGCTGCTGTGGCAGAGATATTCCTGAACAACCAGGCGGGAGGATTCGGCACCCCTACAAGTATTACGGTCCCTGCATCCCCGGTAGCGCTGGTTGCCGGAGATTTCAATAGTGACGGTTATGTGGATTTAGCAGTCGCGAATACCACTAGCAATAGCTAGCCTATCTCACAGCCTATGGATTGGTCGTACAAAGCGGTTCACTCGGGAAGGGAGAATACGCAGTCTTCAATGCCGCAAGCAGCAGCGTTAGCTTAGCTGTCATGGGTATCGTGCGGGAACGGGGTGGAATCAGCATTGCGTTGACTTGAACCTCGGAAAAAAAGGCCGAACTTCTTAAACTCGGCACAGATCATGTCATTACGACAAAGGAGAAGAACTTTATCGGCAGAGTCAAAGAGATCCCCTGCGGAACCAGAGCACACCTTGTCTTCGATTTCGTAGCTGGCAAGGGAGTTGCAATGCTGGCGCAGGCGACTGCTACCGGGGGACACTCATAGTTGCCGGGTTTCTCGGAACACCGCTGTGCTGATTAGCTCCTGCAGGCGTTCGATCAATAAACTTAGCTCTGCAAAAGTCGGAAATACCTTCCACTCTTGAATTGGCTCTCGAGGAAACTCGGTTCCGCATGTTCCTCTCGACGGTCCCTTACTCCATTTATCGAATTATTCGACGATGATGTCGGATCCTCAGCACGCAAGAAAATTTGCATTTATACATTTGTGTGCTATATATATTTCATCGTCATGATCCTCACATATGCCAGCGCGTCGTTCTGTTGTTGTCGTCTCTGCTGTTGACCTTGTTGGGTCTCAGGTTTATCGGAGACGATTGATTCGCGCTGGATTTATGCTGATCAACAGATCAAGATCAGCGAATCAAAAAGTCAAAATTGAAATGACCTAAGAATTATCTTGCCTAGATGCGCGAACTCCTGTTCGTGCCTGGATAAGCTTTTTCATTCAAAGGCCCTTTCTTCGCCGATAAACCTTCCACTCTCAAAATCCGCCCAAATTGTGCGCAGTCTTTGGCACCCACACGGATTGAAAGAATGAAAGGACTGAAGGAATGAAAGGTTTTCTGCTGTATTCCCATCGACTTTTGTACGTTGTGCTTTTTGGCCAGCTTTTACTAATTACTGCCGGTATTCTTTCTGCTCAGACAACTGGAACAGGAACGATCAACGGAACTGTAAGCGATACTTCCGGGGCCATCATTCCCAACGCACATATCACTCTTCTGCAGACATCCACGGGTTTAACCCGTTCTGTCACGACAAATGAGAAAGGTTTTTACGCAGTTCCTGCCTTGCGCGCAGGGGAATATCAACTCCGCGCCGAGGCTCCAGGGTTCCAAACATTCGAGCAGGATGCAATTACTCTCGAGTCTGACTCAACTTTCTCGGTTAACGTGCGTCTTGCTGTTGGCGAGGTTTCTTAATCTACTACTGTGACTGCGGCACCTCCTGCGCTTGAGACATCTACTGGAGGTGTAGACACACTAGTCTCCGGCACGCAGCTAACTGAGCTAGCCTTAAATGGTCAGAACTTCACACAATTTCTCACCCTTGGAACTGGTGTCAGTTCTAGCCAAATCGGCCAACGCATGGGTGTCGGTCAGGAGGGAAATCCATTGATGTCCGTCAATGGAGGAAGGATCAACTCAAATGCTTTTACCTATGATGGCATCCTAGCCATGGACACGGGTGGGAACCGTGGGTTGGACCTCTTCCCCCCAACAGAAGCGATTCAGGAAATACAGATACACAAAAGCAATTTCACAGCGGATATCGGTAGCTATGGCTACAGCCTGGTGAATATCGTTACGCGCTCTGGCGGCGAACAATATCATGGCGACTTCTACGAGATTTTTGCGAATGATGCGCTAAATGCTGATAACTATTTCAATACCGCAAAACCACCACTGCATGACAACAACTTCGGCTACGATTTTGGCGGGCGTGTTTTCCCAAGCGCCGACAGTGGCTTCAAAAGAGGACTCTTCTTTTTCTGGTCGGAAGCTTGGGACAAGCGGCTTGGACCGGAACTTGTGAGTTTTACCGCTCCCCCGCAAAGCACATTCACAGCAACGACGCCGGATGCGGCACTCCGCAGCGGTAATTTCAAAGAATTGTCGACTCCGATCATTGATCCGACAACAGGGCAGCCGTTTCCGAACAACACCATTCCTACGAAAGAAATCGATCCCAATGCCAGCATCCTGCTTAACACATACTATCCACTGCCAAACCGCACGGGATCAACAAACTATTCCATAAGCCCCGAAAGCCAAACAAACTGGCGCGAAGAGCTGATCCGTATCGACTCCACATTGGGAGATCATGACAGCCTGATGGGGAGATACGCGCACGATGCCTGGAGTCAAGACCAGGCAATTCTCGAGCCATCAAATCAGTCGTTCCCTACAATCGGAGGGTATTTCTCCAAGCCGGGACAGAACCTTGTGTTGCAATGGACACATATCTTTACCCCATCTACGGTGAATCAAGTCACTGTCGGCTATTCTCGTAACCAAATCACGCAAACACCGGACCCTTCTGCTGAGCGTCCGTCATCTCTGACCATCCCTTCTCTGTATAACGCAAACATCTACAATCTGATTCCAACGGTTACTCTTAGCGGGTATTCATCGATCGGGGCGCAAGGTCTCACAAATAATGTCAACAATGTCTATACATGGCGAGATGATTTCACCAAGCAGTTACAAATACATACTTTGAAGGCCGGCTTCAATATTCTCCGCATACAAAAATTCTCCTACTCTCCATATTCTGGTCAAGCCGGGGCTTTTAGTTTTACCGGTAGCGTGACAGGAAATGCGGTGGCCGATTTTCTATTGGGGAAAGCCTACAGTTACACGGAGCAGAGTTCCGTGCCAAGCCTCTATCAATTTGCCAATATGTTTGAGGGCTATGTACAGGATGACTGGAAGGTGCTACCAAACCTGACACTCAATCTAGGTGTGCGAGATACCGTTTTTCAGGGAGCGCCGGACGGATACGACAAATACAACAATATCAGCGACTTTGTCCCGTCTCTCTACGATCCTGCTGATGCACCGTCAATTACTTCTTCCGGCGCCATCGTTCCTGGTACAGGCGATCCTTTGAATGGGATCATCACACCGACGAATCAGAAAGGTCTCGATCTTCCACAAAGCCTGACCCCTGCACGCAACAACATTGGTCCCAGAGTGGGATTCGCATGGACCCCGCTCAGATCAACCACAACATCAATCCGCGGCGGCTATGGCATCTTCTATCACTGGGATAATGACAATCAGGAAAGTCTCAGCAGCAATCCGCCATTCTCTAAATCTGCCACCATATACAGCACAACGTTAAGCGAATTTGCATCTGGGAAGCAAACATCGTTCCCTCCCACGATTGCTGCATTCGACACACATAAACTGTATCCGGCCGTTCAGCAATACAGTCTGACGGTAGAGAAACAAATTCTCTTTTCGACCGTGCTTTCCGTGAGCTATGTTGGCAACACGGCGGCGCATCTCGATCAGACCCCAAATATCAATCAGGCACGACCTAATATTGCCGTAGCAAATGGCACCACAAATGTAAATACGGTGCGTCCGTATGCTGGATACTCTGCTATCAACTACGACATTCGCTCTGCCTCAGCAAACTACAATGCGTTGCAGACCGAGGCGCGCCGTCAATTTAAGAATGGTTTTCTTTTTGAGGCAGCCTATACCTATTCCAAGGCAATGGGATCGCAGGTGGGACAGAATCAGTTCGTCAATGAAGATAGTCCAACGTCCTATGACCGCACGCATATTCTCACGGTGAACTATGTTTATAAACTGCCATTTCTGAGAAATGAACACACTCTTCCCGCAGTCTTATTGGGTGGATGGGAAGTGAGCGGTGTTTCGACATTTCAGTCTGGAATGCCGACAACAGCAACTATTTCTACAGACCGGGCTGGTGTCGGCAATACGGGCCAGCGCCCAGACGTCGTAGGCCCATATAAAATTCACCCCGGAAATGTGAATGCATATTTCAATACTGCCGCTTTTGCATTGCCAACCCTGGGCACGTTTGGGAACGAAGGGCTAGACGTGATTCGTCTGCCGGGACTGGACAGCACGCAGCTCAACATATCGAAAAGTCAAACATTCCGCTCCTTTGGCCAAAAAGTTATCACTGCAAAATTTGAAGCGGAATTCTTCAACCTGTTCAATCATCCATCTTTTAACGGTTTGGGCACTACCTTTGGAAGCCCCGCTTTTGGAACAATCACCTCCGCACTCGACCCACGGAACGTTGATTTCAAGCTTAAATTTTCTTTCTAAACCTAGAACCTCTTGGAGGGTTCAATATGTCGCATGAAAACGAGCATGACCAGCAAGCATGGAGAAATCAAATAGGGGAGCAGGGAAACAAGGAGACAACCAGGCGAGAGTTTCTACAAAGGACACTCGCCGTCACCGGCACGCTGCTAGCTTCGCAGATCGGCAGCACAGTAGTGTCTGCTGAAACGAAGCAGAAGCGGCCAAACCTGGTTTTCTTTTTTGGAGAAGGGCAGCGCGCCGATGCACTCTCGATTGCGGGTAACCCAATCGTGAAAACTCCCAATCAGGACCGTATCGCGCGTGAAGGCGTGCGCTTCCGAAATGCCTTCTGCACAAATGCGCTCTGCGCGCCAGCTCGCGCAACGACGCTTACCGGACTCTACTCGCGGTCGACGGGAGCGCTGTCCAACCAGCACAACGATGTGTCCTTACCCTCCGATATTCCACTTTTTACCGACCTCCTCCACGAGGCTGGCTACGAAGTGGCTATTGTGGGCAAGGTGCATGTACGAAATGGAGTGGAGGAGCGTTACTGGGATTACTACTTCGGTCACAATAGTCCGGGCAATGATTATGCCAATCCTTTTTTCAAGGAAGGGCGAAAGGGGCAAATTGGCCCTCAGAAGCAATACCGCAATGTATATCCCGATGATCTAGCTGTGGATCGAGCTCTTGCATGGCTTGAGGAAGACCGCGGCGATAAGCCTTTTTGTCTGCTGGTATGGTTCGTTGCGCCACATGAACCGTTCTTCCGTCCGCGCCGCCATCTTGATCTATACCGTAACGGAACCATTATTCCTAAACCGGCTACGTTCGACGATGACCTGAAAGGTTATCCAGGGAAGCCAAAGAGCTTTGTGAACGCAGAAAACAAAATCGGCACTACCCCGTCGCATCCATCTGCCGGATCGCTGGAAGGGGTTGCCAAAGACTATTACGCAGGTTTGGTAGCAGTGGATGAGAACATCGGTCGCGTCCTGAATTATCTTGAACAGAAGAACATTCTTGACGACACGGCTGTTGTCACTGGCTCCGATCACGGATTTTTCCTTGGCGAGTGGCGTCTCTTCGATAAGCGCCTGATGCATGAGCCGTCGATACGTGTTCCCTTGATGGTGCGTTATCCTAAGCGTATTTCTGCGGGAACAGTTCGAGATGAGATGATTCTGGATACCGATCTTGCACCTACTTTTCTTGATCTTGCCGGTGTGCCGATCCCCGCACACATGCAGGGGAAAAGCGTTCTTCCTTTGGCGAAGGCTGCCGATCCATCCTTCCGTAGGGAGTGGTACTACGAGTATTTCGAGTGGCCGAATCCAGAGACGGTGCGCCCACATCGTGGGATTCGTACCGAGCGCTATAAATTGATCCACTATGTAATGGAGCCTCAGGAATTTGAACTGTACGATCTTGCTCAAGATCCGGGAGAAACGAAGAACCTCTATGGAGATCCAAGGCATTCTACCCTGCAGCAGGATTTGTGGAATCGGCTTCAAAAGCTTCAGACAGCAATTCCAGAAAGACAGATGACTCAGACAACTTAAAAAACTGTAGCAGGACGACAACGTGACAAATAAGAAAAACGAACTGCCAGAGGAAAGACAGCAAGACTTTCACTCCTGCTGTACTCCGTCTGTCGCTCGTGAAGAGGAAGCTAGGATGGAATTCCAAGGAATTGCCATCCCCAGCTCACCAGCTACATCCATATCGATTCACCCTGATTCGCAGCGTGCCATGACTTCTTTATCGGGAGGCCCGTTCCTGATGGGAACAGATTATGCTGGAGGCTTTCCTGCTGATGGTGAAGGACCCGTGCGTCGCGTTCTACTCTCTCCATTTCAAATTGATATATTTCCAGTGACGAATCGGGATTTCGCAACCTTTGTTGATGCGACAAGTTATCGTACAGAAGCAGAACATTTCGGATGGTCGTTTGTTTTATGGTCGCACATTCCGGCGGAGCGTTTCGAGGAGTTAGTGGAAGATACAGCAGCCTCAGCGCCCTGGTGGTGTAAGGTTCCCGGCTCTTTCTGGAAACAACCGGAAGGCCCGGGTTCCAATATTACCGAAAGGTTGAACCATCCTGTAGTTCACGTTTCATGGAACGACGCCGTTGCGTATGCTGCATGGGCATCCAAAGCTTTGCCTACGGAAGCACAGTGGGAGTATGCGGCCAGAGGCGGTCTGGAGCAGAGGCTTTATCCCTGGGGTGATGAGCTTACTCCAAATGGCCAGCACAGATGCAATATTTGGCAAGGCCAGTTTCCTCTTGAAGATATCGCAGAGGATGGCTATGCAGGAACCTGCCCTGTAGACAGCTTTCCTCCAAATGGCTATGGCCTCTACTCCGTCACAGGCAATGTGTGGGAATGGTGTGCGGACTGGTTTCATACCTCCTTTTCTTCCGATCCTATACAGTACGATCCGACTGGACCTTCCAGCGGACAGAGCAGGATCATGAAAGGTGGCTCCTTTCTCTGCCACTTGTCATACTGCAATCGCTATCGCGTCGCTGCCCGAACAGCGAATACGCCGGATAGTTCAACTTCAAATATCGGATTCCGTTGCGTAAAAGCGAATTCGAGAGGACCATCCGTAGCTAGCATCTTGGACGAGTCGCGGTAGCTTTAACTTACCCGCAAGCAAATAAGGGTGTAGATGCCACGCTTGTTCCCATGAAAGAAGATATAACCGGCAACGTGCAGCCATTCCTTGTAGCTCTTCTGTGTGCGGTTAGTTTCCTGCTGCTGATAGCATGTGCAAACGTTGCAAATCTACTGCTTGCACGCTCTCTAAGTCGCGAGAGAGAGTTTGCAGTTCGTTCCGCACTGGGTGCCAGTCAAATGCGCGTGATTCGCCAGCTTCTCACCGAAAGCATTTTGCTAGCCGGTCTTGGCGGAGCGCTGGGGCTCGTGGTCGCCTTGCTCGGCACCAAAGCGCATGCATCACGCTTCGTGATGATGCGGACACTCCGGTATCGATGTTAACGATTGCCGCTCTTGAACCCCATAGAAATTCCCTGGAAGCAACCTCACTTGTCCATAATCACATTTTCTCACATATATTTTCGGGGCATTGTGTAACGTAAAAGCCAAGGTTGAGGGTTGTCACCTATCCACACGATGGAAACCCTGCGATGCAAGTTCGTAAAGAGGAATCCGCAATTCCTGGAAAGATACGAACCTATTTCTCACTAATATTTTCTTGGCAAGACGCAATTTCAGTTTCGGTTCATCCGGATACAATAACCGACCTATCCAATATCTATAGATAGACCATGAACCCCATCCTTCATACACAGCTTGAATATTCGCGTTCGTCACTAACAGCATCCTTACTGTTGGGTTGTAGTGAGAACCAGATATCCAGATCAAGTATGCACTAAACACCAATTTATCTGAGTGGAGAAGTTCACTTGTCATTGTCCTGCTCCTTTCGTCAAATAACGGCAGAGATGACCCTTAATTCACAACATGAATGGAGAATTTCATCCTGTCGTGGCCAACACCGCAATATCTTGAACATTCGCCTTCAAAATCTCCCGCCTTGGATGGAGTTATCTCTATCTCTGTGGGTTTATTCCTTCTTATATTTAAGTCAAGTAACAACCCCTCCACGGAAATCCCATGGGTAATATCATCAGATATAAAAATCAGTTTGACCCGCTGTCCAACTTTCAGGGTGATCTCCGACGGTAGAAATTCATAGCGCCTTGCGTGAATGGTGAAAATCGATATTTTTGCTTCAGCGTATCCGCGAGAGAGAAGCGGACTAACCATGACAGTCAAAATCACCGCCGCAATGATGAATACCCGTTTGGGCAACATTATGATTCGATCTTTTTTTGCGTAGAGCATTGAACCCGAACTTTTCATTGATCGAAATTATCCTATCCATCTCGGTTAAAATAGGTTGCCCGCAACTTGTTCCGCAGCGTTTTTTACCTTTTCTTGAAGCATGTCTCTTGTCATATATGGGTCTTTGCCTGCATTGGTGTCGACGCGAACGACGAATATTTTGTCGCGGACCCAACCGATTACCTGTTCTCCATGCAAGGAGCGCGAATCAACGCCGCACAGTACTGCCTCATCGCCAATGCCTTTAAGGGGTGCGATACGCGATCTGCATTGAGATTCGTAGACCTTCATATCCTTGTCTCGATCTTTCATATCGCGGACTGCGATCCGCAGATCGCGCATAGTGACTTCGTGCTGATAGCTAAATAAACAAGCATCTCCATTTCCCGCAGTATCATGCATCTGCAGGCTAACGGGGCCATTCAGCAAGCCGGTCGCCGTAGCGATGTTTATCCACATGCAAGAGACCTCTGCGTTGCATATTGCAGGAGCCAGCAATATGGCCAGCAGCAAGACATAAGTCCAATACCTCATTTTTGAGTCTCTTCTGCCTTCATTTCCGCAGCCATCGGAAGGGAATCGCCGTTGCTGGGTGGAAGCAGGTTATGTACATGCCAGGGAATGCTTTCTATGGCCACCGCAGGATGCTTGCGGAGATAGTCGAGCGAAAGAGTGCGTGCGTCAGAGTTAATCTTCTCGGTTATAAACAACGCCTGCTGTTCCTCGGCATCTTTTGTCATACCCATCCGGTGATAAAGAATAGACAGGTTATAGTGCGCTGCCAGGTCGTCCGGATCAATTGCCTGCAACGCCTCGAACTGTTGCATGGCCTTTTGATTGTCGCCCATCCGGTAGTAGGTAAGGCCCAGTTCACGCCGGGCGTCCCGCGATTGAGGATACTGTTTCACCACCTCCAGAAGATCGGCCAGTTCTGCCTTGGGATAGTCTGACCGCCTTTCCACCAACGCGGCGTAGTAAAGTGCGCGGGCGTTGCTCGGGCGTAGAGACAACGCCCTCTGCAGGTTCTCCCATGCAGAGCCGTATTTTTCCCATGGAATTTCGACTACAGCGATGTTCGTGTACGCATCTGCATATCGCGGTCTCAGTTTGATAACCTCGTCAAATGCTTCCACCGCGGCCGCATATTGCAGCTCATCGAAATATGCGATGCCAAGATTATTCCAGCGCATCCAGTCTGGATTGTCTTCCGGATCGGGTGCAGTCGGCTTATTCTCGCCAATGTTCAACGTCCGGCTGCGCGAAGCAATCTGCACTACTGGATAACGGAGATGGTCTTTGCCAAGTACGTTGTCCACATAGCTTTTTCGGAAATGGCGGTAGTTTACTGTCGCCGTTATGGTGATTGGCCCCTTGACATCCGCAGGAACGCGGAAGCGATATCGAACCAATGTCGATCGCCCCGATTGGATGGTGTTGTCATAGGCAACCGAATGTATCTTCCAAACTTCGTGGTTATCGACAAATGCACCATTTTCATCGACGGGTCGAGTGGTAAAGCTGTGTGCCCGTGCATCCAGCATCCCGTTCGGATTGAGAAAACCACTACGACAAATGACCGTGCCATTGGCGTCTTTCACCAGGAATTCAACCCATGCCTGATAGAGGTCTCGGATCTCGGGAATAAATGAATGCCCGATATTCTTATTCTGGATGACGACATATATGTCGAGTATGTCGTTTGGCTCAATGCGAAACGGGACAGAACCAAGTGGTCCAATGAGATTTTCTTCATTCATCTTCTTTATTCCGAAGATGTCGACATTCAAATAGTTTCCGGACCGGAGAAACTGGCTTGTCTTCTCTAACTGCTCATCGAAGCCATAATAAAATGGCACTCCTGTATTTCCTGCGGCCCACCTGTGCGATGCAAAGGTACCATTCTTTGCCCCGTAGTCCGGCAGTACGAGAGGTTCACGCTTCATGTGGCAGTTCTGGCAGGTCTTGACGTCGCCCGTATAAAAAGTCAGCGGATTCTGATGCGAGAACTTGGAGTTCTGCCATTCGTCATAGGTTGAGAAGGCACTGATGAACTTGAAGCCATTGAGATGCTCGTTTAGGTCTGCTTTGTGGCATGCGGCGCAGAACTGCGGCGTGCGATAAAAGGGCTGCATCACGGCCCGGACATGCCGGTCCGTATGTGTCATGATCTCTTCATACGGAACCTCACCCGGAATGCGCTTCCCTTCCTCGTCCACCATCACGGCCGGAACGCTCATGATGTAGCTTGCGTTGCCGGCCGTGGACTTCAGTCCCTGAATCGAGTGGCAGACCATGCAGGTCAAGCCGTCTTCGTCAAACTTCCGGTTCACCAGAGAGTTTTCGGTAAGCGCGCCCGACACCAGTCCGATGGGATTGTGACAGCTATCGCAATGACGCGAAAACTCAATCCCCTTGGTGCGGTTCAGGATGTTCACGCTAGTCCGGTAGAACGGCTCACGGAAGGAGTTTGAGTGCAGCGCTTGCCGCCACTCGTGATACGCCTCATGGTGGCAGTGTGCGCAATACTGCGCATTCGGAAAGGCGCCCGGCTGGATAAAACCGCCGCCCTGCACTGCGGCATTGCTGGGATCAAAGGGAGCATCCTTCCCGAAACGAAAGTTGTACGTGGAACGAATCATCTCCGAGTACTTCTGGCGCTCCTCCGGATTCCATCTCTTTCCGGTAACCGCTGGATAGGTCGTATCTTTCGGAACCGTTTGGTCCGCTTTGTCCTTCAGCGCCGCCTGGACTGTGTAGCTCTGAGACATCTGGCTCCAGCTTCTGTCAGGAGCAATTCCCAGCGTCAACACAGTGACCACAACCACCACCATGACCGCGAATATCCGTCCTCTCGTGCTTTTCATAAAGCGCTTCCGTTTGTAGTGCTGCTGAACTTTTAGTTTCCTGCCGGTCGTGCGCCGTGCTGCGCTGCGGCATCTTTTGCGATCTGATCGTATACGCTGGGCACAATGCCCTTGCCTTCTTCAACCATGAAAATGCGGTCAACGTTGGGTAGATGAACGTGTTCCACGGGACCATAGGGCCAGTGGATTTCTACATCATCTACGGTCGTTGCTTGTCCCAAGCCAAAATGAAGCCGTTGAGAGTTTGATGATTCAAAACTGCCGCCACTCATCACATCGCCGCGCTGTCGCATCCCTCCAGCGGTCAGGTAAACCGTGGCTCCAATCGCATCGCGGGGGCCTTTTGAACCTTCAATAAGCTGAAGCTCCACCCAGTGGTTATGATCAGGATTCACATTGCGAAGCAGAACAGGCGTGTGATCGATACAGTTGATGACGACATCGATCTTGCCATCATTAAAAAGGTCGCCGAAGGCCGCTCCTCGGGCTGGGATAACATCGGCAAGGCCTGTACCCTCGACGGCAGGCATAAGCACAAACTTTTTCCCATGGTCGACGTTATGGAAAAGTAGAGGCCGTTCGGCAAAGGATGTGCCCCAGTTATGCTGATCCACCTGGGGATAGACATGACCGTTGGCCAGGAAAATATCTTTCCATCCGTCATTGTCGTAATCAATAAACTCTGTCGCCCAGGTAAGAAAAGGGTAGGTAGCGTCGGCCATGTCCATCTGCGGGGCGATCTCAGTAAAGCTGGCATTTCCCATGTCTTCAAAGAGAGGTTTGTAGTCGTCTGAAAAGGTCCCTGTATAGAAATCGACCAAGCCATTGTTCCTGTAATCCCCTACCGCCAGTCCCATGTTGGCTTGTTCGCGAGCATTCTGGTTCAGCGCAAAACCCGAGTAATAACTCGTGTCTTCAAAAGTGCCGTCGCCTTTATTGATATAGAGATAACTCGGGGTCGAATCGTCGGTGACGACAAGATCGACTTTCCCATCATTATTGACGTCCACGAATGTGGAAGAAAATCCGTAATTATGAACTGGATCGCTCACCCCGGCTTTCACACTTACGTCCGTGAATGTCCCGTCGCCATTGTTATGAAAAAGATGATCGGGTTCTCCCGGAAGACCGCGCGGACCACACATCACATGGACTCCGCGAAACTGGCAGAAGCCATTGTCTGTAACACCTCCCAGCGATTCCGGATGTTCCTTGTCCCAGTGGATATATCCAGGCACAAACAGGTCTAAGCGCCCGTCTCCGTCATAGTCGCCGAAGCTCGCCCCCGCGGACCAGTTACCGAGCGTGACTCCCGCTTGCTCGGCAACATCGGTAAATGTTCCGTCGTGGTTGTTGCGGTAAAGCCGATTTTTTCCGAAGTTCGTAACGTAGAGATCGGGCCAGCCGTCGTTGTTGTAATCTCCGACCGCGCAGCCAAATCCCCATCTGTCATTTGTCACACCCGCGATGTCGGCAACATTTGTAAATGTGCCGTCATGGTTATTGTGAAAAAGAGCAGCGTGTGGCGGGCTGGTCTTTCCACTCAACGCATCGAACGTCGAGCCATTCACTAGAAAAATGTCGAGCCAACCGTCGCGGTCATAGTCAAGAAGGCAGACACCGGAACCGATCGTCTCCAAAATATATTTCTTTTTCGGAGTTCCCATTTTATGAGTCCACGTGGTTAAGCCGGCCTTTTTTGAAACGTCCTCGAAAATGATTGGCCCGCTTTTAACAAACCCCCCAGCGGTGATAGGCCGTTTCTCAGAATCGAGAACAGGCGCGAAGACTCCTCCTGTCGCCGAACCGCCCTGCGACGCCTGCGAGGCTCCTGCATTCTGAGGATACGGTTGGACTGTCTGCTCACGGACCTGAGCCAGCCCCGATGATGGAACAAAAAAGATTGCGCCTGCGAACATGCACGCATAAAGAACTCGCCGGAGAATGCCAACAAACATATTCGACTGACCTCAAAATTACATTTGCTGTAGAAAAATCATGCAGTTGATGGAGTGTCGGAAACAATTTTCGCCGTCTCTGTCTTGCAGGTTTCACTCATTGGCATACTGTGTTCGAGGTGGAAAAAATGGCGACATCCAACGAATTTCCGCATCGCAGGATCTGTGTTGTTTCTATAGGCAGCGCTAATTTGAACGACCGGTTAATTATGCAGATATTAGGATCGTGTGTCTTCATTCAATGGGATGACATACTAAGGGTGGATAGAGTTCCTTCATCTCCTTGATCGTGGATTGCAATGGCCTGAAGTATTCGAGTAGGCTCAGGACCCGTGGACGCAGTGCCTCAACCAAATCGCGATCTCCACTGCGTTTGCTGTACTGCTCCAATTGAAGCAGGAACCAAAGAGACCAATTTGGGATAAACACGCCATTGTAATGGTCGGATGGATAGCACATGGGTAACATCCCTGAGGGAAGATGCGCAAAGTGATTGGGTAACTGGAAGTTTTCAAAAAAGTTTTTCTCGACTTTCGTATGCCCGCTCAACATGGGAGCCACTTGTGCCGTGAAGTAGCTATCGCACAACCAGCCAGCGCGCTCACGGAAAGGGCAATCCGTAAAGAGGCCCACTGCATTCTGGCGGTAAGTTTCCCTCCCCGCTGCAAACAGCTGGTTTAATCCTTCATCGCTGGATTCAAAATGAGCAGACCATACATCGGGAGCAGCATACTCGCGAAGGAAGACGTCATCGACTTCACAATCTCCATCCATCACCATCAGTTTCAGGAAGCGCAGCGAATAAGGCTCGAAGGCTTCCAGGTTGTAAGTGCCTGGCTCTAGGGTATAGGCGACGATATTAACGCACCCAAGACGTTTGAAGTCTACGTCGCCGTTGGTTAGCATCCCGTCAAATGTCAGGTAAAGCCTGGTTCTTGTACGGACTTTCACGCGGGCAGCTACGAATCCGCTCAGTTCTGTGCCAAAATCCAAAACTGGCCGGCAATGAGCGGGAGTGGCTGGTCCCAACGGTACAAGGCGTTCACGCTATGATTTGCGGTGGTGGCGATTTTTTGAAGCTCCAGGAACGGGATCACTTCCAACTCGGACTCGTGGAAGCAGAGGAGTAGTGGGCCTATTTCAGTAAGAGAACGGCCTCTGTATAAATTCTGGACGTGGATATCGCTGGCAAATAATCCTTGGGACGTTAATTTTTCCGGTTGACGCTTTGCGAATACGGGATAGGGAACCCTGCGTGGAATCAATTTGCGTGCTTCGGAGGCGATACAGTTGACCCTTTTAAACTGTGCCTTGGGTTGCGTGCGCCATGCTGTGGTGGCGGGCTCCAGACGATAAACTTCAGAAAATGCGCGCTGGAAGGAATAACGTTGTACTTTGCGCACGCGTTCAGAAAGAATCGCCGCTTCAAAAAGACGAACATCTCCTCCGGTGGAAGCAAGAACCTCCGTGTCGGTAACTACCTCGGCTTGCAGAAAAGAGGGTTGGTTCAGTATCCAATAACTGTTAATGTTGTAGCCTGCAACTTCAATGGCCATCAGGTTGGTACCCTTGGCAAGCAATGGTGTAATCTCCCAGAGATCGACGCGATAGTAGCCGTGAGGTCCGCGAGCGGGTCCCCACGCGTGGAACTTTCCATTCACAAAGGTCCGGTACAAAGTGGATGCCGCTACGCGCAGAAAGGCCTGTTTCCCTGGAGGAAGATTGAAGACGGCGCGAAATCCTACGAAAAGATTCATTTCTGTTTCGCGGCCATCCGGCCAGATTGGCTTCGCCACGCGAAAGGCAGTCGCTACGGACTCTTGAGTGGGTTGCTGGCTATTGGGTTCAACCCCATTGGCCCACAGCACTTTCGGCAATGGCCGGAACAGCGTTATCGCAGTGGCTGCGGAGCAGGCGAGAAATTTCCGGCGGTTGAAGGATGCATCCAGTAAAGTGTTCGCATAGTTACGCAATCGATCACCTTTTCGCTTTTGAGCAAGCGTACGCAACACCGTACCGGCGATTTGGTTGTGGACGGATGCAGTATATGAGCACGACAGTCTCCGCGCTATAAACCAGGTATGCGCCTTGCGCGAAAACTCTTAGTTGCAATCCAGAACTCCTTTAATGTGGCGTCCTTTGCCAAGCAGCATATGACGAAAGCCCACTTCGCCGTGTTCCAGTGGATACTGCGTAACCCAGCTGGTGTTGAGAATTCCGGAGTCGAGTAGTTTGGTTGCATCCAGTATGTCCTGCATCGAGCCCGAGTAGGAGCCGGAAACGCATTTTTGCCCGAGAGTCAGAGCGTAGCTGCTGAGGCTCATCTGGTCTTGGTGAAGCCCGACCCACACCACCATTCCTCCTGGCTGTACGAGTTCAAGGGAAAGGCGCTTGGTCTCTGAGCTACCAACCGCATCAATCACAAATTCCACGCCATCATTCGACCAGTAATCTCGAACCATATTTACCAAGTTCTGCTTCGCAGCGTGAACGGTTACGTCGGCCCCGACAATCCTAGCGGCGTCTAATCGTTCAGGTACGAGGTCCGATACCACGACGATAGATCTATGAATGTGCTTCGCGGCTAGCACGCACATGAGGCCGATCGGCCCTGCTCCAATGACTACAACTCGTGATTTTCTCGCATGGGGTCCTTGACGCATCGCATTAATACCGTTAGCGAGCGGTTCTGCAAACACGGCGGTTGCTCCCGGCATCGTCTCTGGCCAGGGAATTAAGACCCGTTCGGGAACAACGACATATTCAGCAAATCCACCGGGTCGGTGCATTCCGAAGATTTGTCTGCAACTGCAGAGGTTTGTGTCACCTCGAAGGCACGCTGGGCAGTTCCCACAGTGGATCACCGCGTGCGCAATGACACGTCCGCCGCTCCAAGTGGACTTTGTGCCATTTACATCCTCAATATGACCGCAGAACTCATGTCCCATAATTAACGGCGGCGTCCGTCGAGCATTTTGAGTTTGAAAAGTCTCTAGTTCGGAACCGCAGATGCCGCAGTGGGAGACGCGAACAAGAGCCTCACCACAACCGGGAGTGGGAGTGGGTAGATCCTGGACCACTTTAATATTCTGCCAAGAAGGGTAGTAGAGTGCTCTCATAGGTATCCTGCAATACTGCTTCAAAATCTAAGATCAAGCTCACTAACTTAATATTTCTTCCGCCATAGTCTTTAAAACCACTAGTACTGTGAACCTGCGAATTGACTATCACGCCCGATACCTTCACTGCCCAGGCCCTGGTAACCGCCATCCACAGGAAGATCTGCTGCAGTAATGAACGAAGCTTCGTCGCTTAACAGGAACAGAATTGCAGCGGCTACTTCCTCGGGATTTCCGCATCGTTCCAGCATGTGAAAACGGCCCCAGATCGGCTCCCAGCGTTCTCGATCTCCCGCTGCAGCCCTCAACACTTCACGCGTCCAAATCCATCCTGGACTTACGCTGTTTACCCGTATTCTGTACGGAGCCAGATCGAGCGCCATGCACTTCGTCAATGTGTGCACTGCTCCTTTTGCAGCGTTGTAGGTCCACCGCTTTGGTTGTGCAACAAAGGCGGAAATGCTCGATAGATTTACAATTGCGCCTCCACCCGTCTTGCGCATTTGCTCCGCCGCAAGGCTAGCCATTCGGGCATATGCAATCGGACCAACATCGAATACCCGGTGCCAATCCACAACAGTAGCCTCCGCTCCCTTGGCAAGGAACGAAAAAGCATTGTTCACAAGGTAGTCGATCCTTCCAAAGCGAGCGATGGTTTCGTTGACTATCCTTTCAGAAAATGTCTCGTCAGCCATATCCCCAGCCAGAAACAGCACGTCCCATCCAGCAGCGAGCAACTGTTTCTCAGCCTCGGTACCTAAGTCTGGTTCCAGACCTGTAAATACAACGCAGGCGCCGTCGCGGCACAATTTCTCCACCGTTGCGTATCCGATTCCAGTCGAGCCACCAGTAACAATTGCGACTTTTCCGAAAAATCGAACTTTGCTGATTTCTGACTGGCTCATCTAGTTGCTTCTTTCTGTCTTGCCGCTGATGGGTTGGATACTTTTGTATCTTGCTTTTCTAGTGAACTCCTAGCGGAGCGGTTGGTCGTCTGAGATACGTTCTTTAAAAGAAGTAGAAGCGGAACTCGAAATAAGCAGTCAAGTTTCCAATTTCTTTTACTTTTAAGCTATAGCGTTCTCAATTATGCCTGCCCCGATGCGTGCATTTGCTTGGAATACAAATTCATACATTCCAGAGTCTGCGTCAAGAATGGTAACTCCTTGCTCCACTGATTGGAGTCTGAGGCCTTGTGCATGCAATACAGGCTTTCCTGATTCAAGGAGCGAGTGCGCATCGGAGGCGGGTAAATAGATCGTTGCCGTTGTGTTGGGAGGTATCGTGACACTCACATATAGATGATCGCCAGTTCGCTTCCATGCACAACGAATAGGTCCCTGGATCGATTTATACTCTGCTGTCGCCCACTCGAAGCCGTCAAGGAATGTTGGTTGAATAATGATGTGCTTGTAGCCAGGTGTGCCTGCGCGGATACCGCCAACAATAGAGTACAAATATTCACCGCACGATCCGAGTGCATAGTGGTTGAAGGAGTTCATTCCCGACCATTGAAATCCCTTGTCGGGCGTCCAACCATCCCAACGCTCCCAAATTGTCGTTGCTCCTTGGTGTACTTCGTACAGCCACGATGGGAAAGTTTCCGTGAGTAGCAGCCGACTCGCCAAATCGTCGCGTTTCGCGGCGTGCAGACCTGTAAGCAGATGTGAGGTGCCCATCAATCCTGTTGCCAGGTGGTAGTTGAATGCGGCAAGCGATTCCGAAAATTGATGTGACATCTTTTGCTGCAGATTCGGTGGTACAAGCCCCATGGCAAAGACAAGAGCATAACCCGTTTGACTGCTACCCTTAATCTTTCCCTCCCCATCTACAAACTCGTCAACAAAAGTCTGCGAAATCTTCTTGGAGCGATCTCTATATGCGGTTGCATCTTCCGATTTGCCAAGTACCTGCGCAATCTCGGTCATGAGCATGAAGATATAAGCGTAGTAAACGGTACCGAGAACCGCATCGCTCGCATTGCCTCCCAGATTTAACCAGTCTCCAAAACCTACGTGTTCGGGGCCGCGAGTGTATCCGTGGCTCGTATCGATTAACATCTGGGCATAGCGCTGCATCGCTGGGTAATGGTCGCGAAGTACTCGAACATCGCCATAGGTCTGAAACATAATGTAAGGGGAAATGATTCCGCCGTCTCCCCAGCCAACATTCTCATTGTCTTCTACTTTAAAATTTGGACATGCGTTGGCTTTATAATCTGGAGCCATGTCAGGAAAACCACCGTTTGCAAACTGGGAGTCTTCGCACAGATCGACGAGCCACTTGTTCAGGAAGGCCGCGAGATTCACGTTGTAAACCGCCGTAGGCATGATGAACTCGGAATCGCCGGTATAACCGCAGCGCTCATCCCGGGACGGGCAGTCTGTCGGAACGCCCATCAGATTTCCGCGCAGAGACCATTGGATATTGTGTACCAGCTGATTCACCAATTCGTGGGAGCAGGAGAAAGAGCCCACCATCTTGGCGCTTGTATGAAATACGATGCCAGTGAGCATCTCTTTCTCTGGCCGTTGCGGGAAGCCTCTCAGCTCTACGTAACGAAATCCCATATAGGTAAAATGCGGCTCGTAGATTTGCCCACTGCCTCCCCGTCCTGTGTATCGGAGAATCTGGCGATCGCCGCTGCTTAAATGCCCGGCGTGAAGATTGTCCATATAGACAGTCCCGTCAGGATTCAGAACCTCATTGTGCAACAGAGTGATTTCACTTCCCGCAGGCAGGTCCACGTTCAATCGGCACCAACCTACCATGTTTTGTCCCATGTCGAAGACATAAACCTCCGGTTTTGGCTCCGTGACGGAAACGGGAACAAACTGAGTCTCCTGCTGGATGGGCTCGCTGCGTTGCCAGATCGGGCGACCCAGTTTTCGAGTCTCATCGGACGGATCGGCCTCTACTGGCCGCCATAGAGATTCGTCAAATCCTGGTTTGTCCCACCCGGGCATCTCCATTCGGGCATCGTAGGTTTCACCTTCATAGATCCCAGCGAACCGGATAGGTCCATCCGTGCTCCCTCTCCATGACGGATCCGACAGAACCCGCTGCCTCCTTCCATCTGCATATTCAATCTCGAGTTGCATTAAGAGGTGCGGCTGCTTGCCGTAGATTCCTACCCGCGGTGGCCAGCACTGCCACAATCCGCAGTACCATCCATTGCCGAGAATGGTGCCAATGGCATTTCGTCCTGGGACTAGCAGGCTCGTTACATCCAATGTGTCGTACTGAATGCGTTTGTGATAGTCGGTCCATTCTGGTGCCAGGATGTGTTTACCAACCTTTTGACCATTGAGGTGGAGTTGATAGAGCCCCGCAGCCGTTACATAGGCAGTTGCTTTGAAAGGCTTTCCCTCAATTGTGAATTCCTTGCGTAAGTAACGAGGCATCGGGAGCGCAGTTGTTTGGAGTTGATTGCTATCTTCTTCCAGGCCAATCCAACTGGCATGCCAATCGTTACCATTCAGAAGCCCGACGGTCCAAAGAGCTGACTGGCTCCAACCAGATCGATGATTCGATTCATCCCACACTTGAACCTTCCAGTAGCACTGCATTCTGGAACGCAGCGCTTTACCTTGATATTCGATATGCGTTGAGTGATTGGACTTAATTTTTTCCGTGTCCCACAAGTCAGCCTTGCCGGAGCGGAGAAGAGCGGGGCTGGACGCAACGAGAATGCGATAAGCCGTCTGTCGTACGCCTCGTCTGTTTCCTGCATGGAGAGTCCACGATAGACGAGGCTTCAATATATCGATACCCAGAGGATTCTCACGATACTCGCAACGAAGTGCGTCGATAGCGATCGGATTGGGTTGGTCACGCCCTGGGAGCGCGCCTGATATCCCGGCCTCGTATTTACCAGCGATTGCTTTGGTGCCCATTGCCAAGCCCCGCGCCTTGCAATGAGCAGCGATTATGGCAAAAAAACGAATCAAATCACGTCGCGTCATCCTTATCCCTCAGATATGAATACTTCGTTTTTTCCACGGTATTCCAAGGATTTATTGTAATTAAGATAACAGTTATAAGCGCTTAAGTATAATAAATTATTGATTGTTCGCTAAGGCAATAAGCGAGTAAATTCCAAGAATTACAAATTAATCCAGTAAATTTAGGTATTTTTCGATTGACAGTTCGTAGTTGTGAGGGTTAGTGTCAATCTTCTTAAGCCGCTAAGCGCTTGGAGGTTGTATGGTCTATGCCACTCGATTGCATGGGAGCCTGAAGGTGGGCTCGATTTTTGGAGGTCTTTTCTTAAGCCTGATCTTGTTGCTGTCCGGGGCGAGTTTCGCGCAGCTGTCCACGGCTTCCATCAACGGAGTTGTCCGGGACCCCAGCGGGGCCGTGGTTCCAGATGCAACGATCATGCTGCGAAACATTCAGACGTCGGTGGAAAATACAACTACCTCTAACAGCGCCGGAGTGTATTCGATTTTCAACATTACACCAGGTCAGTACACGATCGAGGCAACAGCGCCAGGATTCGGTCCGAAGAGCGTTCCTCTATTTACTCTGACCGTGGGCCACACTGCAACCATCAACTTCTCCATGGTGGTTGGGTCTCAAAGTTCTACCGTAACCGTACAGGCAGCAAACCCACAGCTACAGGTATCCAGCGCAAATTTAGGTACAGTGATTTCAACGAAGGAGGTAAACGACCTTCCGCTGAATGGCCGTAATTTCACCCAGCTTCTGACACTAACTCCAGGTGTAACGCCGACCGGCGTCGGCACTGGCATGTCTGAAGGGTCAGTAGGGGGAGGCGGATGGATGGTCGCCGACCCGATTGGTTCCGACACGGTTTTCCCCGACATCAACGGACAGAGCGACCGCAGCAACTTCTTCCTTACAGACGGCATGAATAATTACGGAGAATATATCAGCACCTATGCGGTACCGCCCATCATTGATGCGATCCAGGAATTCAAGGTGGTCTCGCATACTGATAGCGCGGAATATGGCGGCTCACTCGGTGGTGTCATCAATGTAACTACAAAGTCCGGCACCAACAACTTGCACGGTTCGGCATGGGAATATGCCCGCAATGAAATCTTCGATGCTCGTGGCTATTTCCTGCCAACAACTGTACCCAAAACACCTTACAGCCAGAATCAGTTTGGCGGCTCGATCGGTGGTCCAGTCTGGATTCCAAAGCTCTATAACGGCAGAAACAAAACGTTCTTTTTCGGCGCCTATCAGGGTTTTCGCTATTCTCTAGTCGCCAATGCTCCATTGCACGTCGCAACCGCTAGAGAACTCTCCGGAGACCTGAGCGACTGGCCAACCCAAATTTACAACCCATTCAGCTTTCGACCCAATCCGGCAGCTCCAGGCGAGTATATTGGCGACCCCTTTCCGGGAAACCAGATTCCAGCGTCTATGATCCAGAAGCCTTTGGTTGCGTATGCCAACTTTGCATACCCACAGGCCGGCCCGGTATTTGACAGTTCAGGAGACAACGCGCTCGATACGACTCCCGTCGGTCAGGTACAGAATGAGTGGGACATCCGGGTGGATCAGAAGATAGCGGCAAATGACTCGGCATATTTTCGTTACAGCGCTCTCAATAGTACGGTTACAGCATCGTCCGGTCTTCCGGGCGATCCGTCAGTGACCCCAATCCCTTCTCGGAATTGGGGTGGCAGTTATGTGCATGTCTTCAATCCCAGCCTCGTTCTTCAGGGACAAGTTGCGCATACAACCCTATATATGACTGAATCAAATTTCTTTACGCAATCGACTACGGCTATCGCAGGAACCCTGAACCTTGCTCCAAATATTAGCACTTGGGCTGCAGCGCCGGGCCGTTCCATACTTCCGGGCATGTCCATTGCCGGCTTCTCCTCAAATCCAGGAGAGTTCTTATACACTGCTCACAGTTCGGACACCTGGGAGTACAGCGGGAGCCTACAGAAGACGTTGGGAGCCCATGCACTGCATTTCGGTGGGGGCTACACGACCATGAAATTCGGTGACGCGACCGCGCAGCCCATCGAGGGGTTCGGAGCACAGAATACGGCAGATCCCAATCCACTAGATACAACGGATGTCGGTTCAGGGTTGGCCTCGTATCTTCTAGGAGTTCCGAGTTCCTATAATTTCACAAATAGGGAGACAGGATCACGTCCCGGTGGCATAGGGGACGCATATGTTCAGGACGCCTGGAAAGTCACGCCGAAATTAACGCTCAATTACGGGCTGCGTTACGACGTTACGTTTATTACTCCTATGGGAAAGGATTCTTTGGTTCCGTTTCACGGAGGTCCGTACGATGGCAATATGGACTACAATAACGGCACCTACATCGTTCAGAAACTGCCGCCTGCCTGTAACGTGACACACGCTGCACCGTGCATTCCCGGCGATGGTACGTTACCGGCTCACGTGGTGGTATCTCCGAACGGTAAGCTTATTTACAACACGTACAACAACTTCGGCCCGCGCGTTGGTTTTGCCTATCAGATTGGGAACAGCGCCGTCGTAAGAGGGGCCTTCGGTGTTGTATACGACAACTGGGCCGCAGTTACTATGATAACGAACAGCAGTGGAGGAACATGGCCGGATATTGGTTTCCTCGAGTCCCCCGCTGATCTTAACCTGCCAAGTTCAGCATCCGCGACTCCGACGGTTACTGCAACCAATCCATTGGGAGCGAGCAGCGAGGTTCTACCGGCAGCCACGCCTTTCAACCAGACTAGCCCTTCCGTTGACCCTCACTTGAAGAATCCCATGTCCGAGCAATGGAACCTCGGCGGAGAGTGGCAACTGAACAGTACCACGGTTGCGACGCTAGATTATGTCGGCATGGTCTCGCAACGGCTGGCTTACGGCGGTCCGTACAATACGGCCCTCACGCCGGGTCCGGGCGATCCGCAATCGCGTGCGCTGTATCCGTACATTGCTATAGCTCCTTATGATCGTTCTGTTGGTCGGTCGAACTATAACGCCCTGCAATTTTCACTCATAAAACGGTATGCCAATGGCTGGTCGTATAACGTTGCCTACACTTGGTCCAAAACCATCGACTGTGGCACTGACGGTTGGTTTGGCGCTGCAGGAACTAATGCACAGGACACTTACAATATATGTGGCTATGGAAGTCGCTCTGTGGCTGGATACGATATAACAAATGTTCTCACCGTGGACACTCTCTACCAAATACCTGTCGGCAGGGACAAGAGATTCTCGACAAGAAACGGAGCCTTGAATTACATCCTGGGAAACTGGCAGGTTAACAATATCTTCACGGCCCATTCAGGCATCCCTTTCACGCCGGTGATCAGCAGCGATATTCCCAATACTGGAAATGGCACAGAGTATTTAAACTTGGTCGGGAACCCCAATTTGTCGCACCGCACTCCTGCGGAATGGTTCAATACGGCCGCGTATGCTGTTCCACCGGGGTATACCTATGGCACAGCGGGAAGAAATTCCCTTCGATCCGCTGGTTCTTGGGATCTGGATTCGTCGGTTTTCCGCCTATTCCCAATCGGGGAGGGACGGCAATTTGAGTTTCGCATGGAGGCTTTCAATCTGCTGAATAATGTTGTCCTCGGCGAGCCCATTGCGGATTATAATGCGGGACCGCTCTTCGGTACCATAAATGGCACTTTCAATACTGCTCGGCAACTCCAGTTGGCTTTGAAGTTCATCTTCTGAGTAGCGCTCTCAACATCACAGGCCATGCACATCGTGCATGGCCTGTGATGTAAGGAACAGCTTGAACACAAACTACCGATATTGTGTGCAGGCGAAACGATGCAAGTTAGTCCTTCGCCAGGACGAGCAAGATATTTTCCAGTATCCTGTCGCTTGCTGGATCTGTATCGAGGTTCTCGGCTAGATGTAGCGTATTCAGGACCATTCTGCCTTCGCCAGAAGTAACGGAAAACAGGTCAGCGGTGTAGGGACCGTCAACATTAAGGGCGTTCTCGACCACAGCGCTATCCACCTCCGCAAGTTCAGGAGCGCCAGTTATATCCCACGTATACCTCGGCGCAACCCGTTGGTAGGCAGGTTGTGCCTCAAGCGCAACTGCCTGTGGGAGACCTTCCAGAAATGGATGTTGCAATGCCAGAGCCGTTCGCGAATATCCCCATGCTCCCGGACTGCCCCACCAGCTTATCGCCTTAAGCACGGGCTTCCATCCGGGGTAGTCCGGGATCGTGGGACTATTGCCGATGACAGGTCCCATCAGCGGGCTATATGAAAACTCTAGCGGGTTATTTAAAAGCGCCACAGGTTTGTCGCCGCCGAACACGGCCACTGGCCGAAGCACGATAGCGTGCGCACCCTGCTGTACTGCCGCGTGGATTCTGGGCATGATTTCCTCCGGGTTGGGCATTTCGTCAACGATCAGCAGATCGCCAGGCTGAACCTGAGCGAGGTGTGGTGCGACAGATGGCCCGTCATCCGGTTCTATGGTGGGGGATATGTCTCCCACGCGGGCGGAAACTCCCCGCTGCTGCAACCATTTTTGCAGGCGATCGCCTTTCTCCCAGACCCAGACTGTCGGACGGATGTCCAAGCTCTTTGGCTGCTTCGCAAAAACATGCACTGGCCGTTTTGCCAGCAAGCTTGTCTGAGACCCTGACAACTCCAGGTGTAGTTCGTAGAGCCCGGGACGGACAGGGAGAGGAAGGGACTCCACCATCAAGAATTCGATTAGTTCCTTTCCAACTGAATGATGATACTGCCGGGAGAGAATGGTTTGATTCCGGCTGTCTACGAGCCTCAGTTCCAGCGGATATTCTCCTGCAGGGAGGCGCTGACCTTCGTTGACCAGCGTAGCGTCAAAAGTAATCGCGGCGTTGGCGTAAACGGAGGCAGGCCGCAACCAGAGATTCAATTGGAGTGGCTCGTTCAGTTTCGTGAGAGCCTCGAAGACGACTGGTTTAGGGTTGCGCCAGTTGTCCACAACTCCAGACATTTCATAGCTACTATCTTCGAGAGAAGTCATCCCCTGTCCCACGCAGTGGGTATTCCCCCAGAAGAGAGCGAAACACTCCCGGTATCTTTCGGCAACGGATTCCCGATTGGCTTTTTCCACGCTCGCGAGAGTTGGAAATCCTCGCTTCGCTATGCCGGATTGCTCGTACCATCCTTGATTCATTGCGTGAAGCTTGCGGTAAACAACATAATCTTCCGCATCCTGCCGGACGCCCGACGTTCGATAGGACTGCATCAATCGGTCCCATTCCGGAGAGGAGTTTTGTCCCCACTCCGTAATCGCCACGAATGGCGTATCGGTGCCTGGCTTCTCGCCCCAGGCCCGGCCACGAATATTGTGCCAGGATTCTTCGTGATTCTCGAGAGCCGTAAACGGGTAATAGTGATTTTGACTGAGGGGCAGGCTTGGCTCGGAGTGACCCGGCTCCCAAATATTGGGGACCTCATTCCAGATTGGATCGTCGCAGATAGCGGGCCGTGTTGGATCCAGACGATGAATGGAAGGAAGAACCTCTGTCATCACATAGGGTCCAGCAAGCCATTCGTTGCGAAGGTCCTCGTAAGGGCTATTTTCATTCAAAACATTCCACCAAAATAGGCTGGGGTGATTGCGCAGGAGAAGAACACCGCGCTCGGTGATGTTTTTCAGACGGGCGCGCTCCTTTTGGCCGCGTACCAGGAACCATGATGCCAGACTTTCATGCTGGAGCAGAATCCCGGCTTCATCTGCTGCTTCCGCAGTTGCAGGAAGTGGTGTCTTACTGAAGCAACGAAGCATGTTCGCATTCATGCTGCGGACCAGCTCGATATCCTGTCGCGCCATATCTTTGTTGGGAACTCCCAGCGTGACTGGCCAAATCTGGTTGTACAGAAACGAACGTTGAAGAAAAGGCTCCTCATTAACGGCCATCCTGTGGTCGACAATCGAGACCGTTCTCATCCCAAAGCGTGCTTTCCATGTTGTTCCTGCGGTGTGATTGCCGCTGGGGGATAGCGTGACCTGATAAAGAAACGGGTCCCAGATTTTCCACAAACGTGGATTGGGAACCGAAATCGAAATCGTGGCTCGTCCTTCCGCGTCGGGTGTAATCTGAAATTTTTTCTGTGCGACAGGTCCGCTACTCTGCGGATAGATGGGTTGCACTTCCGCGTCCCATTCGGATGGGTGGCCGTCACCTACAAGGATTAGATCGATATCCACTTTCTCCTGGTGGATGTCAGGCCGAATGAATCCGTCGGCAATCCACGGCCGTCGAAATGCCTGAAGCGTAACAGGCAGCAGCAATCCCCCATAGTTAAAGTGCCGGAACCCGGGCTCAAGCGGATCGTCGGCCTGCCGTCCTCCCGGCACATGGCCGAGCTGGAATCCATCAATTTCTTTGGCGTAACATGCGTCGATCACGCGTACCACAAGCCGATTGGTCCCACTCCGCAGTGCTTGTTTGATTGGAAAGGCAAAAGGCAGAAGAGCACTTTCGTTTCCGCCTAAATACGTGCCATTGAGCCACGCTTCTGCAAAGTAGTCTGTCCCTCCGAAGTGAATTCTCACGTCATCGTAGTTGGCCAAGGTACCGGCATCGAAGGACTGCCAGTACCAGATCACTCCGTTATAACCCGGAAAGGTAAGTTGAATGGGGTTTGGAATTTCAGCTGTCTGTGCACCGCGAACAGAGCTCTGTTCGAACCAACGTTCTCCCTTGCCGCGGTTTTCCGGATCCATTGCGACTTCCCACTGTCCGTTCAGACTGTGCTCCAACGCAGGAGTCGCATTCAAGGTAAAGTCCAGAGACAAGGACGGGGTTGTTGTCCAGTCTGCGAACACCGGATGGTCAGACAGAACGACTGCACTCCCTAGAGTCCCGAGAGTCAGTTTTCCAAAATCTCGGCGTGACAAGTTGTTGTTCACACTTCTATCTCCCTTGCAATAGCATTTCCTGCCAGGTGTTTCTCGAACGCTTTGAGTCGGGGCTATTAGCTATTTTCAGTTTCGATATCGATTACCGGGAAACAGGTAAAAGACTGGTCGGCTACCTGCCAGTAGGGCATGTACTCAATCCCCGGATTGTGCTGGATCGTGAAGTGGAGCGGATGATCCGGTTGAGGCTGTAGCTGAGTCAGCAGGTCTTGGTAGTGCTGTCCATTCCGCACTTTGAGCGTGGCATCTGGAGGGCCTACGGCCGCCATGAGAATAGGACCATACTCCAACGCAAAGCGCTGGTGGCCGGGAATCTGATCCAATCCCATGTAACGCATAAGCCGGAATTTCGCAGGCAGGGTAAAAGATACGATGTCTCCATCCACCCACAGTCGATCTAAAAGCGTATAAGTTCCAGATATTCCGGTAACTGCATGGTTGCCATTGATCCGAATGTCCATATCATTGATAGCCCAGGAAGGTATGCGTAGGTGCAGCTTACTCTGCGTCGGCTTAGCGGCGGCGATATGCAACTGGACATCTGGCTGGAAGGGAAATTGTGTCGTCATCGTTAACTTTAGAGAATCCCCGGCTTGCTGCCAGGCGATAGTCGAGGCGGCATAAAGGTTTACGTAGAGTCCATCGGGGGCAACGGAATAGAGATGCTCTGGGATGGACCCTAGTAATCTTGTACCCTGTCCCTCGCAGCAGGTATCTACCTGCGTTGGCTCCTGTTTCTTTCCAACTAACATGGTGTTGTAGCGCAACCCCTGTGTTCCGCCTTGATTAGCCATAGCGACGTTGTAAATGGATTTTTCGATTTCGGCGACATATCTTTCGTCTTCCGGATATAGAAGATGAAGGCGTTGGCTTAGAAATGTCCAGAACGAACTGCCACATAGTTCACCCAATTCCCTATGCAGGTAATACGATCCTGGAGGATCGTTATCACCTTCGATGACCGAGCTGCTACCACCGATGGCGATCCAATTGTCGCGATAGAGTTGCCAAGCGCCGAGCATGGCTGTCAGATACTCTCGTTCTCCTGTTGCTCGGTACAAGTCGACGTACGCCTCAAATGCGGTGAGCTCATAGCAGTGGGGACGGTCGTAGGGATATTGCCAAACCGTCCAGTCTTCTTTTTTTGCCAATCCCTCCAGCCAGTAATTCTCCTGGTAATATCGCTGGACGACCTGAATATCTTCGGGCTTCCCGGCAGGAGTGAAGTACATTCTTGTGTTGGCGATCATCCCCTGGTATCCCAGAGTTGCACTGCGCAGCATTCGAGATAGATAAGGGCGTTGATCGAACCAGTCGTAATACCCGCGCAGGAGTTCAAACGCCTTGGCATTGCCGGCGTATCCGGCCTCGATCAACCCATGCGTTACCCAGGCACGCGTGTAATTGCCGCGCTCCGAGTAAAAGATGGTGTCTTCCGGATACGCCATGATGTAACCATTGGGCTCACGGCATTCCGCGATGCCATCAACAACTGCATTCATACGACGGCGTAGCTCCGGATGATCAATCCAGCGCAGCGTATTCCCAGATCCCATGAGAAACCGTCCCGCGCAGGAACCGGGAAGATCGTTATCCCACGAAGTGGCTTGCGTGCTGACCCCAGGAGGAATGGGTTTGCCAGCGCGCTGCAAAAATGGCCGCAGCATCTCATCTACTGAAAATGAGTTGAGCAGATAACCAATATTGTTTTCCATGACAGATTGGAAGACCCCGCCATTGAGGACCACACCGTGGCGGGGAGCGTTCACTTCGTAAGCTGCGGGTTTCCAACTTGTTCGAGACGTCAGATTTTCAGGATGATCGGTAACGATCCCTTCTCCCATGGGCCGCGGCGCACGCGTCAATTGCTCCAGATCCATCGAGTTTCCGTAGACAGCATCTGCGGTAACTGGCCCGTGTACTGCAATGTCGTTTCCGCTCGACAAAACACCCAATTTCGCTAAAGCGAACGAGTACCCCCCCTTTTTTACCGAAGGGCCGAATTGAGTTGCGGTTAACCGTATAAAGCGCGCAGAAATTCCTGGTACAGCATATTGTGTGATCTTGTCGCCGGGATTCGCAAAATCCGAAGTTGTCTGATCCACAATCACATGGCCGGAACGAAACTGCGGATCGTCGGAAGCTTCCATCTTGAAACGAACTGGAAATCCATACCCTCGCCGTTGCGCCAGTCCAAGCTGGAAGGCTGGATAGAGCTTGATCATGTCGATCGGCTGAATACTGCCCAAATCTACCTGCACCCAACTGCTCGCATCCACGCTTCCGGGCTTTGCCATATAAGGGCGATAGTCGCTTGCAGACGCAAATGCCATGCGGTCATCGTCGGCATGCAGCAGTGCGAGATATTCCGGAACCTCTGCGGCAAACAACCAGTGCGGCCACAGCATCTGCCGTGCAGCAATACCCGTACTGAGGTATGCGGATCCGGTGACAAACTTTCTACGCGTAATAGACATGGAATACCTCTTTTCTTTAACTCTCAGCCTCACCGAAAGCTCTGTGCCAGCCCTCAGACGATTTCATAACGGCCAACGTCGAACTGAATTGTCAGGCCTGCCCGGACAGCGTGACCTATCACGGAATCCAGTAATTAGAGCAGCCTAGAGTTACGATGGCCACGATCATAATTGCCACGCTCCATTGCATAGTCCGCTTTGCTCGCGCTGGTGCGCCCCGCCATTCCGCCAAAATCGCTCCTGTAAAATTTCCGGTCAATATCGAAGCGATCAGCATTATCGGGAAGCCGAAGACGGGACCATAGATTCCTTCCATAGACGCACCTCGCCCGTAGACGACGATACCGCCCGCCCACAAAAGACCCATGACCATTGCAAGAATCCAGTACGATCCCGTGCCTGGCAAAAAGAACTTTACGAGAGTCTGTTTTCTGAACCCGAGGTAGAAACAATAACCCAGATTCACGAGATAGTTTGCGGCGAAGACAAGCGCCCACACGGCGTTGTTCGCGGTTGCTGCATCGAGGCCTTGCGCGATTGCAGGATTGGCAATTGGAGCGCCAAAAATCAAAGCAAAATTAACAAGCGCAGAAAGCAATCCTGCCGCGATGCAGTAGAAAAGACCCAGACTGAACGCAGGGCTGAAGGAACCGGTTTTGGAGCTGGCTCCAGTTGCGGTCTTCAAACTGCCCGCACGGGCACATAGCGCCAGTCCGAGGATCATGATGCCTATGCCTGAAAGCAGCGCAGCGCCACTCTTTCCAAATAGCTGGTCCCGATGCTGCAATAACAGAGGAACGACAGACCCTCCAATCGCAACCAGCCCCATGATCAACGATGTTCCCAAGGAAAGACCCAGAGCGGAAACTCCAAGACCAAAGAAAATGCCACCCAAGCCCCAACCCGCGCCAAAAAGAATCGCCCACAAGATAGCCGCAGAAGGAGCCGCGGCGTACACATTTTGAAAATGCGGCACCGTGATCAGAAGTAGGGGTCCTGGAACAAGAATCAGCGCACAGAGTGAGCCGGCTCCCCAGATATTTTCCCAGGACCACTTCGGAGTGATTTTTACTGGAAGCGTGAATAAGCCCTCCATCAAGCCACCCAGAATAATGAACGGCATTCCAGTCATCCGCATCTACTCTGCACCGCCTCGGCAGTTTCCGCACATCTCGAACATTTCAAAATCGACCTTGTACCGCGGGATCGTATAAAGGAAGCAGAATGTCGGCTTCCTTCTTAATCCGTGCGTAAGCTCGCATACACTCATCCAGGCTCTCGTGAATTCCGATAGGAATCATCTTCTCGATGTTGGCGCACTTGAAAAAACAGTCTGAAGCGATGACCGTGCCGCGATCCGTATCGATCGCGTATGCCATGGAAGAGCGGTGATGAGTCCCAGTCCAAAACGCCCGGAGTCCTGGTAAAATCTCTTCCTCATCATCGAGCAGACGAAGCTTTTCTGGAGCTTCAATCTCGAGATACAGAAGAGTTTCATCCGGTATCCGCAGTTTTCGCGGGATGTGCATGGGAAAGTTTGGAGCATGAAAATCCTCAATCCATCCTCGGCGCGAGATGCAGACTGTCGCATTTCTAAACAATGAAATATTTCCCGTCGCATAAGCTTGCAGCGGAGTAATCAAGACATAGTCGATGTCTAACGGAGAAATGCCGACCCGGCGTAGAGCCTCTTCCGGTCGCTCGTCATCCGTTCTGATCATCTGGGACCTGGGATCGATGGCTTTGCTCCAGACTTCGTTCATCGGGGTCAAATCCTGTGGAGGCCCTGTATTGATGATGATGTTCTGGCCATTTCCACGGATCAGCACCATCCAAAACGTCAGTAGCTCCCATGAATTCCAATTGCTCATCCAGAAGACTTCCGGACCAGGTACCTCGCATTGCCCCATCTTCAGCACCCGAATTTCATATCGCATGAATTCTCCTTCACCGGAATACAGAACCTGCAACGCAATCGCTGGACCCATTGAATATGAAATTTCATTCCACCGTTACGCGACGCGATTGGGTGACTTTTGTTCATTTAACACGCGTACTGCCTCTTCGGCAGCCAGTCTCTGCAGTTTCGATCCGCTCAGCTCGCTATACCAGGCAACATGCGACGTAAGCAACGCGTTCGTACAATGCCGCAACGGATGATGCTCGTCGAGAGGCTCCGGCTCAAAAACATCCAGTCCCGCGCCTGCCAGGTGTCCGCTGTCTAAGGCTTCGGCAAGCGCAACGGAATCAATCAATCCGCCACGGGCCGTGTTTATCAGCAGGGCCGTCGATTTCATTTTGGCAAAGGCTCGTGCATCCATCATGTGACGAGTTGTGTCTGTGAGTGGCGCATGGAGAGAAAGAATATCTGCCGTGGCAAGAGCTTCATCCATCGTTAACAGGGGAATGTCACTGGGAAGTTCAACATCAGCAGACAAATATGGATCGCAGGTTGCAAGGTGGAATTTGCAGGCCCGTGCGCGTTCTAAGACTGTGCGCGCGATTCGTCCATACCCAAGAGTGACAAAGGTCATTTGTCGTGATGCAAACATTTTATTTGGCGGTACGGTTTGCCAGACGTTCTGTCGTATCTGCCGATCAATCGCCGGAAGTTGTCGAGTCAATGCCAGCGCAAGAGCAAATGTATGATCGGCAACTTCATCGACGCAGTAATCCGGAACGTTGCAAACCACAATACCTCGACTACGCGCTGCATCCAGATCGACGTTGTCGATTCCTATCCCATAACGGACGATTACTTTGCTGCGGGAGAGCTCCTGTATGACTGCGCGGGTGATCGGAGCCCACTGCACGAGAAGGACATCGGCATCCTTTGCCGCGCGAATGACGTCGACTTCAGTCTTGCATTGGAATGCCGAGAGGTCCCCGCCTGCGTTGCCGATGATTTCGCGTTCGGTCGAGATATCTGGAAATCCGTAGTCCGTGATGACAAATCTGGGCCTGTTTTCCATGTTCGACTCCGTGTTCCAGACTTTTGGTTGTCGCGCATCGCGGGTGTCGTGACCCATACGAGTCTGTAGTGTGGGTTAAAGGTGCGAGCATTAAATTAACATCTTAAGCGCTTAAATGCAATAAGAATAAATCTGCCAAAATGTGTGTGTAGCAACTTCACGGAAGCACCATTCCTCAAGAAGTAATAGCTGTTGTAGACTACCCATAAGAGGCTGTGCTGCCAGTATTAGTGCTGACTAAAATGCGATAATATAAGATACTAAGCGCTTGTAATTTGCTGTTGTCAATATATCCGAATATTCGAGGAAGTGTCTGGTGATACTGGAAAATAAGACGATTGTGGTGACCGGAGGAGCGAGTGGTCTTGGCGAGGGAATAGCCAAAGTCTGCTATCGCGAGGGCGCAATGGTTGTCATCGCCGATCTTCACGCCGAGAGGGCGAAAAGGGTGGCCGACGAACTTGGCGTTCGGGCACTTGCGGTTAGCTGCGACGTGCGAAAGACAGAGGATCTGTCAGCCCTGGTAGAGCAGGTTCTCAAAAAGTTTGGAAAGATTGATGGTCTTGTAAACAACGCGGGCATAAATTTTGTAAAACCATTTCTTGATACAAGCCTCGAAGAATGGGAACAACTCCTCTCGGTGGATCTCCGCGCGGTCTTTTTTTTGACTCAGTTAGTCAGCAAACAGATGCTGAAGCAATCCACGGGCGGCAGCGTTATCAACATTTCCAGTGTTCACAGCCATGCCGTTCTACCGGGATCCGGCCCTTACGATGCAGCCAAATGGGGGGTGGTTGGATTGAGCAAGAGCGTAGCCGTTGAGTTGGCCAGGAAACAAATCAGAGTCAATTGCATCTCGCCAGGTCTCTTGAATACGCAAATTTGGCGGGATATACAGGCTGCGGCGCCGGATACTGCAGCGTGTGCCGACTACTGGAACGCGAACATTCCCATTGGACGGGTAATTGAACCCATCGAGATTGGTGAACTGGCAGCTTTTCTTCTGAGTGATCGCAGCGCCTGCATTACGGGCGCCAACATATTCGCTGACGGCGGGATGAGCAGCCAGCTCATCAGCCGGGAACCGTATTCCTCCAAGACGCTAATCGTCAAATCGAAACCGTGAATCGACGGCTCGGACGCGCGTTGGACGTCTTGATATCATCTGTTAGAGGTTTCTCTCAACTCCTTATGGGTACATCTCCTCTAGGATTAAGGCACTCTCAACAAGACCTTCTTTTGGTGAAGGACAATCTCGCCGCCTATTTTCGCGAAGAGATTATCAGTGGGCGCCTGGCTCCCGGCGAAAAGATTGTCGAGGTGAAATGGGCGAAACTTCTGAAAATCTCTCAAACTTCTGTCCGCGAAGCGTTGAATATTCTGTCTGCGGAGGGATTTATACAGAAGGGTTCAGGCCGCACTGCGAAGGTGACTAAACTGAGCGACGAAGACGTGGCTCATAGCTATGAACTGCGGGCCGTTTTGGAAGGTTATGCCGCTCGCATCGTTGCCCAGAAGAAACCCGATCTAGCGGAACTCGAACAGATGCTTTCCGACATGCGTTCCGCGATCGAATGCAACAACCTGAGAGCGTTTTATGAACGCGATCTACAGTTTCATATATTGCTTGCGGAGAAGACTGGAAACCGGATGCTGGTGCAAACCATCAAACGGATTATTCTTCCGCTATTCGCATTTGTAGTTATCCGAGTTCAAGGCGCGCGAACGGAAGAAAAGCAATGGATACGAAGTCTGGAACAGCACAAGCGGATCATTGACGCGCTCAAGACACATGATCCTGTATTTGCCGAACGATTGGTCGCTCAGACAGTTGGCGCTTTTCTTGAAGAGACAAAAGATGTTGTGCAATCGTCGAAATGAGTCTCACTTTTTATGCTTTTGTTCGAAATATTTCTGGGCATCTGGTAAGTTCTCGGATTTAGTCAGGATGCCGCTATAAGCTGTCCCCCCGCGTAAACAGTGATTCAAACAGGTTCATGGCGGTGGATATGGCGTGCCCGGTATTTTTGTGCCGGAAAGCCAGAGACTCGAGTATGAAGTTTATAGATAATTATGCGGTAACAGGGAAGCGACTTTCCCTGATATCCCAGGGGTAATTCCCTGTTAAGTTGCACCCTCGAAATGGGGTTCATCGGTCAGAAGTGGCCTATATTCAAGATAATAGACCGATCTTCTCCCCGAAATTATTAGGCCAAATTCGCAAAATTCCTTGTAAATTTCCCTGTTAGCAGGGAATTCAGGTCTAGAGAGTGGTTCGCGGGAGACTCCATCCACCGCCAGACAGTCTTCCACTCTGATTCGTTCATCCAAAAACAATCCAAATGCCGCGATTTACGCCGATAATTTGCGCATCTTCTGTGCCTGAGAGAATCTCTTCGTAGAACTTTCGCCGACTCATATCTTGCTTCGAGGCGCTTTCTCTGAGTCGAGAGATTTGCTAAACACAAGGATAGTTCTCGGGATCGATCTAGATTAACTTCCAATTCCACTGCGGCGAGGCGACACTGATTTGCTTTGATCAACGGCAGGTCTTAGCGAGTACCGGGCGGACTCGTCTCCCTACGGAGATTCGTGTGCGAGACGTGTGCCTGAGTCGAACGGTTTGTTTCGAGAGCTCTGTTCGGAACTCGCAGGGCAGGCATGGAGAACTTCATGACCGCTTTCCGTCTGAGTGGTCTTCCACCTTTTCAGCACACTTTTTGCGCATCGGGCGAGGCACGCTGCGGGTGCATTGGAACGACATCATGCAGGAGGTCTGGATAGACTCTCCCTCGGGATGGCTGGCAGCTGTGGATGGCTCGACCGGATACACCATGGTGGAGCGGCACCATATCGATCCCACCGCGGCGTATCCCGGCAAAGCGACCATCATTTTCTATTCGTCCGGTGAACCGGTCAAACGGAATCAGCATACGGAACCCCGAGAGGGACCATTCGTGGAGGCGGAGATGAACAGCCCGATGGTCGAACTCGCACCGGGCGAAAGCTACGCCATGGATACACAGTGGTATCCCACGCGCATGGGAGAAGATTTCAAGGCGACGACCTACAGCGGTGTTATTGGAACGCCACTTACGGCCACCGCGACCCCCGCCGGCCTGGTACTCTCCGGCAACTTTGGTGTGTTCTATGCGGGCGATCTGGTGGCGCACTTTTATGGAAGGGGCGGCGGAGGCACCGCGAAACTCATGTCCGTAACTCCCCTCGAACCCGTACAATTGCAGACCACGGTACATGCACCCCCCAATACCACCAGAGTCTCAGTGCATCTGGTGGATGCGAATGGCCTGGATCGCGGACCACTGGGCGAAGTTCTTGTGAATCCACCTCCACCGCGAGATGCTCGGACTCCCATGCAGTAAATTTTTGCGTCACGAAGGCGGCAGGCTGCAAACCATGTACTCTCCAACTTATTTTTTAGGGATGAGATTTGAATCGATGACCCGTACCAGACTTGCAGCGATGTTGCTTGGCTCCTCTCTGGGTGTACTGGCGGCCGTGCCCATGTTCGCGCAGGCCGGTCAAAGAAGCGTTCCGAATCAAGGAGCGCAGTTGTTTGGATCGAACTGTGCATACTGCCATGGCGCCGATGGCAAGGGCGGCAGGGGCCCAGCCATTGCGACGATGCCCAAAGTGATTGCGCTTTCAGACCACGATCTGGCCGGCATTGTTCATAACGGCGAAGCGGACCAGGGTATGCCGGCGTTTCCCGATCTTGGCGATCAGGGCACACAAGCGGTGGTGAGGTATCTGCGCACACTGCAAGGAGTGACCGGAGCAGTGTCTCCCGCTAAGCTGACGGGAGACCCGAACGCGGGTCGAGGAATTTTCTTCGGCACGGGAAAGTGTTCAACCTGCCACATGGTCAATGGCAAAGGTGGCTTTATTGCGCCGGACTTGACGGCCTACGCCCAGAACCGCACGGCAGACGACATCCTGCAGGCGATTGTGAATCCGGATGCACATCTCGATCCGACATCGCGTGTGGCGGAGGTGCGGACCAGCGCCGGACAGAGTCTAACCGGCGTCGTGCGTGCGGAAGACAACATGAACTTAACGCTGCAGACCGAGGACGGCCGATACCACTTTCTATCGCGGAGTAGCCTGGCGGCGGTGAACTACACTGACCATTCTCTGATGCCGCACGACTATGGGACCCGGTTGACGGCCGGGAAGCTGGATGACCTGGTGAGCTTTCTGATCGTTACCGGCAAAAACGCTCCGGCTGCGGCAGCGCCTGCAAGAAGCAGACGACGCGGCGACAACTAACAATGGACGAGATTTCGACAGACGGAAGCGGACGTGATGACGACAAGGTTCTACAAGAGCGTTTCTGTTGCAATGGCAAGCATGCTGCTGATGGCAACAGTCGCCGCACGTGGGCTGACTGCGAAACCTGCCGCGAAGGCAGGTACTGCGGTGAAGTCCAGACGTGAATCGGTGCGGGGTCTGATCGATGTGCAGCCGAGCGACCTGTTGCAAAATTCGATCAAAGACAACTGGGTCTCCTATAACGGCGACTATACCGGACGACGCTACAGCAGCATGGCCCAGGTTACGCCTGCGAACGTCGGCCACCTGGCAGCGAAGTGGGTCTTCCATACGCAGAATGCTGGCGTGCTGGAGGTAACTCCCGTGGTGGTGGCCGGGGTGATGTTTATCACCGGCTCCAACGATGCGTATGCGCTGGATGCCAAGACAGGCACGCTGCTGTGGCATCATCGTCGCGCCGTCTCGTCGGGGTTGATCGACGATGCCTCCGGCCATATCAATCGCGGCGTTGCGGTGCTGGGAACGCGTGTCTATATGGAAACCGACAACGCGCACCTGCTTTGCCTCGATGCGCGCTCGGGCAACCTGATCTGGGACGTGGCCTATGCGACCGGTAACAAGAACTATGGTGCCACTAGTGCTCCGCTGATCGTAAAGGACAATGTGCTGGTGGGCACCTCGGGCGGCGACGACGGCGTGCGCGGCTTCGTGGCCGCGTTCAATGCGCAAACCGGCAAGCAGGTGTGGCGCTTTTGGACGATCCCCGCCCCGGGTGAGAAGGGATCGGATACCTGGCCGCCCAGCGAGGACTATATGCATGGTGGCGGAACGACGTGGATGCCCGGCACGTACGATCCCGAGCTGAACACGATCTACTGGGGCACGGGCAATGCCGCACCGGATTACGACGGCAGCGTGCGGCTGGGCGACAACCTCTATACAAGCTCCCTGGTGGCGCTGGACCCGGATACGGGCAAGATGAAGTGGTACTTCCAGTTCAACCCGCATGACCTGTATGACTATGACTCCGTGGAGACGCCGGTATTGGTTGACGCGGAATTCAAGGGCCGGCCCCGCAAGCTGATCGTGACGGCAAACCGCAACGGTTTTCTCTACATCCTTGATCGCACGAATGGAAAGTATCTCTACTCCAGGCAGTTTTCCAAGACCCAGAACTGGGCCAGGGGTATGGATGAGAACGGCCGGCCGATCTCCAATAACCTGATTCCCACTGCGAAGGGCGTGACCGTTTGTCCCGGTGTAGCCGGTGCGACCAACTGGTACTCGCCCAGCTACGACCCCCAGACAGACATGTTTTATTTCCGCTCGCGGGAGGGATGCAGCTTTATCCAGGCAAAGACGGAACCCTTCGAGGAGGGGCGTCCCTATTATTCAACCGGCGCACGCAGGCCGACGGGCTATTCCCCTGACGTGGGATACATCAACGCCTTTGACCTGAATAAGCTCGACTTTGCGTGGCGCGACCGGCAGATCGGCAGAAGACAGGCATGGGCGGGTGTGATGACGACGGCGGGTGGCCTAGTGGCCTTCGGCAATGACGCCAGCCAGTTCGAGATCGACGACGCCCGCACCGGCAAGCCGCTCTGGGCATTCAACCTTGGGCAGGCCATGCATGCCTCGCCGATGTCTTACGGCATCGAGGGTAAGCAGTACTTTGCCGTGGCCGCCGGGAATGATGTATTGGCTTTTGCCTTACCGTAGTCATGTACCAGTTTAAAGCGAAGTAATGTGCCGCTTTACTTCTTCAGATAGCCCAGAATTCCGCGCGTCTTTGTCTGCAGAATATATACCGTGTTACCGGCAGTGATGTATAGCTTGGAGTAATTCGGGCCGCCCCACGTCAGGTTGGCCATGCCATGCGGCATCTGTACCGTGCCAATGTGCACCCCCTTGCTATTCCATACCCAGATGCCGTTCGGGCCCGAGACAAACAAGTGGCCCTTCTTGTCGACTTTCATCCCGTCCGGAACGCCATGATTCACGGGGTCATGCATGTCGCCAAAATCCATCCCATCGGAGATCGTTCCGTCCTTGTGAAACTTGTAGCGCCGGATGTTCTTCCTGTAGTCGTCATCGATGTAGAGGTATTTTCCATTGGGTGAAAATGCCAGACCGTTCGGCTCTTTCAGTTCTGTGGTCAACGGTGTCATGCTGTTGTCCGCACCCATGCGGTAGACGGACTGGGGCAGTTCCTGCCGTTGACCGCGCGTCATGTCACTGGTTGGATCGGTGAAATAGACAGCTCCATCCGGACCGATGACGATGTCATTTGGCGTGTTCAGCTTCTTGCCCTGGTAATGATCGACGACTGTCTCAAAGCTCTTACCGTCTGCCGAGAGCCGAATGACTGCGCGCAGCCCGCTTGCTGTACTCAACAGTCGATGATGCCTGTCATAGGTGCTGCCGTCGGGATCCACAAGCGAGACCATGTCCTCGATGTGGCCGTCCTCATAGAGCTTGACGATCCTGTTATTTAACTCGTCACTCACCCATAGGAATCCGGCAGGGTCCCACACGGGACCCTCGGTAAAGCCAAAGCCGGTCCCCATCGTCTCAAGTTTCGCCTTCTTGTCGAACAGTTTCCAGAACTCCGGCGTCAGCGCATGTAGTTCGAAGGGTTTGTCCGCCCTTGGAGCTCTTCGACGAGGCGCTGGCGTCTGGGATGCTGGAGCCGATGGCACGGCAGGCTGCTGCGCCATTGCCGCGCAAACGTAAACACTCAGGAAAACCGCGAGCGTGAAGAAAAGGGAACGGGAAAATCTCATCATTATGCGTTTCACCATAATCGGGATACTTGTGACTCAAGTAAGATACTTGCGAATCCATCGGGCCGCAAATGATTTGGCAGCGCCAGTTCCAGTTGCTATGCCCTGCAATTTTTCGGAGGTGTTTATCCGTTGCCCTCGGTGCCGATACCCGATTCCTGAAAACCCATGCCACCGGTAGGCACCAGCAGTCCACCATCGACGACCAGAGAGGTTCCTCGATCTGAAGGAAGCAAGGCAGCTCATTTAGGCCTGGAGACGGGAATATAATGAGGGCCGTCCTCACTCATCCTCGATGACAGGACATCAAGCGAATTCGCCAGTCAGTTCGCGGCTAGCCGCGAACTGACTGCAACCTAAACCAGCCGAAGACTAACTCTGGTTTTGGTACAAAAAAACCGGGCCCTTCAAATTTGCCAAAACTAACACTCAAGTTGGTCTAAAAATACCGGGGCCGATCAGCCTCCAGTCAGGTTCTTGGGAACAGGACGCCGCATGCGGGAACCCGATTGCGCGCCGGCAACCGCAGAAGCCATGCCTGCCGCAAATATCAGGCCACAAACAGTCCGTATTGCATTATGCATTGCCCGGAATACCTATTGCTGCGGGATGTAGGGCATAGAAGCCACTCCGTGCAAAGCCGCACCTGGCTTCTACACCCGTTCCAGAAATATCTGATTCTTAACTGCCAACAGCCGCCTAGAACAAGAACTTCAGGGCAACCTGCATGATACGGGGATCGCTCGCGGAATTCACGAAGCCGAACGTGCCGGTATCGTTAACGTTCCCATCGGGGCCGTTAAATTGCGCGTGGTTGAAGACGTTGAACGCCTCCGCCCGAAACTGCAGTTCTCTCGCTCCGGAAATCTCCGTATTCTTCAATAGTGCCATGTCATAGTTGTCGATGCCAGGGCCATGGAAGTACCGGCGCATCGCATCACCAACCTGGCCAAGGTTTTCTTTCACAAAGAAATTGGGGTTAAAGTACGGCTGCCCTGTACGTGGGTTCTTGTTGACGAACAGGTGGCTGCCGTTGTCGGCATAGTTCGGCACATCGAAGCTATATCCTGCGCCGATCAGGGACCGATCGTCGGTTTCGTTCAACTGTACGGGAAGACCGGAGGCGAGGGTCGTCACGCCCGATACCGCCCATCCTGCTGTAAACCGCTTCGCGACGGCCCCTTTGCCTACAAAGTTGTTAAAGGGCAATTGAACGGTATAGCTGATCGTCAGGTTCTGCGGGACATCGAACGTCGAGAGTGCCCGGCTCTGAGCCGGATCGTATACGTTGGTTGGATCAAAAATACTCGACCCATTATCGATCGACTTTGAATAGGTGTACGCGATCAGGAAGTTTGCGTACTTCTCCTGGTGCTGGAAGCTTGCCTGCAGGGAGTTATAGCTGGAGCTGGCGGCCGATAGCATGAAGTTGTTCGCCCCAAAATTGCTCCCAAACCTGGTGCGCGTGCCATTCACAACAGTTCCGTTGGCTTCAATATATTGATTGCTTTCTCCTCCCGGAACGCAAGGGCCGCTCGGGTTATTCGGAGAGAGGTTTGCGGGGTTGTTCAGATACAAGCACAAGGCCTGATCTCCCGGATTCGCTTCCTCGAATGTCATCAGGTGACGGCCTACCGCTCCTACATAGCTCAGGCTCAGGACGGAAGCCGATCCCAATTGACGCTGCAGCGAAAGCTGGAACTGTTGGGTCTGCGGCAAAACATTGTTCGGGCCGAAGAATGCGGAGCCGGACATTGGCAGAACGTTCGCCCATTGGAAGGTAGTATCGGGATTCGATGGCGATACGTTGGTTGGCGGAAACTTGAATGGAAACGCATTGACGCTCGGCTGCACCTTCCCATTGCCGCGGTTGAGGTAAGGCGATCCCAACGTGGGAGGCACAGGGCTGTAGTAGAACAAGCCGTAGGGAGCGTCGCCCACTTCGACAAAGCTTGTCGCATCCTGAATGGCCGTATAGAAGATTCCGTATCCTGTCCGGATGCTGGTCTTCCCTGGACCGCCCAGGAGCTTGCCGAGCCAGCCGCTTTCAACATCAGGGGCATAGGCAATGCCGATTCTCGGCCCAAAGTTCTTATACCGGACCGGACCCAATGTGCGAGGCACACCTGGGTCGCCGGGAAGCACAAGGCCTCGCGGTGCGCCGGGGAACACCTGCGACTGTTCGCCTTGAATCAGTGTTTCCAGCTTGTTTTGCGTGTCATACCAGGGCGTGCTGACTTCCCAGCGCAACCCATAATTGAGGGTCAAAGTCGGCCGCACGCGCCAACTGTCCTGTCCATAAAATCCGTAGTATTTGCTGCGGGAGTCGAGGATCTGGAAGCTCGCCTGAATGAAATAGGTCGGAGCGCCCACCAGGTAATCCGAAAAATCGTACCCCGTTTCCAGGCCGTCAAATCCGAACTGTCCGTTTTGGCCATAAGTGTTCCGCTCGTTGATTTGATCGTAGTGGACATCCCCGCCAAACTGGATCGTGTGCGTCCCAATAATCTTGGTAACGTTGTCGATGAGTTGTACGGTGTTGTTGAATTGCCGCAGGGTGTCCGCGGGAACGCCAAAGCTGTAATTATTGAAACCAAGATTCGGCACTCCTTCCAGTGCAGGATCGGACGAACTGTATCCTCCGGTGGAATTCCAAGGGGTGTTGAAGCCTAAGGAAGCCAGCGTAACTCCCAGGCCCCCTTGCGGGACTGCCGCAAAGGGCACGTCTCTCAGATATACGAAACGGACATCGTTGACTGTGGAGTTGTTGATGGTTGTTGTCAACCCCAGGTTTGCCATCTGGGTCAGGCCCTTATTCTGAGCGTCAAAACCCGGAATGTTGACCGCGGCATACGGATCGACTACCGTGTTTTTGTCTGCAAAGTAGTAGGCGAAGAATGAGCCGAAACGCGTGTTGGTATCGACGCGAATTCCACCTTTGTAATCCGATAGGGTCTTATTGAAGGCCGAAGTTTCGTAGTAGGGTTGGCCGTTCGTGGTGGAGTTGGGCGTCGGGATGTATTTCAGCATGTTCAACGCAACCGGTGCCATCGCACTCTTGGGAATCACCGCATTCGGGAAAACGCAGGTGGCCGTGTCCGTGCATCCTGCCGAGTAATATGCCTCTCCCGGAGTTACGGAGTATCCCAGTTTTTGCGAGAGTTGACTCGCCCAGTAGGATCCGACAACTCCCGAGCCGCCATTTGCCGGGTCCGTCGATTCCAGCGATGGCGCCTGGTCCATCAGGTCTCCGGAGCGGTCCGCCAGCGAGGGCACCGGAAAATTCTGCGCCTCGCCGATGATTTGTTTGGTCCCCTGAAAGTCGCCAAACCAGAAAACCTTGTTTCTCCGAATTGGGCCGCCAATCGTCCCGCCGAACTGGTTCTGAATGAAGACGCCGCGATTCGAGGAATAGTAGTTCTTCGCGTCCAGATCTGTGTTGCGCAGGAAATCGAAAACGTCACCGTGGTACTGGTTGGTTCCGGACTTGGTGACTACGTTCACCTGGCCGCCGCCGTAGTTTCCATATTCCGCGTTGAAGTTGCTGGTGAGGATTCGAAATTCCTGAATCGAATCAAGGTTTGGAATCAGCGCGGTCCCGTTTTGTACGCCTTCTTCCGCGTCCGCACCGTTCACCATGAATGCATTCGAGCCCGACCTGCCGCCACTAATCGACTGTGTTCCATTCGATTGATCGCCCGATACAACTCCATAACCAGAACCCGACGCGGTCGAAACACCCTGATAGGGCACAACTCCAGGCTGGAGCTTCAACAGGTCGATATACGAACGCCCATCAAGAGGAATCGCCTTGATCTTCTCCTCACCAATCACCTCGCCCATCTGCGTGCTCTGGGTCTCAACCTGCAGCGTGTTGCTTTTCACCGTGACAGTATTGCTGACCGCACCCAGTTGTAGCTTGATGTCGATACGGAGTGCGGAGTTCGTATTGATCGTCACGTCGATTTGCAAAAAGTTCCTGTACCCGGACTGGCTGGCGGTGACATTGTAGTGATCGACATTGAGGGCGGGAAAGCTATAAAAGCCCTTGGAATCCGTGACCGTGGTATGCTGCACGTTCGTCGATATGCTGGTGGCGACCACTGTGACGCCGGGAACCACTGCGCCGCTCGGATCGGTGACAATTCCTGAGATCGATCCGGTGATGGCCGCCCATGCAACAACCGCACCAAAGGTTGTCAAAGCGGCGAGGACAAGCAGGAAAGCTATCCTCAAGGAACATAACGTCATATGAGGGGACCTCCGAACTATGTCATTCATCTTCATCATATGTATATATGTTTGTCAAGAAAGAAAGAATTGCCGGTATAATGGCATGGACTATGTATATGAGGTTGGAACCCGCTGAGATCTCCGAAAAAGGCAACGTGGTGCTTAATCCCGAGAGCTATGTCCCCTACTACGAGCAGATTGCTGAACAAATCCGACGGCAGATTCGAGCAAAAGTCATTCTTCCAGGCACCGAATTTTACTCAGAGGGGGAGCTCTCAAAGCTCCTGGGCATCAGTAAAATGCCGGTTCGACAAGCTTTTCAGAAATTACGCTCGGAAGGACTCTTGATAATCGCACAAGGCAAGCGCCCCATCATCGGCTCTGAGCGGGTACGCTGGGATTTTCAGGAACTTCGAGGGTTCAGCGAAGAAATGCGGCGGAGAGGATTGAACCCATCGACCCGGGTGCTCTCTATAGAGTCGCAGAATCCAACGGCGGAAACTGCTAAAGCACTTCAGATTGAAGCGGAGCAGCAGGTTTATTACCTGAAACGACTCCGGTTCGTCGATCAGCAACCGGTTGCAGTCGTCACCAGCTTTCTACCAGTTCACCTGTTCCCGGAACTCGAAAAGCTCGATCTTGCAGGACAGTCTCTTTACTACATCATCGAAAACATCTACCGGCGTCCTTTACAGATGGCAGAAGAAGTTATCGGTGCCGTGAATGCTGGGCCAGACGAAGCGAGCATCCTGCAAACAGCGGTGGGAAGCGCGCTGATTATCATCCGGGAAACTACGTACGATACACAAAAAATCCCAATTGAATACAGCATTTCATTATTTCGTGGCGATCGATACACCACTTCAGTGATTTCGGTGCGGAAAAGATAACATGTCCGGTGCTCTCAAAGGAAAACCCGGCTACACTCCCAAAATATTGCCTCCATACAATACCTACTATCTACATATCATATGTTGTATGGATGTTGGAGTGCCCTGTTTGATCTGACATTCCAATCTGCAGCATCTGAGTTTTTGATTTTCCAAGAGATCAAGAAACGGCGCTCTTCGCCGCCCTTGCCTGCGCAGAGTGAAGTGAAAATGCGTTCAGTGCTGGGGTGCTCCTGCGGCAACGGTAGTGGACCACAATCATGGCTCTCCCTAGAATGCCGGCTGGGGCCGAAAATTCGCCAAGAGGACATACACGCTAATCATGAGCGTCCACAGCGGAAAGACCGGTGTACACGGGGCTGACGTTGACCTGGGGTTATGATAACTTCGGCAACCGATTGAGCCAGACGGCGAGCGGAACGTATGCGGGACTGGTGCCGCAACCGGCTCCGGTGACATTTACGACGGGCAACGACAATCGCGTGGATCAGTGGAGCTACGATGCGGCGGGAGAGGTGCAGAGCGACCAGGTCAATCTGTATTCGTACGATGCGGAAGGACGGCAGATCGGCGTGCTGAACCCGATGACCGGGCTGACGGGATATGTGTACGACGCGGAAGGGCGGAGAGTGGAGAAGGTAGTGGTGGAAGGCTACAACACGCCGAATCCGGTGACGGTGTCGCAGGAATATCTGCTGGGGTTGAATGGGGAGCAGGTGACGGTGTTGGGGGGAACCCCGGCAGTGTGGCAGTGGAGCAATGTGTATGGCAACGGGAAGGTGCTGGCGACGTATGACAGTGCGGGAACGCATTTCACACTGGGGGACTGGCTGGGGACGAAGCGGGAACTGGTGAGTGTGACGGCTCCGGAGCTAACGGCACGTAAGTTTTAGATCAGTTCTCAAGGACTTTGCCCCTCGTGTCCATAAGGAGGTTCCTCAGGCTCCGTGCGTTCCGCTTCGGTATATCTTAAATCTTTTACTATCTCCTCATCGAAGCCAGATTTTTCTCTCGTATGGCCTCAAGACTCGAGAGTAATGACGGCTTCGGCTTTAGAAGGAACGACGGCACAATTGCGGGAATGCTGGAGAGGGGCAATACCTCTTTAGACAGCACGATTCTTAGTACTTGAGACATGAAGATGCACAGCTTCTGACAGCGCTCGTAGCACTCGGGCCAATTTTCTTGAAGCTGCTACATCAGTTCCGCATCAGCCAGAATAATTCTGGCCTCTATCCTCGTTTAGAAGTAAATAGGAGACGACGAAATGACATCAACCTGAATCGCCATCCAGGAGTGCATAGTCACAGCGGAATTGCGGCATATCGGAGAACTGACCCATTCGTGTAAATGAATCAAGTGCCCAGGATTCAAGAAAATTCTAAACTGTTCAAACGGTAGCCGGTTCTGGATCAACTGCCAGATTCCCCCCGAAACGCCAACCAGTAGGGCCTCCTCATAATGCGGATCAAAAGCAGTCAGGCAAGCCAAATTTGCAATGTGTTCCCGATGCCATAGATCAGAAGGTGGGTAAGCTTACGCGCTTCCATCTGTGAGCTCGATCCTTTCCTGGAATTCGGCCGCCCACTGAATGGCCGGCCAGCTGAACCCATATGGATACTGAATACCAAAGCCTACTCACTGTGCGAGCACATCTGTATGGACTTATAGTATGTGCATTGCATACTATGGTCAGGTCTTCCATACGCGCGGTCATTGTAAGCGGTTGCGAGCTTGCTTCTTGAGGGGTAGCAGAACCGCTCGATAGTGCCCACCGAAATCTATAGAGCGTCTATTTCTGACCAACCTGCATCGCCGCCTTTCATCGTCTACTTAGGGAGATCCGCTGTTGACCGCTGATGCAACCGATTCCACCTCGCCTCCTCAACTGCGGCGCAATTCACTTGGTCTTTTGGAACTGGTGTTCCAGGGCATCACTCACATCGCCCCAGCGACCAGCATCGTATTCATATTCCCGATCATCGCACTCAAAGCGGGGTCGAATATGCCGATCTCATTTATGCTGGCGACAATCATCTGCTTCTTTATTGGCAACACGGTGTCACAGTTTTCCAAGTACATGCCATCGAGCGGTGGCTACTACTCTTTCGCCACCCGTGGTTTGGGGATTCGCAGCGGCTTCATGGCGACCTGGAGCTACTTGATCTATGACATTCTCGGGCCGGCCGGGTCCACTGGGTTCCTTGGCTACCTGATTTCTGAGACGCTGTTGACAGAGTTCGGCGTGCACATCCCGTGGTGGCTCTTGGCAGTGGTGGCGTTTGTCATCATCTGGATACTCACTCACCATGGTGTCGGGTTGTCGATGCGGACCACAGCGTTTCTTGGCAGTCTTGAGATGCTGATCATGCTTGCACTCGCGATTACGTTCCTTGTCCGTCCAGGACTGGGTTCCACATATACTGCGCCGTTGAGGACATCGTTGTCGTCGCACCACTTCAGTGGCATCCTTGCCGGGATGGTCTTCTCCGTACTCGCGCTTAGCGGCTTTGAAGCGCCCGCGCCGCTCGCCCAAGAAAGTCGGCGGCCGAGCAAGTTCATCAGCCAGGCAGTCCTCCTCTCGCTGATAGGTATTGGGGTCTTCTATGTCTTCACTTCGTATGCAAGTGTGATCGGCTGGGGAACAGGCAATATGGCTGCTTTCAGCGCGAACCCAAACCCCTACTATGCGCTTGGCCATGCGCTGTGGGGAGTTGGCTGGTGGTTCATCCTCTTCGCCATAATCAACAGCGTGATCGGGGCGGGTTTGGCTTGCACGAACGCTGCATCCCGGGTTATGTACACGATGGGCTACGCAGGTACACTACCTGCTCAGTTCGCCAAAATTCATCCGATTCACCAGACACCTAGCTTCGCGATTGCTTTTCTCCAACTGTCCGGTATTGCGGCGGTACTTCTTGTTGGCTTCCTGTTGCGGCCCGCGGACATCTTCGGCTTCCTCGGTACGATTGCCGCGTTGGCCGTCATCATCCTCTATTCCATAGCGAATTTGGCTCTGATTTCCTATATCCGCCGGGAGCATGCGAATGACTTCAACGTATGGCGGCACGCGGTGATGCCTTGGATTGGGACTTTGGCGCTTGTGCCCGTACTATTTGTTACCGTGTACCCAATACCTCCGTGGCCATACAACATCACGCCATACTTGTTTGTCTTGGCGCTTGTTTTTGGTGTTGTCTATATGCAGTGGCGCGAGTTCCGCAATCCCGGAGTGCTCCGGCGGGGTGCCACCTTGCTCGTCGGAAGCACTGGCGACGCCGAGGGCGAAGCGGACTGGGGCACACCCGCAGCACCACTCGCAAAATAGCTGTCGATTTCCTCTTAGTCTAAAACCAACCTTGTCGTGTCCAGGTAGAACCGTTAAGATCTATGCTCGTCGAGCTGTAGTATTCGGAGCTGGCTTTAACCACTACCGTCTCCGTCCATCTATTCCTGAATTCAGAATGCCAACAGAATCAGACCCAGACTAACGTTGCCTCCAATTTCTTCGTAAACCAACTATTAGTTGGCTATGGTGCGGCTTACCCTTTAATCGGAATAAGCGGATATGCCGCTTCGTAGAGCAGGAATGTACACTTCTCCACCCGATAGGTGCCGTCGTTAAGGATTTTGCCACCAATCATCGCATCACACGCAGGCCGGTTCGATCGATGTATGAGAGATTCAATCTACGCACCATTCACTCCTTTGAAGTGCAGTTTCTCTCACGAGATCTGGTACAAAAAAGGCCGGCGCTCAAGCAGCTTGTTTCTACGGAGCGCAGCCGCAGGATTCACGTATAACCAACTCGGTAGAGAGAATCACCGTCGCTGTCGTGCTGTGGGACGACAGCGTCAGCCGATCCAGAAGAATGGATGCCGCGCGGCGGCTCATCTCAACAACAGGCTGGCGCACGACCGTAAGGCGTGGTTTCAGCAAGGTCGCCATCTTGAAATCGTCGAAACCGATAACCGCCAGATGCTTGGGAATTTGATAGCGCCGCGGAGCAGCAGCCTCAAGTAATAGCTGACTGGCGACGTTGTTGACACAAAATGCGGCAGTAGGGCGGTGTTTTGATTGCATAAGGCGAACCAGCTCCGCACCTACCGCATCTACGGTCTCCGCTTGCTCTACAACAATGGAGGGCAAGCCGGCCTCGCGGACCGCGTCCTCATAGCCCTGGATGCGAAGTCGTATCGGATAAAGATTGCTTTGGTTTCCTAAACAAAGAATGTTCTTGTGACCGTGCTCGATCAAATGTTTAGCGGCCTCGTAGGAGCTATCGCGGTTGTTTACCACGACAGAATCGACCTCCAGACCCGGGAGAGTCCGATCGAAACATACGACGGGAATTCCTGCCTTCTGGATCACTTGGATTGGTGTTTTGTCGACCCCGGTCGGTATGAGGAGTAAGCCTGCTACGCGCCGACGTATCATCATCTCGATTTCCAGCGACTCGACATCCGCTTTACATTCTGATCCCACTACCACCGTCATATAGGAACGACTGCGCGCGACCTCGTGCACAGCCTGAGCGCAGGCCCCATAAAATGAATCCGCAAGATCGGGAACAATCAAACCGATAATCTTGGCTGGTTGGCCTTTGAGGATTCTTGCCGCTTCATTTGGTTTGTAGCCCAATCGGGCGATGGCGGCGCGTATCTTCTTTGCCGTTTCCGGTCGCACGCGCGTCCCACCATTGACCAGGCGCGACACGGTGATAGAGCTAACGCCCGCCATGCGTGCGACATCGTCAAGGGTCGGTTCGTCATTCACTTTCGACTTTTTCATTCGAATTGACGTGGATCGATTTCCTCTTTTAATGACAACGCTAACACATCGTTAAAGCTCCATATACCGGCGGACAGAGACCCACCGCCCGGAATTATTTGAGTTTTGGGATGCTCGCTCCCAAATCGATACGAATGACTTGCCCATTGACGTCGCTTGCCATCGGCGATGCAAGCCAGGCGAAGGCGTCGGCTACAGCCTCTACCCGAACCAGCCGCCCCAATGGAATCACCCGATCCACGGCATCCCGGTATTGTTGGTCTGTTTCGTACACTCTCAGCGAGCTTCCAGCCGCAACGTGTCCCGGAGAAATGGAATTGAAGCGTATGTCGTATGTGGCGTATTCGAGTGCCATGCATTTTGCAAAAGCATCCAGCGCAGCCTTTGCGGATACGTAAGAGGAGAGATCGGGCCACGGATTTGTCGCTACCCAGGAAGAGGCATAAATCATATGCCCTTTGATTTTGCGATCCACCCATTCTTGAAGGACTGCACGTGTGACGTTTACTTGACTCAAATAATTGAGATTGAAGATTTGCAAAAATTCGTCGCTGCTGGTTCTCGCAAACGGATGCATACCGCATCCTCCTGCCAAACCAAGGCAAATATCGATATGCGGGTTTTGTTGGAATATGGAAGAAACCACGGAACAAACCTCCTTCTCGTCCGTGACATCCATCTTCCAATACGCATATGAACCTTCAGGAAGGTTCAACGTTCTCAATATTTCTGCAGCCTTATCCGAGGATATGATATCCGTTAACAACAGGTGAGCTCCCGCTTCAGCCATACGCGCGATTGTAACTAGAGCAATAGAACCAAGCGCGCCCGTGATCAAAACAACCCGTTTACTCAAATCGATGGCGATCAAAGAATTCCTCCGTCATTACTTCAAAATTGAATCTGCGCAATCTCACAGAAAGCTCATCGTTAGGTCCGTCTGCGACTCCAAAAAGAGCTATTTATCAGGACGAAAAGGAATCCGGCGAATGTCAAGATGACTCCCGCCCAAAAGGTCGCGTGTACGCCAGCCAGTACAGTCGGAGGAGGCTGTCGAAACTGGCGAACACCGGTAACCAGCAGGATCACCCCATAGATGAGTTGCAGCAAGCCGACTGCGATCCAAATATTGATTTGCTTCATAGCGCCTCCTTCATTACCAAAAAATCCATTGGAGAACCGAAACTGTGATCAAAGCAATGAGGGCCCAAAACTTAGGGTTTTGCCACCACACTAAACAAGCTGTTGACTCCTTTGGTGTGCATCCATATACCAGACCAACCAGCTCATCTTCTTTTCTAGGGTGTGTTACTAAACTGACGAGAATGGTCACAGCGCCACATACAAGCCACGACCACAACATACGATAGAGGGTTTCTGCCATAGGCCGTGCAGACATAGAAAACGCAACATACTTCAGAGTAGATGGACAGAGACGGACGGCGATCCACATAGAAATGGATATTGCCATCCCCGATAACAGACCCCAGAAAGCCCCAGCATTGGTCGCGCGCTTCCAGAACATCCCTAGTAGGACAGTGGCAAATAGCGGGGAAACAAAGAAGCTGAAGAGGGCCTGTACATAATCCATAATGCTGTTGAAGTGCAAGGCAAAATAGGCTGTGCCTATGCTCAAAAGCACACCGAGAAAGCTGCTCCAACGGCCTACTTGGAGATAGTGCTCCTGCGTCTTCGAGCGAGCGATGTGTGGTTGATAGATATCGTAGGTCCAAACCGTTGCGAAGGCAGAAACGTTGCCAGCCATGCCTGACATGAACCCTGCAATCAATGCAGTGACACCTAGGCCTAGCAATCCTGGGCCAGCATACCGAATCAATAACAGAGGTAAAACATCGTTATAGGTGTAGTCTCCCGCATGTGCCATATTTTCCGAGACAAGATGGATTGCGCTGCCGTGCCCAGCGAAAATCCCGAGGCCGATGAGACCAGGCAACACGACGATGATGGGAATTGCCATCTTCGCAAACGCGCCAATCACGGGAGCCATCTGTGCCGTGCGCAAGTCGCGGGCGACCATCACTCTCTGCACAACTAGGAAATCCGTTGTCCAGTATCCGAAGCCACCCACCAGAGCCATTCCAAAGATGATGCCGATCCAGTCCACTCCCATTGGGTTTGCCTGTGGACTGCCTAATGTGCTCCAAATATGCAGGTATTGCGAAGAGTTCGGCAGATTGGCGGCGATACGCTGTGTAAGACCGTGCCACCCGCCGCACTCGATCAGACCCAGAATAGGGATCACTAGTGCGCCCATCCAGATGAGGAAAAACTGTAGAACCTCATTCAGAATGGCGGAGGCCAATCCGCCCAGGACCACATACGTTGCGACTGTCAGCGCCGAAATCCAGATGGAAAAGTGCAGATTCCACCCCAACATCACCTCCATCACCTTGGCCATGGCGAACATATTGATGCCAGACATGAGTAGGGTCATGGATGCGAAGCTGATTGCACTCAAAGTGCGGCTCGGTTCACCGAATCTTTGTAGAAGATATCCCGGAACTGACGTGGCGCGCGAGCGGTAGTAAAACGGCATCATGACGATGGCAAGGAAGAGGATCGCTGGAACCGACCCAATCCAATACCAATGCACGGTCATGATTCCGTATTCATAGGTACTGGATGCCCAGCCCATCAGCTCCAGGGCACCCATATTCGCCGCAACAAAACTCAAGCCCGCGACCCACGACGTGATACTGCGATCCGCGAGAAAGAAGCTTTCGCTAGTATTTGTCTGGCGTTTCAGCAGAAAGCCAATCGACAACACGGCGACGAAATAGATGACGATGATAGCCAGATCCACTGGCTTCAGGTGGGTCAACTGCATGTCGGCCACCTCAACCGCGCTGGCTGATGATTGCCCGAGATAAGATTATCTCTATGGCACCCGGTACAGTTAGACATAGAAACCAGCCCGTGGAGTTCTAACACCTGGATGTAGTTCAAGTTGCTTCTCATCCAGATCGAAGCCCAGGCCCGGCGCATCGTCGAGATGAAAGTACCCATTGGAAACGGGTATTGGGCGGTCCAGAACAGAGTCTCTCCAGGAGACGTCTTGGACAATGAACTCCTGCCGAAAAAAATTTGGGATCGATGCCATGACGTGGGCTGATGCTATGGTGGAAATTGGACCATTAGGATTATGGGGCGCCACAGGTACGTTATATGCTTCGCACATCGTCGCGATCTTCCGCATCTCGCTGATGCCTCCGCAGCGGGTGATATCAGGCATCACGATATCGGCGGCATGCCGATCGAGAATTCCACGAAACATGAAGCGGCTGTGTAGACGTTCACCCACACAAACGGGCAGTGCGATCCTCCGCCGGATATCGGCAATGGCGTCGGGAAATTCAGGCCCAGCGGGTTCCTCATACCACATGCAATTGATGGCGGCAGCTTCAATGCGATGCGCCATTTCGACGGCTGTGGGTCCATTCAACATCGCATGCGTTTCGACAGCAATTGGACACTCAGAACCGACAGCAGACGATACCGAGCGCAGACGAGCGAGAGCCATCTGTTTTTGTTCTTCCGTCAAGCCAAGATTGGTCCGGAGGTTCGTGCCATACCGATAGTCGGTGTGAGCAAACGGATCGAGCTTACAAGCGGTAAACCCGGAGTCCACGACCTCCTTTGCTTGATCGGAATAATCCTGCTCAGTCCCGGTGCCTTTCGTAAACCAGTAGTTGGCGTAGAGCAGAATATCTTTGACATAGGCTCCGCCCAGCAACTCATATACAGGGAGACCGGCCCGTTTGCCGGCGATATCCCACAATGCAATGTCGACCGCGCTGATGGCTGAGAGAAGTGGTCCGGCCTGACCGAGCCAGTTCATATCTTTGTACAGCTTCGTCCAGAGATAGTCGATGCGTGTAGGATCTTCTCCGACTAGCAGAGAGCCGACGAATCTGCACGCCGCCTCCACTAGTGGACTACCGGGCCAGTTTGTCGCTTCACCGACGCCTGTCACGCCCTGATCTGTGAAGACTTTGATAAAAACCCAATTGTATTTAAGCCCTTCGACGAGCCATGTTTTTACCTCTTCAATCTTCATATGTCTGAGCTCCTGTTTTGCGATATGAGATTCATTCGGATATTTACAGAATCCCAAAACGCTCCATCGCTTCCGTAGCACTGATACCGTCACTCTGAAGTGCGTCGTGAACACCGTGTTCCCGCTGCACTCGCTCGAAGGACCTGCGAAATACATCTTCTTCCACTGTTTGCGGTACCACTACTACTCCATCAAGATCGCCAAAGACAATATCTCCGGGCGTAATATGAACGGTGCCGATTGTTACCGGAACCCGGAAGTCGATGACACGGCCACGCGGTCGCTGGTCCTGGGCGTAACGGCCGCGCGAAAATGCGGGAAAATTAAGGTTGAGGATTCCTCGCGTATCACGTGAATACCCATCGATAACCGCGCCGACGCAACCTAATCGCTGTGCCCGTGTGGACATGTGCTCGCCAAGCAGGGCGTAGGTCGGAGAACTGCCGGTAGCGACGTAAACCTCTCCCGGCTTTAGATCATCCAGCGCCTTCAGCATTAGCCCAAATGGAGACTGAGAGTCGCTTCTGGTGTCGTGTTCGATATCGCAATGCTGAACGGTCATGGCCCGACCGATTACGATCATGTCGTCACGTAGCGGTTGGATATAAGGCGGAAGAAATTGATGCACGAGACCCATCTCATCGAGAACATCTCCCACAACGGCGGTAAACAGGTCTTTTCTGATGGTTGCAAAAAGCGATGTGTCTATAGGTCTCATGTTTTCCCTATTGTGCATTTCAATTTTCGGCACCAGAATGGCTGACGAGTAGATCTATTGATATATTCGGATTCGGTCGATATTCACCGTCGTTCCGGCAACACCTGCATAGCTAAAGGTGAGAAAGTTGTCGCCCTCATTCAGGGAAACTGGTAATGATTCCGATCGATAAATAGCTTCGTGAATATGAATTGGCTTCGGCTGACCATCATTCACTCGCAGCTGTAGCTTGTCGGTTCGGATTAGACTATCGGCGTAATAGAGTGTCAGATAATACGTGCCGGATTTTGGCACCACAATATGCCTGAATGTGAGAGAGGTCGTTCCAGCGGCACCGCTTGGCCCATTCAGCGAAATTGCATAGCTGTGACTGCATTCCGGACAAGTCAGCAACACCGCATCACTCGACCGAAGATTGCCCGGCCATTCAGCTTCGAATATGGCTCCCTTGGACCAGTCGTAAGTCCCGCTTACCTTCAACAACACCGATCCATGGGCAGGCATTTGCGCCCGGTAACCATCTGGCTGTGTCTTCAGACCCTGATGCGAATACAGGTCACGAACGTGCACGTCTCCAGATAGGCCCAAGTCGCTCCATTGAACCGCAATAGACGCTGGCTGATCGGAAAGATTCAATAGAAGGACGGCGTCGACGCCACTGCCGATACTGCCCAGCGGCTTTGACCATACTTCCAACCCAACAGCATTTTCTTTCACCTTTCTCACGCCAGCCCCAAGAGGGTCCTGATCGATGGCAATGATTTCTGGATTGGTATAGATAGCGCGAATAGCGTCTGACATATGGGTCAGATCGTTACCGGCCCACAATGGCGCGGCCGAAATTGCCCACATCGAAAAATGAGTCTGAGCCTCTACGAGGTTCAGGCCGCGGTTCCCGACCTCAAGCATATCGGGATCATTCCAACTATTAGGTGCGCTGAAGACGGCATGTCTCGCGTTCGACTCGAAACGCTGCACTACGTCTGTCCAATCGGCGTAGTCTTCCTTAGGGCTGATATCGGCATCCGTTCTCCACAACTGCGCTTTCCCTTGTGCCCATGTCCAAGGATGTTCGTTGCCCCAGGAGCAAATATAGAACAGCATGGGTCGTCCGGTCGCCTGGATCGCCGCGGCCATGCGCTCATATACCTCTCGTCCAGTGTGCCCGGGAACGCGATTGCAATAATCCATTTCCACAAAATCCATACCCCAGGATGCGAAGGTTCTCGCATCCTGGCTTTCATGTCCATAGCTTCCCTGATATCGCGGATTGGGGAAACAGGTGTAGGGTCCAATATCGGTATATATGCCTGCCTTCAACCCACGTGCGTGAATGTAATCAACGAGGTTTTTCATGCCTTGGGGAAATCGGCTGGCATCGACAACCAAATTGCCCGATGCATCGCGTCTTGGAGCAATGCATTCTTGAATGAGAACGTACTTGTAACCCAGGTCGCGCATTCCGGTCGTGACCAGGGCATCAGCCTGATCGCGAATCGTTTGCTCGTTGTAGTTGCAAAAGAAGTGGTTCCAGCTTGCCCATCCCATGGGTGGAGTCGGCGCAAGACCCGGCTGCACTAAAGCAGTCTGCGAAAATGCAACGGAGGCGGTGGACAGGATGAGACCGCTCAACAGTATGCGGCTGACAATCGACAGCCTAAGGCGAAGTGGGGACAAAAGAATTCGAAGTACGTGCATGTGTGTTGCCTCCGATATCGGCGTTATACGGTTGAGCAGATGTATGACATCGCTGTCATTTCGCTGTGATCATATTGTGCGATTTTGGCTTTGTCAATCCAGACTGCAGCATGCGCAACTCGTTAATGTCGCTCCTTCGACTGCCAAAAGCGGCCTGATTTCAAAAGAAGAGATGCTCATGCCAGATGAGAGTGTCTGATGTTGGGAGAATTCAGAATTTCGTCGGAATTCTATTCGTTACTATAAGAAATTAAATTACTTATATGGAAAGATTGATTTAAAAAAAGAGCCTTAGCCAGCATTCTGGCGACTTCTTTGTCATAGGGTGATCCGCCTGCTTAACTGCGCCTTCGATGCAAGACGTAATTTTCTGTTGACAATCTTTGATCTCGTGGCGTAACGTGCGTTTCTGAATGACAGCGCTGTCATGCAAATGCTTTTAAATGACGGCTACTTCATTTTTTAGGGAGGCCTCTGAACATGGGAATTGCTAAGCTAAGGCAAAAAAACTGGGCTGCAACTGCTGTTCGCTTTGTGCTTGTGGTGTTTTGCTGTGTGCTCTTTTCTCTTCGCCACGCAGATGCGCAACAAGATCAGGGAGCGATTACCGGCATCGTGCAGGACGCAAGCGGCGCAGTTGTTCCCGGTGCTCAGGTAACGCTTACGAATACGGACAATGGCTTGGTGCTTCACACGCATGCCGACTCCAGCGGCGTTTATAACTTTTCTCCTATCAAAATTGGGGACTACGTGGTGAGCGCAAACGCTACCGGCTTCCAGACGACCGTGCAGAAAAATGTTCACGTAGACGTGCAGGAACGTTTGAATGTAGTCGTTGTCTTGCGGCCGGGCGTGGTGACGCAGACAGTCACGGTCTCCACCGCTCCGCCCCTGCTCCAGACGCAACAGGCTTCAGTTGGACAAGTGGTCAGCACCAGAACCATCAATGACACGCCACTGAATGGACGCAACTGGGTCTATATTGCACAACTAACGGCGGGCGCCGATCCCGCGGTTGGTTCTCGTGGCGGGGGCACAGGAGATTTTGAGGCCAACGGCCAAGTGCCGGAACAGAATAACTTCCTCTTGGACGGAGTGGATAACAACTCAAACAGTGCCGACTTCTTGAATGGTGCAAGCTTTGTCGTCCGTCCGCCTCCAGATGCGTTAGCGGAATTCAAGCTGGAGACCAGTAATTACAGCGCCGAATTCGGACATTCGGCAGGAGCTGTGATCAATGCAAGCATCAAGTCGGGTACCAATCATATCCACGGCGATTTGTGGGAATACTTCCGCAACGATGCATTGGATGCAAAGGACTGGAACGCACTTACCGTTCCAAAATATCGCGAGAACCAGTTCGGGGCCACCCTTGGGTTTCCCATCTTGCGCAATCGGCTATTTTTCTTCGGCGATATAGAAGCGAATCGAATCGTCTTCGGACAGACAAGCACACTGACCGTTCCGACGCCATCGATGCGGCAGGGCAACTTCAGTGAGCTACTGAACACAAGCCTGACTGGTGCTAGTCAACCTACGCTGCTCTACCAGCCAAATTCCGGTGGGACCGCTCTCTTAAGCTGCAATGGCCAACAAAATGTGTTCTGTTCTCCACAGATAGATGCGGTCGCGAAGAAGATCCTCAGCCTCTATCCCATGCCTAATACAAACGGTGGCAAGACCTACAGTAATTACGTCACTACACAGAACTCGACAAACAACACGATCCAGTGGGATACACGCGTAGATTACAACGCCAGTGCGAAGGATCAGGTCTTCGCGAGGTTCAGCTATCTACACGCGCCAGGGAATATTCCTGGCCCGTTGGGGCCAATCCTGGATGGCAGCGCCTACAACGGCGGCACGGCGATCAATTTATCGGAGAACTTCGCCGCCAGTGAAACTCATGTCTTCAATTCGAATCTTATAAACGAATTCAGGTTTGGCTACAGCTACGGCTCTTTCGGCTTCCTGCAGGAGAACTCTCAGACAAATATCGCAGGCACGCTGGGCATGGGAGGAACTCAGTTCGGGCCAGCCTATCCAGATAATGGCGGGCTGCCCACCCTCTTCATTAGTGGAGCGGCCAGCGCAGGCGTAGGCGAAGCAGGTGGTGTTACGACCACTGGATCGCCAGCCTACAACCCTATTCTGGAACATCAAAACGGATACCAGATATCTGACAACGTCACGAAGATCCTCGGAAACCATTCGCTAAAGTTTGGCGTGCAGCTAATGAGCCTTCGTTACCAGACGTTGCAACCGCCTTATTCGCACGGTACCTACAGTTTTAGCGGCTTGTATACAAGCAATCTCGGCGCCAGTTTCACAGGCTTTGGCGTAGCGGACCTGGTTGCAGATCAGATCAACGGGTCTCAAGTTTCTCCAATCATTATCGTGAACGACGTGAAATGGTACCGCGCCGGATATGCCCAAGATGACTGGAGAGTGACACCACGCCTTACCGTGAATATTGGCTTGCGATATGACTATTTCCAGCCTTATCGTGAAATGAGAGGTCAGCAGGCAAATTTCTACAGTACCGGATCCCTCGGAATCGGCACTGGATCGGGAACATACCTGCTGCCTAATCAGAGCAAAGATGTGTTTCTCGCTCCGTGGTTCACCTCTTTGCTAGCGAAAGACAATATCTCGCTGCAATACAGCGGCAACCCGGCACTTTCGGAGACTCAGAAGACAAATTTCGCGCCTCGGATCGGAGTGGCGTACCAGATTGATCCTAAGACCGCGGTCCGGGCAGGCTTTGGCATTTTCTATGGCGGGCTCGAGAATGTCGGATTCGGTCCGAACATAGCCAACAACTATCCGTTTGAATACACTGCGACATTTCCCGCACCCAATTGCCAGCCGAACAATTGCGTCTCGAACGGCATCACTCTGGAGAACGGATTTACAAATGCGCTCGCAGTTGGACTCGAGAATTTTCCCTCGACCCCAGGACTGCAGGGCCTCGCAACGAATCCAAAAACGGAATATACAATAAGCTACAACCTGGCGGTGCAGCACTCATTCACGTCCGACCTCGCGGCGACACTTCGGTACGTCGGAACCGGTTCGCGTCATATCCTCACAGGACTCAACACCAATTCACCGGAAGCACTTGTCAATCCTTCTTTGAGCACACAACCTTTCCAGCCATTCCCAGATTTTGCGGGTGCTGGTTTTGATTCATCGAGTGCTGTGAGCAGCTACAATGCTCTCCAGGCGACGCTGGAAAAGCGTTACTCTGGCGGACTGAGCTTCCTCGCTACGTATACCTGGGCGCATTCACTCGACAATGCTCCCGACTTATTCGGATCGAACGCCGATGGAGGCTTCCGGAACACGAACCTGATTCCAATCAGCTACGAGTACAGCAATTCCGCGTTCGATATTCGGAATCGCGTTACGCTGAACGGGTCATATGAGCTGCCATTCGGTGCGGGTGAGGCTCATCTGAACAAGGGTGGCGTTACGGACGTTCTATTGGGAGGCTGGATGTCCAGCCTTACATTTGTCGACCAGTCCGGGCCGCCGATCACCGTAGTTCCGAATATCGCTACAGCAGGAGGCGGGGGAGCGGACGCCATACTCGTGGGGAATCCTTTTGCCTCCGGTGGGTCGCCTGATAACGCCAATAATCCCGGTGTTGCATGCGCGCCTAAGACGAAGACAAAAGCGAATTGGTACAACCCCTGCGCATTCAGGAATCCTCTTCCTGGATCGTCCATTTCTGCAGGCTCATCTACAACCCCACCGCAAACAGTAACCAATCTAAGCCGGGTATTGGCATATCTGGGCGGGAAAAGGAACCAAATCGCGGGCCCAGGCTATGAGCGCGTGAATATGTCGATTTTCAAGGAATTCAAAACTTTCAGAGAACAAAAACTGCAATTCCGCACGGACATGTTCAACGTCTTCAACACTCCTTCGTATGGAGACCCAAGTGTTAATAACCTGAACTCGAATGGCGGTCAAATCACTGGGACGCAGTTCTTTCAGAGCAATACGCCAGATGCGCGGTTCTTTCAATTGTCATTGAAATACATGTTCTAAACGCTGTTTCCTACGCGGAGAGATGCGACCGCTCGCATCTCTCCGCAGCCCTTTGTATTAAGCTGGCAAGACAGATTCGATTGATGGCGAATCAATCTCCAGCGGCGATGAGAGATGAACAACCTTTTCTCTAAGATCACACGAGAGCGAGCGTGGACGAGGCGGGAATTCCTTCGGACTGCCGCTGGCGCGACCGGTGCGACTTTTGTGTCACAGTTTCATCCTCTTATGGCGTCCGTTGAGATTCATAGACGAAAAACCGTAGTCGTTACCTTTGGCGGTGGTGCGCGTGACGAAGAGACCTTTGCCCCTCAAGGACAGGAAAATATTCCGCATCTCCTGAATGAGCTAATACCACAGGCCACATTTTGCACACAGTTGGTGAATCGCGGAATACTTGGTCATTACGTGGCGACTGCCAGCCTCGCGACGGGCGTCTATGAAACCTTTGACAACTTCGCGAATGTTGCGCCCAGTCATCCGACAATCTTCGAATACTACCGACATGCACTAGGTCGGCCTGCTGATGACGCTTGGGTAATTGCTCCAAGTAATGGTTTCAACCGTATTGGGCAAAGCAGTGGAATCAAATTTGCACCTGGCTATGGAGCACAGGTTATTCTCCCCAAGCATCTGCTGGCCGCCGCACTTGGTCCCGATCATCCAAGACGCGACGATCTCAACTTTCTGCTGCAGGATAGCTACGAGAATCCGCTCTCAACTCCGGTCATGTCACACACAGACGTCTCGATCTCTCGGCTAAGCGAAATCCTGCATGTTTCGCTGGAAGAGTTCACACGACACGCGCAGACGCTATCGAGCGCAGACGAATTGTCGGTCTACGTGATGCGCCAGTTGATGCGTCAGCTTGCTCCAAGCCTTCTGTGGATCACATTGCACGACATGGATGTTGCACACTCCGGGGCGTATTCGCTCTACATAGAAGGTATTCAGCGCACGGATCGCCTTTGCGGAGAGATCTGGCAGGCAATCCAGAGCGATCCGGAGTATCACGGGCGTACGACGATGTTCATCCTGCCGGATTTTGGTCGCGATTCTGATTTTGATGTAAGCGGCAATGGCTTTCAGCACCATCGAACAGGCGATCCACTCTCTCGCACAACATGGATGATGGCCCTCGGACCGCACGTGCGTCCGAATTTCACAGTGGACCGACCTTTGGATTCTCTCGATCTGGTGCCTACCCTCGGAGCGCTTCTGGACTTTCCGACGCCCTTTGCGCAAGGCAAGCCGATCGCGGAGGTTATCTGATGCAGCCCTCAGATCTGAAGGAACAGAATTTTGATCATTACCCTCCGGAGGCGCGTGCTCTTGCTGTCGAGAACCTTGCAACATTACGAAGAGTCCCTTTTGCCCTCCTGCCGGTTCTACTCTGCGAAGTCATCGACTACGATTGGCGATTTCCGGCGGAGCAGCGCGCGTTAGATCGACAGTTCGCTTACCTCCGGGAACTATCACCGTCCTCCTTCGCCGCATTGATGGCACCGTTTGCGGGCATCCTTCTTCCTCCTAAGTTCGCCGCCACCGATTGGGTCAACCAGCCGCAACGTTTCAGCGAACGATTGAGTACCGATCTCTGGTCGACGCTGCAGATAGATGCCTACCGGAAGGCAGCCACGCAATACCAGAATCGGCTTCAGGCGGCTACGCCCGAGAAGGCTCCGGCAGTGCCGCGATTTGCGATTGTGGTGGTAGGCCAGGGAGTCGCGCAGACATCTCTGCCGCTCTTTCGCCCATTGCGACCGCACGGCACCCTCTTTACATCTGTGCAACCCGAGCACGGTCTAGACCGGCTTGTGCAGTTTATGAATCAACGCGCTGCGGATCACCCTCTGGCGTACTCGCACTGGTACATCGATGGTGGGATACCGATTGCTGATTGTGGTTCGCGGCAGGGCATCACCCTGACATCGTATAGTGCTTTGGCCGCTGCTGCATTAGAGGAGCTGAATTTAACGAACAAGTTTGTCGAGCAGGCTGCGCAGAGGAACGCGGCGAACGCCGAGACGGTGCAATCTTTTATCGCAGCACTTGGTCTTGAGGACCTTGGTTTGGAGAGAAACGTGTCGGACCGCGTTTTGCGCCACTTTGAAGTCAAGGTGCTTACGGAAGGAGCAGGGACACAGGTCTTCAGCACTACCTTCGTGCAATGGTCTGCACGAGAAGCGTTGCGGCGTGCCCAACCGCTCACCCTCCTGACCCGTTATGCGCCGAGACAACGAATGGCGCCGATGGATGAACTACTGAAACGCAATCCCCTACAGCAGGCCACGGACGCAGAGGGTTCTTTGATCGACGCGGACATGGGAGCCTACTACACGTGGATCAACCAATCGAGGCTTCCGGGGAGCGAAGATGCGCGCTTTCTGGTTTGGTATGAGGGGCATTCTGTTGCACTTGCCATCGCTCCATCTATGGCTCGTGCCGCAACTTCTGACGAACATGCGGACATGGATAAGATTCTTGGATGGATGACCTAGCAGCATTACACAATTGCTACACGGCAACAAGGGGCTAGAGCAGTTCTTATCATGCAGCCAAACACAAACAGATGGAGAAGATTCTCCAAAGGGAGCCTATGGATCGTCGAACCTTTATTGAAGCACTAGGAGTAACTGCATTGGCGACAAGACTTGGACTTGCCCAGCCTCACGAAGGCAGATTTTTGAACAATGACACATCCGCTTCAACGAAGCCTTACAGTCTAGCCCCCGTTTCTGGGCTCGTGCCTGTTCCTGCATCCGTAAATTCAGTCGCCACGCCCGTTATTGATCTCGGCGGAACCTGGAAGTTCTTGCTGGATCCGCCTGCCGAATTCTGGCGGCGGGATCTGAATCTATCGCAGTGGTCGGACATCAACGTGCCCGGCGAATTTGCTACACAAGGCTTCAGTGTCGTCGAAAATACGGAATACCCCTGCCGAAGAAAGGTGCAGCTTCCTCCTGAACTGAAAGGGCACAAGATATTCGTTCGATTTGACGGTGTTTATGGATATGCAAGAGTGTGGGTGAACGGTACCTATGTAAGGGATCACTTTGGCGGGTTTACGTCATGGGAGTGTGAGATCACACAGCACGTGGAACCCGGCCAGGAGTTCGATCTCGTCATTGGCATCACGGACAGAAGCGATGACATCTCGCAGGCGAGCTACTATGCAAAACACTCGATTGCAGGCGTTCTCCGCAAGGTTCGGCTGATTGCTGTGCCCGACCATCACCTCACTACCTTCTCTGTTTCCACGATGCTTGATTCACAATTCGAGAATGGTTCAATCCAGATCGACGCTGCGCTCTCCTCGCAAGACTTCACCACTGCGGAGCTGCGCCTTGAATTAACAGACGCAGCGGGGATTAAGATTCCTCTTGATCACGACTCGGTGACGCTGTCGCGACACCAACCCATAACCACGCAGACCGTCGTTGTTGGTTCTCCAAAGTTGTGGGATTCTGAACATCCAAATCTCTACGCGCTCGAAGCATCGCTGCTTGTCAATGGCAAGCTTGTAGAGACATTGCGACGTAGTATCGGATTTCGGGTTGTTGAGAGAAAAGGCAACCAACTTCTAGTGAATGGCCTCCCCGTCAGGTTACGCGGCGTCTGCCGGCATAGCATTCATCCGATCTATGGACGGGCCGTTCCGCCCGAATTCGACGAGATGGATGCTACCCTGTTTCGAGATGCGAATATAAACTTTGTCCGCACATCGCACTATCCGCCTACAGAAGAGTTCCTCGCCGCTTGTGATCGTCATGGAATCTACGTTGAAGAGGAAACTGCTGTCTGCTGGTCGAACGTGGTAGACGGGCCATCGTCCAATCCGGAATTCACGCAGCGTTTTCTCTCGCAGTTTCGCGAGATGGTGGAGCGGGATCGGGAGCATCCTGCGGTCCTGTTCTGGTCCTTAGGCAATGAGAGTCAGTGGGGAAGTAACTTCGCCGGCGAATATTCTCTTGCACACGAGTGCGACTCTACTCGCCCATTGATCTTCAGTTATCCTGACACTGTTCCGTGGGGAACGACTGCATACGACATCTACAGCAAGCATTACGCAGACGTAAGCTCAGACGTAGGAAGCGATACCTTCCCCATGTTGAATGATGAGTTCGCCCATGTCTCCTGCTATAACGTGGATACTTTGCGCCGCGATCCGGGGGTCCGTAATTTCTGGGGAGAAAGCATCAGTCGCTTTGGGAACAAGTTTCTCACGTCGGATGGATGCCTGGGTGGTTCCATTTGGGCAGGGATCGACGAAGTCTTTCTTCTTCCAGGGGGCCCGGTGGGATACGGTCCCTGGGGCCTCATTGATGGTTGGCGTCGCCAAAAGCCGGAGTACTGGCTGACAAAAAAGGCCTACTCTCCAGTCCGCATACACGACAACCAGACTCTGTACGCCGGGGCCGATGGGAAGCCCCAGGTTCCTGTCTTCAATGCTTTCGATCACACCAATTTTGTGGAGTTGGAGATCCGCTGGAAGCTTGGCGAGGAGTCGGGACGATTGAGCGCCGTAGACATCGCGCCACGTTGCTCGGGCCTGATGACGATTCCTGCGAAGAACTCCAATAAGAATGATCTTCTAGACTTGCAGTTTCTTCGCAGCGACGGCTCGCTGGTTGATCATTTTAGATTGCCTCTCGGGCCACGGCAGAAGCCAGTGTATGAGACATCCGGGAAAGAGATTCACTTGGAGAATGGACGCAGCGAAGTACTGATCAAAGGATCTGACTTCGTCGTTACCATCAGCCGGGCTACTGGACTCATCACGCACGCGACGTGCGGCGGTCAACTTGTCCTTGAAGGTGGCCCTTACCTTAACCTCGGCAGCGGTTTACTGGAACCGTGGCTGCTAACCAGCTTTGGCGTCTCTGAAGAGGGCGGCTGCGTCGTGGCGATGACTGCCGGTCAGTATGGCGATGGCGGAAGCCACACGGTAAACGCAGAGTTTGAGATTCGAATTGATGGTGGTGGCCTGATTGCAACCCGTTACAGGATTCTCGGCGGGCATGAAGGGTACAGTCATCTGGGCATCAGCTATCGATTGCCAGAAAACGTCGACAAGTTATCCTGGGATCGCTTGGCTTTGTGGTCGATCTATCCGGACGATCACATCGGACGCCAGAAAGGCGTTGCCAGACGGAAAGCCCTGGGTGCAGAGCAGCCTTACAGATCGAAACCCCAAACTCCGTGGTCAGAGGACATGGGAGACGTATTCCTTTTTGGCAAGGATGCTCGCCAGCCATCGGCAACAAACGATTTTATGTCGTTGAAAGAATATGTTTGGTACGCATCTTGCATTTTGTCGGATGGCAAAACTCGTGCCCGGGTGGAGGCATCCGCTGATGTGGCCGTGACCGCATACCCATCGCCGGATCATGGTGTCCTCTTTACAGCGTATAACTATTGGTCATTCCCCGACCTGACATGGGGGAACTACACAGGAACAAAAGAACCGCCAGCACAGACCATGCAGGAGATCCTGCTTCGATTAACAACGAGCGCTGATTGAAATCAGTCTAATGTGCGACTCGTGCTTAGGTTGAAGCTCGAAATGCTCCAACAAGAGTCTGATGATTGTAGGCTCGTATTGTAGACGCACGGAACGTTATTGCCGCTCAGCGTGATGTCATGGAAAGCGGATGTCTTTTGCTGTGACTGTGGATACAGGATGTGTAGTTCACCTAACCTTGCAGTCTATACTGCTGGTCCACCAATGACATGATGCCAGCTATCGCCCGTTTCGATGCTGAAGTGCCTCCCACCAAAGTCACCGAGACCTGCTGATAGGAACCCGTCGCACAGTCGCACGGGCTCACATAGATCGCGTATGTCGAGAGGGTGGAGCTAGCGGCGGCTGGCACTGGACGAATGTGTATGGCAACGGGAAGGTGCTGGCGACGTATGACAGTGTGGGAACGTACTTCATACTGACGGACTGGCTGGGGACAAAGCGGGAACTGGTGAGTGTGACGGCACTGTCGACAGTGATGGTGGGAGAACGATGGAGATCGAGTTGGCAAGCTCTGGCACTTCCTGCTCAACTGGCGTCGAGCATTGACTAGGCAAAATAGCTGCGCCCAACGCGCTATCCATCCCCCCACTTCGGCAAGGTTACTCGTGGAGCAAAGGAAGGTACTCCAGCAATCTTCAATTTCCGTTTGTAAATCTTTCCACCCTCCGCAGCGACGTACAATATATCGAAATTAGCCCCTCCAAACGTCACCCCCGTTGCAGCCTCATTGTCTGGCAGCGGGAGAATGATGATCACGCGGCCATTGCGATCGAAGACCTGTATCCCCATCCGTGTAGCAACATAGGCCCACCCATTCTTGTCCATAGCAATTCCCTCAGCACCGCTGTCGTCGGCTGTATCCGGCACATAGAATTCGTAGAGCGGTTCGCGGCTATCCACCTTTCCGTCCGCCTGCACTCGATAGCTCAGCCCCTGGTGCGAGAGGCTCTGTGTGACGAACAGCCAAAGCCCATCTGGAGAAAGCGCAACGCCCGAAGCTCCTTTCAATCCTTCGTCCAGCTTTGTGACTTCGCCATTGTCTCGAATGAGCCAGAGTTCGCCGCCTGTCGTACCTCCAAAGGTTGTGGCATACAGGTCACCATTTGCACTCACAGTAAGGCCTCGGATAGAGAGCCCACGCGCAACTATCCGTTCCGAGCTCCCACTCGCCGCCGAAATCCTAATACCGCCTCCCGCCAGGGCCTCATATCGCCTCCCATCACGCCCAACGCTGAATGCCTGTTCAACCGCTGTCTTGTCAACTGCCGAACAGGAAGCCGACTTAGCACCCGTTGAGATAACACCTCGCGCATCGCGCGGAAAAACAATCGTTCCATCAGGCTCGACAGCCACACTGACCCTCTTGCCGCATAGGACGTCGGCAAGCTGCCACGACTCCCCAGGTACCGCAATCTCTCGAAGACGCGGATTCCCCGGGGCCCGGGCACGAATAGGTGCAGGATAATCTCTCCAAAGCCATCGCATCGCATCGGGAAAAACCGCGGTGGCCTGACTGGTATCGTGAGTTCCCGTTCCCCAAACCCGCTTCACGTCATAGCCGGCGAACTCCAGCGCGCGGTTCATCGTCAGATTCGACATCCACCAGTCGCCTATCTCTGGGCCGCCGCCCCATTCGTCGTAGATCCCATCCTGTTCAAAGATCCGCAGCGGCTTGGGCTCCGTCTTACGCACCTGGACATAGTACCGTTCACCTCCACGCATTCCGACGAAGGTGCCAATAGCTATGAACACTCGACGAAAGGCATCAGGACGTTGCCACGCTACAGTGAAAGCTCCGATACCTCCAGTACTACTACCACCGATGGCATGGTCGTTAGGGTCAGCAGAAATGACAATTGCGTCACCGCTCGGCGTCTTGTGCCGCTCGACCTCCGGAATAACTTCTTCCAGCAAAAACCGCGCCAACCGATCATTCAGGCTGTCAAACTCCAGGCTACGGTCAAACCGAGGATTTTCGGGCGGTTTCGACGAGGGGACTTCGCCAGGACTCACGCCTATTCCAATCGTCACTGGCATCGCATGTTGTGCAATCAGGTTGTCGAAAACAATAGGAGTATCAAAGCTAAGACCATCCAGCTCGACAAACAGACACGCAGGATGTTCTGATTTGTATTCAGCGGGGATGTAGACACTAATCGTACGCGTCGTCCCAGGAAAGATCTTCGAATCTTGCATCTTGAACGAAAAGATCTTGCCTGCGGGCACATTCGGCTGCAGCTTTGAATCTGGCCCCAGCGTGTAGTTATTCGAAACTGCTGGAAGCGCCGGCTCATACACGGTATCCTTTGGTGCTTGCCCATATACGTTCGCACCGTAAAATATTTCGCCAGCGAGCAGCAGGAAAAAACATGGCTTGATCAGCCACGTAGAACGAGACAGGACTCTCATAATGGGCCTCCTCTGTTGGCCAATCGATCTTGGGGGAATCATTGCCTCAGGTGCTCAAAAAAAATTCTGACATCTCGAATATTGTTGCCGGTGGGCACCGTCATTATCGTGTTCTCCAGCATGGAGAGCAGAAAGTAGCTGTCGAATCGCTCCAACGCTCGTCTCCATATTGGCATCGACTGATAACTCAACCTTGTCGGTCATGCTCCTACCCTCGGGGATGTTGCTTCCAATGACTTCCGGCCTTGACTTCCTTCTTGTGAAATCAAGCAGATGGTCAGTGCACCGGCAGCCAGCACAAATGCGATGGAAAGCAAGCCAACGGCGAAACTATGCGTAAGCTTACTCATCCAACCCATCCAGAATGGCCCGACGAATCCGCCAAGGTTACCGATTGAATTGATGACGGCGATTCCGGATGCAGCCGCAACGCCTAATGTGCTCTTCGTAGCCACGGTCCAGAACAACGGCATCGCCGAGAAGATTCCCGCGGCGGAACATGTAAATCCGGATATCACAGCCACCTTGGACGGAAAGAAGCAGACAACGAGGACACCGATGGCAGCCGCAACGAACGAAGCAAATAAGTGCCAGCGCCGCTCATCCGTTAGTTCGGAGTGATAAGCCCACATTACTCCAAGAGCGCCGCCCAAAACATAAGGGATGGCAGCATCCCATCCGATGCTCTGCGGCGAAGAGCCCGCGGCTTGAAGAATTCTGGGAAGCCAGAAACCAAAACCGTAGAGACCGGTCATCAAGGTGAAGTACGTAAACGTGAGCCCCACGAAAGCTCCGCTTATCATGCCTCGCCATCCGTGCGCTGGCGACTCAGATGCGGTTTTCTTCTCGGCCTCGAAAGCGCTTGCCAATACAGCCTTTTCCTCACTAGTCAGCCACGATGCCTTTTGCGGACTATCAGCAAGAAACAACGGAACTAGACCACCAAGTACTACCGACGGAAGCCCTTCCAAAAGAAACAACCATTGCCAACCCTGAAGTCCGCCCCTCCCTTGGACCCTGAGAATTGCCGCCGAGAGAGGAGATCCAACAATATTCGCCAAGGGGATCGCCACCACAAAGAGCGACAAAACGCCGGCACGCCTCGACGCCGGCAGCCAGAAAGTCAAATACAAGATGATACCCGGAAAAAATCCGGCTTCTGCTGCTCCCAATAAAAATCGGAGAGCGACATAGGAGCCACCACCCCGCACAAACGCCGTGCAAATAGACAGGAGTCCCCAGGTAATCATGATCCTGGTAATCCAGACTCGAGCTCCATAGCGGTTCAGTAGTAAGTTGCTCGGAACCTCACAAACGAAATAACCAACAAAGAACATGCCGGCCGCGAAACCATAGAAAGAATCACTGATCCCCAGGGCGTGATTCATGCTGAGCGCAGCAAAGCCTACGTTTACTCGGTCAAGGAAGGCCACCACATAGAGCAGCATCAGGAACGGGAGGAGCCGAGCCGTGATCTTGCGGACGATCTGCTTCATCACGCTCTCCCGCACGTTGCGATGCTTCACTTCACGCAGTGTGCTGATTGTCAGACCAATATCTTGGACAAATCAGTATGCAATTTCTACTTGTACCCGTCAACCACAGCTTGGCGGCACCAGTCGAACGTGGCAGAACTTGGGCTACACTGGCTCCGTGAGTAACTTGACAACAAAAACCAAAATGCAAACTAAAGTAAAACGTTCCCGGCTAAAACCGGTATCCCGAATATCAGTTTGCGAAGACATCGCCCATCAGATTTTGAATCTTATCGCAAAGGGAGATTTGAAGCCCGGCGAGCGACTGCCCGCGGAGCGAGACCTGTGCGCCGACTTTGGCGTTGGCCGGTCCTCACTCCGGGAAGCACTCCGATGCCTTTCCGTCGTGGGTATTCTGAATGCGCGAGTAGGAGAAGGCACATCCGTCGCTGGCGACGGGGCAAAGTTTCTAGGGAAGATCTTTGACTGGCGGCTCGTCACGGAGAAGCACGATTTGGAACAACTCATGGATGTCCGAATCGCTTTGGAAGGGGCAACTGCTGCGGACATGGCACGGAAGGGAACTGCTGAACAAATCACCGAACTAAAGACGTTGCTCAAAGGCATGGCCAAAGCTGTGGATGATCCAAAATCTTTCGCGAAACTCGACATGGCTTTTCATATTCATCTTGCAGCTTGCTCGGGGAATCCCCTTCTATACGACCTTATCTCGGCCATACGTAACCAACTGTCCCTGGGCATGGAGACATTCCTTCTCACGCCACAGGCTCGCCCGCATTCGCTGAAGGAACACACCGCCATTTTCAAACGCATCCACACCCGCGATGCTCAGGGCGCCCGTGCGGCGATGCAGCTTCATCTCGAGGCCGCCTTTCGAAGATATGTGCAGCAAGCCATAGATTGATAGAGGAAGTGAATCAGTTTTCCCGGTCTTCTCGTGCTCAAAAAATGGGGTTAATCATGTCGTTCTCGCAAATCTTTCAAGGCGTAGCAGTCCTGAAGATTGCGATAAGAGCGTGAAGATTATCCAGTACACCACACCGCAATCGAGCAACTTGTACATGACGTGATCACGGCGGCTCTAAGTCTTCGCGCTGGCAACAACAGCACCTCGGCATGACTGGCTGTGAAAAGGCCGTCGTTCGCAGTCCGATTGTTGACCTAGCTTAGGGGCTGGAGTGCTCTCTCGATGAGCAAAGCAGCCCGAGACAAGTCGAATCCGGTCATCCCACGAATTGTGATCGATACAGAGAGTCCCGGACATCCAGCCAGCTGCCTATCAGAGCTCGCGTTAATCTTGCGAGCATCGTCGATCCCTCTTACAGACATCGGAAATCTCGACATGCTGAAAATTAAAAAATCAATTGCATAGAAGGACAATCACGCTGGTCTCGCCAGCGTGATGAGCACACAACTCAGACTTGACTGGATAACAGGGAAATGCGATTCCCTGATAATCGTCCGATAATTCCCTGTTTTAAATTCGCATCCAAATCAGCCAGCTAGACGAAAATCCCCTTGATCCGGAGCATTAGAAGATTTCTCTGATGCGATGTTTGATCCCTGCACTTGCGCGGCAGAGGCCTTGGCTCGAATTTATGGATTTCGCACGATTTGGGGTGCCGATGAGGGTGCTGAGATTCAACGATCATTCTGGACAGGCGCTGGTTAACGAAAGCCGACATTTCAGGATTAATCAACGAAGAAGGTTGCCTGCTCAGAATCCCTCGCAGGCCTCATGAATCGAGGAGCACGGTCCATTCAGGTTGGGGCGATCTCTGCCGCGTCAAGAGCTATATCGCGACACGCATTGAGAACATGATGCTAAGGCTTATCAGTATTTAAGAAAATAAAAATTGGATCAGGGCCGGTTAGATGACAACCAATGTTCGAGATTGACGGCATAGGTTCGGCTAGAACGGTGTTGGGAGCCGTCTGAAAGCCTCACGTTGAATTCCCTATTTTCGATGGAAGACAACTCCAGAATGCTTTCTGTTTGCACGATTCGGGAACGATGGATGCGAAGGAATTTTGATGGGTCGAGTCTCTGCTCCAGGGAAGTCATCGTTTCGCGTAATAAGTAACACCGACCGCTGACGTGCAGTTCCGCATAATCGCCTGCTGCCCCAATCCACTCGACGTCTTCCGCAAGCACGATTTGAATGCGGGACCCAGTTTGCACTGCAAAACGAGAGGCCCACTTCTCCAACGTCCGGTCGAGCATTCCCAGGACACGCGCGGCCATCGTGGACTTCAGGGCCGAATCTACCGTTTTTTGCGCTCGGCAGATGGCAGCCGCGAAGCGTACATCGTCCACTGGCTTCAGAAGATAATCCAACGCGTGAACTTCAAATGCCTGTACTGCATGTTTTTCATACGCTGTCAGAAAAATGACGCCGGGCAGGTTTTCCCTCGGCAGCGCGCGGAGGACGTCGAATCCGTTCATTTCTGGCATTTCGACATCGAGAAATACGATATCTGGCGCTAATTCCAGGATTTTCTCTACTGCAGACGAACCGTCCCCGCATTCTCCAATGATTTCGACATTTCTGAATTTACGCAGTCTAAGGGCGACGCCGCGCCGCGCCAACGGTTCGTCGTCCACAATCATTGCGCGCACGACAAAACCTCCTGCTGGGACGCGATGCTTCGGAAGGGCAGTTCCACCGTGACTTCGCAACCGCCACTTTCCGGCCACTCCATAGAGAATGTGTAGTTCTTTCCGTAAATTGTTTTCAAGCGTTCTGCGGTATTGCTAAGGCCAATTCCATTTACGTTCCCCTGGCGCTCTCTAGCATCTCGTCTACCAGAGTTTTCAATGACAATTCGCAAGCGGCCCTCGTGAAGCGTGCTTTTGATCACGATCTTCCCGCCCTCGGTAAGCGGTGCCACGCCGTGGCGTACTGCGTTTTCAACTAGCGGCTGGAGCAACATAGTCGGCACCAGCGCATCCCGCGTTTCCGATGGAACAGCCATATCGATTTTCAGCCGCTCCCCCAGCCTTGTTTGCTCGATCGCCAGGTACCCTTCGGTAAAGGCCAGTTCCTGGGAAAGCGCTACCTCTGCTGTGATTTCGGAATCAAGGCTTGTGCGAAGAAGATCTCCGATCTGCGCCAGCATCCGAGTGGCCGCAGGGGCGTTCCCATCCAGAACGAGAGTGGAGACCGCATTGAGCGAATTGAACAGGAAGTGTGGATTCAACTGATAGCGAAGTGCAAGCAGGCGCGCCTCTCTGACCTCAGACTCGGCGCGAAGCAACCGCTCCTTGTCCATGCTCGATTGCTGCCATTGCTTAATGCTGAAGTACAGACTGCACCACATGAAGAGAATGAAAAAAGACCACAATATAGTTGCAACCAAAGCGTGCCAGGGCACAGGATAGAAAATTTGCAAAATGAGGCAGGCTGCGCAGCCTGCGGGAATGGATGTGACCATGGCCGCCGCGGCTGCTTTCAATTCAAAAGCGATCCAGGACTGCGATTGCCGCAGCAGCCAACGGCAAAAAGGGCGCAGGGCACAACTTCCCAGGAACATGAAGACGATGGGCACCGTCTCTTCATCGACATGCACACGCTTAGTCAAGAAGAAATGAATGGATTCCAGAAGGTTGAAAAGATAAAAGCAGCCCCATCCAATGATCTGGATTTGCCAGAAGGACCGTAGATGCGGGACGCTATCTCGTTTCATGATTAGGATTTTAGCTTAGCTGACGAATCGGCATTCCACGGCCTGGCGCACAAATCCTTCAGTTCATCGCATTTCTCAATCGACCGGCAGATTAGGTCCGACTTAGCAACTTCGCTGAACTAGGCTCTAAGCACGGTCGAATTCGACAACGTTTTCAGTCTCATAGGTCGTCGATTTGCAGATCCGACTGAAGAAAGACGCAAAGAACAGAAGACCCTACCGAGATGGCTTATGGACAGCGTTGGTAGCGCCGACATTTTTGGAGGGATTTCGATGCGATCTTCATGGAAACAGGTTGGGGCTAGAAACGAGCCATCATGGCGGTGGCCCGCAAACTGGCCGTAATGCTACACAGCATGTGGCGCAGCGGAGAGAGCTTCCAACCCTTCCCCCAACCAGCTACGGCTGCAGCCGTAGCCTGAGGCAAACGTCGATCCGAAACAGCAGCCATCTCATACAAGCGCCCAGAGGTCTTGAATGCTTTGGTTCTACAAATCTTTCTTTCCTGTGGTCTGGATTTTCTTTCTTGTCTACTGGCAGATCAAAGCTGCCAATACCAAAACCACCCAGCGCCTCGAGCCGGCTGCCTCGCGCATTCTGCGCGTCTTCACCTTCCTGATCGCAATCGTCTTCCTCTCGACAACGCGCATCCCGCTGCAATGGCTTTACCTCCAGCTCTGGCCGGTTGGCTTTTGCCATTCTGGCTGCTGGGAGCTGCCGTCACCATTAAGTAGGGCCACGAACTGATCACCACCGGTCCCTATGCCGTGGTCCGTCACCCCATCTACACCGGCGTTCTGACCGGGCTTCTTGGCATCGCGATTGCTCTCTCCCAAGTGCGCGGGTTCATCGTTTTCGTTCTCTTCTTCTTCGCGTTTTGGATCAGGCTCCGCATGGAGGATCAGTGGATGCGTTCGTAGTTCGGCGAGACGTACGCCACCTATGCTCATCAGACATCTGCCCTGGTGCCTTATCTCCTCTGATCGCTGGGTCACGATCTCAGCCCCAGCAAGAGCGAGTTGAACCAACCTGAGGAGTTGAATCTCGATATCAATTCTCGGTTGCGGTCGTGTATCTCGTTCAAGTGCAGCATGGAGCGTCCTCGGTTTGGCGCACAAAACATGCGACTCATCGCACAAATCATTCGTCCCGCAGAAAGGCCCGAACGAGCACGGCGAATAGGTAATAGCCTCCCCATTAAAGAGTGCGTTTACTTAGGCTGCTCGAAACGCCGAAAGCGGAACGCTAGTAGACCGCGACGATAGAGTTGTACATCGTTCCCTGATAGATGGCTCAAAGAACAACCTGATCATCGCGGTGAGGAAGCTGAACATTTCATATTTGGAGGACAGATGAGACGCATTTCCATATGGGTATTATGCTTTTCGCTCGCCGCTTGTATCTCAGGCGTAGCGCAGACCATCACCGGAGACATCCGCGGCACCATTACAGATCCATCGGGCGCCATCGTGCAGGGGGCGACCGTTACCGCAACCAACATTGCCACGAACGTTAAAACAACCGACACAACCAATTCCACGGGTGGCTATTCCATCCGTTTCCTGCAAATTGGAAACTACACCGTGTCTGTGGCAGCCGCCGGGTTCAAGACTGCCGACTATGGTCCCTTCTCGCTGGAAATCGATCAGACGGCGAAGATAGATCTGGCGCTCTCTATTGGCGTAGCAACCACGACCGTGCAGGTGTCGGAGCAGATGCAGCCGATTCTGAACACGGAAAGCGCGACCCTCGGCGAAACATTTACGGAAAACACCATCAATAGCATTCCGCTGAATGGCCGCGACTTCTCCCAATTGGCGGTGTATACGCCAGGCGCCGTTGCGCCGGGTTTCAATTCTTTCGGTGGACCTGACTCAACCGAGCGCGCCGTGGATGCAGGCAACGAAATCTCCGCCAACGGCAACCGCCAGCAGTCGAACAACTATTTGCTGGACGGTCAGGAAATCAACGAAAACCTCAATAACACGATTGGTTACAATCCCAGCCCGGATTCACTGGCCCAGCTGCGTGTCATCTCCTCCAACGCCAACGCTGAGTTCGGTAACGTGAACGGTGGCACTATCCTGGCCGTTATGAAGAGCGGCGGCAATCAGTTGCATGGCAGCGCCTTCGGCTTTCTACAGAACCAAAGGCTCGATGCCAACAGTTGGGGCAACGACAACAACGTCGTTCCTGTTCCGATAAACCCATATACGCAGACGCTGTTTGGCGGGACCTTTGGTGGCCCGATCCTCAAGGACAAGTTGTTCTTCTTTGTCGATTATGAGGCGCTTCGCAAGCACTCGGCCGGGCTGACGACGAACAGTCAGGCTCCCGCGGCCTTCCTCAAGGGAGACTTTTCCGCCATCAAATCAGTCCTTGGGATCCAGTTGTATGACACAACGAAAGTTGGCCCCAATGGACAGCCCGTTCCCTACGCAAACAATCAGGTCCCCGTCAACAATCCGGTCGCGAGATATCTCCTCAGCAACCCCAAGGCCTATCCCACCTGCCCTGGATCACCCGGCTGCGTGGCTACCAGCGATCCTTTGGGAATTTATAACAACTTCGTGGGACCAAGCGGCTTTTTTACCAGAAATGATCAAGGAGATGCCAAGGTTGACTGGCACTTTCGCACCAGCGACGTGATGACGTTCCGGTATACGCAGGGATATGCACAGGATGGTCAAACCGTCGAGCCATTGCCTGTATATTTTCCTATCGCCGACAACTATCCGGACCACTTTTTCGATTCCGAGTGGACCCACACCTTCTCACCTTCGATTGTGAACCTGTTCAGTGCGAACTATGGGCGCATCCGCTTTAACAACGGCGTTACCACGGACCCTAGCGGTATCTTCGGGCTCACTGGCAATCAGCTCGTCGGCATTCCCAGCAATCCGCAACAGACCGCGGGTTTCAGTGCGCAAACCATGAGCGTTCAGAATGCGACGGGCTATCCCAACGGCTTCGGCGCCAACCCTTCCCCGGAAATATTTATCGACAATGTCTTTGGGTATTCGGACAACCTTACCTGGCAAAGGGGGCGGCATCTCTTCAAGTTCGGCGGCGAATTTCTCCGCTACCAGCAGAACAGCTTCTACCCAGGCAATGATGGCGAATTGGGGAACTTCGCCTATAGCGGCGTGTACACTGCCAACCCCTTCGCATCCAGTAGCGCCCTCTATCCGTTCGCGGATTTTGTGACGGATCGCGCGGACGATGTACAGATCGGCGCTGTGACGGGAAGGACCGGACAACGCCAATGGCGCGATGGAATCTTTGCCCAGGACGATTTCAAGGTAAATCCGAATCTCACCTTGAATCTCGGTATTCGCTGGGAATTCGATCAACCCATCTACGAAGTCAACAATAAGATGGCGAACGTCAACATGCAGACAAAACAAATTGAGTATGCGGGCGTAGACGGCAATAGCCGCGCGCTCTACAATCCCTACTACGCCCAGTTCCAGCCGCGTCTTGGCTTTGCATTTCAGCCAACGCCACGCACGGTCATCCGTGGAGGGTACGGTATCTCCAGCTACCTGGAAGGTACGGGCGCCAACCTCCGCTTGACCCAAAATCCACCGTTCCATACCGACTTTGAGCAAATCGGTGTAACTCCAAGCGCTGCGGGTGGGGTATATAACCCGGGCAAGTTCTTTCTGGCGGCGAATGGTTTCCCAACCACGCAGGTACCCACAACCACGTTTTATATATGGCCAAAGGACCTGAAACCATCCTCAACCCAGGAACTCAGTTTGACGACCGAATATGAGATCACTCCATCGGCATCGTTCCAGGTGGGCTATGTGGGTATCCTCGGACACCATCTGACCGTTCCCTATTGGGGCAATCAGGCGCCCTCGGTGACGGCGCCGCAACCGTATGTCAATATCGTCGGAGTGAACGGCGTTGCCAAAATCACCAACACAGAAGGCGATAGTAACTACAACGCATTGCAGGCGGTTTTCAGACAGCATTTAACCTCTGGGCTGGAACTGACTGCGAACTATACCTGGTCCAAAGCGCTGACTAATGATATTGGCTTCTATGGCACAAGCAATAATAATAGCAACCAATACTATCAGCAGAGTATTTACGATACAGCGGATGAATGGGGGCCAGCCGGCTTCGACACCCGTCAAAACATATCCGTGACAGGCGAATACGACCTGCCCTTTGGCCAGGGAAGGATGTTCGGTTCCAGCTGGAACTACGCGGTGAACTCTCTCCTTGGCGGCTGGAAACTCAGCGGCGCCCAAGCCTATTATTCCGGGTTCCCGCTCACGGTTGGTTCACCGGCGAACTATTCGACCCTGGTGAATGCATATACAGGCGCGGCAAGGCCGAACCAGAACCTTCCGCTCAAAGTCGTCCATCGTTCCATTAACGCGTATTACGGAACACAAGTGCAAGGTACCTCCTGCGGTCCCAACCAGAACAATGGGACTTGCGTCTACAGTCAGCAGCCGAACAATGCCTTCGGCGATGTTCGCCCCGGCACACTTCGCCAACCCAGCTTCCAGAATATTGACATGTCCGTTGCCAAGACCTTCGGGATTTGGCATGAGCAGCACGTCGACTTCCGTGGAGACATCTTCAATGCCTTCAACATTGCTTCCTATAGTCAGCCAGATGCTGGCATGACTGACGCAAACTTTGGTCAGATCACAGGTGTGGTCAGTAATCCACGCAGCATTCAACTTTCACTGAAGTACGCGTTCTAAAAACAGTTCATCCATTCGGGAGTTGTTTTTCCCAAGCAGCAGCTGGATTTCTCCGACTGTCCGGCTGCTGTTTTTATTTTAGATGGGGAGACCAAAGATAAGTGGAGTCAACAAGGCTGTTGGAGAATATGTAAATGCGGTTCGCATTTTGTGGAGAATAACAGGGAATGCGGCGTGTGCGATTGCTATGACCGGAATCGTCCATGCAGATAAGCCACGTGTCAAAACAGATGCCGGCAAGGTTGTGGACATTTTCGAGGCCGACAGCAATGACCTGCCACCGTCAAGGCGGCTCACACTTGAAAGCCCCCGGCTCTGCCAGGGGATACTTACTAGATTGTCCAAAGAACAACGAGACCATCGCGGTGAGAAAGCGAAACGGACGCGGATCAATATACCTAGTTGTGCGATTCTGCTACCAATTACGTCGAGGTTTTGAAATGCCTCAATTGAGAACAAATCAAAATCGGAACAATGAACCGGTAAAACGCTCTTCGCCGCGGCGCCCGGCAAAGAGCTTTCCTGGAGACAAATTATGAGATGGAATGGCAGATTGCGTAAAGTGTGGGTGTTTGTAGGCTCGCTCCTGATCCTAAGTGTGGGAGGGAACGCTCCAGGACAGAGCCACAAAATGGCGTATCCGAGCATGGCGCCTCTATCTCAATACTTGATGGCGGACCGTGATGCAGAAATCGCAATGGCGCGAAGCGCGGCGCCTGAAGCCATTTCCAAAGATGCCAAGGTCCTCGTTCTCGGACCCCATGGCTACATGACCGCGGTTGAAGGCAAGAACGGCTTCGTATGTGTCGTCGAGCGGTCCTGGATGTCGGCGTTCGATTCCCCGCAGTTCTGGAACCCGAAAATGCGGGGTCCGATCTGCTTCAATCCACAGGCGGCGCGATCCATCCTGCCCATGGACTACAAAAGGACAGAGCTGGTGCTGGCCGGGCAATCCAAAGCCGAAATAATGCAGAGTATCAAAGCTGCATTGGATAAGAAGCAGTTACCGATGCTGGAGCCTGGGGCAATGTGCTACATGATGTCGAAGGAAGGATATCTTAACGATTCCGTGGGCCACTGGATTCCTCACCTGATGTTTTATACCCCACTCAAAGTGGATTGGGGCGCTGGTCAGCCGGGTTCCCCTGTCATTCTGGCCCCGACGTATCAGGGCGCGCCGGAACCTCTGACTATGTTCATGATACCGGTTGGTAAGTGGTCGGACGGATCGGCTGCGCCGCCTGTGTAGCCGCAAATTGTACTGCTTCCCGAATTACGGCGCTGTGGCTGCAGCATAAGAGATCAGTTCCGAAATGCAATGTTCTCGGTATAGCGATGAATATTTAGAAAATGGAAGTGAAAGGCAGCAGACACGCCGGCACACTCGCGGTCTTCATCTCCGCACGTCGTGCAGGTCTTTTGATCTCATGCAAGCCCGCGAACGCAACAACCCATGGCATATCGTATGCCATGGACTCCCCATTAGAGTGTCCCGCGTTTTTCACATTTCAAAAGCTAGAAACTCGGGTACGACGCTTACAGTCAATTAGGCGGGAACAGGGAATCGGATTTCCGTGTTCCCGCGATAATTATTCCCTGTTAAATTGCTTGGTCAAAATGGCCCTCAGGAGTTAAAGTCTCCTAAATTCAGGGCATACGCCGGTCTTGGTCACGAGTTATCAAGCCAAAATCGAGAATTTCCCTGTAAATTTCCCTGTTAGCAGGGAATTCAGGTCTAGGAACCTGTTGAAATAGGCGCCGTTTGTGAGACGCTCCCCGCCGCGCGCATCAAGCGACACTTTCACTCACCGATGAGCGTGCTATCCTAGCAATAACTAGCAACCGCGAGCTGATCTCCTTCCTTCGCGGGCCCCCAAGACAGTCAGAGCCCAACTTCCCTATACAGCGCGACCGTTCGCTGTACCTTCCACCGCCGTGCGCGCGAGCTGCGGTTAACTGTCCACTACTCCACATGCGAGGGTCACGACAAATGCAGAATGAGCGAATCACAATCGAAGAGAGAGTTCAAAGGATGGAGGATATGGAAGAGATCCGGCATCTGTTCACTGCGTACGCACAATATCTCGACCACGCCGATTACGACGCCTATGCGGAGCTGTTCGCCATCAGTGGACAGCTCGATCTTGGTCCCGCCGGGCAGGCGACCGGCAGGCCAGCAATCCGTGCGTTGATTGAAAAACTCGTGCAGCCTCGGACCGCGCCAGTTCGCCACATCATTTCGAGCCCGGCGATTCGTCTAAATGGAGCCCGCGCGACAGCGTCGGTCATGTGGACCATGCTGAGCTGTTCTCCCGATGGACGACCGGCGATCGGCATGGCGGGACATCACGAGGACATCATCGTAAAAGAAGACGGGGTGTGGAAGTTCCAGCGTCTCGAAGGGCGCGTTGACATCGGCTCGTTGCCCCAGGGGTAGGAGCACTGGTCTGCCACTTCCAGGGCGACCGGCACTGGCAGGCCCACTTGCAATGAGGCTCCGCGTTGCACATCTGCGACGGAAACCGTATGGCATTCGTCTAAGAGGTATATGCGCGGAGACGAGCGGGTTCAGGAGGGGATGTTCAGCTATGTATCACTGGAGCAGCGTGTGCCTCAGGATCACCCGCTGCGCGCGGTTCGCTAAAGCCTCCATCCACCGCCAGACAGTCTGCCGCTCCGATTCGCTCAAACTAAAACAATCCAAATACTGCAAATATTATGCGGCGAATTGACTGATGCTCGCTGTTCCAGAGAATCTCCGAGTAGTACATTCCGCTAACAATTTGGGCTTATCGAGGGCAATTCTCTCTCCCAGGAGATTTGTTTGACGCGAGCGCGTATATCTCGACCGGCTCGACAAACTCGCAGTCCTCCGCAGCGCGGCTGAAACTGCCTGTTTCCGCGATAGCGCAGACATAACGTAGCTGGTGAAGCTCCATAGGTGATGCCTATACTCGGGATAGGGACTATGTATTGGAGCTATCGTTCTCCATGATGCTACATTCCTTGGGTCGGGATAAACGGGAACGTGGTCGCAACGAACGGGGCCAGTTCTGCCATATTTTGTCACTCGGCTGAAAGAAATGACGGCTGATGAGGGGTGCAGGGGATCATGGCGGACGTGGTTGATGTACGTACAGGACCGACAACCCATTGAGAAGCTGACATTTCATTCAATGTCATGAAGACGAACACGCGTTGATCGATGCTTGGGTTTCAGACTTGATGCCTGAGTTTCAGACGCAATAGTTGGACTTAAACAGCTAAAAGGAGAGAAAGCATGTCAACCGAAACGAAGTGCCCATTCCATCACACCGCAGGGGAAGGCACATCGAACCATGACTGGTGGCCGAACCAGTTGAAGCTGAAGATCCTGCACCAGCACTCCCCCCTGTCAGATCCCATGGACAAAGACTTCAACTATGCCGAAGCGTTCAAGAGCCTCGATCTGGCAGCCGTGAAGAAAGACCTGCTGGCTCTGATGACTACCTCGCAGGACTGGTGGCCGGCAGACTTCGGCCACTATGGGCCTTTGTTCATTCGTATGGCGTGGCACAGCGCTGGAACATACCGCATCGGCGACGGTCGCGGGGGTGCCGGATCCGGTCAGCAGCGCTTTGCCCCACTCAATAGCTGGCCAGACAATGTCAGCCTCGACAAGGCGCGTCGGCTGCTCTGGCCGATCAAGCAGAAGTATGGCAACAAAATTTCATGGGCCGACCTGATCATCCTCACAGGCAACGTTGCCCTGGAATCGATGGGCTTTCAGACCTTCGGTTTCGGCGGCGGCCGCGAGGACGTCTGGGAGCCGGACGAGGACGTCTATTGGGGAAACGAGACCACCTGGCTTGGCGGCGACATACGCTACGGTAAGGGAAAGCACGCTGACGAAGGTGTGCTCGTAGCTGACGAGGAGTTGCATGGCAGCGAGCGAGATCGTACCGGCGGCGGCTCCAATGAGCGAAATCTGGAGAACCCGCTCGCCGCGGTGCAGATGGGCTTGATCTACGTGAACCCGGAAGGCCCCGATGGCTATCCGGATCCTATCGCTGCAGCCCACGATATCCGCGAGACCTTCGCGCGCATGGCGATGGACGATGAAGAAACCGTCGCGCTGATCGCGGGCGGCCACACCTTCGGCAAGACTCACGGCGCCGCCCCTGCGTCTCATGTCGGGCCTGAGCCCGAAGCCGCAGGGATCGAGGAGCAGGGTCTCGGTTGGAAGAACAGCTTCGGCACCGGCAAGGGGGGCGACACGATCACAAGCGGTCTGGAAGTGATCTGGACCAGTACGCCAACAAAATGGAGCAATCAATTCTTTGACCACCTGTTTCGCTACGAATGGGAGCTGACCAAGAGCCCGGCCGGCGCGAATCAATGGAAGCCGAAGGATGAGGCGGGCGCCGGTACCGTGCCGGATCCGCACGACCCGTCAAAGCGCCGCTCGCCGGCGATGCTGACCACGGATCTCGCTCTGCGTCTCGATCCTGCCTATGAAAAAATTTCGAGACGCTTTTACGAGAATCCCGACCAGCTTGCCGACGCCTTTGCACGTGCCTGGTTCAAGCTCACACATCGTGACATGGGTCCGCGTGCGCGCTACCTGGGCCCGGAAGTCCCTGCTGAAGAGCTCGTCTGGCAAGACCCCATCCCCGCAGTCAATCACAAGCTGATTGATGAGAAGGACATTGCCTCGCTCAAGGCCAAGGTTCTGTCGTCGGGCTTGTCCATTTCTCAACTGGTTTCGACCGCCTGGGCATCGGCGTCCACCTTCCGTGGCTCCGACAAGCGTGGCGGAGCGAATGGCGCCCGTATTCGCCTGACGCCGCAGAAGGATTGGGCAGTCAACCAACCGGCGCAACTTGGGAAAGTGCTGAAGACGCTCGAAGGTATCCAGAGCGAATTCAATGGCAAACAATCCGGCGGCAAGAAGGTCTCGCTCGCCGACCTGATCGTTCTGGCCGGTTGCGCAGGTGTCGAGCAGGCGGCGAAGAATGCGGGCCAAAGTGTTACGGTTCCATTTACACCGGGACGCATGGATGCCTCGCAGGAGCAGACGGATGTAGACTCCTTTGCCGTGCTGGAGCCGATCGCGGACGGCTTCCGCAACTACCTCAAAGGCAAATACAGCATACCGTCCGAGACATTGTTGATCGACAAGGCCGAATTACTGACGCTGGCCGCGCCGGAGCTGGCGGTGCTCGTTGGCGGCCTGCGTGTATTGAATGCCAACGTCGGACAGGCAAAGCAGGGTGTCTTCACCAGGCGGCCAGAGGCGCTGACCAACGACTTCTTCCTCAACCTGCTCGATATGGGTACGGAGTGGAAGGCGGTCTCAAAAGCCGAAGACGTGTTTGAAGGGCGCGATCGTAAAACAGGGGAACTCAAGTGGACCGGCACACGTGTCGATCTCATCTTCGGTTCAAATTCTCAGCTCAGGGCCTTGGCCGAAGTCTACGGAAGTTCGGACGCGCAGGAGAAGTTCGTCCATGACTTTGTCGCGGCCTGGAACAAGGTAATGAATCTTGATCGTTTCGACCTTGCCTGATCTAGGAAGGTAAGGCTCAGAGACTTACGCCACTCAACCTCGACCTGACACCGGGTTATCCCGGACTAGGTCGAGGTTCGAGTAGTTCCCACTTTGGGCATGCACATAATCGCCAAAAAGGCTCCGAGTTGTAGAGGCTTTTTTGGAGGGTACACTTCCTTCAAGTAGCTTTCTTACGTTTTGCTTCTTGATCTGTCGAGGTCGCTATCCCCCCATGCACACGCTGAGCCATAAGAGTCCTGCATCTCGTTCCGCTTTTCGCGTAATCATCGCTTCCATCCCTCGCAATCGCTTTCTGCTGGCCGCGTACTTTCTATTGACGGGTTGGGTCTGCCTTGCACCTGCAGCTCGCGCTCAGACCGCCACGTTCAATACGGCGAGTGTGTTGAACGTCGGCAGTCCGGAGGGCAACCCTCTGAACACCCCCGCCAATATAGCGGTGGACGGTGAGGGAGACACTTATATCGCCGACGCGGGTAACAACCGCGTGGTGGAAATGATGGCGAACGGCACGATAGATGTACTGAATGTCGGCACTCCTGGCGGGAAAGCCTTAAATTTTCCTTTGGGCGTGGCAGTAGACAAATCCGGGGATGTCTACATCGCGGATGCCAATAATAGCCGCGTGGTGGAGTTCACGGCCGGCGGCACTGCGAACGTACTCAATGTCGGCGCCCCGGGCGGGACGCCATTGAATTTTCCCCAAGGCATAGCGTTGGATAGTGCGGGAGACCTGTATATCGCCGACTCCAACAATAGCCGGGTCGTAGAGGTGACGGCCGGTGGCACGGTGAGCGTGGTGAACGCTGGTAACCCCGGCGGCCTGCCTCTGGCCTTCCCTTGTGGTGTGGCGCTCGACAGCGCCGGAGATCTATATATCGCCGACTCCAACAATAACCGGGTCGTAGAGGTAACGGCCGGTGGCACGGCGGCCGTGTTGAATGTGGGCACCCCTGGTGGCACGGCGTTGAACGAGCCTTTCGGCGTGGCAGTGAGTGCGACCGGAAGCATCTACATCGCGGACTCCGTAAATAATCGGGTGGTGGAGATGTTGCCAGGCGGCACGTCTGTTGTGCTGAACGTCGGCAGCCCCGATGGTACGTCTCTCAACGATCTGAACGGGGTAACCGTGGATGGGACCGGCGATGTCTACATTCCGGATACCGGAAACAATCGGGTGGTGGAGGTGGTGCCATCGTCCCAGGCATTGGGGCAAACCACAGTAAGAACATCCGCGAACCCGGTCACGATGAGCTACACAGTGTCGGGCTACAGCGGCAGCAGCTACACGCCCAATTTCAAGATGACTTACGGCACCGACGTGCAGACGGGCGCTGCCACATGCAGCGGCGGTGCGAGTCCGGAGACCTGCAGTGTGCTGGTAACGTTGCAGCCGAAGCTCCCCGGCGTGCGCGCAGATGGGATGCAGGTGTTGGACCCGGTCAGTGGCGCTGTACTGGCGCGGACGTTGGTGCATGGCGTCGGCACTAGTCCTCTGGGCGTGTTTGAGCCCGGTCTGCAGAGTACGTTGAATGTCGGCAGCCCCGGGGGCGTCCCTCTGAACGTGCCCTATGGCGCGGCTGTGGATGGCGCCGGCAACACTTATATTGCGGATTCGCAAAACAACCGGGTAGTCGAGGTTTCAGTGAGTGGCGTGGTCAGCGTGTTGCCGGTCGGCACTCCGGGCGGCCTTGGCCTGAACACACCCGATGGCATCGCCGTGGATGGAGCAGGGAACATCGATATCGCGGACTATAACAATAACCGCATCGTGCAGGTAGCGCCGGACGGCACGGCCAGTGTATTGAATGTGGGCAGCCCGGACGGCACGGCGCTAGCTTTTCCGGTAGGCCTTGCAGTGGATGGCGCCGGAGATCTCTATATCGCGGATTTCGGCAATGGTCGCATCGTTGAAGTCACGGTGGATGGCGCCTCGGGCGTGTTGAACGTAGGGACTCCCGGTGGTATTGCGCTGAGTGGTCCCGCAGGCGTCGCGGTAGACGACGCCGGGAATGTCTACATCGGAGACACGGACAACAACCGCGTGGTGAAGGTGACACCGGGTGGCGCAGTGAGTGTGTTGAATGTCGGCAGCCCGGGCGGTGCGGCGCTCAATCAGCCTGTGGGTTTGGCCACGGATGGAGCCGGAGATGTCTACATCGCGGACTACGGCAACAACCGCGTGGTGGAAGTGGCGACGGATGGCACGGTCAGCGTGCTTCCGGTTAACAATCCCGGCGGCATCCCCCTGAACGGCCCGGTGGACGTGGCTGTGGATGGCTTCGGGAACGTCGACATCGTGGACTACGGCAACAACCGCGTCATCGGCGTAAACCGGACACAGCAGTCGTTGAGTTTCCCCACTACGAATGTTGGCCAGAGCAGCCCACAGCAGACGGTGACGCTGCGCAACATCGGCAATCAGCCTCTTGCTCTGACCGCGCTCGCTGCGACCACCAACTTTAACCTGAATGGCGCAGCCACGAGCTGCACGGACACCACCTCTCTCAACAGCGGGGATGCATGCAACCTGGGCGCGGAGTTCGAGCCGGTTGCGAACGGCGCACTGACCGGCACCGTGAACATCACGGACAACAATCTGAATGTCACAGGAGCCGTGCAGCAGGTGAGCCTGAGCGGCACCGGCCTCGGCTTTGCCGCGAGCATCGCGCTGACTGAGACTCCAGGAACCTCAGTTGTCTACGGAACGCCGGTGACTGTGACTGCGACTCTGACGGGAGCGAACGGCGTCCCGACCGGCAACATTACGTATACAGTCGATGGCGTTCTGCAGCCGAGCGCGAGTTTGTCTGCTGGCGGCATTGCGCAATTCACGTTGCCGGGAACACTTGCCCCCGGCATCCACAGCATCGAGGTAAGCTACGCCGGGGATGCAGACTACGAGATCGCAACTCCCTCGCAGGGCTTCACGTTGACCGTGACCACGGCCGTGCTGGCTGGCTACACCATCACGGCGAATCCAAATGCGGTCAGCATCTCAGAGGGACAAACAGGCAATACGACTCTGACGCTGACGCCGACCGGCGGATACACCGCCTCGGTCGTGCTCAGCTGCCAGAACCTGCCTGCGAACGCAGTCTGCGTCTTTGCGCAGAATCCAGTTCAGCTATCCGGCAACAACCATCCAGTGAATGTAGGACTCGCACTCCAGACTAGTGTGCAGCAGGCGCGGAGCGAAGCGACACCTGCACCGCTGAGTCCTATCCTTCCGGCGCTGGCCTTCTGGTGGCCGGGAAGCCTGGCCGGATGGGCAATGCTCGGGCAGAAACGAAGGCGCGGGAAGAAGCAGCGGCGATGGATGCAACTCTGCCTGCTGGTGGTGGTGACAGGTGCGCTCGCTGTCGGATTGTCCGGCTGCGGCGGCGGCTTTGGACCGTATGTGACGCCTCCGGGTGTCACCACGGTGACCGTCACCGCGACCGCAACTTCAGGAACCACTGTCACCACGCGGACCGTTCATCTCACACTGACCATCGCGGAGTAGGAGCGTTCACATGCGAAATTTCTGGTTCCTGTTTCTCTGTTGCGCCTGGCTGTCGGCTTCGGCACAAAACACTTCAAGCCCGCGGCGGTCTCCCTACACCTACCAGGGAGACAAGGCCGCGGCTGTGGCTGCGCCTGTTGAAGTTTCGATTGGCTACAGCTATCTGCGCGCCAATCAAGGACCGGCCCAGTGCGGCTGCTTCAATATGAATGGCGGCGATGCCGAAGTTGCCTTCTATGTCGATCGCGGATTCAGCGCAGTTGCAGACCTCACCGGAGAGCACTCCGGTAGCGTCAATGGCGGTCCCCAGGGACTGTCCCTTGTCTCCTTTACCGCGGGACCGCGCTTCACCTATCCGGTTCGTCGCCGGTATGCGCCGTTTGTGCAGGCGCTCTTCGGAGGCGTGCATGGCTTCGACTCTTCCTTCCCGGTTATCCCGGGTACGACCGGATCTGCGAACAGCTTTGCTATGCTCGCCGGTGGCGGATTGAATATTCGATGGAAGTCCCATCTAGCCATTCGCCCTATCCAGGCGGACTACTTTCTCACCCATCTTCCCAACGGACTCAATGATCGGCAGAACAATCTCCGCCTTATGACTGGAATTGCTCTACGCCTTTGGTAGCAATCTCGGAACTCTCCCCTCTCTCGATGGAGTGGCTGGCATCAACCCCAACTTCTTGAGGCGAGCTATCGCACCCAGGGCAGCGCTAGCGCTTCGACGAAATTCTGCCTGTAGTTTGGCTAGTCTTTACAGATGCTTTCCGCTTTGAAACTGCGGCTGGATTCCCCACAGAGACCTCCAAATTGTCGTATAACCGGCTTGTCGGAAAATGACTCCGAACATCCCTTCATCGCATAACCTGAACCGGCCGGAAGCGCTTCCGCGTCAAACGCGCCAATCTCAACCTCCCGAAAATAGGCCTTGTAGAAGTCTTCGTCGACCTGCTCGAAGTCGGGAATCTCAAATCCGGTGTTTTGCTAATTCCGCTTGCCCGGCTTCTACGGAGCAGATTGCCGCGCTCGCCAGCGCCATGCCCACCACATCATGCAAATAAAATTAACCACCACGAGAACCATGGCTGCGATGAAGACAGGTTTGTACTGCGGGTGCTTTTCATAGAGCATGACTGCGGGCAGTGCGATGCCGTACTCGATCAATGCGAAGCCGAACCCATACACCCATGCGCGCCAGTTCATCAGCTGGCCCTTGCGGGCGGCATCGCGCAACACCACCACATCCCATAAGAGTTTGAATAGTTCGAACATCTCTTCGCCTCCTGATTCAATCGAATGTGCCTACTGCGGTCTTGTCGTCATGGGCGTTGTCTGCTCGGTCCAGTCGCCGGATCGTGCGATTCCGGTTCCCGCTACCGGGTTGGTTCCGAGAGCGGACGTTCCAGGTCATCGCTGCGTTTATTGGGGCTGTCCGTTGCCATGGACTTTGGTGTCCTTGGTCCACGTGTTGTCGGTTGCGCTGTTCGGGTCGACGGTATTGTCCGTGGAACCGAAGGTGCGCCCGTCCGAGTTTGCCGGCCCAACTGGACTGGACCAGACATTGGAATACTGGCTGGAGGTTTTGTAGGTGCCGTTGGCGCCGCTGACCGTTTGCTGGTTCAATGAGTAGTCTTCCATGTCGGAGGCTGAGGTGGAGCGGGCATTCATGCTGTTCTGCGTAGCGCGCATGGAGCTATTGGTGGCGCTTTGCATCTGTTGCATGTTGGCTTCGTGGTTGGCTTGCTGCGTTGCCATGTTGGAGAGATATTCGTTATGCTGCATCTGGCTGGCGGCCTCGGCGTCACGGGCCCCCTGGGCCAGCCTCTGGCCGGAGGCTTCCATGTCGCGGCGGCCTTGGTCCATCAGTCTGTTCGAGATCTGCTGTTGACGGTTCGCTAAGGCGGCCTGGTACTCCTCTGTGAACCGTACCCGCACAAGCTGGCGGCTGTCTACCAGCGCCACCAGCCCATTGAGCCGGCCTTTCGGTGCGCGCAGGATATCGACAATGGCCCAGCAGTTGCCGCCTTGCCAGCGCCCGTACAGCTCCATACACTCTACCCAGGCGCGCAGCCGCATCTCGTGCCCGGTCGCATCGACGGCCTGGATTGCGGCCACATCTCCGGTGTGGCGGGAGCGAAACGCGGGGGCCTGATGGCTGTTTTGGCTGTTGGCGTTGTTCGTGAAGTTCTCCTCGCGGCTCCGGAATGCGTCGCTAAAGGGCATGGGGCCGACCACTCGCACTCCTTTGAGCCTTGCGGCGAATTTCTGCAGGAAGTCCGCGGCTGGTAGAGGCCCGGTAAGCGGAATGCAGCCGACGCCATTTTGGCTGCCCATTCCCCAGCGCCAGCCGAAGGGCGGCAGCACGTTCATCTGGCTCTGGCCATCGGGCGAGATCGCCTCCGATGAGGAGGACGGCAGGTTGGTGCAGGGGGGGGTGGCCATCTGGCCCTGTGCCCGCCACCCTTTGGGGACAGAGATCTCGGCAGCCTTCATGCCGCCGAAAGAGGCATCGGTGAGCGTGACCGTGGTCAGGCCCTGGCCCAGATTCGTGCTCGACCCGGATGTGGGTTGCTGCACTCCATCAGGCGCTGTTTGGCGATTGTGCGACTGGCAACCGGCTACGGTCGTCAGGAAACAGAGTGCCGCGACGATCGCCGGCGCTGCGGTGCGGGTAGATAGGCAGTTCATAAGAGTGACCTCGCTGTAGATCCGTGAAAAATGATGGATCGCGTTATGCGTCGCTGGCCGTTGGGCTGGCGGCTTCACTACTGTAGGCGACAACGGCGAGGAAAATGCCTCATGAAATATCGATCGTATGCATCGGGGCCGCAAAATTACGATGACGCGTTGCATCCTTTGCACTAAAATCAGGGTCGATTCAGAAACCTATTGACGCGAATATTGACGGAATGGCGAAATGGCCTCGGCTATGGAGAACCAGTTTTCGGTTCAAGTTTCGCCGGCTGTCATGAAAAGCGACCGCACTCCCCCGGGAAGGATTCGCCCGTTTGAGCGACGCTGGTGAAGTTACCGAACTTCTTCGCGATTGGAGTCAAGGCAGACCCGACGCTATCGAGCGGCTCTTCGATGTCGTTTACCCGCAATTACGGCAAATCGCAGGCGCGTTATTCCGCGGCGAGCGCCCGGAAAATATCCTGCAGCCCACGAGCGTCGTGAACGAGTTATTTCTGAAACTCATACGGCAACGCAGTCTCCGATTCGAGGACCGCGAACATTTTTACAGTCTTTCGGCACGGCTAATGCGCCGCGTCCTCCTGGATCATGCGAGAGAGCAGGGACGAAAAAAGCGCGATGGTGGCATTTCTGTGCCACTGGACGAAAAGCTGGCATGGATCGGTGCCCGGCAGGTGGAGATCATGGATCTCGACCGTGTTCTGGATGATCTGGAGGAGCTGGACCCGCGGAAATGCCGCTTGGTCGAGCTTCGTTTCTTTCTTGGATTCACAGCCGAGGAGTCCGCGGAACTGCTGGGCCTTTCCAAGGCCACCGTAGACCGCGAGCTGAAATTTACTCGCGGCTGGTTGTACGAACGCCTTCACGATGCTGGCGCATGAGGCACTTTCTCCTCATTTCGCGCCAACCTTTAGAGTAAGCCAATGCCGGAAGACACAGAAAACTGGACTCTGCTGCAGACGCTGTTCGATTTAGCCCAGATGGCTCCGCCGGACAACCAGGAGCGAGTTCTGGCAGAACACTGCGCAGATCCCGAGATCCGTCGTCGCGTCCTCGTGATGGTGCAGGGTGCGGGCGAGTTCGATGAGCCGGTGAACGCCTCCCCAAACTTGCCGTTTGCAGGACGCATCGGGCCTTATACATTGATTCGGCTTCTTGGCGCGGGAGGCATCGGTTCCGTATATTTAGCGGAAAGAATCCTGGGTGGCATTCCGCAGCGCGTAGCGCTCAAGGTGCTTTCTCCGCATGCCGCTGGGCCTTCTTTCGTGGAGCGGTTTCATCGCGAGCAGCACATTCTCGCTTCGCTCGATCACAAGAACATCCTGCGCCTTCTTGACGCCGGCATGAGTGGTGAGGGCTATCCATATCTGGTGATGGATTATGTTCAGGGGTTGCACCTGGACGAGTACTGCGACTCCCGGCAACTCACTATTCGTGAGAGGATTGAGCCTTTTCTTCAAATTTGCGATGCGGTTGCCTATGCGCATCGTAATCTCATCGTCCATCTGGACCTCAAACCCTCCAACGTGTTGGTCAACGAAGAAGGCATCGTTAAACTGCTCGACTTCGGAACCTCCAAGCTCATCCAACCGGACAGTCTGCTGACAACGACGGTGTTGGCCACGCCGGCCTACGCGAGCCCGGAACAGTTGCGGAACGAACCTGTAACCACCTCGTGCGATATCTATTCACTGGGAGCAATTCTTGTCGATCTTCTGGCCGGCCGGCCCCCGGCCAGGCAATCATCGTCGGTAATGTTCGAGAGGGCGATGAATGAAACAGAGCCCGCTCCGTTGTACGACACGGTTACGGCCAAGGCAGCCGAGGTCCGGGGGGTTCCCGAAAACAAGTTGCGGCAATTGCTGAGTGGAGACCTGGCGACCATTACGGCCAAATGTCTTCGACCCAGACCGAGGGACCGCTATGCGTCGGTCGACGCTTTAAGTGACGATCTTCGGCGCTATCTCACTGGCCGATCTGTTCTGGCCCGACCCCAGACAACGGCCTACAGGATTGGCAAATTTGTCCGCCGCAATCGCGGCAGTGTAGCGGTCACGGCACTCATAATGCTGGCTTTGGTAGGGAGTCTCAGCTATGCGGCATGGCGTCAGCATCAGGCCCTCGAAGAAGGACGTCGAGCGGTGCGCATGCAGACATTCCTGTACAGGCTTTTCTACTTGGCCAATGCCAACTATACGGGCAAGCCTACGGTGTCTGTGCCAGAGTTCCTGGAACTTGGGGTGAAGCTATTGCCCGAGTACATTAAGGATCCTGGCGACTTGCGCGCTGCCCAGATGAGCCTTGCCGAATCGATGTTTGAGAATGGGGATCTGGGTAACGCCCAGAAGGTATTTACGCAGATCATCGCGAGCGCAAAAGGGGCGGCAGACTTCGAGAGCGAAGCCGAGGCCACCTCCGGCGGCATTGCCTACATGCAGGGAGATGCAAAGTTGGGTCAGACACTCACGGCGCATGCCCTGGAACTATCTCGGAGGTCTGGCATTTCTCCATCCGTTCGCGTGTGGAGCGCTGTGTACTATGCCATCAACCGCGACGAAATGGGATTTCGTTCCGACGAGAATCTCCGCCTGCTGCAATTTGCGGCGAAGGAGAGCCGCGATCATAATCTGCCGAACCATGAGATGGCGGACGTGCTGTACAACCTTGGAACCGATCTTGAGTGGCGAGGGCGTCTCGATGAAGCTGAGCCAATATTTGACCACGCACTTCAGCTATATCTGAAGGACCCTCTGGCTGTGTGCGATCAATCCGCCGTCTATTCGAAGCTGGCCTCCCTGCAGGAGGCCCGTGGCTTCGTACATGAGAGCCTTCCTCTCTACCAGCGCGCCTATGACGGATACAAAACCTGTTCCGGTCCGGAAAGCCTGGGAGCGCTGGAGCTGCAAGCCCATATAGCCGGCGCTCTAATCAAGCTCGGTCGTGCCCGGGAAGCCGTGCCGATGCTGGAAAAGACCTTGCCCGCCTGGAGAAAAATCGTTGGTTCCGGCCCTCAACTTTCCGATCCCCTGTGCCTGCTTTCCCAGGGGTATGTCGAAGTCGGGCGCTACCCGGAAGCAGAGAGGGCAGCGAAAGAGGCGGTGGATATCCAGGGGGGAAGAATCGCCCCTGCGGACCGGCGCTTCGGAACCTCCCATTTGTTGTGGGCGCGAGCATTGGTGGGACAAGGCCGTTATCAAGAGGCGTTGCCGCATGCCGAGATTGCCGATTCGTTGCTGGCAAGGAATGCGATTTCTATCGACGCAAAACAAGCAGCTGCCGAAGCGCATCAGGTATTGCTGGATGTCCAGGTCAAACTGGCAAGCAAGTCAACTGACGCCGACATACCCTCTCCTAAAAATAATTAAAAATATTTCGACGCAGCCTTCTTGTCTTTGGCGCCTATTGAAGAGGAGATTCGCCATGACTGCAAAACTGCGCCCCGTTTCCGTTTCGTCTCGGTTTTTCAGTTGTCGAGATCGAAAATTGCCCGACGACTGGAAGTTGCCGACGTTGGCCCTCGTGAATAAATCTGAATTGCTGAAGCATTTCCCGGCGAGATGACGCGTACTTGGGTGCAGGTCACTTTTCCAGGAGGCGATACGCCATGTCATCGATTGCAGACCAAACTCTTCCGGGGCCAGCTCCGGCCTATGCCTTATTTGACGCCAACTCCGTCGGACTGGCCACTCTCTTTGGTGGCCCCGTAGCGGGAAGTTTTTTGATGGCCCTCAACTATCGCCGCCTCGAACTGACCGGCAACGCAGTTGTGGTGCAGATCATCGGAATTATTGTCACCGGGTTCGCAATCCTGGTTGGGTGGAATCTTCCGAAAAACGTAACCGTCCCCCTCGCGCTTGCGCTGCTGGTCGGCACAAAGTGGATGGCCCAGTCTCTACAGGGCGCGACCGTGAAGTACCACGTTGAACATGGAGGGCGGCTGGGGTCCCGATGGACAGCATTTGGTTCCGGTGTGGGTTTCATGGCGGCTTTGTTTGCCGTCGCATTTTTTACGGTGTTCAAATCGACGTACGCTTCCACCGCACGCAACAGCGTAATGATTGGATCGAAGGACGAAGTCTACTATTCCGGTTCGGCGACCAGGCAGGATGCTCAATCTCTGGGGGATGCGTTGAAGACGCGTGGGTATTTCACCGATCGCGGCGCCGATGTATTTCTATCGAAGGGTGCCGACGGCACGATTGTTTCCTTCGTCGTTAATAAGGATTATCTAAGCCAGCCCGGAATTATGGATTCCTTTGAGGAGGTAGGACGGCAGGTTGCTCCAGTTGTTGGCGGGTTCCCAATTCAGGTGCGCCTGATCGATTCCGCGCGCGAAGTCAAGCAGGAATCAACGGTCGGCGAAGCGGTGTTTCCGGGAAATGACGCTGTCTACTATCTGGGCACAGTAAAACAGTCCGAAGCCCAGGCCCTCGGTCAGGCACTTAAGTCCACAGGTTACTTCGAAGGCAAAGGATCCGACGTTTTTCTGTCCAAGCATAAGGATGGTACTGCGCTTTCCTTCGTAGTATCGGATGGCGCCTGGAACAAACCTGCAATTGTCAGTGATTTCGAGAAGATCACCCGCCAGGCTGCTCCTTCGGTGGGGGGTCTCCCGATCAAAGTTCGCCTGGTCAACACTTCGTTGGAAATAAAAAAGGACCAGATGGTCCAATGAGCATGAGGCTTGCAGATGTTTTCTGTGCAGTGCATATCCTAAGACGGTCTTTGACTGAACCGCATGATCGTCCTCCGATGGAGCACGAGGAAGGCGCAATACACGGTATTCACGACTAGCCCCCGCCGAGAAGCACAGGCCGCATTTAGAGAGGTAACGTGAGATGCCCCTAAAGTCTCCGCCGCCCGCGAGATCGGTATGGCTTCATTGAGGCCGACACTCATAAAGCTCGAGCCCACGCCACAGAGAAGGCATATTCCAAGGCCTGCTGGAAAGGAACCTTCGCCAAAATCGACCAGACGAACCAGGTATGTTCCCACTGCCATCCGCCTACACACTTCATTGGAGCAGCAAAACTGCCATTCCTACTGCCAGCCAGCAGCACAAGCGACAGAGCTTCAAGCATCAGAGCAGTTTCCCAAACGTCCTATATTAGAACCGCAAGAACCCTAGCTTATGATGTGTGGGGACCCAGAGAAATAGGACCATAAGTACGATATTGAGTCCACAACAAGGTTGGCCTCCGTGAGCGCGTTCGCCGGGAAGCTAGTTGTCACGGCGACGACCTGCATACCTGCTGCGCGCGCGGACAGCACGCCATTCGGCGCATCCTCGATGGCAAGACATTCGGTTGGATCTACGCCAATAAGAGCGGCAGCTGCCAGGTAAAGATCAGGCGCTGGTTTCGCGCGCGCCGTGTCATCCGCGGAAATGAAATGCGGAAAAGCCCATGCAAGGTCCGCGCTCTGCAAACTAAAGAGAACTTTCCTTCGTGGGCCGGATGACGCCAGCGTAAACGGGATCTGGTTGGCGGAAAGCCATGACAACAATTGTGGTATCCCATGGCAGGCGTGCAGCCCTTCCGTTGTAGCGAGATGCACGTAATATTCGTCCATCCGTTTCACGACGCCGCCCGCGAGCAGCGTCGCGCCGGATTCCGCTTCCAGTTCGGCAAGTGTCTCGTGGTGGCTTCGCCCAGAAAAGCGCGAGAGAGACTCAAGGGATCGTTCCACTCCGACTTCATGCAATGCCTGCTGTAGAGAGCGCAATCCCAGCCTCTCACTGTCGACCAGCACGCCATCGCAGTCAAAGATAACAGCGCGAAACGGCGCCAGTTTCATCTCAGATCCAATGTGCTTCACATCGACTTCGGTAAACACGTTCTTCATAAGTTCCTTCAAATCGTGCCGTGCCAGTGGATCTTGGCGAATACTTGCTTCCACCGCCTGGTGTAACTTGCCCCTTCTCGCTTAGAATCCGCTTGTTCCGTTCATAAGACACCACCCGGGTCGTCCGTGCGCACACTTCAGAAAGCCAGCTGAACCTCGTTGGCATTTTCGGCATTGGCAACAAATGAGCCATGCGGCTGCACGTCTGGAGTTTTACTCCACCAATCCACATCTATGTCCTTTGTCTCATTGGGCAGCAATTCAAAATCGTTATCGCTGAATTCGGTCAGGTATGGATGATCCTGTGTTCCCGGCCACACTACCCGAAGGTGAACCAAATGCGCATATCCACCTCGGCTCGTGATATGGAGGCGGCAATGTATGTGCTTCCCGTCGACACGACTTCCGTCCTCTTCTGAGATCGCAATCTGGGTTTGAGGCAACCTGTTCAGGGTTTGAAAGAGTGGCGTCTCATGTTGCGCCAACAAGTTTGCAGCAAGCAAAGGATCTCCAGGAAGGGCCTGTTGGAGCAACGTAGAGAAAACAACAAAGTATGCGCGATTTGCAGGATTTCCAATGAACTCCTGATCGAGCGGCAGCGCTGGCGTCTTATTCGCCCCCGCGGCGGGAGTAAAACCGGTAAATGCGACCACCTTTCCCGCCCCATAGCTTCCCACGACAAGCAATGGCTGCCCGGCGATGGTCATGTCGATCTTCGCGCTGGGCCGCGCGGCCACCTGATTGAATCCCGGCAATCCGTAGTGCCGGAGCAGATCAACACTGCGGGAAATCCCAGTTCCCGCATGCGCATCGGCGGCGCCGATTGCGTGAATCACAGGATGCGCTTCTAGGGAGTCATCCATTGAGTACCTGCCCAATATCACATCGCCGTGATCCTCGACGGAGACAGGAAGAAGCGCATCGAGCGCGGTTGCTTCGATCATGGCGGCACGTCCTTGGCCGCCATGAAAACTGCCATCTCCGCCCGTATAGATAAAGCCAGAACCTAGCCGGACTGCCTGTCGTATGGCTTGAGCCGTGGATGACGGCAACACCTTAAAGAGTGACTCAAAACAGCCAAACCAAATCACGTCATATTTGGCATGAATGGCTGCACCGTCGTGAAGATCCTTGGCCATGGCATCGAGTGAGTTCTCATCGAACACATCCACATCCACTCCCATCGCTTGCAGCATTTGCTCGATCGGTTTCGCATAGCGGCTCTGGGCAATCAATAGAACATGGTGCGGCGTAGAGAATGCCGGCGCGACAACCTTAACGAACGATACGTCCGATACCGGTTCATGCAATGATTCGGATTTCAACGAAGCGCGGAGCATATAAACGCCGGGCACACTTGGCAAATCTAACGAAAACGTTCCTGCCATGGATTTGCTGTCCGCGCCCACTGCGGTCCCAAAATCATGCGTGGATATCAATTTTCCGTCAAGTGCCCGCATCTCTACATGCAGGATCCCTTGGAGGCTTTGATCCAAATCATTATTCACCCACACCGGCACCGACCAATGGCTTCCCGCAAGCTGAGATTCGAGGGAAAACTTGAACGCAAAACTGATTGCGACTGGCGCCTGCGCCTTTTTGAGATACCAATAAGCAATCTTTGGAACACGGTCGTAATCCACTATGCCAAAACGGAAGCCCGGCGCAAGCTCCAAAAAATCCCAACTGCGTATGCCCATGATCGGATCGTATTTTTTCCGACGGTAAGCCTCCGTTGCATACTTCATCAAAAACGCCTGATACATCTGCGTATCATTTACCAGTTCACGGGCGGATCTTGGGTCGCGATCGATAAAATGCTCTGCCCTAAACAGCATGCTATACAGGCCATCATTCATATTGCTGGTCCAGTACGCATACGCGGGAATGTCAATAGGAAGATTGAACCAGCGCAATGCATCCGGACTCGCGGGATTCCACTGCTGTTTTGATGTTAGGTATTTACCTAAATATTCGTAGGAAGACATGGAAATGCTCCCGTACTCGGAAACAAAATCGGCCTTAGCGTCAAAATGTGTCTGATAATTTTCCGTGTTGCTGCTATGTCCTGCTCCCGCCATCCAGAAGTGTTGTTCACCAAGGTCACACAGGCTCGGATGATAAATAGTGTCTGGAGACAGGCGTGCAATGATCGTGCGTATGTCATCTACAAATTCGTTGTAGCCTTCCTGATCCATAGGAACCCCGCCATACCCCCAGTAATTTCCTTCCTTATCGTGAGCTTCAGCCAAAGGTGCCCATTCGATGATGGATGGATGGTTGCGAAGCTCGGTAACGATCTCAGACACCTGCAGACGCGCCTGCTTTAAAAAGGGTTCTTTGCGGGGACTGTCTTTATCAAGCACCTGCTGTGGGCCGAGCTGGGGAAATGGCAGTTCGGTGACAACCAGGATGCCCAACTGATCGCAGAGGTCGTAAAAGGCAGGTTTTTCGACCACTGTGAAGTTGACAAGCATGTTGAAGTTGGCGCCTCGAAACAGACGCAGATCGCGGTCATAATCCCAGTAGGTCGGCGTCGAGCGGTAGTACTGATCGATCGGAAACCATGATCCCTTGATGAACAGCCGCTGTCCGTTCAAGTGATATGCCATGCTCTGATCGCGAGTAATAGTGCGAATGCCGAAACGGACGGACCGCTCATCGCCCCATAATCCATTCGCTGGCGCAATGCTTGCCTGCAGCTCATATAGGTTCTGCGGGCCTCGGTCCCAAGTCCACCAAAGGTGGGCGTTTGCTATCCTCACCTCTTCTGTTGCAATTGTTTTGCCTGGAACTGCTTTCACTTCCAGGGGTGAAAGCGTTATTGCACTTCCTTGAAAGTTATTGGGTTTTAGCAGCAACTGAATCGTTCGACTGTAGCTATGCGACGTTTCATTGTCCATCGTTGCTGACACTCTCAAAGTAGCGCTTCCGTCTTTGCCAATGCTTTCAGTTTCTACATTGAGATCACTGAGGAATATAGGGCTGGATGTAACGAGATGGACACTTCGCCATATCCCCATCGCGAATGCCGCATTTCCTCCCGCGGGCAACGCATCCCAATTAACATCAATGAAGTACGGGAGTTTGTTGAGCGGCATATCGGACCAGTGATTGGCGAAGCTGAAATCGCCATTCATGTATTCAGTGAGGCCGCGCCCCTCCGGAATCCACGGATGCGTTACTTTGATTGCCAGGAGATTCTTTCGGCCATAATGCAAGAATTTCGTCACATCGAACGAAAAGGGTGTGTATGTCCCTTCATGTGTTCCCAGGCAGTGTCCATTCAGCCAAACTGTTGTGAAATAATCTGAGCCGTCGAAGACGAGGCGGTTGATCGATCCACGAGCATGGGACGGTACGCGAAACTGCTTGCGATACCACCATTCCTTTTCGTTGATCGCAACCAGATCCTTTGTCTCGAGGAAGCCCTTTACCCCAGTGAAGCCTGCCTGCAACTGGGTGTCCCCTGGAACAATAACGCTGTGGAAGGCAGTGTCATCGAAATTGACAGAGTAGGCTCCCGCCTTCTCTCCCGCCCCGATAGCGAATGACCCCATTCGCCAATCAGAGCTATCCAGTAGGACATTTTTTGCTGATAAGGATGGACTCGCGTGGAGCGGTTGGCAGCTAATGATTGCAATGAAGGATAAGAGAGCGATGATAAGCGACGTATTGCCATAACGGAAGTTATACATAAACAGTCCCTCTATAAGCGCTAGAGGCGGTCTTATTATGATGCCGCGAGCTGAGCATGAATTCTGCTTCGGGAATGGGTCTTGTACAGCTTGCTTTCAGAATCCCGGAATTCATGAGCTCAGCTCGAGGCTTCACATCATCCTCAATGCGTGCCAATGGGAAAGGCTGTAATCCACGCCTTAGCATTTGGCCAATGGTCTGTTCGCAGCGCATCTGGATTGAAGCCGCGGGCGACTCCGCGATAATAGCCGAATAATTGGAATACCAACGTCAGCGGGATGGGCGTTAAAAGCTCATCGATACCGCCCGTGAGCCGAATTGTGTGCTTTGCGTGGTTAGCAAGGCTGTCATTGCCGTCGAAGACGACCGCGATGGTCCCCGACTCAGCGGCTTGTGCGACGTCCAGGCAATCAGCAATGCGCGGGTTGGTAGCTTCATTGCCGGAAATTGCGATAGTGCAGTTGCTCGGCCCAAGGATGGAGATCACGTCGTGGTGAAAGTCGCCTGGCCGATAGGCCTTGCACACGCAGATGCTCTCTTCTTCGATCTTGAGTGTGCCTTCACGGGCTGAGAAGTAATTGGGTCCCGTGCCGACCAGAAAAAATGACGCTGTATCTTTATAGCTTTCAGCCAAGGAACGGATCAGGTCCTCCTGAGTACGCAGAAATTCTTCCCCGATTTCAGCGCAACGCGCAATTTGCGAATGGAGAACCGAAATCAGATCGCCATCGTGGTTTAACCGACGCCCTATCTCAATTCCGAGTAGCGTCTGGATCAGGATTCTCGTGCTGATCACATTGATGCACGGACCACATCCCTGTGCCGTTTCGTAACAAAGGGAGTGTTCGGCAATTCTCTCAAGCGGACTGCCAGGAGTGTTGACCATAGCGATCGTGAGGCATCCCCGATTACGCGCCTCCCCGAGCGCTTCGCGCGTCTCGATACTGCCTCCCGTCCCTGAATGCGCGACCACGGCTGTCCGAGTTGGGTCGATTTCCGGAAAATAATGGAGAAGCTCAAATGATTCCACAGCGCGACAGCGGATGCCGGTCAACCGTTCCATCACAAAGCTGCCATGCAGCGCCGTGAAAAAAGCAGATCCGCAACCGGTAAAGATAATCTCCTTCACCCCTCGTGTCACGATGGCATTGGCAACCGTCTCAATTGCCGGTGGCAAGCTGCGCAGAATTTCACGCCACTGCTCAGGCTGCTTGCGCAGTTCCTCAACGAGAAGGTACGGATGAGAGCGACGGACCTCCTTCGCTTCGCGGATGATATACCAGAGCGGTGTCTCTTCCACTTCTGCGCGTAGCCAGTCCGGCACCACTCCTGCTGGGGGAGGCTCATTGACTCCATGTTTTTTCATGATCGATTTTGCCCAGCGAGGCATATGCATTGCGGTCTCTTTGGTCATTTTTCTCCTCTTGGGCATCTCAGCCCTGTTGCGTTTGATGAATGGCGTCCATTGCCAGAGCTGCGCCACCAAGAATTCCGGCGGCGTCGCCCAGCGTCATCAGCAAAATCTCCGTAGTGCCAGGCGATAGGCAGTCAAGTCGTCCAACCACTTGGCGCTGTATAACATCGAGAATGCCGGGGCGATGCGTTAATACTCCCCCTCCAAGAAGAACCAGTTGGGGATCGAGTGTATACACTAGGTTGGCGATCAGCACTCCAAGCTCAGAAATCAGGTGTTCTACCAGTCGGCTGCCAAGCGGATCGCCGACTTCCGCTGCATCGAACAACTCCTGCATCTCAGGCGCTTTGCCATGCGCAAGGTATCTTGTCAGTTGTGAGGCTTCCCCCGCATCAAGAGCTTTACGTACTTGTCGCTGGATTCCGCTTTGCGATACGTGCTCCTCAAATATTCCTGTATTCCCGCAAACATGCTTTGGGCCAAGGGGATTGAGTGACATATAACCAAAGTGACCAGTGGCCCAATTGTGGCCACGCACCATGGATCCTCCGATAAGGAGCGCGCCACCAATACCGGTGCCGACAGAAATCGCAATCACATCTCGGTATCCCCGGGCAGCGCCATAGCGCACTTCACCTGTCAGAATCACGTTAGTGTCGTTGTCGCAGATGACGGGACAGGCAAGTCGCTCACCGAGTTTTTCAGCGAGCGAGACGCCCTCGAGAAATTCCAGCTTGCTTTTGAGCCATAGGACCTTGCCAGATGTAAAGTCGACGCGACCAGGACACCCGATGCCGACTGCTGTAACCTGGACGGAGGCAGCACGTGCCAAGGCTCGGATGTTATCAACAACCAAATTCAGAAAGCTCTCAGCGTCGGTGCAATCCGCTGTTCTTAAGATCTCACTGGAAATTACTCGTCCGGATGTCTCGACCAAACCGATCTTGATCCGCGTTCCTCCGGCATCCACGCCAGCAACCACATCTCGCATTGCATTTTGTCTAAGACTAGTGGAAGCGATTCCCTGAGATTCTTGAGCATTTCGCATTGGCTGAAGAATAAGTGAGCAGAAAAGGATCGCAACGTTAATATTTACCATTTCCACTTATTTCGCTCTATGAAAACTAGCGAAACGCGTAACAGGGCCATCTTGTGTATTTGTCGGTATATTGGGTTGAGAACACCCATCGAAATTCGATCTTTTCTTGGCCTGGATTATTACGCTCAGTGAAATTCAAGACCCGCCGTGCCGCAGAGGTTATTCCTTCGACTTCCAGCTCATCGCCGAGAGCATACATCTCCGTTCGATCCCAATAGGCCCAAATTCCTCTGGTTGCATCGTGAATTACCATTCCCACACCCGTACCATTGTTCTTGAAGGCATCGCACAATAACGCTTCGCAGTTTCACGAAGGATAGTAGCTTTCTCGGCTTGGCTCGGAGGAAGGCGATTCACTTCTTCGAGGGACTCGGCAACAAAGTCATTCGCAGGGATTGTACGGGATAATTTTTCCGACATGCCCACATCTACCGCTGCTCGTCGTGCAGTGGAAAACTAAACTGCACCACTATCCAACACGCCGCCCACTGCTGGTTGACGTTTTCAAAGTTCAATGAACTGCGGCATGCAAGAACCTGGTTTTCAGAAGTATGTCGTTGGGGTAGATCTTGTCAACATTCGCGGGGGTGACCAGTTCATGGCTGGTGAATATAGCGGGTGGCACATGACGGCCATTCAAAATATCCAATGCAAGGCGGATGATTTGGCTCCCATAGTTTTCCGGGAAATAGGCCGCCGAACATATGAACCGAGTCTCTCGACGTCTCAGTTCGTCGCGTGCTTCCAGGCAAGCGCCTTGTCCGGCTACTGCACACGTATTTTCAATTCCCAGCTCGCGAAATGCCTGTAATGCACCCAATGCAGAAGGATCGTTCACCGCTCCCACTAGAACTCTGTGAGCGGCATGCAGTCTTATATGCTTTCTAAGAATGTGCAAGGTGTTCTCAAAATGAGCCTTTGTCCCATAGTGAAATACTGGCACATGGCGACATTGGGGCAATAGTTTAAGAATTCCGTCGTAAATCCCAGTTAACCGCGCATCCAACGTATGGCCGGCAGCGTCGAACTCCGCAAAGATAATCTGATCGACTGCACCCTTCCAGTGCTTGGATGCCCACATTCCCAAGTATTGACCTGCTATTTTACCTGCCTTGTAGTTATCGGCTCCAAAATATACGGCTCCGGGGTGCGGAATATCGATGGCAATAAACGGGACATTTGCGGCGGAAAATTTCGCGGTGAGATGTGCCGCCACTTTACTTGAAATCTGAGATTCGATAACAAGATCGACACCCTCATCTAAAAATTTGTCTGCATTTCGGAGAGCCACAGTCGGACTGTAATTGTTATTGAGAACAACTAAGTCGACGTTCGCTGCGTAAGCTGCTTCCACCAAGCTATCGGTTACCGCAGAGGTGAATGGAACGATTGAGCTCTGTGCCGCATAGCCAACTCGAAATCGTTTGACGTTGAGTGGCTGAAGCCGCGAGCGATAACTTCGAGGCCCTGCCCGATCAATCAAGCCTTTTTCTACTAATGTTCCAAGGATGCGGAAAACCGTAACTTTGTTTAGCTGCGAGCGCTCCGTGATCACTTTGAGGTCCAGCACTTCAGAGGACGATGAGAATGTGGCTAAGATGTCGCATGCACGTGCTACTGCCTCCACCTTGTAAGAACGCTGAGGTGCGCTGTTCGGCGCGAAAGGTTTCAATTTCATTACGCGTAACAATCTAGGCCAATAAAAGATCGGATGTCAATAGGAGTTATCAACGCGAATATACCCACAAAATACATAAGATGGCTCTGTTTTGTGCGTAGATGGGTCTCTTTCATGTATCGCGAGCTTTCGCAGAGCGAAATAAGTGGAAATGAAAAATATTAGCGTTGCGATCCTTTTCTGCTCACCTGATTCTTCAGCCAATGCAAAATGCTCAAGAAGCGTGGGGAATCGCTTCCACTTGTCCTCGACCAAATGCGATGCAAGTAGTTGCTGACATGGAATGGCAAAGAGCGTGAGATGCATGCGTTGTTCGATGCAGTTCGATGCAGACTGTCCAACGGCTGGCTTTTCCCAGCAGAGGCCAGAATGAGGACAAAAGATAAAGCGCAAGTTTATCAAGCGCAAGCAGAGGTACTTCTCTAGGAGGCAGTATGAGGCAGTGGATTCGAGGAAGTCTTGTTCTGGTCTTGATGTGGCCGGTCCTCGTAGCGGTCGCACAGAATACCAACTCCGGCGACATTCGCGGTACGGTCACTGACAAAAGTGGGGCCGTGGTGCCCGGAGTGACGGTTACCGTTTTGGATGTGGATAAAAACGTAACCAGCACCTTCGTGACCGACGGCGCCGGCTTGTACGATACTGGCTCGATTGTTCCGGACCATTATCTTCTTACCTTTACCAGGGATGGATTCGCCACGTACCAACGTGGTCCTATTACTCTGGAGGTAGGAACCACAACAGTGAATGGATTGCTGATTGTGGGCGAACAGACGCAGAAAGTCGTCGTGAATACAGACGTGCCGCTGCTGTCGACGGAAACGGGTTCGCAATCTACCACGTTGCAGTCCAAGAGTCTGATGGAGCTTCCTCAGGTTGGCGCGGACTGGGAGAATTTTGTACAACTGCTTCCGGGCGCCTCGAACGTCAACTACAACATGGGCAATGAGGCATCCAGCTCGACGGCATCCGTCAACGGAAACCTTCCTTTCAACACGGTTCTTTCGGATGGCGCGACAACCACGGTTCCCATGAGCATGAACTCTAACGTCAACATTCTCGAAACGGTGCAGGAAGTCAAAATCGATACATCCACTTTCTCAGCCCAGTACGGTGTCGGTGGCGTAATGTTTAACCAGATCAGCAAAGGCGGCACAGATCGGTTTCACGGCGCAGGATACGAATTTTTCCAGAACAATGCGCTCAATGCCGCTCCCTACTCCTTTGGACAGAACGCGGCCGTGCCTATTTTGCATTACAACAATTATGGATTTTCCATTGGCGGCCCGATCCTGCCGAAGCGACTCTTCTTCTTCTTCGACTACGACAAGACCATCGACAACGGCGGTGCATCCAACGACTTTACGACAGTACCTACCGATGCAATGCGGTTAGGCGACTTTACCGGGCAACCAACGCTCTACGATCCAACGACACAGACCGTGGACTCAGCCGGAGTGGTGCATCGCCAGTCGTTTGCGAACGAATACCACAACGGCAACAAGATTCCCGTAGGCATGATGGATTCCGTCGCCAAAGCCGTTCAGGCATATTATCCAGAGCCAAATAGAGCAGGCACGATGGTAAACGGCATCACCACGAACAATTTTTTCTACAACGTTCCGAGCAGCAATCCGTTTACGAAATATTTTGGCCGCCTCGACTACAACGTGACTGCCACAAACCACATAGTCATCTCGGTAACCGAATCGGATAATCCAGCCGTTTCCTTAAATCAGGGAATCTGTCCCATCAACTGTCAGCATGGGGACGGAAACAGTGACGCCGCCCAGGTATCGGACGTATGGACGATTCGTCCGGACACCATCAACGAAGCACGCCTTGGGTTTACAGATAATCTGGCCTTCTATACGCCATTCTCGATCAACGAGGGCTTCCCAGCCAAGCTGGGTTGGAAGTTCGCTAAGGCAGACGTTTTTCCGGATATCGCCATCTATGGCGCTTGTTGCCTGGAGCTACAACCGGAATCGAATAGCGTTTATAAGGAATACGCCTTCGATCCTTCCGATGTAATCACCATGATTCGCGGCAAACATGTTCTGCACTTCGGCGGAGAGTTCCTGATCAATCGCGCGGATTCCACAGCGTGGGGCAATATCAACGGTGGCCAGATGCAGTTCAATGGTGTGTACACTGCGGCAACACAGGGCGCAACCAACAACTCCGGTGTTCCCTACGCAGACTTTCTGCTTGGGCAGGTCAATGCATGGAACGCTGGGGTCACCCCGGAATACGGTGGCAGACTCAAGCTTCCACAAGCCTTCATACAAGATGACATCAAGGTCCGTCCAAATTTCACTCTCAACGTCGGGCTACGCTGGCAGGGTACGACGGGCTGGTCGGAGGTAAAGGGCAATATGCGCTCCTTCGATCCAACCGTTAACAATCCTGCAAACAATACCCCTGGAGCGATGTGGTACGGATTTTCCCATGCCAACGGTCGTACGAGATTGCAGGCGCCAGTATGGAATACCTTCCTTCCACGGTTTGGATTCTCGTATCAGGCTCATCCAGACACTGTGATTCGTGGCGGCGTTGGTCTGTACGCATACACATGGAGCATCGACACATCCGGCGCCGGTATGGGGACTGCCTTTGGGTCCAGTGGCAACTCGTACGATAGTACTAACGGAGTCTACGATGTCGTGCAATTGGATTCAGATGGAAATTCGACGGCCCAGCCTTCCGGGCAGAGTATCAATTCGTTATATCTGAACGCCCCAACTACGCCACAGGCCTATAACGGGCAGGGAGTGACCTACAACCAATACCACGACCCGGTTCCAAAGATCATTGAATGGAACGCGAGTGTACAGCGCGAGTTGGGTCGCAACATGGTGGCGGAATTCGCCTACGTGGCCAGCCACGGCTACAATCTCAACTTCCCGGTGGATATCAATCAAGTACCCGCAAGCAGGCTCAATCCCAACGATGCCATCTGTACCCCGGGATCCACCACATGCGGTCGACCATATCCACTGTTTCAGAGTATTTCTGGAAGCACGAACAACGCCAATTCCAACTACAACTCGTTACAGGCGTCGATGACACGGCGCTTCAGCGATGGCCTCCAGTTCAATGTGAACTATACCTGGTCGCACATGCTTGACAATATCGACTCTTCCGGGTGGGGTGGCTATGCTGGCACACAAGGATTCCAAAGTTCCTATAATCCGTCGGCAAATTACGGGGCTTCCAACTTCGACGTCCGAAATGCGTTCAAGGGATCTGCAATCTACGACCTTCCAGTTGGCAGGGGGCAACGCTTCCTGAATAACAACCGGATACTCGATGAATTGATTGGAGGCTGGCAACTGGCTCCGACGATTGTCTGGGCCTCGGGCAGCCCATTCACTCCCGTGATGGCAAATAATACCTCCTATGCCCAGGCGGGCAGTCTGTATCCGAACCAAGTGGGCAGTCCACATGCAGGCCAGCAAACCATCAACCAGTGGTTCGATCCGGCTGCATACGCCACACCTGCGCCTGCAACTTTTGGAGATGTGCGGAGAAACAGCCTGTATGGACCGCATTATTTGCTGATAAATGCGGCGATTGGGAAAACCTTCCATATCTGGGAAAGCGTAAATATGCAAATACGCGGGGAAGCATTTAACGCTATCAATCATCCGAGCTTTGGTCTGCCTAACGACAACATCGGTCCGGGCCAGATCAACAACATTACGAGCGTCAGTGTCGGCGGTCGAACCATGCAACTCAATGGTCGCATTTCCTTTTAGGTGCACGAGTGAGCAAGTGAGCCTATGCGGCTCGTACAGCAACTCAGACAAACGCAGCCAGGAGCTTTCGCTCCTGGCTGCAACAATACAACTGGAGAGCTCGTGATCCTCGAGGCCGTCGTGAGAAATACTCGGCTATGTTCGCGACTGAAATCCCGTAGACGCAACTGCCTCGAAGCAAATTTATATCTTGGATAACACCATGACACGCACATTCCGGCTCTCGCTCGCTCTCCTGGCACTCGCTCCCATCGCAGCTTACGCCGCCAATCCTCTGCAGATCAAAACCGACAAGGGTAAGGTGCGCGGAGTACTCACCACTGACGGAAAGGTCCGCGCCTTCAAAGGCATTCCCTATGCAGCGCCGCCGGTGGGTAATCTTCGCTGGCAGCCGCCGCAGCCGGCTGCAAAGTGGAAGGGCGTTCGAGACGCATCTCACTTTGGGTCGCGTTGCATGCAGGCCAACGTTTATCCTGACATGATCTTCCGCGACCCGGGACCAAGCGAAGACTGCCTCACGCTGAACGTCTGGACCCCCGCCAATGCTAAGAAGGACAGTCTCCCGGTAATGGTCTGGATCTACGGTGGCGGCTACCAGGCCGGTGGAACCTCGGAAGCCCGCCAGGACGGTCAGTTTCTCGCCCACCGGAACGTCGTTGTCGTTTCCATGAATTACCGGCTCGGCATCTTTGGTTTCTTCGTTCATCCCGAGCTCACTGCCGAATCGCCTCACCACGCATCCGGCGATTACGGCCTCATGGATCAGAATGCCGCCATTGAATGGGTTCAGAAAAACATCGCTGCCTTCGGCGGCAATCCGGCCAACATCACCATCTTCGGTGAATCCGCGGGATCGTTCTCCGTGAGCACGCTCATGGCATCGCCGCTCTCGCAAGGCCGCTTTCAAAAAGCTATCGGCGAAAGTGGAGGCGCATTCTATTCCGGCGTACTTGCTTATCAACCGCGCGAAGCGCGCGAGCAGGAAGACCTTAAATTCGCGCAGGACGCCTTTGGTACATCGAAGCTTGCCGACCTCCGCAAGCTCTCTGCCGAAGTCCTTCTGAACGGCGTAACAGCCAGAACCTCCGGAGAGGATATTCATTTCAGACCCGACGTCGATGGCTGGTTTCTTCCAGATACAGTCCCAAACATCTATGCTGCGGGCAAGCAAGCCCACATCCCGCTGCTCGCTGGCTGGAATGCCGATGAAGACCGCGACAGCGTAATCTTCGCTCACCCGCAGCCGACGGCAGAAAGCTTCAGGCAGCAGGCGCAGGCTGAATTCGGCGCGAATGCCGACCAATTCCTCAAACTCTATCCCGCATCAACGGACGCCGAAGCTTTGCAATCCGCCGGTGATCTTGCCAGCGACCGCTTCATCGTCTATTCCACATGGCGCTGGCTGGAAGCGCAGGCGAAGACCGGCGAAGCACCCGTCTACCGCTATCGCTTCGACCGTGCATCTCCTGCCGATAAATTCCATCCCGCCGGCAGCGGAGCCTTCCACTCGGATGACATAGCGTATGTCTTCGGAACTCTCGATTCGCGCGAGGGGGCACAATGGCGGCCCGAGGATCGCGCGCTCTCTGATTTGATCGGGCAATACTGGACAAACTTCGCGCGCACCGGCGATCCGAACGGCACAGCCCTCAGCGGAAATTCAACCCTGCCGAAGTGGCCAACGTATAACGCCGCAGACGGTTGGCAGGTCATGCATCTCAATGCAACTTCTGCAGCCCGACCCGACGCTCAACGCGATCGCTATCTCTTCCTCAACATGGTATGGAGCAAGCCGAGAAGTTGAATCCGCAAATCGTCTTTGACAAATTCGAAGCATTGCAGGCCCTCGCAATCATCCAGATCTGCGACCGGTTTAGGCTGCAGGTCGCAGCGTCAAGCCCACAATCGGGATTGATTGGAGTGTGTAATAGTGGTGGCCAGAGACGGGATTGGACCGCCACTCTTTAGCGAATCGATGCAGAAATCCACGGCGAGGTAAAGGTCAGGAGACGGGGCGCAGATTGAGCAGATGCTCGGCATTGCGGTGAGTGAGCTTTGCGACGTCATTTGAGTCGAGGATATTCGACAGACTGTCGAGAAAGGCTCGACCGCGTGTGTTGGGGCTGTAGGGATAATCAACGGAGAAAAGAAGGCGATCAATACCGACGACCTCAAGAGCGCAGCGTAATGGAGGCAGGGTGAAGTAGCCGCTGGTGGTGCAGTGAATATTGGATTGGAAGTAATCGGCGACTGGCTGGCGAAGATGCGGCGCGGCTTGCGAGAGGATGCCGCTGGAGCGGGCGAGCGCATAAGGCAATCCTTCTCCCATATGGCCGATAATGAGTTGCAGAGAGGGCAGGCGATCAAAGAGGCCGGAGACGATGAGGCGAAGGGTATGAAGGCCGGTCTCAGCGTGCCAACCCCAACCTGCGATAGACAGAAAGAAGCCCAGTTCATCGGGAAGGCCGGAATAATAGGCCTCGCGAACCGGCTGGGGAGGCAGCGCCGGGTGAAGGTAGATGGGAACTCCGAGATGAGCGGCGGCCTCAAAGACCGGAAGGAAGCTCGGATCGTCAAGAAAAAGCCCACCAACAGTACCATCTAGGAGCGCGCCGTGAAATCCAAGGCGTGTGACACAACGCTCCAGCTCAGTGGCTGCCGCGGCGGGTGTCTTCATGGCAAGAGTGGCAAAACCGCCAAAACGTTTGGAATGGGCGCGCACCCCGTCGGCGAGCTCGTCATTGATGTCGCAGGCTAGCGAACTGGCTGTAGCGGCGTCGAGCGCGTCGAATCCCATCGCGGCAAGAGAGAGCACCTGGACGTCGATCCCTGCTTGGTCCATGTCGGCGATTCGACCGGTGCCGATGTCGAGAAGTTTGGACTGCAATTTCGCAAGCTGCGGGGGAGTTTCCCTATCATGCGCTCCGGTTGCTCGGAGAAAGGACTCCGTAAGGAAATGTTCTTCAAGCGTAATGGTACTCATGGAGTGATTAGACGGTGCCAGTAGGCCGAGAGTTTCCTGAATGTGGAATGAGAATTTCAGAGTTAGAGAATCGAGCCAGTTCGTTTCGCCGCATATCGAATGACCCAGCATCCGAATGTGATTGCGGCTGAGATTTTCCAACCGCATTGTCGGCGCCTGATCATGACCGGCAGAAGCTACGCTGCTGGTGACAGCGAAGAGACCTTTCCTTTCGCGCGGTATTTTCTTGAAGGGCGTCTCTCTCGAGGAGCTTGGAATATAAGGACCTTGGTTATCTCAATCACGCGGCTGACATAATCCAACTCCATGCTTAGGTAGTACATATTCGGGCGATCTCACCGTCTCCAGATAATGCCCTATATTGTTGCAATAAAACATCTTACCGAGAGCAGTATCTATTGAAATACCGTCAGCAGGGTTAGTTGTCGGCATTCTTGACAATATGTTGAAGAGTGCTATAGTGGCAGAACGTCTTAACTGATGTACTTTCAACCCGGACCCATGCTCAATAGTGCTTCAAGTCCCCCATGCGAAGCCATAAGATTGAGCTATTTTTTGTCGGGCTCTTCTCACTTTCGCTCGTTCTGGTGCCTGGTGCTCGGGCAACGCAGAAACAGCGAACCATCATCATTGCGCTCGATCAGTCCGGGAGCATGGTTCAAAGCGATCCCGACAAACTCAGGATTGAAGCGGCAGGACTGCTGGCCGCCACTGAAAATGCAAAAGACCAAGTTGGAGTCATTGCTTTCGGAGATGCAGCCAGGTGGTTGCAGAAGCCGATAGAGCGCGATCGATTCGATTTCAAGCTGCTGGATAAAGCCGGGGCCTCCGATGCGCACACTGCGTTTACGCCCGTTTTGAGAGCAGTGGAAGAATACCTGATTGCTCAGCCTTCCTCGTTTTTTCAGGACAATAACATTTCGCTGGTTCTGCTCACGGACGGTCGCAGCGATCCCGCCGACAAACTCGCCGATGCGGATCGCTCCGCGGCACTCTCGATAGCCAGTCAGAATGCTTCGCGGCTCAAGATATACACAATAGCTCTTGGGGACAATCTCGACCGAGATTTTCTCGAGCGTCTGGCGCGTTCTTCCAACGGACTCTCGATCCAGGTCGTTTCGGCTGCAGATCTTCCCGATGCGTTTCTTCGCGTCGCGGCTCGAGCCGCAGCACTGCCCGTATATCTTCGAACCTCTTCTTCAGGCAGTCTCAAGTGGGCCGGTACCCCGCAGAGAGTTGTGGCCGTTTTTACCGGTGAGCATGGTGCCTCCGTCCAGTTGGACGGGAAAGCGTTGTATCGCTCGGCACATGTCGCCGTTGCCGAGCAAGATCCTGCGAGTAGAAGTACAAAGCTTGCGTGGTCCGGACGCGGACGCGCGTTTCTTTGCATCCAGGAGCCACTGAGCTTATCTCCTGAGGGCGACTTTCCAGTTGCTCTGCTTACCGATGCGCCGCATCCTCTAACGCTTACCCTCCAAAGCCCTCATGGACCTCTGAAGGACGCCTTCTTTCTCGAAAATGCGAATGCTGCCCTCGAACTTGTGGGCCCTGACAGCGAGACAGTGCCGCTCTACAAGCAGGACGGCGCCAATCGTTTCACAGGAGAGATTGAAGCGCGAAGTGCCGGCGCTTTTAGAGCATACGCAACCCTGGAATCCCCCTACGGCGAGGTAGAGACATTTCTCGGGGATCTGACCGCTTCCGTTTTGCCCATTGCGATCCCGAAGCAAATATCCGCCGGAGTTTTCGACCCTCTGCCGCGTGCATGGTTCGCGAAGAAGCTCGCGATTCGATCACTTTTGCCTGTGGGAGTCGTGAGTCTTCGGTTCTCATCCAAAGGATTGCCCGGCCAACTGTCCAGCATGCGTGTCGCGCCTGGGCAGAGTGCTGAATTCAGAATGCCGCTCGACGGCGCTCTCGGCCTGATGCATGTGGTGGAATACTCCGCCACGTGGAGCGATGGGGAAACGGAGGTCTCACGCCATGGCACATTCCGCGTTTTAGTTCGTCAGATGACGCCCGGGGAACTGCTTCGCGACAAGTGGCCGTGGGCTGCCGCCTTGCTACTACTGATCTGCGCGTTAGCGAGTACGATCTGGAAGTTCTGGCCCAGGCCTCTCCAGGCCGATCTCATTGTGCGCCAGAACGGCACTCAGGTGCTGCGACTCAAGTTACCCTCGCAATTGCGCACACGTACACTCCATGTTTCCGAGAGCGAGACAGGTAAAAGTTCCGGATCGAGCAGCGCCGTGATTGCAGGGCCTCAGTCGCGCAAACTGCTTTCGCTTCAAAGTACACGCAGACGTGGGAGGTGGACGATTATAGCTCGGCCCGGCGCTGCCCACGCTTCCGCACAACAGGCCCGCAAGTGGTCAGAGATTGATCTGCGGGCTGTCCATGTTCCAGTCTTCGCCACTGAGGACGGAACCATACAGATTAACGTGCTTTACAGCTGAAAAATTGGAGGTGAACCATGCTTCACCGCACACTGCTGATTGGCCTTGGTGGGACTGGAATTGATCTTCTCAGAAAGTTCAAGACACACTACGGCAAGTACTACGACAAGGAGCAGCGATATATCCAGATCCTGGGTATTGACACGACCAATCAGCGCACGGACAGCGCCGATCCTTTCCTTGAGAACCACGAGTTTCTGCACCTTGGCAATCCGGTCATCACGTCGGCCAATGTGATGCAGTTCCGCAAACGCAATCAGTTTCGGTGGTTGCCCAACGATCTCCCCGCTTTTTCCGTCGCAACGGGTGCCGGCATGCGAAGGTTGGTCGGGCATATTGCATACTTCTGGCGTGGCGCCGATATCGCTGCACATATCGAAAGGGCGATGCATGCTTTGAACCATGCCGAAGTCAGCGGAGAGTTTGCCAATGTTACCGACGGCGCGCAGACGCGCGTTTTCATCATTAGTTCCGTTTGTGGCGGAACAGGCACTGGCATGTTCCTGGACATTGCTTTTCTGGTGAACCACCTGTTTGCGCGACATAACTATGAAACCGTTCGCTTCGGAATGTTATTTCTCCCTTCCACGTTTCGACAGCTTGGTCAAAGCGCACAATTCGCGAATCTGGAAGCGAACGGATATGCGGCGCTGCAGGAACTGAATTACTACATGGCCGATTCATTTTCACAAACGACTCTTCCTTCTCCTGGAGACATCGCGTCGGGTGAAATCCCCATCGCTCCCAATCCCTTCGATATGTGCTTCATGCTCGGCGGTACCGATGAGATCGGAAGACAACTCTCCTCGTCGGAAGACCTTTATCAGCGGACTGCGGAGTTTCTCTTTTCGGCCGTCGCTTTCCCTCAGATACAGGAACATATCGTCGACTATCACGTCACAAACGCCCGACTGAGCTATGCGTCTTTCGGATCATTCTCGGTCCCCCTGCCGAAAGCACGTTACGTGGAGAAATACGTTCTCCATATAGGGCGTGAATTGCTGGCGGACATTTTCGCTCCCATGCAACGTGGCTATGAGACCCGGGCAAAAGACATTCTTAGCGGAACGAGAATCTCCGAATTGAAGAACCTTGAATCTCTTGGCGCGCTTCAGCAGATTGAAAGTCTGCTACACGCGGAGGTTTTCCTCCACGGCGAAGGTGGGGGGCAACGACAAACGACCGACAACATCACGAAAGAATATGAGATGTGGATGAACATCCGACCCCGGATTGTGCAGCAATCCGCTAAGGAGGTCGCGTCCATCGTCGACTCGATTGAAAAGGAAATTCTCGGCGAGCGAAAAAGGCAGGTGAATTTAGACAAAGGAGTGCTGGCTAGCCAGTTTGAAATCTGCAAAGCGGTTTTGCTCCAACTCCAGCAGGTTCTCGATATTGCATCTGAAACTCCATCTCACCTCACCGAGGCGGATGTATTCAAGACCTATCGTGAAGAGAAGTTTCTGGGCGGCAAGTCGGCAATCGAGCGCATGGCAGGCTTTCGCCAGGAGTTACCGCAGGCAGCGCAGTCTCAGATCGCGAGTGAACTTCGTGGACAGGTACGTTCGCTGGTTGGCAAACTGCGGGCCCGGTTCAGCGATGAAGCGGCTGCACTCGGAGCACTGATGGCGAACTCCGGATTCATTGCTTCCGAGTTTCAGGGCAGCGCCGAACAATTCCTTTCCAACCGGCGCGCCACCTCGCGCAACGGGAATTTTGCAAACACAAGAATCGGTGCTGCAAATATTCCTCTCGATCAATATAAGCTGGACCGCATTGGGTTGCGGGAGCGCTACAGGGCGAAATTCTTACTGCAGGACGTTGTAGATGACGGCTGGAAATTTCAAGGAGGCCGCTTCATCGATAAGTTGTATCAGGAGACTTCGCAATATGTCTCCGAGCAGATTACCCGCTCTCAGCTCCTCGATGACGAACTGCTTCGTAACGGACTCGTGCAAGCCTGGGCAAACCTGAACCTTCAGAATGGACCGCGACGGCACCAGGCCACGACAAACAATCTTTTTGCGCCGCGAGATACGGAACTTCGTAAACAGCTCCAGCAGGTTTTCGATGAGTGGAAGGGGTCCGAATCCTCTCCGCTTTGCAACATCAGCGATTCGATCGACGATTCGGTGCTGTCATTCATGCGCGTGATCGGCCGATTTGGCTTGGCCGATATTCATGAAGTCCAGCTCATGAGACAGTCCTACGAGGCAAAGCGCAAGGACCCCATCGAGAAAATGTTCCTCGACCTTCCCACCCATAAGCGCCGCAGCATTGCTGGCGACGATGAAAACGAAGAGCAGTGCAGATGGTTTGGGCTCGCTACAATCCTTGGTCTTCTCAGGGATTTCGGACAAGACCTGGAATTCAATGGAAAGCCGCTCCAGACGCAGATTGCCGATCCCGTAGAGCGCCATCTCCATGCTCGAATGCGGATGATCGATCCCGATTTCCAGGAGGTCATCGAAAAAAGACGCGACAAGATGATTCTGCAGCTGGGAGGAAATCGCGGCTGGGCCGAGTTCATCCATGATCAGGTGGAAAAACACTACCCGCGCAATGAGTTTCGCGATTTGGGCGAATACGAGCGGCAACTATCGGAGGTCCGCGATGAAATGATGGCGTATCTTCGTTCGCTTGGCGTGCCGCAATATATGCGTGCGGGAGAATAGATCTTGATCCTACAGCCCACGTTGGTACTGCTCTGTGGTTCCGGAGCCGAGCGTCTCAAAGATCAAATCGTCCGTTGGGTCGATGACGACGAACGTAAAGCCTTCTATTTCGCGGACATTCACGACGAGCAGGAGCTGGAAAGAATTATCCCGGCAGCCGTAGACGAATTGCGCTCAGCAAAACTGCTTGCCGAGTTGATACGGAGTGGTTATGTCCCAAAGAATTACAGAATGCAGGAGTTCCGAACCTTGATTGTCTGCACGTCGGAGAACCGGGACTGGATTCAAACCGCGCGTCGGCAAGTGGAAGATTGCCTTGCCGGGACGCCTTTTCTTAACCGCATCTTTTGGATCGTGCTTCTGGAGCCACAAAAAATGGAGGACCTGGAAGGTGCTCAGCAAAAGCTCTTTGCTGGTTTCGGGGGAAATGAATCCGTAACTCTGTTTCATGTTCTTCCCGTATGGCGGGGTAGTAATCTCGATGCCGACGACACTGCGGCTATCCTGGAAAGGTTGACGGTCCTTCTCTTGAAGGCCGATGCTGAAGCGTCGTCCCCGATCGTCTCGGAGATTGCTCTAAACAAGAGCGCCTGGGCCGTTGGCATCGAAGCGTACATGCTGAAGGGTCACTCCGAGGCTGGAAAGTTGGCCTTGTTCCTGGCTGCCCGCGAACTGATCTCTCAGTGCTTCACCGGGCGACCATTGAGCGCCGCTACCCTCGCCAAACTTGTACGCGAGAAGATCCCTGACTTCGACAGTCAGGCCGATGTGGACCCATTCACGCCGGAAGGGTTGGAGTTAGTAGGACGATACGTCCATAATTATGTTCCGGATTTGTTAGACTCCCTTGCCGCGCATAGTCCCAATGTAGAAAGCTGGTTGGATTGCCTCAAATATCTCAAGCGGGAGACAGCACGGCCGAAGAGGCTGAGCTTGCTGGGAACCGGAACGTCAAAGTCGGGGGGCAAGGTGAAGCCGGCATACTCGGGATTGAGTGTTCTCCTGATGACAGTTTCAGCCGTGGCTTGTTATCTCTTGTCGAAGCCGCCCAGTCAGCAACTGGATCTGGCTCTTACCGGGGGAACATCGCTGCAGCAACTGCCGCGTCATCCGATTTTTGCCACTGCTCTTGAACGGATTCTTGTCGATATTCAACCTTTGCGTTATCCGGATCTTCTACAGGAGACCACCCCTGGCGCTGGACTCGAAAGCCCTATCCCCACCGATAGTGTTGAAACCGCCAAAGTTGATCGCGATCTTATTGACGCTGCTCGAGACATGCTGCTGCAGCGAACCTTTGCTCTTCCATCCTTGCTTTCCTTCCAGTTCCTTACCGGCGAGATGACGCCTGCGTCGGCAATGGCTCAGGTGCTTTCTGCCCAACAGGAGATGGAGAAGAACCTGGAGAGCCTGTTGATCAGCCGGTGGCTCAAAAATGTACGTGATTCGCGGCGAAGAGATGCCGATGCCGCGGACAGCGACTGGGTCAATTTCATGTTTTCCTCTCCCATTCCGAATCCTCTACACATGGAATGCGAAATCGCCGATCATCAGAATCACCCTCGACAGTCTGGTTGGTTTCCGCAATCGTGGCTGCACTATGTGCATGCCGTCGGCATGCGTGTTGAAATCTGTTAGAGGGTACGGCGCCGAATGGGATCGCGCTCAATTCTCAATAGGCCTGCATTGCGCAGGATGCGCCTCACTTTTTTCGGGGAGATAGCCAATTTCTCCGCTACTCGCGAGATCTTTTTTTCTTCCCGCGCCCACACCTTGGGAATGACAATTTCGGCGAATTCCTCGGTGACGCGTTGGAAGGTTTTTCCGCCCAGAACCCCCTCCGACCAGGCGCGCAGCGTTTCATTGATACCGGCCGAACCCAGGATGCGGGATTTCAAGGCGATCAGCTCCTCCCATAGATGATCTCGATCATCAGCGCGCACCAGCGGCGTGGCACGAGACTCGCACTGCCTGGCCTCGTCCCATTCCTGAAAGAAATCGTTGGCAGCGACGATTCCTCGTGCGATGTGCGCAGCAGCCAGCAACCGCCGGTTCTGCGTCTGTTGCGCGAGTTCGATGGCTTCCTCCGCGTAGCGTCGCGCGTTGCTTGCGTACACCGCTGTGTCGGCGTCTTCGCCAAGCTCCTCCTCCACGCGCGCGTTTTCGGCGGCCGCCTCCAGAATGCGCGCACGAGCCATCAGGATATGGTCGTGCGTGCCACGCCCCAGTTCATAAGCCTCGTGGCCTTCGGTAACGGCAGCGTCAATATTTCCCATGTCCAGGTGGAGATGGCCAGAGTTCACCAGCACAGAGCCGGCGCCGCCGTGATGCTGATGCAGGGCATAAATTTCACCGGCCCTTTGCAATTGCTTCAGGGCCTCCTGACATAGCTGCATGTAGCGCGCATACTGGCCGCTGTTCGGGTCGCGCCGGGTCGGCTTGCCGCTGCGTGAATCGATCTTCTTGCGCAGTTGCAACGCAATCAACCGCTTGACATATGCGGAGTTCACCAGTGTGCGCGCGAGATTTCTGTGATTGCCATCGCGCTGCGCATAGATCGAAATGGCCTGATCGTAATATTCAAGCGCTTCAGTGTACTCGCCGGTTCGGCGCACGATGCGCCCCCGCGCCGATGCAATATTCCCGAGAGAAATCGCGTCGTCCGTACTCTTGAGTTGGCGCTCGGCGCGATCGAGCAGCGCGAATGCCTCTTTGGGCTCACCCTTTTGAAACACCAGCCAGGCCTCTTGCACCTGGATGACTGCCGCCAGTTTGCTCGCTTGCATTTTCTGGGCGTAAGTCCTGGCCGTCACAATATCCTGCAGTGCAATCTCGTACTCGCCTTTTTTCCGATGAGATCGACCCTTCCAGAAATGAGCCAGTGCGATCAGCCAGTCGTCCGCGAGTTCGCGTTCTGCCCTGAGAACAAATTCCAGAAGTTCGATTGCGGTATCGGCGTCCTCCTTCGACAAGGCGGAAAAGGCTTCCGCCATACGTAGGAACAAGAAATGGCGCAGCGGCATGTGCGACCGTACATCCGGCGAAAAGCGCCCCAGTAAATCCTCCAGGGGCATCGGAGATTTGTATCCAACATCGATCCACTGCGCCACGCAAAGCACGAAATCTGCCGCACCCGGATCGGAGGTCCGCAGCTTGCTCCATGCCGTCTCTGAGCCTTCGAGCAACGCAATTCCTTCCGAGATGCGCCGGTCGCGCAAAGCTCGGTTTAGCTGTCCAGGAAGACGTGGCAGAAGCCGCATGTCATCGATTGTATGCGCCTAATCCGAAACGGTCGAAATATTTTAGAAGGCAGATTCCATCACAAACACAATTCTTTACGATGCATGCGCTATAGCCTGAATATGCTATTGCTGAGCTTCGCGACCTCCACCCGTCCGAATCGGACGAGTGGACAGCATGCACTGCTCAGCTTGCTGTCACGCATATGGGTCGAATCTACTGCCAATTAGAGAGAGCGCCGAGTTTGCGCTTCTCCGGTTGTCATTGAATTCCACTCCGAAAAGAGAGACCTGCGATGGCGCAAATTAGACCGCTCAAGAGACTCATGTATCGATTTGGTGCAAATCAGGCGGACGGCGATGGTTCCATGCGCGCCGAACTCGGCGGCAAAGGCGCGGGGCTTGCCGAAATGACCTTGCTCGGCGTTCCAGTGCCTCCCGGTTTCACCATCCCGACCAGTGTCTGTCGCTACGTTCTTGAAAATGGCACCACGCCGCCTGGCTTCGAACAGGAGATACAGGACTCCATGCGCTGGTTGGAACTGCAGCGCGGGCAGAAATTCGGCGGCGAAAGCGATCCTCTGTTGGTGAGCGTTCGGTCGGGCGCGGAAATCTCCATGCCAGGAATGATGGACACCATTCTCAACGTGGGTTTGAATGATTCCAACATCACGGGCCTTGCTTCTTGTCACTCCAGCACGAAGTTCGCCCTTGATTCCTATCGTCGGCTTCTGCAAATGTTCGGCTCTGTCGTGCTTGGCGTGCCCAAAAGTGGTTTCGACCGGGTGGTACACGCGGTGGAACGCAAGAGCAACGCTTCCCTGGACTCAGGGCCTGACGAAGAATTTCTCACGCGCTTGATCGATCAGTTTAAAGAACTGATACTGCGCCACACCGGGCGCGAGTTCCCAATGGACCCGCAGGTCCAGCTCTCCATGGCAATCCAGGCCGTCTTTCATTCCTGGACCAACCAGCGGGCGCGGCACTACCGGCGCATTCACAATCTCTCTGAAGAGTGTGGGACCGCCGTCACCATCCAGGCGATGGTGTTTGGAAATTACGGTCCCGATAGCGGGACCGGCGTCGGTTTCACGCGCAATCCTTCCATTGGTGACGCCGCAATCTTCGGTGAATTTCTATCCAACGCGCAAGGCGAAGACATTGTGGCCGGAACGCGCACTCCCGTACCCATTTCCGAGCTGGGGCGGACCATGCCAAAAGTTTATCGGCAACTTCGATCTGTGGTATCCCGGCTGGAACCTCACTACCGCGACATGCAGGATTTCGAGTTCACGGTGCAGAAGGGTGAATTGTTCCTCCTGCAAACCCGAGCGGCGAAACGAAGCGCTCTGGCGGCCGTGCGCTGTGCCGTCGAGATGGCGGAAGAAGGGCTGATCTCGCGCGAGGAAGCAGTGGGCCGCGTCGATCCCAACTTGATCGGAGAAATCCTTTCGCCTCAGCTTGATCTTTCCAGCGTGGACGTTCAACCCATCACCCGGGGTTTGCCTGCATCTCCCGGCTCCGCGTGCGGAAAGATCGCTCTCTCTGCGGACCGTGCCGTTGCGATGGCAGGCAAGCATCGCGAAACGCCGGTCATACTGGTTCGGCAGGAAACCAACGCGGACGACATCCATGGCATGGATGCTGCCGTTGGCTTCCTCACTGCGCGCGGTGGAGCGACCAGTCATGCTGCGGTGGTAGCACGCGGCATGGGGAAATGCTGCATTACAGGTGCTGGCGGAATCATCGTTGATGAGCGCGCAGGAATCGTGCGCATCAACGATCTCAAACTTTGCGAAGGCGATTGGCTGTCGCTCGACGGACTCTCAGGCCAGGTATTCGCCTGCGAGATACCGCTTCGCCCTGCGAATTCCCGCAATGCCTTTCTGGATGTTCTGCTGGATTGGGCCCATGAAATCGGCGGCATGCCGGTTCGCGCCAACGCGGATACCCCGGAGGATGCACGGCGGTCGAAAATGGCCGGAGCCTCCGGAATTGGTCTCTGCCGCACCGAGCATATGTTCTTCGCTCAAGACCGGCTGCCTCACGTTCGTGCGATGATCCTCGCGGAGAATACGGAAGAAAGGCAATCGGCTCTAAACAAGCTCTTGCCGATGCAGCAGGAGGATTTCGAAGCTTTGTTCCGTCATATGTGCGGCCTCCCGGTGACCATCCGGCTGATTGACCCACCCCTGCATGAATTTCTTCCTGCTGCGGAGGAGTTAAACGCTGCAATCGCAGACGCGAAGAAACACGGCGCAACCCAGGATAGGATTCGTGACCTTCAGCGGATGCTTGCTCGGACACGGGAGTTGGTGGAATCGAACCCAATGATGGGGCATCGCGGCTGCCGACTTGGAATCACATTTCCGGAAATCATCGCCATGCAGGTCAAAGCTGCTCTGCAAGCCGCACTTGCTGTCCAGGCGAAAGGAATTCCGGTCAGCCCGGAAATTATGGTCCCGCTTGTCGCTTGTGTGGAGGAAATCCGCTGCTTGCGGAGAGTGGTGGATGACGCCGCCGCGCAGGTTTTCACGCAGGAACAGGACACGGTCGATTACAAGTTCGGTGCGATGATCGAACTGCCGAGGGCTGCAGTTTGCGCCGCGTCCATTGCCACAGAGGTCGATTTCTTGTCCTTCGGCACCAACGATCTCACGCAGATGACGTTCGGTTTTTCGCGCGACGATGCTCGTAAATTCCTGGATGCTTATCTTGACTTGGGAATATTAAAGAAGGACCCATTTATCAGCGTTGATCGCGAAGGCGTTGGTGCTCTCATCCAAATGGCGATCCAGCAGGCACGCTTCGCTCATTCTGGAATCAAGATCGGCGTTTGCGGAGAGCATGGTGGCGACCCGGAATCCATTGAATTCTTCCAATCCATCGGGGTGGATTACGTGTCTTGTTCCCCGGCGCGCATACCCGTCGCGCAACTGGCGGCGGCGCGGGCAGCCGCCTTCCATACCGTCGGCCAAACTGCGCCGGCGCAGGAGTTACCCGTAGCACAGGTCGGTTGAGAGACAGCGAATCGGCGATACAACAAACTCGGCCCGATCTCTTCGCAAGGGTAAACACCGCTCGACTTGAACATGCCAGCCCTGACGACCGACGTCTCGTTTCCGATGCACAAGCGCGGGAAATCAATAGACAAGGGCCGAGACTGGAAAACCAGCTTCGGCCCTTGATGCAGCATCCCTTTCGGCGATCATCCGCCTCGGGGTGATTTTCTTTCTTAGAACGAAGCGTGCGTGTTAGCGACTGCCCCATCCGTTGCCATTGCTATTCCCATGACCGTCCCCATTGTCATGGCTCCACTGATTCCCGTTGCCATAGCCGCCCGATCCGTCCTGATTGAAATTGAACAGATCGAACAGGTCGCTGATCGCAGGACCGTTCACCGGTACCCAGGGATTGCTGGGTGAGGCTATCGGGTTCGGATCATTATCCCGGCTGCGTTGGGTGATCGGACCCAGACGCCAGTTTCTTTCGATGAATTTCAGAATGGAAACGTGGTCCGAATACTCGTGAGAAATGTAGCCACCACGCGTATACGCGGAAACAATGATCATCGGAATACGAGTACCATCGCCAAAGTAATCCAGCGGCTGAACATAACCGGAATCATAGTAGCCACCGCCTTCGTCGAAGGTGATGATGATTGCCGTGTCCCTCCACAAGGATGGATTGGCCTGGACTGCATCGACAATTTTCTTGGTGAAACCTTCGAACAGGTCGAGCTTCGAAGACGACGGATGGCCATCGACAAGTCCGCTGGGCTTGACGATGGAGACAGCCGGCAAGGTTCCATTCTGGATATCGGCGTAGAGGTTTGCCGTGTCTTGAATGTGCGCCGTGCGGACTGCCGCATTGGCCATGATCGAAGTATCGTATTGGAATGGATTGCAAATATTGCAATATTCATCGGATTTGGCGCCGATAGCCCCATAGTTCAGCTGGTATGGGTCATTGACGTAGTTATTCCACTGGTCGCCGTAATACTTCCATGAAATGTTGTTGGCAATCAGTTCATCTCCAATGCTGCGTACGGGAGATGGCGGAACGGTGAACACGGTGTTGTCCGGACTTTTGTCGGTATAGGCATTGTTGCCGTTGCCAAAATATCCGGGGTTGTAATTATTCAGCAGGTAGTAATGGCCTGCCTGGCAGTTGGTTTTTATTGGCTTCGGCAGAGAACTCAGGTATTTGACGATTGGCGCGACACCTGGCTGTGTAGTGTCTGCGCAATCGGTGTAAGAGCCTCCACCATAGGAAGCAGAGCCATAGGAACCGCCGCCGTAACCATCTTCCGAGTACCAGTTGTTGGTGTTGGCCGCTGGGTTGGGATTCTCAACTTCATCCACGATGCCGGCATTGGGAGTTCCTGCTGCGACTTCCACATTATGAGGAGGAACTGCAGGGTTGCCCTTGCCATCGCTGAACCAGATCATGTCGCCATGACCAAGCATGATGTGGTTGGCGCCGGTACCCCCAAGCACGGACTGGTGAAAATTATCGCTCATTGCATACGTATCCGCGAGGCTTTTGAAGTAGGGTACATCGCCGCGCTGGACGTTGTAGAAGCCCATGGCAGTCGATCCTTCTCCGGTTGTCGTTCCGCTCGCTGAGTATTCCGTGCTGAAGTCCGCCGGCTGTACCACGCCATTTGCACCGGCACCCTCAGTAACTTCTACCCATGGGAACAATCTGGCATCGCATCCGGATGGGTTGTATCGGGTTGCATGGGCCGCGCTGCAATCCAGTTGCTGCCACATCTGATAAAAGCGATGGACGGGACTTTGCGCGTAGGAGTTATAGGTAAAACTCGTTCCGTTTGTCAGTTGAAACGGGCCGGGGGGCAAATCGTTGACGTTCGTGATGCGTGTGTCCGGCGTTTGCGAGTTTAAGCCACTGCCCCCGGAAACCAGGTACTGATAATAATCCGTAGGCAGGCCATTTTCCGATTCTTCCGCTAGCGCCAGGCTGTCGTTCTTTACGTAGGAGTCGGTAGGTCCGCCGACCAGTGGGGCAGGCAGAACGTTGTTGGAAAAAGAAGTCTTTGATGGGCTGAGCACGAAGGCGTCGGGAGCCTTATCGCTGGCAGCCTGTTGTTCGAACGTTTTGAAATTCGGACCAGGAGTACCGTCCGCATTGATGATTCTTTCCGATAGCAGGTTCCATACAACCTGATGTCCCTTGGGAACATAGGTGGCAAAAACATGGTCGAAGCTGCGGTTTTCGCCAACAATGACGATGACGTGTTTGATGGGTGTAACGGTATCACCATCGCGGGATGGTTGTGAGGGAGGGCCGCTGGCCCACGAAGCGCCGACTGCCATCTGGAAGACCAACAGGCCTACCAATACAGTGCGTGCACTTTGTAACGTTTCTGATGCGATCGATTTCAACGTCATACATCCTCCGGGTTGATGGAGTGATTTGCTCCAACGCGTTGGTTTTACCTGTTGCGTATTTCAAGAGGATGTCGTTTTGATGAAGTGAGAGTAAATCTTGGATGCGGCCTGCTGAGTTGCTTACAAAACAATTCGATGTTTCAGCTGCAATATCAATGGTTTGAATGCTCGAGCGGATATCCGTGGGGAATGTTAATTGCCGCTTCCCGTGCCTTGCTTGGGAACACTGCAAGGCCGTGGCGATGCGTTGCTTGTTCCACCACAAGGAAAATTCGTTTTGGAAGCCTGTATCTGCCCCGCTGGTTCTACACGAATCGTTCCCATCATCCCCTTGTCTTCGTGCTCCAAAAGATGGCAATGGTACACAAAAGTGCCGACAATATTGGGATCGCGAAAATCCATGCGTAATCTCACACTGGGATACTCAAAGGATTTGCCGTCATAGTAGGGAACATTCACGGTGTCGCGGAGAAACGGCTCATTGACAGGTCTACCCAGATAGTCGAGCAGCAGGAAATGGAGCTGGTGGATGTGGAATGCATGGAGTTCATCCGACCGGTTCTCGATAATCCAATCTTCCACCGTCCCCTGCTTCGCGATGATGTCGGGGATGCCTGAGTTGGGATCGAACGGTTTCGGTGTCTGGCCGTCGACAGTGATATAAAATTCCGTCGCGCTGGCTGGATTATTTGGATCGGCTAACTTCTCTGAGAAGTAGAGCATACGAGTTCTTACAGGCTTTACATTTCCCAGCCACGGAATCGTCGGTGGAGGAAGCGGCTTGGGGGAGGCGCTGAGTGTCGAGCGCGGCTCAGGCGCAGTCGGCGAAGCCTCAATGGTTGCAATCGCCCGGTTGGGATCGTTCTCGCCGCCAGGTCCTGTGTCCACTGTCTTCGTTACTAGAAGTCCACGCTCTCCCAGCGGCGGCCCTTGCACAATGAATTCCACCCGCGCCCCCGGCGGTATTCCCAGGTGAGACTGCCAATCGACAAAGTCTCGCGGGCCTTCATTCAGATTCAACGGGACGCCATCGAGAGCAACCAGGCCAAGCGGTTGCGGCGCACGATGAAACAGAACTTGCAAATCCAGATAGGTGATCGCCGAAGCGTTCAATACGCGCCACAGTTGCCGTTCCCCGGGTTTCATCTGGATGATTGCCGGCCGATAACTCGGATACGGAACTGGAACAAAATTGATCGACAGATCCTTGGCCGGTTTGCCAAAGCCGGTGCCGGTATTCGCAGCATCTCCGTCGCGATCAAAAAACATTTTGGGTACAACCGGCTCCGATTTGTCGGGCGGTGCATTTGGATTCAGAAGATCCCTGTCGCGAATCACCAGCACTTGTTCCGGTAACCCAGCCACGGCCTTATCCACACGTTCGATGCCTTGAACTATCAGTGCGCCGGATGCTCCGCCCAATACTTCTGTCTCAGCAAAACCATGAATATGCGGGTGATACCAATACAATCCCGGAGGTTCATTTTCCGGAATGCGAAATTTGTATTCAAACGGCGGATCGCTTGGCTGAATCGATGTGGTGAGAACATCGTCCTGATGACAGGTTGGAGGGATCGTCAAACCATGGAAATGAAGGTTGGTGGATGTCGCTGTCATCCCGCTGCTGGTGCACGATTTCTCGCCGTACCTTTCGCCCATGTGCATGGGAGGATGGGGAGCTATGGCAACACCGGGATGCGGATTTTTCAGATCGTTCTTTAGCTTGATGATGACAAGATCGCCGGGATTCGCCCGCAGAGTGGGGGATTCGTCCCCGTTAGGATCGATGTAACAGTAGCGAGTTGAACCGTCCGGCTCCGTAAAATCGTAGATCGTTAACTTTACTTTGAGGACACCGTTCCTGCTTCGCAGATCCGCCGGTTCCGGAACAACGCTTCCCGCCTGTGGACGAATGCAAGGATTCTTTGGCGTATTCTCTGCGCTGAGATATATATGAGATTGCGCACAACACAGGCCCACCAACGCAATCGGAAAAAACCTCTTCAACTCCAAAACCTTCCTTACCTCTGCGTCCGGCGGTCATCGATAAACGCCGGCATCTGCACTCGCCTTTTCTCTCGATAGAGTATTCCCAGCGAGATCAATCCTTGATGAATGCAGGTTGAATCCTCACCCGGATGCAAAAAATTGGGCAACGCCATCATCGTCGCGCCGGTGCTTCAGATTCGCGCTTTTTCCCACAATAAGTACGCTATTTCCACAAAAATAATAGATGAAGAACGAGGAATTTTCATGCAATACTCAATGGCAACGGAAGAGAAATCTTTCAGAGGAGAGAGCAGAATTCGAGCCAGCCGAGGATCGGTGACGAGACTCACTTCAGGCAACTGAAGGCAGTTGGCGGAGAGGAAGCTCATACAGCATGTAAGAACGGAAGACTAAGGGGTGTGCGAGTTCTGCTCGTGGATTCCTGAGTAATTTCGGGATGACAAGGTTGTGATCTGGTAGCCGAAACTGGATCTTCGAATATTCGGATAGCCGGGGGCGAGTTCTCGAAAGAGGATTCGCCCTTTGGCTTTATGCTGTCATCGTTGTGTCAGTCGTTGATATTGCTCACTCGCGAACGCGCCTGTCTTGCACTAAGATCACGAAGAGGATTTTCTTGATGCTCGTATCGACCTGGATCACAAAGAGATTTCATAAAATAACGCAGAAAATTCTGACAACCTGCTTACTGCTGATAACTGCGACCGCAATCGCCCAGACAAATGCCTCTCCAGACGGTGTGATCCACGTGGACATTACCCCGGGCCACGTCATCAACTCCTTCAATCCGGATCAGGCACTCGGCAGTTCCGTCGATGTGCTGTCTCGCTCGGGAATCGATCAGGTCTACACGCCGCATATTCTGCAGGAGTCGCTCTCTGCGGGCTGGGGTCCCATTTCTTACCGAAATAATTCTGAGCTTCGCAAGGCCGCCTGGCATTGGACGGAAAATGGAACCTGGAGCGATCCCGCCAACAAGGACGGATACTTCACCGGCAGCTCCGAACTCAAAGCGCCGATCAAATACATCCTTTCGTACTCTTTGCCCCATCGCGGGTTTGTAACCGGTGGCGATCGTCCTCTGTCCGATGCCGGCCTCAGCTATTGGAAGAGCAATCCGTACCTCACCAGCAGGTTCACCGGCGAAAGCGATGCACTGCACCCGCAGTGGGTCGTTTTGGATCTCAAGGCTGACAAGCAGGTCAATGCTGTTCAGATTCTTTGGGAAAATCCTTATGCAATCGTGTATCAGGTGCAGTATTGGGTTGGCACCAATGCGCTCGACTTTGACGGTGGCCCCAAGGGTGAATGGCACACGTTCCCGGCTGGCACGTTCAATCGCGCCAAGGGTGGTGCCGTTACTCTAAAACTGATCGATACTCCGGTCACAACCCGCTATATCCGGGTTTTAATGACGAAGTCTTCCAACACATGCGATGAACACGGCGACAAAGATATTCGTAACTGTGTTGGTTACGCAATTCAGAAAATTCAGGCCGGCACAATGGACGGCAGCAATGGCGAGTTAATTCCAACGCCAAAAAATCCCGAGACCTCCACAAATCCTCGCCACGCCCATGACCGGGAAACCTCCTATATCGCATCTTCTATCGATCCGTGGCATTCCTCCACCGGCGTCTTGGGAGGAGGAGAAAAATATGAGCACAGCGGCTTCGATATTTTCTTTACCAGTGGAATTACGAACAATCTGCCTGCGATGATTCCTGTCACTTTGCTGTACGGTACACCGGAAGATGCAGCGGCAGAGATTGCCTATATCGAGAAGCGCGGCTATCCCATCAGTTACGTGGAAATGGGAGAAGAACCCGATGGCCAACATATCCTGCCCGAGGACTATGCAACGCTCTACCTTCAGTGGGCCACAGCCATCCACAAAGTAGATCCAAAGGTGAAACTTGGCGGACCAATCTTCGAAGGCGTCAATGAAGACATTCGCGTGTGGCCGGATGCACAGGGCCGCACCTCATGGATGGGCCGCTTTATCGATTACCTCAAGGCTCACGGCCGCCTCTCGGACCTGGCCTTTGTCGCGTTTGAACACTATCCTTTCGACGCCTGCACCATCACCTGGAAGACGCTCTATTCCGAACCGCAATTGATGACCCATATTTTGCAGGTTTGGAGAGCCGATGGTGTCCCCAAAGATGTGCCCTTGATCGTTGACGAAAGCAGCCTTGCAGCGGAGCTTACCGGTCCGATGAGCACCATCTTTGGAGGCCTGTGGCTTAGCGACAGTGTCGGCTCTTTCTTTGAAGGCGGCGGTGCTTTGTATACGCATTCCCCGATCCAGCCGCAAGGCCTGCAGAAAAGTTGTCTCGGATGGGCTTCTTGGTCGAACTTTGTCGCAGACGAAAAAAGTTACGATATCAAAGGCTACACCGCGTATTACTACGCTGCGCACATGATCAATCTGGAGTGGGTACAGCACCATTCGGGCATGCACCAGATGTTTCCTTCTTCTAGCGACATTAAAGATGGCGACGGCAACGTACTCGTTACTTCGTATGCCTTGCATCGCCCGGATGGAAACTGGTCCATTATGCTGGTGAATCGTGATGAAAACCATCCGCACACGGTGCGCGTTGTCTTCGACAATGCCGGTAAGAAGGATTCCTTTATCGGTCCCGTTCGCGATATCACCTTCGGCAGCGAACAATATGTCTGGATCAACGATGGCCCCAATAGTCATGCCGATCCTGACCACGCGCCGGTTGGAACCACCCTATCCGGTAGCTCGCAAACAGTATTCGTATTACCGAAAGCATCCATCACGGTCTTGCGAGGAAAAGTGAGCGGCCGCCAGAAGTAATGTCTGTAACTTTTGAAGAAGGTGCTGGCACCCTTTTATAACGTGAGAAACGCGCTAGAAGCTCGATTTGCTTATTGTCTCCAGCAGCTTCGATGCACCATAACGAATTGGTAATCAGGCAAATCGACATAAGACAATGGCTCTCTTAACTCTCAGAGGAGAGCCATTGTCTCTTACTCGCTAATCATCGTCGTCTCGGCGCGTTGGCGCGGGAATACGCGGCACACTGGCATCGAGATTCTTCTGTATCACCTTCAGCAAAGAGTGCGGATTGCTGGGATCGTCATGTGTCAGCTCCCAGATCATGGCGCCGCCGTATTGTGCACTCAGCTGCGTCAATCTGGCGACGGTCGCTTCTCCCTGATAGTTCATGACCGCACCGTTACGATAGGTGCCGCCGCCCACCGTGTCCACCGCCCACGCATTCGGATAAGCCGCAAGGATCGCGCTGTAATTATGGAAGCCGATGCCGAGGGTGAGCTTCTCCCTGGGAACGTGCATGGTGTTCACCCACCACGCCATGTCGGCAACGCTGCGATCGTAGTTGTCGTAGATCATGACGTTGATGATGTCGAACTGTTGCAGTACCGCATCCTGCACTCCGGCTTGGATGTACTTGGCAACAGCGGCAGTGACCAGTTTCCCTTCGGGATGGAGCCGGGCGACTAACGCATCGACGAACTGCGTATACGGCACACCCATCTGCGTCGGCTGCTCAATGTCGACATCTACGCCATCGAGATTGTGCTGTTTCACGTAGGCATTGACAGCGTCGGCAATCTGGTTCGATAGGCCAGCGTTGTAAAACTGCATATAGGTGCGATCGCCGCCGTCACCGCCAAGCGAGGCAAGCACTTTGGTGCCATGCGCGTGCGCCGCATCCACAATATCTTTGAGGGCCTCATCCGTGAACGATTTGTTGGCGTGGAGCGTCATGTCGCTTTGCGCCGTACACGGTCCATCGCAGAGTGGCGGGTTGATGAATGCCAGATTGAGATGCGTCATCTTCGTAAAGTCGAGTGTCTTGGCGACGGCCACCCAGTCGTCCGGATGATAGACGCCGAGGTAACCGACGAGATAGGGATGCGGATTGGGTGGCCCGTTGGGAATCTCACAGGCACAAATGCCGTTGTGGCTCTGCTGTGCGGGAGCCGCCACGACAGTGATAAGAGCGAGAAAAGCGAGTATGGCGAGGTTACGAAGCTTCATCTTGATCTTCTTTCCGTTTGGGATTCGCGGTTCACCGTTGTTGCGACGCGCTGGTCCGGCAATGCACGACGCATTGGGATTGAAGTTCGCTTGCATGACTCCAATAGGAAGTGCAGCCCTAGGAAGTGCAGCTCGGAAACGTTCTGCGTTGGCATGATTTCTCGATTACGGTTGCTTCAAGCAGTGTAGCGAAGGATGCTCATTCCCAAGCTCATTTTCGGCGAGCCGGAATGGAGCTTTCCCTTGCGGAGTGCGTCCCTGCAACCGGTCGTGCTTGGCAGGCGGGCTTGACGAGGTGGGGAAGGCACCCATAGAATCCGGTTGAAAATATGGCTGAACCAATTTGCCTTGCTACGGGTCGCGGCGAGCTCTGAGCAGCCGACGAAAATAAAGGGAAAGGCGCATTCGCATGCATTCACCTGTTTTGGGATTCGCACTGGTTTTCATTGCCGCAATCGCCGGCGGAGGGCTTGCGGTTCCTCTGATGAAGCGCCGGAAATTCGAGCTGGAAAATATCTACGTACCTTCCACGCTGGTCATGATGCTCGTCCTTCCGTTCATCATGGCCGCCTTCGTTGTGCCGGACTGGCAGCAAGCTGTGCACCTGGCAGGCGCACGAACAGTATGGGCTGGCGTGGCCTACGGCTTTGGTTGGGGCATCGGCGCCATCCTGTTCGGTTACGGCGTTACCCTTGCGGGAATGTCGGTGGGCTATGCAACCATCATGGGGATCAACACCGCAGTTGGGTCCATCCTGCCATTTCTGGTAAAGTCGCCTGCCGATCTGCTCACTCGCGGCGGCCTGGTAATTCTGCTCGGTATCGCGGGATGCGTCGCCGGAGTGGCGGTCTGCGGCAGAGCTGGTTTTCTGCGGGAGCGTCAGGCGAGCGGCACACAACAGCGGCATGGCTTCGGCGCAGCGTTGTTGGTCTGCATTGCCTCTGGCGTGCTCAGCGCCTGCGCGAACCTCGGATTCGCCTTCACCAGTCGCGTTGGCGAAGAAGCCCATCGGCTCGGCGCGAGTCCGGTGTTCTCCACGCTGGCCAGTTGGATGCCCGTCTTTTGGGGAGCCGCGGTGTCACTTCTGCTCTGGTTTGGCGGCTTACAGATTAAGAGAGGAACGTGGCGGAAGAATGTCGGTCCCGATGCCGTTTACGACTGGATGAATGGCGTGTTGATGGGAGTTATCTGGTTTGTCGCCACCATTCCATACGGCATGGGTGCCTACTACCTGGGTCGCCTCGGCACGTCAGTAGGATGGGCCGTGAACATCGCCTCTTCTCTGATCGTTGCCAACATCTTCGGCTTCCTCACGCGTGAGTGGACGGGCGCACCGGCACGAGCCCTGCGAACTCTCTACGTCGGTCTTTCGATTCTCATCGCGGCCATCGTGTTGCTGGCTGTTGGAAGTTCCATGACAGGGTATTAGGATTTCTGGAAAGGTGGTATTGCATCATGCAGTACAATTTGCTCGGTAAAACGGGGTTGAACGTGTCCCGGCTTAGCTTTGGAGCATCGTCGCTCGGAGGCGTTTTTCATCCCGTGGAGGAATCGGAAGCGATCGCAGCGGTACATGCCGCTCTCGATCTTGGCATCAACTATTTCGATGTAGCGCCGGCCTACGGAGGCACGTTGTCTGAGACAGTTCTCGGCAAAGCCCTGCGCGGCATTTCCCGCGACCGCTATTTTCTGTCCACCAAGGTCGGCAAGTACACGGAGCCCGGAAGTTACGGCAGTGACCGCCTGGACTATTCACGAGCGCGCATCCGGGCCTCGCTGGATGAGAGCGCTGGGCGCTTGGGCGTGGATTATTTCGACATCATCCACATCCACGACATTGAATATCAGGATAGAAAGCACACCGAATGGGCTTTCACGGAAGGGTACGATGCGGTTCAGGAATTGAAGCGGGAAGGTCGGATAGGAAACGTCAGTTTTGGCATTTACCCCATGGACTTATGGAAGCGGATCTTCGCTTCTGTCGAGATTGACGCCGCGCTGATCCACAATCATTATTGTCTCAACGATACGCAGTTGCTTGACCTGTTGCCCATCGCCCGGCAGAAGGGCATCGGCATCGTAAATGGTTCGCCCTTTGCGTCCGGCCTGCTGACCGATCGTGGCGCGCCCGCCTGGCATCCCGCTAATGCCGAAGATCAGGGCCGTTTCCGCGCTGCCGCTGAATTCTGCAAAAGCCAGGGAACTTCGATCAGCCAGCTCGCCCTGCAGTTCTCAAGTCAGAATCCCGAGATACCCACCACGATGTTCAGCACCGCCAATCCCCAAAGCGTGCGCCGCAACATTGCAAGCTACGACGAGCCATATGATAAAAACCTGGTGGCGGAAGTCCAGAAGATACTGGAGCCAGTTCTCAATAAAGAGTGGAGTTATTAGTTGATCATCGATGCCCACCATCACCTCTGGCAGTACAACGACCGTGATTATGTATGGATGAGCGGCGCAATGGCCAAACTCCGCCGCAATTTTCTTATCCCGGAACTGGAGCAGGTCATGCGCGAGTCCGGCGTGGAAGGGACCATTGCCGTACAGGCTCGGCAGACGACGGAAGAAACAGAGTGGCTGCTGGAGCTCGCCGCGCGCTACCCCTTCATACTCGGCGTGGTCGGATGGGTTCCGCTCGCCCATCCCAATGTCGGCAGCTACCTGGAGCGCTATGCACAAAATCCAGAACTGAAAGCAGTGCGGCATGTCCTGCACGACGAACCTGACGATTTCTATATGTTGCGCGACGAATTCAACCGCGGCATCCGTCTGCTCAGAAACTTTAATCTGACGTATGACATTCTCATCTTCGAGCGTCATTTGCCCCAGACTCTTACGTTTGTCGATCGCCATCCCGAACAGGTCTTCGTAATCGATCACATCGCGAAACCGAAAATCAAAGAAGGGGTCCTCTCGCCGTGGCGGGAGGGAATGGAGGAGCTGGCAAAACGCGAGAACGTCTATTGCAAGGTCTCCGGCATGGCAACGGAAGCGGACTGGAATACCTGGACCGCCTCCACCCTGCGGCCTTATTTTGACGTTGTCCTTTCCGCTTTCGGCCCGAAGAGGCTCATGTTTGGCTCCGACTGGCCAGTGTTGACGCTTGCAGGAGAATACGGAATCTGGATGAACGCTTTCCGCTCTTTCATCGCAGAATTGTCTCCTGATGAGCAGGGGTGCATCTGCAGGAACTCGGCGATTGCTGCCTACGGGCTCTGAAGAAAAATCGGGAGCGGCATCCTGTATATCGAAAAAGGTCCACCCAATGTCAACTTGTTTTCCAAATCGAAGGATTTGCCGATTTCCCATAAATTAATCGGAAGTTTTCATTGAATTAGCACCTTCATCTTGACGCTACGTAACATCTATGTAAAATTGGTGCATCCAATAAGGCACTTATGCGTAGACGTGATTTTCTTAAGCTGACGGGCAGCGCGGCCATTGCGGCGGGTGGCATCCTTCCCGAATTTGAAGAGCTCGATGCGGAAGCTTCAACAGAGCAACAGCAGCCGCTCAATGCCGATGCATTCTATGTATCGCCTGCTGGAAACGATCGCCATCCTGGAACCGAAGAGAAACCATTCGCGACCCTCGCCCGTGCGCAACGGGCGGTGCGCAGGGCTACACGCAGCGGCCCCACGCATGTCTGGATGAGACAAGGAACCTACTATCTCGAGACTGCGCTCACCTTCGGGCCTAACGATTCCGGCACTGCCAACGCGCCGGTGATCTATGCCGCCAGCCCGGGAGAAACCGTTGTCCTCAGCGGCGGCCGATCCCTATCCTGCAGCTGGACCCCATACAAGAGCGGCATTATGAAGACATCAGTCCCTGCTGGACTCGACTTCACGCAACTCTTCGTCAATGGCCAGCGGCAGATTCGCGCGCGCTACCCAAACTACGATCCATCCCAGCCGGGCAAGTCGGGATATCTGCAGGCTGCTGGTTCGATTCCATCGCATGAGCAGGATCCTTATGCCGGGCCGGATGCAGATATGACCTTCCCCGGCCTGGCGCCGCGGGGAGTGCGGTTCGATCCGGCCACATTTACGAATCGGCATTGGTCGAATCCGGAAGACGCAGAGATCCATATCTTCCAGGAGGCGTATTGGGGAAATCTGCAATGGCAACTCAAAGGTATCGACCGTGAGACGCATTCCATCTGGTTTGGTGAAGGCGGCCAGCAGATTGGTGCGAAGTGGGATAAGAATCCAGCCAAAGTGGGTAGCCAATCGCGGTACTTCATCGAAAACGTCTTTGAGGAACTTGACTCTCCCGGAGAATGGTTCCTCGACAAGCGGAAAAGCATTCTCTATTACTACCCGCAGCAGGGAACAGACCTGAGGACTGCGTTGGTTGAGGTTCCGCAGCTAGAACACATCCTTCATTTCGCGGGCACACAGTCAGCGCCGGTTCAAAACATAACTGTGCAAGGCGTCCGTTTCGCCCACACGCTCAGTACCTACATGTGCCAGTATGATGTGCCGTCGCTCAGCGACTGGTCCATCCATCGAGGTGGGGCCGTCTTCGCCGAAGGCACGCGGCAGTGCTCCATTCAGGATTGCTGGTTCGACGCTGTCGGTGGGAACGCCGTTTTCGTCAACAACTACAACCGAAATTTTTCTGTAACGGGATGCAAATTCACCGAGACCGGCGATAGCGCCATGTGCTTTGTCGGTGACCTTGAGCAGACGAATGGTACGCAGCGGGCCTTCCCGTTTGAATGTCAGGCCACCAACAATCTGGTGCACGACTGCGGCTTCTATGGCAAGCAGGTCGCCGCAGTGTACATCTCGCGGGCGAAGCGAATCACAGCCGGCCACAACCTGATCTATAACATGCCGCGTGCCGCCATCTGCATCGGAGACAGCACATGGGGTGGCCACGTCATCGAATTCAACCACACCCACGACACGGTTCTCGAAACCAGCGATCATGGTCCCTTCAACGCCTGGGGACGAGATCGCGCCTGGAGTCTCGCGCAGTCCCACGCTCCCTATACTGCAGACCGAAGCATTGATGCGTGGGATGTCTTAGTCGATGCGATGGAACCGGTCATCGTGCGCAACAACTTCTTCGATGAAAAGTCCGGATGGGGTCTCGATCTGGACGACGGTGCCTCCAACTACAAAATCTATAACAACATTTCGATTGGCGGCGTCAGCATGAAGTGGCGCGAAGGCGCCTATCGCGAGGTACACAACAATATCTGGTACATGGCCAAAGCCGCTCCCTGTTTTCACGTAGGGAACAACTTCAATCACGATCGCTACTACAACAACATCACCGTGATGGATCCCGGAAATGCGGAATGGCCCGCTGGATGGCCCTGGTGGCCTCAGATGATTTATTCCGTCATCGCGCCGCCGGCCGTCGGTCCATGGTTCGATGAAATCGACCGGAACTGCTTCTATTCCACACAGGGAGAGTTTCAGGCCGTAGTGGACCAGCTTCGCTCGGAAGACGGCAAAAGAAATCCGCACCGCTACAACCTTGCCGACTGGCAAGGTCTTGGATTCGACAGGCATTCTGTCTTCGCCGATCCGCTCTTTCTCGATCCGGAGCATCACGATTTCCGGGTACGTCCGGAGTCGCCGGCGCTCAAGCTCGGATTTACCAACTTTGATATGGGTGCGTGGGGATTGACCAGGGACTTTCCAGAAAAATGGCGGCCAGAGAATTCTGGTGCTCCCCCGGACGAAAGGAGTTAACCGTGAAACGAATAGGAATGGTGATTGGCGTTCATCCTGATCGCATCAGCGCATATGAGGCACTTCATGCCGCATCCAATGCAGGTGTCCGCGATCTGCTGACGAAATACCACATGCACAACTTCTCCATATTTATTCACCAGCTTGAGAACGATCGCTACTATCTATTCGGCTACTACGAGTACACCGGAAGCGATTACAAGGCCGACATGGAGAAGCTTGCCGCCGAACCGCGCAATCAGCAATGGTTGAGCACAACGGATCCCATGCAGATTCCATTGCCAGGGGAACATTCCTGGTCGATCATGCGCGAGGTCTATCGCAATCCGTGACATGGCTCCGGGCATCGGTCTCGGGCGTGGCACGATGGCGACCGATACGCACCCGATTTGAATTTCATGGCTGGTAGCCGCCGCTCGATGCCATGCCATTTGCCGGACAGTGCACCACAAACCGCATACGTGAGGAAATGATGGCTATCACTTATAACAGACGCGATCTCCTGAAGAGCGGTGTCGCTCTTTCCGCAGGCTCCCTGGTCAGCCCTCTTGCGCTGGCCGCAGGTCATAAACATATGAAGAGCGCCGCTGCAGGCAAGGGTCCGTTCCAGCCGTCGTGGAATTCACTGCGCAACATCGCTGTTCCTCAATGGCTCAGAGATGGTAAGTTCGGCATCTACACGCACTGGGGCATTTACTCCGTCCCGGCGTACGGAGCGAACGGAACTTGGTATGCCCACAACATGTACACCAAGCCGAACTCCGACGATGCAAAACATCAGATAGCCACCTATGGGCCGCTGGAGAAGTTCGGCTACAAGGACTTCATCCCGATGTTTACCGGCAGTCACTTCGACGCGGACGAGTGGGCAGAACTATTCAAAAATGCCGGCGCCCGCTTCGCCGGTCCGGTGGCCGAGCATCATGACGGCTTCGCCATGTGGAACACAAAATATTCAAAGTGGAATGCCGCAAAGATGGGACCCAAACGCGATGTTGTCGGCGAACTTTCGAAGGCCATCAAACAGCAGGACATGAAGTTTCTTACCGCGTTCCATCACTCCGCGCACTGGTTTTACTTTCCCACTTGGGACAAGCGATATGACGTTAGCGATCCCAGGTATGCCGGACTCTACGGGGAAAGCCATGAACCGGGTGCGTTGCCGGACAAAAAGTTTCTCGACGAATGGGAAGGGAAACTGATTGAGGTAGTGGATAACTACGATCCCGATGTCGTGTGGTTCGACTTTGGATTGCGCTTGATTCAGGAGTGGTACAAGAAGAACTTCCTGGCTTATTACTTCAATCGGGCCGCAGCGCTGGGCAAGGAAGTAACAGTGACTTACAAAAACCACAATTTTACCCCTGGGGTCGGCATTAACGACCTGGAGCTCGGACAGGAATTGAATATGACCTATTCCGAGTGGATCACCGACACGACGGTGGACAGCGGAAGCGCGTGGGGATATGTAAAGAGCATTGGATTCAAGTCTGTCAATGAGCTGGTGACGGGATTGGTCGATCGCGTCAGCAAGAACGGCTTTCTTCTGCTGAATGTGGGGCCAAAGCCCGACGGCACCATTCCGGAACCGGCAAAGGAGCGACTGCGCGGGATCGGAGACTGGCTGCGAATCAATGGAGAGGCAATCTACGGAACAAGCCCATGGCTGGTGGCTGCGGAAGGCCCAACGCAGCTGAAAAAGAGCGGACCGTTCAATGAGAACAATGCGCTGCAATACACGCCGCAGGACATTCGCTTCACCACCAAAGACGATTATCTATATGTAACCGTCCTTGCCTGGCCGGGAGACAGGGCTTATATCACCAGTCTGGTGCCGAATGGCAAAACATGGGCCGGGTTGTACCCCTCGGAGATCGACTCCATAAAAATGCTTGGCAGCGACGAGCCCATCAAATGGGAGTTCACCAAGGAGGCTTTGGTCCTGACCACGCCGAAAACAAAACCATGCAACGATGCTTTCGTTTACAGGATCACGCTCAAGAAGCCATTTTGAGATACAGGCAAAACCCTGCTCAAGGTCGAAGGGATGGGGTAAGAGGCGTCCGAGCGTCGTCTACTCCCTGCATCCACGATTCGCGAAAACGCACAAATTTGATAGTCTCTCTGCGAAAGGTAAATGCCAGATCAATTTGGCCATCGTGATCCTGAAGGATAGAAGGATAGGAGTATTCATCGGGTTCGCCGGCGTCATTTCCGCCTGTGGCGAAAGCTTGTGCATGTCGGCCTGTCTCAACATTGCGAATCCATTTCCAGGTTTCACCGTCGTCGGTTGAGACAGCCACGGCAAGCGGCTTGCGGGGCCCCATCTTGGGTTTGTGATTGGTCTCTGCGGAACTGCTGTTGTCGAAGGCAAGGACAATATGATGATCGCGGAGCATCGCGGCCTGGATCGAGGCATTGTTGTTGGGAAGCGTTGTTCGTGCAGGTGCTGTCCAGTGGCAGCCGTCGCTGGAAGTGCTCTTAAATATCCAATCTGCAAATCGGCTCCGAAAAAAGGCGACGTAGCGGTGATCCGCTAGCCGGATCACGCTCGGCTGGACATATCCGTTGGAGTAAGGGACTGGACAGTTTCTCCACGTCCGGCCTTGATCGTGTGAGATCTTCACAACGGAGTAGTTCGACTCTGCTCCGGTGGTAATACCTTTGCTGGGTGTGTAGTACATGGGAAGCAGCCAGCCGCCATCGGGCATGAGGACGATCGGATTGCGAAGAAACGATCCCGGTGCGTCAAACAACACCTTCGGTTTGGACCAGGTGTGGCCATTGTCTCGTGACCATAGAATCAGCACCCGTGCATCGGCCTGGCCCTGACCGGCGGGTTGCGTGGTATGCAACAGCCACAAAGTACCGTCCGGTGCCTGAAAGGGAACCGGGTTCTGGTAGGACTCGCCCAGCTTCCGGTCAATGAGGACAGGTTGCGTCCACTGGCGAGAACCGCGGGACAAGCGGGAAATGGCGATGCCCACACCAGAGTCCCCCTCCGCTTTCCCGGTGAACCAGAAACAGAGGACATCGCCATTCTTAAGAACCACGAGGTTTGCCGCGTGCGAAGAAGGTTGAATCGCCGGCAGGTACGCCTCTTCAATGCCGGACGAGTCTATCCTCCGCAGCTTACCGTCAGCAGGATAGCCCAGGTTTTTGGCATCGATGCGGCTCTGGCCGGGAACAGCATGGGGACTGGAGCGCCGCACAGTCTGGCCCGTGGCTGAGAGGTTCAGCAAGAAGGTCAGCAACCCGGAAATCAAGACCTTCGGCCATGGACGAGAGTTCACTTCCATCCAATCTATGAGTCGAGGCGGTTCACATCCACGATGGCTTTGATGAGCGTTTGCCGGGTGGCCAGGAATTGAAATTGCGACGCGACCTCGGAGAGTTTCAGGCGATCGGTAATCCAGTGCGAAGTATCGATCTTGCCCTCTTCAATCAACTGAATAATCTGTGGAAACAGATTGAAACTGTTGCGACTGGCCAGCAGTGTGATCTCTTTACGATGAAAAAGCACATCGTCAAAACAAACGGGATCGCGCGTCAGACCGACGTATACCAGGGAGCCTCCCGTCGCCACGTGAGCCATACTACTGCCCATCGCGTCGGCGTTCCCCGTTGCGTCGAACACTGCGTCAGCCTGCCGATCCTCTGCGGTATACGATGCTGTATACCCCATGCGCTCCACGAATGCTCTGCGCCACTCGTTCTTCTCGACAATGTGAACTGTCGCGCCCAGCGCAGAAGCAAATTGAGCCACTGCGATTCCGATGGGTCCCGCGCCCACGATAAGGGCTTCATCGCCGGCTTTCAAACGGCTGCGCAGAACAGCATGTGCGCCGATGCCGAGCGTCTCCACCAGTGCCAGTTGATCGAGCGATAATTGATTCGATTTGTGCAGCAGCTCAAGGGGCACGGAAAGATATTCCTGCATCCCCCCGTCCACATGGATGCCGAGAAGCCGGATGTGTTCGCAGCAATTGTTCCGCCCCATTGCGCATGCCCGGCATTTGCCGCAGCTCATGTAGGGTTCAATGGCACAGCGATCTCCTGCCTGAATTCCACGATCATTGGCCGGTACTTCCATGACGATCCCGGACAATTCATGGCCGATGATCCGGGGGTACGTGTAGATCGGATGGCGCCCTGCAAATGCATGAAAGTCGCTCCCACACACGCCGACTTTTTCTATCTGAACCAAAGCCTGTCCCGTCGCCGCTATCGGTACTGGCGCTTCCCGCTCTGTGAATCTCCCCGGTGCTTCCAACACGATCTGCTTCATTCAATCCCGCCCGGTCAACGATAAATTGGTCCAGCCATAACGATTACAAATTATATGAAATTGCTTTGAAGGCGTCAAGAAACATGCTTTTACTGTTGTTTATTTGATTATTTTTGAATCTGAATAAATGTTGTGCCAATCTATCCTGAACCTTCTCTGGTTATGTTTCGTTGTAAGATGGTCAGAATACTGGCCATCCGCCAGCCGGGGACGAACCGATGCGCGGTACTACCTCTGAAACTCGTGAACAGCCGGATACCCGGATCACAGCGAAACTCATCGGTCGCATCAAAAGCCTGATCGCCACTGGCGCAATTTCCCCTGGCTCCAAATTTCCTCCGGAGCGCGAACTGGCCAAAGAGTTTGGCGTCAATCGCGCCTCTGTCCGGCAAGCGCTCAAGGTACTGGAGATCATGGGCGTCCTTTCCCAGCATGTCGGAGACGGTACCTATTTGAGCGCCAGCGCCGAAACCATCCTCAATGAGCCGATTGACTTTCTGGTGCTTCTCGATGATCTTTCGCAGCATGAGCTGTTTGAGACACGCCTGATGATGGAACCGGAACTTACGGCGCGCGCCGCCGAACGTGCCACCGTGGAAGATTTGTCCGCGCTGCGCAATGCTATCTTTGCCATGGAACGCAGCAAGACCACCCGCGAGCGACTGAACGCGGATCTGGCTTTTCATGAAGCGATCTTTCGCGCCAGTGGCAACCGCATTTGCCACCTTCTCTTTAAGGGGATTCATCGCACGCTGCTCATGAGTATGGGCCAGCTTTCCGATCGCGTTTCTCTGGACCAGCCGCTTATGTTCCACCGTAGAATTTACGCTGCGATACGCGAGCGAAATCCTGAAGACGCCCGACGCGCCATGCAGGAGCACATCACCGATGCACGGGATCTCGTAGGCCGATCGCATCCTTCCAAATAAATCGTTTGCAATCATACAATCCAGTAAATTCGCCAGTGTGTGCGCCGCCACATGGACTCGACGCCGTCTCGCCTGCGTCCAAAATATGTCGCTCTAGGACATTGCGGAAGCCGATAGATCGTATCCGCACGATTTGTCTGTGAGAAACAAAAGCTCCGGCTCGCATTGGAATAATTGTCGAAACTTATGCAGTTTCTTTCGAGTGGCGCCAGCCGAATCGAGTTTTAATTCCATGCTTTTCCCACCGATTCGCCCTCTCTCGTCACGGTAAATGAAAAGCGAATGGATGGACCATGTAATCAAAGAAATTAAAGAGCAATCCCTCCATTCTCATCATAAGCATAGATCGGTCAAACCATTGAAAATAAACGCATAATTGGCATTCCCTTGGACCTGAATTTCGTCAATATTACGAATGCTTGACAACGAGAATACAGCGGTGGTAGCGTTCGTACTCGTAATTGGTTGGATCACTTCGTGTACATTTTGCAAGACGAGATCGGGAATGAGCGAAAGGCGCGCCTTCATGAGTTTTCCAGCTCACACTACTTTGAGAATGTTGATTTGGGCAATGGCAGTAGTAGCTGTCTGCCTAGGCATTTCCGGTACTGCAGTGGCTCAGGTGGGCACAGCATCGGCTGCTCTAAACGGAACGATCCGCGATGCCTCAGGCGCTGTGGTGCCGGACGCGACGATCGCCCTGAAAAATACCAAGACCGGCTTCGTGCAAATAACGAAGAGCAACCACACGGGAAACTATTCCCTGGTTAACATCAGTCCAGGAAGCTACACAGCTATGGCTTCGAGGACGGGTTTTTCTAAAGATCAATCGCCAGAGTTTGAACTCTCGGTGAACCAGACCGCCACCATCAATTTCAGTTTGCAAATTGGTTCCGTCAACAGCACGGTTCGGGTTTCAGCGGGCGCTGTACAGATAGAAACCTCGACGGCCGAACTTGGCACGGTTATCGGAAGTACAGAGGTAAATGCCCTGCCGTTGAACGGGCGCAATTTTACTGAGCTGCTGCTGCTCTCGCCCGGAATCAGCCCTGTAAACGCGACGGAGAATTCCGGCTTCGGCGGCATCGGCAATCCAATCGGAACCGTCGTTCTGCCATCGGTGAATGGCCAGAATAACCGCAGCAACATGTTTCTGCTGGATGGCGTCAATGACTATGGCTCGATTCGTGACACCTATGCCGTGCAACCCACGCTTGATGACATTGAGGAGTTCAAAGTTCAATCCCACAACGATGAAGCCCAATTCGGACAGGTTCTGGGCGGCATCGTCAATGTAGTCACCAAGTCTGGAACCAACCAGTTTCATGGGGATGCCTGGGAATTTCTAAGAAACGACGCACTGGACGCGGCAAACTATTTCAACCCGGTCAAGACCCCGTTGAAACAAAACCAATTTGGTGGCGGAGTTGGTGGCCCGGTGATTCTGCCGCACTATAACGGCCACGATAAGACGTTCTTCTACGCTTCCTACGAGGGATTCCGCAACAACACAGCATCGAGCAATTTTTACCGGACTCCAACTACGGCGCAATTGGGTGGCGACTTCAGCAATCTCGAAGCGCAGGGCACACAACTCTACAATCCGTTCAGTTCGGTCCCTCAATCTCCCGCCGAACCACCGAACGCAACTGGATTCAATCTTCAGCCATTCATGTGCGGTACCAATGGAGCACCGCTTCCGGCTCCGAATAATATCCAGCCGCAGGGAACTCCGTGCGATAAAATTCCGTCCAGCATGATTGACCCGACGATGGTGAATTATGCGAAGACGTTCTTCCCCACGCCGCAGACGATAACGAACCAACCCCAGTTCAATGGTCTTGATACGACCCCTAATATTACCCACCAGAATCAGGTTTCCGTCCGTATTGACGAGCAGCTAAACACGACCAATCGCTTCTTTGTGCGTTGGACATCAGCCTGGGAGCCCATCACCGGATCGAACGGCTATCCCGGCGCGGTGAGCGTAATTGATAACTCAAATTACAACATAGCTGCGAACTGGAGTCATACCTTTGGCAGCAGCTCGGTGCTTCAGCTTACCCTCGGTCGTGTTTCAGCGCAAAACAACCGCACGCCATATTTCAAGAACACGCCGTCGAACTACGAACAGCAATCCGGGTTTGCCGCCTATCTCTATAATCACGCGCCCTTCGGTGGAATCCAGGTTCCATCGGTTGTTGTTTCCAATTATCTGGGCGCTGAAAACTACATCGGCAAGCTGCACTACTCCAATATCTGGGAGTACCGCGGGGATTTCTCGAAAACAATAGGACGCCACAGTCTTCGCACAGGTGCGAGTCTGGCTACCGATGGATGGGAACAGCCGTTTTATGGCTCCGAAAATGATTTTGCGCAGTCGCAGACGCAGGATGGAAACCTGGATTCCAATACGGGCGATGGCATGGCATCCCTGATATTGGGTGTCCCGGGTTATTCCGAAGTGGACAATGTGTATTCGCTGCTCTACGGCGGAAAAATTATCGGCGCCTATATCCAGGATCAATGGCGTGCGACGGACAAATTGACGATTAACGTGGGCCTGCGCTACGACCTCACCGTGAATCCACGTCAAGGTAAGGCATCCAACCAGAGCAACATCACGGGAGACTTCGACTTCAGCAACGGAGGATATATTCTCCAGAATTCGGCTCCGACATGCTCGCCAACGCAGGGAGCGCCCTGCATTCCCGGAGGAGGCCTGCCTGCGCATGTCACGATCGCGAAAAACGGAAAAATCATCCACGATAACTACGACAATTTTCAGCCCAGAATCGGCTTCGCCTACCTCTTCAAGCCAAAAACAGTAATCCATGGCGGATATGGAAGATTCTTCGATAACTGGGCGGGCGTAACGGAGAATCAGTCCAACTACACACAAGCTTGGCCGAATATCGCGTTTGTTGGAGCACCCGGCGGCTTTAACCTTTACGGTCCACCCACCGGCCTGGCCCAGGACCCCTTCGACTTCGGAAATGTCTCAGCAAAAGGGATTCCGCCTGCGCCATCGCCGTTCTCACCGTTAAACACAAATTTTTATACCGACCCCAATCTCAAGAACGGGTATTCGGATCAATGGAATTTTGGATTCCAGCAGGAGTTGGCTCCGGGTGCCATCGCAAGTCTCAACTATGTCGGTTCGCGCAACGCGCGCATCGCTACCGCGATCACCGCCAATGCCTCCACTTCACCCGGAGGAGCTTCTCCATACCCGTACATTCCGCCAACCCCATACACGCAGAGCCTCTCATCGACCGACTACAACTCTCTGCAGGTCTCCTCGCAAATCAGGTTGCATTCGGGGATATCCTCCACCATTGCATACACGTGGTCGAAGTCGCTCACCATTGGGTGCGATGGATTCAATTCCGGTTGCGAGATCCAGAACCCATACAATTTGAAAATGGATCGCGGCCCCGCGGCCTTTGATCTTCCCCAGATCTTCACCAGCAGCGTTGTATTTCCGCTTCCATTTGGCGGAGGAACACGATTCAGCGCGGACAGCAGCCTTGTGAATCACATCATTGGCGACTGGCAGCTGAATGGAATCTTGTCTTTGAATAGTGGACCGCGTTATGACGTCCAGGACGACAATGGGATTTCCAATATCAATAACTTTTATGGTGTTGAACGCGCCGATGTGGTTGGAAATCCTCGCGAGAGCACATCCGCATATCCGCTGAACAAAACGCATCCCATCAACATCAACGCTTTTGTTGATCCCGGTCCTGGCACTTTCGGAAATATGGGACGAAACAGTCTGCGCGCCGACTGGGGCAGGAACCTGGATCTTTCCCTGTTTCGTTCCTTCAAGCTATCGGACACGAAACGATTCGAATTTCGAGCGGAAGCGTTCAACTCGACCAATACGCCAGTCTTTGGGGCTCCGGACAACTATCTTCCAGACGGTCCGGGTTACTTTGGCGTTGTGTCGAGTACCGCAAACACAGCGCGGCAGATGCAGCTTGCGTTGAAATTCTATTTCTGAGTATCGCCAGCAAGAAGTATGGCGCGAATGCACAAATGTAGGCGCATCTGCGCTGGTCTTTTGTAATGCGATTTACGGCCCATGCGGTCGAGATGACATGGATCTCCGGCTGCTCTCCTACCCATGTCCGTGCACACTCTGCGGCCACGCATTGCAGCAGCCCGAAAATTATTTATTGCAGGGAAAGTGTGAATGAGTTAATTTTAGACTCCAATCGAGGTGAGTCCGTGGAAGGAACTACATTCGACCTTACGTCTGCATCGGGAAATAACAAGGGATCCAAGGTGGTTGGGATTTTGCTTATCGTTGCCGGCCTGCTTGCCATCCTTTTGCCCTTTGTCGCTGGCATAGCGCTCACTGCCATCATAGGATGGCTACTGCTCGTCGTAGGCGGCGTTCACCTTCTCTACGGCTGGCACACGCGGAATACCGGCACAATCATTTGGCCGCTGATCCTCGGGGTGCTGTACCTGCTGGTAGGCCTTTTTCTCATTTTCCATCCTGCGCGCGGACTCGCTACGCTGACGTTGCTGTTGGCCTCGTACTTCGTGATTGAAGGCGTCATTGAACTCGTCATGTATTTCCGTCTGCGCCGCTCCCACAGTGCCAGTTGGTTTCTTTGGGATGGAGTGATCACGCTGCTGCTCGGGGTTCTGATATGGGCGCATTGGCCCATTAGTTCCGCCTGGGCGCTCGGCACGATTGTTGGCATCAGCCTGCTTATCAGTGGCTTTACGCGTCTGTCGTTTCGTGCAGGTTCTCCCACTGTCGCCGCGGCTTAACTGGTCTGAAGCATCTCGGACGAACAGCATTCTATCGCCGGTTTCCGGATTGCCCGTCATTCGGCCATAACCGCACCTGTGCAGTCGCGTAAGGTTCCGCAATAGGTTCATTCATCCCAGGTTTCAAAAAATTCTGTTTCGCATGAAACGAATTCGTCCCTCCATGCACTATCTGTGCAGCATGGAAGCGGACCTGCTGGGATTCGCCGGAATCCAGGCCCGTCGACAACCTGAATAGCACTGTTGACCAATCCACATGTGCGAGTGGAGTGACTATGGCATATACCAACAATTGCGACCTGTACGCTGCCGTGCAAGAAGACGGTATCAACCTCGTTGCGCAACATGTGATGCGACAGCGTCCTTCGTGGTTCAACTTCGCAACGCAATATGTAAGCGACCATCCACAGCTTGCCTGTACCCAGGTGGCTCATACCATCGACGTGACCGACTACGGCAACCCACTTTTCAACGTTGTAAGCCCGGTTCCAATTCTGGGTGCGGATTCGCCGCCGCTAGGTTTGAATTTTTGCGCGCAATTGGTAAAGGCAGAGGTGGACTTCTATCCTGGAAACCTGATTACTCTGCCGGCCGCTCTGAACCCGCCTCTACCCAAGCAGCACCTTGCCATGCACGTGCAAATCTGTGGAGGGATGGATTGCCCAAGTGAGTTCATAAAAGGGTTCCTGCCGGCGCCGTCCCAATATGGGGAAGCGAGCAACGTGAAGCAACAGCAGGAATTGGTACCGCCGACGCGCGAGCTGCTTTGTTTCTGCCTGGATGCTTACCTGGTGGCCCATGTTGTGGTGCAGACGGTCGCCGGAAAACCTTCTCTGGTTGGAATCGTGGACAGCGTAGATGTCGCAGGCATCAAACCGAAGGGGCTCTCGGACAACATCAACTGCTATTTGAAGACGACGTTCGAATTGCTGTTGAGAGAGAAGCTGATCTTCCCGATATCCACCATGCTGTTCGACATTCCGTTGCTGAGCCTCGCCACGATCACGGCGCAACTCACACCCAATCCTCCCATTCCCAACAACCCTGCAATTGAAGACAACCAATTGAAGGTATTCGTTTCTCTTACGGTGGCGCCATGAGCCATATCACGATCGCAGCATCTGCAAAAGCGTTCCAGCAATTGTTCAACGAAGTGGAGAACAACTTCAGCTTCTCCAAGTCCGACACGGCAAACTTCGGTCCATTCTCCGCCAGTTACTCCGTCAGTGTGCACCTGTCCGGGGGCAACCTGCAGTTGAACAACGACAACACCATCGAGCTACAGGATGTCGATATCGTCTTTGGGACCCTCGACTTCAAACTGTGTCTCGACCTGCCGGGATTCTGCATCCCGAGCTTCTGTCTCGTTCCCGATCCATGGAACGGCTGCCTCGTGGGCTTCCCAGGCTTCTGCATCGGCGGCCCGATTTGCGCGGATCTGAACCTCTCCGGCCTCACTTCGCAGATCACGGACCTGAAGGCGAGTCTGGCGCCGAAGTACTATATCGATCCGGCACGCCTTCCCGGCTGGACGGATCTGGATGCGGAAATCAATGGGCACTCGAACCAATGGCAGATCTACATCGATCCGGTATTGGTGAACGTGGCGCTCATCGACGTGCCGGCGACGATCGACAACATCCTGGTGAATGCGATCAAAAACGCGATCGACAACCTGTTCCCGTCGTGGCTGCCGGGTTGGGCGGTCGACATTATCATGGCGTTCCTGGGACCGGTCGTGAACCTGATCACCGACCTGCTGGGAATCACGACCAGCATCGCAGAATGGCTCTCTAATTTGTTGGGCAATGTCTTCGGTCTGGTTTCGCTGCTGGAGACTGCGCTTGCGGACTATTTTGCCAGCAAGTATCCGCTCTATCAATTCGAAGATCCCTTCCCGATCCTGCAGGCGAGTGGAGGACTTATTCCGGTCAAGATCCCCATTCGGAACCTGACCGCAACCATCGACTCACAAGAAATGATTGTTCAAGCGAATGTGGGTGCATAGCCATGAAAATGACTTTTGATCAGAATCTCTTCACGCAAATCGGATTGGACAGCGGTTCTCTCACCATGCTGGGAGGAGTGACACACCGCTTCCTGGAGCCCGGCCAATACCGAGGCGTTGTGTATCGCGGCAAAGACAGTATCGGAGGGTTCTATGTCAATGTGGACAAGAACAGTCCTGTCGCGCAAGCGAACATTGATCTGGCAGCCTTCGACAGCAACGCCTCCACATCAGCGACGAACACGAGCGGGAGCAGCTGCAGTTGCCCGGGGACGGGGAGTGCGACGACGGATACCAGGTTCGAGCTCAATCCCAGGGGATACGCGGTGTTCCATGTATCGGCGGGTGCCGGCGGTTATGCCGTGCGCGTCGGGAGGGCCGCGGAAGATCCGAAGCAACAGAATCAATTCGACAGTCGCGAACTGAAAGGCGAGGATATCTTCTCGGCTGTGATTCTGCGGCCCGGAACGTATTCCGCGACGAACGCTGTGAGCGGCAAGGGAAAAGGAAAAATTACGGTCGGCTATCCGAAGATTGGAAAGACGGCCTATCGTCCGCCCAGCCCGGTCAAGGTAAAGTGCTCCGACCGCGGCTTTGAACCGGAGAAGGTAGAAATTCAGCCCGGCCAGGCGGTGCTTTTCCATACGGGTGTGCCTTCGCGCATCACGCTGGAGTTGGTGAAAGCGGACGATGGGCCGAGCGATCGCCCTGAGCACGTAAGGCCCGGATGGAAAAAGGCGGCACTGTCAGAAAAAAAGAAGAAGAAAGCCTGACGGGAGGGCGGTGTGGCGACGCTGGAGAATCTGCGACCGTGCGAGCGCATGGAAAGCTCCTGGTATGAACGGGTCGCCGGGCAACTGCAGGCGCTTATCTCCAGGTTCGGGCTTACGCAGGTGTCCACGCAGTTGGATCGTGCGTACGAACTGATTTGCAGAGCGTCTCTCGATGTCCATCCGGTAGAGTTGGCAACGCGATCCTCAAGACTGAACCATGATGGCACTCCCATTCAATTTGCTCTTACCCTGGGACACCAGGCCGTGCCGCTGCAATTTCTGAGCGAAACCGGCGACCCAGCCCTGTCTCATACAAAAACCGGAGAGCCCCTTGAAAAAACGGTGCGGGCACTGGCTGCATTGCTTCAGTTGCACGGAGACCTTGATTCCATTGCTGCTCTGATCCGCAGAGCCACATCCGTGAATGCTCGCGAGATCGATCCCGATCGTGGGGGAGCATGCTGGATCGGAGCAAGTTTTGCTGCGGGAGGAAAGTGCGGACTCAAGATCTATATCAACGGCAAGAATGGCGCGGAAAATGAGCAATGGGCCAGATTAGAAAACTTCGCCGCATTTTTTGGAGCTTTAGAAAAGCATCAGGAAGTCAGGCGATTGCTGGCCGGAAAAATGACGCCACTGGGAATGGCGGTTTCGCTTAGCCAGGAAGAAAATCCAAACGGCAGAATCTATCTGAGCGGGTATGGCAACTCCATTCTCTACTATGAAGACTTGCTTCGGCATTTTGGTGGCGAGCCTTACGTAGACGCGTTCCGTCAATATACAGAAGTAATGCTGGAAGAAGACTGCGCGTATCCAACGCAATCGGTTGTCTTCTCCGCCGGATTTGACTCAGCCCCAGGCAGTCCAACAGACGTAAAGATCGAGTTCTGTGGTCATTGCTTATTCAAAGGCGATTCGCAGGCCAGGGGTCGCTGCCTGCGCTGGCTTGCTCTGCGAAAGATCGATGCCCGTCCTTATACAGACATGCTCGAAGTCATTACCGGGCAGATGAGTCCGACCAAAGTGAACACGCACATCTATTCCGGCCTGGGATGGAAAAACCGGCAGGAATACACCACCATTTATCTAAAGCCCCATGCCAACAGCGCAAACATTTTCGATGCAGCGTGATCGCACCAGGAGCCTGAAAAGCGCGATCGCTTTGTCTCTGGAATACATGCAGAGCCGACAACGGGACGACGGCAGTTGGATCGATTGGGACCTGCCTCCGGGGCCGTCCAGCATCTGGACAACGGCGTTTGTCGGTTGCAAGTTGGCTGGCCTTCCCTCCAGTCTCAAGAAGCGGGCATCGGTTTCGACAGGTCTTGCGGCAAAGTGGCTGCGTGGAAAAATGTTTTCCGATGGCGGATGGGGATACAACGAAGAAGTCGGCTCCGACGCAGACTCGACCGCTCTTGCAATCCTGTTTCTGGCATCCCAGCAAAAGAATATCGGGGAGGCCAGCTATGCCTGTCTTCGGGGTTTTCAATGTGCGGATGGCGGTTTTGCCACCTATCGCGAAGGGCCAAATCTGGGGTCCTGGGCCGTTTCGCACACGGATGTAACTCCCTCGGCGATTCTTGCAATGAAAACGCAGGATGGCAATGAGAGAGAAAGCGTCGATCGTGGCCTTGAATTTGTTCTCAACCGAAAAAATCGTGACGGCATCTGGGAGTCATTCTGGTGGACTTCATGTCTCTATAGCACCGAAAGAAGTTTGGCTTTATTCAAGGCCGTTGGACAGAACCTCAACCTGCGAGTGACACGGGAGACTCTGCTACAGACGTGTCCACAAAATCCGTTCGAGTCGGCTCTTCTGGTGTCGAGTCTTCTTTCGCTTCCGGGCAGTCCGCAACGCCAGGACATCGAACCGCTGATAGAGGAACTAATAGATGGTCAGGAGCCAGATGGAAACTGGAGAAGTAGACCGATGCTGCGCGTAACTCGGCGGGATTGTCTGGAGGCATGGAAGCCGGGAGATTCCGACCCATTGTTCCGTGACCAGAATCATCTGTTCACAACCGCAACCGTGATCGACGCTTTATCGAGGGCCTGCAGCATCCTTTGAATCGGAGCCATGCCGGCAAAGTCAAACCGTGCCGTCATGTCACGATGAAAATCTCTTCGGCTTTGCATTCATTCCTTAAACCCACAGCAGGGGCTGCCGAATCGGATAGTTCCGAATAATCTCCGGGTCCGTAGGATCGGGATTCATTGTCTTCCACAACGCGATGTACGGCTGCCGATGGCAGGCAACTCCGGTGAACAACAGGCCCGGCGAACGAACCGGAAGTGCGTCAAAATGCTCCACATCCTTGCGATAGGGCCACGCATTCTTGTCTTTCAGATATGGATAAAGAAATTCCGCCGCTTTGCAGATGCCGCGGCCGTCCGGCAATCGAAACGTAAGAGCATCTGGTCCGACACCTTTCAGTGACTGGCAAAGTGTTGCCATCACATCGAAATTGAAGATGGAGTAACTGTAAGGCTTGGTTCTCGTCAGTTCTTGTGGAAAGGAACCGTCCGCTCCTAATTGATCCGGAAGAAGCACGTCGACATATTGGCGATACACCTCCCCGCGAGTTTCGCCATCCCCGATGAGACGGGCAAACTCCGAAGCCTGCAACGCCCAGCAAGTGGCGTGATTGTTGCGCGCGTCGCGTTCCTTCTTGCCTTTGTCGCTGGTCTTCATCCATTGCAGGTAGCTGCGAAACCAATTCTTTAGTGCCGCATTTTCCTCTGCGGAAAGCATGCTCGGAGCCACCATGCTGGCCGCGCGTGCCACCTCGACCAGGTGCAACGTGTCGATGATGCCATAGGATCGGCCTGTGGAGGCGCCATGAACTCCCTGGGAGAACTCCAGGTTTGGATTCATCCGAGTGGCTGGCGTAACGAACCACGCACGAAGATGCTCGCAGGCATGCTGTCCGTAACGGCGATCTCCTGTGAGCAGCCATCCGGCTGTCAATGCTGGCATCTGGATCGACAGCGCAATCATCGCCTTGCGGTGGCCATTGAAGTTGTCAGGATTGCTCTGGCCATCCCGGTTGATGTAGGGTCCGGTGGGGTTTTTCGGGTTGGGCCAGAAGTAATCTGCCTGTGAGAAATAGTCATGCAGGCCGCCCGGACTGCGATCCGATGGAAAAGAAGTGATCGTCCGGATCGGCAACGCCACATAGGCTTTGGCGGCTTTGAGAATTCTTTTGCGATCCGTATGAGCGACAAGCCTGTACGCATCCTCCTTGCGATCCGCAGCCGATTGACCCCATGTTGGCACTTCCATCGCAATGGCAGCGGCCATAAGCGCCTGGCAAAATCTTCTTCGGTCCATGGCAGATGGTTGCAGCATTTTAGATCCCTTCTTTTCCGCACCAAATCAACTTTTGCTGACATTCACATAGTAAAGATCCGTCGCTACCTCGAAATTGTTTTTGCTGAGCGGCGTCTTCATCGTCTGCCACTCGGTCGTGGGATGAAGGATCTGCCATTGATCTTTTACTCCGACGCGCACAGGCATGGCGAAATCAGGCTCGTCCACTTTCCATCGATACGCAACGGTTCCCTGGGTTTCATCGAATTTCAGCTCCAGCGTGGGGATCGCTGTGTGGCGCAGATACTGATTGAAGATCGGAGTCAGGTTCATTCCTGTTTGTTGATTGAAGTACGCGATCACATCTTCCGTCATAATGTTCTGATATTTAAAGTGCTGATAGAAGTCGTGGATGATCTGGAACCAGCGTGGATCGTTGTTGACAACGCTGCGAAGAGTATTCAGCATCAACGCGCCCTTGAAGTACTGATCTTCCGGCGGCGTGGCGTTGATTCCGCGCTCCGGGATGATAGGCCGCAGATTTCTGACTTTAGGTTTCAGACCGTCCAGATATTTCAGTGCAGCCTCGTGCCCATACCAATATTCGACGTAAAGCGCTTCGAGATAGGTTGTCCAGCCTTCGTGGATCCACATGTCGGAGCGGTCCGCAGCGGTGATGCTGTTGCCAAACCACTCGTGCCCACTTTCGTGAATGATGATGAAGTCAAACTTCATGCTGATACCCACGCCGGTCCAGTCGCGCCCCAGGTAACCATTGGTGAAGTGGTTGCCGTAGGCCACGGCACTCTGGTGCTCCATGCCGGAATACGGGACTTCGATCAGCTTGTAGCCGTCCTTCTGGAACGGATACGGACCGAAGTAATGCTCGTACGCCTGCAGCATGCCTTGGACTTGCGTGAATTGCTTTTTAGCTTTGGCCAGATCTTCCGGCAGCACATAATAGTCGAGCGGAAGAGTTCCATAATGGCTGGAAAAATGTACATAGTTGCCGATGTTCAACGCGACATCGTAGTTGTTGATGGGGTAATGCACAAACCAATCCCAGCGTGTGTAGCCATCGCCAAGATCGGTCTTGCCCATAAATTTTCCATTGGACACATCGACTAGGCCATTGGGAACCGAGACGCTGATTTCCATGCTCTGGACCTCATCGCGCCACTGGTCTTTATTTGGCCACCAGATACTGGCGCCATCATCTTCACACGAGGTCGTGATCCAGGGATGGCCGGAGGGGTCTTTTAGAAATGTAATTCCGCCGAACCTGCCTGTGCTGACTGGATGCCCAGAGTAATAGAAGACGATGGTATAGACGCGACCGGCATGAAGGGTTTGCGGAAAGTCAACGAAAACGGCGCCGGAATCACGCTCATACTTTAGGGGAGTAGAGCCGAGAAGGATTTTATCGATGTTGAGATCAGGGTACAGGTCGAGCTGAATGCGCGTTCCGTCTTTGAGCATCCGAAAGCGGATAGTGTTTTTCCCGGTAAGGAACTTCTTCTCCGGATCGACGCGGACATCGAGATGGTAGAAGAGGAGATCATTGTTAGCGCGATAGGGACCGTACGCGCCTCGCAGAATATCGGCGTGCGTTGGCGCGGAAACGGGCGGTTGCGCAGCCGGAACAGCGGCTTGCCGGGATGTTTGCGCAGAAAGAGAAAACGCAACAGAAGTAAGCAAAAAGAAAACACAGAATCCGCATCTGCGGAAAGCACAGGAAAACATGACGCCAGTCTATCGTGATCCAGACCAGAATAGTTTCCTGAATTTTCGCCTGCGTGGGACAATCATTTCCCGATTGCTCGCTCGAGTTGATTCAGCGCCAGGTTGAGCGACAACACGTTGACAGTGGGCTCTCCCAGAAGGCCGAATTGACGCGGTTGGATGTGCTCCAGCACGAGATTGTGGACTGCATTTTCGGGCAAGCGACGTTCCTTGGCGATCCTCGGAACTTGATGCAGCGCAGCAGCGGGGCTGATATCCGGGTCCATGCCGCTCATCGTCAACTACCAGAATGCGTTTCAATGGTTCTCCTGTGTGACGATATGGAGATCGACATGCGGGGCCTCAGACATGAATTTTTGGATCGCCAGGTAATACAGATATTTGCGCAGTCCGTGCAAAGCGGATCTACCCACGATAGCCTGCGTAATGCGATGCTCACGAATAAAAATTGCTGTTGTGCGGGCGGTATCGCTGCCGGTGAGGTGCACAATCGTTGCGCCCAGATTGTTGGCGAATTGCAGGCTTGATTCCAGCGTTCGCTTGCGCTCAGGATCCTCGTCGCGCTTGCTTTTCACATGCAGCACGTAAAGTTCGGCGCCCAGTGCTTCCGCCAGCCGGATTCCGCGTGCGATCAGATCCCGTGCTTGTGGATTGGAGCTGATGCAAACCGCCACCTTCTCCGCTACCGTCCAATGGGCACCGAGCCGTTTACGCGTAACGTAATCGTCTAATGTGCGATCCACCGCGCGCGTCACTCGCTGCAGAGCCATTTCGCGGAGAGCAATGAGATTGCCGCGACGAAAAAAATTAGAGAGTGAGCTTTCCACGCGATCTAATGGATAAATGTCGCCGCGGCGCATGCGCGTGTCGAGAGCCTCCGGTGTCAGATCACTGATAACGATCTCGTCCGCGCGATCCAGAACCCAGTCGGGCACCTGCTCCCGAACGCTGACGCCGGTAAGCGCCTGAACCCGTGGGGCCAGACTCTCAACGTGCTGGATGTTGATGGTGCTGAGCACGTCGATCTTATTGTCCAGCAGTAGCAGCACATCCTCATATCGCTTGGCAAAGCGGCTGCCTTCAATATTGGTATGGGCCAGCTCGTCGATGAGCGCTACCTGGGGCATGCGCGTCAGAATCGCATCCACATCCATCTCGAAAAACAGGGTACCTTTGTAGTCAATCTCGCGGCGCGGAACCTGCTCCAGCTTTGCAGCCAGATCCAACGTTCCACGGCGTCCATGGGTTTCTACTACTCCGATTACGACGTCTTCGCTGCGGCTGCGCCGGCGAATGCCTTCCGAAAGCATGCTGAAAGTCTTGCCAACGCCCGGAGCGTAACCCAGAAATACCTTGAAACGGCCGCGCTGTTTCTCTGTTTCGCTGGCTAGTAGCCAGTCTTCCGGAGATTTTTTCTCTTCACTCACGCCGTACAATTCTCCCATGAACTCGCGTCGTGTGGTTGCAATCGCCCGTTGGCTGCTGGCGTCCGGTGCTCTCGCCGGAATTGTACTCGTGTATAACCGCTGGCTCCATGTCAATCCAACTACGGTTGCCCTCACGCTTCTGCTCCTCATTCTAGTGCTCGCGGCGGAATGGGGATTGCACTATGCCGTGGTTGTCTCTCTTGCAGCAACCGTTTGCTACAACTTTTTCTTTCTTCCGCCCATTGGAACATTCACCATCTCTGATCCGCAGAACTGGCTTGCTCTTCTCGCATTCCTTGTCACCGCCATAATTGCGAGCCGCCTCTCTGAACGTGCCCGCAATGAGGCCAACGACGCTCGCTCCCGGCAAAAGGAATTGGAAATCCTCTTTCGCCTTAGTCGAGAACTTTTGCAGACGGGAGACGTCACAGCGGTTGTAACTTCGGTGCCATCGGCCGTCACCAGCATCACCGGCGCAAGGTCCGGAATACTGTATCTGCTCGACGGCGATCGGTTCTATCAGGCCGGAAGCGATAACATCTCGGGAGTTGAAATTCCGCACTTCCGGAACCTCGCAACCACACTTTCCACAGTCATCCATCAAATGGATGAAATCCAGATTCCGCTGCGTACAGGCGTCCGGCCCAGAGGGTTGTTTTTGTTGCGCGGAGCCTCGCTTTCTCCGGAAACTTCCGAAGCCATTGGCGGTTTGATTTCTATTTCCTTGGATCGCGCACAGGCACTCGAAAATGTTGCGCGAGGCGAAGCAGCCAAGGAAAGCGAACGCCTTCGCACGCTCATGATCGATTCCATCACACACGAGCTCCGCACACCCCTGACTTCAATTAAGGGAGCCGCTACCACGCTGTTGGCAGGCGGCGTCGCGCCCGAGAGTAGCCACGAGTTGCTCAGCATTATCGACGAAGAAAGCGATCGACTGAATCGGCTTGTTTCAGAAGCTGTAGAGATGGTCCAGCTGGATGCTCAGCAAGTACAAATGCATTTTGCGCCTGTGAATGTGCTTCATCTTATGGAGCAGGCGCGCGAGGCCTGCGCTTGGATCGAAGAAAGCCATCCATTGAGGATCGATGTACCTGCTGCGGTGGAGGTAAATGCCGATGGCAGCTTTCTGAAGAAGGTCATCTGCAACATCTTGGAAAACGCCGCAAAGTATTCCAAACCGGATACGCCGATTACAATCTCAGCGCTACGCCAAAAAGAATTCATCGCGATCAGCATAGCGGATCGAGGAATCGGCATTGACCCTCAGGAGCAGGCGTTGATCTTCGAGCGGTTCTATCGCGCACGATCCCACGGAGAGAGCACGGCAGGGACCGGCATGGGACTTGCTATCAGCCGGTCGATCGTCGAGGCTCATGGCGGCAAAATCGACGTAACCAGTCAACCCAGCCAGGGATCGGTGTTCACATTCACGATACCGGCAGCTCGCAGCGGTAAGCAGTAAGTCAACTCCGGATGGTCGCGCAGAAAATAAGGCTGTAGATCCTCATAAACTCCCTCTCCTGGAAATGTAAGCGATGTGTAAGGAATTCTTTACCTCGACTTTACTTCTAGTCGCGTAGCGCTCACTCATACTTAAATCTGGGTTCGGCGAGTACATCTCTTACTGGCAAATCCGTGGCGAGTGGAATGATCGATCGGCCGTCCTATATCCGCATACATGTAACCAGAATTGCGATGGGTCTATTCGCATCTCTGCTATTGGCTTCGCCAATGTTTGCAAGTTCACCTCCCACGGCGGTCAGGGTATTTACCTTGCAGGAATCCGTGCAATATGCAACCGAACACTATCCTGCGGTACGTGCGGCAATAGAGCGGAGAAACGCGGCGCAAGCTGGAGTCGGCGTGGCGCACGATACCTATCTGCCCCGGGCTGACGTGTTAGGGCAGTTGAATCGTGCCACACGCAACAACGTAGCCGGTGTTCTGCTTCCGCAATCAACCATCCCCAATCCTTCCGGCACGGTCGTTGACACCAGCACAGAATCCTTCTGGGGAACCGCTGCTGGAATGCAGATTTCCTGGGAGCCATTTGATTTCGGCTATCGTCATGCAGTCGTGCAATCTGCGGAGGCGACGGTTCACCGGACGGCGGCGCAGGTGGAACTGACGCTGCTCGATGTACAGACCGCCGCCGCAGACGCGGCGCTTTCCGTGCTGGCCGCTGAGCAGAGTGTGCACGCTACCCAGGCCGATGTGGACAGGCGAACGGTCTTTGGGCAATCGGTCCATGCCTTGGTCGATGCTCATCTTCGTCCCGGCGCCGATGCCTCACGTGCGGATGCCGAACTCGCTGCCGCACGCACCCAGATGATTCTTGCCCAGCAGAATGCCGCCGTCGCGAAAGCTCGGTTGGCAGAACTGTTGGGTCTGGCTGGAACCGAAGTGGATGTCGCGCCGGAACGCCTGCTCGATTCCCCGACGGAAGTCTCAGTTCCCGAAAGCCCAGCGGCCAATCACCCGCTGGTGGTTGTTGAGCAGGATCGCATTCTCGAAGCCAAAGCGCGCATTCATGAGCTGGATCGTTCATATGTGCCTAAATTCAACGTACAGGCGATTGGCTATGGTCGCGGCACGGGTGTCAATGGCAAAGGCACGCCCGCGATCGATCGGAATCAGGGTCTCCTGCTGGACACGCCAAACTGGGCAGCGGGCGTAACCGTCAAATTTGCGTTGTTTGATTTTGCCTCGATCCGTTCGCAGAAGAAGGTCGAGCAAGCAAATCAACAGCGCGAAGAACAGTTGTACCGGCAAACCATTCAGACGGTCACCGGGCAGTCCGCTCGTGCGAAGGCAATCCTCGAAAGCGCGCAGCAGATCGCAAAGAACACGCCGGTGGAACTGCAGGCATCGCAGGATGCCGAGAGGCAGGCGCGTGCAAGATTTCAAGCGGGCCTGGGAACACTGGTAGACGTTGCAGAAGCGCAACGATTGCTGGTTACTGCGGAAATAGACGACTCCCTGGCGAGGCTTAGCATCTGGCGCGCGCTGGAGCAGTTGTCGGCTTCGCAGGGGAATCTGCAGCCATTTCTGGAACTGGTCCAGCGTGCCAATGCGGCCAGCGGCGCGGGAGGGAATTAGTTATGGGCCTGATTCATGCAGCGCTGCGCCGCCCGATTACGGTGTTGATTGCCGTGCTGGGAGTGGTGCTCGCCTCTTTACTGGCCATCCACCGCATGTCGGTCGATATCTTTCCCGCTTTGAATGAGCCGGTAATCTATGTCGCCCAACCGTACGGCGGCATGAGTCCGGCGCAGATGGAAGGCTATCTCGTCTACTACTACGAGTACAACTTCCTCTACATCTCCGGTATCCAAAGCGTCGAGTCAAAGTCGATCCAGAGCATTGGTCTGCTGAAGCTGACCTTCTTGCCCGGCACAGACATGAACCAGGCGCTCGCGCAGACGGTGGCCTACGTGGAACGCGCGCGGGCATACATGCCTGCGGGAACGGTGCCTCCTTTTGTCCTGCGTTTCGATGCCGGAAGTGTGCCGGTCGGGGATCTGATACTAACCAGTCATTCGCGCGACGTGGGAGAACTGGACGATCTCGCGTTGAATCGAGTCCGTCCGTTGTTTGCGACACTGCCGGGAGTTTCCGCGCCGCCGCCCTTTGGAGGCAGCCCACGCACCATCGTGATCCATGTCGATCCGGAGCGTCTGCACTCCTATCGCATGTCTGCTGATGAAGTGGTGAAGGCGGTTCTGGCCGGCAACGTCGTTCTGCCCGCGGGCAGCGTTCGCACCAGCTCGCTGAATCGCATTACGCCGGTCAACTCCGTGGTCACGGACATTCGCGAGTTTGCCGATCTGCCTGTGCGCACAGGCGCAGGCCCCACTGTTTTTATTCGTGATATCGGAACGGTGCAGGATTCGAACGACGTCACGCTTGGCTATGCGCTGGTGAACGGCCGCCGTGCCGTATATCTGCCGGTCACCAAGCACGCAGATGCATCGACGCTGGACGTTATCCGGGAAGTGAAAGAGAGCCTGCCGAAAATTCGTGAGGTGTTGCCGCCGGACGTTTCGATCGAACTCGCCTTCGATCAATCCGGCTTCGTAAGCCACTCGTTGCAGTCACTCATCCGTGAGGGATTATTAGGCGCAGGGCTGACAGGCCTCATGGTTCTTCTCTTCCTCAAAGATTGGCGCAGCGCCGCGATCATTGTCGTGACCATTCCATTCGCTCTATTGGGCGCTGTTGTGGGTTTGTGGCTGACGGGCCAGACCATCAACATTATGACGCTCGGCGGACTCGCCCTTGCCGTCGGCATTCTGGTCGATGAGGCGACAGTCGCCGTCGAAAACATTCATAGTCAGTTACTGGTGGAACCTTCTGTCCCACGCGCCGTGTTAAACGCTACAAAAGCAACCTTGGTGCCGCGCTTACTCGCGATGTTCTCGATTCTTGCCGTGTTCGTGCCCTCCTTTCTAATGACAGGTGTCACGCGAGCGCTGTTCGTACCGCTTTCCGTTGCGGTCGGCTTTGCCATGATTGCGTCTTTTTTGCTATCCAGCACACTGGTGCCGGTGCTGTCGATATGGTTCCTGCGCCATCATCACCAGTTTGCGGAAGCGCAGGGACGGTTCAGCTTCAGCCGTTTCCGCGAGGAGTACGGAAAACGCCTGGCAAGTGGGCTGAGTCGGAGCCGGTTCGTCGTCCTGGTATATGCGGCAGTCGTTGGGCTCTTGCTTCTTTTGTTTGTTCCGCAACTGGGCCGGGAGATTTTCCCCCGTGTCTCCGCGGGACAACTTCAGTTTCGTATGCGAGCGCCGGCGGGAACACGCATTGAGGTTACAGAGCGTCTGGCTCTGCGCGTGCTGGATGTCGTTCGCGCAACCGTTGGACCGGAGAATGTAGCGATCACTCTCGGATATGTCGGCACGCATCCACCGGGCTATCCCATCAACAGCATTTATGTGTGGACCAGTGGTTCGCAGGAAGCTGTCATGCAGGTGGGATTGAAGCCGGGCAGCAAGCTGCGCGTCCGCGATGTGGAAGAGCGTCTGCGAAAAGCATTCGCGCAGCAATTTCCAGATGTAGCCTTCTCCTTCGAGCCAGGAGACATCGTAAGTCAGGTGATGGATCTGGGTTCGCCGACGCCGGTTGAGGTCGCTATCAGTGGCGTGCACCTTTCGGCGGATCGTGCCTATGCCGAGCTCGTGAGGGCAGAGCTCCAGCGCATTCCTTCTCTCCGGGACCTGCAGTACGGGCAGGCACTCGATACCCCAAGCATCGATGTCGATATAGACAGGGAACGCGCCGGCCAGCTCGGTGTAACCGTAGAGCAGATAGCCAGGTCGCTGGCTACGGCTACGGCTTCCAGTCGTTTTGTCGCCCGTAATTTCTGGCAGGACCCGCACAGCGGAATTACCTATCAGGTTCAGGTGGAATTGCCGCAGGCCCAGATCTCTTCCGCGCAGGACATCGCAAGCATCCCGTTGATGCAGGGTGGTCCTTCCGATCATCCGAACGTGGGAGATGTGGCTCAGGTGAACTACGGCAATACCGTCGGCGAATACGACCGCCACAACATGGAGCGGATGGTCACACTCACAGCGAATATTGAAGGAGATGACCTGGGGCGTGTCTCCCGGCAAATCGATGCGGCGTTGAAGCGCGCAGGAGCACCTCCGCGCGGCGTCACCGTGCAGGTGCGCGGCCAGATTGCGCCCTTGCGCGAAACCCTGAAGAGTCTGGCCGAGGGCCTGGGCGCGGCGATCATCGTAATCTTTTTGCTGCTTTCGGCAAATTTTCAGTCCCCGCGGCTGGCGTTGGTTGTGGTGTCCACCACTCCGGCGGTCATCGCGGGCGTAATGATTGCGCTGTTGGTGACTGGAACGACGCTCAATCTGGAATCCTTCATGGGCGCCATTATGGCGATTGGCGTATCCGTGGCGAATTCGATCCTGCTGGTCACCTTCGCCGAACAACATCGCCGTGCCGGATACACTTCGCTGGAAGCTGCGCTCTACGGGGCGCACAGCCGCCTGCGTCCCATTCTCATGACCAGCATCGCCATGATCGCCGGCATGATCCCGTTGGCGCTTGCACTCGGCGAAGGAGCGGAGCAGACAGCTCCCTTGGGACGCGCCGTCATCGGTGGCCTTGTTGCCTCCACTCTGGCCACATTGCTGGTTCTGCCTGCAGTCTTCACGCTTGCACAGCGCAAAGCCGGCACAGATTCCGCATCGCTCGATCCCGACGATACCGGCAGCTTTACTGGCGGCAATTCGCCATCCCGGCCGCCGGCTGGTCTTACTGACTCCGACAAGGTGCCCGAATGAAATTTTCTCGTCACTCCATCCTCTTTTTCTCCGTCTTGGCATTCCCCGCGATGTGGGCTTTCTCCGGGTGTGACCGCAGCGCGCGGGCAAATGCGCATGCGGATGCATCCGCCAACGCACTGGACGCTTCTTCCATACCTGTCGTCGATACGGCGTTGGTCACATCACACGCGCTGAATGTCACGACCCCTCTGCCCGGCGAGTTGCAGCCGTATGAAGTCGTTGCTGTTTATCCCAAGGTGACTGGATTCGTGCAATGGATCGGCGTCGATCGAGGATCGAAGGTCCATCAGGGAGAATTGCTGGCGCAGTTGGTAGCTCCGGAGTTGACCTCGCAACGCGTGGAAGCGCAGGCAAAGCTGCAAAGTGCGGAGTCGCGCCGCGTGGAGGCCGAAGCCAAAACCGCTGCGGATGAAGCCACCTATCAACGCCTCAAGGCCGCTGCCGCAACGCCCGGCGTAATTTCCGACAATGAATTGCAAATCGCGCAGCAGACGGCGGTCGCAGACCGCGCTCGGCAACTCGCCTTGAGCCAGGCCGTCGATGCCGCCCGCGCCACGCTCAAGTCTGTCGAAGAAATTGCGGGCTACCTGCGCATCGTTGCTCCATTTGATGGCGTTGTCACCAGCCGTAATGTGCATCCTGGCGCTCTGGTCGGGCCCGGTGGGGGTGGTGGATCGCAGATTCCCATGCTCAACATCTCCCAGGTCTCGCGCCTTCGCCTGGTGGTCGCAGTACCGGAAATGTCGGTGGCAACCATCAGTCCCGGAGCCAATGTTGCATTCAACGTTGCAACCTATCCGAATGAAACATTTCATGGCAAAGTTGCCCGGTTGGCGCAGTCTGTCGATGTAAAAACAAGAACCATGCCGGTGGAGCTGGATGTGGATAATTCCTCCGGACGATTGGCCCCTGGCATGTATCCGCAGGTCATGTGGCCAGAGCGCCATGACCAGCCGACACTTTTTGTTCCGTCCTCTTCCGTCGTCCGCTCCATGGAGGAAACGTTTGTCATCCGCATTCGTAACAAGGAGACGGAATGGGTGAAGGTCAAGACCGGCGCGGCCTCGGGCGAAGAAGTGGAAGTATTCGGCAATCTGGATGCCGGACAGGAAGTGGCGCTGCGCGGCACGGAAGAATTGCGCTCGAACACCCGCGTCACGCCAAAACTGGACAATAGCCCGGCCACGCGTCAGAACCAGCCGTAAGAATGGAGGCACTTCGTGGCATGGACCGAGGCATGGACCGCAGCATCGATTGTGGGGTCGCCCGCCTCTGCCGTTTCGCGCATGCCCATCCCAATTCCTCATGGGCGCTTGCCACGAACCGCAGCACCAATTATTGTTGCCCTGATGCAGCCGAAACAACGCCATTGGCTTACCGGGATGATAACCAGCGCTTTGCCCATCGCAGGCCTGATTACCATGTTGCTGGCGCTTGCCGTCCTGCAGTTACGCTGGAGCATGAAGGTCAGCGAGGCGGAACGTGGTCGTCTTCAGCAAAATCTACAACGATCCACCAGCAGTTTTCAGTTGGCTTTCGCACAGGACTTGCTGGGAATTTGTCAGACACTTCAGGCAGCCCAGCCGCGTGAACCAGCCGTTCTTGTGGGCCGTCTATTCGATCGCTACGCCGTTTGGCACCGGATGTCGCGCCATGCTGAACTCATCGGTAGCCTCTACATCTGGCCACAATCCAATGGCCGGACGGATACTCTACTAAAATTTAATCCGCAAACCCGCAAGCTTGTGCCGGTGGCGTGGCCGGAATCGCTGCTCTCATTTTCTACTCAGACGCGCGTTCGCACGAATATGTTGCCGCGATATTCACAAGCCTGGGTGTGGGACGAACGGGTTCCCGCATTGATTCATCCCATCTATGCGCTTGGCAGCAATAAAGATCCTAAGCGCCCCCGGCTTTTTGGGTATCTCTTCATTGTGTTCAGTCCTCAGGATTTTGAACAGGTATATCTGCCGGACTTGGGACGAAAATATTTCCCTCTATCCAATGGGTTTGTTTTTCAGCTTATTGGACACAATGGAAATCACGAGCGGAGAGTCGTTTATCAATCCGACAAACATGTTCCGGACGTACCCTTCGCGCACGCCGACGCGATCATTCCCTTGCTCGACAATTTGATGCCGTACCGCACCGCGCCAAGGCCGCCTTCTTCCGCGATGATCCCAGGCGTAGTGCCCGGCCCGGTCCAGTTGTCGGTATCCGACATATCAAGATGGGAAATATCGGTGAGATATCGTGCGGGATCTGTCGATGCTGCTGTCATCGGCATGCGTCGCCGGGACCTTGCAGTCAGCGCGGTTGTTCTCGTGATGCTTCTTGTCAGTCTCATTACAATTCTTGTGGCCACCCGGCGGGCGCGCAGGCTTGCTCAGATCCAAATGGAATTTGCCTCAGAAGTTTCGCATGAACTGCGCACTCCATTGGCAGTCATCCGCTCGGCAGCGGAGAACCTTGCGGATGGAGTTGTCACCGAAGGAGATCGCGTTCGCGATTACGGGGTTCTGATCCACAAAGAAAGCCAGCACTTGTCGGGAATGGTCGATCACATCTTGGATTTTGCGCAGATGCACTCCGATGTCCTCCGTTACCGCCTGGAAAACGCGGCAGTGACAGATATCGTTGAAAAGGTACTCGCAATCGAGCGCCCATTGATTCAAAGCGCAGGTGTTTTGATGGAAGTGAATATCCCGGACGATCTTCCCATGCTCCTCACGAACGCGCCCATTCTGCAGCAATGTTTGCAGAACCTGCTCAGCAATGCTTTGAAATATGGAAGCGACGGACGGCGGATTTTTCTTGATGTGTCCACTGTGCACGAAAACGGCGAAGACCGCGTTCTGATCTGCGTGAAAGACTTTGGCGCCGGTATCGCACCGGAAGAACTTTCGCATATCTACGAGCCGTTCTACCGTGCCCGGGATGCACGGGATTCGCAGATACGCGGAACCGGGCTTGGCCTAAGCCTCACCCGCAAGATGATGGAAGGACTCCACGGCCGAATCACGGTGGAAAGTTCTCCCGGCAAAGGAAGCGCATTCACCTTGCATGTTCCGGTTGCGCACGATAAGGACGTGCATGCGCTTACGTCTGAGCCATCGCGTTCAGGATAATATGTTTCCATGTCACAACGTATTTTGCTGGTCGAAGATGAAGCCGGGCTTGCGCTCACATTAAGCGACCGTCTTCGCAGCGAAAGTTATGAAGTGGAAGTTGTGCATGACGGAGAAACTGCCTTCCTCCGCGCCAGCACGCAGCGCTTTGATTTGATATTGCTTGACTGGATGTTGCCCAGGCGTTCTGGAATCGATGTCTGCCGCGATCTGCGCCAGGAGAAAATCGACACACCCATTCTTATGCTCACCGCGCGAGGCCAGACAACGGATAAGGTTGTCGGTCTCAAACTTGGTGCGGACGACTATCTGACCAAACCGTTTGAAATGCCGGAGCTCCTGGCGCGCGTGGAAGCCTTGCTGCGCCGCTCTAATCCACGAGAAGTTGGCGCTCCGGAGATATGGCAATTCGGTACAATTTGTGTCGATCGCCAGCGTACGCGAGTTACGCGGAACGGAGAGTTAGTCGATCTGGCTCCAAGAGAATATAAGCTCCTCTGTTACTTCTTGGATCACGCGGATCGCACCATCACCCGCGAAGAGTTGCTCAAGGAAGTCTGGTCGTATAGTTTTATTCCCTCAACGCGCACGGTGGATGTTCATGTCGGTGCGCTCCGCCAGAAACTGGAAGAAGATCCCAAACAGCCGAAGTTGATTCTTACAGTGCAGGGCCAGGGCTACTGTTTGGGTTCGTCATCCGCGCGCTAATCAAAGCGCGCTCAAGCCTCTTGTTGTTTGTATTGGGAGAGGCCGCGCATGCCTGCGGGTGCGTTTGCGAAGGTGGCGCGGATGTCCTCATACAGCGGGGCAAGAATAGACGCAAGATCTTCTGTGAGGCGGATCACGTCCGAGGCTTGCGTAGAAATCGGAAGGCCGCGACCTTCATAATATTTTCGAATTTCCTGTTGCAGGTTCATGGCGGATGCCTGGATATCTGGTCCTGTCTCTAAGGCTTTTCCGCTGATCTCGTCCGCCATCGCGCGCATTACGTGGGCGATATCTTTTTCGAAGGCAATGTGCGCTGCGGCAATTGCTTCAGGCAGTTCTATCAGGGGCTTCTCGATGCGATATTGAGAAGACGTAATCTGCACCAATAGCAGCGTGCGAAGCGAGGGTTGCCATCGCTTGATATCTTCGCGGACCTTCAGTTTATGTTCGCGCGAAGGGCCAAATTCAAAAAGAACTGCGTCGGCTTGCTCATTCACTGCCTGAAAGCCTGCGTTGATCTGATCGCGCAACTGGCGAACCCGTTGGACAGCTTCATTCCTGTCTTCCGTTAGCAGTTGTTCGGCAAGTTCCGCCATCAGTTCCAGATTGCGCGAGAAGATGGCCTGCATTTCGTCCAGCGCATCTCGTACCCACAGGCGGTCAAAGATGAGCCACATCGACATCAGGCCAAGCAGCACTCCAAAGACGCGGTCCCGTGCAATGGACAGTGAAATTTGGATCGCGAACTCCTGCATATTGATCAGGTAGAAGGCAAGGGCGAGCTGTACGCCGAGATAGGAAAGTCGCGGCGTTGCCGTGCCGATCCATGCTGAAATCGCAGTGACCACCGCAAACAGAACCGTGAATCCGGCAATCGAATCAAGGTAAGGAAGTACGAATATCTGTGCTCCCATTCCGAAAATAATACCGCCCAGGATCGCTCCTCCCAGTCTGAGAAACTGCTTCTGACGCGACGAACCAACCGTCGATAGCGCGGTGATAATACACGTTGCAATCGAAGTACTCAGACCTGGCCACGCGACTGCCGTGTATAGAACGTAGCAGGTGGTCGCCGCCAGCATGCCCCGTATGGCGAATTGGATGTGGGCTGGATTGGAGAAGGCGTCGGGAACAAGCAGCCGTTGTCGAATTTCTTCATCGATCGGCGCAACAACAAATTTCTCAATGGATTTGGAACCGGAAAATGTCTGTGGGATGAGAGCGACTGTCCTTTCCATAGTGCTCAGGAAAGGCAGGTTCGATGGCTCATCCGATACGGGAGGGGCAATTTTTTCAGACACCTGGAGCCGATTGAAATCTCGATGCAGGATGGAAATCCTATCTGCGAGATGCTCGCATCGCTTTCGATCAACCGCGCTGAGCGCGCTCGGATGGCCCACGCAGAAACTCCGCAGACTCGCGGCAAGATCGACCAAACGTCCCAGCAGCGCGACAGCCGCGTTCATCTGCGCGATGAAATGAGGGCTGTATCCGGAGCGGACCAGCAGCCTTCGCAGCCGCGATATGCCAAGGCTCTCATAAAGCGAAATACTCTTTTCCAATGCGTCGTTGGGAGGGAGGTCTGCGGCAATATTTCTCAAGACATCCTCAACGACCTGAAGGCGGCTCTCGATACTCAGGGTCAGGTCGGTCGTGGGATGGACTCTGCGGAACACATACTCGACGGCAATCGTCACCGCCGTGCCAAGGAGCACGGAAAACGCCAGCCATAGCGTGTTCTCCACGCGCGTATTCACGTTCAGGGTCGTCTCATCCCACAGCGGAATCGCACCCGCGATCATAAAGCCAAATGCTACAGCGGTGGCGTAGTCGGGAATAATCCGAATCAGGTAGAAGGCGATAAAAAGCGTTGCAAGGATCCACAGAAAATGAGTGAGCGGATCGTCCACCAATATCATGATGCCCACCATGCTGTAGGCAGTCGCGACCGCGAATGCAACCACGATCCGAACTCCGGCGCGCAACGTCGCCGTAGGATTTTCTCGGCTGAGAAAGAGCGTGAAAATAGCGCCGAGGAATCCGCTCGGTAGACGGAAGGTCATCACCACAAGCATGACGATGGTCGCCGCGATGGTCATGCGGCCAACTACCCAGGTTCGCCCCGGATAGGGAGCAAGCTCAGTTTTAAGAAAGCTCCAGAACCATGTTGCTGCGTGATCGAGCCCGCCCGGCGGCGCACCGGCAGGCAGCGTCTCGGCCTGGAGTGACATGGCTACCGCGCCTTTCCAGAGATGTCTCCTCGAATGACCACGACGGCGGATTCGCTGAGGCGAAATGGTTCGGACTCCGGTGCCTGGATGCGGATGCGTACCGGATAGCGTGTAGCCAGGTGCACCCAGTTGAGGGAACGCTGAACGTCCGGCAGTCCCGGTGTAAACGAGCCGACCAGGGTTGTGTCCGGTTGAACGCCGAAGCCAACACTATCCACCACGCCATCGTATTTCTTGTTTGGCCGGGAGAGAACATACACATCGGCATGCATTCCAGGGTGAATGTGCTGGAGCTGCGTTTCGCGAAAGTTTGCCACCGCCCACCACGTACGCGTATCGATCAAAGTGAAGACTTGCTGACCCGTGTGTGCGTAAGCGCCCTGCGAGATGGTCAGGTTGGTCACGCGAGCATCGAAGGGAGCATAGACTCTGCAGTTGTTCAGGTTGTACTCAGCGTTACGAATGACAGCGGCTCGCCCCTCGCGCTGGGCCGTAAGCGGCTCGATGGTCAGAACACTGTGCTCCGACTGGCCAAGTTGCGCATGGCTTTGTTGCATGGCGGCCTTCGCCTGTTCGTATTGCGCGTTGGAAGATTGCACTTGCGCCTCGGCCAGAATCAGTTGCGCGCGCGCCTGATGCACAGCCTGTTCCCGGGCTGTAACGGCCGTCCTGGCCTGGTCCACCTGATCTACAGTGACAAATTGTTTCGCCAGGAGTGGTTCGATGCGGTGAAAGTTGTTTGTCTGGTACTGTAATTCCGCCTTGGCCCTGTCGAGAGCTGCCTTTGCATCCGCGACATTGGCCTTCGCTTCGTTGACTGCTGCAGCCGCACGGTCAACGTTTGCGGCGGCGCTGACTGTATTTGCCTGGGCAGCTCCGACTGCACTCACCTGGGACGCAATGGTTCTGCGCTGGTCAATGATCTGACCCTCCAGCGTATTCAGGTCGGAGCGTGCTTTTTGCAGGGCATATTCATAAGGTCGCGGATCGATCTCAAACAGCAATCCTCCCTGTTTGATAAAGGCATTGTCCTGCACGGCAAGTTGCGTAATTGGGCCGTCCACCTGGGGAGCGATGCCGATGAAGTTGGCAAACACCTCAGCGTCGTCGGTGCGCGGGTATTCGTTCGTCTCGTGCACCACCATCAGGCCGGTAATCAACGCTCCGGCGATGATAGAAATGCTCACAATCCTGCCCAGACGTTTGCGCTGCGGGGCAGTGTCGTTTTCGGGCATCGCATCTCCTCTCCGGAATCAGCTGAAGAACAGCAGCCATAGCGTAAATGTAAAAAATGCGGCCAAACAGGGGTACACCACGATGAGCGGCAAAAGTTCCTGCTCCAGCTTCGTGCGCACAAAAAGCAACCGTACCGCGGCGGCAAGCAGGATGCCGATCAGTCCGCAAAGTATCCAGGATGGAAAGAACGACCCTAGAATGTTGAATGTTGGCGCACGGGAACATCCAGTGGCCAACAACATCACGGCCAGGGCCGCTCCAACACAGATAGCCCGGAAGATGTTCGAGCCGTGCGGCATTTTCAATTCTTTCATCACGTCACGGCCCTTTCCTATGGAGCAGATCGCCGGTTTGGAAGTCTAAGCTGGCCATCCCGTTCAAAAGTTGCGTGCGCGCGGTCACATCGGCGGTGCGCGCTTCGGCCAGGGTACGCTGCGCCGAAACGACATCGATCTGACTGCGTACTCCATATTTGTACGACTGCAGTGCCGCATTGTAGGATTCGGTTGCCGCAGTCAGCAGGGCGGCGGCCGCTTTCTGTTGACGCAGTGCGGTCCGCGCTGTGGAGTAAGCCGACCAGACCCCGTTCTCCACTTGGTCGCGAATCACATCAATCGCAGCGGCGGCCTGTTTCTGACGGGCTTTTGCCTCTGCCAGCCGGTCTTTGCGCGCCAACCCATCGAACAAGGTCCACGTTAGGCTGAGTCTTGCGTTCCAGAATTCTTGCGTGGGAGAGTAAATTCCCGGCGTCTGATTTTGCTCGCCGTAAGTCCGCCCCAATCCGGCGACGCCATCGATGCTCAAGGTGGGAAGATACGCCGTTCGCGCCGCTTTTACTTCGGAATCTGCAGCGCGAAGTTCTTCCACTTGCTGCATCAGATCCGGTCGCTGGGCAAGTGCCCGGTCGATGGATGCCTCCACGGTGTCGGTCATGTCCTGCGGAATTTTCAAATTCTGAATGCTTTCAACTTGCAACTGGCTGGTTGGCGAGATACCAAGAGCCGTTGCAAGATCGCCGTGTGCAATCTCCACTGCGCCGATTGCTGCCTGCAAATCGTAGTCGGCTTGCGCAGCCGCGCTGCGGGCTTCAAGCACATCGGGCAAGGTTGCTAATCCCTGCTGCAGGCGTGCTTCTGCGGCTTGTTGTACGGTCTGCGCGTTCTTCAGGTTTGCTTCTGCTGCGTCCTGCTGTCCCTTGGTATCGAGCAGCTGATAATACGCGTGCATCACTTGAAAGATGATCGTGCGATGGGTGTTATTGAAAGAAAAGTTCGCAGCCAGAAGATTGCTTCTGTTCATGGACACTGCATCCGATCGTCTGCCGAAATCGAAGATCGTGTAATCGAGTGTGAAAGCGGGAGAGAAAGTCTCTGTCGTCTGCCGATAGTAAGCGGGTGCGAAGAAGATGTCATCGCGCGCGCTCTCCGCAAGAACGACAGCAGCCAGGGTCGGATAAAGGGCGGCTTTGGCGATTCCCAGATCGGCAGCGCGAGCCTTCGCGTCCTCCCACGCGACGCGCGTACTGGGGTTATTCTCCTCGGCCAGGTTGACAAGATCGGCCAGCGTATAAATCTTGGATGGATCGGCTGGGAAGGCGGAAATCCGTCGTGCCGGTGCGCTCGGCAGCTGACGCCCAATCGCATCCCAGGGGTGTTCAGGGGCAGCCGGCGCCTTTTGAGCACAGGCGATCGCTGCTGTCAGCAACATCCCGAACGTGATAACGGATCGTGCACAAAACCGAGCCATTCCCAAGCCACTGTACTTTCCCGGCGACGCTTCCAAAGGCATTCGGATGATACCACGTCGCAATCCGCAGTTAGCCTTCATGGCCATGCGTTATCGTAGCTCTCATTATCGTGGTCCTGGATTTACTTTGCAGTCCATTTCCTATCCGTTTTTTGTCGCACGCACCCGTTGTTGTTCGTGAGAGTGTGACGGAAAATTCTGGCTGCTTGTTCGCACACTCTCTGGAAAAACTTTACGAGTTGGTTTTGAAAACAGCAGAGCAACAATTCCAGTTGCGATGCAGATACGCTGGACCGCTGTCGCGGTTGTTTCTGCCGCTCCTGTTCCAACCTTCGTTCCGAATCCTCCATATACCCATACTTTTCCATGATTTTTTGTAGGGAATCGTCCAATTTCGCAGAAGCTAAAGCGGCGCAATTGTGTCGTCAAACAGGCTCCGCCAGGGAGATGCGAATTTTTATTTAAAACGTTTCAATATTGATGTAATATGGCGTTCGCATCCCTGTTCTATTCAAACGATCTCGCAAGGTGGAAGCAAAATTGCTGAAAGAAATGCTTAGCGTAAGTAAGGAGAAATGGGCCATGGCTTCCTATCGATCCACCCTCGTTTTATTGGTTGGAATTTTGTGTTGCAGCTTGCCATTGACCGCACAGGTTACAGGGTCCATTACCGGAACAGTTCGTGATAGTGCGGACGCTGTGATTCCTCACGCCAAAGTTTCTGTCAACAATAACGAACATGGCATCCATCGCAACGCGGTCACCAATTCGTCGGGCGATTATCTTGTGCAGGGTCTGGGCGAAGGAACGTATACCGTTCAGGTAACATCTCCTGGCTTCGCAAAATACGAGGCGGCAAACGTCATCCTCCGTGTCGGCCAGAACACCCGCGTCGACGCAAAGCTCACTGCAGGCAGCCAATCGAGCATGGTTACGGTGGAGGGATCCAACGCGGGGACCATCGAGACGCAAAGCTCCGAGCTCTCCACGACCGTCACCTCAAAGCAGATCAGCCAGCTGGAGTTGAATGGGCGCTCGTTTGTGCAACTGATCGAACTTTCCCCCGGAGTCAGCAATCAGACCGGTCAATCCGAGGGAGTTACGGGACCCGGCGGCAGTGTTTCGTATTCCATCAACGGCGGCCGCACCGAGTACAACAATTGGGAGATCGACGGTGGCGATGTCATGGACAGCGGAAGCATGTCCAACCTGAATGTTTTCCCCAATGTGGATGCGCTGGATCAGGTCCAGGTGTTGACCTCAAGTTATGACGCCCAATATGGCCGCAGCGGTTCGGGAACGATTGAGGCCGTTACCAAGTCCGGCACCAACCAGTTTCACGGGGAAGCCTTCGAATATCTGCGCAATCAATTGTTCAACGCCAAGAACTTCTTCAATCCTCCCGGAGAAAGAATTGGCGCGTATAAGAAGCACGATTTCGGCGGCACGTTCGGTGGCCCCATCATCAAAAACAAGCTGTTTTTCTTCTATTCGGAAGAGATTCGCAGAGAGAGCGTGCCGGGATTTTATAACACCGCGATTCCGTCGAACGCGGAACGGGCTGGCAACTTTAACGCAATCTGCCCGGTTGCCGGAACGCCATTCGTCCGATCTCCCGGGATAGCGGGTTACAGCCAGTACTACCCCGACTGTCCAGCGTACACATCGGACAATCGAGGGGATGGCGGTTTGATAGGATTTCCGAACAATAATATCGCCAACTACATCGATAATCCGAACGCCGGGATACTCCTGAACTACATTCCACAGGCGAACACAACGGTAAGCAATATCCCTTACTTCCAGGAGCCTGCAGGCGCGCCTTACACTTCGCACGAAGAGCTTTTCCGGATCGACTACAACATCAATCAAAAACTTCATCTCTCGTATCGTTATATCCACGATTCTGATGTAGTCACGTATGACACGTCGACGCCCTGGGCGCAATCCAACCTTCCCGGCATACCGGGCCACGAGCTCTATCCCGGCGTCTCCATGGTCGTGAATCTGCAGTGGACGATTTCTCCTACCTTAACCAATGAATTCATGACAGGGTACGGAGCGAATCATATATCGATCACAAATACGACAAATGCAGGCAATACGCCGCCCGGTTTAACCATGACGGGTCTTTTCGAAAATGGTTTCGGAGGGAAGGTTCCCTCCTTCAATATCGACGGCGGCACCAGCTATGGCGATCTCAATCAGGATGCCGGTCCGGTTCCTTTCTACAATTCCAACCCCACCTACACCTACCGCGATACCCTCACCAAGCAGCTGCATGCGCATAACTTGAAGGTCGGCTTTTATTTCACGGCCAACCAGAAGAATGAGGATGCCGAACTCAACACACAGGGCTATCTGGGTTTCAGCGGCAACGGAGGATCGTACTATACCTCCAATCCAGCCACAGGTGGAGCTCCGTCCAGCACGGGCAACTCCTTCGCGGATTTCCTGGTAGGGGACATCGCATCGTATTCACAATCCAATGCAGAACCCAAGTATCACTTCAAATTCAAAATCTTCGAGCCATTTATCCAGGATGACTGGCATATAACGCAGAATCTGACATTAAATCTCGGATTTCGCATGAGCATGTTCGGCCTCTACACGGAAAAGAACAAGATCGCTTATAACTTCGATCCTGCAGTCTACAACGCTGCCGACATGCCGACGCTCGATCCAAACGACGGTCATCTCGTCTTCGGCCCCGGACAGAGCATCAATAATCTCAGCGGAATTGTGCAGTGCGGAGCTGGCGGCGTTCCCGATGGCTGTATGAAGGGCCACATCTGGAATCCTGCACCCCGCATTGGATTTGCCTATGCTCCCTTTGGCGATGGCAAAACCGCGATCCGTGCCGCTTATGGAATCTTCTACGAACACACCAACGGCAATGAGGCAAATGCAGAATCGCTCGAAGGACAGCCCCCGCTCGTACTCACGCCGATTCAGTTTTACATCCAGGGCTACACCAAAATTGGCGGCGGAGAATATTTCCCGCTGATCCCGAACTCAATTCCTGCTACTCAGGTCAAATGGCCCTATGTGCAGCAATACCACCTCGACATTCAGCGGCAGCTGATGCGGAATACGATTGCGACGGTATCGTATGTGGGTGCCAAAGGCACGCACCTGACCTTGCAGAATGATCTGAACCAGCTCCACGATCTCCCGGCTTCCCAGAATCCCTTTCCGAAAGGGCAGCCGATCACAGGTCCGATTTGTAACAACCTGGCTTTTAATAATGGGACGCCCATTACCGGGCAGGCGCTCATCCATCTCAACATCGCGTGCGGCAATGTCGATCCTGACTTCTACCGGCAGAATTTCCCCGGTTGGGACACGATTGATGGCATCGGCTACGGAGCCAGCTCCTCTTACAACGCACTTCAGATTTCCGGACGCAGAACCGCAAACAACCTGGAGTTGACGCTTGCCTACACCTACAGCCACTCCATTGACGACTCTTCCGATCGCTATGATGGCAACTTCGTCGATAGCTATAATCTCAAAGCCAACCGTGCCAGTTCAAACTACGATCAGCGGCATATCCTCAACTTCAGTTACATCTACACCCTGCCCAAGCTCGCGCAGCATAATCTCTTCACGCGCCTCGTTGTTGGCGGATGGGAGTGGTCCGGAATTACCGAGATCCAAACCGGCGATCCATTCAGCATTGTCAACGGAACTACCTACGACAACGCGGGAGTCGCCAATGGAGAGGGAACAGGGTCGTATGACGATGTGGCTACTGGAGTCAGCAAATATCGCATCACAGGTCCCAAGTGGTTCCCCGGCGTCTATGGACCGCTGCTCTTTAACCCGGCAGCTTACAATGAGCCGACCGGCCTCACGTTTGGCAACACAGGCCGAAACTCTCTCCACGGGCCCCGTACCTCGAACTTTGATATGGGAATTTTCAAAAACTTCCCTATAACGGAGAGAGTTACATCACAATTCAGGGCGGAGGCGTTCAATATCTTCAACCATACCCAGGTTACCGGCATAAACAACTCGCCTGGCTGCTTTGATTCCAATGCCGGTTTTGCCTATAACGCGGGCGCGGCGGATTGCGTGGCTGGCGTCCCATCGCAGGGCATTCAAGCGTCTACCTTCTTGCATCCCAATGCGGTGCATGATCCACGCATCATTCAGTTTGCCTTGAAGGTCCTGTTCTAACAGGCATCTGAAAAGATGCCTGCTCTACGCGTCGTCCAGGGCAGCGATATCGGGTTCCTTCACGGTCAAAAGAACCATGCTGCCAAGGAATCCGAGATGTTTCTCATCGGTTGCCAGGGTCGCTGGCGCAATCAGGCTCACCTGCAGGATCGCCTGCGCCAGCGTAGTGGAGGCCTGCTCCAGTTCTCCTCCGCTGATCTCGCTCGCGGCCTTTACCAGATCGTCCGTGTAATTCCATAGTCCGATAATAATTTTCAGGTCTGCATTCTGGCCGCGCAGTCTTCGATAGACGCGCCGGGCGTGCGACATGGTGTACGGCGGCAGCGCCGACAGGCAAACAACGTCGGGTTTCGTCTTCGCCATCTCGGCCAGCATGGTATCCAGACCGCCTAGTGGAATCGCTGTTGCGGAATAACCCGCCCGCTCCAGCAGTTGCGTAAGCATAATCGCGATAATTTCATCCGCCTCATCGCGCACGGGGATGCATGCAATTTTCTTTGCGGGTATGGCCGCGGATGCCGGAGTTCCGTCCGTGGCGCTTCGAGGACTTTCTATCGCACTTGCTTCGATAGCCGCGGTGATGGATTTCCTTTCCTCCTTGCTCAGGCCTAATTCTTCCACCAGATCTTTCGTGGTTCGGTTGATAAAGTTGACCGTTGCATCGTCGAGTGCTTTGCGATGACGATCTTGCTCCGCCAGGCTCAGTGCGGGGATCAGCAGGGAGGCATAAAGATCGGGAAGCGATGTTTCGTTCAGATATTCTTCCAGTACCTGGCTGGCCTCGCGTTCGTCATTGGCCAGCAGACGCTGGTAGTAGTGGGCCTCCGGGCTTATGACCGGCTGGTCACCCAGAAGAACCGCCAGAAATTCCATACTGGGTACATGCGAACCTACGACGACCAGGCAAACCGTAAGTGGCACGGATAAAATCAGGCCGACAGGCCCCCAGATCAAAGACCAGAAAATTGCTGCCACAAGAATTGCCAGCGAGGACAGGCCAATGTGCTTCCCATAAATATGGGGTTCGATGAAATTTGCCGTCAGGACCTCCATGCAAAAGAAGAGCGCCATGATGAGCAGCGTGTGCGTCCATCCATTAAATACGGCCAGGGACAGCAGCGTCGGCAAAAGTGCGGCAATGGGTGCGCCGATATAAGGAATGAAACGCAGAAGCCCGGCAAGGGCTCCCCACAGCAAAGCATGCGGCAACCCAATCCAATGGAGCGCGCCAAAAATAATCGCTCCATAACAGGTATTCACCAGCAATTGCAGGGAGAGATATCGGCTCACCCGATGACTGGCATCGTCCATAGCCTGCGTCATCAGGTTCAGGTGGCCGCGTCCGGTCAACCGTATCAACCGGTTCCGCAAATCCTCCCGCTCCAGCAGCATAAAGAAGGTAAATACCACCACCAGCAAAATGGAAAGCATCACTCCGAGAATTCCATTCAGAGCATCCAGCCTGCCGTTATTTTTCCCAACCTCTCGAACAGAAACAGGCCGATCGGGAGATGCGCCCAACTCTCTTGAATCGCGATGCTGATCCGCCGTTGCGTCCAGATCCAGAAAGCCGATTTGCTCGCTCAGACGGTCCAGTTCTCTTTGCGCCCGCGCGTAGCTGGTCATCTTCGAGGGATGGAGCAATTCCACTTTTTCGTGAATGTTGGATGCATACCCGGGCAGCTCGTCGGCAACCTGCAGCAATTGTCTGGCCGCAGTCAATCCGATGGAACTCAGAATGGCGCCGGCCGCAAGAATCACACATGCTATGGCCAGAAATCTGGGAAGCCGGATTCGTTCCAGAAACGTGACAAGCGGGGCCAGCAGGAACGTAAACAGTACGGCAAGGGCCAGCGGCAGAATCACTGTCTTCGCAAGATACAGTACGGCGATCACCACAACTGCGACAATCACGTACAGCAGATGCGAAATTTCCCGGGATGTGTTTGTGCTGTTCACGAAGAAATCAACGTTGGAAAAATCCTATACCCATACCGATCCTCTGCGATACGGATTTGGTCGAATGACAGACAGCACTACTTCGCTGGCGTGATCACAATATTTCTGAATGCTGTGGTTCCTTCCTCGCTGCCTTGCAGATAGATCGGCCCCGGAAGCGCCTCATGGCTGTTGACCGCGCCGCCTGTGATTCCCGGGATTTCTTTCTGGTCGATAATGGTTTGGCCGTTCTGCACGATGGTGACCTTACGGCCAATCAGGGTGATGTCAAATGTCTGCCATACACCGGCTTTGCGGGGCAGCTCCGGGGTCGGATTAAGAAATCCATAGACACCGCCCGTATGGTGGCTTGGAGGTTCTGCTATGGAGTCGGTTTCAACCTGTACTTCATAGCGACCGCGCAGGTACACTCCGCTATTGGATTGTGGGTCCGACTTGAATTCAATATGTAACTTGAAGTCCTGGAATTTACGCGTGGTCATGATCTCCGAGCCGTGTCCCGTATTGACCATGGTGCCGTCCACAACCTTCCAGTTGGAAGCATGGTTCGGGTCACTGAATTTCCAACCGTTAAAATTCTTGCCGTTGAAGAGATGAATGGGATTTCCCCACTGCGTCGTCGTCGCTCTCTCCAGCGATGGTGCGCGTTGTCCTGTCCAGTGCCATGGCGCGCCATCGGTGCCTGTTACAGTGCCAACCAGTTTGTCGCCAACCAGCTTTGCTTTGAACACCAGGTCGCTCTTGGTGCTTTCTTCGCTCTTTGGTGAGATAAATTCAAGGGTTTTGCCCTTGACTTCAGCCGTAGGTAAAGGCCGCGCGCTTCCCCAGCGTCCCACCATCTCAACCTTTGGCTGGCCTTGATCTTCCATCACCTGTATCCAGGACGGAGATTCTCCCGTCGATGTTTTCAATGTCAGGTCCCATCGACCGACAAACGGTTGGACTGGATCCTGTGCCTGGAACGCAAGTGCTGGAAGGGCAATCGACAGTGCGAGAACCATGAATGCGAGCCGTGAAACATTTCTATGCAGCCGGAATGGAGTCATAGATTTTTCCTCTCTGAAAGCTGTTCGAGGAACTGGCTATATACGGAGAGTGCCAGTTCGTGGACTTATGCCGGAACTATCGCGAGTTACTACAAGCCGATAGCTCAATCTACGATATTCCCTTCTGTACCTGGGGAGTAAAACTTGCTTCATCGGTTGCGACCTGCGGAGTGTAACGAAAGCTCCCCCGGAGAAATCTCTCGCAGTTGGGCCATCCGGAACGCGGCAACCGGCACCTGCCGCATGGGCAACGATCCGAAGAATTTCGTAACCAACCGCTTCGGCCAAACGCACGACGTTCCAAACCTATATGTCTCGGACGCCAGCGTCTTTCTCAACTGCACAGACAAAACCACCACCCTTTCGATTCTGGCCTTCAGTCTGCGAACGTCGGAACACATCCTGCAGCAGTTCAAGGCCGGCGGCCATCCCGTGTCGGGCGGATAATCGAACCAGCCAGCCGCGCCGGGCAAACTGTGCTGCCGGCGCAACCTGCATCCTCCTATATATATAGGTACGTGTGCAACAATCCGCTCAGGGATTGTTCCGAATTCCGGAATTGCCACTATAATTCAAGAAAGCCTATATGAAGCCTCTCTTCACTCCGCGAATGTCTATGGCCATGCCAGCCCCAGGCGGCATCTGGCCAGACCTTGAAGTTGGAGCCTAGCTCACACTTCCTTCTCTGAGCAGCCGTCTGGGGCACACACCTCAACGTCCATTTGGTTCTATCCATTGCATGCTCGCTTTTTGAGGAGGACAATCTTGTCTTCAGACAATTCAGATAAAGACCGTATATTGCAGCCCGAGACGGCAGCCATCCACGGCAATCGTGTGTGGAACACACCGGCCCGACCCATCCTTTTTCCCATTCATCAGACGGCCACCTACGTCCATGATGGTGTCGGTGTCACCAACGGCTTCGGTTATTCGCGCGGTGCCAATCCCACTGTGGATGCTCTGGAACAGGCCATCGCCGCCCTCGAAGGAACTCCCGGTGCCGTTTGTTTCCGTACCGGTATGGCAGCCATCACCACGCTCTGCCTCGCCGTGCTTCAGGCTGGCGACCATGTTGTGCTCTCGGAAGTCATCTACGGCGGCACCATCCGGCTCTTTCGCCAGGTGCTGGAAAATTTCGGCGTCGAAACAAGTTTTGTTGATACGGCCTCTCCGGACGCAGTGCGCGCCGCCGTCAAAGAAAATACCCGCCTCTTCTTTATCGAGACGCCTGCCAACCCCACCATGTTGCTGACCGACATTCGCGCGCTCGCCGATATTGCTCAGGAGCGGAACATCCTGCTCGCCGTCGACAACACCTTCCTCACGCCGCTGCTGCAAAGGCCGCTGGAACTGGGCGCGCACATCTCCATGCTTTCCACCACGAAATATATCGACGGCCACAACGCGACCATCGGCGGCTCGCTCGCCACCAAGGATGAAGCCTTGCTGGAGCGTCTCCGTTTCGTTCGCAAAATTCTCGGCACCATCCAGGCCCCGCAGGAAGCGTGGCTCACCCTGCAGGGCATGAAGACGCTGCCCGCACGCATGCGTATCCACTGCGACAATGCCCAGCGCGTCGCCGAATGGCTGGCCGCCAATCCCGCCGTGGAGCACGTCAACTACCCCGGACTTGCTTCCTTCCCTCAGGCCGCACTCGCACGCCGTCAGCAAAACGCGCCGGGAGGCATGTTGTCCTTTGAGCTCAAAGCCGGCACGCAGGAATCGCTGCGTTTTATCAATGCGCTGCGGCTCTGTACCTGCGCCGAAAGCCTGGGCAGTGTGGAAACGCTGGTCACCAATCCAGCCACGGCCTCGCACTGCGACCTGCCGCTGGAAGTGCGGGAGCGGCTTGGAATCACCGACCGGTTGATTCGGCTCTCCGTCGGCATTGAACACATCGACGACATCCTCGCGGATCTGCAACAGGCGCTTGCGCAAATATCGCTTGAGGAAAGCACCTCCGGAGGGAACCAGTGAAGTTTGCCAGCCGCCTTGTCAGTTTTGACGTTTGTCCGGACGATCCTTTTCGTCCCATGACCACACCCATTTACCAAACAGCGACCTTTGAGCAGGAACAGGCCGACAGCTTCAGCCAGTATGACTACTCGCGCAGCGGCAACCCCACGCGTCGCATTCTGGAAGAACAGGTCGCCGCGCTCGACAACGGAACCCGCGGGTTTTGTTTTTCCAGCGGCATGGCCGCCATCACCAACGTAGTCCGGCTGCTCAAGGCGGGCGATGAAATCGTGGCGGACAGCGATCTCTACGGTGGCACCTGTCGCTTGTTCACCAAAGTTCTTCCCAAGGCCGGCATCACCGTGCGCTATGCGGACGCCGCCGATCCCGAGCGCTTCGCCGAACAGCTCACCGAGCAAACGAAGCTCGTCTACGTCGAATCGCCGACCAATCCGCTCCTCCGCGTCCTCGACCTGCAGGCATTGGCGAATATCGCTCACGGGCGTGGCGCGCGTTTGTGCGTGGACAACAGCACCATGTCTCCCTATCTGCAAAATCCGCTGGACCTGGGCGCGGACATTTCCTTGCAGTCGGCAACAAAATTTCTCTGCGGCCACAGCGATGTCACCGCGGGCGTCCTCGTCGTGAAAGACGCAGCGCTGGCAGAAGAAATTTATTTCCTGCAGAATGCCGAAGGCAACTGCCTTGCGCCCTTTGATTGTTTCCTGCTCCTGCGTGGACTCAAGACGTTGAAGTTGCGCCTGGATGCGCAGCAGAAGAACGCCCTCGCCATCGCGCAGTTTCTCTCCAGCCACAAGAAGGTGCGCTCCGTCCTGTATCCCGGCCTTCCTGCATCGCCCTTCTATCCACTGCAGCAGCGGCAGGCGCGCGGTGCTGGAGCGGTGCTCAGCTTTACCACCGGCTCATTCGATCTCGCCAAGAAGATCGCCGAACAGACGCAGCTCTTCCGCATTGCCGTCAGCTTCGGCAGCGTCAACTCCACCATCAGTCTGCCCGGGCAAATGTCGCACGCCAGCGTGCCGGTCGAACTCCGCACTTCGCGCGTCATTCCGGAAGACCTTGTCCGGCTGTCGATCGGCATCGAAGACACCGACGACCTGATCGACGACCTCGCGCAAACATTGGACGCGTAAGGAATCGCCAACACGTTCCAGCTGGCTCGCGCTACGCTCCCATCGCCGCCAGAGAATCCTTGATCGTTGGCGTCTGCCCGGCGCCAACATCGCGCCGCCGAATTTCGTGGAACTTCGCCAGCACGGCATTCGCCTTCGCCAACGCCTCAATCCGTTGCGTGTACGCTTCCAGCTTCGCTCCCGGGATTGCGAAAATAGCCACGTCATCGGTCAGCGTATCCAGATATGCGCGCGCGCCGCAGCATCCCAGGCTCAACGCCGCACGGCCTGTACGCATTACCTGGGGCACCACGGCGCATGCAGGCCGTCCCATCGCCGGAGCATTTTGCTGCTCCACCTGCTGCGTCGCTTCGGAAAGAATCAATGTCTGGCTGGCATGCACAAACAGCAGCACCACATCCGGCGGCAACGGCGTCTCGCTCAGCGGACTGTACACAACATGGTTCGGCTGCGACGGCAGCACGGGAATCAGCGCCAGGTCTTTTTCCGTCACATACCCTAACTCGCCAAAAACCTTCAGCGCATCCATCAGGTCCGTTTGTTGCGCGGGGGATGGCTGCAGGTTATGCGTGTAGACGCCGATCGCACACAGGCTATGGTCCGCAGCCGACGTCGCGAACGTCGCGCTCGCGCCATCTTCCCAGAACCTGCATCCGGCAGGCACCGGGCCATCATGCCCGCGTACGCCATCGGGAACCGAATCCGTAAAGCAGATCGCTACCGGGTTCTGGCGCAGATGCAGCGCCGCCGTCAGCGCCTCCGCAGTTTTTGCATAGTTCGTCTCTTGCCGTGGCTCCCTCATCCTTTATCCCTTCACCGTAAAACCCATCTCCGCGATAAATCCGCGCAGAGCAGCGTCATCGACGATGTGCGGATCGAACTCAATCACCACTTTCCCATCGGGATAGCTGGATTTGCTCCGCACAATTCCTTTTTCCCGCGCCAGCATTGCGTCCAGCCCCACGGCGCACGTAATGCAGCTGAATCCCTGCACGTGATAGGTCACCGTCTGGTTGTCGCTGTCTCCAATCGCGCGCACGCTTCCCATCGTTGCCAGTCCACCGGCGCCTGCCAGCGTCATCATCCGAATAAATTTTCTGCGGTACATCGTCCATTCCCTCCTTCAGGTTGGATTGAGAAGCGCAACCACGCGCCCTGCATCGCTTCAATGGGCAATCGTATCGCCCGCGTCATACTTCCATGCCGTCTGCGTACGTGCTCCGTCGGAAAATCGCGTGTCGGTATACGCGCTGAAAGGGATCTTTTTATCCAGCACGCCTGTTTGAATCATCAGGTCGCGGACCATGTCGAAGTCCGCCTTGCTCGGCGCCAGCGGCTCATATCGGATTCGGTCCATCGGCTTGGTCAGCGCCCACCGCAGCAGCGCCGGTTTCTGGTGATAGTACAAACGGCCCACAAAATCCGCGGCATCCTCGCGGTGCGGTTTGCTCTTGTCCAGCCACAGGCCCGACCGCGCAATCCCATCCACCAGCGTCTGCACAACATCCGGTCGTTTGTCGATCAGGTCCTGTCGCACCACAAGAATGCAGGACATGTAATCGGGCCAGTATTCCTTGGCCTGGAACAGGACCCTGCCATAGCCTGCCATCTCTGCCTGCGAGGGAAACGGTTCGCCCATTGAAAATGCATCGATCGCTCCCGAAGCCAGCGCGCCGGCAACATCCGGCGGCGCCATCTCCACCATTTTGATGTCGCCCGGCTTCATGCCCCACACCTGCATCGCGCGAAACAGCAGCAGGCGTTCATCGGAAAATCTGCTCGGAATCGCAACGGTCTTTCCGCGCAGATCGGCAAATGTTTTGACTGGCCCATTCTTGCGGACCACCACCGCACTCCCATATCGATGTCCCAGGTAGACCACCTTGATTGGCACGCCCTGCGCCACCAGTGCGATCGCCATCGGCGCAACAATAAAGGCCGCCTGCACTTTGTTGGAAATCAGCGCTTCCTTGAGCGCCGGAAACCCCTGGAACATGCGCGGCAGAAACATCTCTCCGCTCTCAGAAAATTTCGTGATGTAGTCCGTCACCGGGCACGTCAACTGGCACGTCACGGGAATGTAGGCAACGACAATCTTCCGTTTGTCCGCCGGGCGAAAATTATTCAGCACCGCATCCCAGTTCACATTCAGGTAGGCATGCAGTCCCGAAATCAGCACCAGCCATCCGCAGGCAATCAGCAGAATTTTCTTCTTAAGACTCATTGCCAAACCCCCAGCGCACGGATTTGATCTTTTCCAATTGGCGAAATCCAAGGTCCAGAATCAATCCGATCACGCCAATCAGCAGCATGGCCGCAACCACCAGGTCGTACCGCTTTCCGGAATTTCGCGAATCGATCACCAGGTACCCCAGCCCGGAATCGACAGCAATCATCTCCGCGGCAACCACCACCAGCCAGGCAATGCCCAGCGCAATCCGCAAGCCCATCAGGATTCGCGGCAACGCCGCCGGGAACACCACCTTCGCCAGAATCTGTGCCGGGGACAAACCAAAATTGCGGCCTGCGCGCCGATACATCGACGGCACGTTGGACACGCCGCTCACACACGCCACCACGATAGGAAAATACGCGCCCAGAAAAATCAGAAAGATGGCCGCCTTGTCTCCCACCCCAAAAAAGATGATCGCCACCGGAATCCACGCAATCGGGCTGATCGGCCGCAGGATCTGCATCACCGGGTTCACCACCTGGTCCGCCGCCGGATACCAGCCCAGCGTCAATCCAATGGGGATTCCCAACAGCGCCGCAGCGCCAAAACTAATCGCCACGCGCCGCAGGGAGTCGATGATATCGCCCCACAGAACGTGTTTCCGCAGCAGCTCTATCAATCCCTTTTCCACCTCCAGCGGAGAAGGAAAAATCTTGGTCGCCGTCCACACCACGGAGTAATGCCACAATGCAAGAAACAGCGCCATCACCAGCACCGGCCAGAAATATTTCTCCCATTTCCGTGGCTCTGTCAGCGTGTTCATACTTTGTGCGCCAATCCGATCTGCTGCAATATGCCGTCGCGCAGCTCCAGATAACGGGCCGAACTGATGTCTCGCGGATGGGCAATGTCGATGTTCACAATCTGCTGAATCGTTGCCGGGCGTGCGCTCAGCACCACCACACGATCGGCAAGCTGCACCGCTTCATCGATATCGTGTGTCACAAAGATGATCGTCTTGCGCTCCGCCTCCCAGATGCGCAGCAGCTCGCCGCGCATCACCAGGCGCGTAATGGAATCCAGCGCCCCGAACGGTTCATCCAGAAACAGCATGTCCGGATTCACCGCCAGCGCACGCGCCACTTCCAGCCTTTGTTTCATGCCGCCGGAAAGTTCCGACGGATAGGCCTCCTCGAATCCTTCCAGCCCAACCATCTTCACGTAATGCGCAATGCGCTGCTTCTGTTCCACGCGCGGCAATCGGAACAACCCAAACCCGATGTTCCCCTCTACCGTCAGCCAGGGAAAAACGCCGCGTTCCTGAAAAACAAAAATGCGGCGCGGGTCCGGCCTCTGCACCACTTCGCCGTCGATCCGTACCGCTCCGCTCGTCGGAGACAGAAAACCGGCCATCGTATTCAGCAACGTTGACTTTCCACACCCGGATGGCCCCACCAGGCAGATGAACTCTCCATCCTGCACATCCAGGTTGATGTCGTCCAGCACCGGCGTGCTCTTGCCGTCGCGCTTGAACGTCATGCTCACGTGCTCCGCACGCAGCTTCGTCCCCGTCACCGTCGGTACCGTCATCGCTTCTGTTGACGACATTTCTAGTCCTCCGAATAACCCCAGCGAAATGACTTCACCTTTTCCAGCGACCGCATCCCCATGTCCAGCAGCAGGCCAATCAGTCCGATAATCACCATGCCCGCGACCACCAGGTCATAGCGATTGCCCGCGTTCCGTGCATCCACAATCAGAAATCCAAGTCCGGAATCCACCGCAATCATCTCTGCAGCCACCACCACCAGCCACGCAATGCCCAAAGTAATCCGCAGGCCGATAATCAATTGCGGCACCACCGCCGGATACACCACGCGATACAGCAGCGCGGGCGTGCTCAGTCCAAAATTGCGTCCAGCGTGGATGTAAACCGCCGGAACACTTTGCACGGCATCCATGGCTGTCAGCAGCAGGGGAAGAAAGCAGGCCAGAAAGATCAGAAAAACGGCCGCCGTATCTCCCACGCCGAACCACAGAATCGCAATCGGAATCCAGGCCAGCGGAGAAATTGGCCGCAGCAGCTGGATCAGTGGATTGAACGCCATCTCCGCGCGCCGGTACCAGCCGATCGTCAATCCCAGCGGGATCGCCAGCACCGCCGCCAGAACAAAACCCCACGTCACGCGGAACAGCGAGGCCACCGTATACTTCACGATCAGTCCATGCCGCACCAGGTCGACAATGCCGCCAACCACGCCCCACGGTCCCGGCAAAAGATGCACGCTCGACCGGCTGACAGCAACCTGCCACAAGGCAAGCAGGATGGCGATAAACGCAACGGGTCGAAGCCGGACAAGCAGTTTCAAGGTCTTCGGCCTCTTTACTTTGAACAAACCTGGTCTCATCCCTGCGGAGTGCTGCGCACATGGATTGCGTTGCTTTCCGCATTATAGATAGCTTGTTTCCGGAAGCGAGTGCTCTTTGCTGCACGATCTTAGCCGCCCACGCAGCGATTGCGCATCCACCGAAAGATGGAAATCCATCTCCACCCCCGGTTGCTTGCCGATTGTCTTTGCATTCAGAGAAGATTCCTCAACCCCTTGTTCGGTCTCAGCCTGCCGCGAATTCCATCTCCGGGTTCGATTGCGATATGTTCAGTAGAGACTCCGAAACAGAGATCGCATGCAAACCTACGGATCCAGCAGCCCCGCTATCAAAGCCGGCAGTCCTTCTATAAAGGAGGAACACACGCCGCGCCCGTCGCGACTCCGGTTTGTCGCTGCGCTGCTCGCCTCTGCATCGCTCCTCGTTGCCGGATGCCATTCTCGCGATCAGTTGCCCAGCCCCTCCTCAAAGGCCTACTCCGATTTCGTTTCCACCTTCTACGTTGGCCTCGCTGCGCTTCAGGTCGGTAACGACGTCCGCGCGGAAACGATGCTGGCACGCGCCACGCAGATGGTTCCCGGTGAGCCGTCGGCCTGGGCCGATTGGGGCATCCTCGCCTTGCGGCAGAGAAATTTCGATGCCGCCGAACAGCGGCTCAAACGCGCGCAGGCGCTGGCCCCGCGGAATGATCGGCTGTATTACCTGCTGGGACTCGTGGATGCAGGCAAGGGAAACTCTGCGCAGGCAATCGCCGACTTCCGCAAAGCCGTCGATCTCAACCCCAGGAATCTCGTCGCCATGTATCAGCTCGCTCAAGTGATTCAGCAGCAGGGCGCCCCCAACAGCGACGCGGAATTTCAACAATGGATGCAGCGCATCGTCGATACATCCCCGGACAACCTGCCCGCGCTGCTGGAATTAACGCGCATGGCCGCCAAGCGCGGCGACGCCGCCACGCTGAAACAATGCATGGCGCGCATCCAGGCCCATTCCCAATCCTGGCCGCCGGAAGTGCAAACGCAATTCGCCGCCTTGCAGGCTGCGGCCTCCGGACCGGACCCTCGCTCGGCAGCCATACGCACAACCTTCCTGCGCAATGGATTGATGCGCCTTCCCGATTTCCGTCACAGCCTGGCAGCCATCCAGCCCGCGCCCGGCGACGAGGCGCAGCCCTTCACTCACTTTCTGCGTTTGCCGTCGCCTGTCTTTGCGCCCGCGCCGCCAGACATGGACATGATCTTCCAGCCCGCGCCGTTGCCCAACCCCGGCCACACCCGTTGGAATTGGATCGGAGCAATTTCTCTCAGTGGCGCCGGCCCGGCCACCGTCGTGGAAGCCAATGGCAGCCAGGTGCATCTCGCCACCGGAGCAACTTTCCCGTTCCCCGGCGGAGCATCGCACACCGCACCGCTTCCCGAAGGCGTTCTTCCCATCGACTTCAATTACGACTTCAAGACCGATCTCGTGCTCGCCGGCGCCGGCGGTGTCCGCTTCTTCCGTCAGGATTCGCCGGAACACTTCACCGACGTAACCGCGCAGACCAAATTGCCGAACTCCGTCCTCAACGGCCGCTACACCGGCGCCTGGGCCGTGGATATTGAAGCCGACGGCGACCTCGACGTCGTGCTCGGCGCTCCCGGCGGTCCTCCCATCGTGCTGCGCAACAATGGCGACAACACCTTCACCGTCACGTCTCCTTTTGCCGGAATCTCCGGCGTGCGCGGCTTCGTCTGGGCCGACCTCAACGGCGACGGCAATCCCGACGCGGCCTTCATCGACGGCGCCGGCCATCTCCATGTCTTCACCAATCAGCGCTCCGGGCGTTTCACCGAAACTCCTGTGCCCTCCGCTCTGGATGAAATCAAAGCCATCACCGCCGCCGACGCCAGCCACAATGGAATTCTCGATCTGCTGGCCGTGCAGCAGGACGGCGCCATCGTCCGTCTCGCGGAAAAAAGCGATGCGCCCGGCTGGAACATGGCAACCGTTGCTCAGGTCCCCGGTACCGCCAGTCAACTCACCGGCGAGTTTCGTTTGCGCGCCGCCGATCTGGACAACAACGGCGCCATCGACCTGTTGCTCTCTCGCGAAACCTCCGCACCCGGCAATCACAAGGTCAGCGCAATGATCTGGCTCGGCAGCGCCGGCGGTTCTTTTGTGCCCTTCACCCAGATCTCCGCTCCTGTCGCAATCTTCGACACCGCCGATCTCAACGCCGACGGCAGGCTCGATCTGCTCGGCCTCTCCGCCGACGGTCAGCCCGTGCAGTCCATCAATCACGGACCGAAAAATTATCATTGGCAGATCATCCGCCCTCGCGCCCATCAGGCCGTCGGCGATCAGCGCATCAACTCCTTCGGCATCGGCGGCGAAATCGAAATTCGCTCCGGCCTGTTGACCCAGATGCAGCCCATCACCGGTCCGCAGATCCATTTCGGCCTGGGTACGCAAACCGCTGTCGATGTCGCGCGCATCCTCTGGCCCAACGGCTCCGTGAGTGCCGAATTCGCTCTCAAGGCCGATCAGGAGATTGTCACCGAGCAGCGCCTGAAAGGTTCCTGCCCATTTCTCTTCGCGTATAACGGCCATCGCATGGCGTTCGTGAAGGACGCCGTTCCCTGGGGCTCTGCCATTGGTCTCCGCATCGACTCGCTCGGAACCGCCAGCATCGCCGCCACCGAAGAATGGTACAAAATCTCCGGCAATCAGCTCGTGCCCCACAATGGCTACTACGATCTGCGCATCACCGGCGAACTTTGGGAGACCTATTATTACGATTACCTCGGCCTCATGACCGTCGATCACCCTAAGGGAACGGAAATCTACACCGATGAGCGTTTCGTCGTGCCTGCGGTCAAGCCGCGCATCTACGTCGTCGGCACGCCGCATAAAATCGTCCATGCCATCGACGATCAGGGCCACGACGTGACCGCCATCGTCCGCGATCTGGACAACCGCTACCTCGACACCTTCGGTCGCGGACAATATCAGGGCATCACGCGCGATCATTATGTCCAGGTCGATCTCGGCGACGACATTCCCGCGAACGGTCCGCTCTATCTCATCGCGCAGGGCTGGCTGCATCCCTCCGACTCCACCGTCAACGTCGCCATGGGTCAGGGCCACCATGAGCACGCGCATCCTCTCAGTCTCGAAGTTCCCGATGGCCACGGCGGCTGGGTCGTCGCGCAGCCCAATCTCGGCTTTCCCGCGGGCAGAAAGAAGATCTGTGTCTTCGATCTCACCCACGTCTTTCGTCCCGGCACGCCGCACCTGGTCCGGCTTCGCACCAATCTCGAAATTTACTGGGACTCCATCGAGTGGGCGCAGGGCCTTCCCCAAACCCCAATCAAAATCACCCGTCTGGCCCCCATGCTGGCTAATCTGCACTATCGCGGCTACTCCGTCATCCATCAAGCAAACATCTCTTCGCCGGAAATCCCCGACTACAACCAGCTCGCCTCCACCACCCAGCAGTGGCGCGATCTCATCGGCTACTACACCCGCTACGGCGATGTGCGCCCCTTGCTGGCCAGCGTCGATGACCGTTACGTCATCATGAATGCCGGCGACGAAATGTCTCTCCGTTTTCCCGCGCAACCCGCTCCGCCTGTGGGATGGGTGCGCGATTACGTCATCGCCGGGGACGGCTGGATCAAAGACGGCGACTACAATTCAACCGACTCGAAGACCGTCCTCCCCTTGCCGCATCACAGCCGCACCGTCTACAACACCCCGCCCGTCCCACTCGAAGATCAGTGGACCTATCGTCATCATCTCCAGGACTGGCAGACCTACCAGACGCGCTATGTCACTCCGGAACCGTTTGACGATGCCTTGCGGACTGAGGCGCGGCAATGAAGCGTGGTCCCATGGCCCGGTTTTGTCTGGGCATCTTTTTCATCGCACTGCTGGCTACTCCGATGGTCCTGCGTCGCATCACCGCTCAGCGGCAATCGGCGCGCCTGCAGCTCGATGCGCAGGAGTCCATGGCCCGCCACGGCTTTTATCTCCGCGAAGATTCCCGCGCTGCTGGCATCCATTTCATGCACCAGGGTCCCACGCTTGACGCAAAGCTGCGCGGCATCATGCCGGAGGTCGCCTCCATGGGCGCTTCCGTTTCCATCGTCGATTACAACCGCGACGGATGGCCCGACATCTACGTCACCAACAGCCGCATCGGCAGCAAGAACGCTCTCTACCGCAACAATCACGACGGCACCTTCACCGATGTAGCGCCCCAACTCGGCATTGCCGATGTCAACAAGCCCGGCACCGGCGTCTCCATGGGTGCCGTCTGGGGCGACTACGACAACGACGGCTATGAAGATTTGTTTTTGATCAAGTGGGGCCGCCCCGAGCTGTTTCACAACGATCATGGTCACGGCTTCACGAACGTCTCCAAGCAGGCCGGTCTGCCCAAATGGATCAACGCCAACACCGCCGTCTGGTTCGACTATGACAACGATGGCAAACTCGATCTCTTCATCGGCGGCTACTATTCGGAGAACGTCGATCTCTGGCATCTGACCACAACCAAAATGATGCCCAACAGTTTTGAATATGCCGACAACGGCGGCCGCAAATATCTCTTCCACAATCTTGGCAATGGAAAATTTGAAGAGGTCAGCGCCAAAATGGGCATCAGCAGTCGCCGCTGGGCGCTCGCCGCATCGGCTGCGGACCTGCGCGGCACCGGCCATCAGGACCTCTTCATCGCCAACGACTACGGCGTCTCCGAGCTGTATCTCAACGACGGTAAAAAATTCCATGATGCCGGCGAGCAGACCGGCGTCGGCTTCTCTCCCAAAAGCGGCATGAACGTTGCCTTCGGCGACATCTTCAATCAAGGCAAATATGACGTCTACGTTTCCAACATCTCGGAAGAAGGCGTCCTGATTCAGGGCAACAATCTCTGGGTTCCCATGGAGGGAACAGCGGGGAACTCCCTCCAGTTTGAAAATCTCGCGCGCGATATGGGCGTCGAACTGGGTGGCTGGAGCTTTGGCGCGCAGTTCGGCGACCTCAACAACGACGGCCTGCTCGATCTCTATCTCACCAACGGCTATGTTTCTCTCGCTCGCAATCGCAGTTATTGGTACGATTTCTCCAAAGTGGCAGGGGGCAACAGCACCATCATCGGCGACGTGAAAAACTGGCCGGCAATGGACGGACGCAGCCTCTCCGGCTATCAGCAGAAGCGTGTCTGGCTCAACGATGGCGCGGGAAAATTCGTCAACGTCGCCCAGGCAGTCGGCGTCACCGACACCTATGACGGACGTTCCGTGGCTATGGCCGATCTCTGGAATCGGGGCGTGCTCGACGTCCTCGTCGCCAATCAGCGCGGCCCTTTGCTGCTCTATAAGAACACCGTCGATCCCAGGAACAAGTGGATCGAATTTCTGCTCGAAGGAACCAAAAGCAACCGCAGCGCCATCGGTGCGGAAGTCACGCTCTACTGGAATGGACAGCAGCAGATTCAGGAAGTCTCCGGCGGCAGCGGCTTTGCCGCGCAGAACGAGCGCCGTCTGCACTTCGGCCTGGGCAGAAATCCGCAACTCGAAAAGGCCGTCGTCCGCTGGCCATCGGGAGAGATCCAGACCCTCGATCATCTCGTGCCCGGCCAGCTCTACCACGTGAAGGAGCCTGCATGAGCCAGCCGTCCGTCACGCCCGAGACGCTGCCGCCCGCAGGGAATCCGCCTCCCTCGCAGTCTTCTTCGCGTTCCCCTTGGAACCCGCTGGCCTTACTTGGCAATCGCTTCGCTCCGCCCATCCTCATCACCTGCATCCTGCTGGCGGGCGAATTCTCTTACGGCATGCTGGAGAGCTACCAGAAAACCCTCCTCGCCATCGCCGTCAGCATGCTGGCCGAACTGTTTCTCAGTCGATTCTTTCTCGGCAAGTGGCCCTACCTTGCCAGCGCCTACATCACCGGCATCAGCGTCGGCATCCTGCTTCGCTCGCCCGCATACTGGCCCTTCGCTCTGGGCGCTCTCATCGCCATCACATCCAAATATGTTCTGCGTTTTCGTGGCCGCCATCTCTGGAACCCCTCCAACTTCGGCGTCTCCGCGCTTCTCTTTCTGGCTGGCGACACAGTGGCCAGCCTCAGCATTCAATGGGGCAATTCTCTGTTGCCCATGGTCGTCATCTGGATCGTAGGATCGGCCATCATCTGGCGTCTGCGGCGTTTCCACATCACCGGCACCTACGTCGTAGGATTTCTCCTCTTCGCCTTCATCCGCGCCTGGATGAACCACAGCCCCTGGCAATCCGAAGTCGCGCCCCTCACCGGCCCGGAATACCAGCTCTTCATTTTCTTCATGATCACAGATCCCAAAACCACCGTAAAAAGCGTCAAGGGTCAATGCATCGTCGCCTTCGCTGTCGCTGCCGTCGAAATGCTGCTGCGCCTGCATCAGGTCATTTATGCGCCCTTCTATGCGCTCTTCCTGGTTGGCCCCACGGCGCTTCTCATGGAAATGTGGCTGCAATCCCGTCGCGCCAAAATCGTGAGCGCCGCCGCATGAAGAGGCAACAAATCAGCATCGCCGGTTGCATCCTGTTGCTCGCGGCCTTCACCGGATGCAGACAAAAGCGCGCGGAATCTTCCGCAACGCATGCCTCCACGGAAGCTCGCCCCGTCCATTCCGCGACGCCATCCGCATCCCCTCTGGCATCCGCGCCTGCAACCCGCAACGTCGCCGTGCGTCCCTCCGGCCCCATCGTCTTTACCGACGTTACCGCGCAGGCCGGCATTCACTTTCATCGCAATAGCGGTGCCTTCGGGAAAAAATATCTTCCGGAAACCATGGGCAGCGGCGCCTGCTTCATCGATTACGACAACGACGGATGGCAGGACATCCTCCTCGTCAACTCGATGGACTGGCCCGGCCACGGTACCCACAAGTCCTACCCCGCGCTCTACCACAACAACCGCGACGGCACCTTCACCGACGTCACCCGTCAGGCCGGTCTCGATGTTCCCATGTACGGCATGGGCTGCGCCGTCGGCGACTTTGACAACGACGGCTACGACGACATCTACATCACCGCCGTCGGCAGCAACCACCTCTTCCGCAACCTCGGCAACGGAAAATTCGCTGACGTCACTGCCCACGCCCGTGTCGGCGATCCCGGTTTCTCCACCAGCGCCATCTGGTTCGACTATGACAACGACGGCAAGCTCGACCTCTTCGTCTCCCATTACGTCGATTGGTCCGTCGCGAAAGATCAATACTGCACCCTCGACGGAAAAAATAAATCCTACTGCACGCCGGAAGTTTACAAAGGTCAGAGCGCCACGCTCTTTCACAACATGGGCCACGGCGTTTTTCAGGATGTCACCAAACGCGCCGGCCTCTACGACCCCACCAGCAAGTCTCTCGGCATCGCCATGCTCGACTACGACAACGACGGCTGGATGGATCTCTTCGTCGCCAACGACACCCAGCCCGACAAACTCTACCGCAACAATCACAACGGCACCTTCACCGACATGGCTGTCTCAGCCGGTGTGGCCTATGGCGAATCCGGCGCCACGCGCGCCGGCATGGGCGTCGATGCCGGCGACTACGATCATTCCGGGCGCCAGGGCCTGATCGTCGGCAACTTCGCCAATGAAGGAATGGCCCTCTATCGCAACGACGGCTCCGGCCTCTTCAGCGATCAATCGCTCACCTCCGGCATCGGCACGGCATCGCTGAAATCTCTCACCTTCGGCACGTTCTTCTTTGACTACAACCTCGACGGACTACTCGACATCTTCGCCGCCAACGGTCACGTTGCCGACGACGTCAGTGTCCTCCAGCCAACCATCTCCTACGCGGAGGTGCCGCTCATGTTCCGGAATCAAGGCAACGGCAAGTTTGAAAATGTCGGCAATCAGCTCGGCGCGCCTTTCCGCCATCCCATCGTTGCCCGCGGCGCAGCCTACGGCGATTACGACAACGACGGCGATCTCGATCTGCTGCTCACCACCAGCAACGGTGCGGCCTATCTGCTGCGCAACGACAACGCCAACAAGAACGACATGCTGCGCATCAAAACCATCGGCACGCGCTCCAACCGCGACGGCATCGGCGCGAAAATCACGCTCACAACCAACAAACATGTGCGTCAGTTCGCGATGGTCAAAAGCGGTTCCAGCTATCTCTCGCAAAGCGAGCTGCCCGTGACCTTCGGCCTTGGAAAACCGGAACCGGGCAAGACCGTGAGTCTGGAAATCGTCTGGCCCAGCGGCCACAAAGACTCCATCCCCAACATCCAGCCCAACCAGTCCCTCACCGTCGAAGAAGGGAAGGGCATCATCGCCGCCCACCCCATCGTGTTCGCCGGGCCATCTCCGCCCGCGTCTCCACAGTAGAACGGGTTACATCGGAAAGCCGCACCGTTGCAGCATCTGCAGCACATCGTCGCGGCTCGCTTCCAACTTCGATGCACCGGTCAGCAAATCTTCCGCATCCACGGGATACCAATTCCGCCGCCGCGCATCTCCCAGTCCAGCCACATTGAACGGCGCAATCGCCTGTAGAATCTCCTCCACCAGCGCCGCCGACTCCTCCTCCGTTCGCACCCGGCGCGCGCGCTCGAACAACCGAACGCACGCAGGCCCAAACACCGGATGCGCATGCAATAAAAATGACGACGCCAGCTCCGGCTTGCCCAGTCTGCGCGCCGTCTCCGCATAACTCACGGCCGCAAAATAAAGCAGAGACAACGCCGCGAACACCGGAAAATTCCCCATGTTGGCATACAGGCTTGCGATCAATCGCGCCGTGGCCAGCAACTCGGCCTCTGTCTCGGCAGCGTATGTTTGCAGCCTCTTTTCAAAACGCGGCGACTCCCAGTCCTGCTCCACGATCGCAGCCAGTCGTGCAGCTCCCAGCAGCGTCAATGGAAATCCCGTTGAAAGCAGCGGATCGACAAACCCCGCCGCCGACGGCAACAGCGCCCATCGTTTTCCGGCAATCGTCGCACTGCGAAAGGTCACGCGCGGAAGATGCACAAAACCTCGCTCCGCTTTCGCTTCCGCAAATTGCTCCTGCAACACCGGAATCCTGCGCAGCATCCTTCCCCACGCCTCAGAGCCATCGCCAATCTTCCATTCCGCCGCCCGCGCGTCCGTCGTCACGACACCCGCGCTCGTCACTCCGTTATTGAACTGCAGCACCCAGATCCATCCGCCGTCGAACACGTGATGCACCGCCGCAGCGTCCACCGGATACGGCGGCTGCTCCTCGCCGTCACGCAACGCTGCGTCCTCCAGCCGCCGCACGCCGGAGAAATGGCTATACAGCGCCTGCGTTCCCGGAAAATCCGGCAGCTCCGCTTCCTGCAATCGCAATGTTCGATGCAGCAATCCGCGCGGCCCGGTCGCATCCACAACAAATTTTGCCGAGAGATGCACCGCAACCCCGTCGCGCGTCCCATCCAGTTCCACTCCACCCACAGATTCCGTGACGCTGTGAATCTCCGTCGCATCCAGATACACGACGCCCATCGCCTGCGCCTCGCGCACCAGCAACGCATCGAAGTCCGCTCGATACCAGTGCGTATCCGCAATCGCATCCTGCGGGCTCGCCGCCACCAGCAGTTGCTCGCTGCGCTCCGGACGCGTCGTCCGTGGCCGCTCCAGGTCGTGATGATAAAAGGTAAAGCCGCGCTTCAATCCGCAGGCAACTTCCGGATGCGCCTTCTGCCAGCTCCCCCACTTCGCCAGCGGCCGCAGCGCAGGCAGATCGTACCGCGTGGTCAAATCCTCCAGCAGCAGGTTGGTCAGCGGTGTTGACGATTCTCCAATCACCACGCGCGGATGCCTGCCTCGCTCCACCAGCACCACCGACCGTCCCAGCCGGTGCGCGATCATCGCGAACAGGGAACCGGCGAATCCGGAACCCACCACGGCAACGTCGTACATCTCGCTCAAGGATTTATCCCGCAATGCGCGCAGGCAATCGGCTCCAGCACAGTTTGCTGCAGATTCATCGCCCGCAGCCGCTCCATGCGCGCATCAAAACAAGGCGCGCATTCTCCCTTCGCGTTCACGTCCCACAAATCCGCAAACACGCGTCCTCGTCGCAGGCCCACGCCATACGCCATCGCCGCTTCCAGCGTGGTCAGCTTTGGCGGAGCAAATTCTCCACTCGCTGCCAGTGTTTCCATCGCGCCATTGCCTCCGCGCGTTGGAATCAACGTAGCCGCTGTCGCCCCACAATCAAACGCAAAATCCAGCGACCGCGCCGCCCACTCCACCGCTTCGTCTTCCCGCATAAAAGGCGGTTTCACCAAAATAAAAGCTCGCAGATCGATATCGTTCTTGCGCAGCTTCGCCGCCGCCGCCGCAAACTGCTCGGTCGTCATCCGCTTGTTCAATCTGGCCAGAATTTCCGGATGCACCGTCTCCAGTCCCATCGCCACTTCCAGACGTCCGGTCAGGCGATCGCGAAATCGAAAGCAGTTTTCGCCCACCAGCGCCGGATGGCTTTCGACGATCACTCGCTCGAACCCAGCCACCTGCTGCGCAATCGCCGGATGGTCCTCAAGCGGAATCGCCTGTACATCGAAGAAGCTGCCGCTGTTATACAGTTTGATCTGCCGCGCCGGCGCCAGCCGCTCCAGCGCATATGCAATCTGTGCCGGAATCGCCCCCACCGGCGTCGTCTCCGCCAGCGTGTTCTTCCATAGATCGCACATCAAACAGCGCCACGGGCATTCGCGATTCGTCAAAAATACCGTCGCGGTGGCAACAATGTCCCCGCTCGCCGCGCGCTCCTCTTCCACAAACAAGGCATAGGGCTGGAATGGGTCCAGAGCATTGCGCTGCGGTCGGCGCGCCAGAATCCACGCATCCCGCTCCGCACCGCTCGCTGGATAAGTAGACGGCAACGGAGTCCTCACTGGTACAGCGACAGGAACTGCTTCCGGTATTCGGCCTCACGATAGGGCAACCGCAAATGCAGCGTCGTCTCGGCCAGCGCGCCATGTTGAAAGCGGCGCTTCGGAAACACCGGCATCGGCAATCCGGTCACGGCGGCAACGCCGCGCGCGACAATCTCGCCCTTCAGTTCATACAACCGGCTCACATCGTATTGCGTCAGGTCGATAAAAGGAATCGCCTCCGCTACGGCAATCACATTCGGTTTCGTATACGGACTGAATCCATGAAATCCATAACGATGCGCCGGAGCATACGTGCGCGTGTACGACCGGCTCAACCCTCCGCTGTACGTCAGCGAATGTTTGATCTTGCCCACGCCCCAACCCTCCTGGTACAGCATCTGGTTGTGGATCACGCTGCGAATCGTCAGCTCCGGATTTTCTTCAATCGGATAGTCCTTCAGATTTTCGTCGCCGCCATCGCCATCCATCAAATACCGCCACGCAGGATAACGCTCGCGAATGCCCTGGCATAACGCAATCGCCATCGTTGCCGACTCGATATCGAGCGGCTTGTAATCCTCCGTAATGCGGATCGTGTCGCTCACGTCCAGCGCGGAAGCATCCGCCTCGATCGCTTCCAGAAACAGCGACAGTCCCACGCGCTCCAGAAAAGTCCGTGCCTGTTGCAGGTCCGGCCCATCGCCAAGATTCAGCACGAACGCCTTCAACCGGCTCGGACTCATGCCCAGCCTGCGCATCACATGGTACGTCGTCAAAAACACGCTGCCGCTGTCGATGCCGCCGGAAAAGCACACGCCAATCGGCTCCTGCGCCGGTACGGTCTTCAACCATTGCGCAATCTCTTCGGCCAGTGCGGCAATGTACGCGCTGCCAATCGCATCCAGGTCCTGCGGCAGCGTTCCCGAAGTCGGCGTAAAAAAGCGCGTGTACACGGGATCGGGATCGGGACATCCGATCAGTTGCAGTTCCACCACATAATGCGCCGGAACCATGCGCGTATAGCTGGGATGAAACTGTCCCTCCAGTCCCTCCGACTTCAACCATTCAAAGATCGCGTCGATGCGCGGCGCCACCACCAGCGCTGGCCCCTCCTGTCGCTTGGCCAGAAAATATCGCATGGGCCGATCCAGCGAACGCACCATCTTCACCGTCTTGCCCGCCTTCGCCAGCAGTGCAAAGGAACCCTGAATCTCTCGCATCGCCTCCGCCGGGCGCTCCAGCAAAATCTTCCGGGCCTCGTCCACCGTCAGGTTGTAAATCTGGTTTGCTTCCGGCTCCGTCAGATCAACGACTCGCTCTACGTAGTGGTCCACTGTCAACCTCAACCTTAGTATGGCACTTCTGCAGCGGCAGTTTCCGTCGTATCGCTCCGCTGCCGTTTCTCATATTTCTATCGTGAAAACTCAATGCTTCTGCAGCACTGACGCCACGGCCTCCGCCGCGCGATGCATCTCTTCTTCCAGCGTCAGACAATCCGGACACAACCGCAGCCATCGCGACCGCGCATCCGTATGCACGCCTTTTTCCGCCAGTATCTGCGCCAGTTGCATTGCATCTTTATGTTGCAACGTCAAAAACGCCCCATGATCCTCATCCGCACCTTCGACCGCAACGCCCACGTCTTCCAGGCATTGCTTCAGCCTTCTCAGGCGATCCAGGCCGTACGCGCGCAGCCGATCCACGCCCACCGCCAGCACAAATCGTTGTCCCGCGCGTGCCTGGTAATAGCTGAACACCGACGGCGTCGATTCCAGAAACGCATCTCCTCCCGCGGCAAATCGCGGCGGCTCCGGACGCGCAAACAGAAATGGATTCTCCTTCGCAAACCACCCAATGTCCAGCGGAGCCATCAGCCCGCTCGCCAGCATCTCCGGCGAAAGATACAGAAAGCACGCACCCGGCCCGCCGCGCAGATATTTATACGACCCTCCGATCATGCAATCCGCGCCCATCGCCGTCACATCGACGGGAATCACCCCCACCGCGTGAAACGCATCCACCAGCAAACGCGCTCCGGCTGCATGGCACACCGTGGCCAGCTCGTCGAGTCCAGGAACAATCTGCCCCGTCATGAACATCACCTGCGACACCACCACCAGATCGACGCCGCCTTGTCCTCCGCGCACCGCATCCATCAGGCGTTCTACATCGAAGCGCCCGTCTTCTTCCAGCTCCACAAACGTCAGATCAATTCTGCCCACCGCGGCATATTGCTTCAAAATAAAATCCACAGAGTCGAATTCGCCGCGCGTCGTCAGCACCTTCGGTTTTCCCGGCAACGCATTCAGCACCGTCCGCAGTCCCTGTCCCGCGGACGTCTTCGGCACAATGCAGTCTGCGCGTTGCGCTCCAATCAGCGTCGCAATCCGTGCGCGATGGCTCTCCTGTGCCGGCAGCCATGCCTCCCACGCATCGCCCAGCTTTTTCTGCCACAGTGTGAACGCCTCACGCAGGTCCTCCGCTGTCTGATCCAGCGGCCGTCCCAGCGAATGATTGGCAAGATAGATAAACTCATTCGCCAGCACGCCGGCGAAAAGCGGAAAAATATGGCGCTGCACCGACGCTTCCGTCAAAGCTCCCGGCCCCAGCGCGCCAATCGACTCGCTCAGTGCGTCGGTCATTTCTGGCGCAACCCCGTGCGCACCGAGAACAGCTCCGGAAAGAACGTCAGCTCCAGCGCCTTCCTCAAAAATCCCACGCCCGACGACCCACCCGTGCCCGGACGAAATCCGATAATCCTCTCCACCGTCTTCATGTGCCGAAAGCGCCAGAGCTGAAAATACTCCTCCACGTCCACCAGCTTTTCGCACATCTCATACGCATCCCAATATTGGCGCGGGTCTTGATAGATTCCACGAAACACCTCGACCAGCGCGGCACTTTCCTCGTGCGGCAACGCCCAGTCCCGCTGCACGCACGCTTCAGGAACAGCCAGCCCGCGCCGTTTCAAATGCAGCAGAAACTCATCGTAGAGGCTCGGCGCTTCCAGCACCTTGGTCAGCTCGTCATGGATGGTTGGATCATGCGCAAACACCCGCAGCGCGGCGCGATTTTTATTTCCCAGCAGCAGCTCCAGCGTGCGGTACTGGTGCGACTGGAACCCGGAAGAATTCCCCAGCACCGAGCGAAACTCCATATACTCCGACGGCGTCAGCGTCTCCAGCACCGCCCACTGGTCGAACAGTTGCATCTGGATCAGCTTCACCCTCGACAGAATCTTGAAGCACGGGTCCAGCTGGTCCGCGCGCACATGCGCCATCGCGGCGCGGATTTCGTGAATCAGCAGCTTGATCCACAACTCCGACACCTGATGCTGAATAATGAACAGCATTTCATCGTGGTGCACCGGCTTGGACAGCGGCTGTTGTTGCGCCAGCAATCCCTCCAGGCACAAATATTTCGCATAGCTCAATCGGTCCGCAAAGTCGGTTACGATGCCGGGTTCCAGGTCGCGTTGGCTCATATGCGCTCAGTGTACCTTTCGTCGGCCCGCTTCGGCCCGCGCCTCCATACCCGCTCGCAGTTGCTCTTGTCGTTGCGCGCTTTACTCGTGCGCCGGAACCAGCGAGTGCTGAAAATTCGTCACCTTCCCCGTCTCCGCATTCACTTCACAGGTAAAGGAAAAGTCCTTCCAGCCCTGCGGTGTGCGAAACTCCCCGCTGCCGGTCAATCGTTGATCGCTCTCCAGCGTCAGGCTCTCCGCGCCGTCCATTCCAAGGAACACTTTGTCCACGTCGGCATCCTGCTTTTTCAGAACATGCAGCGCCGCAGGCCGGCAGATCATCTCCGCCATTTTCTTGGCATTGCTCCAGCCCTGCGCCATGCGCTGTTCCCCGGGGTCCTTCAGCGTCTCAATCTGCCGATTCACGATCGCCGTCTCCGCCGCCGAAAGTTTCGGCTCCGGTCGCTCCGCCGTCTGGGCCATCGCTCCCACAGCCGCCAGCAACCCAACCATCCCCAGCTTCCATGCCGTTCCGCGCATTGGTACGCCCCCTTGAAATAGAGTGATGTCTTTTGTGGCGCCTGCTAGTCTATGGCACGACAGTCTAATATTCCTTAACTATGGATTACTGATGCAGGAACTCTGGCGTAAAACAATAACGCTTTTTTGGAGTGAGCCCATACTTTGGTTGCCGGTCCTGTGTGCTGACATAGCAGCTTTCTGCCTAACACGACTTCAGAAGTTCTTTACTAGACAAATTGTTCTGTGGTTCTTGCAAAACCATCACTCTGTATTGAGTAACAGCCCAGCGTCATCAAACAACATAGCTGTATTTATCATGAAAGCTGCCTTGCTCGCCGGACCATTTGTCTGGGGCACATATTTCCTGTGTATCTGCCTTTATACGGCTGCGTTCGTTGTTACGGCATCTCTTGTGCACCAGTTTCTTCAACGTCAGCAGTCAGATTTGTCATTTGCTCTAACATCACTCAGATCCTGCTTCCGCAGTATCTCGTTTTTCTCTCTCAAGCTCCTGGGGTTATACGCGATTGCGGCTGTCTTTTTAGTTTCGGCAACTTCTCTAATCCAAAGCGTCCATCCAGCTAAGTTCTTGACAGAGCAGCCCGTCATCTTCAGTTCATTTTTCCTCATTTCCGTTTGGATAGCCTACAACATGACTCCCGCAGGCATACGGCTACTGCGTAATCCGCAATCTCCGTCTATCACGGCTCAATCCATTAAGTCGGGACGGACGTTCGCCATTCTCATAGTCTTGGCGTCAACAACGATCGGATACTTTGCCCAAGTGAGCGAAATGTCGTTTTCGAGCACATCACTCTTCAGTCGTGGGATCGGGCTTCTAACGATGGAAGGTGTCGCTTCGCTAATAGTTGCTTTTCCTTACGTGCTGCTGTTCATTGCGCTCGCTCTTACTGCAACAAGGAATGTAGAAGACGTTGAACCCAACAGCGCATCCTAAAACCGACACCACCACCGCATCAAAATCCCTCACTCCGTTTCCATCCCTCATCCCGCAGGAGTGGTAATCTGAGGCCAGTCGCATGGCGCCGTCATCTCATTCCGTTCCCCCCATTTCCAGCTCCTCTCGGACGCGTATCGTCCTTCTCGTGGCCTGCCTCGTGCTTGTCGTGGCTCCCGTCGGAGCGCGCACCAAAGCGAAAGCCAAAACACCGCCCGCGCCTCCGCTCTTGCCCACATCGTTTTCCGCGTGGCAGCAAACCGGCGCTCCCACCAGCAGCGCCAGCCCTGCCGCCGCCGATGCCGTCAACGCCGCCGTGCTGCAGGAGTGCGGCTTCCAGCGTTTTGAATCCGCCGGCTACACCCGCGACGACGGCAAGCTCAGCGTCAAGGTCATGCAGTTTGGCGATGCCAGCGGAACCTTCAGTGCCTTCACCTACTATCGCCGCCCCAACATGCTGCCGGAAACCATCGGCGCGGGCGCTGCCTTTGACGGGACCCGCGTGCTTTTCTGGACGGGCAACCTCCTCGTCGATGCCACCTTCGATCACCTGACTGCCATGTCTGCATCCGAGCTGCGCGATCTCGCCCAGCAGTTGCCCAAACCCGCAGGCAGCGCCTCCATTCTGCCCACCATTCAGGGCTATTTACCGCCGCAGGGTCTCAATCTGCAATCGGTGCGGTACGCGTTGGGCACGCAGACCTACACTCTCGGCGGAGGCGTGCTGCCATCCTCGCTGGTCGACTTCAATCGCGGCGCGGAGGTCGTCACGGCGCAATACACTGCCGCCGACGGTACCGGAATGCTCACGCTGATGGAATACCCCACGCCGCAGATTTCCATCGATCGCGAACACGCCGCGCAAAGCTATCTCAAGGCGGGCAACACGCCGCAGAGTTCCTGGTCGCAGGCATTGGTCAGCAGCAATCCGCAGTCGCTGCAGGTCCGGCGCTCCGGGCCCATCGTCGCCGTCACCTCCGGCGACTTCACCGCCGCCGAAGCGCAGAACCTGCTCAACCATCTCCACTATGAAGCCGATGTAACCTGGAACAACCCGAAGGGATACATCAGCGATGCATCCAAACTTGGGCGTCTCATCGTCGGCATCTTCACTCTGGTTGGCATCCTCGGCGGAACGTCCATCATCATCGGATTTTTCTTCGGCGGTGGCCGCGCGCTCATCCGCAGGATGCAGGGCAAGCCCGCCTCTGCCATGGATGAGACGGCGGAGATCATCACGTTGAATCTGCGCGACTGAACGGAACGATTTTTTTTTGAGCCGCACGGAACGCGCGCAACGTTGAATTTAGATCAACGCATTCCGTGTGCTTTCACGTTGAACCATAATTGGTGCAAACATCATCTAACCTCTCCCAAAAGAGAGAATTGGCGAGCCGCCAAAATTTAAAAGGCGAAGACAGGGCGAATACCTCAGATCGCAGTTTTCTCCCTGCTTTCCCTCTTAAATTACTGATTGTGAAAGAGTTATTTTGGTTTGGAAATTGCCTTGACACCCTCGGATGCTCCCCATAAGATTTCGCCAGAAAGTTCTGATGGCTTTGCCTCCGTTGGAACTATTCTCCCTAGAAGAAGAGGCCGCCCTGTTGCCGGGTGGCCTTTTCGTTTGCTTTGAGGTGTTTTTTGCCCGCTGGAATGTTCGTTCTTCTCTGTCTTCCCGTCCTCGTCGTTCTCTACGCGCTGCCTCTCGTCTTCGGCTGGGTTGCACCCAATGCCTTCTACGGTTTCCGCAATCCCAAAACACGCGCCGACGCAAAACTTTGGTATCCCGCCAATCGCATCGCCGGTCTCTCCCTCATCGTCGCCATGGTCATTTGCGTTGCCATCGAGTTTGCCGTGCCCGGATTGCATCGCGGTCCCGCCGCGCACATTGCAACACCTCTGGTGCAGATCAGTGGCCTCATCATCGCCAACGCCCTCACCACCTTCCGTGTTCTGCGCATGCTCGCCGCACAAAAAAAGCTGCGCTGACGCATTGCATCTCGCCTGCGTGCTTTGCTTCCCGGCTTTATACCTTGTCCGGGTTTTTATAATTTGCCCGGCAAATCTTCTTCAATCGTGCCGTCGCCGTTCTCATTCCGCACGCGTCGCGTCGGCAGCCCATTCGGATACTTCGCCTGCACAAACGCGATCAGCTCTTCCCGCACCAGGCAGCGCAGGTTCCACAGGTCGCTCGTATTCCGCGCGCTCACATCGCCGCGCAGCTCCATCGCGCGGTCTGTCAGGTCGCTCACCTGCAGCACGCCCATCCGCCCATCCCACAGCGGACTCCCCGCCAGCACGCGCAGAAATTCCTCCCGCAGCTCCCGCACCGGCACCGAGTAGTCCATATAAAGGAAGACCTTCCCCGCCACCGCCGTTCCCGTGCGTGTCCAGTTCTGGAAGGCCTTGTCGATAAAGGTATTCAGCGGCACAATCAATCGCTGAAAGTCCCACGTCCGCACCACCACATAGGTCGACGTGATCTCCTCCACGCGCCCGCTCTGGCCTTCGACCTCCACCTGGTCGTCAATCCGGATCGGCTCCGTAAACGCAATCTGCAATCCCGCCAGCAGGTTCGACGCGCTCGACTTCGCCGCCGTGGCCAGCACCAGGCTGGCAATCCCTGCCGAAGCCAGCAGCCCCGCCCCATACTTTGCCAGTTGATTGTCAAAGCTGTACAGCATCAACCCCAGCGTCACCACCACGATAAAGATGATGCAGACCCTCCGCAGCACCCGCATCTGCGTATGCACCCGCCGCGCGCTCAGGTTGTCTTCCTGCGTAATGTCGTACCGGCGCAGCAGCACATCTTCCACCGCATCCAGGCACGCAATCGCCACCCATGCCCCGGTCGCAATAAAACATAGCTGGATGGTGTGGTGCAGAAAGATGTACGCCTGTTGCGGCAGCGGCAGATAGGGCAGCGCCAGCAGCGCGCACGCCGTCAAAAACAGCCATCGCGCCGGCACGCGAAAGTGCCGCAGCACATGCCGCTCTCCCGGCGTCGCCGCATTTCCCCGCCGCAGGATAAAGCGAAACAGCAAAAAATGCAGCGCATATCCCGCCAGGATCACGCCGCTCACTACGATGGCGCCGAGAATCAGATTGTGATGTTGCACTTCCAGGCTATACATGGGCAATCAGGTTGCTATGACTATAGCGCGTGCGCCCCATGCTCAGGCAACAAAGCTCGTGATCCGGCAGTGCAGGGACGCCATACGCGTTTCACAGCACCGACCCAGGCATTTAGTCTGATGTCGGATGCATCTGCTTAGGGAGAGAGCAAAGACACCATGGTTATCAATCTAAAAACGGCACTCTCACATTTACCGCTTCCCGCAACACCCGCATGGCCTGAAGGCGTTTGGGATAAAACGCTGTTGGAGCACGGAACGATGTCGGTTATCGTTTTTACACCGCGGGGCCACGACTATCAAACGAAACATTCCCAGGACGAGCTCTATATCGTTATCAAAGGCTCGGGTACCCTCATGATCGCGGACACGCCTCACACGTTTTGTGAAGGGGATGTTCTGTTCGTTCCGGCAGAGACGCAGCATCGTTTTGTAGATTTCACCGGCAACCTCACCACCTGGGCGATCTTCTGGGGGCCTCAGGGAGGCGAATCCACACAAATCCTCCAGCCGGAATGAGAAGCCATCCGCGCTATTTCGTCTCTCTCCGGTACTCCCCGCTCTTGCCGCCCGTCTTGTGTTCCAGCGCAATCTCGCGGATCGTGATTCCCTTGTCCAGCGCCTTGCACATGTCGTAGATCGTCAGCGCGGCCACGCTCACCGCCGTCATCGCTTCCATCTCCACGCCGGTCGTCGCCGTCGTCACCGCCGTCGCGCGCAGCCGCACGCCATCGGGCAGCACTTCGGTCGTCACATCCACAAAATGCAGCGGCAGCGGATGGCACATCGGGATCAGCTCGCTGGTCCGCTTCGCCGCCTGGATGCCCGCAAACCGCGCCACCTCCAGCGGGTTGCCCTTGGGATTCTTCGGCAGCGCCGCCAGCACCGCCGCCGTCAGCGCCACAAACGCCGTCGCCGTCGCCTCGCGCCGCGTCGCTTGCTTCGCGCTCACGTCCACCATCCGCGCCCGCCCCTCCGCATCGTAATGGCTCAGTTCCGTCATCCCACCAGCCTATACCCTCTCTCCGGATCGCACCGCGCACAATCCGGTAGTTTTGCTCCTCTCTCCGGTGCTACACTCCGCACACGTCAAAAGGCAATCGCAGCACCGCTCCAACCTAAAAGGAGAACCAGCATGGTCCATTCACGGCGCGGATTTCTCGCCTCTGCCGCAGCAGCCACCGTCGCAACGTTGCCGCTTCCATCCGCCTCCGCACAATCTTCCGCCCAATCCCCGGCCCAATCCCCGACACAGAGCCACCAGCCGCTCTCCCCGCAACTCGCGCCGCAAATCCTCGCTCTCTTCAAATCCGTGCCCGGAGACGTCGCCCTCAAGATCCACGCACCCGCCGTCAACGGCAAGCCGGAATTCCTCGTCGCCTCCAACGCCGCCAAACCCATGTTCGTCGGCAGCGCCATCAAGACCTTCATTCTCTGCGAGTCCCTCCGCCAGGCCGACGCGCCCACCGTCGTGCAAACGCTCTCCACCACCCCGCTCACCCTCGACGCCGGCGTCTGGTCCCTCGACAGCGCCACCTTCAACCCGCCCAACCTCATCGGCCAGGTCTCCCAGCGCACCGCGCTCGAAGCCATGATCATGCACAGCGACAACACCGGCACCGACATGTCCCTCAAGCACGCCGGCCCGGACAAAGTCCGCGCCTTCATCGCCTCCGCCGGTCTGCACAGCACTAGGATCCCCGACAGCACGCGCGTCTTTTTCGGCTATCTCCTCGGCGCCAAGGATTACAAGACCTTCACCTGGGAAGAAATCGGAGCCGCCGCCAACCTGCCCATCGTCAACTCGCCCATGAACCAGGTCCAGACCCTGGCCTCCTCCGCCGACGATTTCGTCTCCTACTATCAGCGCGCCCTGCACGGCAGCTTCTTCCAGCACAAACAAACCCTCAACGAATTCCGTCGCATCCTCACCCTCGGCGACGCCATCTGGCTCCTCCCGCTCCCTCTCGGCGTCACCGCCTTCGTCAAGGGCGGCAGCATCGACGTCTCCGGCTTCCACGCTCTCTGCGCTCCCGGAGCCATGTTCTTCGACGACCGCTGGGTCTATTTCTGTCTCACCCTCAACTGGTATGCCAAGGCCGAAACCGATAAGGATACCGTCGCCGCCTTCACCGCCGCCGGCAGCCGCGCCCTCGCCATGGTCAAGGACGCCCTCGCTTCCTGATCCACTCACTCCGTCGAGAATCCGGGTCTTTTTCTCAGCAGTGCGAAACTTTCCGCTCAATAGAAAATCCGAGTGATTAGGAAATCGCGGGTAGTTTCTCCGCAGCGCGAAATTTCCCGGCTCACAAAGAATCCGCCCGGTTCTCAAAAGAATCTGGATGACCAGAAAATCCGGGTGCCCCATGCTCGCGTAGCTAGCATGGGTCTTTTTACTTCGGTTGCAGAGTCACCACCCCATCCTCCCCCGTCAGATAATGTTGAAAACTCGACCACGCCCACTCCTCCGGTTTCTCCACCAATCCACGCTTCACCGGATTCCGGTGCATGTACCGCAACTTCTCCACACGTTTCCGTTCCGTGTAGACATTGAAGTCGTAATAACGAGGCTGCCAGAAAGGCCGTTGTCGCGATTGTTTCGTTACCGATACTTTGATCGCCCGCAACGCGGCAGCCAGAGGTTCTTTCTCAGGCTCACTCAGCAGCAGATGAACATGGTCCGGCATCACCACATACCCGGCGATAGAGAACCCATACCGCTTCCGCATGGTTTCGAGGGAATTTTCAAACAGACAGCGCGCCGCAGCCGACCCAAGATAGGTCTTGCGCTGATGACAACTGAAAGTAACAAAGTGCAGGTGGCGCGCCTGCTGATATCGCTTTAATCCCCAGGGCATTGCCAGAAGTATAGGAGAAAATCCCCGCTCCGCTGAAGCCGCTCGCTCAATCGAGAATCCGGATGATAAGAAAATCCGGGTGCCCCAGGTGCGCGTAGCTCACCTGGGGTTTTTCGCTAGAAGTGCGAAATTTCCCATTCAATAGAGAATCCGGGTGCCCCATGCTCGCGCACCGGGGTCCCCGGCGAGCGTGCTCGCTGGGGTGGAAAGCTAGCATGGGGTAGTTTGCTTACTGCTCAAAATCCGTTCGCTCAATCGAGAATCCAGATAGTTTCTCAACAGTGTGAAATTCTCGGCTCACAGAAGAATCCGGATGATAAGAAAATGCGGGTGCCCCATGCTCGCGTGACTAGCATGGGGTAGTTTGCTTACCGCTCAGAATCCGCTCGCTCTGTCGAGAATCCGGGTAGTTTCTCGGCAGTGCGAAATTCCCCGGCTCACAAAAGAACCCGGATGATAAGAAAATGCGGGTGCCCCATGCTCGCGTAGCTAGCATGGGGTAGTTTGCTCATTGCTCTCAATCCGCTCGCTCCGCGGGAATCACGGGTACATGATGCTCGCTCAACGGTAAGTAATAAAGTGCAAGTCACGCACCTGCGGGCGCCTCAAGCGAGAGCTAACGCCGCCAGTTCATTTACAGGATCCGGCGGCGTGCACTTCAGTTATGAGAGGCGTTGATAAATCGACGTGATCTGATTCAGAGCAAAATAGCAAGCCTTGCTCTTACCCATAAGCCATGGGTTGGAACCGGCTATGCTCTGGTAGACAGATTTTGCCGCGCGGATGACCTCTTCGTCTCTGAAAAGTTTTGGAGGCTTGATTCTCCAGCCGTCTTCAGTCTTTCTCGCAAAGGCAGAGAGAGAAGCGATGATAGGAAATATGATGCCGTCTGGGACTTCCACGATCTCGCGACCTTCACGGGTTATAGAGCGAATCCCCGTCCCGGCAAAACCTTGATGGGCTTTCCATCTTTCATATAGATGTAAGGCTTCTGGGGCAATATCTAAGTAGAATTGATACAACTCGCGAGCGCTTTCATATTCAGGGTGCTTGCGATCATGGGCTTTGAGATAGATTTCCTGAAATTCCTTTAAGCACTTCGCCTTCATGCTGTAGGTGTAAACCTTATTTGGATTATCAGCCTCACCAGCTTTGGGCCATAGCGACGCTGGAATAAGAGCAGTGATCACTTGGAGCAATCGCTCGGTCTGTACATAATCATCAGAAAGCTCTGTTTCCGATTTTTTGAGCTTCGCTCCGGGAATGCCCTTTCTAAGAGCCCGTTGCAATTCATCCAGCTGACCACGTCTGCCGGCAATTGAGATGCTCGCTACGTCATTCTGGAAATTTCGTGCGATGGAGATCTCACCGATCAAATCCTCGTCATCTGTGACGATAAGCTCGTACTTAACGTGAACTGACGGAATGTCAGTATCCTCAGAAAGCGCATTCTCAAAAAAATCCTTGAGAACACCCTGTGTCTGAGATCCATTGATGATGCTGGCGTGGGTGAGGTAAAGAAGCTTCTTCTGTTCGTCAACCTCATGACTATGCGCAACAATCACCAAGCCTCCGTTCAGAATGGAGAATAGCTCGGGATGTTTCTCAAGGGTTTGTCGGATCTCTTTGTTTACCTGGGTTTCGCGTCTGCGCTGCTTGCCCTCGGCTTCGAGCAGATAGGCACGAACATTCTCATCTGTTGAAAGCTTCAGGACTGCCATCACTGGAGCATGCCCCGAAAATACTTTGCGGCCATTCGCAGTGTCTTCTGGGCAGCTAATGTTACGAAAAGAATGGTAGGAAAATGGAAGGACGTCGGCAGATTTTGCCGTAGATGGTTTCATGATTTTCTCCTGAGTCGCCAACTTGTTTTAGCTTCAGTCACTGACCGATGCAGATGTGCAACTCGTCTTCAATGTATCACAGCATGATTAGCTGCGACGCGACTGAAACAGATAAGCCTTCACCCTACCGCACCCGCTTCACTCCCCGTTTCTTCCCCTTAACCTTCTCTTCCGCATTCTTCTCCGGCGAAACATTCGTCCGCACCGCCAGCGGAGCATTCCCCTGCAGAAAGTCCGCGAACACGCCGAACTCCCGCGAGCGCGGATCGCTCGCGCGCCACACCAGCGCAATCGTCCGTCCCGCATCCGGCTCCTCAATCTCGCGAACGCTCACCAGCCGGTCCGTCATCTGCCGGTGCTGCAGCGACAGCGACGGCAGCAGCGAGTAACCCTCCCCCGCCGCAATCATGTGCCACAGCGTCTCCAGTCCCGTCGCATGCCGCTGCGCCACGGGAGCAGGCCCACGACACAACGACAGGGCATGCTCGCGCAGGCAATGGCCCTCCTCCAGCAACAGCAGCCCGCTCGTCTTCAGCCGCGACAGGCTCAACGGCTGCTCCCCCGCACCCTTCGCCGCCAGCGGATGCCCCACCGGACACACCAGAAAAAACGGCTCGAAGAAAAGCTGCTGCCACGCCAGCCCGCTGCCTTCAATCGGCATCGCCACCAGCACGCAGTCCAGATCGCCCCGCCGCAGCGACTGCAACAGCTCCGCCGTCCGCCCCTCCGTCAACCGCAGCGCCAGCGATGGGAACTGCTTGTGCGTCTTCTTCAACAGGTAAGGAAAGTAGTACGGCCCCAGCGTCGCAATCGCACCCACGCGCAGAATGCTGGAGAACGGCTCCCCCGCATGTTTCGCCACATCGAGCAGCCGCTGCGTCTCCACCAGCACCACTTCCATCTGCCGCAGCACCGCCTGGCTCTTTATGGAAGGCACCACGGTCCGGTTCGTCCGCTCGAACAAAACGATCCCCAGTTGATCCTCCAGTTTTCGGATTTGCTCGCTCAGCGTCGGCTGGCTCACTCGTACCGCTTCCGCCGCTTTGCCAAAATGCTGGTGCTGCTCCACCGCCAGGGCATACTCCAGGTCGCGCAATGTGATTCCACCCAAAGACACAAAACCACCTCCTACACCAAACTACGCCATTGATAGGAATTTCCTATCAATCTCGCCTTAATAATCGAATATACCGAAAACGGCTTCACCATTTAGGCGCAGAAACGTGCACAAAATAAAGGCTCGAAGGATTAAAACTGGCAGGCAGAACGATCGGATTTACAACTGCTTTGTGTCACCAATTTGTGCCACGCACCAGGTCATTTTTCCGCTGGGTACCTTGATCGGGCCAAGTTTATAGATGCCGAGAGTGTAGACTCCGCTGGCGAGTATCTTCCATCCCATAGAATCAACCAGTTGATTCAAGGCCTGTGGGCAAAAATAGTTGACGTGCTCATGCATCTGCACCAACGCTCCGCTATGCAGCAGAGACATTCCAATGTCAGGCCGCAGAGCGAGTAAGGTGCCATTCTGCGTCAGTCTCTTCGCGACGGTGAACAAGCTGAATGGGGATTCGTAGGGAATATCAAGGAATACAAGGGTTCCCGGAGTGGCAATGGCCTGCATCTGGCCCAGCGTCTGCCGAGGGAATCCGACATGCTCCAGCACATTGCTCGATAAGATCAGATCGAAGCGATGTTGTCTGCAAGCCTCCAGGCTGCGCAGAGGAAGGATGCCAGGCAGCGTCTCCACATCGGATATCTCATACACATAGCGTGTCGCTCCGGGGATCAAATCGCGAATCAATTCTCCGCGATCCCCGCCGAAATCAAGAATGCTGGATATCTTGTAGTCGCGAAATTGTTCGCGAAACACATCCGCAAGTTTTCCTTTGCGCATGCTCCAGACTTCCGGCGTGTTCAGATTTGCGTTGAAGGTTTCGGTGTACCAAGGCTCACAGGAGAAACGCATCTGCCGGTATTCCGATAGCCTGTAGCCGGTATAGAGCCGGCGTTCTTCGTCCTCGTCCATGCGTTGATTGAAGAAGGCGAAATTGCAGCGCTTACAGCGAGAAATTTTGACGGGAAACGGCCTTCGATCCCAGACTCTTCTGGCAAGGAAAGGAGAGACCATCGCGGATGTTTCTTTCAGATCGCCGCTATTGCAGGCAAGGCAATTTTCTACCGTTATCAAATGTGCCTCACATCGCTCCAAATTCTTGCAGGTGTCATCCGGTCAAGACCCAGCAGCGAACTGAATTGTCAGAAGACCAGCTCGTCCTCGAATGCTCTCTTGATGAGTGATCGTAGCCGGAATGTTACGAACTGTACAGACCATTGCGCTGCATTCAGCAGGCATTTCATGCGATTGCATCGGTGCCGGTTTAGCCTCGCAGCAGGACGCGGACATAGGTTCCTGCGGGGACCAGCGGCAGGTCTTCCGGAGCGACGAGGTAGCAATTTGCGCGCGCATTGGCGGCCAGATCGCCGGAGCCGTGCCAGGGAACGGGCGTGACGGTCGGTTCTGCCTGCGTGGTATCCAGCCATGCGGGGAGAAAACGCGTCAGGCCGGGAGCATGCTGAAAATCCTGTGTAAGACGCGCCAGCGCGAAGGGCGGTTGCCAGTCTTTTTCGCCTGCAAGAGCGGCCAGCAAAGGGCGTACGAAGAGGGCAAAGGTGACCATGGTGGAAAGAGGATTGCCCGGCAGTCCGAAGAAATAGCGGGCCGGATGCGCGTTACTGGCTGGAATGTTGCCCGCGGGGATGCGGCCAAAGACCAGCGGTTTTCCCGGCTGGATACGCACGCCGGTAAAGAAGAACTCGGCGTCAAAACCGGTGAGGACCTCTTCGACCAGATCGTATTTTCCCATCGAAACGCCGCCGGAAAGCAGCAGCAGGTCGGCATCGAGTCCGGCACGGATGCCGTCGGCAATGTCCTGGTGACGGTCGCGCGCAATGGGCAGGCGAACGGGGATCGCGCCAGCCAGCTGCACCAGCGCAGCGGTGGAATCGCTGTTGGAGTTGTAGATTTGGTGTGCGGCGATGGGGGCGGCGGGCGAAGCCGGTTCAACCAGCTCATCTCCTGTAGCAAGGATGGCCACGCGAGGCCGGGCGTAGACGGAGAGGCTGGTCAAGCCGCATCCCGCAGCAACGGCGATATGAGGAACACCCATGCGGGTGCCGGGAGCAGCCAGACAATCGCCGTTGCGGGCCTCGCTGGCGCGGGGCACGAAATTGGCTCCGGGCGCCAGGACGCGGCCTGTGGCAGGGCGAAGCGTGGCATTATCTGGGCTGCGTTCCGCATGTTCGACCATCAGCACGGCATCGGCCCCTGCGGGCATCGGCGCGCCGGTCATGATCTCAATGGCCTGGCCGGAGGCTAAAGGCGGTTGATCGCCCGGCCATGCCTCTCCTGCGCGTACCTGGCCGAGGATGCGCAACGGCTGGCCGCTCACCAGGTCTGCGGCGCGGACGGCGTAGCCATCGCGGGTAGCGCGGTCAAACGGCGGCTGGTCGCGGTCTGCAAGGATCGGTGCGGCCAGTACACGGCCCAGCGAATCCGCAAGGGAGACTGCCTCCTGGGCGGGCGATGTTTCCAACAGAAGCGCCGCCTGCGCCGCGACCGAGACCAGCGCCTGTGCAAAGGAAAGCGGAGGCGGATTGGCGGCGATATTCCGATGCATGGTGTTCATGGTACGAGCGTGGCCCGTCTTAGAAAAGCATGGTGGAAAAGAAAACGGCCCCTGACGGAAATCAGAGGCCGCTGTTGCTGACGCCAGGCGCCAGGAATCAATGTTTGTGGTAGGAAGAGTTAATCTTTTCCCCGGCGGAGTTGAGAATGTTGCGCGCATCATCGGCCAGCGGACCGGTGGGCGCCAACTCCAGGAACTTTCTATAAGCATCGGCGCATCCGGGCGGCAGGAGGATCTTTTGCGTTTTAGGATCGACCGTGGCCTTCTGCACCAGGCTCCAACCCTTGATGTAGTACGGGACCGGGCTGTTCGGGTCGGCGGCAATCGCCTTGTCCGCAGCAGCACCAGCGGCATCCCCCTGGCCCGACTTGTACAGGACGACGGCTTCGTTGCGGTAGTACATGGCTGCGTTGGCAGGGTCGGCCTTTACGGCTGCCTCATAGGCGGGAACGGCCTGGTCGCTCTTGCCGGATTTTGCATACGCCTCGCCAAGATTGTTGTCCGCGGAGGCAATGACTGCCGGTTTGGAATCCTTTGCCGCCTGGAGGAGGTCCAGCGACTTTTTGTAGCTGGTGACAGCATCGTCATACTTCTTGGCGCCGAGCTGGCTATCGCCCAGCTCATACCACAGCAGACCCTCGTCGGGCTTTAACTGCGTAGCCTGCTGGTCCAAAGCAATGGCCTGGTCATAGTTGCCCGCCTTCCGGTCTGCGCGAGCCTGCTGCATCATGGCATTCAGGTTCTTGATCTGAGCGTTCTCCTTCACAATCACGGCATTCTTGCCGCGGGCTTCTTGGAGAGCTTTCTTCTGCTCCGGCGATAGCTTGTCGACGTATGCCTGGCGCGTGAGGTCAAAATCCACCTGTTTGTCTTGTCCGGCGGTAAACACGACGTCGCGCTGATAATCGACGACGTTCGGTATGGCATCCGTGGAGGCCTTGTTGTTGGTGTTCGCAGCATTCGTGCTCTGCAACACGACCATGTAGGTACCGGCAGCGATGCCGTCGCCCTTGTAGTCGCCATTGGCGTCGGTCGGGAAGGAATATTTTATGGTCCTGCCATCGGGCGAGAGGGAGACCTTGGCGTTCGCAATCGCAATACCGAGTGGATCCTGCGCATGACCGTGGATTTTGGCCGTTTGCTGCGCCCATCCTGTGGTGGAGATTACGAGGATGGCTGCTGCCAGCCAGACTTTCTTCAACATTTCTTTCTCCCTTGTCGCGCGACCATAGCGAAAGCCGCGTCCTGTGAGGTGTCAGCACCTTGATTATAAGATGCCGCCAGATTGCCTTATTGTTGGTTCATCCTGCGGCCAATCAACGGGCGTATGGAATAGGATCCACGGCGCCCGCATCCGAAAAAGCGCGCAAACGCAACGCACAACTCTCGCATACACCACAGGCCTCACTCTCGCCTGTGTAGCATGACCACGTTACATGGAAGGGTGCGTCCAGTTCAAGGCCAAGCTGGACAATCTGGCTTTTTTTGAGCGCAATCAATGGCGTAACAACCTGAATATCGCCGTCGCGGGTGCCGGTGCGGATAAGTTGCTGAAAGGCTTCATAATAGGCGGGACGGCAATCCGGGTAGCCGGAGCTGTCCTGCTCGACGGCCCCGATGAAGACCTTTTTCGCGCCCAGGACCTCCGCCCAGCTGACGGCGGCGGCGAGAAAGTGGGCATTGCGGAAGGGCACGTAGGTCACTGGGATTTCCGCGCCGCTCTGGCCGATCTGCTCGACAGGGGGAGCGTTGGGGATGGGGATGGTTATATCGGTCAGCGCGGAGCCGCCAATCTGTCGAAAGAGGTCGATACGCAGCGGCAGGAATCGGCGGATTTCGAGGATACCGGCGACTTTTCTGGCGCTTAACAGCTCGCGCTGTTCGGTGCGCTGGCCATAGCTGAAATGGACGGCGTAGGTTTCGTAATCGCGTACTGCCAATGCGGTGCAGACGGCGGAATCCATGCCGCCGGAAAGGCAGACCACGGCGCGGGGACGTGGGGAATCAATGATCGTATGGTGGCTCATGGCTTGTCGTTCGTAGTAGCGTCTATTTTCAATGGTTGCTGGCTGGCTTGCAAAATCTCCAGGGAGGCTCCCGCATCCACCTGGCGGACCTGCAGGGGAATGCCGTTGCCGGAGTGAACCGAACCACCATACAGGCGGCGAAAATTTTCATCGGCAACGGTAGCCGCAATTCCATAGGAGGCGAGCAAACCCTGCACCACCAATGCCTCCTCAAGCGAGTTGTATTCCGCGATGGTGACGAAGGAGACTATGGCGTCATTGGACTGCGGGTCGGGCATACGAATCGGTGCTCCTGTGAGGGGCTAGACGCCCTTGGTTTGAGGCTCCCAGATAAATTTGTGAATTTGCAGGCTAAGGCGCGCAGGCAAGCCATCTTCCAACATCCAGTCCACCAGCAGTTTGGGGTCGAGAGTGCAGTTGGCCGCGTCGCGCGCGGGCGTGGGCGTTTTGGAGAATGCAGGCGAAAGCAAAATTTGCCCGCAACGGGCGGCCAGATCGTGCTGACGGAGGAAGTCACGCGCAAATTCATAGTCGGCGCGATCGGTGAGGACAAATTTTACTTCGTCGCGGGATGTGAGCGTGTCGAGATTCGCCAGGTGAAAACGCGCGCTTTCGCCGGAGCCGGGGCATTTGACGTCCATGATTTTGTGCACGGCTTTGGGCACGGCAGCGAGAGGTCGCTCGCCGCTGGTCTCGATCATCAAAGTAAAATTCTGCGCCAGCAGACGATCCATCAGGGGCAGCAGTTCGCGCTCCTGCAGCATGGGCTCGCCGCCGGTGAACTCGATGAGCCGCACGGGAGCGAGAGCCTGAATCGCCGCCTCGACCGCATCCAGCGTGTATTTTGTGCCGCCGCCGAAGGTGTATTCCGAATCGCACCAGGAGCAGCGCAGGTTGCAGCCCGCCAGACGGACGAAGATGCAGGGCAGGCCCGAGAAGCTCGATTCTCCCTGTACGGATTTATAAAGTTCGATGAGAAACACGGCTACTCAATTATTCGTAGTAGGTGGCGGTGGTGGAACTGGTCTCGAAAATCGTGCAATCCTTCACGCTGACGCGGCCTTCGGTCATGTCGCGCAGTTGCGCATTGGTTTCGTCAAAAAAATATCGCGCCAGATTTTCTGCCGACGGATTCAGCTCGGTGAATGGAGCAATGTCGTTGATCATCTGGTGATCCAGGCGCTCGATGACCGGCTTCATGACGTGTTTCAGCTGCTTGAAGTCCAGCAGCAGGCCGGCGTGATCCAGCTCCCGGCCACGAAGCGTGACGCGAACTTTGTAGTTATGCCCGTGCGGATTTTCGCATTTGCCGCGATAGTTGCGCAGGTAGTGGCCGGCGGCAAACTCCGCCTCCACGGTGACTTCGTACATGGAATCCCCTTACGTCCGCTTGCTTGCAGGCGGCTTGTTGCTTCTATCTCTATTGTAGCCAGAGGAGCGAAGATGGGCCTGGATGGAAGAATCTTAGATAAAAGAATCTTGGATCGAAGAATCCTGGATAAAAGAATTCAGGATAAAAGAATTCAGGCGTCCGGTGGTCGTTGCATGCGCTTGCGAGATTCGCGTTCCTCGTGGCGGCGGCTGGCCTGCTCAAACATATGGGTGATGGTGCCGATGAGGCAGACCACGGCGGAGAGAAGAAAGAAGACCAGCGACATGGAGCGCCACATCATGGCTTCGCCGGGAAGGCCCGGTTCATGCGCGGCGTGCGTCCACGACATGCCCAGGGAAATGATGGAGAAGAGCAGCAACGCGCCAGCGAGAATGTAAAAGTTGCGGGACATGACGTGGCGTGAGAACGCCTGCCATTAGTGTAGCGAAGGCAGCCGTCCCGCATACTGTGGTAGTGCAGTTAGCGAATGCCGACCATGCCTCTCGTGGAGTCGATGAGTTTTACCGGATCGTAGCCGACACCTTTCTTAAAGACCATATCGACATGTTCGACGGCGGAAATATCTTTTACCGGATCGCCGGTGACAACCACAAGATCCGCCTGCTTGCCGGCGGCGATGGTGCCGATGCGATCTTCGCGGCCCAGATATTTTGCAGCGTTCTGGGTGTAAATCTGGATGGCCTGTTCCGGCGTGAAACCCGCCTCGACCAGCAGTTCCAGATTTCGCTGGTCACCGAAGCCGGGCAGGATCGCGCCGTAGGCGGTGGGGTCGCATCCAGCCATGAGGAGGCCACCGGCGGCGACAAACTCCCGCTCAAACTGCATTTCCTTCTTCAGCGCGGCGGGCCAGAAAGATTTGTCGGCGTGCTCGGCAATCAGCGCCCGCGTCTCCAGCACGCTGGTCCACGCCTGCGGCATCATGGAGTCTTTTTCACGTTGCAGGAAAGCCATCGATGGATGATTCGGCACGATGCTCTCAAGAATGGAAAGCGTCGATGTAACGGCGACATGATGAGCAACGAGGGTGTGGATCGTTGCCATGACGGGCGCACTGCTCATGTCGAGCTTGGTCGCCATTTCCTGTAACGGACCCCCCATCCCCGGGCACACGCCGGGCTGTTTTTTGGAGTAGAACTCTGTGTCGACAGAAATGCCGTGCTCCAGATTGTCGATGCCCATGCTGGCCGCTTCGGTGAATCCAACAGAGCAAAGGTGTCCGGTGATCTTCTGGCCGTGGGCATGCGCGGCGTCGATGGCGGCCTTCAGTTCGTCTGGCGTGATGTCCTGGTAGGCCTTCCACGACGTTATACCCTCCGCAGCCCAGTAGTTGACCAGATTGCGCGCATCGTCCGGGCCGGTGAGTACATGCATCTGCGGGATGAGAGGCGGATTGCCTTCCAGATAGGGCCCCGTTACATCCAGGTCCGGACCCGGCATCTGGCCGGTATCGATGGCCTTCTTGATATTCAGATCGGTATATGGCTCGATGCTGCCTGCGGTGCGCGCCGTGGTGATGCCGGCAGCCAGATACAGGCGCGGAGCTGTATCGGTCGATTCGCTGCCAAGCATCTGGTGAAGACTGTTGTTGCCCGGCTCGACGTAGAACAGATGCTCGTGCATGCCGACCATGCCGGGATAGACGGTGTGGCCCGATAGATCGAGAACTTTGGCTCCGCTGGGAATTTGCGCGCTGGCGCTGGGGCCGATGGAGGCGATGGTACCGTGGTCGAGCACGATGGTCTGGTCCGCGATGGGCGCCGTACCGGTGCCGTCGATGACCTCCACATGCGTGAGCGCGACGACCGGGGCCGAAACGGAGATATAGGGCGCAAGCGGATTCGGCGATTTGGATTGCGCGAGGAGAACGGTGGAGGGGAGGAGTAGACACGCAGCAAGCAAGCGCAGTCTTGGCATGGTCACCACGATGCGAGCGTGTGCAAGGAAAGTCAAGAAGAATGATGGCGTTTCAGTTGAAGAAGGCTTCCACATCCGACAGGCGCTGGGTGACGCGATACGGTGGCAGGCTTTCCATGAATACGCGGCCATAACGCTGGCGTTGCAGACGTGGGTCCAGCAGAACCAGCGCGCCGCGGTCATTGAGCGAGCGGATGAGGCGGCCAAAACCCTGCTTGAGCGTGAGCACGGCGGTGGGAATTTGATATTCCGCGAAGGGATTGCCGCCATCGCCTTCAATGGCGCGCATGCGGGCCGCGACGACCGGATCGCTGGGCACGGCAAAGGGCAATTTGTCGATGATGACGCAGCTGAGCTGCTCGCCCTGCACGTCGACTCCTTGCCAGAAGGAGGACGTGCCGAAGAGAACGGCGTTGGGCGTGATGCGAAATTCTTCAAGCAGCGCGTTGCGTGGTGCGGTGCCCTGCAGCAGCAGCGGAAAGCCGACCATGGAGAGCAGGCGCTCGTGAACCTCGCGCATCTGGCTGTAACTGGTGAAGAGGCAGAAGGCGCGGCCGCGTGTGATCTCCAATATCTCGCGGATTTTTTCGGTGGCGGCTGCAGTGAAGCCGGCATCGCGTGGGTCAGGCATCTCCGGCGGCAGGTAGAGCAGGGCTTGTTCGGCGTAGCGGAAGTGCGAGGGCACGACCAGTTCGCGCGCGCTGGGAATGCCGAGGCGTCCGCGCAGATGTTCAAAGTTTCCCTGCACGGTCATCGTAGCCGAAGTGAGAATGACAGACGGCACGGTGTCGAAGAGTTGCTCGGTGAGCATGTCGGCGATCTGGATGGGCGTGGCCTGCAGCCAGGTGTTGCGCACGTTTTGACGCAGACCGCCCGCGGTGCGGCGCTCGATCCAGAAGACGTAGCTGCGATCTTCGGATTCGAGCAGGAAGCGCAGATGTTTGAGCAGTTCGAGAGCGCGTTTCTTCAGGCCGGTGGCCTCTTCCACGCCGCGCAGACGTTCCAGATCTCCGGCGAGACGCTCCAGCATGTTGCATACGCCGAGATACGTGTCGCCGGAATTTTCAAGAAATTCCTCGCGATTGGCAAAGGGCATGCGACCCTCGGCACTGGTGCCGCGTGCTTCCGGCAAGGCGACGAAAAAGAGCCGCGCTCGTTCGCGCAGGAGTTGAGCCGCATCGGAAAGTTCGCTGGAGAAAGCCTGCTTGGCGCGCAGCAGCGATTCGACATCGCGAGCGAGTTCTTCAAAGCGCAGATTGCTGACGCTGATGCCGAAGTAGCTGGAGGCGATGTCTTCCAGCTCGTGCGCTTCGTCGAAGATGACGGCAGCTGCTTCGGGCAGCACACCGGCGTCGGGCGCTCCCTGGGCCTGATGGCGCAGCGCCATATCGGCGAAGAAGAGATGATGATTCACGATGACGATGTCGCTTTCGAGTGCGCGGCGTCGCATCTGCGTGATGAAGCACGGCTCGAAATTGGGACAGGTGGAGCCGAGGCAGGCTTCGGTGCGCGCGTCGAGGCGTGTCCACAGCGGACTGTTCTCGGGCAGCATGGCAAGCTCGGCGCGGTCGCCGGTTTCGGTCTGCGGCTCCCAGTCGCGGATGGCCTGGTACTGGTCGATCATCTCCATGCCGGAGAGGATGGGCTGGTCGCGCAGCGCGTAGAGTTTTTGTTTGCAGAGGTAATTCGCGCGGCCTTTCATGTAGGTGACCTGGAGCGGGCCGAGCAGCGATTCGAGAAAGGGAATGTCCTTGAAAAAAATCTGCTCCTGCAGATTGCGCGTACCTGTGGAGACGATGACGCGCTGGCCCAGGCGCAGCGCGGGCAGCAGATAAGCGAGTGTTTTGCCGGTGCCGGTGCCGGCTTCGACGATCAGGTGTCGCTTCTCGGTGAGTGCGCGTTCGACGGCGCGGGCCATCTCCAACTGGCCGGGACGGTACTCGTAGGGCAGGCCGGAGGTGGAGAGCATGCCCCCCGGAGCAAAGAAATCCTGCAGCGAGGGAAAGATGCCGGGAGTGAGGGAATTGGTTGTCAAAAGTCAGGCCACAAATACGAGAACGAGTGCTGCTTCCTATAATAGTGAAGCAAAGCAAAGGCAGAGAATGACAACAGCGGCAAGCAAGAAGAAGACGCAACGAGCGCCCGGTGGACAGTCCCGGCAAATCCAGGCAGCGGAACCCGGCACGGGGTTGCCGCTCATCGCCATTGTTGGACGGCCCAACGTAGGCAAATCGACGCTGTTCAACCGTCTGACACGCTCGCGACGGTCGATTGTGGGCGATGAGCCGGGGATCACGCGGGACCGCATCTACGGCACGGTGGAGTGGCAGGGACGCAGCGCTCGGCTGGTCGATACGGGCGGCATTGTTCCGGAGGATGCAGAGTTGATTCCGGCGGAGATTTTTCGCCAGGCGCGTGTGGCGCTCGACGAAGCCAACGCCATTGTGATGGTGGTGGATGGACGCACCGAGCTGGCTGCGCCGGACATGGAACTGGCGCGGATGCTGCTGCGCAGCGGAAAGCCGCTGTTTCTTGTCGTGAACAAGATCGACACCGAAGCATTGCAGGCGCAGGCGGAGAATTATCGCCGGTTGGGATTCAAGGAAATGCTGCCTGTTTCCTCGGAGCATGGCCTGGGGATTGCGGAGTTGATCGAAGCTGTGTTTGCCGTGCTGCCGGAGCAAAGCACAGAGGCACCCACGCCGGAAACGCTGCGCGTGGCAGAGGAGGATCACGCAGCGATGGAAGGGGAAGAAGCGCCGCAGCCGGTCGCTGCTCCGCATGAAGTAAAGATTGCCATCATCGGCAGGCCGAATGTAGGCAAAAGCACGCTGCTGAATGCGCTGACAGGCACGGCGCGTGCGATTGTGTCTCCCATTGCCGGGACCACGCGCGATGCCGTGGATGAAGTGATGCAGTACAAGGGGACGGATTTTCGTTTCATTGATACGGCGGGCATCCGGCGCAAGGGCAAGACAAAGCTGATGGCGGAGAAGCTCTCCGTGGTGATGGCGCGCAAGCACCTGGAGGCCGCGGATGTATCGCTGTTGATGATTGATGCGACCGAAGGTGTGACGGCGCTGGACGCGACGATTGGCGGCTACGCCCATGAGAGTGGCCGCTCGGTGATTATCGTGGTGAACAAGTGGGACCTGCTGACGACGGCGCGCACCGACGGCAAGCCGCCCGCGGAACGCAGCCTCTTTGAGGAGCAGGCGCGGCGCGCATTGAAGTTTCTCAACTATGCACCGCTGGTTTTCATTTCTGCCGCAGAGGGGAAGCACATGGATCGCGTGCTGCAGGCGGTGAAGCATGTTGCCGCCGAACGCAGGAAGCGCGTGACGACGGGGCAGATGAATCGCTTTGTCGAGACTGTGGACTTCGAGCGGGCTTCGGTGCCGATGTCGCGACGGATGCGCATTTTGTATATGACGCAGGCTGCCGTTGGGCCGCCGGTGTTTGTGTTGTTCACGGACCGCGATGTGAAACTGCATTTTTCTTACGAACGGTTTCTGGAGAACCAGATTCGCGCGGCGTTCGGATTTGATGGCACGCCGATCCGGTTTAAGATTCGCGCACGGAAGAAGCGGTCGCAGCGGTAAGCTGCCAAAGCTCCTGCTGTGTCTGCCACCATGTATCGAAGTGCGCCAGGGCACGCTCGCATTGCAGGCGATGGCGTTCTTTTTTGTCGCGGATGCTACGGCGGGTGGCTTCGTCGAGCGGTTCCAATAAATCAAAAGTGATGTTGGCAGGCTGGAAGTGTTTGGGGTCGGCGTGCGTGATGTAATGCACCAGCGAACCCAGGCCGGAGGCGCGCGGTAGCGGCTGCAGCGGCTGACCATGGGCCAGCGCAGCGGCGAAGATGCCGGAGATCAGGCCGCTGGCGATGGATTCCGTGTAACCTTCGACGCCGGAGATTTGCCCGGCAAAGAAAATGTGCGGATGCTCGCGCAGTTGCAGCGTTTCGGTGAGCAGTTGCGGCGCATTGATGTAGGTGTTGCGATGAATCTGCCCGTAGCGCAGGAATTTTGCGTTTTCGAGGCCGGGGATAAGGCGCAGCACGCGGGCCTGTTCACCGTATTTCATGTGGTTCTGGAAGCCGACCAGGTTGTAGGCATCGGCGCGCAGATTCTCGCTGCGTAGCTGCACGACGGCGTAAGGAATTTTGCCGGTGCGTGGATCGCGCAGGCCGACAGGCTTCATGGGACCGAAGCGCAGCGTGTCCCGTCCGCGACGTGCAATTTCTTCAATGGGCAGACAGCTTTCGAAGTAGTTGAGCTTCTCCCACTCCTTCCGCGTGGTGGATTCGGCGGTGAGCAGCGCATCGAGGAAGTGGTCGTACTCCTCTTTGGTGAAGGGGCAGTTGATGTAATCCGCCGTGCCCTTGTCCCATCGCGCGGCGAAGTAGACACGCTCCATGTTGATGGAGTCGGCTTCGACGATGGGGCTGATGGAGTCATAGAAGGCCAGATGTTCGCTGCCGGTGAGAGTGGCAATGGAGGCGGAGAGCGCGGGCGACGTGAGCGGGCCGGAGGCCAGGATTGTGATGTTGCCGGGGATGCCGTCGTGGTCATCCAGAGAGGTGACCTCTTCACGGTGCACGGTGATGTTCGGCTCGGCAGCGATGGCCTCAGTGACGCGGCGCGAGAATTCAGCACGGTCGACGGCGAGCGCGTGGCCGGCGGGCACGGCGCTTTGATCGGCAGCGGCCAGCAGTGCGGAATGGGCGCGGCGCATCTCCTGCTTCAGCAGCCAGGGTGCAGTGTTTTCGCTTTCCGATTTGAGCGAGTTCGAGCAGACAAGTTCGGCGAAATCGGCAGTCTGATGCGCCTCGGTGGAGCGCACGGGGCGCATCTCATAAAGATCGACCGGGCAGCCGCGGCGAGCGGCCTGCAAGGCTGCTTCCGGACCGGCGAGGCCAGCGCCTAGAACGCGAATGCGGGATGGATGCATCTGTTACAGGATAGCTTTTCTGCAGGCGAGTTGTTTTTCAGGTCCGTGCCATCGCGAGCATGAGCAACGGAATCTGCTGTGCTTAATGCTTTTTGACAGCAAGATATTTGTCGAAGGGCACTTCAAAGGAAAACAGCTCCTTGCCGTTGGCATCACGGAGCTCGCGGGCCTCAATCTTGGCGCCTTTCAACGGATCGCTGAGACCCTGAATGTTGTAGAACAGAAATCCGGCGCGCGTGGTGTGCGCCTCGACGACGAGGGTCTGGAACCCAAAGGTGTCGAAGTCGCTCTGGATCTGCTTGTCCTTGTCATGCGAATGGCCATGAATATGAGGAAAGGGAGCGGGCAGCACGACGCCGGGGCTGGTAGGGTTGGCGATGGTGTCGACGCGACGCTCGACATCGTCCGGTTCCGCTGCCAGAACTTTGTCTCCATATCCGGTAAAAAAGTAGATGCGCGCGTCGGCCAGAGAAATGGGGGCATTGCCATTGTTGGTTACGATGACACGGATAGGGATGAACCCGTACTTCAGATAGTCGATACTGAAGAAGGATGCTTTGTCCGGCGTATCAAAGGGATCGGCAGCGACGGAGACCTGATCGGATGTGTGAATGTCGACGGCAGGATAATCGGCGGCAGAGGATTTCAGCTCTGGCGCTTTACGATCTTTCGCCAGAGCGGTAGTCGCCAGAGTCAACAACAAAGCTGAGAGAAATGCACGCTTCATAGCCACATCGAATTATCATCTTCGCGGAGACACTGCGTAAAGTGGATGGTCGCCAAGGGTGCGTACCGCCAGGAAAATGGCTTTCCCAATGTTGTTCTATAGTCTGGCTTTATTTGTACTTTTGATCGTTTCGGTCCCGTATTGGCTGCTGCACATGCTGCTGTACGGAAAATACCGCGCCGGGCTGTCAGAGCGCCTGGGACGCGTGCCCCAGCGCGTGACCGAGGACCTGGAAGGCCGCAGAACTGTCTGGGTACATGCCGTTTCGGTTGGGGAGCTGATTGCCGTCAGCGGGGTGGTGCAGGCCTTGCAGCAGGCTCATCCGGAGCTGGTGGTGGTGGTTTCGACGACCACGCTGACCGGCCAGCGGCTGGCGCGGGATCGCTTTGGCGAATCGCGCGTCTTTTATTTTCCACTGGATTTTGCATGGATCGTTCGGCGCTATCTGCGGGCGTTGGAACCTGCCGTTCTGGTGCTGGCGGAGTCGGAGCTGTGGCCGCGGCTGCTCTATGAAGCCGATCGCATGGAAATTCCCATCGTGGTGATCAATGGCAGGATTTCAGACCGGTCACTTCCCAGGTATCATTCGCTGCAACGTTTTTGGCAGCCCTTCTTATACAAACTGACGCACGTGCTGGCGCAGAGCGAGGAAGATGCGCAGCGCTTTGCCGCGATCGGTGTTCCAGAAGACGTAATTGAAGTAACGGGAAATCTGAAATATGACGTGCGCACAGCGCAGGACATTGACGTGACGCGTCGTCTGCGCGCAGCACTGCCAAAAGAGGCGAAGGTGCTGGTCGCGGGCAGCACGATGGAAGACGAGGAGTCGTTGCTGCTGGAGGTGTTTGCGCGCGAATCCAAAAAGATTCCCGGGCTGGTGATGGTGCTGGCGCCAAGGCATCCGGAGCGATTTGATGCGGTGGTGCGCCTGCTGGCGCAGCAGAAACTGCCGTGGGTGCGACGTTCCGTGTGGCTGAAGGATGACAAGACGCCGGAGCCACTCGCGCCCGGTAGCGTGTTTCTTCTGGATTCGATTGGCGAGTTGGCAAGTGCGTATTCTCTGGCTACGGTGGCGTTTGTCGGAGGCAGCCTGGTTCCCTCCGGCGGTCATAATCCGCTGGAGCCTGCGCAGTTTGGTGTGCCGATTGTGATGGGCACGCACACGCATAATTTTCGCGGCGTCCTGGAAGCCTTGACGGTGGAGAATGCCATTGCGGTGACAACCTGGGGAAATCTGGAGCAAACGCTGCATGGGTTGCTGACATCTCCAGCGCAGGCGGTCGAGATGGGGCATCGCGCCTACACCGTGTTTGAACATCAGGCGGGCGCTTCGGAACGCACGCTGGCGGTGTTGCAACGATTGCTGCGGAAATCGACAGGCTCGCCGGAGCCAGAGAATCTGTGAAACATGCCATGCGTGCCGCTGCGCGATTTGCCGCCAGATCGCTGGTCCCGCTGTACGCTGCCGGCATTGCTTTGAAAAACAGTTTGTACGATCACGATGTGCTCCATGCGCAAAGGCTTACGTGGCCGGTGGTGAGCATCGGGAATCTTTCCGTGGGTGGAACCGGCAAGACACCCTTCGTTCTGGAGTTGGCGCAGCTACTGCAACACCATGGCTGGTCTGTAGATGTGCTGAGCCGCGGGTATGGTCGCAGCAGCACGCAAGTGGAACGGGTGAGCGCGGAAGGTTCCGCGCAGCGCTACGGGGACGAGCCGTTGATGATGGCGCGTCGAGGGCTGGATGTTTATGTAGGACGCAGGCGCTACGACGCAGGCAGGCTGGCAGAGGAGCAGAGAAAAGCAATCAGTCCGGGCCGCGCGGTGCATCTGCTGGATGATGGCCTGCAGCATCGCGAACTGGCGCGCACGGTGGACATCGCTTTGCTGGAGCGCAGGGACCTGACCGACTGGTTGTTGCCTGCCGGTCGTCTGCGGGAGCCGCGAAACACGCTGCGTCGCGTGGACATCTGCGTGCTGCGCGAAGAAGATCGCGATTGGATCGCGCCGGTGATGGATGCGATGCAAACGCAGGATGCGGCACGAATTTGGTTCCAGCAACGTAGGACGATTGCACCCGTACGATTGGAACGCGCCATCGCGTTCTGTGGACTTGGCAATGCGGCCCAGTTCTTCAGCAGCTTGCGACAAGCGGGCATTTCGCCGGCAGCGGAGGTCGCGTTTCCGGATCACCACGGGTACCGGGAAGGTGATATCGATGCGCTGGCAAAGCGTGCGCAAACATGCCGAGCGGATGGATTTGTAACGACAGAAAAGGACAGCATGCGCCTGGAGGGGCAACTGCTGGAGACTCTGGAGGCGGTCGCCCCGGTCCATGTGGCAAAGCTTGCAGTCGCCCTCCAGGAGCCGGAACGGTGCATGCGGTTTCTGGAAGCCCTTCTGGACAAACCCGCCGACGTGCGATGATGAATGGTTGCCCAATCAAAAACAAAATTTGCGCATCCTGATTGTCCGCCTGGGGGCGATGGGAGACATTCTGCACGCGCTGCCCGCCGTGACAGCGTTGCGCGCGGAACTGCCGGAAAGCTGGATTGGCTGGGCTGTTGAGCCACAGTGGAGTGCACTCCTGCAGGCCGGGACGATGACGGAGTCCTCCGGCCATAGCCTACAGATGCCAGTGGTCAACCAATTGCACTTAGTTCCTGCCAAACGGTGGGCGCGAGCGCCGCTACAGGCGGCGATCTCCGGCGAGATTGCTGCCATACGACGCGCGCTGCGCGCGGACCAGTATGATGTCTGCGTCGACCTGCAGGGTGCTGTACGTTCGGCGTGGATCGGACGCATGGCCGGTGCGGCGCGCATGATTGGTGAAGCGGAACCGCGCGAAAGAATTGCACGGTGGTTTTTTTCGGAACGAATCCAGACGCAAGGACGGCACGTTGTGGAGCAGGCGAGAGAAGTGACGAATGCAGTACTGCACGCATCGCTGCCCTTGCTGCCTGCAGCGTTGCCGCATGATCGTATCGCCGAACAGTGGTGCCAGCTGTGGCTGGAGGAGCACAAGATCGAACGCTTTATCCTGATGAACCCCGGCGCTGGATGGGGCGCCAAGTGTTGGCCGGCTGCGCGATATGGGCAGGTGGCGCAGGAGCTCTGGCACAAGGGGTACAGCACGGTAGTGAATGCCGGGCCGGGCGAAGAGGGTTTGGCACAACAAGTGTGTGCGGCGAGCGAAGGGCACGCAATCCCCATGACGGGCAGCGTGGGTCAACTGATTGCATGCACCCGGCGTGCCAGTTTATTTTTAGGTGGAGACACGGGTCCCTTGCATCTTGCGGCGGCCTTGCAACGTCCAGTAGTGGGGATCTATGGACCGACGGACCCTGCGCGCAACGGTCCGTTTGAAACGCGCGCTCGTGTGCTGCGGCATCCTGAAAGCAAGCGCGACCATACGCGCCATAAAGAGCCAGAAGCGGGCTTGTTGACGATTTCCGTGGAAGAAGTGTTGCAGGCGATACAGGAACTCTTAAAGGACGAGGAGATTTCTGCGTGAACGATCTATCCGGGCGTACTCCATGGCAACAGATCACGAAGAGGATTCGTGTTCCACTGGGGTTTTTATTTGCTGGAATTTATTTCTGGTTTGCGCGTCCCAATGAGCAGTCTCTTCTACTAAGCCTGATCCTGGTGGTGCCGGGGATTGCATTGCGCGCGTATGCCTCCGGATATGTGAAGAAGAATGCCGAGCTGACCGTAACGGGTCCCTACGCATACACACGAAATCCGCTGTATCTCGGCTCCATGATGATCGCCTTTGGCTTTGCAGCGGCGGCGCGTAATTTGTGGATTACCCTGGCGTTAGTGGTGTTGTTTGGAACCATTTACCTGCCTACGATTCTGGGTGAAGAGACGTATCTGATCACGCATTTTTTGGAATTTGATGAGTACGCGCGGAGTGTTCCACGCCTGTTGCCGCGTGTGTCTCCCTGGGTACGCCAGGGGGAAACGAGAGGGGCTAGTCAATTTTCCTTGGCACTCTATAGCAAGCATCGCGAGTACAATTCCGTTTTAGGTTCTACCATTCTCTTTTTGGCTCTGATTGCAAGAATGTTGTGGCGACATTGACCTCGCAATCGGAGCGCTGGTGAGTTTTCTATTGAATCAAAAAACCTGTTTCTCCTTTCTGCTTGGGTTTGCCGTCGCGTGCTGCGGAGTTTTTGCAGCGCAGGCGCAAATGCCAAACATGCCTCCTCCACAATTCCAGATTCCGCAGAAGCAGACGCTAAGCTATTCCGTTGATTGGCGCGTTTTTCCTGCAGGTACGGCTACATTTCATCTGCAGGCAGAGGGCGACCGGCAGCATGTGACTGCGACGGCCGCCTCGATCGGCGCGGTGTATTTGCTGTTTCCTGTTGCTGACCGGTATGACGCTGTGTTCGATCGCAAGACGGGCTGCTCTTATGAATACAAGAAGCAGATTCAGGAAGGGCATCGCCGTGTGACCGGGCAGCTCAATTTGGACTACGGCCAGCACAAACAATTTCTCAGCGAAAAAAATCTAGTCAGCGGAACTTCAAGCCAGCACACGGCGCCGATTCCAGCATGCGTGACCGATGTGTTGTCTGGAATTTTTTATCTGGCCACACAGCCGTTGCAGGTTGGCCACGATGTGTCGTTTCCATTGGCGGATGCCGGGCGTGTGGTTGCGGTAACAGCCAAAGTGGAGGCGCATGAAAAAGTAGTGACACCAGCCGGAACTTTCGCCACCGTGCGTGTACAACCAACCGCCGCTGCAGGCGTGGTGAAAAATCGCGGAGATATCTGGATCTGGTATACGGATGACGCGCGACACCTGCCGGTACAGGTGCGCGCCCACCTGTTCTGGGGAACGATCACGATGTCGCTGGTCAGCGTAAAAAATCAATAGCTCTATTGCAGACGGTAACGCTCGCGCATCAGCCGCTGCAGGCGTGGCCGGTAGATCAGGTTATAGGCCAGCTCTTTATCCGGGAACATGAGCATCGCCGCGCGTTTGCAATCGGCGACCATTTCGGAGGCCTCATCAACGGTCAGATTTTCATCCTGACCGATCACGGACATCACCATATTCAGCATCATCTGCAGACGCCGAATCTTGCGCGCTTCTTCCTGGCGTTCCGCGTCTGATTGTGGAGGATTCGCTGTTGCGGTTGAGGGAGTGTTCCGGCTTGCCGGAATAGTTGAGGACGATTGCTGGACTTCTGGTTGCATGCTCTCTCCTTAAGAATAAAACACGCCGAACCGTATGCATCTTCCTGGGCAGAATGCTACAACGGTTTTATTTGCGCCGTGCAAGTTTTTATTGGCCGGTATCTGTTTGCGCACGAATGTTATCTCCGTTCAGAAGAAATGTACTCAGCCCCAGGGTGTCTGTGCGATAGACGCGTACATGCGCTGCGGCAAGCGCGTCCAGCACCGATACGCGAGGATGCCCGAAGGGATTGTGTCGTCCGTCCGAGATGACGGCATAGCGTGGCGCGACGGCAGCCAGAAACGCAGGTGTGGTGGAGGTGCTGCTGCCGTGATGGCCAACCTTCAGCAGCTCCGTTGCGGGCACACCATTGGCCACCATGCGCGCCTCGCTGCGAAACTCGGCGTCGCCTTCCAGCAGGACGGCGGCTTGTCCATACGCGATGCGAAGCACCAGAGAATCGTCATTCGAAGGCAGGCGTCCGGGGACATAATCGGCTGCCGGAGAGAGAACGCGCACCTGTGTATCGTCGAAAGAAAACTGCTGACCGGCGTGCCAGCTCTCGACGGACGTGCCGTCGGCCTTCGCATCTTGCAGCAGCGCCATGTATGCCGGGATCATAGGATTGTTACCAACCCAGAGTATGTGAGGACGGAAGTTTGCCAGCACGGCAGGCATGCCGCCCATGTGATCGCTGTGGGCATGGGTCAGCGCAATGGCATCCAGGTGGCCGATGTGGCGCGACCATAAATATTGCGAGACCACATCTTCGCCAATATCGAAGTTGCTGTCCGCTTGTTCCTCGGCACCGATGGGACCGCCGGCATCGACCAGCAACGTATGGCCGTCGGGCGTGACAATCAGGAGCGAATCGCCCTGGCCCACGTCGATTGCAGTGACCTCCAGCACACCGGGATGCAGGTCTGGCCGCTGCGGCAGCACAATGCAGATGGAGGCAGCCAGGAGGATTGCTACAGCAGCGATTCTCCATGGCCGTGCGGCACGACCCATCCAAAGCGCCAGAATCCACGAGGCAAGAAAGCATGCGATAGTCCACAGGGGAGGGTCAGGGATGCGAACGCTGGCAGAGGACAAGGTACTAAAGATATGAACCAACTTCGTAATCAGGTGCAGTAGAAAGGCCGTCACCCAGGCAAAAGGAATGGCCCATAAAGGTTGAATGCAGCCCAGCAGAAACGTAAACAGGGCCAGCGGTAGAAGAATGGCGAGCAAGGGCAGACCCAGCAGATTGGCGGGCAGCGCGAAGAGCGTGATGCGGTGGAAATTCGTTGCCATGGGTAGCATCATGGCCAGCTCAACAACAAAGGAGACGATCAGCGCTTCCACAATCCGCATGGACCAGCGGAGTATGCCGGCGGGCAGACGTCGTGCCCATCGCTTGCCGAAGAATGGCTGCAGATGCTCACTCCACAAACGCAGTGCCACGCGCATCTGGGTCACGCGTGGAGGCAGATGCGGATCGAGCGCAAGCATCCTGATCGTGCGCAGACCGCGCAGGTAGGGGCCAACGGTGACTTCGATGAGCGGTGCGGCAACTCCGGCAATGGCGATGACTGCGAGAAACGTCATCTGGAAGCTGGTATCGAAGAGCGCTGAGGGCGTTCGTACCAGTACGCCCAGGGCAGCGATGGCAATGGCGTTCATGGCGGCTCGTTCGCGATAGATGGTGCGGCAAACAAGATAAACGCCACTCAGCCAGAGTGCGCGTTGTACCGGAGGGCCGAAGCCGGTGAGGAATGCATAGGGGAGTGCACCGCAGAGCGCAATCGCAGAAGAGGCGAGTTCGCCCATGCCCACTTTACGCGCCAGCCAGAAGAGCAAGGCAATCACGATGGTGACGTGCAGGCCGGAAACAACCAGCAGGTGAAAGGAGCCTGTGCGCTCAAAACCGGCGCGCAGAGTGTGGCGCAGATGGCTACGGTCGCCAAACAGCATGGCGCGCAGGATGTCGCTGTCGCTTTGCTGAAAGCGCAGCCATGCAGGCAGCCACGAGTGTGCGGTAGCGAAAGCGGTGCTAAGCGTGGCGATGCGCTCCAGCCGCGCGCCTGCCCAGATCTGCGTGGCGGTTGCGAAACATGGCAAGGAAAATGTGCGCGCCGCGGGCAGCACGATGATGGCGGCCGCTCCCGCACTGCCTAGAACATCGATGCCGTGTTGCTGCAGATAGGCAGGGTAGTTCCATGCGCCGGGATCAAGATACTGATCGGGTGCGCGCATGCGCGTCGTAAGGCGAACGCGCGTGCCGCATGCGAAAGCGGGTAGCACTTCTCCGGACTTTGCGTAAACTGACAGGCGCAGGCCGCCATGGACGGGAACCTGCCAGTCGCGATCGCTATTGAAGTCTTCGACAGAATCGAGTGCGAGATCGACCTGCGTGGTCTGCTCCGTGTGTTGTGTGGTGGTGAAGGGGCGGTTGTGTGTCTCGGATTTTTCCGGATGCAGCGCAACGACCGTGCCCGTTACCTGGCGCTGCAATCTGTCTGCCAGTTGCAACAGTTCCGGAGAGGAAGAATGCGCCGGAGCGATGGATGCGGAGAATTGTCCGACAGCTATCCAGACCAACAGCAATGGCAGAAACACGACTCGCTCGGCATAGCGCCATGCTGCGATGGTCAACAGCGCACCGATCAGGGCCGCGAGGACGACGAACAAGGGTGGATGCCACACCCAGCGGGCATCGAGGATGCCGAGAGCGAAACCCGTTGCGGCAAGAAGCACAGGCGCCGCAGCAAAGTTAAGAGGATCGCGCAGCGCATGGCGCCGCGTGGCACGCAAGGGTGCTGGCCGATAGCCACGCGCTGGATGCGGGGCTGCAGGCATCGCCGTTGGGGGAGCGGTGATAGCCATCGTAGACAGTATGCCAGTGGATCGAACTTCGTTCTATCAAGAGCATTCTATCGGAGCAGCACGGCGACCGTTTCCTGGTGGTACGTTTGCGGAAACATATCCACCATGTGCAGGCGATGGAGACGGTAGCCGGATTCTGTGAGCGCTTTCAGGTCGCGCGACAACGTGGCAGGGTCGCAGGAGACATAGACGATGCGCTGCGGACGGCATCGCGCCAGCAGATTTGCCGTCTCCATGCCGAGGCCGGCGCGTGGCGGATCGAGTACGGCAAGGTCCGGCGAGACCGTGCGCTGTTCGAGAGTGGCACTGAGAAATTCGTTCGTGGTTGCATGAATAACGTTTGCCGGTAAGACATGCAGGTTGTGTTGGAGGTCCTTACTGGAGGTCGCAGAAGCTTCGACCGCAGTGACCTGCTGAAATTTTTCCGCAAGAACACGCGCGAAAAGGCCAACCCCCGCATACAAATCCCATGCCAGCTTGCCGTGAAGGCCATCCGTTACGAGCGCGACGAATGCGCCCAGCATGGATTGATTTATCTGGAAGAAGGAACCAATGCTGACCTGGTAGGAGTGCGCACCTACGCGATAGATGAGGTTCTGTGCTTTCCAGCGAAGCAACGGTTGCGGCTCCGGTTTTGCATTGCGGCCCGTCTGGCGCAGAAAAAGTGCGGCTCCGGTCAACTCAGGAACCCTGGCTGCGAGAGATGTAAAGAAGGCTTCGCTGTCCTGTTGGAGCGAATGATCTTGTTGTGTCGTAAAAGCGCTGAGTACGACGGCGGAGCCATCATGATTGGTAAAGAGCTCCATTTCGCTGATGCCTTCGGGGATGTGTTGTTCTTCTCCGAGCGCACGAATCGCCTGTAGGCATTGCTGCAGGACCGGCGTAACGATGGGGCATTGCTCGATGGGGACGAGGGTGTGGGCTGCTTGTTCCCGATAGCCGATCGCGAAGTGCGGCTGCGTTTGCAAATGAAGCCGCATGCGATTGCGATACGCAAGGGGCGTCCCATGCAGCGCGGAAATTTCAGGAATGTCTTTCAGTCCGGCGCGTGCCAGCGTCTCCAGCAGCACACCGCGTTTAATGTCAATCTGAGCGGCATACGCAGCGTGCTGTAACTGACAGCCTCCGCAATGGGTGAAGTGTGGACAGGCGGGTTGCGTGCGTTGCGGGGACGCTGCGTCGATCTGCTGCAACTGGCCGACGGTGTAACCGCGCGTATCTTCGACGAGAGATGCGCGGACCTGCTCGCCCGGAAGCGTGAACGGGACAAAGATGCGTTTGCCGCTGAGTGCGCCTTCTGTTTCCGGAATGCGCGCCAACCCCTGACCGCCGTAGATGACTTTCTCAATGGTGAGCTTCATTGCTGGGCCATGTAGAAGAGACTGAGGCGCGGGATACGCAGCATCGAAAAAAGCTGGCGACGCAGAAACTGCTGTTCAATCTGGCGGATTTGGACGGTTTGCAGGCGGCTGCGATAAGGCGCCAGCTCGCGCGCAGATTGCTCCCGCAGCGCGACCAGTGTCTCTTCCGAAGTCGTGGTCATCAACGCGGCGAAGAGCTTATCTTCGAGTACGAGCAGTGTTTGTTCCAGAGATTCGACATTGCGATGGCCTGCGTCTTCCTGCTGCGGAGTGAGAAGTTGCCGGGACAATTCCTGGAGACGTCCGGAGATTTCTTTTGCTATCGATGTTGCCGCTTCCGGAAGATTTGTTGCGCTTAATTGTGCAGCCGTTGCCTGCAAATGCGATGCAATGCGTTCGGCCTCAAATCCGCTCTCTTCATTTTGAGGATGCGGTGTGCGTTGCGCTCCGGTGGCGGCCTCATGCATGTCTTCAACGGCGCGTAGCACCTCCTGCGCACAGTAGGCAAGCCCATTGATGCGGCGTGTACGTGCCTTTCCTTTGCGCGCATCATACTTGTCGAAGGTGGCATCCATGCCGCGCAACACCGCTTCGAGCGGAAACCCCGCCTCCTGCCATGTAGCGATCAGCGCCCAATCCAGCGTGGAAAGCATGAGCAGCGATCCGCGGCGGCGCTGGAAGTGTTCTTCGATTTCCGTAAAGTAGTTGAAGTAGTTCTGCAAAGAGCCTCAGGAGCGCTTCCCAGGTTTGACGTCGCGGTTGTGCTGATAGATGATGCGCAGTCCATCCAGGGTGAGCATGTCGTCCACGGCGGTGATGTGTTTGGATTCTCCAGCAAGGAGCCGTGCCAGACCTCCCGTGGCGACGCATTTCGTTTCCGGGCCCAGCTCGGCGATCATGCGTTCCAGGATGCCGTCCACAAGTGCGATATGCCCGTAGTAGAGGCCGATCTGCAGATTGTCGATGGTGTTGGTGCCGATGACCTTCTGCGGACGCTTGATGTCGACCCGCGGCAGGCGCGCGGCGCGGGCAAAGAGCGCTTCGGCGGAAATGTTCAATCCGGGCGCAATGGCGCCCCCGATAAATTCGCCGCGTTTGGAGATGACGTCGAAATTTGTGGCCGTGCCGAAATCCACGACGATGCAGGGACCGCCGAATTTCTCAAATGCGCCGACGCAGTTGGCCACGCGGTCCGCCCCCACTTCGCCGGGATTGTCCGTATGGATGGGCATGCCGGTTTTGATACCGGGCTCAATGAAAAGCGGCTTGCATTGGAAATAGCGTTCGCAGAGCTGGCGTAGAGTCCAGTCGATCGGCGGCACGACGGAGGCGATGACGATGCCATCCACTTCGGTCGGATCAAGACCTTCCAGCGTGAAGAGACTGCGGATAAGGATGCCGTACTCATCGGCAGTCTGCGTGCGATGGGTGCTGATGCGCCAACTGGCGACAAGCGTTGTGGGCGCGGCAGATTCCAGCCGGTAGAGGGCGATGACCGTGTTCGTGTTGTTCACGTTGAGGGCAAGAAGCATGGGGCCTCGATGAAAAATAAACTAAACGGCGCGCACGCCGCCGGAGAGCACGGTGCGCAGACCGTCCGATGTGCGCACCTGCAGAAAGCCGCGCGCATCCAGACCCGCCGTGACGCCAGTGTACCCTCCAGCTTCGTCCACATGAACGTGCTTGCCCTTGATCCAGGTAGATTGCGCCGCAATGCGATCGAGAATACTGCGGCTGGCAGCGGCGAGTCCGTCGGGCGTCAGCAGTGCTGCAATTTCTGTATCCATGGCATGCAGCAGCGCCGTCAGCAGATCCTGTCGCGACCAGATGCGTCCTGATTCGATGCGCAGAGAGGTGGCCAGGGTGCGCAGGTCATTCGGAAATTGCGCGTGATTTACGTTGATGCCGATGCCAACGACGGCATAGCGTACGCGCGTGACCTCGGCATTCATTTCGGTCAGAATGCCGCAGAATTTGCGGCTATCCAGCAGCACGTCGTTGGGCCAGCGGATGTCGGCTTCGAGCGCGGTAGTTTCTTTTACGGCGCGCTGCACGGCCAGCCCGGCGGCCAGGGAGAGCCATAGAGCGTCGGCGGGAGCCATCTGCGGGCGCAGTAACAGACTGACATAAAGACCCGCGTGACTTTCCGAGTGCCATACATGCGCACCGCGTCCGCGTCCTGCGGTCTGCTCGTCGGCGACGTAGACGGCGCCATGTGGAGCGCCTTCAGCGGCTTCCTGCATGGCGCGCAGATTCGTGGAGTCGATGGTAGGGAAATACCGCAGCTTGCCAGCGAACAGGGTGGCATCGAGCGATGCGGAAAGTTCAACGGGATCGAGAGTAGTGGTCATAAAACAGGTATAGTTTCGATTCTCGTTATGGCGAGGTTAGGCACCCGTTGCGGTTGCTCAGTAAATATCGGCGGTGATGCGCATGCTGAGATCGACCGCCGGAATCGAATGCGTGAGCGCACCGACGGAGATGAAGTTGACACCCATCTTGGCATATTTGCGTACGGTTTCCAGCGTCATACCGCCAGAGGCTTCCAGCGGTATTTTTTTGTCGCGCTTGCGTACGACTTGCACCGCGTGCTTCACTTCGGCAGGTGTCATGTTGTCGAGCAACAGCGAATCGGCCCCGTCATCGAGGGCGAGCGTCAGTTCCTCCATTGTGCGGACTTCCACTTGAATCTTTTGTCCCGGCTTGCGCAGCGAACGCGCGCGAACCAGCACGTTGGCCACGCCGCCGCCGAGCGAGATGTGGTTGTTCTTGATGAGCACGCCGTCGGCGAGGTCCATGCGATGGTTGGTGCCGCCGCCGCAGGTAACGGCGTATTTATCGAGCAGGCGCAGGCCGGGAACCGTTTTGCGCGTGTCGAGGATGATGGCGCCGGTGCCTTTGACGGCATCGACATATTGCCGCGTCGTGGTGGCGATGCCGCACATACGCTGCATCAGGTTCAACAGGACACGCTCGCAGGCCAGAATGGTGCGCGCGTTGTGGCGAATGACGGCGACGGCCTGACCTTTGTGCAGACGCACTCCGTCGAAGATTTCCGGATGCGAGATGACCTCAAACCGGCGCGCGGGTTTGCCGGTGTCAAGGAGTGCAAACACCTGCAGAACGCGCGGAATCATCCCGATGCCAGCCAGCACGCAATCCTGCTTGGCGAGGATCGTGGCCGAAGCAGGCAGGTCCGGATCAATGGTCAGCGCGGTGGTGGCGTCGGCAGTAGCGCGGTCTTCAATCAGCGCCTGTTCCAGGATGGCGGTGACGCGTTTGCTCTTCCAATCCATAGCTCTCTCCGGAAAGCCTCAGCGGCTTCCCACTGTGTCCAGTGTATCGAGTGCGGCGCGGGTTTTCTCGATCAACACTGTTAGCTCCTCGGCGCGCGTGCGCAGGCCATCGACGACTTTGGCTGGAGCCTTGGCAAGAAACCCTTCATTTTGTAACTGTGACTGTTTCGATTCCATTTCCTTCTCGAATTTAGCCAGATCTTTGGTCAGGCGCTCGCGCTCGGCAGGAATGTCGATGGGCTTTTCGTAGATTACGGCTACGTCAAAATTGTAGGTACTGCGCTTGTTCGGGCTATCCGGTATGGACGGAACGATCTCCATATCAGAAACCCGAGCAAGTCGCTGAATGAGTTCTGCATGGTCTTTTAGTTCTGCACATCTGGCGACCTGAACAGGCGTAGTAGATTTCTCCGCGACGCCCAACTCTTTGCGTAATGCACGAACCGTAACAATCAATTCCTGAACCACGCCCATGCTGATTTCTAGCGCACCATCAGAAGTCGCGTTGTCCTGTGGATATGCGCTAAGTGCAATGGATTTTGCAGGCGGCTTGCCATCGTAAAACGCATGCCAGATTTCTTCTGTCAAAAATGGCATGAAGGGCGAGAGTAAGCGCAGCGCTGCTTCAAAAACACTGAGCAGCGTAGTAAGCGCGGTAGTGGTAGCAACTTTATCGGCTGTTTCCCCGAAGTCGAGGCGAATCTTTGCAATTTCCAGATACCAGTCGCAGAATTCCCCCCAGAAAAATTGATAGATCAAGTTGGCGGCTTCGTCGAAGCGATAATTCGCCAGCGCCTGGTTTACATCGGCTGCGCATTGATTGAGACGAGAGATAATCCAGCGCGTCTCCAGCGGATCGCTTTCGGACGCGATGATTTCCGCAGGCAATGTATGTGGATCGACAACGATCCCTGCTTCTTTCGCGCGGTCGATCTGCATGAAGATGAATCTTGCTGCGTTCCAGATTTTGTTGGCGAAGGCACGATAGCCCTCGGTGCGAGCCTCGCTGAAGGCAATATCCGTTCCGGGCGAGGCCATCGAAGCCAGCGTGAAGCGCACAGCATCGGTGCCGTAGTGCCGGATGATTTCAATGGGGTCGATGACATTGCCCTTGGTCTTCGACATCTTCTGGCGATCGGCATCGCGCACCAGCGCGTGAATATAGACCTCGCGGAAGGGAACGGCGTCTTTCAGTTCGCGCTTGCTTCCATCCGGCATGGGAACATCCAGCATGAAGTGGCAGCCGAGCATGATCATGCGCGCGACCCAGAAGAAGAGAATGTCGAAGCCGGTAAGCAGAAGCTGCGTCGGGTAAAAGGTCGCAAGATCGAGCGTTTGTTCCGGCCAGCCGAAGACGGTGAAGGGCAGCAGGCCGGAAGAAAACCAGGTGTCTAGAACATCGGTTTCCTGCGTTATATTGGCGCTGCCGCAATGCATGCAGGCGTGCGGTGTTTCGCGGGCGACGGTGATTTCCTGACACGCGGCGCAGTGCCATGCCGGGATACGATGACCCCACCATAGCTGGCGCGAAATGCACCAGTCATGGATGTTGCGCATCCACTCGAAATAGGTTTTTTCGTACTGCTGCGGTGTGAACCGTATGTGACCCTGCTCAACAGCAGCAATGGCTTTGTCTGCCAGAGTTTGAATCTTGAGAAACCATTGTGTGGACAGACGCGGCTCGACGATGGTCTTGCAGCGGTCGCATTTGCCGATGGAGTTGGTGTGATCTTTGACGGCGACGAGGAAGCCATGCGCTTCCAGATCGGCCAGAATGCGCTTGCGCGCCTCAAAGCGGTCGAGACCGGCGTAGGCTCCGGCGACGGTGATGTGCGCCGTATCATCCATCACGTTGATGGATGGCAGATGGTGGCGCTGGCCGATGGCAAAGTCGTTGGGATCGTGCGCAGGCGTGACTTTTACAGCTCCCGTGCCGAACTCCGGATTGGCCCAGTCATCAGTGACGATGGGAATCTCGCGGTCAGTCAACGGCAGGCGCAGCTTCTTTCCGTGCAGATGCGTGTAGCGCGCGTCGTTGGGATTGACGGCGACAGCCACATCGCCAAGCATCGTCTCCGGGCGCGTGGTGGCGATGGTGACGAATGCTTTGGCATCGCCCACAACGGGATATCGAATCTCGTAGAGCTTGCCCTGCTGTTCCTCGTGGATCACTTCGAGATCGGAAATTGCGGTCTGGCAGCGCGGACACCAGTTGACGATGTACGCGCCACGATAGATCAGCCCCTGTTCATGCAGGCGTACGAATGCCTCACGCACGGCACGCGACAAGGGATCGCTCATGGTGAAGTATTCGCGCGACCAATCGACACTGGCGCCCAGCCGCTTCATCTGGCCCAGGATGGCTCCGCCATATTCTTTCTTCCATTCCCAGACACGTTCGACGAAAGCCTCGCGTCCCAGTTGCTGGCGTGTGGTGCCTTCGTTGGCCAATTGACGTTCCACCATCATCTGCGTGGCAATGCCGGCATGGTCGGTGCCGGGCACCCATAGAGAAGTGTCACCGCGCATGCGGTGCCAGCGGATCAGGATGTCCATCTCCGTCTGGTTGAGCATGTGGCCCATGTGCAGGCGGCCCGTGACATTGGGCGGCGGCAGCAGGATGGTGAAAATGCGCGCGGGATCGACCGTGCCGGCTGCGGGCGTAGGAACGTCGAAGATGCGCTCGCGCACCCAGTATTCGGCCCAATGGTCTTCAATGGCGGTAGGGTCGTAGGCTTTGGGAAGATCTCTGGACATGGAAGGATGAGGGTTTGGCCGGAAATTTGGTGCGGGCCAACTTTCACGATAGCACAGCAGGAGAACGAAAAAGGGCCGTCCGCGGACGACCCTTGTGATTTCGGTAGCGCACCTTAGCTTGGTGACAGTGCGCACTCTGCATGCGTTTCCGACCTAGAAGGGATTGAGCTTATCGAGGCCCTTCTTCTTTTTGTGTGTGCTGGAAGATTCGTCGCCGGAGTTGTACTTCGGCTTCGGATTCTTCTTTTTCTTTTTGCCTTTTGCTGTCGTGTTTTCGTTTGCAGTATTGACAGCCGGTCCGGGGTGCGTCACATCGTTAATCTGATTCGGCGCTTCTGCCGGAGCCTGTGCCGCTGGCAAAGGCGTGTTGTCCTTTGGAGCTGCGGTCGGCAATCCGCCGTTCGACTGCGGAGCTGCGTTGGGCCAGGATGCCCGGGCTCCTCCAGCCGTCGCCTGAATCCCTGTTACAGGTCCACCCGATTGCGGCGCAGGCGTGCCCTCCACTGTGGGCGCGGTGACGGTCTGTGTGCTGGAAGTATCGGCTGCCGGGCTGTCGCCATTGCCTGCCGTGGGAACGGCCTGGAGTTGCAGGCTATCGCCACCCGACGCTGGTGCGCTTGTGCCCGGCGTCGCTTCGGTTGCGCCATTCGACGCTGCATTCGTGGCGGCATTGGCGGCGGGCATTTGATTGGAAGACACGGCCATCGTCGGTGCCGGCTTGCCATCCGGATGCATGGACCAGGCCACGTCGGAGATCGTCTCTTTCACCACCTGAGGAGCCAGGATGGGAGCTGGATCGGTAAGCGTGGGCTCGCCGATACGAGAGGCCTGCAAGGTGGACGGACGGGAGGTGATTAATAGAATGGCGCGATATTTCAGATTGACTTGCGCGCGGCTCTGCTCCTGCGCTTCGCTCTCGGCTACCTGTTGTTTTGAGGGCTCCGGGATCGGTTGATTGAGCGCTTCCAGGCGATCGCGGGCATCATCTGCGTGCGGCATCATTGGATATTCAAGGATGACGCGGTCGTACGCCTGTGCTGCACGGTCCGTATACAGAGTGCCCAGACGTTCCTTTGCCGCGGGATCCATGCGCAGTTGCTGCACGGAGTGGGACTCGGCGGCATAGGCATCGCCGACACCGATCAGGGCTTGATCTACCTGGCTATAGAGCGGATAGGAATCGACCAGTGACTGCAGACGTGCAACCGCAGCCGGGTAGTCATTGCGCGAGAGATAGTAGGTGCCAACGTTAAACTCATGGTCGGCCAGAACCTCCTGCACCTCGCGCAGGCGCTGTTTCGCTTGCGGAATCAAAGTGGAATCGGGGAACTGCAGAATCATCTGCCGATATTCCTCTTGTGCGCGCAGGGCCTTCGTCGGATCCCGGTCCGGCTTTTCCATTTGCTTGTAATAAATGTCAGCGACCTTCATCTGCGCTTCGGCAGCTTCCGGCTGATTGGGGAAGAAGGTGATGAAATCCTTGTATTCCGACTCAGCCTGCTCCATGGCAGCGGAGCCGCCTTCCTTGAACCAGGTATCTCCGATGGCCAGCTTGGCGCGCATCTGGTATTCCGAGTCGGGATAGGTATTCAGCAGCGTCTGCAGATCCAGTCGTGCGACATCGTATTTGCCCTTTTTAAGGGCCAGCATGGCGCGATCAAAAAGCGCCTTGTCCGGCTGCTGGGAGTTCACGCTCGCCAGGGCATCGTCGGCTGTCTTCAGCGGCTTTTGCTTGCGGTGGAAGATGCCGGCATGGGCCATGGTTGCGCCCGTCGTTGCGCCTATCAGGGCCAGGGTTCCGACTGCCAGGAAACGATACAAACTACGATGCATAAAACCTCAAATCCCCAGACCTGTACTTTCTACTACGAGCCGGAGCGGTCTGCGCTTGCTCCGAAACCCGGTCTATCTTTTTTTGACGCCGCAATACAGGCAGCGTCACAAGCATCTTCACGCCTCGTCAGGCAGGCTGCAATTCTCCTGCTGCGATCCGTGCCATGCGCAGCAGACTCTGAGCGTTTTCTTCCGCATGGCCCTCACCGAAAACGGCATGGCCCGAAACCAGCAGATCGGCCCCGGCCCCCACCACCCGCACAATCGTATCGTGTGCAATGCCGCCGTCGACTTCAATGCGGAAGTGCAGGTTATATTCTTCGCGGAGTTCGCGCAGCCGGCGAATCTTGTCGAGGGAAAACGGAATAAACTGCTGGCCGCCAAAGCCCGGATTCACGCTCATCACCAGAACATGGTGCACCATCGGCAGAATGTCAATCAACAGATCGACGCGCGTTGCCGGATTGATGACGACGGCAGGCTTCATCCCGTGGTGCGCAATCAACTGCAGGGTGCGATGCAGATGGCGACAGGCCTCGTAATGCACGCTGACCCAGTCTGCCCCGGCATCGGCAAAGGCTGGAATAAACTCATCCGGATTCTCGATCATCAGGTGGCAATCCAGAGGCAACCGTGTCACCTTGCGCAGCGAGCGGACAACAGGCGGGCCAATGGTAATGTTGGGCACAAAATGGCCATCCATTACATCCACATGGATGATGGTGCCGCCGCCTCGCTCTGCCGCCTGGACTGCATCAGCCAAATGGGCAAAGTCTGCGGAAAGAATGGAGGGCGCCAGTTCTACCAAAGTCAGCCTTTCAGCAACAACTTTAGTCTATCAGCGCACGTGCGCTTCAGGGCTGGGCGTGGGGCTATCCGAGGAAAGAATTGTTATGTCCATACGGGTGGCATTTTCCAGCTCCCGGCAGGGCAGAAGAACATAGCGCGGCTGCGGAGCAAAGGGATTCTGCAACTCGCCGGCGGGAACCAGCCCAAGGATGGGATAGTGTGTCTGCCAGTCGGCAGGCAGCCAGGCAAAGGCAGCTTCCTGCTGCGGTGTGCGGTCCAGCACGATGGCGTCCAGGGACTCGGTATCGACAGCGTGCTGAATTTCATAGAGCAGGGGACGATTGACGGCTGGGATGCCGGGACGCAAGGCATCATGAAGCGCGGCATCGTCCGGATGGACGGCTTTTCCCGCAAGGACAGCGTCATAGGGATGGGCGACCACGAACACATCGCCGGGAAACGACTGCAACCAGTGGACAAATTCCTGTTGCGAGGCGCGAAGAGCAGGCGAAGGAATGGACAGCTTCGGCGAATACAGTTGACTGGCCAGCTGGGCGCAGGCGGCAAACAGTAACAGGCTCAATCCGGCCTGTGACCATGCCAGCGGAAGGCCACGCAGCCAATGGGTCAGGCGCGCCAGGGCTACGCCAAAGGCCACGGCCAGAAACGCGTAGACCGGCATCGCGGTATTGGCTGTAGCACCCGCATGGGCATCGAGAAACCAGCACAGTGCCGTGAGAGATACCCCTGCAAGCAGATAAAAATGTGCGGTCGGATTGCTCCAGCGCACGCGCATGAGAAGGAGCGCTGCGGCAATCACGACCAACGCAATTCCGAAGGGCGCCAGCAATACCACGGAGGGAAAAAATGCGGTCGCGTGCAGGCGCAGGTCCGAGTTGGCGCGCGGAACCGTGAAGATGTAATAGCGGAACCAGCCGTGTGTCGCGTGATTCAACAAGGCAGTGCTTCCAAAGCTGGTGAGCAGAAATGTCCCGACACCCAGAAGCATCCGCCGCGGCCGCTTCCAGTCAAAGCAAAGCGTCAACAGCGCGACCGGAGCGATGGTCTGCTTGGCCAGAAAAGCCAGCGTCCAGACCAGCGCTGCAAATACAGGATGCAGGCGTCGGGTGGCCAGCAGCGCCAGCAGCACCAACAGTACATAGAGCGAATCGACGCGGCCCAGATCAAACCAGTGCTGGCAGACCGGATAGGCGGCGGCGTAGAGGCCGGTACCGGCCAGTGCCGCCAGACGATCTTTTGTTTCGGTAAAAACCAGCGCGTAGATGACGGCAAAGCAACCGAGCGTGCTGAGAAACGAGACCAGTCGCAGAGCGAGAAAGCCCGGACCGAGAAGCCTGGCCGCCCATGCGGCAACGTAAAAATATGCCGGGGAGTACATGTACGGGATAAAGCTGAAACTCGGCGCACCGTAGAGCGGTAGACCTTTGGCGACACGAGCCACCGCCAGCGCCATCGACCCTTCGAGCTGTTCCAGTGGGAAAGGATAACCGAGCCGCCGCAGGCTGGTGACGGCGAATAGCACAACCAGTACGACGGAGAGCAGCGCCAGCACAATCTTCAGCACGCGGGCAACGCGCCCGAGAACGGACGCGTCACTGCCGGGTGTGTCGCTGGCGCGGTTTGGGGTAGAAGTCTCCGGCATCATTTTCCCGCAGCATCGTATTTTTGCAGCCACAGCAATTCATCGCGCACCTTGATGTAGCCGTGCCACGGATTGATGCCGAGGCCATGTCCTTCACCGGGAAAGACCAGAAATTCGTGCGGTATATCCAGCGTCTGCAGGGCGCGCTCCATCAGATAGCCCTGGGACGCGGCAACACGAATATCGCTGCCGCCGATGACATCATGTACCGGCGTCTTCACCTTGTTGAAGATGAACAGCGCGGCTTCGCTCTGGTAGCGTGCGGGCTGCTGCCAGGGTGTGCCGCCCAGCATCCAGGCATCATCGTGCGACATGTCGTCATTGCCCCAGTTGGAGGCGTGCTCGATGGCACCGGCGCCGGAGACAGCGGAACGGAAGCGATCGGTCTGCGTGATCAACCAGTCCGTCATGTAGCCGCCGTAGCTATAGCCGCCGACAGCCAGATGGTTGGGGTCGGCGATGCCGTCGGCAACCAGTTTGTCCACGCCGGCAAGAATGTCCTTGCCCGGACGCGAGACGATGACCGGAGAAATATCCAGCATGAACTTGTCGCCATAACCGGAGGAGCCGCGATAGTTCGGACGAAACACCAGCCAGTTGTTGGTCGCGGCCAGGATCGCCCAGTCATACCAATCGGCGCCAAAGCGGTCGCCATCGGCATCCGCCGGGCCGCCGTGGATCAGTGTGAACATGCGCAGATTCTTCTGGCCAAATTTTCCCGGAGGATAGATCAGCACGCCTTCAATGGTGGTGCCGTCATCGGCCTTCCACTGATAGGTCTTCCACCGCGGCAATGCACGCTCAGTAAATAGCTTGTTGAAGTGCGTGATCGGCTTGGCGGAGGTCAGATGGGCTGCGTCGTCGGCAAGGTAAACCTCTTCGGGCGCGTCGAGTGCCGAATGTACCAGCAGCAATTTTGGCGAGTGCGTGGCCGTCACCACGCGTGCGTAGGTTCCGGCGACACCGGAAACTTTTTCCGGCTGGCCGCCGTGGACGGTATAGACCTGCGTCTCTGTCCCGGTTTGTCCCAGGCCCACCAGGCCACCCTTTTGCGCCAGAGCATAGTCTTCCCAGTTTCCGCTGTAGTTGCTGCCCAGACGGGTCAGTTTGCTGCTGGCAATATCCATCGCATACAGGCGGCCTTGCACGTCCTGATAGGGATGCTCGGCGGAACCGGAAGCGGCAGGAACGGAGAAATAGAGCGTCGTGCTGTCATGGCCCCAATGCAGAGAGCTTTCGTAGGCCTCGTTATGCGTCAGTTGTCGCGGTGTTTCCTGATTAACGCCTGTTGCCGAGACGAGAAAAATTTCGTAGTCCGCAGGATTTTCCTGCCGGTTGAGCAGCGAGCGGCTTTCGAACGCAAGATTGGCGCCATCGGGCGACGCTACCAGAGAGTCGATGGCCAGCGGGCTATGCGCCACGATGGCAGCATCTTCAGGCAGCGGAGCCTGTTTGTTTTTCTGCGTGGCAGTTGCCAGCAACGGCTTCGCATTCGGCGTGGCGGCAGCGACGGCAATGCGCAGCAGCACGTCGCCACGACGTTGGTCGCGCCAGCGGATCGTGTCCTTCCATTCTTTTGTCTCAGCGGTCTTTTGATCGGCGGTGAGAGGTTGCTGCGTGGCTACGAAGATGGATTTGCCGTCGGCGGACCAGGTGAAGGCATCGACGCTGAGCGGCTCCCGGTAGAGCGGGAAGGCTTCGCCGCCGGCAACCGGCAGGATCCAGACGCGGTCCTGGGATGCATCGGCATCAGCCCCGGTGGGTTTTTCATCCGGCAAACTCCGTTCGGAAATAAATGCAATGTACTTGCCGTCGGGCGAGAAGTGCGGCGCGCGATCGTGTCCGGTGCTGGTAAGCGGCGTGATGGAGTTGTCTGCGGCGCGCCACAGCCACAGGTCCTGGCGGAAACGGTTCTGCTTCCAGTCGGCGCGCGAGGTGCAGAGGACCGCGCTGTTGCCATCCGGCGCCAGCGACATGCCGTCAATTTCGGTATAGCTGAAGAATTCATCCTGGGTCAGCAGCGGTTTTGTCTGCTGCGCCTGGGCCTTGCATGCGGGCGCTGTCAATCCTGCAAACAGGGCTGCGAACACGGCCAGCGACACAGAACCAAACAGCAGGCGGAGGCGGGAAGAACGCGCGCGGGTATATGCGGAATTAGAGGCAGAAAGAGTCCGGTCAGCCATATGTGTGAGCAACCATATCACACGTTGAATGTGACATCTGGCGTGGATGTGGAAGGAGAAATTTCGGTGGTTGCCAGGGAAGGAGTTTCTGCGTCTTCCGGATTTTTCGCTCCGCGAAAAACACGCGAGATGCCACGCAGAATTTTAGGGAGTGGAAAGTTTCCGCTGGCATCGCAAAAAAAGATTTCCCCTGTGCGCTGCGCGGTGGGCCGGTAATACCAGCGGGCGAGGATGGCAAGATGGTCTGCAACACCATCAGCGTTCGGACGGCTTGCGGCCGCAGATGTTTCGAGTTGCTGCAGAAGATCGCGCAAACGTTCTTCCAGCGCGCTTCGCGCTGCTCTGGGCGTCGTGCCCTCACTCTCCAGCGGTGTTGGCGCAAGGGATGTGGGATGTGCAAACAGAGAACTGGAACCGGATTGTTCGTTGGGATGCAGCATGCCCTGCACGGAGTAAAGAGCCGGTCCGAAGATTCTTCCCGCACGCACACGAAACATTGCGACGTGCTCGGCGTCCGCTGCCAATTGCAACACAACAGCGTCGAGCCGGTCCAGCGGATGCACCAGCGGTGCGGCCTGCTGCGCGATAGCCTTCACCTTCTGCAGACGCGCGTGCAGTTGCGCGGCTTTTTCAAAATCGAGCGCGGTGGAGGCAGCGTTGCGGTCCTGTTCCAGCGTGGCCAGCAACGATGCTCCGCGCGTGGCAAAGTAATTGCGGACAGCTTCAGCTTCGGCAGCATAACGCTCGTCGCTGCAGCCCTTGAAACAGGGCGCCAGGCACATCTTCATCTCGGAATAAATGCAGCCGGGGAAGGCCGGGTCCGGGTGCAGGTCTTCGACGCAGCGGCGCAGCTCGAACAGGTTGAGAGATTCATCGAGAAATCGTTCCGCTGCTACGCGCGACGGAAAGGGTCCATAGGTATATGCCAGGCTGCGTAAGGCAATACGGTTGGTCACGAAGACGCGCGGATAGGCGTTCTGCTCTGTGTAGCGCAGCACGGCGGGCGGACGCAGATGAAGTCGCTTGCGCGCGCGGTCGCCGAAAGATTGCCGCGTTGCAGCGTACAGCAGCAGCGTGGTTTCCAATGCAGAGCCGGTTTCTGTGAAGGCTACCTGACGAATGCGACCAGCAAGGTTCAGTCGTTTTGAAGCAGCGGAGTCCGGCGACAGCAGACGTTTCAGACGGCGCCGCAGGTTGGCCGTCTTGGTAATGTAGGGTTCGCTGGCAGCGTCCTGTCCATAGAGCGCAAAGACAGCCGTCGTTGTGGGGATCTGGCTCCAGAGCGCTTCCCACTCGGTTGAAAGACTATTTTCCGGGATGGAGACGGAATGCGCGAACACACTGAGATTGTAGTCAATGGCTGCGTCGAGCGTGCATGGCACGGCGCGCGATGGGTTCCACGCGCTTAGGCGGCGTTATTCGCTTTTTTTGCTGCCGGAGCTGCCGGAACCGGAAGCAGGCGCAGAAGTGGTGCCCGGAGTGGAAGAGGCAGGCGCGGACGTGCCTGCGCTCGACGAACCTGAACTGGACGAAGCTGCTGCCGAACTGCCGCCGGAATCTTTACCGCTCTCCGATTTGCCGGCGTCTTTGCTGCTTCCCTCCGACGACTTGCCGTCATTGCCGCTGGCGTTCACCGCTGGCGTGGTTTTCGCGCCGGACTTGGCATAGTCATTCACATACCAGCCTGCTCCCTTGAACTGAATGGCCGGAGCGGAGATCACACGCTCCAGCGCACCGCCACAGTGTGGACAGACGGTTTCCTCCGGATCGCTGAAGCGCAGGATCTTTTCGATACGGCGATGACATTGCTTGCATTCGTACTCGTACAGGGGCATCGAAACAACCTCGGTTGAACAGCAGGATTTTGCGCGCCTGGTGTAACGTTTGCCCAGGCCGGTATTTGCCGGCCCAGCGCAGTTGCTACTTCAGTTCTATCAGCCCAACGCGGGTAATGGCATCCACGGCCTGCAGTGCGGCCACCGCTTTGGCGATCTCTGCACGTTTGCTTTGGGCCTCAATCTGGACAACGGCCATCGCATCTCCGGATGCATTGCCTCGTTTGGGGTCCGGACGACCCAGGGCGAAGCTGGCGATGTTGATGGAATGTTCTCCAAGGATGGTCCCGATGCGGCCAATCACGCCGGGAACGTCCTTGTTGCGGATGTAGAGAAGTGTGCCGTGAAGCTGCGCCTCGATATCAATCCCGTCCATGGCCAGCAGCCGCGAAGAGCTGCCATGAAGCACGGTCGCGCTGGCCGTCATGTCGCCACCGGGTGCATGCAGCGTGAGTTTCAATACGTTGGCCGCACCGCCGGAGACCTCTTCTTTCTTTTCTTCGTGCACGCGAATGCCGCGTTCGGCGGCGATGGAGGCCGCATTGATACGGTTGACCTGTTCGGAGTGCGAGAGCACGCCGCAGAGAGCTGCGTTGCGCATCAGTTCCGTGCGCATGGCCGCCAGTCGGCCGTTGTAGGCAATCTGGATGCTTTCGACATTCCCCGCCGAAATCTGCGCCAGCAGGCTGCCCAGGTTTTCCGCCATGCCAATGTAGGGAGCGATTTCGGTGTACTCTTCATGGCTCAGCGAGGCCACGTTGACCGCGTTCTGCACCACGCCCAGCTTGAGGTAGGCCTTTACCTGCTCGGCGATCTGGATGCCGACGGCCTCCTGCGCTTCCGCCGTGGAACCGGCGATGTGCGGCGTAAGGATCACGTTGTCTAGGTTGAAGAAAAGTGAATCCTTCAGCGGTTCCTTGTGGAAGACATCGAGCGCCGCGCCGGCAACATGCCCGGAGCGCAGGGCCTCCACCAAAGCGGCTTCGTCGATCAGTTCGCCGCGCGCGCAGTTGATGATGCGCACGCCTTTCTTCATGCTGGCCAGAGACTTTGCATTGATCAGGCCCTCGGTCTGCGGTGTCAGGCCGACGTGCAGGGTGATGTAGTCTGCGGTGCGCAGAACCTCTTCCACAGAAGCCAGCGTCACGCCGTTCTCGCGCGCAATGGAAGCGGCAACAAAGGGATCATGGCCGATCAGGTTCATGCCAAAGGAGCGCGCGCGCCGTGCAACTTCCAGGCCGACGCGGCCCAGGCCCACGATGCCCAGTGTCTTGCCGCGCAACTCGGCGCCCTGCAAGGATTTCTTCTCCCATTTGGCGTCGTGCATGGTGGCATTGGCGCGCGGCACCATGCGGGCCAGCGCAATCATCAGGCCCAGGGTCAGCTCGGCAACGGCAACCGCGTTGGCGCCGGGCGTGTTCATCACTACCATGCCACGGCGTGTCGCAGCTTCGGCGTCGATATTGTCCACGCCGACACCGGCGCGCCCAATAACACGAAGCCTGGGCGCGGCATCGAGCAGTGCGCCATCCACCTGTACGGCGGAGCGGACCACCAGCGCATCGGCGTCCGTCAATTCCGCAGCCAGGCCATTTTTTATCTGGTCATGCGTCACAACCTGCCAGCCGGGTTCGCTGGCAAACACGGCCACGGTGGCCGGAGAGACTTTCTCGGCAAGAACAATCTTCATCTTTTTCGATTCCTTCGGCAGTCAGAGAACGGTAAGAACAGCAATTAACGGGCAGCAGCAGCGGCGGCAACGCAGACGCAACGGCCTGCGGGGCGTCCACAGGAGCACTCGCATGTTTTTGCCGTGAGCGGGCCTTTGGCAAGCAGTTTGGTGCGTGCCGCCAGAACCTCTTGCGCGGCGGCCAGTGCTGCTCCGAAATGAAAGCCCGGCGTGTGCAGCGTGTCGGCGGCAATCTGTTCCAGCGCGCCGACCAGGGCAATCGTATCCAACGGATCGAAGTAGCCCAGATGCGCCACGCGGAAAAGCTGACCCTTCATTTCGCCTTGCCCATTGGTGATGGTCGCGGCAAAGCGCGTTTTCATTTCCTTCACGATCACGCCGGAATCGACACCGGCAGGCGGCAGAATCGCCGTCACCGCAGCTGCGGGAGCTTCCGGAGCAAACAGGCTGAAGCCCAGCGCAGGCAGAGCAGCGCGCGTCATCGCGGCGCAGGTTTCCGCATTGTCGATCAGCATGTCGCGTCCGCGAGCAAGATCGCCATCGGCCTGGCCAGCGATGTAATCGAACGCTGCGCCCAGACCGGCGATCAGCGAGACAGCCGGAGTGTAGGCCGATTCGCCGTTGGCTGCGGATTTGCGTTCGCGGCGCAGGTCAAAGTAATAGCGTGGATTTTTAGTGCTCTCCATGCGTTTCCAGGCGCGCTCGCTGACGGCAAGATAGGCCAGTCCCGGCGGAATCATCACGGCCTTTTGCGAGCCGCCGATGACCACATCCACGCCCCAGCCGTCGATATCGAAATGCGTGGTGCCCAGGCCGGTGATGGCATCGACCACGAGCACGGCTTCGCTCTTCGTAGAACGCAGCAGATCGGCGACAGCCGGTACGCAGTGGCGCACACCGGTCGAGGTCTCGGTTGCCTGCATAAAGACGGCGCGCGTATCCGGCTTCAGCGCGGCCTGCACGGCGTCAATCGAAAATGTCTGGCCGTAGGGCACGCTGACTACATCCACCTGGCAGCCGAAGGCCTTGGCCAGCGCCGTCCAGCGTTCGCCGAATTTGCCGGCCGTCAGCACCAGCACACGATCGCCCGGCGAGGTTAGGTTGGAGACCGAGGCCTCCATCGCGCCGCTGCCGGAGGCGGCCATCAGGATCACGTCGTTCTGCGAGCCGACAAAGGTGCGCAGTTGTTCGAGCACGCGCTTGTACATCGCGCGAAACTCCGGTGTGCGGTGGTGCATGTCTGCGGCGGCCATGGCAAACTGCGCGGCAGGCAACAAGGGCGTAGGCCCAGGAGTGAAGAGGCGGACTTTACGGAACATGCTTCCATTTTACGGGTAGAGGGCGGTCGTGGGGCCTTCTATACTAAAAGCTTTAGTTGTCATAACAGGGGTGAATGCATGGGTCTGGTCGAACAAGTACATCAGGATATGGTTGCCGCCATGAAGGCGCGCGAAGAAGCGCGGCTCTCTACGCTGCGCATGGTGAAGACGGCGCTGAAAAATAAAGAGATCGACAAGCGCGCACCGCTCACGGACGCCGAGGCCGTGCAGATTCTTGTGACGCTGGTGAAGCAGCGGCGCGAATCGATCGAACAGTTCACCAAGGGCAATCGTCCGGAGCTGGCTGCGAAGGAAGCGGCCGAGATTCCCATCATTGAGCACTACATGCCCAAAGTCGCCGACGAAGGAAAGATTCGCGCCATCGTGCAGATGGTGATTGCGGACATGTCTGCGGCTGGAACCAAACCAACCGCAAAAGAGATGGGCAGCGTGATGAAGGCCGTCCAGGCGAAGATTCAGGCGGATGGTCTGCGCGCCGACGGCAAGCTGGTCAGCGAAATTGTGAAGGCCTCACTGGCTTCGTAACGCATTCCTCTATGCGGCACAAGGTGAGGCTTCAGGCTACCCTGATTCTTATCCGAATCTATGCGCATTCCAGACGCTTGAGCTTAATTCGGTCAGCGTGGACCTGTGCGAGATCGTAGTGCGCCTGTTGTGTCAGCCAGCTTTCCGCGCTGCCGCCAAAAACCTTCGACAGACGCACGGCCATTTCGGGAGAAATTCCGCGCTTTCCGTTCACCAGTTCCGACAGCGTAGTGCGCGTCACGCCAAGCGCAGCGGCGGCATCCGTGATCGTCAGACCGAACGGTTCAATGCACTGGCGTAATACAAAGCCGCCGGGATGCGGTGGATTCTTCATCGGCATGGGTTTTCTCCTTAACGTCCGTGATAATCGACATAATCTACGTCCAACGCGTCGCCGTCGGCAAAGCGGAAAATGACTCGCCAATTCGCGCGAACCGTCACAGCCCAATAGCCCTTCAATTCACCCTTAAGTGGATGGAGCCGAAAGCCCGGAAGGTCCATATCCGCAGCAGTACTCGAAGCGTCGAGCCGGGCAAGAATATCGCGCAGCTTCTCAACGTGTTCCGGAATCACACCGCGTGGATTGTTGTCCTGGTAAAGACGGTCGAGTCCTTTGTGGCGGATAGACCGGATCATATGCAACCGTAACGCGTAACGTAACGCAGGTCAAACAGTTTCGATCTTTTTATCCACGCCCACGTAAGACATCCTCCGGCATGACGATAACGACGGTGCCTTCCGGCAGGGCATTTTCGGGAAGCTGGACAGCTCCGTGCCGGACGATACCGCGAATGGGGCTGCGTTTTTCGCCTTGGACTGCTGGAGCCTGTACGGCTGCAGCCTGCGTGCCGGATGAGTTGCCGCGCGTGTCGCCCTTCATGCCCAGACTCATGCCCCGATTCATTCCACGGTTCATGCCACGATCCATGGCATCGTTGGCCAGTTGATCGGCATGGCGGTTTTTGCCGCGCAGCACGTGCTGAATTTCAAACCCATCCAGGCGCGCAATACGGCGCTTGGCCTCTTCATACAGCGGGCGCAGGTCCGGACTCTTGACGCTGTACTGGCCGCGAATCTGCTTCACCATCAGCTCGGAATCGGAAACAACGCGCAGATGATTGTGGTCGTGCGCGAGGGCGTAATCGAGCGCTCCCAGCAGCGCGGAATACTCGGCAACATTGTTGGTCTGGATACCGAGAAACTCGCTCAACTCAGCCACCGTCGCGCCATCGCTTGTTTGGAGCACCACGCCGTAACCGGCTGGGCCGGGATTGCCGCGGGAACCGCCGTCGGTGTAGGCCGTGATCCAATGACTGCTTTCTGATTTGTGTCGCGTATCCTGTTCATTTTGCGACGCAAACAGAGAGGACTGCGGTTTTGCGGACGACTTGCGTGGGGTGGGTGTCATTGGTAGGGTGCCTGTGCTTCCAGTCTAACGAAGATTGGTTGGGATCCAGCGAAGTTTGAGAAAGCATGCCGTCGCCCGTGTGCAGGGCATGGCGGCAAACAGCGCCGATGCTCGTAAACCAGTGTTTTCGCTTACGTTTCATCGTAGCCATCGTCATTCCAGTGGAGGATTTCTCCGGATGGATCAGAGACAGGAACAGGGAATGACCATGCCGACCGATGTACTGCGTTTGAAATCGCCACCCCCCACGCGCCGTTTTGCTTCTCAAACCGGCTTACAATCCAAAACAAGAGTGTCGACGGACGTTCCAGCACGGGTACAGGACGCGGAGCTGATCAGCGAAGCGCAGAAGGGGTCGCGTGCGGCCTTTGAGGCATTGGTTCGTAGATACGATCATGCCGTGCTGCGCCTGGCGCTGCATCTGACCGGGTCCGAGCAGGACGCCCAGGACATTCACCAGGAGGCCTTTTTGAAGGCCTATCGGCACCTGGGCAGTTTTCGCTTTGAATGCTCCTTTTACACGTGGATTTACCGCATCGTCACGAACCTTTGCTTAGATCTATTACGTCGCAGAAAAACACGCCGCGAAGATGCAGCGGTAATTGTGGATGCTGCGGGCGAAGAACATGACCTGCTCAGCAATGTCTCCGACACGCGCGCCATGGCCAATCCTGATCGGGAATTGGAACGGCTGCGGTTGGGCGATCGCATCCATGATGCGCTGGACAAGCTGACGCCGCGCGAACGGATGGTATTTGAACTGAAGCATTACCATGGTCTGCGGCTGCGGACCATTGGCGAAATGTTGAACACTACGGAAGAAACAGCGAAGAATACGCTGTTCCGTGCAACCCGCAAGTTGCGCACGCAACTGTCGGATTTGCGGTAGGGATTTACAGAGATTTCAAAGATGAATGCACCACGAGTCAACGGCAACACTGGTTATTTTCAGGAGAAGGCCATGAAGTGTGATTTAGCACAGCAACACATTATTCATTATGTCTACGGGGAACTGGGAGACGAAGCATGTCACGAACTGGAACTGCACGTCCTTTCCTGCGAGAGCTGCCGGAATGAGTTGCAGGTCTACCAGGCCCTGCGCCACGCCATGTCCCTGGTTCCGGTAGAGGAGCCGTCTGCCAACCTGCTGGCCCAGAGCCGGATTCGTCTGGAAGATGCGCTCGATCAACTGCCTCCACCCACGGTAGGGATGCGCGTGCAGACCTCCATCTACGGATTTATTGCCCAGTTGCGCGCCGCGCCTGCCGTAGCGGCTGGCCTGGCCGCGGTTGGCTTTCTTGTGGGAGGGCTCGCGGGACACGCCTGGAAGCAGCAGGTGCCGTTGCGGCCAACCGTCCTTACCAGCGCAGCGCATACAACCATCACGCCGGCGCCGCAGGTTTTCAACGTCAGCGGAATTGTGCAGCACCCGGACACGAACATGGTGGAGGTGCATTACAACCAGATTGTTCCCGAGACGGTGGAAGGCTCGATGGACGATCCGGAAGTGCAGAAGCTGCTGCTGATGGCGACGCACAATGAAATGGACCCGACCGTGCAGGATGATTCCGTAAATCTGCTGGCGGCGCAGTGCCAGGCCGGACATTTCTGCGATGGCGAACCCGTGCGTACGGCGTTGATGGTGGCTTTGCGCTATGATCGCGACGCCAGTGTGCGCGCCAAGGCGCTGGATGGTCTGGAGCCGTACGTTGCCGAAGACACGCATGTGCGCGATGCCATTCTGGAGTCTCTGCTGCATGATCCCAGCATGCAGGTGCGCAGCGCGGCCATCCACATGTTGCAGCCGGTGCAGGCCGACAGCAGCGTGCGTGTGGTGTTGCAGACTTTGGCGCATCAGGACCAGAATGCGTCCATCCGGCTGGCATCGGAGCAGGCGCTGCAGGCCATGCCGGTCACGCAGTAGCGGGTCCTTGCGGATCGTTATGAACAGGAACGCGGCAAAAGGAGCTTGCTGGATTTCCAACTGATTTACAAAACGAATGTATGAGCAGCATGCTTGCGGAAAGCACATGAGAGCAATGAAAAATAAAATATTCCGCGCCACCATTATTTTGGCCAGTACGACGTTGGTTGCTTCAAGCGGTGCAAAAGCTTTGGGCGGTGGACCGCCCCCGGCGTCCAGTTCGGTGGTGGCTGTCTATTTTCACCATGACAGAGTCGGCTATCTCGGTGTGGACTTTGAAGACCTGACAGCACAGCAGCGATCCACGTTTCATCTACAGGGCAAACAGGGAGTGGCAATTGCCGCAGTGGACCATGACGCGCCCGCCGGGCAGGCTGGTTTGCGCGCGCAGGATGTTGTGATAGAGATGAACGGCCAGCCGGCGCAGAATGCCGCACAACTCCGCAGCATGTTGAAAAAGGCGACCGTCGGCCAGACTGTGGAACTGACGATCCTGCGCGATGGCCAGACCTTCCGCAAGAGCGTACAGCTGGCGGATCGTAAAGCTGTCGAAGAGCGAGCGTGGTCGCAACACTACACCGTGCCCGACCCCTCCCAGGATGCCGACATCTCTCAGGATGCCGTCATCGGGCCGCTGGCGCAGCCGCCACCGCCACCACAGCAGACAACACCTGCGGAGATGAGCTTTCTGGGAGAGGCATCGTCGGAGTTCGGCAAAGCTTTTGGCTCCAACGGCGTGTTAATGAGTCTGATTCCCGGAACCAACGCCTTGTATACCGGCGTGGAGTTGGACATTCTCGGCCCACAGCTGGCGCAATATTTTGGCGTGAAAAATGGCGCGGGACTGCTGGTGAAAAGCGTGGACCTCAATAGTCCCGGGTCGCGCGCGGGCATCCGTGCCGGAGATATTGTGTTGAAGGTGGACGATGTGCCGATGGTCTCCCGCAGCAAATGGCAGCATGTGATCCACGAAAACCGCAACAGCCTGCTCCTGTTGCAGGTTCAGCGTGACAAGCAGCAGATGACGCTGACCATGTCCGTGCACGATACGAAGTAAAAAAAGCTGACAACCGAAGTCGGCATCCTGCGAACGCTCACCGTGCGAACGCGGCATCTCACGTGTGAGATGTAGCGAGTGCCTGTTCGATGACCTCGACCAGATCTGCGTACTCGAAGGGGCCATCATGACGCTGGCCGTTGATGAAGAACGTTGGTGTGCCGTTGACCCCGCTGCGTACCCCGCCGGAAAAATCTGCGCGTACTCGATCCCTGTAGGTCCCTTGTTCCAGAGCTTTCTGCAGGTCTGCAAACGGAAGATTTAATTTCTTCGCCAGTTCCTGCAACAGCGCGGCTCCCAGACGATCCTGATTTTCAAATAGCAGATCATGCATTTCCCAGAACTTCCCATGGGCGCCGGCAAACTCGGCAGACTCCGCAGCCATCTCTGCATCGGGATGAATCTGATTCAACGGAAAATTCCGGAATACAAAACGCAAACGCTTCGCGAAATGCTTCTGAACACGTTTCACAATGGCATGGGCGCGTCCACAATGCGGACATTCATAATCGCCATACTCCACCAGTGTGCATCCTGCCTGGTCGTCGCCCTGAATGTGGTCCTCTGGACCGATCGGTACCTTGAGTGTCGTCAATGAACGCCTCCTATTTTGGCAACTCGTCCAACGCCTGCAGAATTCCGTCGGCTCCGGGATTGACGCCAATCGGTGAGCAATAGCTCCATGCGATGATTCCGTTCCTGTCGATCACAAACAGCGCTCGTTCCGATATGCCATCGTCTTTCCGGTACGCGCCGTAGGCCCGGGCAATCTCGCCCTTTGGCTCAAAGTCCGCAAGCAGGGGAAAATGAAGATTCCGATCTTTCGCAAAAGCTTCATGGCACCACACGCCGTCGACCGAAATTCCCAATAGCTCTGCGCCATACTTCTGAAACTCAGGAAGAATTTCGTTGTAGAGGGCCATTTGATCACCGCAGACCGGGCTCCAGTCCGCAGGGTAAAACGCCAGGATGACAGGATTTCCACGCAGTTCGCTGAGTGAAAGTTTCTGATCGTGTGTGACGGGGAGGCGGAACTCCGGCGCCGACGTTCCGGCAGGCAAAATGGATGGCATGGTATTCTCCGTTTTTGTTTGGATGCTGCGATCACGATTACCGTGTCTTAAAACAATCCAGCAACACGATATCAGGGATTTGGGGCCATATCGACTCGCTTCAAGCTCTGCGACTTTCGCCCCGATGGGCCCTGTATGTGATTCAATAGTAATAGCCCCATGAGCACCGCATCCCCATCGACTCTGCGCCGCCGTTGGAAGTCTGCTACCCGCAGAGTTCGCGAGCTGGCGTCCATTGCCCACGCCGTGGCCTCGACCAGCCACCCCTACATGGCGCACATTGTGCCCATGCGGCGGTGCAATCTGTCCTGCACCTATTGCAATGAATACGATGAAGTCTCCGATCCGGTGCCGTTGCCGGAGATGCTGCGCCGCATCGACGAATTGGCCCGGCTGGGAACCAGCGTCATCACTATCTCCGGCGGTGAGCCGCTGTTGCACCCGGAGCTGGACGCCATCATCGCGCGCATTCGCCATCATGGCCGCATCGCCGGGATGATTACCAACGGCTATCTGCTGATGCCGGACCGCATCCAGAGGCTGAACCGCGCCGGCCTGGACCACATGCAGATTTCGATCGACAATGTGCAGCCCGATGAAGTGTCGAAGAAGAGTCTGAAGGTGCTCGACAAAAAATTACAGATGCTGGCCGAGCACGCCGATTTTCACGTGAACATCAATTCCGTGGTGGGCGGAGGCATTGTTCATCCGGAAGACGCGCTGGTGATTGCGAAACGCGCGCAGGCGCTGGGATTTACTTCGACCATCGGCATCATTCACGACGGCGACGGACAACTGAAGCCGATCGACGATGACGAGTATGCCATCTTTACCCAGGTGCGCAACCTGAGCAAGCGGCACTATTCGCGCTTCAATCATTTTCAGGAAGCCATTGCCAAGGGCAAGCCGAATGACTGGCGCTGCCGCGCCGGAGCGCGCTATCTCTACATCTGCGAGAACGGGCTGGTACATTATTGCTCGCAGCAGCGCGGCTGGCCCGGCATCCCGATTGCCGAATATCGCCGCGCCGATGTGGTGCGCGAGTTCTACACGCAGAAGACCTGCGCACCGAACTGCACCATCTCCTGCGTGCATCAGGTCTCCTATATCGACCACTGGCGCGCGCCGCAAACCTCGGAGATTTCTCCGGGCATGCCGCAGGGTAGCGCGCAGGACAATCTGACAGACCTGGTAAAGATTCAGCTCTCCTGAAGCGCTCGGCTTCCGTACACTCGGTGCAAGGGTTTTTATTGCAGAGACGAGTACGGATGCAAGCTTCCCAAAAACCAACGGAGCGGCATACGGTGCGTGCAGACGACCCCGTATTGGATCTGCTGCTGGCGCGGCCTGTTCTATGGCTGGGCACGCTGCTGGCGCTGGTCTCCGTTGCGGATGGCATCCGTAACAGCATGCTGCATTCGCTGGATTTCCAATGGAGTCCTGCCCGGCTGCTGACGCGGCATATAGACCCGTGGGCCGTGTATCTGGCCGGAGATCCGCAGCATCGCATCCTGCTGAACCAGGTGCCGAACTATCTGCATGAGCTGTATGTGCTGATGCTGCCCTTCGGCTATCTGCCGTACACGCCGGCCAAGCTGTTGTGGGCCGCAATCAATCTGGCGCTGGTGCTGCTGACCTGCGGGTGCGTCGTGCGCCTGTATGAGCTGGAAGGTCGCAAGGCGTGGTTATTCACAGTACTGGTGTTGACCGGTACACCGTTCCGCGTGGTTCTGGGCAATGGGCAAATCACCGCACTGGTGCTGGCGTGCCTGGCGCTGTGGGCTGTCGTGGATTCCTCCCGTGGGCGAGGACTGTTGCTCGGCCTGGCGTACACCAAATACAGCGTTCCGCCGGTGCTGGCGGTTTTCCTGTTGCTGCGCAGACGCTGGCGGGTATTGTTCTACTCGCTGCTGCCGCCGCTGGTGGGATTTCTATTCATCGATCAATGGCTCAATACTCCAGCAAGGGTGCTGCTGCTGGAACCATTCCGCGCCTCGACAAACAATGTGTCGCCGGGACTCGCCAATATCATGGCCATCGGCGAAGTGGTTCTGCGGCGTCCACCGTTATTTCGCACGGTTCCCGATGCCTTTTATGTTTCCATTCAAGCAGGCTGGCTGGAATATCTCCCCTATGCCTGCGGAATTCTGCTGGCCTGCGCGATTGCCGTTTCTTTGTTTCGGCACGGCAAGAATGTCGACAGTCGCATCCTGATCGCCTGCCTGACGGCGGCAAGCCTGCTCTGTTTCAAGCATCAGATTTATGATTTTCTGCTATTGGTGTTTTGCCTGGCCGTGGCGTTGAAGGCCGAACGCAGCCGTACGCGGAATGGACTGCTGCTGTTGCTGGGCTATTTCTGGTATGTCGAGCGGCTGGTGCACATCCGGCGCTGGGAGTTTTGGCCCGCCGTGGTGATCGTCAGCTTTGTGTTGCTGGCTGGATTGATTGCCGCAACCTGGAAGCTGCGCGATTCCGTGCATTGGAAGAAAGAGTGGGAGATTTGAGTGCCGCATCTTGCATCAAGCGCACAGCTTGCATTCAGCGAAGGATGCGGCACGTTTCAATTTAATACTTCGGCACTTTGGGATCGACCGTCTCGGACCATGCCTGAATGCCACCCGCCAGATTATGCAGATTCTTGAATCCAGCCTGCGCGAGAAACTCCGATGCTTTCTGGCTGCGTCCGCCCATCTTGCAATGCACCACAATCTCTCGGTTGGGATCGAGTTCGCCGACACGCTGCGGCAGGTCGTTCAACGGAATCAAATGACCGCCGATCTGCGCGATGGCGAATTCATGCGGCTCGCGAACGTCGAGCACATAGATATCTTCGCCCGCATCGAGTCGGCGTTTCAGCTCGACCGGCTCCATCTGCGCAATGCCGTTGACGACGGCTGCATTTTTCGCCGGTGCGGGCGGTATGCCGCAGAACTGTTCGTAGTCGATCAGTTTGGTCACCGTAGGATGCGTGCCGCAGACTGGGCAGTCGGGATTTTTGCGTAGCTTCAGCTCGCGGAAACGCATGGCGAGCGTATCGACCAGCAATAAGCGTCCAACCAGCGGTTCGCCCTGTCCAAGAATCAGCTTGATGACTTCGGTTGCCTGAATAATGCCCAGCAGGCCGGGAAGAATGCCTAACACTCCGCCTTCCGCGCACGATGGAACCAGCCCGGGCGGCGGCGGTTCGGGATACAGGCAGCGATAGCATGGGCCGTCTTCCGTGGCAAAGACGCTGGCCTGGCCTTCAAAGCGGAAGATCGATGCATAGACGTTCGGTTTGCCCGAAAGCACGCACGCGTCGTTGACCAGATAGCGCGTGGGAAAGTTGTCCGTCCCGTCGGCGACGATATCAAAATCCTTGAAGATTTCCAGCGCATTCTGACTGCTGAGGCGCGTCTCAAACTTCACAATCTTGACATTCGGGTTGATAGCCTTCAGGCTGTCTTCCGCGGAGTCGAGCTTGGGCCTGCCGACGTCGCTGGTGCCGTGAATCACCTGCCGATGCAGGTTGCTGGCTTCGACCACATCGAAATCGACAATGCCGAGCGTGCCCACGCCCGCCGCCGCCAGATACATGGTCAGCGGTGCGCCCAGGCCCCCGGCGCCGATACAGAGCACGCGCGCGGCTTTGAGCTTTTGCTGGCCATCCAGGCCAACCTCGGGCAGGATGAGATGACGCGAGTAGCGGGCCATCTCGTCGACAGAGAGTTTAGGCAATGCCGCCACAGGTTCCGATTCCACAGCCGTGGTGCCGCCGGCGATGGAAGGAATGATCGACAACGCATCGGATTCCTTGACGGGTGTGTTGTCTTTCTGGTCCAGATAGCGGATGTCTTCGTCATTCAGATAAACATTGACGAAGGCGCGCAGCTTGCCTTCTTCCGTGTAGAGATGTTTGCGCAGCTCCGGGAACTCCGTGGTGAGCGCAGTAAGCGCGCTGCCGACGGTGGTTGCGGAGACGTTGACGGAGGCCTGCTTGCCCGCGAAGGGGCGAAGCGGCGTGGGGATGTGAATCTGCATGGTGCGTTCCTTTAACCTGTGGTGTGCTGGCCGGGTTCGCTGCTGCGTTGCCTGCTATGCGATCTCGACGGCTGCCGCCACTGCAATGGGTTCGTTCTGGATGGGTTGGACCTGGATCAATTCATCCTCGAACCGCTTATCTTCTTCACCGTGACCGGTACCGGTGAGCAGAAAGGCGTTGGTCTCGAAGGCCCGACATCGTGCATTCTCCTTGCGCACGCTGGTAATGACATAGGAGCAGCCAAACCAGTGGGCTTCGGCAAAATCGGTCTTGGACCATTGTGCCGGGTGGTCAGGATGCGAGTGATAAAACCCGATGATGTCCAATCCCTGCCCGCGCGCCTCGCGCTGGATGCGGATCAGCTCCTGCGGGGCGATCTGGTAACGATTGTGGGCCGAATCGGTACGGATGTTTCCTGCGCGCACAACAGCGGCGACGGAGTTGACTCCATCCTCTGCGGTGCCGAGCAACACGCCGCAGCACTCATGGGGATAGGTCTCCACGCCGTGCTGGCGGATGGTGTCATATTCCGATTGGTTGATCCGTAACATGTGTTGCGCTATTCCTCCCAAAACCGTTCGCTGAGATATTTGTCTGCCGAGTCGCACAGAACCGTAACAATCACAGCATCCTTATCCGCAGCCGTACGCGATGCGGCAATTTTTTCTGCTATCTGCAATGCACCGGCAACAGCGGCTGCCGCAGAAACACCCACCAGCAAACCCTCTTCGCGTGCCAGGCGGCGAGCCATCTCATACGATGTCTCGGTGGACATCTCGATGTTGGCATCGGCCAGCGTTGGATCGTAAATCTGCGGAACCAGGGCCGTAGCCATATGCTTCAGGCCTTCGAGGCCATTGAAAGGAGAATCCGGCTCCAGGGAGATGCACTGGATGGCTGGATTCAGTTCCTTCAAACGGCGGGTGGTTCCGACAAAGGTCCCGCTGGTGCCCAATCCGGCGATAAAGTGCGTCACGCGGCCCTCGGTCTGCTGCCATATCTCATTGGCCGTGGTGCGATAGTGTGCCCGCCAGTTGTTGTCGTTGGAATATTGATCGGCGTAATAATAGCGGTCCGGTTCCTGCGCAGCCAGCTCACGGGCCTTGCGGATAGCGCCATCGGTGCCGTCCGCCGGGTCTGTCCAAAGAATGTTGGCGCCGTAGGCGGCCAGGATGCGTTTCCGCTCCAGGGAAACGTTGGTCGGCATGCAAAGAGTGACCGGGAAGCCAAGAGCAGCACCCAGCATGGCATAGGCAATGCCGGTGTTGCCGCTGGTAGCGTCCAGCAGATGACGATTGTTTTTAAGCAGGCCGCGCTCCAGCGCATCCAGCACGATGGCCGAAGCTGCGCGGTCTTTTACCGAACCGCCGGGATTGGCCCACTCCGCTTTGCCCAGGATCTGGATGCCGGGCAGGTGCGCTGTTACGCGATCCAGACGCACCAACGGCGTGTTCCCGATGCGGTCGAGAATGCGGCTGCCCAGGGCCACGGAGTCAACGGGTTGTTCCACGGTGAACACTGGATCGAATCCCTTCCTGTTCATCCCAATCTTTTTAGGATCCCCACAAGATCGTTGCGTCCCTTCCCTGAAAAAGGAAAGTCGGCTGTGCGTCGGAGGACAGCAGCTTCCAACGCTATACTTTAAGTGTAGCGTCGCGCCGGTCGCACGTAAACCACGACGGCATGGAGATTTGCGACACGGGTCGCGACACCACGGACAAATTGCTGGATTCCGGAATCGATATCATGGCCAAAAAACAACAGCAGAAGACATTCGATGAAGCTTTGACCTATCTTCGCTCTCACGCATTTGATGTTCAACAGGTGGCTGGCGTCGCAAACCGTGTGCAGGTGCGCAAATTCGGCTGCGGCGCGGTGATCGACCGAGGCCCTAAGGGCGGCACCGTGTATGTCACGCGCCCCGGCATTCTGGTGGGCGGCGAGATCGCGGCGATTGTGGACCGGGGATATCAGAAATTTGTCCAGACCAGTCGCACGGAATTGCCTGCGACGGCGGACCATCTGCGCTCGCTGCATCTCTTTACAGAAGAACTGCACGAAGCTGCCGGAACCATCACCCTGTATAACGAAGCGCTGGGCACGGTGAGCGATCTCTACCTGTACGACCGCCTGAAGGGACGGGAAGATATCGTGCCTCCGTCGCCGGAGTCACACTAGGTCGTTTTCGATCGTTCGCGCTGCAGCTCGCGGTAGGCTTCACTTTTAGAAATACCGCGCTCGCGGGCAATGCGTTTGAGCGCATCCATCTCGTCCAGATTTTCCTGCTGCTTCAACTCCGCCAGCCGCGCCAGAATACTGGTCGGCGTCGTGTCCGCAGGATGTGTACCTTGCTGATTCCCGGCACCGGCAATTACGAGTGTGATCTCGCCACGAACGGTCTCCCGGCTGCTGAGGGTTGCGTGCATCTCCTGCAGCGTCCCGCGTAGAAACTCCTCATGAATCTTTGTCAGCTCGCGCGCCAGCGTTGCGTTGCGCTCTGCTCCAAAGGCGGCAACAGCGTCGGCAAGCGTAGCCACAATGCGATGCGGAGCTTCGTAAAAAACCATGGTCGAGGATTGCCTGCGCAGCGCTTCAAAATAGTTGCGCCGCTCTCCGGATCGGGAAGGCGGAAAGCCGAGAAACAGGAAGCTGGACGTGTCGATCCCTGTAGCGGCCAGAGCGGTCACCGCAGCGCAGGCGCCGGGGATGGGGATCACAGGAATTCCGGCAGCGATGGCCTGCTGCACGATCTCGGCTCCCGGGTCGGAGATGCCCGGCATGCCGGCATCGGAAATCAAAGCAATGCGCGCGCCCTGCTGCAACAGCGTTATCAGCTCCGTGCTGCGCTGGCGTTCGTTGTGCTGGTGATAGCTGACCATCGGTGTAGCGATGCCGAAGTGGCGAAGCAGTTTCTGCGATTGGCGTGTGTCCTCGCAGGCGATGCGGTCCACGCTGCCCAGAACGCGCAGGGCGCGCAGCGTAATGTCTTCCAGATTGCCAATGGGTGTGGCGACAATATAAAGACCCGGCGCGATCGATGGAAGCGGTTCGGTCATGATTCGCTTACTGGGCTGTGAGGACAGAAGAGTTGGCCTGCATGGACTTTGCTGGCTAGGACGACTGTTGTTGCAGTTTGCGTGTCTCGCCCAGCAGTCCCATGCTGTGCATCAGGTTCTGCAACGTAACGATGCCGACAATGCGCTCGCCATCCATCACCGGCACCAGCGACAGGCCCCGATCCCCGCTGATGCGGCGGAAGGCCGTACCGAGCGAATCTCCCGGCTGCGCAACCTGGAAGGCACGCGACATAATGCCCTGAATATAGCCATTGCCATCACTCTGCAACGCTTGCAGAATCCCCTGGCGCGTAACGATGCCGACCAGCAGACCGCCGCGCACTACGGGAAAATCATCCTGCAGACTGTGGACGGCTTTGAAGAGTGCATCCTCCAGCGTGTCCGATGCGGAAAGCGTGGAGAACTCCGTCAGCATCACGTCGCGCATGTGTACCGTATCCACGACCGATTGAAACAGCAGGCCCTGGTCTTCCAGTTGCGCAGCGATAAAGATGAAGAAGCCGGCGAGAATCAGCCACGGGTTCTGGATAAAAATGCCAATCAGAAAAAGCGCCAGGGAGATGACCTGTCCCACACTCGACGCGGCGCGCGTTGCCTGCAGCGCGGAACGGGAGCGCGTGAAACCGCCGCGCAGTACGCGTCCGGCATCCAGCGGATATGCGGGCAGCAGATTGACGGCGGCGAGAAAGATGTTCAACCAGAAGGCGCTGCGCAACAGATGAGAAGGCGTCACCAGCGGCTTGCCCAGCATGGAGACGGAGGGAGAGACCGCCAGAATCAGCCCTAGCAGAACCATGGCCGTTAAGAAGTTCGTGATGGGTCCCACGACGGCCAGCGCCATCTGTGCCGAACCGGTTGCGGCCTGCTCGGCGGATTCTGGCGTCGTGTGGGCAAACAATCCACCTATGGGCAACAGCAGAATATTACGCAGCTGCAATCCGTAATACGCGGCGGTAATGGTGCGGGCGATCTCCCGCACTGCAACCGCGCCCAGCAACAACAGCCATAGCGCGACGCCGCGCGTCGTGCTTATGCCGGTTATTTGCGTGTACAGCAAACTGAAACCCAACAGCAGGACGAAAAAAAGATGCAGGCGAATTTCTACGCCCATCAATCGCCCAATCGATATCGACCAGCTGCGCATGACGTTGCCTCTGCCACTATTGTAGAGGCAGCGTCGATAAGGCACCAACGGAAGGGTTTGCCCGGCAGCGGTTCCGCCTGAAAAGTGCGCCGTGTTGTAGAAGAGAAAGCAATGGGTAGAAATTATGAAAGTTGACGTGCCGAACGTATGCGTGTGATCGCAGGCCAGTATCGTTCACGCCAGCTTGTGGCGCCCCGGGGTTGGTCGACTCGACCCACCAGTGATCGTTTGCGGGAGACGCTGTTCAATATTCTGGCAACGCGAATTCCCGACGCCGTTTTTGTGGATTTGTTCGCCGGCACCGGTGCAGTCGGGATTGAAGCTCTCAGCCGCGGTGCCGCGCATGTCTATTTTGCGGAAACGGCTCGGTCGGCTTTAGCCGCAATGCGGGTGAATCTGCAATCGCTCGATATCGCAGCGCACTGCACCGTGGAAACGAAGGGCACACTGCCCTTGTTGCGCAAGCTTGCGGAACAGCACGTGCAGGCCGACACGGTATTTCTCGATCCGCCGTATGCCGATGCCCACGCCTACGCGACCACGCTCGAATGCCTCGCTGTTTCTCCTGTACTGCGTGCGGGATCGGTGGTTGTGGTGGAGCATTCCAGCCATGCGGAAGCGCCCATAGTTCCGGCGAATATGGAGGAATACCGCTCCATTGTGCAAGGGGATGCACAGTTGCGTCTGTATCACGTGCAAATGCCTGCGCACCCTGTAGATTCCCACCTTTCCTGAGTTTTTTCCTTGTTTCTTCGGAGGATAAAATGTAGGCTATAGCCAATCCCCGACTTTCGTTGTTCCAAGGAACGACTATGTCGAAGAGTTACTCGCCGCTGCTAAAAGCGGTCTCTTACATGGTTCCGCTTTGTTGCATGATGCTGTTGTTGACTGTTCCGGTTATTGGTCAACAATCCAAGAACTCTCACCCCACGGGGATGACACCCGACTTATTTGTCACCACCCCAGATTCCGCCTGGCTGGTTCCAGCCGGGTTGACCCCAGAGCTTCGTATTCACGGCAACGACATGCGTGTCGGTTCCAAGGATAGAAGCCTGATTATGCTCGGTCACACCATCGAAGGTTCCGGAGAAGCTGCAGAGGTTCGGTTGATGCATTCACCCGCAAGCCCTTCAGCGCTTTCCGGCATCGGCGTGATGAGTGACACGGAGCATGCTCTGGTCATCGGTCTCGAGGACGGAAATATCGTCCTTTGGAAACTCGACCCGGACGCTGCCCGTGTATTGGCCCGTAAACCAGTTGGCCATGATTCGCCGCTTGATTTTCGCGTCACCGGCGGAAATATCGCCAACGTACGCTTCTTCTGGCGCCATCAAGGCGAGCAAACCTGGCACGCTTTTGGCGACCCGGCAAGCTATGCAAACCTGTCTGACTGGCACCAATCCTTGCGATTTGGCTTGCTGGTCGACGGTCCGATGGGTAGCCAGGCCGACTTCAGCGACTATCGGGAAGCTGCGTCCGAACAGAATTCCTCCATAATCATGGCGCAGTGAGCCATTTTTTTAAGGAAGAATTCGGGTACGTTTGTAAAAAATAATGCGAAATGACCACAGCGGTGTGAAAGCACTGCTGTGGTTTTCGCTGTTGCCGTTATAGGATTTTCCGATCGTTTCTGTGAGATTGATAGGAAATCCCTATAATGCACAGAAAAAGGGGCATTTCCTGGCGAGGACCGGCACGGTGCGTCGTAACCCTACGGAGTAACAACGACTTCCGGTTTCCCGAAGCGCAACGAAACGCGGTGGTGTTTGCCACCGATGGGCAGATTCATCAGCTCCACAGGCTCGTTATAACCCGACCCCAGCTCGGGAACGCCGTTGTCGCTGATATTGACGACCGATTCAACACCAATCAAACACATGAGAGCGCCCCACGTGTAATTACGATTGCCGCCCACACTCCCATCGATGCTGAGAAAATTTTCACCGCAATATCCATCAGCGAGCCAGTTATCCATGAAGAGATGAACACTTTTTTGAGCAAAGGCGGCTTTTAATTCCTGCGAAGCATAACGCTTTACACCCTGAAACACGAGATAGTTGACAGGACCCCAGATGGTTCCATGCCAGTAGACCTGCCCGAGAAACAAGGGATCCTGACGAGAGACGGTGGGCAAGATCCATTCACCCCAGAACTGGGCGGGATCCGTCATGACGGCAAGCACTTTTTGTGCGCGGTTTGCGTCCGGCGCGTCGCAGATCAACGGATAAAAATTTGCGGGCGTGAGCCGGGTTAGAAAATCACCTGGGGTACCATCTTCCTTATTCCAAAAGCGGCTGCAATAGATTCCCAGCTTTTCATTCCATAACTTTGCGTTGATCCGGCCATTCATGTCCGACTTTTCCCGGCGATAGCGCCCGGCGTCGCCCGGTTTGCCGATGGCGTCCGCGATCAGAGCCAGATAATGGGCGTCCATTGCCCACAAGGAACAGAGATCGACCGCGTAGGCGTTCATGGTGTGGCCCACCATTTTTACCCCGTCCACTCCCTCGAACTGGGGCGTGTCATCCCAGCCGGTTTCGTCCTGCGCCGCTCCCATGGTGCCGGTGCTGCTTCCCCATTGCAGCAGCCCATCGTTCCTGGCGTTGCGTGCCTTCAACCACCAGGCGTGCCAGGATGCGAGTTTGGGATATACCTCACGTAGAAAATCGATGTCCGGCCTGTACTGATGCATCTTCCAGACGCACATGGAGCCAACCGGCGGCTGGGATCGATCCTTACTGATTCCTCCGTCATTCCAATGGGCGTAATTGGGAACCAGACCCTCGGACGTCTGATAGGAAAGGATGGCACGCACGGTCTGACGTCCCATATCCGGATCGTCCAGGCTGGCGAGGAGTCCGCTAAAAAAGCTGTCCCAGCAAAAATAAGGGCAGGCATTCGGGGATTGAACGCCAAATGTGCGGGAAACACTGATGGCGACCATCTTGTTGTCACTGGAGTATATCCGTGAGTTATTCAGGTTGTCCGCGATCGCAGCAAGGATGTCGCCCGATGGGCCTTGTGCCTTTGGACGCCGTTCTTCATATGCTTTTTGAGCCTCAGCGAGCAAGCCGTCGATGCCATCAAAGGAAGGAAGATCTCCGAATCCTGCGACCAGATAGGTGGGCTTGGCAGGCCCTCCGAGCGTCACGGTGAACTGAGTACCATCCGCCGCCTGCACCTCGGGATGGGCCTTGAGTTGCCAGGTAATCGTCTTCTCCATCGGAAGAGTAGCCACACCTTTCACACCACCTTCGTGGACAAAAAACCGGCTACTAAATCCCGGCCAATTTTCGCCGAGCTTAAAACTCATCTCCCCCGGTCCTGCTGAAAGAAGGCGCCCCACAATGACGTCTTCTATCCGGGACCATTGAAATTCAACTCGATGCACGCCTGGCGTGGCCGTTTCAGGAGAAAAGATGACCCTGTGAAAGGAATCATCGGGAGCGACTGTTCCCGCGTTATGAGATCCGCCGGGGTTGATGACGAATCCTGCCGCATCGTCTTTGATAAAGGCGATGCCATTGGGAGCCAGATAATAAAAGTTGCCAATACGAGTCGAAGTGACGACGTGTTGCGCACTTCCATCCAAAAAGCTGGTTGAGACCCCGGTCGTTGCAGACAATAGTTTTGTCGAGCATAAATATGCTGCAGATGCTCCGGTCATAAAAACTCGTCGAGAAATCATCGTCTTTTCCCCATCACAATAGTATTGTGGGTTCGTCAAAATGGAATGATCGGCCCAATGCGCCAGCCGTGGGTTGGGCTCTGATTCTGGAAGGAAGCACAGTTGAGAGCCACAAGAGGAAAGGAACCGATCAGGAGAGAAGATACGATTTCCGGGATTGGATAGTCCATGCGATCCTCTCCTCTACTTTCCCCGGAAACTCTTTGCTTATCACCCATAGCTTTTCCGGTCTGGATCGAATCGACAATCTATGGAAACTTCATAGCTAGTGTGGGCCGGCGCCACCCGAATGCCTGCCTGTTTGCAGCTCGACTGTAAACGGCACTTCCGTGTCGGTCATCAGATCCCAGCCAAGGCCAGAGAGCGTGTCCGGCTCAACATCGGTGATGCGCAATCCCTCCCAGCTCAGGCGCTCGGTTTCCCATGCGGAGCCATTGCTTCCCAGTGCGCAGAGTGAATGGAAACCGGCGAATACCAGCAGCCGGTGGGTCGGTACAACGCACAGCGCCGTCACGGGCCGGTAGGGAACCTGCTGCCACACGTCGGGCTGGCGTACGTTGACGATGTAGGCATACCCCCCGGCAACAGCGCAGATTTGATGGGGGTCCGGGCAGGACCAGATGCCATGGGGCAGGGAGGGTTCGGCGAAGCCCAGGGCAAACGTTGCCAGGAAAGGTGCTTCCTCTTTCGGTACGACCTGCACTTGCAATGCGCCGCGTTCTACTTCTTCCACTTGTTGCGGATAGACATATTGCCGGGCCGGCGCAATGAGAGGCGGTTCGAGAAGAATCTCCGCACGCCAGGCATGAGAGAAGGATTCGTTTCGAGATGGCACACGCGGTTCCATGCAATCATCCGATCTGGCTAGCCTGCAACGCCTGGGTGAGATCCGTCAACAAATCTTTGATCGATTCGCAGCCTGCGCTCATACGGATAAAGCCTTCCGAGACATTGTCGGCAGCCCAACGGGCGCGGCGTTCGGCAGAGGAAACCGTCCCGCCGAAGCTCGTGGCTTCCACCAATAACCGGGAGGCGGCCAGAAAGCGTTCCGCTGCCTGTTTGCCGGCCAATTCAAAACTGACGACGGGGCCATAATACCGCATCTGCTGACGGGCCAGGGCGTGCGCAGGATGAGAGGGCAGCCCGGGATAGTAGACCTTCGTCACCTCGGGCCGTTGGGTAAGAAACTCGGCGATGGCCTGTGCGTTCTGCGACTGACGCTCCAGCCGCAGCGGCAGAGTGGACAGAGAACGCAGGGCGAGCCATGCTTCCATGGGTCCGACGATGGAGCCGCTGAGCGTGCGCCAGCGCTCGATTTTGGCGGCAAGGGCGGCATCGCGCACGGCAACGTGACCGAGTATCAGATCGCTGTGCCCGGCAAGGGATTTGGTGTCGGAGGCCACGGAGATGTTGGCTCCGAGCGCCAGGGGGCTTTGGCCGAGCGCGGTCGGCGTGGTGTTATCGACGGCCACCAGCGCGCCGTGGCGATGGGCGGCCTCGGACAGAGCGGCAATATCGCAGAGGTCGAGCATGGGGTTGCTGGGTGTTTCCAGCCACAACAGCTTGGCTCCCGCGAGCACTTCGCCCTGGGCATTGTTCCGGGTGGGTGCGAGACGCGTGTGGATGCCTAACGTGGCAAAAAATTCACGCGTCAGCAGGCGCGTCGTGTAGTAGCAGTCATCGGGCAGAACCACTGTGTCGCCGGGTTGCAGCAACGCGGCGAAGACAGCGGTAACGGCGGCCATGCCGGAGGGAAAGATGCGCGCAATGCCACCCTCGAGTGTGCCGAGAGCGGATTCCAGTTCCGACCAGGTGGGATTATGAAAACGCCCGTAGGTATGGGACGAGTTGGCGGGATCACCGGGCGCAGCGAAGGACGAGGCGAAGACCGGCCCGGGGTGAATGGCCGCTCCGGGCGCATGTTTCTTTGGCGGGATGGGAAGTCCGGCGCGTACGAGCTGGGTGGTTTTATCCATCAAATTTGTCCATCGAAAGGTTTCCTGTTGCAGGCCGATGTGGACGGCTGGGTTGCCTTTGAGCGTAGCAGATACGTGTGAAGATGGCGGCCAGGGATATTTACGTTTGCCTCAATGCTTGCCGCGAGGCTGGCTCGAGCACATTCGCAGATATGCGGTAGTCGGTACGTATCCGGCAGCCCGTGCTTCTGCCGTCAGCACGTTGCAAAAGTTTTTGACAAAAAGAGGTGGGCCGACATATAGTCGTTTATCGATATATCGATCATCGAGCATATATGCCAAAACGAAAACTTGATCCCTTACCATCGGCTGCGTTTCAGATTCTGCTCTCGCTTGCTGATGGCGACCTCCATGGATACGCCATCATGCGGCAGGTTGAAGAGCAGACCGGCGGGCGTCTGCGCCTTGGCCCAGGAACGTTGTACAGCTCGATCCAAGCGCTATTGGAGGGAGAGTTCATTGAGGAAGTCGGGCGGAGCGAAGATGCAGGTCGCTCTCCTGAACGCCGCCGTTTCTACCGGTTGACGGGCGCTGGCCGGAAGCTGGCACGATCTGAGGCCGAGAAACTTGCAGACACCCTGCGGGTTGCACGAGCGAGAAAGATTCTGAGGGGGGATTATGTCTGAGAAGATATACGTCTTGCTATTGGGTCTTTATCCTTCGCAGTTTCGCAAAGCCTACGGGGATGAGGCCATCCAATTGTTCCGCGACCGCCTCCGCGAAGAACAGGGGTTCTTTTCAAGGGTGCGGCTGTGGTGGGACTTGCTGGCCGATCTGGTTGTCTCTCTCCCGCGCGAGTACCGCTATTTGCATCCGGCGTTGGCCGGCACTTCATCCCGGGAGCGCCTGGAGGGTGTGCCCTCCTTCGATGTACTGGAAGATGGTTCGCCTCGCCCCGAAGCGCTGTGTTTCGGAGGAGTGCTGTCGCTGGTAATACTGGCTGTCTTTTCAACTTTGATCAATTCCAGCGGAGGCTACGGGAGGGTGCGAGGTTCGGTGCTGCATGATCTCGCTCCAACCGTCATGCAGTCCGCTCTCTTCGGTAGTGCAAACACGCAGGATGCCAGGAACGCAGCCAGCAAATCAGCAGCCTCAGGCCCAACTCCGCCACTTGCTCGGCAGCCGATGGAGCAAAGTGCAGGCGGCGCGTCGACGCAAAAAGCAAGCGAGGATGCGAACCTGGATGCTGCCGAGCGACAGCGCGTGATTGATCGGGCAGTCGCGAATCTGAAGCAGTACTACTTCGATCGGGAGGTTGCACAGGAGACAGCGGACGCGCTGCTGGCGCATGAGAAAAATGGCGACGACAATACTGCGACGCAGGGCGCAACCTTTGCCGATCTGCTGACCAGGCAGATGAGGGATGCAAGCCACGACATGCACCTGGTGATCGAGTACAGCCAGAATCCGTTGCCAGCGGGGCCGCCCGTGCAGACAGCCGATGGTCAGGCGCGCTTTCGTAAGGCGATGCTGCAGCAAAACTGCATGATCAGAAAGGTTGAGATTCTGCCGCACGATATCGGCTATCTGAAGCTCGATTTTTTCCCGGATGCTTCTGTGTGCGCACCCATGGTGAAAACTGCAATGGCCTCATTGAATCACGCGGACGCGATCATCTTTGATCTGCGGGACAATGTCGGAGGCTTTCCGGCTACGGTGTCGCTGATTGCCAGCTATCTCTTCGACCATCCGGAGTATATGTATGGGCCGCGCGGAGCGCCTACCGTGGATTCCTGGACGCGCTCGCCTGTTGCTGGAAACATGTTGGCGGACAAGCCAGTGTATGTGCTGACGTCGGGTTCGACGTGGTCAGGTGCTGAGCAGTTCAGTTACGACCTGAAGATGCTGAAGCGCGCGACACTGGTAGGCGAGACTACGCGTGGCGGCGCTCATGCAGGTGTCTTCCACCGGATCGACGATCACTTCGGCATGGGCATTCCGGAAGAGAAGGCGATCAACCCGTTTGGAAAGGCTGACTGGGAGGGCGTAGGCGTGGAGCCAGATGTAAAGGTGAAAGCAGCAGATGCACTGGAAACGGCGATAAAGCTGGCGGAAGCCAGGCTGCAGAAGAAATAGTGTTAGGAATCTCGCGAGCGCTTCTGACGCAATTCGGCAGTCGACGCGACATGCACTGGATAGCCTAATCTGGATGCATGATTGCAATTGATAGAGACAGGACCATTCGCGTTGGATTAATTGGTTATGGTTATGCCGGAAAGACGTTCCATGCTCCACTGATCCGGTCGGTGCCGGGCCTTGCGCTGGGTGTGGTTGGATCCAGCAAACGCGAGCTGCTGCAGGCAAATTTTCCCGGCGTTACTGTCTGTTCCGCTGAAGAGGTGCCAACGCATCCAGAGGTCGATCTGGTTGTGATTGCCAGTCCCAACGAGAGCCATTTTCCTCTTGCGGCGGCTGCCCTGCGCGCTGGGAAAGATGTCGTTGTCGATAAGCCTTTTACCGTGACTCTTGCCGAGGCGCGTTCGCTGGCGGAGATTGCCAGAGAGAACAAGCGGCTGCTTTCGGTGTTTCACAATCGGCGATGGGAGAGCGAGATTCTTGCCACAAAGGCGATTCTGCAAGCAGGCGTGCTGGGCGAGGTATCGCATTACGAGTCGCATCTGGACCGTTTTCGTCCCGTCGTGCGGCAACGCTGGCGCGAAGATCCCGGTCCGGGCGCGGGATTGTGGTTTGATCTTGGGCCGCATCTGATCGACCAGGCATTGCATCTGTTTGGACTGCCGCATTCGGTGCATGCCAGCTTCGGAATTCTGCGCGCAGGTGGGCGAACGGATGATTGGGCGCATGTGCAGTTGAACTACGAACGTCTTCGGGTGATCCTTCATTCCTCCTTGCTGGTATCGGGCGGCGGTCCGCGCTCTGTGCTGCATGGCACGCTGGGCAGTTGGGCAAAGTTCGGCGCCGACGTGCAGGAGCGTCAGCTGATGAGCGGCATGCTCCCGGATGATCCGAATTTCGGATATGACTCCAATCCCGGGATTGTGTATGACGGTGCGGCCGGCACGCAGACGGAGGTGCCGGTGCCTGCCGGCAATCAGCGCGAGTATTACGTTGGAATCCGGGACGCCGTTCTTGGGAAATGCCCGGCTCCGGTTCCGCTAAAGGCCGCTATCGCGGGCATGGCCATTCTCGAAACGTCCTTTGCGTCGGCAGATCGAGGCGAGGTGCTTCCGCTTCCGCTGACCCCGGAGGAGCGCGCTGAATGGAAATAGATTGGCTTGCTTCCATTCTTGAAACAAATCGCATACCCGTGTGCTTGTGCGGAAAGGTGAGTGCGTGACGGAATCGGAAGTTGTCGAAGCGTGTTTGATTCTGGCGCAACGACTGGGATTGGGGACGGTAACGCCGCAGGTGATTGGACGATTTTCGAACCTGGCGATTGCGTTGGATCCGCTGCCGGTGGTGGCGCGCGTGGCCACCGGGACGGCGTTGTTACGAGACACGAAGGTGTTCGCGCGGCGCGAAGTCGAGATTGCCGGATTTCTGGCGCGGAAGGGCGCATCGGTGGTTGCGCCGTGCGAGGCTGCATTGGCCGGGCCGCATGATGTGAGTAGCTGGACGATCAGCTTGTGGCAGCGGGTGGAGATTCTTTCCGAACCGCCGGATGCAGCCGAGGCGGGCAGACGATTGGCCGCGTGTCATGCATGGTTGCGGGAATATTCCGGTAGCGTTTCGTACTTTGGCGCATTCGACGAGCTGGAAAAATTGCTGCAGCATCCGGCGGTGCAGGATGCGATTGCTGAAAAGGACCGAAAGCTGGTCGCGCAGCGGGCGCAGAGTTGTCGCTGCGCGTTAGAGGAATTTTTCGCCAGCTATCAGGTGGTGCATGGCGACTCTCACAGAAAGAATGTTTTTTCAACGCGGGAAGGCCCGCTGTGGGCGGATTGGGAGGATGCAATCTTCGCGCCTGTCGAATGGGATTTGGCGTGCCTGGTGACGGAAGGACGCATTCTGGGCCGTGATGGGGAGTGGGGAGAAGCGGCGCTGGCTGCCTATGGCAATTACAACGCGGCGGCGCTGGAGCTGTGCATTCAGGCTCGCGCCCTATTTGCAATCGGCTGGCTTGGATTGTTATCGAGCGAAGAGGCGCGTCGACAGGATCGACGCGAGCGTCTGGCGATATGGCTGAACTGGGTGCGCAGGCGGCAAGGATAGGCGCGACGCCGAAAAAATTCGAATCGCGCAGTGAGAATCAAGACAGGGCTTTTGCTATCTGGTCAGGGCGTGGGTGGTGTGCTGAGAACGCGGAGGGTGTGGAACCAGACCTCGGCGTAGGCGGGCCAGTTGGTGATGGGAAGCTGGGTGCGGCGCAGGCCATATCCGTGACCGCCCTGGGTGAAGATGTGCAGCTCGGCGGGTACCTTTGCCTGCTTCAATGCCTGAAAGTACAGCAGGGCATTCTCTTCGTGGACGGGATCGTCTTCGGCCTGCACAAGAAAAGTCGGCGGGTTGTTGGCCGTGGGCGCGCTGCCGGGAGAGAGCTGCGTGAGCCCGGGTTCCTCTGCAAGATAGGCGGGGTAAATAATGAGAGCGAAATCGGGGCGTGCGTTGATGTTGCTGAGAGGCGTGTTTGCCGGTGCTCCTGCCCGCTTGTAGCCGGGATGGTTGCAGAGGATGGCTGCCAAATGGGCTCCGGCGGAGAAACCCAGAACGCCGATGCGATGCGGATCGATATGCCATGCGACGGCATGGGAACGCGTCAGGCGCATGGCCTGCTGGGCGTCTTCGAGATCCTCCACACGCTGGGGATAGTGGCCATCGACAGGCACGCGATATTTGACCAGCACACAGGTCATGCCGATGGAGTTGAGCCAGTGGCAGACCTCGGTGCCTTCGAGGTCGAGGGCAAGAACCTGGTAGCTGCCGCCGGGAAAGACAAGGACTGCGGCACCGGAGTTGTTGGAGGTGTCCGGACTGTAGATGGTGAGCGTGGGATTGCTGACGTTGGTGATGCGGGCAACCCTCCGGCCGGCAATGAGATCGTCGGAAGCCTTCGTGGTGTCTCTTTCCGGTCCCTTGGTGTGGAAGGGTTCCGGTGCGCCGTTGGGCCAGAGCGGCAGCGTGACGTGTTGTGCGGGAGCGAGCGTCGCGACGGTCAGGAAAGAGATGGCTAGCAGCAAATATGTGCGCACGGAGGGATTGTAACCGCTGAAGGAAGACGGACAGAAGGCACTTTCCGCGGTAAAAAAAGTTGCTCCAATCAAAAGCCAAAATGGTCATGATGGCGATAGGCCTCAGGCTCCATCCGCTCCTGCCGATAAGCCGTTCAGGAGAAGAGCGGAGCTATGCGCGGACCACATCCAGTTACGAAAACTGCCGGGAAAGCGCTTGAGAATTTTATGGGAGAGAATCGTGCGGGCCGAGTTCCTATGATGTCTGCAGAAACCCCGCAGATACAGATTTCGCAGCTGATTTCGGCGCTGTCGTTTGCGCTGGATTTGACCGAAGGCCAGCCGATGGGACACGCCGTCCGCAGCTGCATGTTGGGCATGCGGCTGGCAGCAGCGACAGGCCTGCCGGAGACTGAGCAGGAAGACCTGTACTACGCGCTGCTGTTGAAGGATGCCGGGTGCAGCAGCAACGCGTCGAAGATGTTTCACATTCTGGGCACGGATGAGATTGCCGCCAAGAACGCGACCAAAACGCTGGACTGGCGGAAGGTGGGACTGGGGCAGATTCGCTATGTGCTGCAGCGGACGCGCACCGGCAGGCCGATGGGCGAGCGACTCCGGGCGATGTGGGACATTGCGCTGCATCGCAAACAACAGACGCAGCACCTGGTACAGATTCGCTGTGAACGCGGCGCACACATTGCCCGGCGGATTGGGCTCGCGATGGACACCTCGACTGCCATCTACAGCCTGGACGAGCACTGGGATGGTGGTGGCTATCCGAATGGGCTGCGCGGGCAGTCGATTCCGGTGATGGCGCGAATTCTGAATCTGGCGCAGACGCTGGAGGTGTTTCACCGAGCCTATGGACCGGAGGCAGCGATTGCCGTGGCGCGCAAGCGCAGCGGGCGCTGGTTCGATCCGGAACTGGTGCGCGTGGCGCGAACTCTGGCGAAGGATGGCAGTCTGTGGCAGGGCATACGGGCCGAGGACGCGTTGGCCGAGGTGGTGGCGATGGAGCCGGAACGGCGCATCCTGCAGGGCGGCGAAGCCTCGCTGAACAATGTCTGTGAGGCATTTGCCGAGGTGATCGACGCAAAATCCCACTTCACCTATAGTCACTCGACCGGTGTGACGGCAGCCGCAATGGGGATCGCGCGGACGATGGGGATGGATGCAGAGACGGTGACGACGATCCGGCGCGCGGCGCTGCTGCACGACGTAGGCAAGCTGAGCGTGCCGAACGCGATCCTGGAAAAGCCGGGCAAGCTGACAGCGGAAGAATGGAGGGTCGTGCGCAAGCATCCGTATTACACGCATGAGATTCTGCGGCGTATTGAAGGCTTTGAAGAACTGACGGAGATTGCCGCAGCGCACCATGAAAAGCTGGATGGTTCGGGCTATTATCGCGGATATACAGCGGAGCAGCTTACATTGCCGATGCGCATTCTTGTGGTGGCGGATATTTTTGACGCGCTGGCGGCAGAAAGACCGTATCGCGAAGGGCTGCCGCTGGAGAAGGTCTTCAGCATTATGAGCGGGGACACGCCGCATGCGCTGGATGCGGAGTGCTTTGAGGCGCTGGTGTATTGGGCCGGCAGGCAGGCATCGGCGACGCAGGCAGGACGAGAATTTTCTATTCCACCCGTGTTGCGCAAGGATGGAGCACCCGGCTGATCGCGCACGGCGATTGAGCTAGCGAAGCGCTGCGACAAAGGTGGCGGCACGCTCCTGCACGCTGGCGATGTGTGTGGGCAGCGCGAGCGTGCTGCCGGATTCAATCAACGGGATGAGCTTGTCGAACTCCGGCCCGGAGTGTGCGCCGGTGAGAGCGATGCGGACGGGGTGAAAGAGATCTTTTCCCTTGGCTCCGGTGGCTGCCTTCACTTCATTCATCACGGCTTTGAAAGCCTCCGGTGTTAGTCCTGCGCGGACGGCGGGCGTGGAAGCGACATCGTTGGAAGGATGCTGGCTCCCGAGTGCTGCGATGCGCGCAGCAAAATCTTTCAGAACAGTCTGCGCGATGTCTGTAGCTAAAATCGCCGCATTCGATGGTTCACAGGCGATGGCCTGCGTATCCAAGGCAAAGAGAAAATGCGTTTTTTCCGGCAACTGATCGAGCTGATCGACAGAAGGAACAAAGAGAGCGAGCAACTGCGAGAACCACTGTTCGGCAGCGGCACAGGAATTTTGCGGCATCCAACCGGCAGCGACATATGCCGGTCGCACCAGAGTTGCGATGCGTTCCGGATCGGCCAGCTTGAGGTAATGACGATTGAGCCAGTGGAGCTTCTGAAAATCGAAGACTGCAGGTGAGGGCGTGACGCGTTCGAGGGTAAATTCCCGCACCAGTTCCGGCAGCGTGAAGGTTTCGCGCGTGCCGCCTTCCGCGCCCCAGCCGAGGAGTGCGAGATAGTTGGTGAGCGCCTCGGGCAGAATGCCCATTTCGCGAAAGGTGCCGATGGAGGTGGCGCCATGGCGCTTGGAAAGCCGGGTGCGATCGGGGCCGAGAATGGTGGAGAGGTGGGCAAACTCCGGCAGCGGCCAGCCGAAGGCATGATAGATGGCGACCTGCTTGGGAGTGTTGGAGAGATGATCGTCGCCGCGGATGACGTGGGTGATGCCCATGAGCGCATCGTCGATGGTGACGACGTAGTTGTAGACGGGCATGCCGTTGGAGCGAACGAGAATGGGGTCCGAGACGGTGTCAGCAGAGAATTCGACCGGGCCGTGCACGATGTCGTGAAAGCGCAGCGGTGCGTCGGGGATGTGCAGGCGCACGGCGAAGGCCTCACCATTCGCGGCGCGAGTAGCGCTCTCTTCTGGCGTGATGCCGCGACAGCGGCCACTATAAACTTGCGGGCGCTGTTCGGCGATGGCCTGCTGGCGCTCGACTTCCAACTGCTCGGCAGTGCAGAAACAGCGATAGGCCTTGCCCGTGGCGAGCAACTGGTCAGTGTGATGCTGATAAATTTCCAGACGTTCGGATTGGCGATAAGGACCGCAGGGACCGTCGTTGGGCTGGCCTGGTTCAAGACTGGGCTGGCCGGATTCCGGCCCTTCGGACCAGTCGAGGCCGAGCCAGTGCAGATCGGTGAGCAACTGGGTCTCAAAGCGCGGTTTGCTGCGTTCCACATCGGTGTCTTCAATGCGCAGCAGAAAATCTCCGCCGGTACGCTGGGCAAACAGCCAGTTATAGAGCGCGGTGCGGGCATTGCCAACGTGCAGAAGTCCCGTGGGAGACGGTGCAAAACGGACGCGAGTCTTCGATGAAGCCATAACGTTTGATGGTAGCAGGGAGATGGCGGATCGACTGTACGCTCGGCGTGAGTTAGCGCTCGCGGTAGTGTTCCCATCCCTGAGTGGGAAGCGGTTCCAAAACAGGACGAGTGCCGACGCGCCGCAGCAACTGCATGCGCGGCTGTTTGCGACGTGCCGGTTGCATCTGACCAATGCAGGTGATGGGAACGCCTGCGATGCTGCGCGGGATTTTTGTTTGGGCCGAGGCTGTGAAGAGCAATTCGTAATCCTCTCCGCCGTGAAGAGCCAGATGCAGGGAATTTTTTTCAGATGCGGCGAGCGGATGAATGGGCAGAGTGGCGACGTCGATGACGGCGGCGAGGCCAGATTCTTCGCAGAGATGATCGAGGTCGGTGGAGAGACCGTCGCTGATGTCGATGGCTGCGGTGGCGAGACGGCGCGCGAGGAGGGATTCTCCGACAGCCACACGCGGTTGCGGAAACAGATGCGGATGGGCGAACAGTCGCGATGCGTGGGTTACTTTGGCAAAGCGCCTGGGGTGGGCAGCGAGCGCGGCGAGTTCCGCGGCCGCTCCGCCGAGGTGTCCCGTAACGTAAATGCGATCGCCGGCTTTTGCTGCCGAACGGAGCAGGGCGCGGTTTCGAGGTGCGCTGCCGACCAGCACAATATCCGCGATGGCAATGCTGGTGCTTTCCGGGCCAGTGTTAGCGGAACGTGTATTGCCTGCGCGGATTCCCGCCGGGGACTGGGCTGTATCGCCTCCGGCGAGCGGAAGGCGATGTTCTTTGGCCAGCGCCAGCAGCCCGGCAAAGAATCGGTCGCGCCAGGAAGGACGGTTACGCTGCGCTGTCATCAGCTCGCGGGGCAGCGCCAGGGAAAGAAAGGCCGCTAGCGGGTGCGCTCCCATGGCTGCCAGATCGCTGAGACCGCGCGCCAGACAGCGATGTCCCACGGACTCCGGCGGGTGCCAATCGCGGCGAAAATGGGTCGTTTCCAGTGATAAATCGGTAGTCAGCAGCATTTCATGCCGCGCGGGAATGCGCAGGATGGCGCAGTCATCCCCGATGCCCAGGCGGACAGAACGAACCTGCGCTGCAGGCAGGTTTTTGGTCTGTCGCCGCAGCGATGCGATGAGGGCGCGTTCTGTGGGCACAGTTTTCATGGTTGCAGCAATGCTTTTGGCGAGAGTAACGTTCCGTCGCCGGGTTTGCAAAGGAGGGTTGGGAAGCTGGTGCCTGGTTTTTGAGTAGATTCCATGGAACAAGATTTCCACGTTTCAGGTTTGACCGGAAAACGTCGCTTTGTTAGAGTCAGGGGTACTTTCCTCTCAACCCTGTCGCACCGCGGATACGCAAGAGCTGTCCCCCAAGCGTTGCTGCCGTACGGTTCGGTGAGGTAGAAAGCCCTGTGCCTGCGCGCAGGAGTCTGACTGAGTAGGAAAATAGGGATACCTTGCGAAAACGGCAATATATTGTTTACGTTACACGGGACGAACAGGGCCACCTGCAAAAAGTGCCGATCCCGATGCATTATGCATACGTATTTGTAGCCGCTGCCGTGGTGGGTTTATTTACCATCACAGGTCTGGCCGGTTCGTACACACGCATGCTGCTGAAGACAGAACATTTTAATCAGCTTCGCAATGAGCGGGCGGCGCTGCAGCGCGATTATCAGCAGTTGCAGAGCGTTACGAAGCAAAAGGACATGCAGGTTGCCTCTCTGGGATCGCTGGCCGGTGAGGTTTCCGCGCTCTATGGTCTGCGCCAGTCCAAGCTGCTGACGGCGAAGACTGTTGCCGCGCCTGTTACCGATACGTCCGACGGCCTGAGCAGTGAGGGTTATGCGCATTCTCTGGATCAGTTTTATGCGCTGCGTACCTCAGCCCTTTCCGGAGTTACCGCCAATGCATTGTCTGCCGGGATCAGTTCTTCTGAGACTTTGACCGATTGGGTTCGGCTGGCCGATGCTCCATCGCTGTGGCCTGTGACGGGGCCCATTACCAGTTCTTTTGGAGAGCGGATTGACCCAATGGGCAGCGAAGGCATGGGCGAATTCCATCGCGGCATCGATATTGGAGCCCGCTATGGAGATGCTGTTCATGCGACAGCGGATGGGACTGTGGAAGCCGCAGGAATGGCTTCGGGCTACGGCCGGGAGGTCATTCTGGATCATGGACACGGAATGCAGACTCTGTACGCGCATCTTTCTGCCATGACGGTGTCTGCAGGAGAAACGGTGAGCCGGGGCCAGATTATCGGCTACGTTGGTCAGACTGGCCGCGCGACCGGACCGAATCTGCACTACGAGGTGCGGATCAACGGCACCCCAGTCAATCCTCACCGATATATGCGGATCACCATACAGCAACTGGCCACGAGCGTACAGCCGGCACAGATGGTCGGCGGCCAGTAAGTCCGCTGCGGCAACTTCGCACAAAGATGTTGTGGCTGTGATTTAGAGCTTGAAGATAGAAGGATCGCGCCCAATGCTATGGCATTGGGCGTTTGCTTTTGCAGAAATGCCGGCTACTTTTGGGGATTGCTGGAAGTGCCGGCACTATCATCTGCCGGGGTGGGTGTGCTCTTTACGGAAGCGGCGAGGTCTTCCAGCATGCTGATCGGAATGACGGCGCGCAGGATGGCTCGGTTTCCTTTCTGCTGCACCGTAGCGCTGCGCAGAAAGGTTCCCAGATCTGCCAACGTTCGACCTTGCGTAGCATCGGACGAGGCGCTATCGGTGAGTCCGGAAAGAAAAAACTTGATGGCGAAGTTGGCGACCTGTGTCGATGCCTGTGCGGAGCTATCCGTAGGCGCAATTTCTTCTATACGCAGCCGCAGCGATCCCAGAAAGCGAACCGAAGCAATAAACGTAGTGTCTGCCGGAAGAGGGAGCGGCATTCCAAAAAGCTGCAGATGGTGGCCGTCGGCAAAGGGCAATCCGATCTTGCCGATACCCCAGACCTGTGACAACAGAGGCACGTCCGGGTAATGCTGCGCCAGCAGTGTGGGTCCGCTGAAGGGCAACGCCGCCATGTGATAGCGGTCGATCATGGAGTGCATCTGCTCTGGCGTGGGCGTATTCGAAACGGCCACCATGTCATAGCCCAGCAGCGCGACGCGCACGTTCCGGCCCTCGTGTGGAATGCGGTAGATGGTGTGGCCGGCGTAGTTTTCGGTGTCCGCAGCCAGCGTGGCCAGATAGCGCGTCAGTCGCGGGCCATTGAAGCGTCCAACAAAAATCTCGGAATAGGCGACGGCTCCGTTGGGGCCGTTGGGATCGGCCATGCGGTGAATGGCGAAGGCGGCTTCGTCCAGGTCGCGTTCAAATTGAATGCCGGTCGCATTGATGAAGGCCTGATAGTCGGGGTCGTGCTGCACGGGATGCTGATCGAAGTGCGTCAGGGCACGCAGAGGCTTCAGGTTGAAGTAGACGATGGCATCGGCCTCAGGCAGCAGGCGGGCAGCCTCCGGCGGGGCCTTTTTGCGCAGGTACACGGCCACAGCCAGTGCAGCCAGCACGGCCAGGATGATGGCGACGGTGATCCAGGTGCGTCTACGCACGGCGGATCGGGATCTCAGTGGATGGATATGCCGGATTACTCGGCAGATTTTGGGTATTCGCCGGAAAAGCCTGGCAGAGAATGCGGGATGATTCCGGGGACGATTCCGAAAGCGAGAGAATCATAGCCACGAGGATACCACTCCAGCCAGAGATGAGAGCATCCGGTTGTGCTCCAGACATGTGTGGCGTGGCTTGTTTGCATGGATTTCCGCAGCGCGGCGGCAGCATTCTGCGTCAGCAGATTGCGAGCGGTGCGTTGACATGATATTTTTAATCCTTGTGCGAGGATTGTGTGGAGCGCTACCCGGTTCCATGCTCGTCCTGATGGCAGACGGTACGGGCTGGCGTAGCTCAGCTGGTAGAGCATCTGATTTGTAATCAGAGGGTCGGGGGTTCAAATCCCTTCGCCAGCTCCAGAACCTGGCAGCATTGGTTCGTTCCTTTTGCGCCGGGAAGTTTTTGCGCACGGGTTTTCACGGAGCAGCAAGTTTTACGGTTTCAGGTTTCACGGATTCAGTGTTCGGCCCTGTCGCAACTGGACGTACACCCCTCCGCAGTAACTCCAGCCCATGGAAAAACATGCGTTTTTCGCAGTTTTGCCCGGTTTTGGCGTGGTTTACTCTGGAGTGAAGTGTGTGCGTGGTTGGTTACGGCGCCGATGTTTTCAAGCTGAATTCGAAGCTGTGCACAGGTGGCCGAGTGGTTAATGGCAGCAGACTGTAAATCTGCCGCTCCTTGGAGCTACGGAGGTTCGAATCCTCCCCTGTGCACCAGATTTAAGCAGAGTACGAAGGCGGGTCCCAGTGAATCCGATGCAGAAAGCCGGAACGGCGGTTCTCCTTCTGCTGATCATTGCCGGGCTGGCGTTGTGGACGATGGACGGTGGACCGATCCGCACCGTAGTGTTTCTGCTGCTGGGTTTGTTTGTGGTGCGCGTCGTGCTGTATGCCTCGCGTTCGCGGTACGATGATAAGGATGAGTAAGGTGAAACGCGAAGCAAGCGCAGGTGAGCGCGAGCCTGGCGTGAGGGCGAAGCAGAGAGTGAAACGAACGTTGCGGAGCCCTGCAACTTTAGTCATGGGCTGATGTAGCTCAGTGGTAGAGCACTCCCTTGGTAAGGGAGAGGTCATGGGTTCAAGCCCCATCATCAGCTCCAGAAATTTTAGAGGGTGTTGGGGGCGAGCCGAAGCTGGCTCGCGTTCGTGCGTTACAGGCGGGAGTAACTCAGTGGTAGAGTCACAGCCTTCCAAGCTGTTGGTCGCGGGTTCGATCCCCGTCTCCCGCTCCAGAAATTGATGACAGCAAGCCGTCAGATTGAAGAGATTTTTATGTTTGAACAAGCGACCATTCCAGTTGAGAATCCCGCGGTCTTTTCGGAAGTAAAGACCGCGATTGAAGCCGTTTTTGCGCCCACATCCGTTGCAGGATATCTGAAGCATGTGGAGCGCGCGCAGTTGCGGGCGCGGGAGTTCGAAAAGATCCTGCACGAAGGCCTGCTGGGCGCGACGACCAAGACGCGATACGCGGAGTTGGGCAATTCCGACCAGGGGCAGATTCGCGAGCGGTATCTGCAGCTGGTGGAGCGGGTGGCTCCGGAGCTGCGCGGGAAGTATCGCAAGGTGTATGTGAGTTATTGAAGGCGTGCCTATGGAATTTATTAGACATTCTGGCGATTTGCAGTGCTCGAAGTGCTCGCGCGTCGAAACGAATCGAAACATTTATTACGCCTTTGCTGATGAAAAGCAGGTTTATTGGTTTGTTTGTGGCGCAAAACAATGTGGAGAATGGACAAGACTTACATTTGGTTACGAGGAGCTTGGACAGCTGGCTCCAAGTTTGCGTCGCAGAAATGAAAAGATCCGACGATTTGAAGAATCAAATGAAGTTGAAAAGTACGGTACGAACTGGTCTTAATTGAAGACCTAACAACGGAGCGAGAGGGAAGAACATGGCGAAGGAAAAGTTTGACCGGAGCAAGCCGCACGTAAATGTGGGAACGATCGGGCACATTGATCACGGCAAGACGACGTTGACGGCGGCGATCACGAAGGTGCTGTC
>DATAWK010000042.1:0-4057 GCA_036267255.1 Acidobacteriaceae bacterium | reverse complement strand
AGCCTACATATCTATCTCAACGTCTTGTTCTTTACCAACTCACATGCAACCTGAGATCATATGACCAGCATCTACTCTTTGTTTTTAACAAGAAATCTAGCTTTGGCAAAAGATTCTTTTCTTTTTCTACTTCTACTATCTGGAACTCTCTTCCACTTGCGTTATGCAGATGCACTTCTATTTCCACTTTTTGCAGTCAATTTAAAACTCACTTCTTTCCTCCTTTGACTGTTTATAAAGCCAGACTGTCTACATATATATTTGGACTGATACCGTTTTTGACATTCTCTTGCTGAAATCTTTGATCTCATTGACTTTGGTGGACTTGATGAGCTCAATTGTTTTGTGTTTAGAGGGGCATCCCCGACACTATCTTACGATAGCGAAATGGACGATAAACAAGCAAACTTAAAGGTCATTGAAGTTATAAAGGGAAGAATGGAGGGTAAATGACCAAGGAGTAGGCCAAGAATGGGTATGATTGATGACGTAATGATGAATCCTGACGCCCCTGTTAGGGGTAAACAGGATCATTATGATCTCAGGGGTTAGCGGCCCTGCCCAATAAATGTTAGCTCGAACATGGTGCTGAGCAGCAGCAGCACACGCGCTGGACTGGCGGAAGAGCCAAGATGAGCCAACGGCAGTCCAGACAAGAGGAAGCCGGGCTGATTACCGTCTAGCGGGAAAATGGTCGGCTTCCTACTGCGCTTCCGACGCCCCTGTCCCAAGGTGTCGAAGTACTCAGGGGCACCCCAACCACCACAGCAAAAATGGCGTCGCCCAATAGCACCAGGGTTCGAGCCCCTGATCTATCCGCGCTAAACGGACGAAGAACGTGCCCGGCGCGCTCTGACTCAAGCGACCGTCAACCGCTCGCTCGTGTCAACCCGCTCCCGGCCACTGTGATGGATGCAGGCCAAACCTCCATCGGAGAAGCCTGCAACCCGAAGTTCTCCGGACGTCAGTATCAACTTGATTTGAGGAAATCAATCAGGATGGCCACGTGGAACGTCCTCACTCTCGCCAAAGATGGCTATCGCGAGGCCATGGCTCGAGAGCTTGCCAGACTGGACATCGACGTGGCCTGTCTCACGGAGGCACGTCTGACCAACAGCGGTAAAGAAACTGTAGAAGGTCACACGTTCCTCCATTCGGGCGGCACACAGCGCCACCATGGCGTGTGCCTAATTCTATCCCCCAAAGTAAAACACTCCCTCAAGTCGTGGGAGCCCATCTCCGACAGACTACTTGCTGCTAGGCTGAGTCACCGGCATGGCTACCTTACCATCTTAGTCCCTTATGCTCCAACAGATGACGCCTCGGATGCCGACAAAGATAGCTTTTATGACCTCCTTGAGGGTGCCATTCGAAACGTCCCGCCACACGACCAGCTCGTGGTCGCAGGAGACTTCAACGCGGTCACTGGCTCAGACAGGTCTGGCTTTGAGGAGGTCGTTGGACCCTTTGGCAGTGGCTCCCCAAACGATAACTCTGCCCGGCTCCTTACGCTCTGTGCCCTCCTTGGCCTTTCGGCAGTCAGTTCATGGTTCCGCCGCACAAACGTTCGGCGCTGGACTTGGATTTCAAACGACGGCAGAACGCTCAAGGAGCTTGACCACTTCCTCACACGCCGTCGTCAAGACTTCAAGTCCTACAGAGTGTTTAGAGGAGCTGAGTGTCCTGCGAACACCGACCACAGACTGGTCATTGCCCAAGTCAGCATCGACCTGTGCTCGGCCATCAGACGCCCTGGCGAACCTGCAATCGACTCTGAGCGACTTGCTAACGATTGCGCCCTGCAGGCTACATTTGCTGTCGCTGTCCAGAATCGCTTTGCCGCACTCGCCGACCACACCGACGATGTCGAGCAATCGTGGCGAAGTATACGGGACAATCTTGTGGATATCGCAAGGACAGTCGTTGGTTCTCAAAAGCGCTCCAGCAAGCCCTGGCTCTCCAGCGAGGCCGACAACATCATATCATTAAAGAGAGCGGCAGTAAATAGAGGGGACAATGCGGAGAGAAACCGACTCAAGAGGGCATTTCAAGCCAAGGCACAGGAGGACCGTGAGCGGTACTATAATAATATAGCCAGCGACGCGGAAGCTGCTCTGCTGCGCAACGACATGAAGCCAATCTACAGGGCCGTGAAACACATAAGCGGCAAACTTAACGTTAGCCAGGGCACCTTCCCCCGCAAGGCGGATGGATTGATGTGTAAGTCGGAGGAGGAGGCTCTGCTCCGTTGGACAGAGTATTACTCTACCGCGCTTAACCACCCTCCAGCGCAATCCTGTCCTGATCTAGGCAACGCAGCCTCGCTAGCCACGGACAGCAATAGGATCCCTGTGGATGCCCCAACACTGGACGAGGTCCGCAGAGCCATCGGCAAGCTCAAAAACGGTCGCTCGGCGGGGTCGGACAGAATCACAGCGGAACTACTAAAGTACTCTGTTCAGACCACTGCCCAACTGCTTGTAAGGTTATTCACCTCTGTCTGGCGCACTGGTAGAGTTCCCGCTGAGTGGAGGGACGGCATCATAGTCTCCATCTACAAAGGTAAAGGTGCCAGGGCGGAGTGTGGGAGTCACAGACCCATAACTCTACTCTCTGTTCCTGGTAAAGTATTTGCCCACGTCCTCCTAGCGCGCTTGGAACCATTGTTGGCTGAGAGCCGCAGGCCACAACAGTCTGGTTTCACAGCGGGGCGGTCTACGGCGGACGCAATTCTAGCACTGCGCCTGCTCTCCGACCTGCATCGGGAATTTAGCCAGCCCCTGTACGTTGCCTACGTAGACCTCAAATCAGCGTTCGATTCTGTTGACCGAGAGGCACTTTGGAAGGCTGTCCGAGGAATAGGCGCCCCAACGATACTGCTCAACCTTATTCAGGACCTTTATTCCCAGACCAACTCAATGGTCCGTCTTGGTAAGCACCTCTCCCCTAGTTTCCAGACCAGATCAGGGGTTAGACAGGGTTGTGTTCTTGCTCCTGCACTCTTCTGTAGAGCCATGGACTGGATCATGGACCGCGCGATGTCCAATTGTGGCGTCACGATATCCGGAGACCACATCTCTGATGCAGACTACGCGGATGACATTGCAGCCATCGAGGGTGATCTAGCGGACATCACCAGGACTCTGGAGAACATAGAGGCCGCTAGTTCTGAACTGGGCCTACACATCTCTTGGGCGAAAACGAAGGTCCAGAACATAGGAGCAGGCCAGCCTGCAGCAGACCTCGTAATCAATGGTCAAACTGTTGAGGGTGTGCAGAGCTTCGTCTATCTTGGTAGCTCTATCAGCTCTGCTGACGGCTCTAGATCCGAGCAGCTCCGTCGTATCGGGATTGCAGCTGGAAATGTGAGCAATTTGGAATGCATCTGGCGTCAGCCCACACTCCTCCTGGCAACTAAGCTACGTCTGTATATGACACTCATCGTGCCAATTCTGCTGTATGCGTCCGAGACATGGACCTCGACCAAAGCAGACCTGAGCCATCTGCAGGCATTTCACATGCGCTGCCAGAGACGGATTCTTGGCGTGCGCTGGTTTCATAAAGTCAAGAACGCCGACATTGCCCGCCAAACAGGCCTTCCTCACATCGGCGACCTTATTCAGAAGCGCAGGCATGCCCTCTTTGGTCATGTTGTCCGTATGGACCCACAGGCTCCAGCCCACGTATCCCTCAAGCTATGTAGAGACATCGCAATGGGCCGCAGAGTCCCAGCAGGCTGGAAGAGGCCTCGGGGTCGCCCGCGCACTACTTGGTCCGACCAGCTAAGGAAAGACAGTGGGAAACCTGTGTCGACACTCTGGACCCGGGCTCAGGACAGATTGCTGTGGAGGAGGGACGCGACGGCCTTGCCCGGCTATGCGACCTAGTAGTAGTAGTAGTAATTGTGCTGCATTTATGGTACGTAATTTTGAAAGTTTACAACTTGTCTCCAAATTTAATGTCTTTATGATAGACTATAGCTGGCATAATTTTCAGAATTATTGCAAACGTTCATAGTGTTTGTTAGAATTACAAAATTGAAATAATGCAATTACTG
>DATAWK010000041.1:0-783621 GCA_036267255.1 Acidobacteriaceae bacterium | reverse complement strand
CCGCCTCGGTGATGATGGACCCTCCGTAGCTATGGCCGACCAGAACCACTGGGCCGCCCATGGCGTCGATCGCGGCCTTTGTGTACTTTTGATCGTCGGCGTACGAAGTCTCGGGAGGCTGCGCCACCGACACCTTGTAGCCATCATTTTTGAGGATGTCGGCAACCCTCTTCCAACCGGAGCCATCCGCGAAAGCTCCATGCACCAGAACCACATTCTTAATCTTCATTGTCGAATCTCCCGTCGCACGTTTTGAGGAAGCGGTATGCGGCCTCTTGGGAGATAGATTGATCCAGGCAGCAATGTAATTCTTGTGCGATTCAGCCTATTTTGTCGTTTCCTATCGCAACGCCCTAGATCGCGCGTTCGTTCCTGTTATCTAACGCCGGCAGAGAGGCTATTGGAGAAAGGAATCGGGCCGTGTATATCTTCCGTAGCAATATGCATCGCTGGCTGCAGATCTACGGGCAACCGGTGCATGTGCTGGTTGAGCCATCGCATAGGCGAAGTCCCGACGACAGCACGAAACGACCGGCTGAAGGCGGCTTGGTCTGAGAAGCCGCTTTCCAGGGCAATCTCCGAAAGTGGAGCCGAGGACGACCTCAGCAGAAACTGCGCGCGCTCTACCCTCCGGGCGATGAGATAACGGTGCACCGGCACTCCAAAGGAGCGCTTGAAGGAGCGCGAGAAATGGCTAACGGAGAGGCCGCACTCCTCAGCAAGGTACGAAAGCCGAAGCTCACCATCCAAGTTGCTGTCGATCAATTCCATCAGGCGGCGCTTCTGCCAGGGCGCAAGGCCACCCAGATGGATGGTCCTCGTGGGTTGTACCTGCCCATACGAAGCAGCGATATTGCTGCAAAACATCCACACGAAATAGTCGAACATCAAGCTGCATACCCGCCGCTCGTCGCCCAGCCATGGCAGTGCAAACTTGGTCAGCTGGAAGAGGACATCATTCTTAATTCCCTGAGTACATCGCAGGCCGCCGATCCGATGCAATTCATTGTCGTCGGTGAATGCATCTAGGGTTTTGCGCGGCAGGTTGAAATGCACGGAATCGAACCCAGTGGGACGCACAGCAATCGGATTTGCCTCCAGATCGTAGATGCCGACGCCGCCGTGCTCCCAGTACCGGATAGGAAGGAACTTTCCATCAACCCATGTCCCCCACCGGTACGTTTCGGTCTGCTGCCGCATATGCAAGCAGATCGTGAACCCGCGTTCGGGCCTTACGGGCGCGGTCGGTTCAGGTAACCCGTTCGGAACAGTAATTCGGGTAATTGCCATCTGGGCGCTCTCCTTAGACCCAAAGAGCACGGACGGGGCATTTCTGAGTTGAAAGCACCTTCCGAAGATGTTGCCGGAGTTTGAGATCCATTCCGGACACTGGGCGATCATGCAACCTCCTCACCTGGCAGATGAGCCGTCGCTAGCAACGGCCGTTGGTCTTCAAACGAAGGGGAGACGATATTTAGAGTTTCGGCATTAGGCTCGCCAGAGGATCCGGGCCTCCGAAGTGTAGCCGGAAAAAGAACGGTCGTTCTTGTGCAAAATGACTGCCATTGAACGAGATGGCTCCCAGAAATGCTATGGCGGCGTGGATTCACGGTCCTTTCACCCATTATTACGTGCGTCTCTTTCGACCCGAGAACTCAGTCTGAATCGACAATTAGGGCGAATCGGGTCAATCCTCCAAGATGGTGTGCCCCGTATCATTTCTCCGGTAGGCCCTTGGGCCGGACAGCGTATCTCATGGCGAGCGGGAAGAGCTTCGTGGAGGACATGAGTGTCTAGTCAAGTAACCAGAAAGCGCATCCTTCAGGTAGGGCTTGATTTGGCGAGCACGGAGGGGCTCTGCAAGATCACCTTTGGTTCGGTCGCCAGACGCGCAAGCCTGTCAAAAGGTGGCGTGGTTGGGCACTTTTCGCACATGAGCGACCTAAAGCGGGGCATTCTTGATCTTGCCTTGGACCTTTGGAGCCGCACCTGCCTCAAGGCCGACACTGGTGTTGGAAGCGGGTTGCCTTCGCTGGTCCGATACCTCAATGTATGGATTGGATGGACGAGGAGGGCAGGACTGCCGGGCAGTTGTCCGATTGCTCAGGCCGTTGTCGAGTTGAGCTTCCTGCCGGGATCTGTTCGAGAGGCTGCCGCAGCGGCGGAATCTGTCTGGCGGCAGACCCTTATCATGTTGATCCGTGATGCGATCGACAAGCGACACTTATTGCACGATACCGACGTCGCCCAGCTGGCATGGGACTTCCTCGGCATCTATCTGAGTCACCATGTTTCCAGCCATTCTCTTCGGGACCCGGACGCGGATAGAAAAGCACAGTTCTCCGTGAAGTGGATCGTTGCTTCCGTAGAAGCGATTAGCGGGGGCGCAGCTCACCCGAGATCAGGTGGTCAGTAGCAACCGCGCCATCACCGTTCAGTTTGCGCCAGCGAAACGGCGTTATATCTTCGAGCTTGGTAAACGCGCGTGTGAAAGCAGCCTGATCGCAGAATCCTGACCGAAATCCCACCTCTGCCAAACTTAGTTCAGGTTCGCGAAGCAGATCCTTCGCCATGTCGATTCGAAGCATGATGAGCCATTGATGGACTGAGGTGCCAAAGCTCTGGCGAAAGCAACGAGAGAAGTGACTAGGAGAGAGCTGACAGGCGGTTGCAAGGTCCGCAATTCTGATGTTGCCTTCGAGATGTGAACGCAGCATCTCCTCGGTACGAATCTTTTGCCAGCTCTCTAGGCGCGGCTGTGCCCGGAGCATTTCCTTACCGTTTCCATAGTGCTGTAGAAGATGTGTGCTCACAAGAAGTGAGACATCTTCTAACGCGAGTATGCTAAGCGGTTCGCTATTGCGCACCTGGCCAAGAATGGTCTTGGTCAACTGAGCGATGACGAGGTCCTGTTCAAAGAAAACCATCCGAAACGAATCGACGGCTGCAATTTTGTTTTCTACTGCAGTTCTGTCGAGCAGATCGCGTGACACGTAGTAGTGGAGATAGTCGAACGGGCCTGCTGCCCACATCTCCATCGGCTTCATAAGATCGATTACTGTTGTTGCGAATGCGATCGAACGAGAGACGCCGACTTCTTGGCCGGCGATTCGGGCTCGCCACCTGTCAACCGGGGTCGGAGATAAAGCCACGCAGATAAGGACCGCGCGGTCCTCGGGATACGTCGGCGCCCGTTGCATCTCCATCGCCTTACCCTTGAGCCTGGTCAGCGCGAAGTCGGGTACGCCCGACGAATTCTTGAGGGAGCAGTCATAGAGTGGCGCCCGGAAGACCTCGGCCAGGTTGGCACCGTAAAACTTCCGACGGTGATCTGGGGGTGTCCACAGCGGCTTCTTCAGAAGACTTTGCTTGTGAGCCACGACACCACCTCCGTTCAGGCAACAGCCTCAATATAAACCACCTAGCGAAGACGCGGCCACGTTCCATCCAAAGCAGAGTAGTTCAACTCCGGGGGCGATCTCAACGAGTGCCTTATCGCCAATGCGCGTTTCGAGCAAAGCTCGAGTTCGAAACTTGCTTTGACCAGCCTCGCGGTACGCTGCGCCTTATCCAGACTTCGAGAGCTATTCCACGATGACCTCATGGTGCAAACAGCACAGACTTACGAGTTGACTCCGCAAGGTACCCGCCTTTTCCAGGAGCTTGAAACTGCCTTCCCCAGACTGGACCGGTTGATTAGCGGCGCGGACTTTAATCCTTCATTGGAGGCTGCGAACTTCCGCATCGCGGTTACCGACTACGCGGCCAGACTATTCGCGCCTCTGGTGTGTCGCACGATTTTGCCCGTTGCAAAGAAGGTGTCCTTCGAATTCGCGACGTGGAGATCGGATCGCTTTGAACGGCTCTCTCATGGAGGCCTGGACCTTGTGCTCGACGCCGATGGTGTTCGAGTTCCGTCACCCTTACAACGAACGGAGCTTCACGAAGAGAAATTTGTATGCGTCGTCGATGCAGAACATATACGAGGAAGCCGGTTGTCACTGAAGCAATATCTTGACGGGGATCACGTCGGCGTAAGCACGCTTGAAGGTAAACAGACGCTACCTGATGAACGTCTCGCCAGCCTTGGCCACCAAAGAAACGTGGCCGTGAAGGTTCCATATTTCGTCGCTGCGATCGAAGCGGTTGCAGGAACGAAGTTGATTGCCACGGTCCCTCGACGATCTGCATTGCGTTATGCGAAGGATAAGCGTCTAAAGCTCTTGTCGCCGCCGAACATATTTCAGCCGTTTAAGTACGTGATGATTTGGCATCCGCGAGTTAACACGGATGCTGCCTATATCTGGCTAAGGCGCACCATTCAAAATCTCGGCACATTATTAGATACAAAAGCCGATGTGAAATGATTCTTCCGGCGCGGGCGGGCGCCGTCCCTTGCAGCATGCACAATCTAAGCGGCTTTCTTTACCGTTTTTGTTGTGGGCGGTGGTGTCTTCTTGGCCTTCTCCTTTGCCGTGAACTCCTGCCGTACCTTGGCAGTGATGGCGTCGGTGTCTACTTTGTAGATGACGGCGGCTTCTTTGAGGACGGCGGTCGAGTTGCTGTTTATCACTTCGTGAGCTGGGACTGCTCGTCCGTAACCAACTAGTCCTCATAAACTCGCATCTCGTCACTTTACACCCGGTTGCTCGGCCATCCGGAAGTTAGCAGTCCGTCTGAATCTCGATGAGTGCCAAATCGCCGATGCGCTCATTGAGGGCTGATCAGTACCGGGAACAAGACGGCTTGTGGTGACTGAATGCTCTAGACTTCTGGCGAGGTTCGGCAGACGTCTGTCTTTTGCCCCCTTCCATTTTCTCAAAGGAATCAATTATGTAGGACGCGCACCTGAAATGCCGAGGGTGCTGGAGCAAAATAAAGGGATGGCGCCTGTGACAGAGCTTCAGGACATCCCGCTTCAGGCGCGCATGCGTTCCCACAAATTACAATCGGCTGGTCGCCATCCGCACACAGATGCAAACGTGACCGATCAGGGAGGCAGGTATCGACAACAGTCCAGTAATGGCGCTCTTGGCCGACGCAAAAGTGCTCGCGCAGAAGTATCGCGCCCTGACGGGCAAGCCGTTGGGGATCACCGGAGAAGTCGCTGAATACGAAGCGTCCAGAGTTCTGGGAGTGGAACTTACCCCGGCGAGGCAAGCAGGGTACGACGCGATTGAAACCGTCGATGGCGAGGTGAGGCGATTGCAGATCAAAGGTCGATGTCTACTCAAGGACTGCAAACCGGGTCAAAGGCTCGGTTCTATCGATGTTAAGAAAGATTTCGACGCGGTGCTCATGGTGTTGCTCGATGAGAATTTCAACGCCATCTCCATTTACGAGGCAGATCGCGAGGATGTTCTTAAGGTTCTGGCCGAGCCCGGATCAAAATCACGAAATGAACGAGGCGCATTGGGTGTGAGCAAGTTCAAATCCATTGCCCGGCTGCGGTGGCAGCGTTCAACCCCGCAGTAATGGAAGGACGCACATGAAGTACGAGCTTGATTTCAGCGCGAAGGCAAGCACCGTCTCTCCTTCGGTCACTGGAGCCTATGTGAGCGGCACAAGTCCACTGCTATTTGCGGCATGGCTGCCCAGCACTTGGCCCGCAGCCTCAACCCCCGGCGAGTTCATAGAAGTGTTGAAGCGAATCTTTGAAGAGTCAATCATTGGAGAGGTACATAATGTCATCGAAGACATCACGAAGAGTAATGGCACGCTTGCCTTTCGTGGCCACGTCGTGGCGATAGCGATGATGTGCGCCCTGGATGCAATTTCCTCCTATGGCTACCGGGGGAAAAAGAATGGCAAGTTCATCGCTACCCATTTTCCTGACGAATACAAACCTTATGCGGACCAGATTTATGAAGTATTCCGCCTCAGCCTGGTTCATAGCTGGAACCTGTTCGAGGCATCGATATATGCCGACAACAGCACCATCAGGTTCGAAGGAGGCACTCTAGCATTCGGGCTTCTCAACTTCTTTAACGCGCTGTTGGCGGGCGCGGAGAATTTCTTGAATTGCCTTGCAGCTGGCGGGGATCTGCTCACTAACTCCATCAGCCGCTACGAGGAGCTTCGCGCGACTGCGAAGCCGTAAGGACGATTATGACGCTCGACGAAATAGTCAACGACTATATTCGCACTCAGCGCCCTTATACGGGCAAGGAGATGATGGACTTTGCAAATGAGCCCAGTCCTTCGACGGCTATTCGCAGGGCCGCGCTCTGCGAACTCAAGAGCGGAAAACGCCACGACCATCAGCGGCGTATTCCAAAATGGCTCCTTGAACAGGTTGAAACAAAGCTTCAAGCCATCCGGCGGAGGCTCTCCAACGCGGCCGACTTCGATGCGCTCCATCGCCTAGTAGAGGAAGAAATAGGCGGCATGAAGGGAATCGGCGCGCTCACGGTGTACGACATCGCTCACCGCATCGGCGCTTACTTCCGCAAAGCGCCGGAGCGTGTGTACCTGCATGCCGGAGTGAGGATCGGCGCGCGGGCGCGCGGCATTGGCGGTGATTACTTTGACCCGAAGATCTTGCCCAAACCGTTCGCGCGCCTGGCACCATCGGAAATCGAAGACTGCCTCTGCATATATAAGAAACAACTCATGGGCGGTGCGCGCGACAATTCCCGCCGCAGCTCATTTTGCGCCGTTCCAAGACGGCCCCGCTGCTGATTCCTCGACTATCAATCTTTGTGTTCTTGTTTCCAGAATCTCTCTTCTGTTGTAAGGCACTCGGTTTCCCATTCTCCTTGGGCCTTTTTGTTGCGCCCCTTTTCGTTCCTCAGATAAAGGGTATAGAGATTCTCAAGATCTCGGTACAGATCGTCTTTCCAGAGTTCGCGGAGGTGGTCAATTTGACCGTGTTTGCGTGCAAATAGAAAATACCGGGCAGTGTACCAACCAAGTGTGCTCTCGTAGATGAAGGCCATGTCGCCTGATAGCTTGTACATCGAAGCGAGCTTCTCGAAGAATTCCAAAATAACTTCCAAACGGGAATGATCCCAGGTTTTGCTTCCGGGTTCATGAACTCTCTGGCGCGCTTCAATCATCTCGGCCGAATTCCACTCCTTGTCCAGGTCGAGATACGTGGAAAAGGCAATCTGCTGCTTTATAAGGTAGCCTTGCCAAATAACGACGACAGCAGCCACCAAACCAACTAGCAGAGCCGCCCACATTGTGGCTTCGTCCCAACGGGGCTTTCTTGCCGCGATGATCAGCCCTCCCAGCAAGAAGAGCATCAGCGCTGCCGTGAATGCCTTGAAAGCCGTTTTCATTACATTCTCCTGGTTACGATACCCGCGTGGACAAGATCCGCCAGACAATTGATCAGTTCGCTGGCGGTCGTGAGTCTCGGAAAATTCTCATAGCGCACAATGATTTCGGTGTCCAGAGGCCATATCGGGATGTGGACTCCGGAAGTCCGGACAATTCTGTGCGCCGGAAACTGGGGTATCACGACCACAAAGTGCAGGTGGTCTATCGAGAACGCAATGCGTACCTGAACGGGGCGGCCACTGTCCGGGGATGCATCCGACGGACACGCATACAGAAAACCCTTGGCAGTGATGGAAGTTGGGAGGCGACGACAAAGCACTCCGTGGGCACTCTCTGTGGCTCTTCGCCCAGTTGACTAAAGAGATGCCAAGGTAGATCCGTGATGCTTTGCTGGGCACTGGCAATCATGAAGGCAGTCTTGATGGCCCATGCAGAGAGCGTCGTTCGTTGTTCGGCGGACAGCTCCAGCAGGCCGATCTGCAAATTCATCAACCCCAGAAGCTGGGGCTTTGCGCGCCCTTCCAATCGACTCATCCATCCGTTGTTGCAGGAGGTGCAGACGTTCTTGATGACAAAACTGCCCAAACCGTGGCTTCGAAGAAGTTCGTTCCCGGCCTTATCTTCATCATGAAGATATTGTTTGAGGCTGAGGTCCGGTTGTTCAATTTCTACGGCAAGCCACTCGGGAAGGATATGTTCGCGCGAACGTGGAACCTCAGTGAAGGGCTTACCGCATCCTGCGCAGGTGCTATGTGCCATACCTCATCGTATCGTCCCAAGATCGTGAAGCGGTCCACCCACAGCTACGGACCCCGAGCAGTGGCCAACCGCATACTCCGTGATTCCCGAACGCTTCAGGGGTCGCCGGGGGTTGAATCATTAGACCTCTGCCGTTGTACGGCCGAGGTCTGATCAACCTACCGAAACAAACTACTCATTTGAATAGACATGCCTCTGACCCTGGAAACCCGAGGGTGCGGAAGGGTGCTGAGCGCTGCTTCTTTCAATGACGATATGAACGCCTAAACCCTTAGCAATCTGAGACAGCCTAATCCTTGCGAAGGCACGGCATATCTGACGGTGATTGTCTCAGCAGCGGTGAGACCAATTGATCTCACCGCTTTGCTTCGTCGGATGACGATCATTTGCCAAATATTGCGCTACCTATCCGTTAGACCGTATTCTGATGTAACGGATGCGTGTTCTTCGCCAATTCGGTGTGCTGATCCTGCTGCTGGTTTCATGCGTGGCCCCAGCAATGGCCTGCATGGTTCCCGATGCACAGATGAGCGCTCAAGAACGCGCCTGCTGCCGCACGATGAGTAATCAATGCGGACAGATGGAGATGCCAGCGTCGCATGGATGCTGTCAGAAGACCCCGCCGAGCGCATACGATAACGCGCTAAACACGAAGGCCGCGGCTTTCCACCCGGTCGTAGTCTCTGTTAGCTCGTTGGTTGCGTTTGAGGTGAATCCAGCCTCTACCGTCACCGGATGGGTTGAACGTCCCGACTACTCTCCTCCAAAATCTCCGCCCTCCACTGTTTCGATCCTAAGAATCTAGCCCGCTCCACTCTCGCACTCTGCTTTTGCTGAGTGCACACGCATGTCTGCGTGTGCAGGCAAATGCTTTGAACTGCACTTGAGATTGGAGCTTCCGTATGAGTATGGTCTCTTTGACCACTACGCTCGTGCTGGCCACCGCATTTTCTACCTTCGGGCAGACTCCGGCAGCCAGCACGCCCACGCCCTTGTCCCAGCTTCTAGCTGAGGCCGGGACAAACAATCCACAAATCTCGGCGGCCGATCACGGCGCACGAGCTGCGAGGCAAGTGGCGCCGCAGATGACTACTTTGCCTGACCCGAAACTCACCTACCAGCAGTTCAGCGTTGGCAGCCCGAAGCCATTTGCTGGATACACCAACAGCAATTTTGGCTACATCGGCATCGGAGCGTCACAGGAATTGCCCTATCCGGGGAAGCTGCGGCTACGAGGAGAAGTAGCGGAACGCGATGCCGATACGAAACAGGCCGAAGTTGAAGTAACGGAAGCCAGCATCGCCGATACAGTCAAGGCCGACTATCTCCAACTGGCTTATCTGCAACAGACTCTTGGCATCCTGCGACAGAACGAAACCATTCTCGATCAGCTCATTCATGATGCGACGGCCCATTACCGGGTAGGACAGGGGATGCAACAGGATGTGCTGCAGGCACAGGTCGATCGGACAAAGATCGTGCGCGAAATCACCATGCACCATGAACAGATGGGGCAATTGGAGGCACATCTCAAGGGCCTGTTAAATCGGGACCAGGGATCGCCGGACATTGTCACCGAAGAGCTGATTGAAACGCCCCTGAAGAGCACTTCTGCCGAGTTGCTTGCGTCCCTGCGGCAGAACAACCCACAGATTCATGTTGACGCGAGTTCCATTCGGGAACAAGACGCGCAGTTGGCGTCGGCGAAGCGCGAAGGCAAGCCGGATTTCGACCTTGGCTACATGTACCAGAACACCGACCGAAAGTATCGGGACTATTACATGTTCACCTTCGATGTGCGTTTCCCGCGTAGAGCGCGGGTCAATGCTGAGATTGCAGAGGCTACAGAGAAACGTTCCGAATCGCAACAGGTACTCAACGCGCATCTGCAACAGCAACTCGCAGACGTCCAGGAGGAGTATGTAAAAGCGACGAGCGACGAAGAGCTCTTGAAGGAATATCGCGAAGGTCTTATCCCGCAGTCCGATGCGGCATATCGGGCCACACTGAGCGCCTACGCCTCCAATCGCGAGGAGTTCATTCACGTCCTCCTGTACTTCACAGACATTCTGAACCTGAAGCTCGAATACGCACAGACTCTGGAAGATCACGAAGCTGCTTTGGCCCATCTCGAATCCCTGACAGGAGCGACACTGCGATGAACAAATATATTCTGAGAACCTCTCTCGTCTGGATCGTTATCCTCGCAGTTGTTGCTGGGATTTGGGCATACCGTTTCCATCGGGCGAAACAGCCGATGGCAATAAACATGCCGATGTCCGGGGATGTTCAACCTGTAGCCTCTGGTCCGCCTGCCGGGGCTAACGAGCCAGCACCATCCCTGCCGGAACAGCAGATGGAAACCCCGCTTGTTCCCGTGCAACTTACACCGGAACGGCTGCAAAGTATCGGAGTCCAGACCGGCATAGTCGAATGTAAGCAACTGGACGATGACATACGCGCAACCGGTACGGTGGACATCAACGAGCGCCTTGTCTCCTATGTGCAGGTACGTTTTCCCGGCTACATCCGTCAGGTCTTCGCCAATGCCACGTACCAGTACGTGCATAAGGGAGAGCCGCTCTTCACCGTGTATAGCCCTGATCTAGTGGCGACCCAGCAGGAATATCTGCTGGCGCAGCAGGACCAGACTGCGTTGAGCAACAGCACTGTCGACGGAGTTGCATCGGGAGCGGCATCGTTATCCGCGGCAGCAGAACAGCGTCTGGAGCAGTGGGAGATACCGCAGAGCGAATTGCAAAAGCTGAAGGAAACCGGAAAACCGATCACCGATCTCACCATCAACTCGCCCGTCTCTGGTTACATCACGGAATACAACGCTCTGCCCAACATGTATGTGCAACCTTCGACCCGCCTCTACACGGTGGCTGATCTTTCCCGCGTGTGGGTGTACGCGCAGGTTTTCCAGGACGATGTTGGCCGTATAAGGCCGGGCGATATGGCGCAGGTTACGGTCGATTCTTATCCGGGCCGCACATTTTACGGACGCATTGAAGAAATTCTGCCGCAAGTGGATATGGCAACGCGCACCGTTCGCGTGCGGATTGAGATCGCAAATCCGGGACTCAAACTGAAGCCGGGTATGTTCGTGAACGTCGATGTGAAAGCCAGTCTAGGCCGTCAGCTTGTTGTGCCTGCGTCGGCTGTCTTTCAAACGGGCACACGGCAACTCGTATTCCTCAATCACGGCAACGGCAGTCTTGAGCCCAAAGAGATCACAGTTGGCCCCCGCGTCGGCGATGACTTCATCGTTCTCAAGGGACTGGAAGCACATCAGTCGATCGTCACGTCAGCCAACTTCCTCATTGACTCAGAGAGTCAGTTGCAGGCTGCGGCAGGTTCCTTCGTACCGCCTCCGCCAGGAGCTGGCAGCAACGCTCCAGCGGCACCCGCTGCGCAGGAGAACATCGACTTCACCGCAGATCCCAATCCGCCGCAAAAAGGCAGCAATATCTTTCGGGTGAAACTCACAGGCACAAATGGAACGCCCACGACAGGAGCCGAGGTGACGGTCACGTTTTATATGGCAGCGATGCCGGCGATGGGCATGGCTGCTCTGAACACTACAACCAAACTTGCCGAGAAGAGCGGCGGCCTCTATGAAGGTAGCGGTTCACTCAGTTCGGGCGGCTCCTGGCTGGTAAACATCTCCGCCCAGAAAAATGGTCAGGTCATTGCAATGAAACAATTGCGCGTAAACGCGACAGGAGGCATGTAATGCTTTCGAGGATTATTGATGTTTGCGCGCGCAATCGCTTCATGGTCTTTACCGCAGTGCTGCTGCTGACACTTGCCGGCATCTGGTCGTTACAGCATGTGCCGCTGGATGCGCTGCCGGACATTTCGGATGTGCAGGTGATCGTGCATACCAGTTGGGCGGGCGAACCGCCCGATGTGATTGAAGACCAGGTGACCTATCCAATCGTTACCAGCCTGCTGGCTGCGCCTCATGTCAAAGCCGTTCGCGCTCAAACCATGTTTGGCGACTCCTACGTTTATGTCGTTTTTCAGGATGGCACCGACCTCTACTGGGCACGTTCGCGGGTCATTGAGTACCTGCAACAGATCAGCGGGCGCTTGCCGGAAAACGTGCATCCTTCGATTGGCCCCGATGCAACAGGCGCTGGATGGGTCTATGAGTATGCCATCGTCGATAAGAGCGGCAAGCATAGTCTCGCCGACCTGCGCAGTTTGCAGGACTGGCATCTGCGTTATGCCCTGGAGACCGTGCCCGGAGTTGCCGAAGTCGCCAGTATCGGCGGCTATGTAAAGCAGTATCAGGTACAACTTGATCCCAACAAGCTGCTTGCGTACGGAATCCCACTTTCTACTGTCATTGACAAAGTAAAGACGAGCACGAATGAAGTCGGTGGGCGAGTGCTTGACCTGAGCGGTGCGGAGTACATGATCCGCGGCCTCGGCTATCTGCGATCCCTCGAAGATCTCGCCACGGTTGCGGTTGGCAGCAAGAACGGAACACCAGTGCTGCTGCGTGATCTGGGAACAGTGAGCTTCGGTCCGGATATTCGAGAAGGCGTGGCAGAGTGGAATGGCGAGGGTGAAACCGTTGGTGGAATCATCGTTATGCGTCAGGGTATGAATGCGCTAAACGTCATCAACGGAGTGAAGCAAAAGCTCCGCGAGATCGCACCATCTCTGCCACCCGGCGTGCAGATCATGACGGGCTACGATCGTTCTGATTTGATCAATGCATCGATCAAGACGCTGCAACGAGACCTGCTCGAAGAAGCCATCATCGTCAGCCTCGTCATTATTATTTTTCTGTTCCACTTCCGTTCTGCGCTTATCGCGATCCTCGCTTTGCCCATCGCCGTGCTGATGGCTTTCATCCCGATGTACTGGCTGGGAGTGAGTTCGAACATCATGTCCCTGGGCGGCATCGCCTTGGCGATCGGTGTGCTCGTCGATGCCTCCATTGTGATGGTCGAAAACGGCTACCGTCATTTGTCGGAACGGCAGGAAAGCGATGCCAATCCGGTATCGGAACCAGAGCGGCAGAAGATTCTTATTAACGCAGCCAAACAGGTTGGGCCTGCATTATTTTTCTCCCTGCTCATCATCGTTGTTTCATTCCTGCCGGTCTTCTTGCTCGAAGCGCAGGAAGGACGTATGTTCCGCCCCCTTGCGTGGACCAAGACCCTGGCAGTCGGCTCTTCCTCCATCCTAGCCATCACGCTTGTGCCGGTCTTGATGGTGATGCTGATTCGAGGTCGGCTGCGACCGGAGCGTGCCAATCCCATCTCACGGATCACGCAAGCAATCTATCTGCCGATTTTAAAGTTCTGTCTGCGTCATCGCTGGCTCACGATCATCGTCAATCTGATCTTTTTGCTAGTGACATTTCCACTCGCAACACGTCTGGGCAGCCAGTTCATGCCCCCACTCTTTGAAGGCTCCACCTTATATATGCCGACGGCTCTTCCCGGTATTTCGATCGAGCAGGCAAAGGTGCTCCTCCAGGAGCAGGACCGCATCCTTCGCGGTTTTCCCGAGGTCGCAAGTGTATTCGGCACGGTTGGACGCTCGGACAGCGCGACCGACAACGCACCTCTCGACATGTACGACACAACGGTTATGCTTACGCCGCGCGAACAATGGCCTGCTGGGATGACTTACGAAAAGCTCATTCAACAGATGGATGACAAGCTCCAGTTTCCTGGACTTTCAAATACCTGGACCATGCCGGTCGAAAATCGCCTGGACATGGAGTTGACCGGCATCAAGACACCACTGGGCATGAAGGTACAAGGACCGAACGTCGATGGCATCCAGCAACTCGCTACGAAGATTCAGAATGTTCTTTCCGGAATGCCAGAGATGCGGTCGATCTTCGCTGAAAAGGTTGCTCAGGGCTTCTACATCAATGTCGATGTCAACCGCGAAGAAGCTGCTCGCTACGGCCTCACCATTGCCGATGTGCAGACCGCAGTCGCATCCGGCATCGGTGGACAGAATGTTGCGGAGAATATTGAGGGCCGTGAACGGTATCCCATCAACGTCCGCTACCAAAGAGACTTCCGCGATAATGTCGAACAGATGCGAAGCGTCCTTATAGGCACTCCATCCGGCGCGCAGATTCCGTTGGGACAGGTGGCGAAGATCTCCTTCACCCATGGCCCAGCCATGATTCGAGATGAAGATGGTGCACTAACGGGATACATCTACATCGATCTCAAGAACACCGATTACGGCGGCTTCGTTACGGAGGCAAATAAGCTCCTTCACGACAAACTGACGTTGCCAGCGAATTACACTTTCCAGTGGTCGGGAGAATACGAACTGGAGCAACGCGCCAAACAACGGCTGCAACTGATTCTGCCGATCGTCTTCTTCGTGATTTTCCTGCTGCTATACCTGATTTTTCATTCGGTAGCCGAGGCTCTTGTCCTGATCTTTCCAACGATCTATGCGATGAGCGGAGGACTACTCCTGCAATGGCTTCTTCACTACAACTTCAGCGTCGCCGTGGCGGTCGGTTATATTGCGCTTTTCGGCATTGCTGTCGAAACAGGAGTGGTCATGGTGGTTTATCTCCATGAGGCTCTCGAACACAAGCTGCAAGACGGAAAGCCTTTGACGAATGCCGACGTGGAGGCAGCGGCTATCGAAGGCGCGGTTCAACGTTTGCGGCCGAAGCTCATGACAGTCTGCGCTGTCCTCGCAAGTCTGATTCCGATTCTTTGGGAATCCGGCATCGGCTCCGATGTGATGAAGCCGATTGCAGCACCTATCGTCGGCGGCATGATTACTTCGACCATCCACGTCCTGATCTTGGTCCCCGTCTTCTTCGTGATGATGAAGGAACGCGCATTACGGAAAGGACATCTGCAGCCACGGACTTCAGGGAGTAGTTAGAAGGGTGAATGTTTTCCCTTCGTCTGTACACCCGGTCGATGGCGCTCAATAAATTGTCTCGGCAACGCTGAGACAATTTGCCAGCGATCTATTTGGCTTTGGGTTTCGGATAGGCCCGATAGGCAAGGGTAAACGGCGTAGGCATCAGATTCAGCGCAACTTAGAGTTTTGCGAGGGTGCTTGAGCACCCTTTCGCACCCTTAAAATCGGCAAAGGATTGATTTGAACTGGACCTCTGCCTCGATCCAGACTGCTGCCGACGCGCGGCAGAGGTCGAGGCATTTTCTACCTCAAACAATCTAGGGTGCTGACGAGAGTGCTGAAAATTGAACTTTGCGTTTTTCCCAGTGTTTCTGAATGCCTAAGGGTGCTGTAGTTAGCCATCAACGCCCATGAAATCATTTAGTTGCAATCACTTAGCATAACTGTCACGGCAGAGGTCAGAGCCATTCGAAGCGACCCGGAAACCATTCGGATCAAGACGTATGCGTTCGTCTTTCACAAAGGGTAACTTTGGCATGTTGGGTACTTCGTCAAGAATCGTTCGGCTACCGACCGGATGCTCTATCCGCTAACTTTCATTCTTTCTCATGCCGCAGAGCCACGGAAGGGCACCTTGCCGCCACGTTGCGTCTGTTCGAGAAAGTCAGCCCAGTCTTGCATCATTCTGGCGCGCGGCTCCAGATATAAAGCATGGTTGTATGCGGCGCTGACCGCGTTGCGCGGTGCATGAGCAAGCTGCAATTCAATGTGCTCGTGTGCGTAACCTTGCTCGTGCAAGATCGTGGAAGCGAGTCCCCGGAAACCGTGTCCTGTCATCTGGCCCTTGTATCCCATGCGCTCCAGTGCTTTCAGGATCGTGTTGTTACTCATAGGCTTCTTGGCGTTTCGGTCTCCGGGAAAGAGCCATTTGTTTCCACCCGTCAGTGTCCGCAATGTATCCAGCACGTCCAATGTCTGTTTCGCCAGGGGCACAATATGCGGAGTCCGCATCTTCATGCGTTCGGCGGGAATGTTCCAGCGGGCTGCCTCGATATCGAATTCAGCCCACCTTGCGCCAATCAGTTCGCTGGTGCGGACGAACGTGAAAGCCATCAGCTTCAGGGCCAACCGCGTGACGTGCGTGCCGGGATAGACTTCTATGGATCGCAGCAGTCCCGGCAAGTCTCGGGCATCGATGCGGGCATAGTTGGCCTTGCGCGTGGACTTCAAAATATCGCTGGGACGGATTTCGCTGGCTGGGTTTCGCTTCGTATATCCGTGGGCAATGGCATAGCGAAACACCTGCCCAGTGGTCTCCAAAGCGCGCTTGGCGATGTCTCGCGCACCGCGCTTTTCAATTGCCTTGGCCATTGCGACCAATTCTGGCGCTTCGATTTCTGCAATGGGCCGCGCACCAAGGCTGGGCTGAATATTGGCTTCCATGCGCCTCATCACGTAGTCCACATGCCGGGGACTCTTCCCGTATCTCCAATGTTCCAACCAGCGTAGCGAAACACTTTGAAAGGAATTTTCGGCTGTAGCTTTGTCGGCCTTGCGCTGTGCCATCGGGTCTACGCCAGAAGCCAGCAGCTTGCGCGCCTCAATGTGGCGCTCTCTGGCCAGCGACAAGGACACATCTGGATAGCTACCAAACGACATCAGTTTCTCTTTGCCTTCACACCGATATTTCCAGCGCCAGAGCTTGCCTCCGGCGGGTGTTATCCAGAGATACAGGCCACCGCCGTCGCTCAGGCGGTATGCCGTGTCCTTTGTTTTGGCCTTGCGAACTGCCGTATCAGTTAGCGCCATTGTTCCTCCTGAAAAGCCTCTTGGAGAAAATACCCCCAGGTAAAAATAAAAGTACCCCCTGAAATACCCCCAGCGGCATCTGGCTTCCATAGTATAGCTCTGGACATAAAAATACGAAATCCCCAGCATTCGCTGGGGATTTCATGTACTCATTGGATGTTATCGGATGTCCTGAAACTATTAAATGGCGGAGGGAGAGGGATTCGAACCCCCGTTACCCGTTAAGGTAAAGCGGTTTTCAAGACCGCCTGTTTCAACCGCTCACACATCCCTCCGCGTGGCGCGGATTATGCTTCCTGCCTTCATCAGAATAGAACAAGCGCCCTGCTGCCGGGGAAAGAGTTCTGCAAGCGGTATGCTAAGGGTGCATCCTGCCGCTAGTATCGATACTCTATCTGCGTGGCGGGGTTTGCGTCGAGCCGGGATCGGCTCGCATCAAAGAACTGTAAGTCACAGGAATTGTAAGTCATTGCAAAGGGTTGCATGGTTCCCGCCGTTCGCACGCACAATCCGGCATCGTTCGCACGCACGCTGGCCAGCGCCAAAAAGACCATGGTGCTCAGCGAGATCATCCACCTTGCGCTGGACAGCTTTCGCGCCAACAAGATTCGCTTTGCTCTCACGGCACTGGGCATGGTCATGGGGTCCGCTTCCGTTATCTTGGTGGCCACAATCGGTCTGACCGGAAGGCAATACGCCATCAATCTCATCCAGGCAATCGGCACCAACATGATCGTCGCGGATTATCAGGGCGGAGGATCGGGTGCAGTCAATCCCAACCCGGATTTTCTGACAATCGATGATCTGACCGCTGTGCAGGAACAGGTACCAGGCTTGGTTGCTTCATCTCCCATGCTCGAAATGCATGACGGCATCAGCATGGGCAATGGCAGCGTCAAAGACATTCTGGTGCTGGGCGTCTCTCCGCAATATCGGAAGGTACGAAATCTGATTGTTCTGTCCGGCCGCTTTTTTGATGATCAGGATTCCACGGCGCACGCCAAGGTCGCCGTCGTGACCGTTCCCTTCGCCACCAACCTGTTCGGCAGCGCGGATGCAGCCATCAATCGAACCATTTCCATCAAGGGCATTCCGTTCACCATCATCGGAACATTCAAAGAACGCTTTAGCGGATTTGGACAGACTGAGGTGGCAAACCAGACCATCCTGATTCCGTACCCTGTGGCCCGGTACTTTACTGGAACGGATAATGTAAAGCAGCTGTTTTTTTCTGTCCGGGACTATACCGAAATCCCGCACGTCCGCAATGAGATTGCGCGCGTCATTCAGTCCCGGCATCGGCCAAATTCCGTTTATGACGTCGATGAATATACGGCGATGATCACGACCGCTACGCAGATTGCAGACATCATGACGCTGGTGTTGCTGCTGGTTTCTGCCGTTACACTTGCCGTCAGCGGCGTCGGGATCATGAATATCATGCTGGCCACCGTGCGGGCGCGCATTCGCGAGATCGGTATCCGGAAAGCCGTGGGTGCAACCTATCGCGAGATTCAGCTTCAATTTTTGACCGAAGCAGTTTTGATCTCTCTCAGCGGCGGCGTTGTGGGAACATTTTTAGGGCTGGCGCTCCCTTTTTCCGTGGGCATATTTACCGATCATCCCATGCACATTTCCTGGTGGTCGGTTGTGATTTCGCTGGGAACGGCCATGCTGGTTGGCATTCTATTTGGCACGCTGCCCGCAACCCGCGCCGCACAGATGGACCCGGTAGAAGCATTGAAGTACGAATAAACACGCCGCCCCGGCGCAAAAATATTCAGGGCCGGGCGAGTTCGCCCAGCCCTGTTTTCTGCTTTCTTGAATAAATCCAGCCGACGCAGCGGATTACATCACCATCGCCAGCTTCTCAAGCTCTGCCTGCATACATTCCAGGGAACAACTCAGCCCTTCCAGTCGCGACACCGCATCACGGGCGCTCTGGCGGGAAACTCCATAGCCACGGCCACTGAGAAAGCTGCTGACCAGCTCCGCCGCCTGCCACGAATCCAGACCACTTTGCAGCAGGCCGTTTCGCAGGTCCTGCAATTCTGCAACGGGAAACTTTTCAACCATTCCATGCGGTGTCATCGTGTCTCCCTCTTTTCGTCCTGGGCGTTGATCCATGTACTGCATGACCATATAAGCTTTCCCATGTATCCCACTCTATTTAGACTCATTTCGCGGAAAATTGTTGCAGATACAAGTCCCGTGAGCCTTTGATTTCCAATCGCGCTATCCAGCAATCTTTTGCAGTGTAAGCGCATCTCTTCTGCTAACAGCTTCTTCGGCAACCGGGCTGGATCCACGAGGGACACTTAGGTAACAAAAATAACGGTACTAATGGTGATTGCATGTGGAAACGGTGGAAAATTCGGACAACTTGCGGCCACATGCACCACGAACCGTGCACCATGTTTATCAGGTGGATTCCCTGTTACCCGGTTACCTTTGGCGGGTTACTTCGCTCGCTCCGCAAGCAGCACTGCAATGCCATCGACAATGGGATAACGCAGATTGCAGTGGCGGCACACCAGCCATTCTGGCGGATTCTGCTGGGCCTCGCTGCCGGGCGCAACCTGCAACCCTTGTTGCTTGCATACAGGACAGGCCAGCATGGCGATCAGCATCGGCAATTGCGCTCCAGACATACGTGCAGTGTATTCCGGATCGCGGCAGTCCACCATGTTGCGCCCGCAATCTTGTACCATGAAATTTGGTTCCCATGACCTCTGTTAGCTCTCCAACCGTACTCGACGGCAACACCATTGCTGCGGCAATCAAGGCCGAAGTCGCTGCCGATGTGCAAAAACTTGCAGCACAAAATATCCGGCCCGGCCTGGCCGCGGTACTGGTCGGCAGTGTTCCCGCATCGCAGATTTACGTGCGCAGCAAAGTGAAGACCTGCGAAGAGTTGGGCATCTATAGCGAGATGCTGACTCCGCCGGAAACCATTACGACCGAAGAAATGCTGGGCCTGATTGCCGACCTGAATGCGCGCGATGAGATTGACGGCATTCTGATTCAGCTGCCGTTGCCCGCCCACGTCGATACCAAGCGGCTGCTGGAAGCCGTGCTACCGGAGAAAGATGTCGACGGTTTTCACCCTGTGAACGCAGGGCGTCTACAGGCCGGTCAACCTGCGCTGGCGCCGTGTACACCTGCCGGAATCATCGAGATTTTGAAGCGCAGCCATCTGCCGATTGCCGGACAGAATGCCGTCATCCTCGGCCGCAGCGACATTGTCGGCAAGCCTGCGGCTATGCTGCTGCTGCATGAGAACGCCACGGTCACCATTTGCCACAGCAAGACACGCGACCTGGCAACCCATACGCGCGCCGCGGACATTCTGGTGGCTGCGATTGGCCGGCCCGGTTTTGTCACGCCGGAAATGGTGCGGCCCGGTGCAACCATCATCGACGTCGGTATCAATCGCGTCACAGAGCAGAAGGATTTCGACCGTTTCTTCGCCGGAAACGCGAAGCGCGAAATGGCCTTCAAGGAAAAAGGTTCCGTCATCGTCGGCGATGTACACCCGAAAGCATTTGAAGTTGCAGGAGCATACACGCCTGTTCCCGGTGGCGTCGGCAAACTCACCATCGCCATGCTGATGGCCAATACCGTGCGCGCCGCCAGGCTGCGCCGTGGCATTTCCATTTAGAGAAAATTTCTGATGCTGCGCGTTGGCCTTACCGGAGGATTGGGTAGCGGCAAGAGTACCGTAGCCGCCATGTTTGCTGCACGCGGCATTGCCTTGTTGGAGGCCGACGCCATTGGCAGAGAATTGATGCAGCCGGGTCAGCCTGTGTACGCCGCGATTCTGCAACGCTTTTCCGGCATTCCGGAACTGCCGTCGCTGGTGCGTCCCAACGGTCAACTGGATCGCGCTGCTCTCGCGCGTTATGTTTTCTCCACCGGTCGCATCGACGAGCTGAGCCATATCGTGCATCCGCCGGTGGTAGCGGAGCAGGAACGACGCGCCCACGAGATTTTTGCACGCGACCCTAATGCCATCGTCATGGTGGAATCGGCGCTGATCTTTGAAGCCGATCGCGCGGGCACAGCGTCCGGACTGCGTAAGCGATTTGATCAATTGATTCTCGTCACTGCGCCGGAATCGTTAAAAATCTCCCGTTACATCGCACGCGTCAGCCAGGGCCGCCCACTCACTCCGCAGGAACGCTCCTCCATCGAAGCGGACGCCCTGCGGCGCATGGCTGCGCAAATGCCAGATGCGGAAAAAGTACCCTTCTGCAACTACGTAATTGATAATTCCGGCCCGTGCGAACAAACCGAAGCTGCCGTGGAGCGCATCTTCCAATCGTGGCATCGGTAATGGACGACAGGGAAAACGCCGGAATACTGTGTGCCATGCAGAGACATCGCACATCCATCCACATCTCTTTAGAATCTAAAGGAATATTCTGGAGAGAATTGTGACAGGCCGATCCGGAAGTTTTTCAGAACCCATGCAACGTAGATTGCACACCATAAAAAACAAGGCTAGGAATCCATCTGCATGAAAGCTCGTCTTCTAATCCTGACCCTCGCCATTGTAGGCGGTTTCTACTTCGTTACGACACACTCGGCAACAACCGGCAGGTGGTATGCACAACTGAACTCCCACATGCCAAAAGCCGATCAGCATTTGATCAAGGACCTGAACCCTTCCATGACGTTGACGCAGGCCGATGCCGCACCGGCTCTGACGCCGGAAGAACAGGAAAATGTAGCTGTCTATAAAAAAGGTCTGCCTTCGGTCGTCAACGTCGTTTCGACCACGATAGCCTTTGATTTCTTTTACGGCCCGGTGCCGCAACAGGGCCAGGGATCGGGTTTTATTCTGGATAAACAAGGTCACATCCTCACCAATTACCATGTCGTCTCGGACGCGCGCGAGGTGGATGTCACCTTGTATGACAAACATCGTTATAAGGCCCAGGTCCTGTTGCGAGATAAATCGCACGATCTGGCGCTGCTGAAAATCGACGCGCCCAATCTGCAACCCGCCACACTGGGGGATTCGCGTGGTTTGCTGGTGGGCCAGGTGGTCTACGCCATCGGCAATCCATTTGGATTGAACGGTACCATGACGCGCGGCATTATCAGTTCGATTCGTTCCGTACGCGGACCGCTCGGCAATCTGATTGAAGATGCCATCCAGACCGATGCCGCGATCAATCCCGGCAACTCCGGCGGCCCGCTGCTCAACTCGCGCGGAGAAGTTATCGGCATCAACTCCATGATCGCCACCGGCGGCGGCGCGGACCAGAACGCCGGCATCGGTTTTGCCATCCCCATCAATTCAGCCAAAGCCGTGTTAAGCGATTTTGCTCATTACGGAAAAGTTCTACGACCCACGCTCGGCATTGAGTCGCTGCCGATTGGCCCCGATCTCGCCGATCAGATGGGCCTGCCCGCGGACTCTGGTTTGTTGATTGAGCGCGTCGTTCCCGGCGGCCCGGCAGATCGCGCCGGCCTGCGTGGCGGCTCACAAAAGGCTTATCTGGGCAACACGCTCATCTATGTCGGCGGAGACCTGATCGTGGCGATTGACGGAGAATCCGTGGCCAGCGCACAGGATGTTTCCGAAATCATGGACGGCCACAGATCTGGCGAAAAAGTCACCGTAACCATCTTCCGTGGACAGAAACGCATGGATATCCCCGTTGTGCTGGGCACCGAAGGCGATACCGAGGTCTAACGGTATATTTTGCGTGAAAGCACATTTGCGAGAGACGGACTATTCTTCGCCCGTCTCTCGCAGATAAATGGCCGTGTAGTCGAGATAATTCTTCGCGTATTGCAGAATCATTTCCCGATCTGCGTCGGAAAGCTGGCGCCGTTCCTTGCCCGGAACTCCGGCCCACAAGGTTCGCGGCGGAACAATCGCATTTTCCGGAATGACCGCACCTGCTGCAATGATGGAACCTTCGCCGATGCGGGCATTGTTTAGAATCACGACATTCATGCCGATCAGGCAGGCGTCCTCCACCACGCATCCATGCACCGTGGCATTGTGGCCAATCGTGACCCAATCGCCCACGATCACCGGATACTTGTATCGCATTCCATGTAGCACGGAACAATCCTGCACGTTGGAGTTGGCGCCAACACGAATCGAATGCACATCGCCGCGCACAACGGCATTCATCCAGACGCTGGAATGCTCGCCAAGCACAACGTCTCCGATAATCTGCGCGGAAATATCCACATAACAAGAAGCCGGAATGATGGGAGATTTTCCCTGGTACGGACGAATCATATGTCTTCAGTTTCCACTGAGCGGCCCGCGCCTGCAAGCACTGGATTCCCTGCGAGGCAGCTGGCGGCACGCAGACCCATTGCAAATAGCTCCCCAACCCGGGTGGGAAATAAAGGAGTTAGCTAGCCCTGCTTGAGTAGAACGAACATTTTCACGTACTCTTGAGGAGTCCAACAGGAAAGTTTGGGGGTGTCAGTTCATTGGCGGAAGTTAAAGTGCAAGAGGGTGAGCCTCTGGAAAATGCGCTTCGCCGTTTCAAACGCAAGGTACAGCAGGAAGACATCATCAAGGAAGTCAAGCGTCACTCCTACTACCTGAAGCCCGGTGAAAAGAAGCGCGTGAAGCAGGCGTTGGCGCGCAAGCGCAATCGCAAGAAAGCCCGCAAAGAGCAAGACGCCTAGAAACAGATTTAGATTTTTCACTCAAGGAGCCATCCTCGCGATGGCTCCTTGATTTTTGTCCAGACGAAATTGTTTTTCAGTCTAGTAGTTGCGCTGTCGTCTGGCTGCGCGTCAGCCAATAATAGATGGCCGGAGTAACCAGCAGCGAAAGCGCCATGGAAAGCATCACGCCGCCGATAACGGCAATGGCCAACGATTGCAGCATCTGCGATCCGGCGCCAATGCCAAAGGCCAGCGGCAGCATGCCCGTCACCGCAGCCATCGCCGTCATCAGGATGGGCCGCAGGCGCCGCCGTCCGGATTCGATAATCGCACGTTCGGCGGAAAATCCCAGCGCGCGGAATTTGTGATCGGCATCCAGCAGCAAAATGCCGTTCTTCGCCACGATGCCAATCACCATGATGAGGCCCATGAAGGACGCGACGTTGAAGGTAACGCGCGTGACCAGCAGCGCCAGCATGACACCGGAAACCGAAAGAACGGAAGATGTGAGAATCGCAATCGGCGCGGCAAAGCCGCGAAACTCCGCGAGCAACACTCCAAACACCAGCGCGACCGCCAGCAGCAAAACCCGCATCAGCTCATGGAAAGACTGCTGTTGCACCTGATAGGTGCCACCGTAAACGACACGCACGGAGGAGGGCAAATGCAGATCGTCCACCACCTGCCGGATGCGTGTCATGCTGGATCCGAGGTCAGCGCCTTCCAGACCTGCCGTGACGGTAACATCGCGCTGGAGATTCTCGCGGTCGATCTCCGCCTGCGGCGGTAGCTCTGTAACATCGGCCAGCGAACCCAGGGTTGCGGTGTGGCCCGTAGAGCTGACCAGCAGCATATTTTTGATGGCGTCGAGAGACGACCGGTACGCCTGAGAAAAGCGGATGCGAATCGTGTAGGGACGGCCATCGCGAATCATCGGCTCCTCGGTCGGCACGCCTTCGATCATCGCGTGGGCATCCGTCGCCACTTCCTGCGGAGTAAAGCCAAGCTGCGCCGCCACAGCAGGCAGCACAGCGAAATTCGTTGCAGGGCTGCTCAGGTTGTCGTCAATGCCATTGCGCACATCCACCACGCCGGAGACTTTGCTGATCGCGTCCGCAACACGGGGAGCCAGTTGGCCGAGTAGACCGGCATCCGGAGAAAACAGCCGTATCTGGATCGGCTCCGGCGCATTCGAAAGGTCGTTGATATTGTCCTGCAGCATCTGCGCAACTTCGATATCCAGCTGGGGTGCGACCTCGTTGACGCGCTCGCGTACATCTTCCATCATATCTTCCGTGCTCCGGCTGCGATGGGCCTTCAGTTTCACGGTAAAGTCCCCAGTATTGGCTTCCGTCACCTGCGCTAAACCCAATTGCAACCCAGTACGGCGCGAGGTGGTTTGCACCTCAGGAATATCACGCAGAACATTTTCCACCTGCAGCAGCACACGATTCGTTTCCGTCAGCGATGTTCCTGCGGGCATCACGTAGTCCAGGATGAACCCTCCTTCGTCCATCGCCGGCAGCAGGTCGGAACCAAGGTTCTGATAGATCAGTAGCCCGGCAGCAGCGACGATCAGGCAACCCACCCCCACCCAGAGCGGATACCGCAGCGCCGCACGGATCATCGAGGCATAACGATCGAGGATGCGGCGCATCCAGGGCGTCTGCATTGTCTCTTCATGTTCCAGCAGGCTGCGCGCGTCCATCTGAGAATCCTGCTTCGAAGAACTATTGGACGCTTCGTCCATCGCCTCGGCACCTTTGTTCTCTGCGTAATCTTGTTTGCGCCGGATGAAGAGCAGGCTCAGGCTGGGTGTCCACGTCAGCGCCAGCGCCAGCGACGTCAGCAGAGCGACTGTCATGGTAATGGCCAGCGCGCGGAAGAAGACCCCTGTCACTCCGGTCACGCCAATCAGCGGCAGAAAAACGACGATAGGTGTAATCGTTGAAAACACCAACGGAGTAGTGATCTCGCCCAGCGCGCTGCGAATAGCCTGAATGCGACCCTCGCCTGCATCGATGTGCAGCACAATATTCTCGACAACAACAATGGCATCATCGATGACAAGTCCAACCGCCGCCGCCAGACCGCCGAGCGTCATCAGGTTAAAGCTCTCGCCCGTTAAACTCAGGATCACAATTGTAACCAGAATGGTTACAGGGATTACCAGGCCTGCCACCAGCGACGATCCCCAGTCGTGCAGGAAAATAACGAGAATGATCGACGCGAGAATCAGGCCAAGCAGAATGGCGTCGCGCACGCTGCGGATCGAATCGCGGATCAACTCCGACTGATCGTAGAAAGGTTCAAGATGAACGCCGGGCGGCAGCGTCTTGCGGATACTGGCGGCCTCGGCATTCACTTCGGCGGAAACACCGAGAGCATTGGAACCAATCTGCCGCATCACATTGAGCAGTACCGCTGGCTTTCCATCAGCTGTAACGATGGTGTACACCGGCTCCGTGGCATTCTCCACCGACGCGACATCGGCAATGTGCACCGGCACGCCCGCTGCCGTCGTTTTTACGACGACCTGTGCCAGTTCTTCCGCTGTGTGCACCTGGCCTCCAACCAGACTCAGCAACAGTTGCTGCTTGCTTTCGTACAAGCCCGGAGACTCAATGACGTTGGTGCGCGCGATTGCGTTGAAAAGATCGTCAATCGTAATGCCGCTGGCAAGCAATTTTGCAGGATCGGGAACAACGTGCACTTCCGGAATTTTTCCTCCCTGCACAGTTACCGAACTCACACCGGGCAAGCGATTCAGTCGCGGCTTCAACTGATAGGTTGCCATCTCCCACAGATCGGTTTGCGGCATACTGTTCGATGTAAGGCTGTAGCCGAGGATGGGAAAAGAAGCAAAGCTGAGCCGGTGCGTGGTGATCTGCGCCGTCGGCGGAAGGCTCTGGCGCACCTGTACAACCGCAGAGTTCACCATCTGCAGGGTCTCGACCATGTCCACGTTCCAGTTGAAGAAGAGATCGACCTCCGCCTCTCCTCGACTGGTAATAGAGCGAACGGTTTCGAGTCCGGGCACGGTGTTGATCGCGTTCTCAATCGGGCGCGTGATGGTGATTTCCATCTGTTCGACCGGCATCACGCCGTTGTCGATTCCGATGACGACGCGCGGGAAGCTTGTATGCGGAAAAACGGCAACGGGCATTTGAAAGGCGAGATAACAACCGGCCAGGGCAAATACCAGCGTAAAAAAAATAATCGTGCGCGTGTGCCGTACCACCCAGAACGGGCGCGACTTCCTGGCTTCCATTGTTGGATCTGTCGAGGACGCAGCCATTAATCGCTGCTCCCGTTTGCGTGGACGACCTTCACATGCGTGCCGTCGTCCATGGCATACGAACCAACCGTGATGATCTGCATGCCTGCGTGGATGCCGGAAAGGATCTGCATCAGACCATTGGCCTCGACCCCGACGGTCACCTCCTGTCGATGCGCAACGTTGTACGCGCCCACCACCATCACATGTTTTCCGCCGCCTTCATCCTGCACCAACGCCGAGACTGGAATCACCAGTGCATCTGGAATCGTACGGGCATTCACGGCAACATGCACCGGCGTCCCCGGCTTCAGGCTTTTGTCTTTATTTTCGACGCGCACCCAGACTTCCACGGTAGTGGAACCGGGATCGAGAGCTGGACTGACCAGCATCACTTTTCCGGAAACCGCATCCTTCAGACCAGGAACAAACACCCGCGCCGGTGCTCCGACGGGTAATCCCTGCACCTCTACCTGAGGTAAATGCGCCTTGGCAACCAGAACATCGACATCCATCACAGTGACTACCGGTGTACCCGCAGGCGCCATCTCGCCTGCATACAACGGTCGATCAGCCACGTAACCGTCAATGGGACTGCGAATCTCCGAATACGACAACATCGCCTGCGCCTGTTGATATTGCCCTTCCGCCTGATGCAGCTGACCGGTCGCGCTGGACAACTCCGCCTTGCGGCTCACCTGTTCCAGCGCCTCCAGATGCCGTCGCGCTACGTCATACTGCGTCTGGGCCTGCACCAGCGCGACCTTGGCTTGATCGACATCGCGGCCCGGCAACGCGCCTTGTTTAAAAAGCTGCTCGCGGCTTTCGTAAATGCGCTGTTGTAAATCGACCTCGGCCTTAGTCTGCGCCAAATCCAGTCGTGCTCTCTGAACCTCCTGCGGAATCGTGGACTGGGTTGTGGTCGCGTACTGCGCCTTGGCCTGTTGATACTGCCCGGCGCTGCCCAGAGCCGCACCCTGCAGATCCTGATTCTCCAGCGTCGCCAACAGTTCGCCCTTGCGCACGCGATCGCCGCGCTGCACGTAGAACTTCTCCACTGGAGCGCTGATCTTGCTTGCCAGAATAGCCTGCTGCAATGACGCCAGGATTGCTTCTCCAGTCACAACCACAGGAAGAGCAACGCGCTGTGCTGTTGCGGTCTGTACACTCACCACAGGAATGGGCGTTTTCTCGTTGCCGCTGCATCCGGCCAGCAGCCCGGCACAAACCACGGGAACGATCAGACAAATCAGCATCCGATTCCCAGACAATTCATGCATGGAATTCCAGCTCTTTGCATTCATGGCAGCGTTCCTGTCAGTCGTTCAAGATTTGCGCGCGCCAAGTGGTATCGCACCGCGCCATCCGCTACCGCGGATTCGGCAGCAAGATAGGTATTCTGCGCATCGACCACTTCCAGCACGGTGGCTTCTCCAGATTGATAGCGAAGCGTGGTCAGGTGCAGGCTTTCTTTGGCCTCGCCTACAGTCCTCTGCAACGAAATGAAAGCGGCGGCGGCGGTTTGCAATTCGCCATAGCCCTGATTGAGTTCCGCGATCCATTGCCTCTGCACGTAGCTCAGCGACGCCTGCGCCTGATGCTCGCGCAACTGGCTCTGCTTCACCTTGTCATGCGTGGTCAACCAATCCCAGAGAGGGAATTCCAGAGACGCCCCGGCAGAGTAACCGAGATACTGCCGCCCGCCCGCTCCTGTAGCTTCCACATAGGGCGCGTCAATTCCGTAGTTAAAGCCGAGTGTCAGCGCGGGCAAATAACCAGCCCACGCAGCATGCACGTCTTCCTTGGCTGCCTGCAATGCTGCTAGTCCACTGCGGATTTCAGGATTCGATTTTCCCGCCAGCGCGTGCACGTCCGCTTCTGCCGGAACATCCGGTCGCGCGTCCAGGGTATCGTCCAGCTCATAGGATGTGGCCGGATCGGAAAACAACAGTACTCCCAGCGATTGTTTCGCGGTAAGCAGCGCCAACTTGGCGTCAGCCAGATCTCGCTGCCGCTGCTCCAGTTGCAGTTGTGCCTTGATCACATCAGCATGCGCAACCTCGCGGCCGGTCTCCAGTTTTTGCGTTAGATCGTCAAAGCGCTGGGCCTCCTGCTGGGCGGCCTGCGCCGCAGCCAGCTTATGCTGCGCAGCCAGCACCGTGTAGTACTCCTGCGTGACCACAGCATGCAGTCCACGGGCGGCAATCTCTGCCTCTGCCTGCGCCTGCAGGGCCAGCGCCCTTGCACGCCGGTAGCGCGCTGCTCCCGCCACGCTGAGTTTGTCTGTCACCATCGCCTGACTTACATACTCCCGCACGCTGTTATTTGCGATGAAGACAGGACCGAAGGTATTTGGCAGCGGCCCTGAATTCGGCACGCCGTTGGATTGCGTATACAGTGCTTCGCCGTGATAGATCGCTTGTGGCAGCAGAGCGGCAAGCGCTATTCGACGATCGTAGCCAGCGGTTCCCTGCGCCACCTGCGCCGCCATCCAGAGCGGTTCGATTTTGCGAGCACGCTCTTCGGCCTGCACCAGACTGATATGCAGTGCGGGTGTGGCCGTTGTGTCCCCGTCTGGAGACTGAGCCGTGTCGGCAATCGGCACGGATGCTGCCGGCTGGGCAGGATGCGGCGCGCCGGGCAGGGCATTCTGTTGCCCCGCAGCATTTCGTGCGAAAAAGAGTGTGCACACCAACACTCCCGCCAGCATGCCCGCAGCGCAGCGCAGCGGCAGGTTCCGGGCGTGGGGCGTGTTCTCAGCGGAGTCCTGCGCCAGACGCCAGCTCCATGCGTTCGCAATCGTGCTCGCTTTAGAAATATTCATCATCCCGGACCATTTCCATCATGCCCGGGATTCCTGAATTTTCTCTGAAAGGTTCGTTAAGGGTTTGGTTCCCGTTGGAATCTGTGATCGAAGCCTGGACCAGTTTTCCTGCAGGTGTATTCCAGCGGAAGAAAATTAACGCATCCGTTCCTTAAAAGCGGAGGCATGGCGCAATTGCAGGCACTCTATAGCAACAGGAAAACGGGTCTAGCGCATACGCACGGCAAGCATGCTGACCGATACATGGCGACGGCGGCGGCGTGTCGATGCGCGACGAGTGGTATGCAGAGTTGCGGATTGCATTCTCACAGACCGCGGTGCATCGGCGCGGACCTCCAGAGTTCTGGATGGCGCTACGAAATTCGGATACATGGAAGGCTCATACGTTTCGTACACGGAGATGTGGAAGCACGCCTGCTGAAATTCTTCTTCCACGTCCAGCTTGCCTTCCTGCTGCAGTTGCCCCAGGTACGCCCGCATCCATGCGATCTCATGCATGGACATTCCTTTTTTCGCGATGTCGATGGTTGCGCCCGTCAAGTGGGGCGAGGCAGTGTCTCCCATCGCCGGGGCGGCATTTCCGTTGATGCGCTCCAGATGTTCTTGAAACTGGACCGTCCGCACAGCCGAAGTAACCTGCAATGGGTTTTGGAACAATGCCATGTGCTCGCGTGCAATGTTGGACAGAAAATCCGCTGTCCAGGGCCGGCAGTAGCGGCGATTGACTGGGAGTCGTGGATCGACATCCAGCATTGCGCCTACAGGCAGCGCGACCAGAAGCTTCTCGTGCAACATCTCCTGGATCTGCGCTTCATTCTGGATGCGGCTGAGCCCTTCCACATCCGCAATGATGTTCTGATGCACCAGCACATCATGCGATCCGCGCAGCGGAGCTGGCATGAAACGTGGAATGGGGACCATCAACTGTTGCCCATGCGCCGTTGCGGTGGTTACGGGAAGGGCCGGATCCGCGGCTCCCTCTTCCTCTGCCACTGGATGTTCCGTGGCTGGTGCTGTATCCGTCAGCGCAGCTTCATCCGCCTGCGCTACCTGCGAATAGCTCGGAGCTGAATGCACGCTACGCCGCGAGATATATCTCCTGGAATGCGTCAGGCTCGTGCGCTCCAGATGCGCCGCATATCTGCGATGAGCAACCGCTGCGGTGGTCACCTTGATCGGGTGATGGTAGCGATGTGCGCGCGCTGTATGCGTACGTGTGATATGCGCGCGGGTTGCGCTGGCATGGTGCCGTGCGGTTTTCGAATGGGTCGTCTGGTAATGTGTCTTTCGGTGATGCGCGGTTCGGGCAGGGTGAGACGCTTGTGCTCTCAAGGGTGCTGTTGCAATGCCACACAAGAGGAACACAAGACAGAAAGAAAAGCGAGTTGCCCGAACAAAAATTGAATTGACAGCAATCATATCCATTTCAGCTATTCGCAGAGTACCCCATGCCGCCGCTTTCGGGGAGTGCTCACTGGGGTACCGAGACCGCCAATATCCTTTTATGAAACTTCCGCCCCTTACGGGATGCATGGAGATAACGGCGATGAAAAAGGAAAAAGCACAGCCGCAGATGAATATCTTCAACGTGCAGTCATGCTTTATTCCATCAGCTACTGAATCAGCGTGCCGCTCTCGCCGCCATTTTCCTTTTCATCCGGCGGAATCACGACGGCTGCTCCAACTTTATCTCCATCCTCCATCTTCACCAGTTTCACACCCTGCGTGGAGCGCCCTGCCTCGCGGATGGTTTTGGTGTCGATGCGGATGATCTTGCCAAACTGACTGATCACCATCAGCTCGCTGGATTCATCCACCAGCTGAATCGAAGACACCTTGCCGTTGCGCGTAGTGGTCTTTACGTTGATGACACCCTTGCCACCACGCGACTGCAGGCGATACTCGTCCACGTCCGTACGCTTGCCAAAACCATGCTCCGTGACAGAGAGAATCAGGCAGGCACAGTCCGTGCCTCCGCCGTTCTTCTTTCGTTCCTTGGGAGTGACAGCAGCTCCAACCAGGTAATCATTTTTTGACAGATCGATGCCACGCACGCCGCGCGCCGGCCTGCCCATCGAACGGACATCGTTCTCGTCAAAGCGAATGGCCATGCCTTCGTGCGTTGCCAAAAAGACCACATGTTGTCCATCCGTAATGCGTACAACGACCAGCTCATCTTCCTTGTCGATGCCAATGGCGATGATGCCCCTTGCCATCACATTGGAAAAGTCCTTGAGCGGGGTGCGCTTCACCGTTCCGTTGCGCGTGGCGAAGAAAATAAACTTGCCTTCTTCCTCCAGATTGCGAACGGCCAGAATGGTGCAGACTTTTTCACCCGGCTGTAGGTTCAACAGGCTAGCCATGGCCTTGCCTTTGCCTGCCGCACCGATATCGGGAATCTCATACACCTTGAGCCAATAAACGCGGCCCGTGTTGGTGAAGCACAGCAGATACGCGTGCGTGGAATCGACGATCAACTGCTCGACGAAATCCTCTTCGCGCGTCTTCATGCCCATGCGTCCGGTGCCGCCGCGTCGTTGCTGGCGATAGGTTGTGATGGGTGTGCGCTTCAGATAACCGGAGTGCGAAATGGTCACCGCGACCTGCTCATCGGCGATCAGATCTTCCAGTTGCAACTCAGCGGTTTCGTCCAATATCTGCGTACGTCGCGCGTCGCCGTAATCTTTCCTGACGGCTTCCAGTTCCTTGACGATCACGCTGCGCAGCTTTTTCTCCGAAGCCAGAATCGATTCGTAGTCTGCAATGCGGTCGCGAACTTCCTTCAACTCCTTCAACAGTTCGTCGATGGAGAGCTGGGTCAGGCGATACAGCTGTAATTCAAGAATTGCATCGATCTGGCGATAGCTCAGGATCAATGTCGGGCTTGTGGATTGCGCCAGGTCCACACCATACTTCGTCGCATCGAGCTTCACGCCGCGTAGTTCGCTGCCGTTCAACTCAATGGATTTTCCTGAGAAATATCGGAACAGGCTCTCGCGTGCGTCCACACGGGAAGACGAACCGCGAATGATCTTGATGACGCTGTCCAGATGATCGAGCGCGATCTGATAGCCAAGCAGAATATGCTCGCGCTCGCGGGCTTTCTGCAACAGGAACGCCGTGCGACGGCGTACAACATCCACGCGATGATCCAGAAAGTGCCGGATCGCCGTGGGCAAGCCCATCTCCCGCGGCTGGCCGTTCACCACCGCCAGAAAGATCATCGAGAAGCTCTCCTGCATCGACGTGTGCTTGTAAAGCTGGTTCAAAACAATCTGCGATTCCGCGCCGCGCTTCAGTTCAATGACGATGCGCATCCCGTCGCGATCGCTTTCATCGCGCACATCACTGATGTCATCGACGACTTTTTCATTCACCAGATTGGCAATGCGCTCAATCAGCTTGGATTTGTTTACCTGGTAAGGAATCTCGGTAACGATGATCGCCTGACGGCCCTGGGTGATATTTTCCATCGCAACCTTGGCACGCATGAGGAAGCGGCCACGGCCTGTCTTGTAGGCCTCGACAATTCCGGCGCGTCCATAAATAAATGCGCCTGTCGGAAAATCCGGGCCCTGCACGTGCTTCATCACTTCAATCAATCCAGCCTGCGGATTGTTGATCATCTCGATGGCCGCGTTCACGATCTCCGTCAGGTTGTGCGGAGGAATGTTCGTTGCCATGCCCACGGCAATGCCGCTGGCCCCATTCACAATCAGCGTGGGAATACGCGTCGGCAGCACGACAGGCTCGGTCGTGCTCTCGTCATAATTCGGCGTAAAGTCCACTGTGTCCTGATCGATGTCTGCCAGCATCTCCCCGGCAATGCGCGTCAGGCGCGACTCGGTATACCGCATGGCTGCCGGCGGATCGCCGTCTACGGAGCCAAAATTTCCCTGGCCGTCCACCATCGTGTAGCGCATGGTAAATGGCTGCGCCAGGCGCACCAGCGTGTCGTAGATGGACGCATCGCCATGCGGATGGTACTGGCCCATCGCCTGTCCAACCACCTTGGCGCACTTGGTGTACTTTTTGTTGTACTGCAGGCCCATCTCGTGCATCGTGTACAGCACGCGCCGGTGCACCGGCTTCAGGCCGTCGCGCACATCCGGCAGTGCGCGCCCAATGATGACCGACATGGAGTAGTCAAGATACGACCGGCGCATCTCCTCTTCAATGTTGATCGGAATCAGGTTGGCTGCGCCCGGGCCTGTGAAACCGGGAGGGTTGCCATCACTGCCATCGCCGAGGGGAAGTTGTGGGTTTTGATCGTCTGCCATGTGCCTTTTCTTGTCAATCTACGAATGGTTAAAAAACGCGGAAAATCGGTAAAAGTAGACACTTCCAGGATACCGTGCCGAAGCCGGTTTCGGGAGGGGAATCTGAAAATAAACTTTGGCTTTAAGTATATGAATATAAATGCATTACTGGATCAGCAGTGGCAGGCTGACCAGGCTCAATCCAGCCTGGGTAATCAGAATGGCCCCGGCCAGCCAAAAGTACAGCCGGCGATGGCGCGATTCCAGCAGGTCCGCGAAGACGCCGCCGGTAAACGTCAGCACAAAGGGCAGCGCCCAGATCCACGGCTCCGACCGCACACTTGTCGTTACCAGGCATAGCAACAACGCAGCCACCAGCAGCGGCGCTGTGTTGCCAAAATAGCGCGAACGGCGATGCACCGCGTAGAGCACCAGCGCCGTGGCTGCGGCAATCGTAATGCCTGCATTGGACAGGTTTTGAAACATGTACCGGGTGCCGTCGAGTGAAAACCACATCCGTCCCGCTCCGCCGTTGAAAACGTAACTGAAGGCGTCCGCGTTGAACGTATACGAAGCGAACAGGATGATAAATGCCCCAAAACTGGCCCCGATCAACACTTGAACGACATAAGCGCGCCGACCCTCCGCCAGATACAACATAAAGATCAGCGCCAGCAGCAGACCAATCAGGGCTGCCGCAATGTGTGCCGTAGCCGTCAATCCCAGAGCCAGCATCAACAATGCAATGCGCGGCCGCCAGCGCCGCTGCGGACCCTGCATCGCATGGGCGACGCCAATGGCCGTATACACAATGCCATACATGCCCCATGCAGCCAGAATTTCATTGTTGGGTTGCAGGCAGACGCGCAACATCTCCGGTGAAAAGCAGTACAGCGCCAGAGCGAAAAATCCACCCATGTTGCCATACAGTCGCCGCGAAACCCACCAGATGGCGCCACCTAACCAGACACCGAAAAAAATGAATGGCAGATGCAGCAGCACGTTCACATAGTGAAGAACATGCCGCGATTCCCACGTGGAAGAAGTAACAGTTTGGCCGGCAAAGATTCGTTGAGTGGTCAGCGGCAATCCCGCAGCGCGATAGGCAAACGTGCCGTCATGAATGTTGCCGCAGGAGGTGAAGTATCCGGCCAGCGGCGAGGGCTTTTCCCAGATTTCGCGGCCGCAGCGGGCGTACTGATAGTCCTGTTCCGTCAGCGTTTGATGGCCTATCACCCAGAAGCATTGCACTGCGAAGAACAACAGCAGCAACGCGGCATAGCGCTGCGGACGGCCGATTTCGATGGAGAACAAACGCATGCGATCCAAATTCTGAGTCTACTCGATCCCCTAGAAGCAATCCCTTTTCAAGGGCCCGGATTGGAACGGCGCAGCAGGTTCGGGCCGTTGCAGGTATTTCCCGGCTGTTCGCTCACCTGCTCCATCTGGTAGTCGGTCGTACCGTAAATCGTGGACAGTTGCCGCAGAAAAAAGTAGCGTTCCCCATTGCCGCTCTGCTCATCTTCTTCCGGATACAGCACGGAAACTTCGATCGTTTTTGCGACAGTATTATTTTTTGCATCCGCGCTGCAACGATACACGGCGCGAAACAGTCCACAGCAGGATCCTTTGCGCGTGACCTGCTGCAGGCTCGCGTGCTGCGCAGCAAGAGCGGCGGACTGCGCGTGATCCGACCATGCCTGCGCATCCTGCCACGGTGCCGCCAGCCACAGCGCAACAAAATCCACCGGCGTGATCGCTGGCGTCTGGATGCGCTCCACGCTTGTGGCGTCAATCCGGTACGCCCGGCGTTCGGCAAAGACCTCTTCGCCCGTACTGCTGCGGATACCGTTATAGCGCAGTTCCAGCCGATCCGGTTCGGCATCGATCTGCATCCAGTCGCTGGGCGAAGCACCGCTCAGGTCCGCGACAAATTCGTCCTGCAGCGCCACTTGAGGACCGCTGTTACCAGCCATCGGGCGCAGAATCTGTACATGCATCCAGTCGTTTGTCATGGCATCGGAGGCCGTAGGATCGCTGACCATCCGGCAAGACGGCTCATGGCTGACCATCGCAAGATACCAATGGCCGGATATATCCTGCGGCGAAAGCACCAACTGTGCGCTTTCCGGATTGCTCTGGATCAAGCTGAAGGCCGCCACCGGCGCGGTAAAATCCTGCCGCCACGCAGAACCGTTCGCGGTATACACCGACACTTGCCCGCGACGTCCGCAGGCCGGGCCAATGCTGGAGAGAATCGCCACGCGTTGCGGTGGCGCACTCCCTCCCGGACCGCCGTCTGCATCTTCAGCCTTGCGCGGGCCGACGACGGCAAAGTGTACGGTAAGCGGATCGTCCTCCACCGGATTGGCTGCACCGGCAACCGCAGGCAACTCAGGGATCGCATCGAGTGCGCTGGAACTGGCTGCCTCCGACGTCAGGCCCTGCGTTAAAGCTGCAGCAATCGTTTTTGGATTGCCCGCAGCCGAAGCCATGCAGGCCATCGTCGTGCGCATGTACGCGGCAAGCGCGGCATGAAGCGGTGCGGAACGGATGTCGCCCACTATCTCTGCGGCTCTCAGGTTTTTCTGTGCATTCGCGGTATTTCTTTTCGGAGACAGGCTTCTCCCCGTAACGGTGTCCGTCGCCAGCAGCATTCGCAGGTTCTGGGTGCTGCGCATACGTTCCGCCTGCGAGCAGGGATGCCTCGTCTGCGCGGCCTGGGCAACCATGCCGACAGCCCATCCCGGCGCAAACATAGCTATCAGCCCAAGTGTCAGCTGAAACACTAGCCGAACGGAGACGGCCCACTGCTTCCTACCGCGCATACAACACCTTGCCAAACACGATATCAGGCTCGTGTTCGATCGCGGCGCGCAACACAACATTGCACCGGCGAAGCACACGCGATACCATCCGCTTGAATGCCCCCGGAAGAAATATCGAACCGTATGGTCTCCGCGACGCTAAGCGAAGACGACGCCAGCTTCGAGCTGAAGCTGCGCCCGCAGCGGCTGAATGAGTTCATTGGCCAGAGCAAAGCCAAGGAGCAGCTTGCAATTGCTCTCGAAGCAGCGCGCAACCGCGGCGAAGCACTGGATCACGTCGTGCTTTCCGGACCGCCCGGACTGGGCAAAACCACGCTGGCCAACATTATCGCCAATGAACTCGGCGTCGGCTATCAGCAAACCTCTGGTCCGGCGTTGCAGATTCAAGGCGACCTGACCGCCATCCTGACCAACCTGAAGCAGCACCAGGTGCTGTTTCTGGATGAAATCCACCGTCTGCAGGCTGGCCTGCAGGAAAAACTTTACACCGCGCTGGAAGATTACAAGCTCGACATCATCATCGGGCAGGGACCGGCGGCACGCACGCACGTTATGGATCTGCACCCGTTCACCTTTGTCGCCGCCACCACGCGTCCCGGACTATTGGCATCGCCTCTGTTAGCGCGCTTTGGCATTCTGCTTCGGCTGGAGTTCTACACCGACGAAGACCTGCGCATCATCGTGCAACGCTCGGCAGAAGTATTGAACGTTCCTGTCGATACCGATGGCGCTGCCGAGATCGCCATGCGCTCGCGCGGAACGCCACGCATTGCTAACCGTCTGTTGCGCCGGGTTCGCGATTATGCTCAGGTGCGCGGCAGCGGAAAAATTGACCGCGCAACGGCGATGGCCGCGCTGGAATTGCTGGAGGTGGATGCGCATGGCTTCGACGACATGGATCGCCGCCTGCTGCGCACTATCATAGATAAATACGATGGTGGCCCCGTCGGGCTGAATACTCTGGCGGCGGCGCTGGCGGAAGAAGAAGACGCGCTCGAAGAAGTGTATGAGCCATTCCTAATTCAAATTGGATTTCTGGACCGCACGCCTCGCGGTCGCGTAGCTACTCGACTTGCCTATCAGCATTTTGGATTGGAGCCGCCACGCAAACAAACAGCGCTATTCTAAATCTGTTTTTTTAATTTGCAGAAAACGCGCTCGTCGCATTTTATTTTCAAAAATTTTTGGGAAGAATTCCTTCGCTACCCAAAAGGATTTATTTCAGTCTTATAAGTCAGGATATGGAACTGCCTCCGGTACAATGGAGTTGGCCGAATCTCTGCACCTCCTTGAGTACGAACCCAACAGAATCTATGCGTAACGGCTCCATTCCGGCGTCTTTGGCCCTCCTGTTTGTCTTTTTATGGACGGCATCGCGCGCGCGCGCCTGCGATCGCACTATCGGTCGCATCAATCCGTCAAAGAACACTTCTTCCATCGATGACACAGCCACTCCTCGCCCGGATCCGGTGAGGCTTCCTGTGGTTCGCTACACACCCCATATCCAGATTCCGCACCTGACGGGAAATCCAAGACTGACCGATTTTCTGACGCCGCATCTCGGCTCCGTTCCGGCACGCGAGATGCTGCGCGTCGGCAATTTTATCCAGAGCTATCCGCAGTATGGCGCTCCGGCGTCGGAACCGACTGTCGCTTATATGGGCTACACCCACGCATATTTTTTTGTGGCTTTCGTCTGTCATGACAAAACTCCTCATCTGGTACGTGCGCACATGCTGGCGCGAGATTCGCTGGGCGACGACGATTTTGTGCAAATCTATCTGGACACGTTTCACGACCAGCGCCGGAGCTTTATCTTCCAAACGAATGCATTGGGGATACAGGCAGATGCCCTTTACACGGAGCAGAATGGTTCGGATTATTCCTTCGACACCGTCTGGGATACCTGGGGAAAGCGCACCGCGAATGGATATGTCGTCCTAGTGCGCATACCGTTTACCAGCTTGTATTTTGCCAAAGCTGCCCCGATGGAGATGCGCACCTGGGGCATTGTGCTGCAACGAGGCATTTCTCATGCCAACGAGAGCGCATATTGGCCGCAGATCAAGCCCAACGTGGCCGGCCTGTTAACCCAGGAAATGCCGATCGATGGCTTCATCGACATCGCGCATGGCCGCAACTGGCAGGTGGAACCGTACGTGCTTGGCCATAATCTGCGCCAGCTAAACGATGACAATCCCGTTGATCCATACTTCCAGAGCAAGCACCTGCAGGCCTACGGCGGCATAGACGGAAAATTTATCCTGCATAACAGTCTGGTGCTGGACGCCACCGTCAACCCGGACTTCAGCCAGGTGGGCATCAACAATCCGGCTGCGCCGAACCAGCGCTTCCCTCCCTACTTTCCTGAAGTGCGGCCCTTCTTTATTGAGAACAGCAGCTATTTCATGACGCCGGTCAATCTGTATTACACAGACAACATCCTGCAACCAAAGTACGGGGAACGATTGACGGGCAAACTGGGGCCGTGGGCGCTTGGCATTTTGAATGTGGACGATCTCAGTCCGGGGCTATATCTCGCACCGGGAGATCCGAACGCCAACGGCCGGGCAAATTTTTACGTCGCACGTGTCAATCGAGACATCGGTTCCCGCTCCGACGTCGGCGTCATTTATGCCGACCGCGAATACAAGGACTCCTTCAACCGAGCTGGCGGATTTGATTATCGCACGCTATTCAAACAACGCTGGACACTGTCGGGACAGGCCGTTACCTCGGCAACGCAAAATCTGGCCAGTGCGCCGCTAGGGGAACAAGCCTGCGAAGTAGGCACACTGACCTGCAGTGGCCAGGTCTATGACCAGGGCATAAGCTACTCAGACCTGCATCAAAGCTGGTGGGCTTCCTACAACGACACGTCGGCTGGCTTTGTCACCGATACCGGATTCTTCCGGCGCCCCGACGTGCGCGAACCGAATACCGGCTACAGCTACACCTTTCGGCCAAAGAACAGTTTCATCCTGTCGCATGGCCCCAGCATTTACACCGAACGTATCTGGGACCACACCGGCCTGCCGCTCGATTTTTACATCAACCCGTCCTATGGAATCACGTTCCAACACCGGACCTCTGTCTCGGCGAACGTGGATTTCGGCCAGGACCGCCTGCGCCCAGTCGATTATTCCATCCTGCCCCAGAATGTTGAGTACCACAGCCATACCAGCGGCGTAAACTTCTATACTTCGCCAACACCCTATATCGCCATCGGAGGCGGAGCATACACAGGAACCGTCATCAACTATTCTCCGCCTGCGAACGTCGGCCCCAATCCGGTCAACGTTACTTCGCCCAATCTGAATGTGGAAGTGAAGCCGGCCAGCCCACTCGACCTGCAGAACAGCTATACCTACACCCACTTCACCGATCCCACCACGGGCGATGTGGTCTATGACAATCACCAGCTAATCTCGCGCTGGAACTACCAGGTAACCAAAGCTGTTTCTTTTAACTTGATCGGACAATATATTTCGACGTTGCCCAATCCGGTATATACCAGTGTGACGAACTCTAAAAATCTGTTTGCCGATGCTCTGTTTACCTACCTGCCGCATCCCGGCACAGCGGTGTACTTTGGCTATGTGGGAAATTTCGCAAATCTGGACCGTGCGCTTTGCACGCGCGAAGACAACGGCACCTGCAATCCAGCCGAACCCATTCTACCGACGACCTACTCTTCGATGATCAACGACAGCAAGACCATCTATGTGAAGATGACCTACCTTCTGCGCTTCTAATTCGCATTCCTGCTACTCGGCCGGTATCACCAGATACTGCTCCAGTTTTCCATCCGGTTCCACATACGTCGTAACGACCAGCCTCTGGCCGGGGAAAATCGCTTCGTACGCATGGAATGTCATCCCGCCGCGCAGTTCCTGCTTAATCTGGCGAAAAACCAGCGGCTTGCCCAGCGGCTTCAGACTGGAGGCATAGTCGTCGATTGCCTGCTTGGTGAAATAGGCATTGCAGTTGTCGGTAAACAGCGAGCGGTCGATCGTTCCATTCTGCAATCCGAGAAAAATCTGCCGCGCCTGCGCCTCCTCTTTCTTCCCTGCGTTTTCCGGCAGCCCCAGCAGCGCTGCGACAATCTGGTTAGCAATCATGGAAGCAGCGCCGGATGCATCCTCATTCGTCAACACGGCAACAGCCATCTTGTCTTGTGGCAGCACGATGTTGTCGCTCACAAAGCCGGAGACCTCGCCGCTATGCGCAATGATGGGATGACCATCGCGCTGGTCCACTTCGACGCCCAGGCCGTAGTGCGTTGGCTGTCCATTTTTCAGCTTTGTATCCTGAAACATCTCGTCATAGGACTTCGGCGCCAGCAGCGAACGGTTCATCATGCTGATGTCCCACAGCATCAGATCGCGTACCGGCATGGCCAACTCTCCGGCGGCAAACATCCAGCCCACGCCTTCTTTCTGTGCCGGACGCTGCGGCCCTAACGCATGGCGATAAAAACCCTCCGCGTCGGTATCTCCCAGCCTGGCAATGTCGGTGTTGGCCACGCTGGTCATGTGCAAAGGCGTAAAGATGTGCTCCTGCAGAAACTGCATCAACGGCTCGCCGCTCACCTGTTCGACAATCCTGCCGGCAATCACAAAGTTCGTGTTGCTGTACTGCCATTGTGTGCCGGGAGGAAAATCCAGCGGCTTCTCGCCCCACTTAGCCATGATGGCGTCTGCTGTTGTCGGCAGCAGCATTGGCGGCATGTTGTAATCCTCCGGCCAGTAATCCTGATAGCCGGAGGTGTGCGACAGCAGCTCGCGAATCGTCACTTGATTGGCATCGGTCAGCTTGGGAAACCAACGCGAAACCGTGTCATCGAGCGACAGCTTGCCCTGCTGCTGCAGTAACAGGATGGCCGCCGCCGTGAATTGTTTGCTGATGGAGCCGATGCTGTAGCGCATCCCTGGCTCGGCAGCCACATCCGGATTCAGACGAGCATGGCCATATCCCTTCAGATATGCAATTTGTCCATCCTTCACAATGCCCACCGAAGCGCCGGGAACATTGGTCGCCTGCAGCACCTGCGCGGCAATCGCATCCACCTTGGTCTGCATATCTGCAGGCAGTGTGTTTTGCGCGGGCGCCACGGCTCCAAAGGCCAGCAACACAAGGCCAATGCCACTGGATACAAGAGGAAGACAGCGAAGGCGGAAGCGGTGAATTTCACACGAGCGATACGGCATCAATCAGCACTCTCCAGAGAAAAAAGCCCTTGGCCGTCGAGCCTGACAACCAGGATAGGTCCACAACCCGTAAAATATAACAGTTGAAGAAAGTCTTTGCGCTTCCTGTTCGTCACGGCGGGCAAAAGGAAAGCGCACCATGAGGATTCTGCAGAAACGATGTCGACACAACCCAACACACACACTCCCTTGATGGCTTCCATGGAAACCGCCGCACGTGCCGCGGGCCTTGCGATTCTGGGTACCACCACCGGCGCGGACTTCCACGGCGCACCCACCACACGCTTTACCTTTGGCAGCAGCAGCCAGACCACAGCTGGCCACACTCTACAGCTGGAGCTGACCGAGGCCTTTGATTTCAACAAGCCGACTCTGCTGCCGGAAATGACCAGCCACTTGCGCGAGTCGGCGCTGCGTCTGCGCAACCCGCGCCCCGATTGTGACGTCACGCTGGCTGGAATGCCCATCCGTTTCGCCGACTTTGCATGGCCCTTTCACCTTTCCACGTCCGGCGCAGATACGCACATTGTGCATGGCACCGTGCATCTGGAAGACGGCCAGCACAGTCCGCTGCACGCCAAAGTCTCCGCCAGCATGACCGTGACCTTTGCCGAGATTGTTCCCGCGCCGGAACAGCCCTACGCGGAAAATTTTATTTACAACGCTATTCGCAAAACCCTCGATCAGGGACAGATGGAAATGGTGAAGAGCGGCAATCGTCAGCCCGTGCCCGTTACCACGCGTTATTACAGCCGCTGGCAGAAAAAATTTCTGTTCACCGAAACCACCGACGCCAGCCGCATGGAATTTTTGGCGCTCAAGGCATACTGGCTCTCCGGCGTTCTCGGGGGCAACCAGCCCATCTGGATCGCCGACCCGCGCGATGCGCAATATCTCAACACCTCAGTCGAAGAACTGCGCAGCATGGCCGCAGGCCTGGCCAGCAATGGAGCCTTGAAGCTCATCGCTGGGACCGACAATATCTCTAAGGAGCACGCCGGAGAATTTGCAGCCGCGACGCCGGAACTCATGCAGCACGCCGACCACTACAACACGCTGATGCATGCCGCGCTCGATCTGACCAAGCCAGCCTTCAACGAAGAAATGCGCCACGGCCATACCAACATGTAGGTATCTATCTCATTATTTTCCTTATTCAATAAGATTCTTATTGAATAAGGAAAATATGGCCCTCCACCTGCATTTCTTCACTGGATTTTAATCTCTACAGGCGAACCAATTTCTATTCTTAGGGAATGCCGCAGGATCATCTCGAATACAGCTTTCGCACCACTTCCAACCCGCGTGTTACCGTCCTCACCCTGCACGGCGCGTTGACGCTTAGCACCATCTTCGATCTGCAACAGAAACTCCACGAGGTGGATGCCGACCTGCTGATTCTCGACTGCAGCAAATTGGAATACATGGATTCGGCTGGCCTGGGCGTCGTGGTGAATAGCTACGTCTCGCAATCGAACAAGCACCGCAAGATCGCCATTGCTGGAGTTTCAGAAAGAGTCTGGGCGCTGTTCACCACCACAAGAGTCGATCAGTTCTTCCCACGATTCCACTCCGTTGAGGAAGCGGAAAAGAACATCGGCTAAGCTGTCTGCCTGCGCCTCAAAGATGAAATTTTTCATCCCTACCCTGTTGCATAAAGGGTGAGGCACCTGTTTGTAATGCCATGTTCTCCACAACACCCGTTCTCTCCCATCTGCACTACACTCATCTCTGAAACCTATGGCAGATGGCTTTGCCCAATCCGTGAAGCAGCAGGCGGACATTGTCCGCGTGATTGGCGATTATGTGCGGCTGACCAAGGCCGGCGCGCAAAGCTACAAGGGCCTGTGCCCATTCCATAAAGAAAAATCGCCGTCGTTCAACGTGCATGCGACGCAGCAGTTTTTTCATTGCTTTGGCTGCGGACAATCGGGCGATGTCTTCACCTTTGTGCAGAAACTGGAGAACCTTACCTTCCCGGAAGCCGTGCGCGCGGTGGCGCAGAAGTGCGGCATCCCTTTACCGAAGCAGGAATTTTCCAGTCCCGAAGAAGCACGCGAATCACGGCTGCGCAAGCGGCTGCTGGATGCGCACGAGCAAGCCAGCCGCTGGTTTGAGGAACAACTGCAATCGCCGGAGGCCGCGCGCGCGCGCGAATATCTGACCAGCCGCGGCGTCACCGCGGAGACCATCGCCAACTTCCACATCGGCTACGCGCCGGAGTCGTTTTCGGCCATGCGCGACCGCATGTTGCCGGACTTCGACAACGAGACGCTACGCGCCAGCGGACTGTTTTCCTGGAAAGATCAGGAAGGTGGCCAGCCGGGGCCGATGTATGCGCGCTTCCGCAAGCGGATCACCTTTCCGATCCGCAATGAGGCGGCCCGCGTGATTGCCTTTACGGCGCGCGCGCTGGAAGTGGATGAAAAGGCCGGCCCGAAATATCTGAACTCCCCGGAGACCCCGCTCTATACCAAGGGAAATGTCCTTTTCAATCTGGACAAAGCCAAGCAGGCCATCCGGCAGTATGAGTTTGCCTTGCTGGTCGAGGGCCAGATGGATTGCATTTCCGTCTACATGGCTGGAGTTCCCAATGTGCTGGCCACCAGCGGTACGGCCTTCACCGATGCGCAGGTGCGCCTGCTGACTCGGTACACAAAGCAGGTGGTGCTGAACTTCGACCCGGACACGGCGGGCGCGAACGCTGCCGAAAAATCCATCGCCATGCTGGTGGAGGAGGGCTTCAGCGTGAAAGTCGTCACGCTCGACGGCGGCCTGGATCCTGACCGCTTTGTGCGGGAACGCGGCGTGCAGGAATATATTGCCGTTTTGCGCGCGGCGCGGCGGCATGGCGATTACCTGATCGACCGCGCACGGGCGCTGTTTCCGCCCATCACGCCCGACGCGAAAGCCAAGGCAATCAACTACTTGCTGCCGCATATCCAGCGCATCCCCAGCCGCATTGTCCGTGACGAATTCGCCGCCGACGCCGCGCAGAAACTGGGCATTGATTCCGCCGTGGTGCGGCAGGAGTTACGCCAGGCTGCCGGAGCGCGCCGGACCGTGCTGACAACAAAATCCACGAAAGAAGCTGCGATGAGCGAGGCGGAAAAGCTGCTGCTGCTCGTGTTAACGCAGCCGGGAAACGAGTCTGCCCGGGCGCTGGCCTGCGAGCGACTGCAGGCCGATCCGACTCTCCATGCCGGTTTAGCTACATCGAATCTTATAGATACGTTGCGCTGTAGCCCACAATCCGCGAATCCGCTGGAACTGGTATCGGATGTGGCCAGCCGACATCTTCTGGCGACGCTGTTGATGCAGGGAGCACAGGGCGGAGACAGGGAGATATCGTCGGCAATGGTGGAAGACGCGCTGCATGCCCTGGCCCATAGTCGCCTGGAGCGGCGGCAACGCAGTTTGCGCCGCGAGTTAGCTGAGGCCGAGGCCCGAGGAGATGCTGCGCAGGTGCAAAGTTTGATGGCCGAGAAGGTTGCCCTGGATCGAATTTTGCGGGAAAATTAAACGGTTTCCTGGGAATCCTGCTATCCGATGAAACAAATTGCCCCGGAAACCATCTATTTCTAGTGGGGGCAGCGACAATCTGTTTGAAAATGCAGAGAAAAATTGGCCTCCGCATGGTAAACTATGGTTGTCTGGGGACGTGTGCCTTGGCATTGAGGGATAGACCCTTCGTTTGGCCAGCCGTCGCGGCTCTGACCGCATTCAACGTCCAGCCCACGGACAAAAAAATTCACATATCGCATCGCGATAGACGAGGCGCACTTGGCTATTGAGGACAAATTCGAAGAAGACATTGACAGCATTATCGACACCGGCAAGGAAAAGGGATACCTGACCTATGGCGAGGTGAACGATCTGCTGCCGGGAGACGTGCATTCCCCGGACGAGCTCGATGACCTGATGACAACCATCGGGACGCAGGGAATTGATTTGCTGGAGGAAGGCCCGAAGTTTGGCGCGGAGAAATTCGACGCAGAAGCAGGCGAGGAAAGCGACGACGTTGAGCTGGACCTGACACCCGGCGCAATGGAAAACACCAAGGACCCGGTGCGCATGTACCTGCGCGAGATGGGCACGGTGCCATTGCTGACGCGCGAGGGCGAAGTGGAAATCGCCAAGCGCATTGAGCGCGGCCAGATGCGCGTGATGAAGGCCATTTCACGTTCTTCGATTGTGATCCGCGAGATCATGGCGCTGGGCGAAGACCTGAAGCGCGGCGTGCGCAACATCAAGGAAGTTGTGATCTTCGACGAAGAAGAGATCACCGAAGATGTTGTTGTGGCACGCGTGAAGCAGACCGTTGCCCGCATTGACGCGCTAGTAAAGCACCAGAAGAAGGCGCAACAGCTTGCCGAGAAACTGAGCACCATCAACCCTAAGGAAAAAGGCAAGGCCCGCGAGCACCGCAAAGTCCGCTGGGCACTGGGCCGCGAGCGTGTGCAGGTTTCGCGCATTGTGCGCGAGCTGAAATACACCAACGGCGAACGCAAGCGCCTGCTGGACAAGCTGAACAAGACCGTCGACGCCATGCGCACACTGGAACGGCAGGTGAAGACGCTCGACCAGAAGCATGAACAGTCCAAGAGCGAAGAGATGCGCAAGGAGTACCGTCGCCAACAGAAGAACTGCAAGACGGACCTGGACAAGCTGGAGCTGGACGCCGGCGTCTCGATAGCGGAACTGAAGCGCACACAGCGCGAAATGATCCAGGGCGATATGGATGCTGAGCAGGCCAAGCGGGAGCTGATTGAAGCCAACCTGCGACTGGTCGTCTCCATTGCGAAGAAGTACACCAATCGCGGACTGCAGTTTCTCGACCTGATTCAGGAAGGCAACATCGGCCTGATGAAGGCGGTGGATAAATTTGAGTACCGCCGCGGTTACAAATTCTCCACCTACGCAACCTGGTGGATTCGCCAGGCCATCACGCGCGCCATTGCGGACCAGGCACGTACGATCCGCATCCCGGTGCACATGATTGAAACCATTAACAAGCTGATCCGCACTTCGCGGCAGCTGGTGCAGGAACTGGGGCGCGAACCCACCTCCGAAGAGATCGCCAAGCGCATGGACATCCCTGTGGCGAAGGTGCGCAAGGTGCTCAAGATCGCGCAGGAGCCGATTTCGCTGGAAACGCCGATTGGCGAGGAAGAGGATTCGCACCTTGGCGACTTCATCGAAGACCGCCAGGCGGTTTCTCCGTCGGACGCTGTTATCAGCGTGAACCTGAAGGATTACACCTCGCAGGTTCTGCGCACACTGACGCCGCGCGAAGAACGCGTCATCAAAATGCGTTTTGGTCTGGGTGACGGTTCCGAGCACACGCTGGAAGAAGTGGGACAAAGCTTTCAGGTGACGCGCGAACGGATTCGCCAGATTGAAGCCAAGGCGTTGCGCAAGCTGCGGCATCCCTCGCGCTCACGCAAACTGCGCGCTTTCATTGAAGGCGTTCGCGAACAGTAAGGTTGTAACAATCCATTGCAATAGAAGGGCCGCCATCCATGCGGTCCTTCTGCTTTTTGCCTCTGAATCTGACTCTGACAGGACACGGAGCGAATATGCCTCTTTTCCCAATCTTCTTGAAACTGACAGGACGGCATTGCCTGGTTGTGGGTGCCGGTAATGTCGCCGAATCGAAGATCTCCAGCCTGCTGCATGCGCAAGCAAAATTGACTGTCGTTGCGCCGGAGGCTTTGCCGGGCATCGCGCAACAAGCGAGTGCGGGACAGTTTCTGTGGGAGCAGCGCGTCTTCGCACCGGAGGACCTGAAGGATGTTTTTCTTGTTATTGCCGCTACGTCATCCCCGGAAGTGAACCAGCAGGTATTTCTGCTGGCCAGCGAACGTGGGATTCTCTGCAATGCAGTCGACGATCCTCCTAACTGCGATTTTTATTTTCCTTCCATTGTGGAACGAGGAGCCCTGCAGATTGCCATATCGACGGCAGGGGAGAGTCCTGCACTGGCGCAGCGCTTGCGTAAAGAGATAGATGGTCAGCTGGCTCCGGACCTTGGCGGCTGGCTGGACCAGCTTGGCCAGTTGCGCAGAGACATATTGCAAGAATATGAGCCGAGCGAGGGACGAAAATTGTTGCTACATGAACTCGCCAGCCTCCCGCTGTGCAAACTTCCGGCGTGTCCGGCGCGGCAACGTGCCCATTCGGCGGCATTGGATCGCACAAGCAACGGAAAAGAATCTATATCGTAACGCGATACATAGTATATCGTATTGCGATATACTATGTGCATGGTATTGCCATCTGCCGCTAAACGAAGTTCCTCGGATTATCTTCCATCGCAAGAGAGTGGGGTCGTTCAAGAACTGGCATGGTTCCGCTATAACCTGCGAAAATTTCTGCGCTTCAGCGAAAAAGCCGCAAGACAATGCGGGGTAACTCCGCAACAACATCAGTTAATGCTCGGCATTGCCGGATACACCGGGCGCGGTTGGGCCACGCTTTCGGAACTGGCAGAGTTCCTACAGGAGCGCCACAATTCCGTAGTGGGACTGGTAGAACGCGCTGTCGAACGAGGTCTTGTGCGCAAAGTACAGGACAAGCACGACCGCCGTTTTGTTTTTGTTTCTCTCACCCGGCGTGGCGAAGTTATCCTCTCCAAGCTGACCGATCTTCACAAAGAAGAAGTGCAGCGGGTACGGGGAGGACTTCTGACTCCTCCGAAAATGCGGCCACAGCATCCTGAGCTTCAGAATCAAGCAAACCAGAAAAATAAAAGCCACTCGTCGTATGAATAAGAAAGACGCAAGCGCGACGAAGAAAATAAATCGGGTGATGCGGCATCCGCTTTTGCGGAAATATTTTCCTCGAGTGCATGAGGACCTTATCGCGACATATTCGCGCGACCTGCATAAGTGGCTGCTGATTGCACCCATCATTGGGGTGACGACCGGACTCACCATTACCGGCATTGCTGTCATTATTCTTGGCAAACTGTGGCCTGTGGTTCTCGGTTACTATTTGCGGCATCACTGGGCCATTGTGCCGGGACTGATGCTTGCGTTTACCGTTACGGGACTCATCATGCAGTTTCTGACTCCCGATCCGGACGAACATTCCACGGAAGAGATTATCCGCTCCTACCATGAGCACCAGGGCGACATCGACATGCGTCCATTCTTTCCGAAGCTGCTGGCAGCCATCACCACAGTTGGGTTCGGCGGCAGCGCCGCTCTCGAAGGACCCAGCATTTATGGTGGAGCAGCCATCGGCTCCTGGCTCTGGACAAAGCTGCGGCGCCTGCGCCTCGATTCGCGCGACCGCCGCATCATGCTGATCTGTGGCGCTGCAGCAGGCATGTCCGCTGTCTTCCGCGCACCTTTGACAGGTATCGTCTTCGCGCTGGAGATGCCATACAAGGACGATCTGGCGCACGAGGCCCTTGTGCCCTCCCTGATTGCCTCCGTAATTTCCTACGTGACGCTCCGCGCCTTTCTGGGTGGAGCACCGCTATTCGACTTTGCCAGCACGACATCGTTTACAGGACGGGACCTCTACTGGTGCGCATTCCTGGGCCTGATTATCGGCCTGATCGCCATGGCATTCGTCATCACGTTTCGGCGGGCGCGGAGTTTTTTTGTAAAGTGGTCTCGACCACACTGGCAGAAGCTGGCGATCGGCGGCCTTCTGACAGGCATCTGCGGATTGCTGTTTCTGCATTTTTATCCGGGAACTCTCGTTCCCCTTGGCCCGAACTATGAAGCGGTCGGAGCAATCCTTGGCACGTATCACAGCTCCCTGGAGCTGGTTGTTTTTAGCGCGTTCAAGCTGGCAGCCACCCTCTTCACCCTCGCTGTCGGCGGCGTGAGCGCGATGTTCGTCCCGCTGTTCCTCACCGGCGGGGCACTCGGAGCAGCTTTTGCCCAGTCCATCGTGCACAGTTCTTCGCTGGAACTGTATGCCGCCGTCGGCATGGCTTCGTTCATCGCCGCGGGATATAAAACTCCGCTTGCTGCGGTCGTCTTCGTCGCGGAAGCAACGGGTGGCCATGCCTTCATTATTCCCACTCTCATCGGCGCCGCTGTGGCCTATGCTGTCTCCGGGGATGCGTCAGCCTCCGCCGGCCAGCGCCTGCATGAAGGTATCAAGATACAGGAGCTGAGAAATATCACGGTCGATGAAATCATGCAGCCGCAAATGATTTCCGTGCCGGCATCGTTGAGCTTGCGTGAATTCACCGAAACACTTGCACCGCACTATCGCCACACAGCATTCCCTGTTTTTGAAGAGCGCAAACTTCTGGGGACCATTACGCTATGGGAGCTCGCACAGATATCCCCAGACAAGTGGGAGACAACGAAGGTCCGAGATATCACCGATCGGCGAGTTCTGAAAGTCGCTTCCGATTGCGATGTCATGGAAGCTCTCGGCTTGCTACTGAATGAATATGGGCAACCCCTGCTCGTAATTACAGAAGACGATCAGTTAAAAGGCATTGTGACGAAGACGGATATTTTGCAGGTACTGAAAACTCGCAGAAACCTTGCACAGAAGGCAGGCCATGCGACCGTCTCAGAGGCTTGCACTTTGGCAAAATAGGTCAAGACCGCGGATTGTGCGTCCCAGAGAGGCCTGCAAAAAATCTTGTATCTGCCGACTGAGTGCAGGCCTCCGCAGTTTGCGATGAATACGCTCAGGCAAGAGCGTGGGTTTTTGTTTCGCTCAATCCAGTGGCGATAAGCGCGGCGAGAAGAAATGCGATGGAAATGGATGACAGTGCGATGGCGATTCCGCTTCTTTCAGTGATAAAGCCAATGATGTACGGCGCGGCTGCGCCAAGAAATCGTCCCAGATTGTAGACCAATCCCATAGCGGTTCCGCGCACCGCAGTCGGAAACGCTTCGCTGGCAATGATGCTGAATCCGCTGAAGAATCCCGTTCCGAAAAATCCAACAAGGGGACCAAGGACCAGCAGCATGGTGACACCGTGGGCGTGCGCATAGATGGGAACGATGACCGCGGCGATCAGTAAAAATGCGATATAGGTTCGCTTGCGACCGAATCTGTCGGCCAGATAGCCGAACGAGAGATAGCCCAGGCCTGTTCCCACCTGCATGATGATCGTCCAGGAAGAGGTTTGAACAATACTCAGCCCGCGGCCGCCCTGTGCAATCGGCAGCGAGAGAAAACGCGGAATCCAGGTGAACAGCCCCCACCAGGCAAAGAGCGATGCTGCGTTCATGGAAGCTGTGACGAGTGTGGCGATGCCGAGTTTGCCGCGAAAAATGCTCCGCAGGGGCAACGTCGCCGCTTTCTCTTGCCAGATCGTCGGCTCTTCGACGGACCGGCGAATCCACAGGGTGATGAGAGCTGGAAAAACGCCAACGAAGAAAACTGCGCGCCAACCGAAGTGCGGCATCACCAGTCCCGTGATGGCTGCGCCCAACGCATAGCCAACCGCCCAGAAAGCCTGCGCAATTCCTATCGCTTTGCCGCGATCTTCATCCGGCCAGGTTTCGGCGACGAGCGCCGCGCCGGCAGCCCATTCTCCGCCGATTCCCAGTCCGAGCAGGAATCGAAAAATAGCCAGTTGCAGGATGGTATGCGTCAGTCCGCAACAGGCCGTAAAGATGGAGTAGATGAGGATGCTGATCATCAGCGCGCGAACTCTGCCCACCTTGTCCGCGAACCAGCCAAAGAAAATGCCTCCGATGGCTGCGGAGATTAAGGTCACGGACATGATCAGGCCGCTGGTTGCCACGCTCATATGCAAGTCTCGCTGCAGGTCCACCAGGACCAGCGAGAACAGCATCATGTCCATGCTGTCCAGCATCCAGCCCAGCGAAGTGGTGAGGAGAGCGCGTTTCTGTGTGGTGGTTGCGCGTGTCAGCCAATGCAAGGTCTGCATCCGTTCGCCCTTCGCGTGGGTTCAGGTTTGCGATTTGCAAACCGCATTCTATAGCGGAAAGTTCTGAAACCAGAGTAGCGGCAGCGGCTGCTGTGTGCACAGCAAACTCAGATTTTTATGCCGCAGCCGCAAGATAGGTGATGTGAAAACGGCAGAGGCGGAGGGTAATCGATGAAATATTGGTCGGGACGGGCAGATTTGAACTGCCGACCCCTCGCACCCCAAGCGAGTGCTCTACCAGGCTGAGCCACGTCCCGACGGTCTGCGCTTCTATCTTTCTGAAACGCGGGGGTCTTGATTAGTTTACACCGGCATGCAGGCTGCTCTAGTGCGAGGGTGGAACATACTCCTTGGGCAAGGCCGAGCCTTCGCCGAAGAAGAACTGCTGCATCTGGTCGACCAGAAACTCCTGCGCTTCGCGCGTCCAGGGCTGCAGGCGATACTCGTTCAGCAGCATCTTCTGGTGATCGACCCATTCGCCCCAGGCCTTCTTAGAAACGTTGTCGTAGATCTTCTTGCCAAAATCGCTGTCAAAGGGCGCCTCGTCGAGGCCCTCCATCTGCGCCTTATACTTCGCGCATAAAACCATGTGCGCCATGCGGGTGTGCTCCGTAAAGATTCGATATCGTTCCAGTGCGGCCGCAGAAGCAACCACACTGCATGAATCTCCATTGTACGGCGTGCGATGGCCACAAGGCGATGGACGCAATGGGATGCATGGCTCGAATGCCCGATTACGGCAATCGCACGACGATGCCCGTACTGAGTATTTTTGGGTTGAAGCTGCTGTTAAGCCCGGAAAGGCCACCATAGCTGAATTCGGCCACGCGCCAGTCGATCCGCGGCAGCACCGTCAGATCGACGCCACCGAGGAATTGATATTCAAACTTGGTTGCGGATGTCTTTGCAACCCCTTCGCCGGCTTCTGCATGGCCCACACCAACCAGGCTCTCAACGTACACATGAGCTGGTAGCGCGGGAGCGCCGACAACAAGGCGTGGGCCTACCAGGCCGCTATACAGCTCTGTGGATCCGGTACCAAGAAATGCTGCCCTGGCGTCCAGTCCCGCACGGAAAAAAGCAAAATGCGCCGGATCGTAATAGCCGCCGAACGTAGGGCCATATATCCAGCCTGTATTCGGCACATTGAGTTTGGCTGCGCTGAATTCGCCGTAGAGTCCAACTTGCGCGATGGCGCCGAGCGACGAAAACAGAAGTAGCAGGGGGAGAAGACGGAACAGCTTCACGGGGGAAACACCTCCAATTATTTACGCCGGACATCTGTCTATTGAGATGCGCTATCGCCGCTTGCGTTTGTCCCGTTTTGCCTTCTTCGTTTTTTTGGGATTTGCAGATTTCCGGTCTTTCTTTTTGACAGAAACAACGCGCTGTTTGCCGGATGGCTTGCCCATGTTCAAAATGGATTCTTCCATGACGGCAAATTGCAGTTTGTGTTCCATCGCGTCGATGCGGTCGAGAATTACCCGCACGCGATCGCCTGCGGAGTATAAATGGCCGGAGTATTCGCCCATGATCTGGTGCGTGTTTTCGCGATAGGTGTAGCGGTCATTCATCAGGCTGTCGATCGGTACTAACCCTTCGACAAACAGATCATCCAGTTCTACAAAAAGACCGTAGCGCGTCACGTTGAGCACGATGGCGGAAAATTCCTCGCCAATGCGATCCTGCATGAAGCGGACCTTCTTCCACTCAATCAACTCGCGTTCGGCATCGGCGGCGCGGCGCTCGGACTCGCTGCACTCCTGCGCAATGGCGGCGAGCTCGCCAATTTCCATCGGTGGAGCAATGCTGACTGCAGCCGATGATTGCGGATGCGGAAGGTGTGGCGTCAAGGAAGCATACTTTGGCGGCCACGGCGATGCCTTTGTCCGCTGCGAAAACTCGATATTGCCGTCGATGCCAGCGCGGAGCAGTTCTTTCGTAATGCGATGGACGATGAGATCGGGATAGCGGCGAATGGGCGACGTGAAGTGCGTGTAGCAGGGTGCGGCCAGTGCAAAGTGGCCGACGTTTTCCTCGCTGTAACGCGCCTGCTTCAGCGAGCGCAGCATCAGATAGGTCAAAATGCGCTCTTCGGGTTTGCCTGCGAGTCGCGCTGTCAGCTTTTGATACATCTGCGGCGTGACGAGAATATCTTCCGGAATCTCGTGCGTGCGCTTTTGTCCGCCGCCACTACCTCTGCTATTGCGGCGCATGCGTTCGCGCCGGTCGCCGCGCAGTTCCATCTTGCGCACAGGCAGCGGCCCCAAGCCAAGCGAGTAGCCGAAGCCTGCGGCGATCTCTTCAAAATTTACGATGCGTTTTGGATCGGGCTTCTCATGGATGCGATAGATACTGGGCACACCGAGTGTTTCGATCCATGTGGCAACGGCTTCGTTGGCCGCCAGCATGAATTCTTCAATCAGCCGATTGGCCCAGCTGCGCTCGGAGCGCACAATGCCGTTCATCTGGCCGTGTTCGTCGAACTGGATTACCGGCTCCGGCAGATCGAAGTCAATGGAGCCGCGCCGCTCCCGCTGCGTGTTCAGCAACCGGGCCAGCGTGTGCATGCGTTCAAACTCCGGGATGAGATCAGCAAACTCCGCGCGTGCCGTTGCGTCGCCATCCAGAATGGCGTGCACCTGGGTGTAGGTCATGCGTCGCGCAGAGCGGATGACGCCTTCGCAGATTTCGGCAGAACGCACCGTTCCATCACTCGCAATCTGCAGAATGCAGGAGAGCACCAGCCGGTCTTCACCGGGACGCAGGCTACAGACGTCGGTCGAAAGCTCCGCGGGTAGCATGGGAATGGCACGATCCGGAAAATAGACCGAGTTGCCGCGCAGCCGGGCTTCGAGATTCAACGCGGTATCGGGTCGAACATATTCGGCAACATCGGCGATGTGAACCTGCAGCTCATAGCCATCGTTGCCATCGTCTTTCTGATTCAAGGCACGCACAAACACAGCGTCGTCAAAATCGCGCGCGGTTTCGCCGTCGATGGTGACGATGGGCAGGCCACGAAAATCCTGACGCCTTGTGAGAAGTGTTGGATTTTGTGCCGGGGGAACGGCCACATGACGCGCTTCCTCCAGCGCGCGATCTGGAAATGTGTGCGGCAGATGATGCTTGCGAATTAGAATTTCAACATCGACACCGAAAGCATCGCGTTCGCCGAGAATTTCCATCACGCGTCCGCGCGCTGCTCGTGTGGGTGTGGGCCAGTCGGTGATTTCGATATTGACGACGAGTCCTTCGAGATCGTCATATTCTGTGGCGGCAACGGCCTGCTGACCGAGAACGCGATGCGGGGTTGTTGCGATTTGCGTTTCCGGTAACTCCAGGCCAGGAGGAATCACAATCGGCTGGGTCATGCGTTCGTCGAGTGGAGAAACGAAGTTGCCAGCACTGCGGCTTTCGCGGGAGGCGTACGAACCGTGTCCGTAATGAAAGATGCCAACGACGGTTGGATTGCGCCGTTCCAGAATGCGGGCGATGCGTCCGGCACGGCGACTGTCTCCGCGCGCAGGCAGCAGTTCCACCAGAACGGTGTCGCCCTGCATGGCGCCTTCCAGGGCATCCGGGGGAATGAAAATATCCTGCTCGCGGTCTGCGCCGCGTTGCAGGGGGCGAACAAATCCAAAGCCATCGCGATGTAGATCGAGCCGTCCACTGACCAATGCATCCCGCGTTTGGGCCGCGCGAGCCAGCGCCCATTGCTCGCGATCCACCTTTGTCAAAATGCCGCGCGCCGTTAACCGGGCAAGCTGCTCCAGCAGCAGACGGCGCTCGCGTCCACCGCCCAGGCCCAGCTCCCGCACCAGCTGTTTGTAGTTGGCCCGCTGGCCCGCGGAGCGTTCAATCCGGCGTAAAAGATCGCGGTCAGTCATAGGGAAATCTGAGAAATCCAGCGCAATAGCATTGATTCTTATGGTACCTGTTGAGGAAATCGCAGAGTTTGCGGGCTGACAATTACCATTTTTGTACTGAACCCGTTAATATTTGGATAACTCGACAGGACTGCGCAGCTCGTTGGCTGTACGATGGCAGCGAGAGATATCCAACAACATTCAGCCTCCTCCGCGTACACATATTCTGGCTGCCTGCGGTGTGGCCGAAGAAATGAAAGGATTACGGAAGACGATGTGGAAACCGAATCAGCCCGGCAATAGCTCTATGACACCTTCTTCTCCAGAACCGATACGTCCGCAGACCCCTGTGTCTACAACCCCGGAACCGACCCAACCCCGGCCAACCGCAAGCGCCAGCTCTTCATCGACCGGCGAACAGGCAACGATTGGCAAGTCGCTGGTCATCAAAGGCGAAATCTCCGGCAGTGAAACGCTCTACATCGATGGACAAGTGGAAGGCTCGGTGAATATGCCGGGGAACCGCGTCCTCGTGGGCCGCAACGGTAACGTGGCGGCGAACATTGCCGCGCGCGAAGTGGTAGTGCTGGGCAAAGTGCATGGCAACATCAATGCCAGCGACCGCGTGGATATCCGCAGTGAAGGCGCGTTGACTGGCGATGTTGTGGCCCAGCGCATCAGCATTGAGGACGGTGCTTACTTCAAGGGCGGCATCGACATCCGTAAGCCCAGCGGCAGCCAAACCAAGGAGCCGGAAAAAGCGCACACATCCACCTCTACCGCAGTGGTTGCCACTACGGCCTAGCCGGGAGATTGTTGCACCGCACGCGTTCCTGTCTGGAGCGCGGAGGCCCTTGCGTTCGCGCGAGGGCTTTTTCTTGTGGTCAGCAATTACAGGCACATTCTCCGCACCGGGCACGCATTTATCTGTTGCCAATCGAACCCACCACTGATATTCGTGGAGTTCTCCCGGAAACAGAGGAAAGTTGTGTCTCTGCGACGTTTTTGGTTCTCTTCGCTGCTACTGCTTCTGTTTCTTGCACCGGCAGCCCTGGGCGCGCAAACCTTCAACCTGTAGACAGGGCGCGAGCCGCTCGCCTCGCTCGATGGCCTGTGGCGATTTCACACCGGAGACAACCCGGCGTGGGCCAACCCGAATTTTGATGATTCGCAATGGTCGCTACTGCGCTCGGATGAAAACTGGGGTCAGCAGGGATACAAAGGCTATAGCGGCTTTGCGTGGTACCGGTTCCGCGTGGTTGTCCCCGCAGGCATGGACCATCTCTCGCTGTATCTTGGAGAAATCCTTACCAGCTATCAGGTCTATGCGGATGGCCACGCTATTGGTGGTTGTGGACAGGTGCCACCCCACGCAGTGCCCCGCTTTTGCAAACCTATGGTGCTGGCTCTACCCGCGAACAATTCCTCGTCTCCGCGCGAAGTGACCATTGCCATCCGCGTCTGGCAATGGTCAGCATGGGCTGCATATGGTGGCGGCCCTCAGGGGGCGAGCTATGTTGGCACAACCAGCCAGATACAGTCCAGGCAGCAAGTCGAGCACGCCGCTGCCGTAGCCTTGGAGGTGCAATATTACGTACTTCTGCTGCTTGCCTCGCTTGGCGCGCTGGTTTCATTCGCGCTTTACGTATTTCGTCGTCGCGATCGGGAATATTTCTGGTTTGGTTGCATGCTGCTGGAAGCCGGGAACTACGCACTGAGCATATACAGGGATTTGCATGCGACGGAGGTCTTCCTTTATTACCGGTGGGCTAATGTCATTGAGAACCTTGGTCTGTGGGCTACGCTCGCCTTTTACTATGTATTGCTGCGAGGACGCCGGACGTGGCTCTTCTATGCCGCTTGCACTGGAATTGCTCTCGCCTTGCTTCTGCGTGTTGGCAACACACTGCCCGGCCTGAACCTCCTCATGCATTTCAATCTACCGTGGCTGTACGCACTTTCCATTACTGTCACCCTGCCTCTGATTGCATGGATACTGACGCTTTTGCTGCGGCGCGCACGGGAGGGGATTCTGGATGCACGGTTATTGCTGGCGCCTGTCATACTGCTATACGGCGAATATATTGCAAGCTATCTTGCGGTCGCTACCTTCCTGCTGGGATGGCAGCATCGTTTTACGGGGCTAGGCTTCCCACTGTTCTCCAGTCCGTTTCCTGTCGATTTCCATGTGCTGGCGGAGCTTTTCTTCCTGATCGCGATGCTGGCCATTCTGGTAAACCGCTTCGCACGCACCCGCCGCGAGGAGGAGCGTTATGCTGGCGAGTTTGAGGCCGCGCGTGGCATACAGTCTTTGTTGGTTCCGGCTACGACTCCGAGCACACCCGGATTTGCCGTCGAGAGCGTTTATCTGCCGGCCAGCGAGGTGGGCGGAGATTTCTTCCATATATCGCCGGGCGAGGATGGGTCGTTGCTGATTGTTGTGGGCGACGTGAGCGGTAAAGGGCTAAAAGCTGCGATGACAGTGAGCATGATTGTCGGTGCGCTGCGCAACGAGACTTCGCGCCAGCCTGCACAAGTACTCGCGCACTTGAATCGCGTGCTGCATGGACAAGTGAGTGGATTCGTGACTTGTTCCGCTGCGTTGATTGCGTCCGATGGTGCGATGACGATTGCCAATGCGGGACATCTGGCGCCTTATCGCAACGGAGAAGAGCTGGCTGTCGATTCCGGCTTGCCGCTGGGCATTCTCGCCGAGGGCAGCTATGCAGAAACAAACTATCCACTGGCTCTCGGCGACCGGCTCACGTTTGTGTCGGATGGTGTGGTGGAAGCGACCAACGAGAAGCGGGAACTCTTCGGCTTCGAACGGACGCAGGCCATCAGCCATCAATCTGCGCACGCCATCGCGGAAGCAGCCAAAAACTTTGGCCAGGAAGACGACATCAGCGTACTCGCGGTAACCCGTCTGGCTGCTACGACTTGATGGCGCTCCCGGCCCGGCGCTGCATCCTTTGTGCATGCTTCACATCCAATAGAGACAGGATTAAAGGAGGGGTTTTGATGTTAGATATTCGTTTAAACAAAGATCGTGGACACGCGAATCATGGATGGCTGGACACCCACTACACCTTCTCGTTCTCCGACTATGCGGATCCGCAGCACATGGGCTTTCGTTCGCTGCGTGTTATCAATGAGGACTTCATCGCTCCCGGCAGAGGCTTCGGCACACATGGCCATCGCGATATGGAGATTCTCTCCTACGTGCTGGACGGAGAACTGGAGCACAAGGACTCGCTTGGCTCGGGTGGTGTGCTGCGTCCCGGCGAGGTGCAGTTTATGTCTGCGGGCACCGGTGTGCGGCATAGTGAGTTCAATCCATCAACAACCCAGACCGGGCACCTGCTGCAGATTTGGCTGCTGCCGAACGAAATGAACCTGGAGCCGTTGTATGACCAGAAGAAGTTCCCAATCTTCGAGCAACCGGATCGACTGCACCTGATTGCCTCTCGCGATGGCCGCGAAGGGTCGTTTCCGATCCGTAGCGACGCCGAGTTTTACGCAGGCAAGCTGTCGGCGGGAACCAAGCTGGAACAACCGCTGCAACTGGGCCACGGCTGGTTGCAGATAGCGCACGGTGCGCTCTCCGTCAACGGCGTAGCGCTGCAGGCCGGGGACGGCGTCGCCATCCGCGATGAGAAAAAGCTGGACCTAACGACGGAGGCTGGCGCGGAGGTACTGCTGTTCGATCTGGCCTGATGTCGCTTGCGAAAACGCTGTCCGGGTACGTGGTTCTAATGCTGGCGCGTACCCTCAGCGCACTGCCGCAGCGGGCAAAATATCTTCCACATCCACCCACTGCGTGGGATAGTTCCCGGTATAACAGGCGGTGCAGTAGGGACCCACGCTATCTTCGTCACAAGCGTGTAAAAGGCCATCGAGCGACAGGTAGGCGAGAGAATCCGCCTCAATGAACTGGCGTATCTCTTCGACGGATTGATTGGCTGCAATCAATTCGCGCTTGCTCGGTGTATCCACGCCGTAGAAGCAGGGCGAAGTCGTCGGCGGACAACTGATGCGCAGATGGACTTCCGTTGCGCCAGCACCGCGCACCATGCGGACGATCTTGCGGCTGGTGGTGCCGCGAATGATCGAGTCGTCAATGAGAATGACGCGCTTGCCTTCCAGCAGATTGCGCACCGGGTTCAGTTTCAGCTTCACGCCAAAATCGCGCACGCGTTGTTCCGGTTCAATAAATGTACGGCCAACGTAGTGATTGCGAATCAGGCCGAAACGGAATGGCAAACCGCTTTCAGCGGCATAGCCAATGGCGGCAGTGACGCCGGAGTCCGGCACAGGCACAACTAAATCGGCATCGACGGCGGATTCGCGCGCCAACTGGCGGCCCATCTGCTCGCGGCTCTCCTGTACCCAGCGGCCATAGATGCGGCTATCGGGTCGCGCAAAATAAACATGCTCAAAAACACAACTGGATTGCGGTACGCCGCTGGCATACTGGCGGGAACTGATGCCGTCACGCGAGACCATAATCAACTCGCCGGGCAGCACGTCGCGCTCGTACGTAGCGCGCAGCAAATCGAAGGCGCAGGTCTCGGAAGCAAAAACGACCGTCTCGGTGCCATCTGCATTCTGAATGCGGCCCATCGAGAGCGGACGAAAACCGCGTGGATCACGTGCGGCGAAGATGCGGTCGCGCGTCATCATCACGATGGAAAATGCCCCTTCGACCTGGCGCAACGAATCGGCGATGGCGTCGATCAGGGTTGGTTCTTTCGATTGCGCGATGAGTTGAACGATGATTTCCGAATCGCTGGTGGTCTGGAAGATGGCGCCATCGCGCTCCAGACGCGTACGCACGTTGCCCAGATTTACCAGATTGCCGTTATGCGCAATCGCGATCAGGCCCTTGGTCGAATCGACGCGGATCGGTTGCGCATTCAGCAGCGCCGAGTCACCTGTTGTGGAGTAGCGTGTGTGCCCGATGGCCAGCGAGCCAGGAAGTTTGTCGAGAACATCGTCGCTGAAGATTTCAGAGACGAGACCCATGCCCTTGATGTTCCACAGGTTTTCGTAATCGGCACTGGCGATGCCCGCGGACTCCTGCCCGCGATGCTGCAGTGCGTAGAGGCCCAAATAAACCTGGCGCGCCGCATCGGGATGGTTGTAGATAGCTACGACGCCGCACTCTTCACGCAGTTTGTCGAATGGGGTCAACTCGTCGTCAAGCGAACTCTGCAGTTCCAGATCATTCATGCCAGTTGGGCTTCCTGCCGTAGCGTGGATTCCAGGCTTTGGGACCAAACGGGATACAGTTCTGTCAGCGTTGCTGTAAAAATCGTACGCCCGTCCCTTTGAATTGTCAGTGCATTTTGTTCGGTGCTGCCACGTGCCGCTATCGTCAACCCATGCTGCGCGGACAGTTCCTCAATTTTCCCAACGGATTCCGGCACGCAGGTTACAAGAACGCGGCTGGCGTCCTCGCTGAAAAGAGCAAGTAGATCGGATTCGCCGTTGACTGCGATTTGCAAACTCGCACCCATTGGATAGCGGAAGCCACCTTCGGCCAGTGCAACGGCCAAGCCTCCATCGGAGAGATCACGTGCGGAATGCAACAAACCGGCATCGGCCATCGCGGCCAGGCATTTTTGCAATTGCGCTTCTGCGGCAAGGTCCAGCGCCGGGGGCTGTCCCCATAGGGAATCAAGAATAACCTGCGCATATTCGCTGGAACCAAAGCTGCGTATCGCTGCGTCGGCGTTTGTCTTTGATGCCGTGGCAAGAACCAGTACGGTATCGCCCGCGCGTTGGAAGTCAGCGGGAACGGCCTTGGTAACGTCGTCCAGAATGCCAACGATGCCGACGACTGGAGTGGGGTAGATGGCCTCGCCTTTGGTTTCGTTGTACAGCGAGACGTTGCCGCCGGTGATGGGTGTACCGAGTGCTGTACAGGCTTCAGAAATACCATCGATGGCCGTCGACAGTTGCGCCATGATCTCCGGTTTTTCCGGATTGCCAAAATTCAGACAGTTGGTTGCGGCTACGGGAGTCGCTCCCGTGCAGGCAACCTTGCGAGCGGCTTCTGCCACAGCGTGCGCTGCGCCCAGCTTTGGATCCAGATAACACCAGCGGCTGTTGCCGTCGAGCGCCATGGCAAGGCCACGTTGCGTGCCTTTAATGCGCATCACCCCGGCTTCTCCGCCGGGACCTTGCACCGTGTTGGTCTGCACCATAGTGTCGTATTGTTCGTGTACCCAGCGCTTGCTGCAAACATTGGAAGATGCCAGCAGCTTTTTCAGATCGGCAACGTAGTCGCGCGGCGCTTGCAGTTGCTTCAGGATTTCTGGCGAAGGTTCGGCTGGAACCGGAGCGTTCCACGTACCAACAGGCCGATGATAGCGCGGCGCGTCATCGGTAAGCGAAGTATTGGGAATGTCAGCGACCAGCACGCCATGATGCAGAATGCGCAGGCGAGGTTCGGCAATCACGGCACCAACGATGACCGCATCCAGGCCCCACTTCGCGAAGACCTGCAATACTTCCCCTTCGCGACCTTTGTCGGCCACCAGCAGCATGCGTTCCTGAGATTCAGACAACATCATTTCATAGGCGGTCATCGCGGTTTCGCGCTGTGGAATCTGATCGAGTTCCATCTGAATGCCCACCCCGCCGCGCGCGCCCATCTCGCAACTCGATGAGGTCAATCCGGCAGCGCCCATGTCCTGAATACCGACAATCGCACCGGTGCGCATCGCCTCCAGACAAGCTTCCAGCAGCAACTTCTCCATGAACGGATCGCCGACCTGCACGTTGGGCCGCTTCGCCTCGGAGCCTTCATGGAACTCTTCGCTTGCCATGGTCGCACCGTGAATGCCATCTCGCCCTGTCTTTGCACCAACATAGATCACAGGATTGCCGATGCCCGTCGCCTTGCCGTAGAAAATTTCATCTTTGCGAACCAATCCGAGCGCAAAGGCATTCACCAGAGGATTGCCGGAATAGCAGGGCTCAAAGCGAGTTTCGCCACCCAGGTTCGGCACGCCAAAACAGTTGCCATAACTGGCGATGCCACTGACGACACCCTCCAGAATGCTGTGATTCTTGTGGATGATTGCGGCGCTGGTTTTGTTTGTGACTGCAGATGCAGCGATCGGGCCAAAACGCAGAGAGTCCATGACGGCTAGCGGCCGTGCGCCCATGGTGAAAATATCGCGCAGAATGCCGCCCACTCCCGTGGCCGCACCTTGAAATGGCTCAATGTAAGACGGATGATTGTGCGACTCAATTTTGAAGGCGCAGGCCCAGCCGTCGCCCACGTCAATGATGCCGGCGTTCTCGCCTGGCCCCTGTACCACGCGTGCGCTTTCGGTCGGGAGACGCTTCAGGTGGACGCGAGAAGATTTGTAGGAGCAGTGTTCGCTCCACATCACGCTGTAGATGCCGAGCTCCGTCAGGCTCGGAGTGCGACCCAGCGCCTTCAGGATGCGCTCATACTCGCCGGCGGTAATGCCGTGCTGCTGTAGCAATTCCGGCGAAATGGTCGCCGGCTCCGGAATCGCGGTGGGCATTGCAATATTCATGCTGGGAACCTTTATTGTTGCACGCCTGAGGGCATTGTGTGGACAGGTATATGATGCCACCAACTGGAAGTTGGCTGCGTTGCCCGATGCCCGGACCGGGGCCTCAGCAAGCATCTCTTTCTGGTACACTTACAAAGTGCGCGGTAGCCAGGATGCAGCCCTTTCGCGTACGTCATCCGTCGTATTCAGCCATACCTACCAACACATTTCGGGGAGTGGCTCAGCCTGGTAGAGCACCTGGTTCGGGACCAGGGGGTCGGAGGTTCAAATCCTCTCTCCCCGACCATTTCCAGTCAATATACGTCTTGCTTTTCTGCATTTTTTCTACAACATTTCCTGCCCTTCCGGTAGACAATAGACAGAGAACGGCGAGACATCTGTTCGCTGCCATAGAGCTGTTTTTGCTGGCGCGTGAGGAGTGCAGAGTATGGCCTGGGACGAAGCATTTACCTGTGATATTTGCGGAAAGCCGAAACAGGTCGCCAACCACTGGTGGATGGTGACCCTGGGTGATGTTCCCTGCTTTGAAGAGGGCCAACCTTCACAGCGCTTTACCATTCTGCCCTGGAATCCCGCCGAGTCGCGCAATCCGGACATCTATCATTTGTGCGGAGAAGGCTGTGCGAGCAAAGCGCTCGAACGCTTTATGACCTCCGGCACACTGGATCCGGAACTTCGCCGCCAGCCAGCGCGCGTGTAATCAGAGAACCCGTGCGTACATTTAATTTAAAAAAGCTGTGGCGTGTTTACTTCCGCAACTATTTTTGGACTCCGCGCCGCACGCTTGGCCGAAGACAGCATCCGGCGGTGCTTCGGCAGAGTGCCATCCAGAATGCCGAGAATTTCGCGCAGTTCGCCACGAAGTTGCGCGATGCGCGTGGCCATCGGCTTCTGCTGGGAATTGCGGAAGGGTAATTCACTCTGCGGATCGCCGCCACGACGCTTGTCTACCAAAATACGGCGGGCGCCCGGAATGGTGAATTTCTGGTCATAGAGCAGACGCTTGATCTCCAGAACCAGCTCAACATCTCGCTTGCGATAGAGACGCTGACCGGTGCCACCTTTATTTGGCTTGAGCTGTGGGAACTCCGATTCCCAGAAGCGGAGCACATAGGCTGGTAGACCGCTAAGGTGCGATACTTCGCCAATGCGAAAGTAAAGTTTGTCGGGAATAGAAACGCGGGGTTCCGCTTTGTGAGTGTCGCGCCGCGTTGGCTGTTGCATGGCCATTGGGTCATCATCCATCGCAAGGCAGCTCGGCAATTAGAAAAACACGTTCCACAAGCGGGGAAAGTATGCGACGCATAGTGCGTTCCCGTTCTGCGTCACTTGCACAAAGTATAGAGCATAACTCTGCGAATACACGCAGTTTCCCATAAAAAATAAAACTTTTTCGAGAGTTCGCATACACGGAGTAACAGTCGTCTTTATGCTGCGCAGATAATCGACAGTCACACCGCGTTGCGGCATGCAACACCAAAAGCGTTCTCTGGCTTCGATGGAGCAGCGCATCTATCCATTGCCCATTTGCCCATTGCGCAGCAAGACGGCGCGTACGATTCGCAGCGGCTGGAACTGAGTCGCAATGGCATCTGCATAAAGTTTTTGAGCAGCGACGTGAAACGTCGGACGCGGAAGCTGTGAGCGCTTAGGAATATTTACTCAGGCGAGTCAGTTTGATTAGGGTTCCATCCGTTTCGCGCCAATCCACAGCACTGCTTTCTGAATAAAAAAAGGCCCCGCCAATTGGCAGGGCCTTGCCCATCATTGCCTTGACACAGCGAAACGGCGCGCGCGTGGCAGACTGCTTCACCACACAGCTTCGCCTTGCCTCCGTAGCTCTCTCTCCCCAAAGAAAGCTTTTCTGCATGAGACATACGACTGATCGTATATCCGCATGCCACTGCACTATATATTGCGGTAGGAGAGGAAATACTGTCAACAAAAAAGAGCCTTTCCTTCGAATTTATTTGCTGCAAGCCCAAGGTGGGAATTCTCGGTTATGCGACTTGCTACGTTCCTCCGCTCGAACCGATCTAACGTTTTGCAGGGGTGGAACATCCGGCGCCCGGCCTGCGTATGATTTAAAAGGGGAGTCAGCCCATGTTGAAAGCATTCGCTCTAGTAGCTGTGTCCGCCGTGTTGCTGAGTACAACGGCCTGTATTGTGCAGGATAAAAAGAGCGGTGGAGAAGATAACGTGCGCATTCACACGCCGGTCGGCGGCCTGGATGTGCATACCAACGACCTGCACCCGGCGGATGTTGGCTTGCCTGTGTATCCCGGGGCGACTTTGACTACGGCGAACAGCCACGATAACGATAAGTCCGCGGACATTGATATGAGCTTTGGCGACTGGCACCTACGCGTGAAGATCATTGGATATGCCAGCAACGATTCGCAGGACAAGGTTACGGCCTACTACAAAAAAGCCCTGCAACGCTATGGCGACGTGTTGACCTGCCAGAACAACAAACCAGTTGGAACGATGACCAAGACCAGCGAAGGCCTAACCTGCACCAACGATGCACATTACAACATCAACCTGGATGTGAACACCAAGAGTGGATCGGCCACTGTGAAAACTCCCGAGCTCAGCTCCGGCGGGTTTGAGCTGCGCGCCGGTTCGCCGGGAAGTCAGCACATCGTGGCTTTTGACACAACCTCTGGCCCCGGCAGCAAGTTCGCGCTGATCAACGTGGAACTGCCCCATAAGCAAGAGACCAATTAGTTTGGCGCCGGTTGCTCCCGTTGCGGCACTAAGGTAGTTTCAAGGTATGGATTCCTTGTGTCATCGCTGCGGAAACACCCTTGCGAGTGACGCAAGCTTTTGCCCGCATTGCTCCGCGCCCCAGCTACGCTTTACTCCTCCAGAACCAGACGAGCCTACGGAGCAAGGCGCGCCGGTTGGCCATCGCCGCATTCTTGTGGTGGAGCGCCATTCCGACATCCAATGGAAATCTGTCATTCGGATTGCGGCTGCGGTCTCACTTGTCGTGGGCCTGCTTTCTTCCATTCTGGCGATTGGCAGCCTTCTCTGGGTGATTGGCGGAGCAGTGCTGGTGATCGGCATCTATCATCGCCGCGTTCCGTATGCCGCGCTGCAGCCGAGCCTGGGCGCCCGTATTGGGGTGGTGACGGGGACGCTGACGGCAGCCACCGCGGTTGCCGGAAATACGATTCTGTTGCTGGTGCAGCGTTACGGTATGCACCAGGGCAAACTGCTGGATGAAACGTTGACCACCACGGTGCAGCAGGGGATGAGCCGGGCTGCGGCTGGGACCGAGGCACAGGCGCAGATGACATCCGTCATCACATTCCTGCTTTCGCCGGAAGGCCGCGCTGGAATGGTGCTGCTGGGCATGGCACTCATTGCGCTCATTATTTTGCTGCTGTCCATTGCTGGCGGTGTGCTGGGCGCGCAGATTTACCGGAACCGGCGCAGCACGCAACCTATCCTTTAGACTGCCAGCTTGCCCGGTCTACGCGGGACTCGTATCATCAGCCCAGAGCATGAGCGAAGGAAAACACATTTCAGAACGGACCCCAACCTTGCGGGAAAAAGCACGCATCCTGTCGGCTTCAGAAATTGAGCGGACACTGGTGCGGCTTGCCCATGAGATCGTCGAGAAAAACAACGGCAGCGAGAACCTGGGGCTGGTCGGCATCAAACGCCGGGGTGCACCGCTGGCGCAACGGTTGGCCAGCCTGATCGGCAAGATTGAAAAACACCCGGTCGATATCGGCACGCTCGACATCAGTTTTTATCGCGACGATCTGACCACTCGCGGCGCGCGCCCCGTCGTCCACCCCGGAGCCATCGGCTTTGACGTGAATGGACGGAACATTGTGCTGGTGGATGACGTGCTTTACACGGGACGGACCATACGTGCAGCGCTCGATGCGTTGTTCGATCATGGTCGGCCGCAGCGAGTGCAGTTGCTGGCCCTCATCGACCGCGGACACCGCGAGCTACCGATTGAAGCTGCGTTTGTTGGACGCACGGTACAGACTACGAACCGTGAGATCGTTGAAGTACAGTTAGAAGAAATCGATGGCAACGAGCAGGTGTTGCTGGTCGAGCGCATCGATCCGTAATCTGTATTGATTCGTAATCTGTGCCAGCAGTTGGAATCGTTGATTAGTAAGCAGCCCTCTACACGATATTTGCCGCCGCTGTACTGTTAAGAAACACAGTAAGACTTTCGTTAAAGACCATGGCGAAATCGAACGCACCCGCATCCGTCCGCAAAACAGGAGATCGACCGGCCATTGCTCGAGCCGCACGAAACGCACCTACCGCCAAAACTGTTGCGGACGTTGCGCTGCCCGCAACCCGATACGGTACGGTCTATCATCCCGGCTCCCTGCTTTCTATTACGCATCTCAGCCTGAAAGAACTAAACCATATTCTGGCGCTGGCAGCCGATCTTGAATCGGAGCCTGTCGCGTCCCGTGCCAAGCGCCTGTTGAAGCGACGCGTCGCTCTTTTGTTCTATGAGTCGAGCACACGGACGCGCACGTCGTTTGAATTGGCAGCCAAGTCCCTGGGCGCAGACACGGTGCTGGTCAGCGCGCTGTCGTCCAGCATCGAAAAAGGCGAATCTCTCAAGGACACCGGCATCACGCTGCATGCCCTGGGGGCTGAGTGCATCATTCTGCGGCATCCATCCTCCGGTGCACCGTACCTTTTGGCCCACACTACGCACCTGCCGATTTTGAATGCCGGAGATGGCATGCATGAGCATCCTTCGCAGGCGCTGCTGGACCTTCGCACCATTCTGACCCGGCGCTTTGGAGCCAAAAACAATCGCAGCATAACGGAGAAGACACTCGCAGGCACGACCGTGACGATCGTGGGAGATATTCTTCACAGTCGCGTGGCGCGTTCGAATGCATTGCTGCTGCCTCGGCTGGGTGCGCGGGTGGTGCTCTGCGGGCCGGAACCGTTGTTGCCCGAAGCTGCTGCCGCTATCGGTCCGAATGTCAGCATCGATCGCAACTTGGATCATGCTTTAGCGCAATCCGATGTTGTGATGATGCTGCGCATCCAGAAAGAACGGCTGTCGGGCCTGAAGCTCGATCTAGATGACTACATTGTTCGCTACCAGTTAAATACTGCCCGGCTTGCCGCACACGCACCCAAAGCGCTGGTCATGCATCCTGGCCCAATGATTCGCGGCCTGGAGATGACCAGTGAAGCTGCGGACGGGCCGCAATCCGCAGTGGCCGAACAGGTGCATCATGGCGTTGCCATTCGCATGGCTCTGCTGGCTCGCGCCCTTGAAGGAACGAAAAAAGAAACACGCAATGAAAAAACACCCATCCAGACAGTGAAGAAGAGTACAAAGCGATGACAGCACTTCTGATTCGCGGCGGCCATCTGATCGATCCAGTCCGCAACATTGATGCAGCGCAGGATATTTTTCTACGCGACGGTCGCGTGGCTGCCGTGGAAGCTCCGAGCAAGCTGGATGCCCTGGCAGCCAAAGAACACGCCGAGATTGTTGTCGCCAAAAGCTTAATCGTCGCGCCTGGGCTGGTCGATATCCACGTTCACCTGCGCGAACCGGGTCAAGGCTACAAGGAGACCATCGCGACGGGTACAGCAGCAGCGGCGGCGGGCGGATTCACCAGTGTCTGCGCCATGCCGAACACCATCCCGGTGAACGATTCCGTCGAGACTACGCGTTGGATGCAGTCACCGGAGCGCGAGGCCCTGGTGCGCGTTTTCCCCATTGCCGCCGCAACCCGCGGGAGCATGGGAGAAGCTCTCACAGAATATGGCGCACTGAAAGCTGCAGGGGCTGTCGCTGTCAGCGACGACGGCAAGCCGATCCTGCAGGACGCGGTGATGCATCAGGCTCTTGCCGCAGCCGCGCGCATTGGAGTGCCGGTGATTCAACACGCCGAAGACACGCATCTGACGCAAGGGGCATCCATGAACGCCGGGGCGCTGGCTTTTCGCCTGGGACTGCGCGGTATGTCCGCAGAAGCGGAGAGCAATATCGTCGAGCGCGATATCCAACTGCTGGCCGGATTGAACGACAGCCGCGCGCATTTACATGTGGCACATCTTTCGACGGCAAAGGCTCTGGACGCCGTGCGCAAGGCCCGGCGAAACGGATTGCATGTGACCTGCGAGGTCACTCCGCATCACTTTGCGCTGACGGAAGAAGCCATCGGCGACTATGACACCCACGCCAAGATGAGCCCTCCCCTGCGCCTGCAGACCGATCGTACTGCATTGATCGAAGGCCTGCTGGATGGTTCCATCGACGCCATTGCCACGGATCACGCGCCGCACGCCATCCATGAAAAAGAGCAGGAATTTGAGCGCACACCGAACGGCATTCTTGGCCTGGAAACCGCGCTGGGTTTGTCACTGTTACTGTTACATAGAAAATATTCCATGCCTTTTAGCCGTGTACTTGCCCTTCTGAGTGCGCAGCCTGCCAATGTGCTGCATCTCTCTGGCCGTGGAACGCTGGCGGTGGGCGCCTTTGCGGACGTGGTTCTGTTTGATCCGCAGGAAACATGGACCTATCGCGCAGCAGAATCAAAATCCAAATCCCGCAATACACCGTTTGACGGCTGGGCGTTTCCCGGACGCGTACATCTCACAATCAGCGAAGGCAGGATTGTGCACGATGCGCGAAAAAAATAAAGCATCGACAGGTGGATACCTAGAGAATCCGCAGAGCGTTACCTGCCACCGCAATCATATAAATTCGCATATTTTCGCCCATATACGGCTTGCGAACCCTTCAATTTCTAATTAAAGTCGCAGAATCAGGAGGTTTTGCGACTCATGCGATCTTGGATTGTTTTGATTGGCAAAAACTGTATTTTTATCGTTCTATTTGCCCTCTTGTGTGCAGTTTCTCAACCGGCGAAGGCGCAGACCACGACGCAACCCGCTTCCGCACAGAATGGATTTGTCGCAGGATGGCTGGCACGCGCCAGTAAAACGCAAAGCGAGCAGCCGCATTGGATCACGCCGGTCGTACTGGTTACACCTCGGCTGGAACAAGAGTTCCGCACAGATTTTACCCGCCAACTTGTCAGTGGCGGTTATCAGGTTTGGACATACGGCAACGGCAAAGGCCTGGAGCTGATTCCCGCGCGGCGTGTCGAATTATTGTTCAACATTCCGCCCTATGTGACGCATAGTGAACCCAATACTCCGGATGGTTTCGGAGACACCACCATGCTGATGAAATTTCGCATTCTGTCTGCCAACGAAAAGAAAGGCAATTACATTCTGACCGCTTTCTTTGGCGGCAGCATTCCCACCGGAAGCCATAAAAACGGAAGCGGAAGCGCCACATTGCTGCCCACTATTGCAGGCGGCAAAGGCTGGGGAAGGTTCGACCTGGAATCGACCCTGGGCGGCACGTTGCCGGTTAACAGCACCGAGGAGGTCGGCCGGTCAATTGCGTGGAATAGTGTTGCCCAGTATCATCTGGGACGCTATGTATGGCCGGAGTTGGAATCGAACTCGACCTTCTACAAGGGCGGAGAACACGATGGGAAGACGCAGAACTTCCTCACACCCGGTTTAGTGATTGGCCGCATACCGCTTCACCATCGCGTGGGACTTACCTTCGGCGCCGGCATGCAGATCGCCACTTCGAACTTCTACACGAGCAATCATATTTTGATCTTTAGCGGGCGCATTCCGTTTTAGCGCGACTGCAGAATGCCCTTCTGTTTGCCGATGCGCGTAAAGATTTCCAGTGCCTGGTCCAACTGCTGACGCGTATGTTCGCTGGTCATAATGGTGCGGATGCGCGCCTTGTCTTCGGCAACTGTTGGGAAGGCAATGCCGGTGGCCATAACGCCGGCGTCAAACAGTGCGCGTGAAAACTCCATTGCCGTGCGGCCTTCTCCCACAATGATCGGCGTGATGGGAGTTTCGCTGGCCGGCGTGTTGACGCCGCCAATGTTGAAGCCTGCGTTACCCAGCTCCTGCTTGAAGTAGCGCGTGTTCTCCCACAAGCGCTCGATGCGCTCCGGCTCCTGCTCCAATAAATCGAAAGCCGCAATGCATGTGGCGGCGACCGATGGCGGGTGCGATGTGGAGAAAAGGAACGGGCGGGCGCGGTGATACAGATAGTCAATCAGATCGCGCGAGCCGCAAACGTAACCGCCGAGTGCGCCAATGGCCTTCGATAATGTGCCCACCTGAACATCCACGCGGCCATGACACCCAAAGTGGTCCACGCTGCCGCGGCCATTGCGGCCCAATACACCGGAAGCATGCGCGTCGTCGACCATCATGATAGCGCCGTATTTATCAGCCAGATCGCAGAGCTTATCCACCGGCCCGATGTCTCCATCCATGGAGAAGACGCCGTCTGTGATGATCAACTTGCGTCCCGGCTCATTCTGGATTTCCTTCAGAATCTCCTCGGCATGGATGGCATCTTTGTGGCGGAAAACTTTGATCTTCGCGCGTGAGAGACGCGCACCATCGATGATGCTGGCGTGGTTGAGTTCGTCGGAGACAATGAAATCTTCTTTGCCAAGAATGGAAGAGACTGTGCCGGCATTGGCCGCGAAGCCGGATTGAAAGACAACGCAAGCCTCAACATTCTTGAAGCGCGCGATCTTTTCTTCCAGATCCATATGAATGCGCATGGTTCCGGCAATGGTGCGCACCGCGCCAGAGCCAACACCAAATTTGCGGGTCGCGTCGATGGCCGCCTCGCGCAGTTTCGGGTGCGTGGCCAGGCCAAGATAGTTGTTGGACGCCAGATTGATGACGCGCTTGCCATCATATGTGCAGATCGCTTCCTGCTCATCGTCCAGAATACGCAGGTGGAAATAGGTTCCGCGTTGCTTCAAGTCATCCAGCTGGGCGGTCAGGTGAGCAAGCTGCAAACGCGGAGCAATGTGGGTCGGCATCGAAATAACTCCATTATGGGAAAATTCCCAACTCCATATCGTAATCCTTCCTGCCCAGGCAGAATAGCAGGTGCGATTTGCATCTAATTTTATGCAATGACGTGAGTCTGCATGATTCCTCCAAAAAAATCAGGAGTGTACAACGAATATGATCTTGCGCTATATACGAAATGCCGGACTGTCTGTGATTCTGATCCTTGCGCTGCCATTGGGCTGCCGGTCTACGAAAAGCGCCAGTCAAAATGCAGCAACCGGCAATGGCAGCGCTGCACAGCAAAATGCTGCCAACGCCGGACAGGCAGCGAATTCCAATGGAGCGCCAGCCAGCAATGAAACAGCCGAAAATGCCACACCCGCGAACAACCAAACGAGTGCTGGCAATGGCAGCAGTGCAGAAATCCAGCCCAGTAGCCAGACTGCAAAGCCGTCACCCGCGCCCAAGCCGCTGCCTGTGAAGATTCCGGCAGGCACGCTCCTGCGGGTCCGTTTGAATCACAGCATTCACGTGAAGTCGGCACACGTGGGGGATCGCTTCACCGGTACGATGGCGAGTGCGGTTTCGGCCAACGGCCTGGACCTGATTCCGAACGGTACTCCGGTGGACGGCGTTATTACCGAAGCACACCGGCGAGGCCATTTCCGAGGCGCCTCTATATTGCAACTGCGCCTGACGGGCCTGGACCTGCAAGGCCATCACTACCGGCTCGACACGGGACATTACACCCGCAGCAAACGCGGCAAGGGACGCCGCTCTGCCCTGATGATCGGCGGCGGCTCCGGCCTTGGCATGCTGGTTGGAGGCCTGGCAACGGGTGGAATTGGCCTGGTTGTGGGAGGTCTGGCCGGAGCTGGTGTTGGTTCTGCAGGCGCGGCCCTTACGGGAAATAGAGACATCGACATCCCAGCAGAGAGCGTCCTCAGCTTCCGGCTGGATCGTGCGGTAACGATGCGTCCCTAGCATCACTGGAAACAGAAGCTGCATTGCGTTTTTAGACTAGTTTTCCTGTTACTGCGACGTGGCAAGAGAGCGTTCCGTGTCTCCGCTTTAAATAGCGGATGGATGCGTAAGCTTCCTTCCGCTGATTTACACCTGCAGAAAAAATTGGCCTAGCCGCGAAGCTTTGGCCAGCCACGTACGTCGGTGATCCAGCCGAACAATCCCAGCAGACAGGCAACAACGCCGGAAGAACTTGTCAGAAGAAGATTGATGGCATTGCTGCTTTGCGCTCGGGGTACGGTAATCGATACCGCGGCAGCGGCAAGCAGGAAAATGCCGCCAACCAATAGCAGTATGGCGGCGGCACGCTTGCGATAAAAAGCCCATATCGAAGCAAAGAAAACCAGGAGACCACCGCCAACGATGATGAAAACTTCCGGATAGGAACTGCCGCGCACTGTGGTTAAAACGGCAACCGGAACGTAGACCAGGCTGGAGAAGCCCCACAAAATTCCGAGAGAGAAAAACGTTACGCCCCAAAAGCGGCGGAGCCTTAACTGTATCTCCGGATCGACGCGGGTATGAGTCATCACAACCAGAATAGCTGCTATTGATTTCTAAATCCAAATAAACAGGCGGCAAATGGAAAGGCCCCAGAGTGTCCGGAGCCTTTTGGATGACCGATTGCTGTTAAGCGAATCTCTACCACATGCCCCATGCACGGCTGATGTAGTCGCTGAGCGTCATGGTAATCAATACCAGGAAAATGAAGAGGCCGGAAACCACAGTAAGCTTGAGCAGCTTGGAACTGTAATGGATATGCATGAAGAAAAGCACGACAAGGCTGGCCTTGAAGCAGGCAATCGCCAGCGCAATGACTGGATTCCAGATGCCGAGGTCGATAAATGCGACACCAGCCGTCAGCACCGTACACACCAACAAAGTACCGAAGACCAGAAGGTATACCCTGGGACTTACGATGTGATGCGCCTGATGCTCTAAATCCATGTTTCCTTGCTGTTCCATTGCCTCTCGCCTATCCCTTCTGTTCTATGCAGTCTGCAGCAACCGGGTTTGGAGTATCGGATGATCGCATTACCTGTACCTGCTGATCAGATAGAGCAGCGGGAACAGAAATATCCAGATGATGTCGACAAAGTGCCAATACAAACCGAAATTCTCAATCGGCGCGATATGCCCTTCGGTGTACGCTCCCCGATATGCTTCAAAGACCAGAAAAATCAGGATCGTGACGCCGATGATCATGTGCAACGCGTGCATTCCGGTCATGAGGAAGTAGAGAGAGAAATAGATTTGTGTCTTCTCCGCCATATCCGGGGCCAAGGCAATGGCCTTCGGGTCGGTCGGATGGACGAATTCCTGAATGGAGAAGTTGGCGCCCGGGATGTGATGCAACTCGTATTTTTCGGTCCACTCGTCCGCCTTGATACCAAGAAATCCCAGACCGAGGATAATTGTCAGCACCAGGTATACAAGCAGTTGTTTTTTTCGGCGCATCTCCGCACTGTAAACGGCCATCGCCATCGTGCAACTGGAACAAATGAGCAGAAGCGTATTGGCAGTGCCGAGCCAAACGTTGAGCGTGTTGCTGCCAGCGACAAAGGCGGCATGGTACCAGTTACGAAAAATCAGGTACGCCATGAACATGCCACCGAAGAACATGACTTCCGTCAGCAGGAAGACCCACATGCCAAAGCTGGCAGCTTCCCGCTGTTGCTCTACGGTCTCAAAATGATGACGAAGATATGCAGGGTGATCATGCGACCCTACCGTTAAATCGTCAGATGTGGTTGCGATCGCCGGGCTATCCAACGGTTTCCACCTCATGTGCGGTTTTGTTTGCCAGCCATTCGTAGTCGTAGGCTTCGTGGTCCATAATCGGTGTTTCGACAAAGTTTTCTGTCAGTGGCGGCGATTGAATCTGCCACTCCAGTCCCGTTGCCTGCCACGGATTGCTACCCGCAATCTTGCCGTATTTCAAAGACCACGGCAAGTAGAGCATGGGCAATAGGTATCCCACACCAAGGATCGAAGCACCGGCTGTCGATAGAACATTCAGAACCTGGAACTCCGGCGGATAGGCCGCATAGCGACGCGGCATACCCAGGTAGCCCAGAATAAATTGCGGGAAGAAGGTAAGAACAAACCCAATGAACGTAACAACCGCGGCTAACTGCGAGACTGCTTCCGGATACATGCGGCCAGTGAGCTTGGGCCACCAGAAGTGAACGCCAGCCAGATACGCCATCAACATGCCGCCCACCATGACAAAGTGGAAATGGGCAACGATGAAGTAGGTCTCTGTCAGGTGGATGTCCATGCCCATGGAACCGAGGAAGACACCCGTTAAGCCGCCGATGGTGAACAGGCCGAGAAAACCGAATGCGTAGAGCATGGGCGTCTCAAAGGTGATGGAACCCTTATACAACGTGGCCGTCCAGTTGAAAATTTTGATGGCGGAAGGCACGGCCACCAGCATGGTGAGCAAGGAGAAGACCAGCGCCGAATAGTTCGAAACACCCATGATGAACATGTGGTGCTCCCATACAAAGAAGCCAAAGATAGCAATGGCGACCGAAGAGAATGCAACGGCGGTATAGCCAAAGATTCGCTTACGGGAAAACGTACTGATGACCTCCGAGATGACAGCCATGCCCGGAAGAATCATAATGTACACGGCAGGATGCGAGTAGAACCAGAACAAATGCTGAAAGAGTAATGGATCGCCACCCTTAGTCGGATCGAAGACGCCGATGCCGATGGTTCTTTCCAGCGCGACCAGTACCAGCGTGATCGCCAGAACAGGTGTGCCCAGGACCATCAGAATGGAAGCGGCATAGTGCCCCCATACAAAGAGAGGAAGACGGAACCAGGTCATACCCGGTGCGCGCATGCGATGGATGGTAACGATGAAGTTGAGCCCGGTGAGGATGGACGAGAACCCTGCAATGAAAATCCCCATCGCCGCAGTGACGACATGAGTATTCACATAGTGCGTGGAAAGCGGCGTGGTGAAGGTCCAGCCAGTATCGACTCCACCGAGAACCATCGCTGTCAGGATGAAAATTCCGCCACCCCAGTAGAGGTACCAGCTGAGCAGGTTAATCTTCGGGAAGGCCAGGTCCTTTGCGCCGACCATGATCGGAATCAGGAAATTGCCCAGCGTTGCAGGAACCGATGGCACCAGGAACAGGAAGACCATGATGATGCCGTGCATGCTAAATACTTTGTTATAGGTGTCGGGCGATAGCAGATCGGAGGCCGGCGTCAACAACTCCAGGCGAATCAACGATGCGAAGGCTCCTCCAACAAAGAAGAAAAACGTGATCGAAACCAGATACAGCATCGCGATGCGCTTGTGGTCGCCGGTCAACAGCCAACTCTTCAGCGTATATCCATCATTCAGATAATGTTTGCGCGGCAACTGCGCCGTCTTCTGGTCCGGTAAGACTACGATGGTATTTGTGCTCATGGCTTCACCACTTCCGGCGCGGCCGTCGCCATTCCGTTGGTCTGGGTGGTCGAAAGTTGCGTCGTGTTCAGAGTTTGCTTAATGCGGTAGTTGGAATCGAGCGTTTTGATGTATTCGACAATGTCAATCAGGCCGTCTTCGCTGATCTGTCCCTCGTAGGTGGGCATGATCGGCGCGTATCCGGCAGGGATGTGCGTGGATGGATTCAGGATCGATTCGCGCAGATACGCTTCATCGGCGACTACGGTAGAGCCGTCCGTGAGGCGAATCCGTGTGTTGTAGACCTTTGCGAGATTCGGGCCGCGGGATGCGGGGCTGTCCGTGTGACATGCATTACAACCGAGGCTGGCAAACAAACGCTCTCCATTCTGAGCCAGAGAGGAGCCACTGGTGTTGGAGGCAGCCCAGGCCTGGTAATCATCGGGCGTCATGGCGTACACCTTCCCGATCATGGCGGAGTGGTTGGTACCGCAATACTGCGTGCAGAACAGGTGATAGACTCCGGGCTTGGTCGCCTGAAACCATACGGTTGTATACCGTCCGGGAATCGCTTCCCGTTTCACGCGGAAGGCAGGAATCGAAAAGCTATGAAAGACATCCTGTGAGATCAATGTGACCTGAACAGGTCGGCCAATAGGAATGTGCAGAGCATCGATCTCATGCTGGCCACCCGGATGCTCCACTTTCCACATCCACTGCTTGCCCACTACATAGACCTGCATGGCGTTCGTCGGGGGGTTGTAAATGCGGAAATAGAGCAACGCTCCCCACACGAAACAAATCAGGAAAAGACCCAACGGGATGATGGTCCACGTTGCCTCGAGCAGCGTGGAACCTTCGATCTGTGTTGCTTCCGGGCTGCGCTCCTTGCGGTAACGCGCGGAGAAGCCGACCACCAAGCCTCCTACCAGCGCGAGGCCCACCAGGGTGATCCCCACCAGGAAGAAGTATAAGGCGTCCGCATAGGGAGCAATGGTGGAGGCCTCCGGCGGAAACAGCGGGGAATTCTTGAGCCAATTCGTCAGAAATTCCCAAAGGACTGGACTAATATGCGACATTCTTTTTATCCGTTCGCCTTATTTACAGCTCCAACGTTGCCACCATTGATGGCGTCGCGCCGGAACATCACTAACATGTATCCACCCAGTGTAAGCACTGTGATCAAACCGCCCAATTGCACCAGCCGCACCACCATAAAGCTGCGGTGTCCGGTGCGTGGATCATAGCGGTAGCAGTAAGTCAGAATAAGATCCACCGGGCTTCCGATTTTTCCGTGGGAGGCGCCGATCAGCGCGGTGCGCATTTCCTTGGGAGGATATTCCACGCCAAGATAGTACTGCGCAATTTTGCCTTCCGTGGTGATGATCTCAATGCCGCTAGTGTGCGCAAACTGGGTCATTTTGCCATCGGGCCCCTGAACACGCACGTAACCGAAACCAACGGCGTCAGTCAACGCAGTAATCGACGATTGATCTCCGGTGAGAAAATGCCAGCCGTCGGCCGTTGATGGATTGCCGTAACGCTTCAGGTACAACGCCTTCTCCGAAGCTGCCAGCGATGGACCTTCCGAGGGATCGATGCTAGCCACAATGACGTCGAAATCTTTGCCCGGCGTATAGTCCAGCATCTCCAGAGCACCGACAAGTCCGTTCAACTCCTCTGAGCAAAGCATGGGACACCGGTAATAGACCAGCGCCAGAATCGCCGGGCGTTTGCCAAAGTAGCTGCCCAGGGTAACGATCTTTCCAGTCTCATCCCGGAAGTCCGCATTCAGCGGCAACTGCCGGTCTAAATGCTGATGAATCGTTGCCCGCTGCAACACATCCGGCAGCTTATCCTGCGCAGGATCGCCCATGCTCTTCTCGCCAATGGGAGCTACCTGCGCATGGCCCAGCACGGGAAAGACACAAAGCAGCAAGGCACCGAACAATGCATTCCGGAGTAGTATCCGCCGGAAGGCGTTGCCGCCGCATCTTGCATGGATTGTGTGTATTCCCTGCATTGTTTTTCCCTGTTCGCCGTTAGCGTTCACTTCAATCTTAGCGTGCTGCTAAATCCTGAGTCCCGCGCCGGAACACCATGTTCACAAAATCGAAACAGCATCCAGATTCTTTTCAGAAACCTGGCAGCTCTTTCCTTAATGCGCCGTTTCCAGACTGTCGTCCTTTTCCGACATCAATCTTTGCTGACGCACTTGAATCATCTGCAGTTCCGGACCTGTGCGGGCAAAACCGTTCGTCAAGGGCGCATGAACTGCGGTCGAAGCATCACCAAACATCGCCTGTTCCTGCGGACCCTGCTGATCTTCAACCGGAAGACCCTTCTCGGCCAGAATCTGCATCGCACGGGCAATTGGAATGCGCACTGTCTGAGCCTTCTGATCGATCCAGGTGTAATGATTCAGCAGCAGGTCTTCACGCGCGTGCATCTGCGCGATGTCCATGCTTCCGTCATCGGTCTGCAGGCGCGGTGTCGGAAATTTAGCGACCATGTCGCGCAACTGCTGCTGCTCAATGGCCGGGTCCGATGCCATATTGGCCGGTTTGACGCCCGCTTCCTGGCTCCATCGGTTCAAGGGGCCGTCGTGTTTGATCAATGCCTCATTGATCAACTTTCCCATGCCGAAGCAAACCACGAAGAAGACTGCAAGCGAGGATGCGAGGACGATGATAAACGTAACGACGCCGCGAATATTCGCGTCTTCGGTTTCATAGCCAACGCGCTTGCTTTCTTCAAAGCTGCTGTCCGGATGGTTCATTCCGCCCTTGTGCGGCGAGTCATTATGCGTGGACATGTTCAGGCTCCAGAATCTCCGCCAAATGCGGATCATTGACGGCAACCACGTTCCGCTGGCGCAACTGATAGACCAGGTATGCGACCCAGAGGCCGGTCATGGCCACCGGAACAAAAATGTACTGCAGCATGCCTGCGCTGAAATGAAGGTTGCGACGCTGATCGGCAAAGGAAGGTGCGATCAGCCACCAGGTATCGACGAAGCGCGCAAAAATCATGATGCAGCAGACAGTTGCCAGCTTTTTCTTGTTGCGCTTGATGTCGCGCGAAAGCAAGAGGAAGAACGGAAGCACCCAGTGAAAGAGAAAGTCCAGTCCGGCGACCGGTCCCCATCCACCGGTGATGCGATCCATATACCAGCGGATTTCGTTGGGAAGGTTGCCCGACCAGATGATCAGGTATTGCGAGAAAGCGATGTAGATGTTCAACATGACGAAGGCAAATAGAAGTTTGCCGAGGTCATGCTGCTCCCTCGTGCGCAGGATGGCATTGATTGGTTCATATTGCGACAGCGCCAAAACGATCAAGACCGCCATGGCCAGTGCGGCGTATCCCTGCGAAACCAGGAACAGGAAGCCATACATCGAGGAGTACCAGGTCGGGTCCAGCGACATGGTCCAATCCACGCACATTCCTGTAAGCACGAGAGAATAAATGACCAGACCGGCGCCGCTCAGGTTTTCAAAGCGCTTCTGCCAAGACCAGCTGCTGCGGCTCGTATCGGTATCGCGCTGCAGGGACCAGCGATTCAAAAAATACGTGAAAATCGCAAAAATGATGAAATATACGACGCCGCGAATCCAGAAACCTTCGAGGTTCAGATAGGGCCGCTTGTAGGCGATGGCATGTGCCTGCATCCCATCGATGAGACCAGCGCGCAATGCAGCTTCGGGATTGAGGATGCGTGCCCAGAGGTAGAGGCGCTTGGCATAAATCGCGATCGGCAAAAACATCAGGAAGATCAATGGCAGGGTGCGGCTCATTGCCTCGAGGGGACGGCGAATAAGCAGACCCCACTTTCCGCCGCTGACCCACTGCACCATCAAAAGCGCGAGACCGCCGGTACAAAAGCTGAGGCAGATCATCAGCCCCATCAACCAGCCGCGCAGCACATAATCGAAGGCCAGCCCATCATGCCCGATAAGAGCATCGACCACTGCCAGTATGGCAAAGACCAGTGCGATCAGAAGAGCACGCTTACGCCAACGCAGTACCGAGGCAGGTGCGCTCAGGTTCGCAGGCAGATGATTCTCGTCGTGTCCGTGTTCCATACTCATGCCTGTCCTCGACTATTTCCTTCCCTTGACTGCCGTAGCAGAAGAACCGGTTTTTTTGTTCGCGCTTTGGGTTGCGTTGGCCTTGCCGGAAGTGAAGCTGGACGGCGTCATTTCGCCCGCGCTGGGAACGTTCGTTGATTCCGGAAGCGCCCATTCCCCAACAAAGCTGGGCGAGTAACCCATTTGCTGCGAAACCTCTGCAAGGCTTTGTACCTGCACATTTGCAGGAACGTCCTTCAGCGTAGCCGCCTGGCTTAGCTGCAGTGCGCGGATGTAGGCAGCAATCGCCCAGCGATCCTGCGGAGTCACCTGCGCAGCATAATTCGGCATGGCGCCATAGCCGTGAGTCATAACAAAAAAGTAGTGGCTGATTGGTTTGTTGAGGATGCGAGAATCGTGATAATCACCCGCAGGCTTGTAGCCCCGCTCGACGATCATGCCCCGGCCATTGCCCACGCGGGAGTGGCACGGCGTGCAGTAGATGTTGTACCGCTCCTGTCCGCGCAGCAATACTGTCATCGTTACCGGGAAAGGCATCTTGTCCTGCTCTTTGCCGTCGATCAGGCCGGTATAGAAATATTCGTTGGCATCCAACTGATTGCGAGCAACGGCGTGCAGAACTTCGGGACGCACGGAGCGGCCACTGGCAAAGAACGTTGTGCCACGTTGCGGGACGATCTTGGGCTCGTTCTGCATGTCCTGGCGGCAACCAGCCATCACGGCCAGCAGAAGCATTCCAGCCGGAACCAGCATCCAGCGAGAAATCTGCTGGCGAGAAACAGAGTTGATGTGGCGGATACGCATGGGGTTAGTGATCTACCTCCACGACCGAAACTGGCCGGAACGATTCCAGAAAGGCACGCGACTCGGTGACGGAAAACTGAGGATCGTCCGCTTCGAGACACAAAAAGAACTTGTCCGTGGTGGCGCCATCGCGAAAGTTGGGCGCATTGAAGACCGGATGGTACGGCGCCGGCAAGCGATTCAAAGCCAGCATGCCATAGCCTGCCGACAGTCCTGCAAACAGGATGGTCCACTCATATGCCGGCACGACAAACGCCGGCCAGGAGAACAGTGGCCGCCCCGCGATGTTTAAAGGATAGGCCCAGACAGAGATCCACGTTTCCAGCGTAAACATGGCTACGCCGCCCAGAATGCCTCCCAGGAGACAAACCAGAGGAACGGCCTTTTCCGTTGGCTCATCGAAACCGATGGCCTCGGCTGCTTCCTCTACAGGATAGGGCGTATAGCAATCCATGCGCCGGTATCCCGCCTTATAGGAGGCCTTGGCCGCCACGATAAGCTCCGTCGGCGTGTTGAATTCAGCAATCAGACCGTAGATTCCTTCGCGCACCGGCATCAGTCACCACCCTTGTGCTGAAGTTCAGCTTCATTGATTTTTGCTCCTGGCAGAATCTGGCGAATTTCCGACATCGGAATCATCGGCAGGAAGCGAATAAACAGGAAGAACAGGAACGTAAACAATCCCAGGGTTCCGATAAACGTCATATAGTCCCAACGTGTCGCTCTGTAGGTCCCCCAGGATGAGGGTAGAAAGTCACGAGAGAGGCTGGTAACGACGATCACGAAACGCTCAAACCACATACCGATATTCACAATGATCGAAAGAACGAACAGGAATGCGACATTTTTCCGCAGCCGGCGAGACCAGAGCGTCGTAAGCGGGATCGCAATGTTACACGTGATCAGCACCCAGTACGACCAGCCCATTGGACCGAAGATGCGGTTCCAGGCCATGAAGAATTCCCATTTGTCCGCCGAGTACCAGGCATACGCGATGTCCGTCGTGTAGCCGTAGGCCACGATGAGGCCGGTGGCCAGCATCACCTTGCCGCAGTTATCGAGATGCCGCATGGTGATGAGATCTTCCAGGTGATAGAACTTGCGGATCGGGATGGCCAGGGTGAGCACCATGGCAAATCCGGAGTAGATGGCCCCGGCGACGAAATAGGGCGGGAAGATTGTCGTGTGCCAGCCCGGCATCACGGCAACCGCGAAATCAAAGCTGATGACCGTGTGAACGGAAAGCACAAGCGGCGTAGCCAAGCCCGCCAGAAGAATCGAGGCTGTCTCGTAGCGCATCCAGTGGCGCGCCGAACCACGCCAGCCCAATGCCATCTGACCGTAAATATAGCGGGCGAATCTAGACTTTGCACGATCGCGCAGCGTGCCGAGATCGGGAATCATTCCGATGTACCAGAAGACAACCGAAATGGTGGCGTAGGTGGAGACCGCGAAGACGTCCCACATCAACGGTGAGCGGAACTGAGGCCACACGTTCATGGTGTTGGGATAAGGGAAGAGCCAGTAGATTGCCAGCCACGGGCGCCCGGTATGAATCACCGGGAACATCGCCGCGCAAACGACGGCGAACAGCGTCATGGCTTCGGCAAAGCGATTGATCGAGTTGCGCCATTTCTGTTTGAAGAGCAACAAGATCGCCGAAATCAGCGTGCCAGCGTGGCCAATTCCGATCCACCAGACGAAATTGACAATGGCGAAGCCCCAGGCGACGGGCATGGTAATGGCCCAGATGCCGGTGCCTTTCAGGAACAGCCAAGTCACTGCGACCAGAAGCATCATGACGATACTGCCGGTGAACGCCAAGCCAAAGAACCAGCCAAGCGGCGTGTGCGTGGTCAGCACAATACGCGCCAGCTTCTCAGTGATCGAGCGGAACGTAAGCCCAGGAGCAATGACCCGCTGTTCTCCCGTCTCAGGGTCAATCATCGGGTCTGGTGGGGAAACATCCTTCGTAGCCATGTTTCGTGAAGCCTCTCGTGTTCGTCTAAAATCCGTCGCCTTACTCTACGTTGCAGTAAAACGGCTCAGGCATTCTCTGTTAAATCCGGGCTAGGATTGATTACCCCGGCTATATATGTCGTGCGCGGGCGCGTGTTGAGATCCGCCAGCACACTGTAGTTGCGAGTCTGCGCCCTCAGCTTGGATACGCGGCTGTTCTTATCATTCTTGTTACCAAAGGTGATGGCCTGGGTGGGGCAGGCCTGCTGGCATGCTGTCACAATCTCGCCGTCGCGCACATCGCGATTTTCCTTGTCGGCACGGATCTTGGCCGCGCTGATCCGCTGGACACAGTAGGTGCACTTTTCCATCACACCGCGGCTACGCACCGTTACATCGGGATTGCGCATCAGCTTCAGGCTTTCCGTCTCATAATCCGAAAAGAGCAGCCAGTTGAAGCGGCGCACCTTATAGGGACAGTTGTTCGAGCAATACCGTGTACCCACGCAGCGGTTGTAAACCATCGCGTTCAGGCCTTCCGGCGTATGGACTGTAGCGCCAACAGGACAAACTTGTTCGCAGGGTGCGTTTTCGCACTGCTGGCATGTCATGGGCTGGAAGTGAGCCTTCGGAGCATTCAGGTCACCCTCGAAGTAGGTATCGATGCGAATCCACTGCATGTCGCGACCGATCTTTACCTCCTGCTTGCCGACGACGGCGATATTGTTCTCCGCGTAACAACTGATAATGCAGGCGTTGCAGCCGACGCAGGAGTTCATATCGATGACCAGCGCCCAGGCATTCTTCTCATATTTCCAGTCCCCTGGAAACAGACTGAAGTCCTTGGCTGGCGTGGCATACTCCTCGCCCTCGTTGGCGAAGTTCGGATTTTTGCGGAACTCCTCGAGCGTGGCGTAGCGGATAATCCCGCGGCCTTCCGCTTCATCCCCTTCAAGAGAAGTTGGCCCAGAGCCGATCTTGAGCGCGTTCGCCTTCTCGATGTTGCCGTAGCTGCGGGCAAACGCATCGCGATCGTCAATGTAATGGCTCTTGGGGATGGCAAATTCGTAAACGTCGCCCGTATTTTTGGCGGTCGCTCCGGTATAGAAGAGCGGCGTAGCCGATACGCGGATGGGGGCCACATCGAAGCCCTGACCTGTACCGACGCGGCCTGAGTTGCGCCGCCCAGAGCCGAGATAGAGCGAGATGCTCTGATCCGGGTGGCCGGGAACAACCAGTGCTGGCGCCTTGATCGTTCGGCCCTGATATGCAATCTCAATGATGCCGCCTTCGATCACCTGCAGCGAAGACATAGTCTGCATGCTCATCAACGCGGCATTGTCCCAGGACAGGTTGGTAATGGGCTTTGGCAGCTCCTGCATCCAGCCCAGATTTGCATAACGTCCGTCATACAGCGTCGGATCGGGGCGGAAGATCACCTCGAGCGCCGTGACATCGGGCGCGGGAGCAGCCGGAAAGGAGCCTGTCTTAGCGGCAGCGGATTTCGGCGGAAAAGCGGTGTCCGCGATCCAGCCATCATGCAGCGCCTTGCGCCACTGGAAGTCGTAATCGCCCTTGGTGGAAAGGATTGGCTTCCAGGTTTCCTGGACTGCGCCATAGCCGCCGATGTCCGGATCATCCAGCATCGACTGAATGATGTCATGCGCGGATTTGCCATTATAGAGCGGATCGATCATCGGCTGGACGATGCTGACCGTGCCATCGTAGGCGCGCACATCGGACCAGTATTCCAGGTAATGGGAAGCATTGATGTGCCAATCGGCAACTTGCGCCGTTTCATCGACATACAGGCCTTGATGCACCACGGTTTTGGCGTGGCCAAGAGCCTTTTCAAACTCCAGATCTCCGGGTGCGGCATAGACCGGATTGCCGTCGAGGATGACCAGCCAGTCCACTTTGCCTGCATTCAGATCATCGACCAGTTGCTTCAGTTCCGCCGTTTGCTCGGTCGGCATCGGCATAATCGTCTCGGTATAGATGACCGTCTTGCCTGCATTGCCCAACGCCTGATTGATGGCAATGGCGGCCATGTGGACAGCAGGCGAGGCCTGCTCACCGGGAATCACGACTGATTTACCGGCGTTGGCCTTCAAGTCCTTGGCAGCTGCATTCAAAAAGGCCGTCTGGGCGTCTGTCCAGGTATATCCGCTGGGAGCGGAACCAGCTCCCACAGCCGCAGCCAGTGCAGCAGCAAAGCCCTCAACCTGCGAGGCGCGCAATCCGAGTCGATTGTCCGCTTTGAAGCCGGTGGTCGATGGCGTGCTCTCCACCGCATAGAGGCGGTTCATCGTCACATCGGGATTGAGCTTGCGCCGTCTGGAGTAGTCGCCTGCCAATTTCAGAAATCCCGGATGCCACAGGCCGGACAAGAAGTCCGCATCCAAGGAGACAACGACATCGGCTACATCCAGCTTGTATTGGGCGTCGACATATTCGCCAAACGCTGCTTTTGAGGCCGTTCTCGAAGAATCGCGATTGATGGGATCATACTGCGCCCACTTGGCATTGGGGAACGACTGCTGCGCTTTCTTCCACTGCTCGGCCAGAGTGGGAGAAACGACGGTGCCGCTGAGAATGTAAAGCCCCTGCCCGCCGGAAGCGCGTTTTTCGGCCAGCATGGCGCGAAAGTCAGCCATGAAATTGGGGTAGGTACGCGTCTCTCCGCGATAAAGCACCCGCTGCGAACGATCTGGATCATAGAGTCCGAGCAGTGTGCCCTGCGTGTAGGCATCCGTGGTGCCATGGTTCATCGGATGTTCCGGGTTGCCATCCACCTTGATGGGGCGATAGGCATCGCTCTTGACCAGCAGCGGCACGGAACCCATCGGGAACGGGTGCGCCGTGGCAAAATAAACCGGCTTGCCCAGAACAAGGTCTTCCGGTTGCTTCACATAGGGATAGATCGGTTCTTCCGGTTGCTTGGTGCAGCCGGTCAAGCCAGCCAGCGCCAGAGAAGCACCCATAAGCTTCAAAAATCCGCGGCGCGAGACAGGATCCACCCACTCGGAGGCATGCTGGGGGAATTCCCGCAGCAATGCCTGCTCAAACTCCGGAGTCCCGGCCAGTTCATCCACACTACGCCAATATTGCTTGCCGGTGGCGCCAGCCAGTTTTACTCGCGTCGACTCCAACAACTGCGGCGCTTCTGATTGTTTCGTTTCGACCGTTGCAATCCCGGTTTCCTTGGCCATGTTCAAATCCTGTGCCTCGTGAAGCGTATTCTCTGATTCACCCATTTTGTAACCCTTGCTGGTTGTCTGCTCGTGGATCATCTGTGGCAAGTGTCACAACTGGTGAGTTCGTTTGGCGGACGGATGTGATACTGCACGATCAGATATTTCCCGAGGGATTCCTGATCGGTGAACTTTACGTAGTGCAGTGACGATGCCGGCACCATTGCGATACCCGCATCGGAGGCTGTCGTGTTTGCCGCGTGCGTGCCAGCCAGTGCCGGAATTTCCAGAGCCGCCAGTTGCGCGCCTGAGTTTGATGGGTCCTGCAACGTACAGTTGACGGTTTGCGCCGTCGGCACCCCCGGGGTTATCCCATCCGAACCACACCAAACGGGATGGTCGGTCGTCGGGCCTTGCCATGCCATCTGATAAATCTGCGCGGTTGGGCGGAGGTTCTTCGCCGGATTGCGATGACAGTTCAGACACCACTCCATCTGCAACGAACTTTCCTGATACATCAACGGCATTTCATCCACGCGGCCATGACAACTAGAACATCCAATGCCTTTATTTACGTGGATCGAGTGGTTGAAGTAAACGTAGTCTGGCAGATCATGCACCTTGGTCCACACGATCGACTGCCCGGTGGCCCAGCTGTTGCGCACCGGCGCCAGCAGCTCGGCATTGGTCCATATCTGCGCATGGCAGTTCATGCAGGTCTTGGTCGGCGGAATGCCGGCGTAGCTGGAATTTTCGACGGAGGTGTGGCAGTACTGGCACTGCAGACCCAGACCCTGCACATGGTGCTTATGGCTGAACGGAACTGGCTGATCCGGGCGTTGCCCCTGCCGTGTGACCCAGGGCGAACGCTGCAGGTAGTTCAGGGTAACTCCCAGCGCAATAACGATGATTCCAGAAAGAACCAGACTGATTCTTGCGAGGGAGTTGGAACTGCGATCAAAAATCTGCGCCATGAATACAAATCCCTACTTCATTGCGGGGCTCGTGGCCGTTGCGGAGGTTATCCGGCCAGGCCGGTAACGAGGTAATTGCGTGGTATTGCAACCTAGCTGTGTTCTTGAACATCTGAGTATAGCAGCAGTGTATGCGCTTGCTACGCTCGCGGCTTCGCGCCGTAAAAAAACTACTTTCTGCTTCGAAAGAATTACACTACATCTTCTGTTTTAATGCCAATGGTCACAAATTACACGGCAAAAATTTTCTTGAGGCCCTATATCTTGTGATCTGGCCCATCCAGTGCCATCACTAACAAACGCGGTTCCGTCATTTCTTCCATGGCATTACGCAGGCCTTCGCGTCCCTGACCAGAATCTTTAACGCCTCCGTACGGCATCGGATCCAATCGCCAGGTCGGAACATCTCCGACGATCACTGCGCCCACTTCCAGTTCGTTATAGGCATGGAAGATATGGCTTACATGGGTCGTAAACAATCCTGCCTGCAGGCCGTAGCGGGATTGATTGACCGCTGCCACCGCGCCATCGAAGGATTCATAGGGTTCCACCACAATGACGGGGCCGAATATCTCCTCATCCAGAACAGCCATTGGGGAACGCGTTCCAGTCAAGACAGTTGGAGCAAGTAACGACCCTCGTCGCGTGCCGCCGGCGAGCAATTTCGCTCCGTCCCGAACGGCCTGTTGTACCCACTGCTCGATGCGCTCCGCATCCGCGGGACGAATGACAGGACCGATGTCGGTCGTCTCTTCCGCAGGATCACCCGCATGCAACGCAGCCACGCGCTCCAGCAGCAAATTCATAAATGGCGCAAAAATAGTGCGTTCGACATACACGCGCTGCACGGAGATACAGCTCTGCCCGGCATAGGAGAATCCTCCGTTGGCGACGCGCTGCGCGACATCGGTCAAATCAGGCCAGTCGCTATGCACGATGACCGCAGCATTACCGCCCAGTTCCAACAGCACACGCTTTTTTGCTGCCTTTGCCTTCAGCTCCCACCCAACCCGCGCGCTACCGGTAAAGCTGAGGACGCGGATGCGATGGTCTTGTTCCACCAGATGCGCCGTATCCTGATTCGAGAGCGGCAGAAAGGCCAGCGCATCGGCAGGCCAACCGGCGTCAAGGATGGCGCGCACCAGTGCATACGCGCTGAAAGGCGTCTGGGGCGCAGGCTTCAACAGAACCGGGCAGCCGCAGGCAATGGCTGGCGCCAGCTTATGCGCTACAAGATTTAACGGAAAATTAAACGGCGTGACGGCCAGCACGGGCCCCAGAGGAAAACGCCGCGACAAGCCCCAGCGTCCTGTGGTAGTTGGCAGCAAATCGAGCGGCATGATTTCGCCACCCATCCGTGTCGCCTCTTCGGCTGCAATGCGGAAGGTGAAGATCGCGCGGTCGACTTCGGCACGTGCGGCGGTGATGGGCTTGCCTGCCTCGGCAACTATGGTGCTGGCAAACGCTTCTCGTTTCTCCGCTAGATGCACAGCAACTGCGGTCAGAATCCGGTGGCGCTCATAAGACGACAAGGCGCGTGTGTGAGCAAAACTGCGCACCGCAGCGGCAACCGCAGCGTCCGCATCGGCACGTGTCGCCTGCCAGAAGCAACCGATTTCGACCTGATCATACGGGGCATAAACAGCGATGCGTTGGCCGCTGCGATGTTCCTGGCCGCCGATTAGAAATCCGATCTCTTTCGAAGAAAACCCAGAGTCCGGTGTTTTTTGAGGGGCAGCTTTTTTCGTGTTCATTTTCGGTTCCTAGTCCTGCAACACGCCAGTGTATAGACTGGGACGATGACGGATCGTCTGCGTCCCGTTCGCTACGACCATACCCTTGCCTGCAGTGCGCTGGTTGCCAGCGATCGCAAGCTGGGACAACTCATCGACCGTGCTGGGCCTTTTACAATGCAGCTGAAGCGGACCGAATCCCCCTTCGAGGCGCTGCTGGAATCTATCATCTATCAACAACTACATGGCCGCGCGGCCAAGACCATTCATGACCGCGTGTTAGCACTTTTTGGCGACAATCATCCAACCCCGGAAATATTGCTGCTGTTGCCGCAGGAGAGGCTGCGTGCTGCAGGACTATCGGGTAACAAGCTGGCTGCATTACGCGATCTGGCGGAAAAAACCTGCGCCGGTATTGTCCCACCCATGTCGAAACTACGCCGTATGGACGATGAAGACGTCATCGCGCACCTGACCCAGGTACGAGGTATTGGCGTATGGACAGTCGAGATGCTGCTGATATTCCGCTTGGGCAGACCGAATGTGCTGCCGGTCAACGATTACGGAGTTCGCAAGGGATTTGCCCTGACCTTTGGTAAGCTGCGACCCGGTATGCGCGTCGAAACGAAGGATTTGCCCGATGCCGATACCATGCGCCGTCGTGCCGCGCGCTGGCATCCCTGGTGCAGCATTGCGAGTTGGTACCTGTGGCGTGCCTGTGATCTGGCAGCGATGGCAGAAGCGGCGAAACCAAAGGCACCGGCGAAAGCAGCCACAAAAAAGAAGAAGTAATTGTATGGAGAAGAAGTAACAGCATGGCATCAGCGGAACGCTACATCTGCGTACACGGCCATTTTTATCAGCCACCACGGGAGAATGCATGGCTGGAAACGGTCGAAGTAGAGGAATCCGCTGCGCCCTACCATGACTGGAATGAACGCATCACAGCGGAGTGCTACGCACCCAACGGGGCCTCGCGCATTCTGAATGCGGAAGATAAGATCATCCGCATCATCAACAACTATTCCCGCATCAGCTTTAACTTTGGCCCTACGCTACTGTCCTGGCTCAAGGAAAATGCCGGACGCACGCTGCAGATGATCCTCGACGCCGACCGCACCAGCCAGAAACGATTTGGCGGACACGGCTCAGCACTGGCACAGGTGTACAACCATGTGATTATGCCGCTGGCGAATATGCGCGACCGCGTCACGCAAATCCGTTGGGGCATCGCAGACTTTGAAAGCCGCTTTGGACGCAAGCCGGAAGGCATGTGGCTGGCTGAGACTGCTGTCGATCGGAAGAGTCTCGATCTGCTGGCGCAGCACGGCATCCGCTTTACCATCCTCGCTCCGCACCAATGTGCGCGTGTGCGGCCCATCGCAAAATCGGTTGACGAGGAACCTGCCGAATGGGTTGAAATGCCCAACGCCAGTGTAGATACGACGCAGCCTTACCGGATCCAGTTGAACGAAGGCCGCAGCATTGCTGTTTTCTTCTATAACGGCCCGATTTCCCGCGCCGTTGCTTTTGAGGGTCTGCTGGACAGCGGAATCAACTTTGCCAAATGGCTGCTTGGTGGATTTCACAAAGACACCACGCACGCACAACTAGTCCATATTGCCACCGATGGAGAGAGCTACGGCCACCATCACAAGCATGGAGAGATGGCTCTCTCCTATGCGCTGCAATGGATCGAGCAGAATAGCGATGCCCGGCCGACCAACTATGGGGAGTTTCTGGAAAAATTTCCGCCTACTCACGAAGCAGAGATCAACGAAGATTCTTCCTGGAGTTGTGTGCATGGAGTGGAGCGCTGGCGTGCCGATTGCGGCTGCAACAGCGGGCACTTTGGATGGAATCAGAAGTGGCGCACACCGCTGCGGAAATCTCTCGACTGGCTGCGCGATGCGATCACACCCCTGGTGGAAGAGGCAGCCAAGCCTTTACTGAAAGACCTGTGGGCCGCACGCGATGGATACATTCGCGTCATTCTCAATCGCGCACCGGAAAACGTGCAGCAGTTCATGGAGGAACATGCCACACATTCCCTGACGCATGAGGAACAGACACGTGTTTTGAAATTGATGGAAATGGAACGCCACGCACTGCTGATGTTCACCAGCTGCGCCTGGTTCTTCGATGACATTTCCGGCATTGAAACCGTGCAGATCATCTCCTATGCAGGACGCGTACTGCAGCTGGCTGCGGCGCTCTTTGGTGATCCGGGCGTGGCCCTGGAAGCAGAGTTTCTCACCCGGCTGCAGGCAGCCAAAAGCAATGTGCCGGAACAGCAGGACGGCGCCGCCATCTATCGACGCTACATCCGCACCGAGAGGATCGATCTGGAACAGGTGGGCGCACACTATGCCATCAGCTCCATCTTTGAGAACTACGGAGATTCCGGCGAGCTTTTCTGCTACGACATCCAGCGCAAAACATCCGAGGTCTTCAGCTCCGGCCGGGGGCGCATCGCCATTGGGCAGGCCGAGATATGTTCGCATATCACGCAGGAATGCGAGCCCATCGATTACGCCGTGCTGCATCTGGGAGACCAGAATCTTTCGGCTGCAGTCCGCCGCACGAACGAACAGGATGCAAATGCCTTCGCCAACTTTGCCCTGCAGACACGCAATGCCGTAGACCATGCCGATTTGCCGGGCGTGATCCGTCTTTTCGATCACTATTTTGGCGATACGGCCTACTCTCTCAGTTCCCTGTTCCGCGATGAGCAGCGGCGCATTCTGCAAGGCATTCTGGATTCCACACTGACGGAAATGGAAGGTCACCTGCGCGGCCTGTATGAAGATCACATTTCCTTGATGCACTTCTTAAGCCAGACAGGAATGCCCAAGCCACAGGCCCTGATGCTAGCAGCAGAATTCGTATTGAATGCCGATGTACGAAGCGTGCTCGAAAAGGAACCTTTCGATGCCATGCGCCTACTGGGTTTGGTTGCGCAGGCCAGGGCGGATGAGGTTCCACTGAATGGCTCTGTGCTTGGCTATATCGCCAGCCGGATGATTAAGCGCGCGATGGATAAGCTGCAGCAGAATCCCGGGAACATGCCCATTTTGGAATCTGTGCTGGAGATGACCGAGGCGTTGCATGCACTGCCTTTTGAGGTGAACTTCTGGCAGGCACAGAACATCTGGAACACGATGCTGCAGACTGCACCAACGAGCGAAGGGACAGAACAGAATGCCGAATGGACAGAGAAGTTTCTTGAGCTGGGCAGAAAATTTGATCTTCAGCTGGATGAGTTGATTGTGGAAGAGTAAACGCGAACACTAGGTTCGCGAGTGTACGCCGTGTTTGCTAACTCCGCCATCGTAGTGTGACCGGGCCAGTGAGTGGATGGACGAAATTTCCACCGCTGGCAGCAACGTTCAGCCGGGCCTGTTTCAGTGCAAAATACCACTTGGCCGGACGATCGGCATCGTCGATCAGCATGAGCGCCGGATTGTATTGCAGGCCAGCCGCCTGCTGCACCATCGTCATGCGGTCTTGTTCCACAAAACGCTCGCCAAAGAATCTCGCGACCGTAGTAACAAAAGGCACGTGGTAAAAGACATTCCACGCGGCATAGACATCAATGCGGCTGCGCGTTGCCGTAACCGGCGTGACGGTGGTCAGGCTGCTGAACCACTTGTCTCCGCAACGGATCGTCTCATACCGGCGATTCGGCAGAACAAAATCAATAGTCGTGGTGATGGGCTGGCCATAGACGCCCAGCAGCTTGTAAGGTGCACTGTTGCCGGAGGGCGCGTGTGCGGACATGCGAAAGCCCTGCGGAATCGGCTCAAAATGCTTTTCTTTCTCGTGAATGCTGTGCTGCGTGCGCCACCACCAGGACTGATGAACAAAAGGCCCATGGGCCGGGTCCATCAGTCCGATGATTCCGTGATCCACGTTGCAGGGCAAATCTGCAACCAGATGCGAGGACCGGAAGCGAGCGCCGAATTTTGGCAACTCCGGCACGATGGGCAGCTTGGCGCGATCCTCCACCGACAGACGACCCGAGCCTGGGGTCGGAACATAGACCCATGCATAGCCATCTCGCAGCTCGCAGGGGTAAGCCGTGGCAAAAATGCGGCTGCAATCCAGCGTGTCGTGCTGGGTGAGCGAGGGAATTTCCATACACCGGCCACTGACCGGCTCGAATTGCCAACCGTGGTATTTGCAGGTGACAGCCTTACTGTCGAAGCGTCCATAGGAAAGCGGAATGCCGCGATGCGGGCAACTATCGCGCATGGCGAAGAGCTTACCCTCCGCTGTACGGCCCAGCAACATCGGAATTCCCAGCAACTGCGTCGTCGCTGTCTGGCGCCCGCGCAGAGCATCGCTGCGCATCGCAGGGTACCAGTCGTCGTAAATCAGTGTCGCTGGCGGAGGGCTGGGTTCGTTACTCGCAACGGTCCCGGCAGCAGGCACTGGGTTTGCGGCCACGCCTGGATTCGGAGGTGCGCTCTGCTCGTCGTGCAGCATGGGAATCCTTCAAAGCTCTGCCCTTACTATAACGAGCCTCGCATTGCTTTCTGTATTGCGGCCAGTGTTTTTCTGTGTTCAGCTTTGCCGCGTCAACTTGCCACGGCTCAGCAGAAACCGTTCGCCGCGCCATTCCACATGATCGTCTGCAAAGCTCCATACCCAGATAACCAGTGCAACGCAATCCCGCAGCGGCAGCAACCACAAATCCCGAAGCACGCGGCGGTCTTCCAGCACGCCGACACCCACAGAGAGCGCCAGCGCAATCCGCGCCAGCAACATTAAACTGAGGAGCGCCAGGCTGCTCAGGCTGCCGCCATTGGTGAGCGTGTTCAAGAGTGCCCAGGGCAAACCGAACGTGACGAGCATGCCCCAGTAGCCTGCTTTGCGGGCATCGCGGAGATTGCGTGCCCAACGCAATTGGTGATCGAAAAACTGGTGGAAGCGATAGGCTGGCACCGAAGTTTCCACGACTTCGCAGCTCAGCTTGACGCGAAATCCAGCTTTCGAAATGCGTGCGCCCAGTTCGTAATCATCTCCCAGATAATCCACCAGCGGCTGCAATCCGCCGATAGCATCGAGCGCCTTGCGCGTGAACGCCAGCGTGGAACCCATGCCGAAGCGAATGCCTTTTTCAAGCCAGCGCGCCATCAGGACGCCTGCCATAAAATCCGTGGCAATGCCGAGTGCTTCCAGTCGCGATCCCAGCGTTTGATGCGAACGCCCGCGATAGAGCGCTGTGACCATCCCGACGGGGCGGCCGCCTTCACGAGATGAAAATTGTCCCATGACATTGCGCAGATATCGCGGTGAAACGCGAATATCACTGTCATTGACGATCAGGTGGTCAAAGCGCACCTGCGGCAGCATCTGCACCAGGTTGCTGACTTTGCCGTTGCTGCCCAGTTTTTCCGGACATATCGCCAGATGGATCCTACGGTCGGGAAATTCCGTCTGTAGACGCCGAATGACAGGCACAGACTCATCTTCCAGCCGACGCACGCCAAAGATAATTTCGTATTCGCCGGGATAGTCCTGGCGGCAATGACTGGCGAAATCCTGATACATGCCTGGATCCATGCCTTTGACGGGTTTGAGCAGGCTGACCGGCGGATATATGGATAGCTGTGGTTTGCGACGGGTACGGTTATAGGCCCGTGCCGCCCATAGGGCAAAAATGTAGTACCCCAGACCGGCAAGCGTAAGAATGGTCGTGGCAGCCGCCACCAGATGCGCTAGAAGCATGCGCCCACATCATACGTGGAAACGGCTGTGGTTTTCGCGGTTGATTGCAATTTATTTCAACCGGCTATTCATAGCGCAGCGCTTCGATTGGGTTCAGGTTGGCCGCCTTCCACGCAGGATAGACGCCGAAGACCAGCCCGATCATGCAGGAGATCACAAATGCGGCAATCACCCAGCCGGTCGACATGGCGGTCTGGATGGACGATACAGCAAGCCGCAGCACGAGCGTGAGGATGTCGCCGGTGACAATGCCGAGGACGCCGCCAACGGCGCAAAGCGTTATCGCCTCCAGAGTGAACTGCATCATGATGTTGCGCTTGGTGGCGCCGATGGCTTTGCGCACGCCGATTTCACGGGTACGCTCGGTAACCGAGACGAGCATAATGTTCATCACACCGACGCCGCCTACGATCAAGCCCACACTGGAAACTGCAAACATGAAGAGGAACAGCCCACTCGTGATCTGGTTCCAGAGACGCGTGATGGAATCCGGGCCGAAGATATCGAAGTTGTCCGGCTTTTCGACTGGCACTTTGCGCCGGACGCGCAATAGCTGTTCAATCTCATCACTGACCAGACCTCTATTCTTGGCGTCGTCATACTTCACGGAAATCCAATAGTCCAACACCTCGGGATGGATCTTATGGAATGTACCGAGCGGAAAGTATGCAGAGTTATCCTGAGGATTCTTCCCGCCGCCAAAGGCCTGCTTTTGCTTACCAATCACACCGATCACAGTAAAGACATCGCCATCAATCTCGACGTCTTTTCCGATCGGGTCTTCATCCTGGAACAATTCCGCCGCGGCATCATGCCCTAAAACCACCACATCTGCATGATGCAATTCCTCGTAGTCGGTAAAGAAACGCCCCTCAACCAGATTCAGATCGCTCACTTTCTGGATTGAGGAGGTAGATCCCTCAAGGATGGTGTGCTGTATTTTGCGGTTCTTGTATTTGACAGCAACATTGCCAAGACCCAGCTGAAAATCCTGGTAACGCAGGCCGGGCGACACGGCAACCACATGGGGCAACACCTGCATCGCCATGGCATCTTCATAGGTCAACTGCTTGCGCGCCAGCATCTCTGTTGTAGGCCGCACACCAATGACAGGAAAGCGAAAGATCCACAGCACATTGGTGCCAAACTGTTGCACCATCGCGTCCACGTTGCGATTCAGGCCATTGATAAAGGAAGAGATTCCTATCACCGTGGTGACACCGATCACAATTCCAAGAATGGTCAGCCCGGAACGAAGCTTGTTCGCACGGAGGGTTTCCATCGCCATCCGAACAGCTTCTTTGGAATCGCGCATTCGCATAATGGCTCCTTTACAGTTCCGAACGCAGGGCTACGATGGGGTCCAGCATGGCGGCCTTGCGCGCGGGGTAGACACCAAAGAAAATTCCCACCGCAGTTGCAACAAATAAGCCTGCCAGCACGGACCAGAGAGCAATGGTCGTGGGAAATCCGATCAGCAGCGTGACAGTCTTGGCAACGATGATGCCGCCGATCACGCCAATGATGCCGCCAATCAACGCCATCGTGGCGGACTCAATCAGAAACTGCAGCATCAGGTCGGAACGTCGCGCACCCAGGGCCTTGCGTACACCGATTTCGCGCGTACGCTCACTGACGGAGACCAACATGATGTTCATGATGACGATGCCGCCAATGATCAAAGAAATGGCGGCAATGCCGACGGCCACAATCGAGAAGCTGGCAGTAAATTGCTTGAAGAGCCCGACAAAGCTGGAATTTGTGTCCAGCGAAAAACTATCCGGGGCAGTAAGCCCATCATGCCGTCGGGCACGCAGGATGGTTCGCACCTGATCGACTGCGCGTTCCAGAGGCGCGCCTACGCCATTGCCGCGTGCATAGATAGTGATGGACTGATCCGACCCATAGGTCGCCATGAACGTACTGAGAGGAATGGAGACAAAATTGTCCTGACTTTGGCCAAGTGTCTTTCCCTGCCGCTCGGCAACGCCAATGATGGTGTACGGTTCCCCGTCCACGCGCACTTCCTTGCCTACGGGATCGCCCGGCCCAAGAATGTTGTCAACGATGTCGTAGCCGACAACAGCAACACGCGCATCGTGCTGCACCTCCGAAGGCATAAACATGCGTCCCTGCGCAATGTTGATGTTGTACATAGGGAGCATGGCCACGGTCCAGCCACGCACATCCACGCCGGTGGCGGATTTGTTTCCGCTCACGACATTGCCGGTTGTATCCAGCATGGCGCCGGTGGCGGTGCATGCGGTACAGTTGGCCGCAACCGCTTCGTAGTCGTCCATCTTCAAGTCTTTGCGCTTGCTGTAGCGCAGCCACTCCGCACCACTGGTGATAACCAGCGGCATCTTGCTGGCGGTAAAGACGTCCGCGCCATAACCATAGACCTTGGTGGCAACATAGGTATCCGCGCCATTGATCATCGTGACCACAGCGATCACCGAGGCGACGCCGATGACCACGCCCAGCAACGTAAGAATGGAGCGCAGCTTATTCGCCCAAAGCGACTGCAACGCGATCCTGACCGCCTCTCGAAACTCCATATCTCTCCCAAATGCCGCCAGTGCCGGACAAAACCATCCGACCTTCAGATACCTGTCAACAGCCTAGCAAGCCAGACACAACTCTGCCGTCTCTGTGCGATCTATTGGACGTATACGCAAAAGATCGGCTGCGGTTCCGTATCGGTAAATTTTGATAGACCGACTCTGCTTTCCTGTGGCCTTGACCAGGAATGCCTACAGGTCCATACGCTTGAACTTCCACTCTGGAATGGCCCGGATCAGGAACATGATTCCGCCCCAGAACCAGGGAACATAGACGATATCGCGCCGCTTCTGGATGGCCCGCTGGATGTCCTTTGCGACCCGTTCTGGCGAAGCAAACAAAGGGCCTTGTGGCAGATGAGCGGTCATGGGAGTGGCCACAAAACCGGGCCGGATGGTAAGTACATGCACGCCGTGGCGATCCAGACGGTTGCGCAAACCGTCTAAAAACGCATTGAGCCCAGCCTTGGAACTGCCGTAGATGTAGTTGCTTTTGCGGCCGCGGTCACCGGCCACTGACGAAATGACGGCAAGCGTGCCGTGGCGTTGCGCCTCAAAATATGTCGCCAGCCAAGTTCCCAGAGAAACCACAGAGATAAAGTTGGTCTGCAGAATGGCCGCGGCGACGGCAAAATCCTGTTCGGCCTGCGCCTGATCTCCCAGGACACCATGGGCGATCAGCGTACAGTCGATACGACCCAATGCCTGGGCCGCCCGTTCGAGCATCGCCGGGTGGGTTTCGGTGCGATCGAGATCCTGCGTTTCCATGTGCACGGCGAGAGCGCCGCGGGTTCGCAGGTCGTCTGCCACGGTCTGCAAACGGTCTGCGTTGCGCGCCACCAAATAGAATTGCGTGCCGTGTGGCGCCAGCAGGCGCATCCAGGCCTGCGCCATTGCGGAGGTAGCGCCCAGAACCAGCACGGATTGCGGAAAAGTAGATTTTTCTGCTCGTTCAGCCATGCGTTGTCACCCGTTCCCAAAAGGAGGAAGAAAATGCCGGATCGCGGTAGGCAGCCAACTGCTGCCATTGCGGGTAGAAGGTCTGAAACTGCGTTGCGGTCATACGTGCATCCTTGGCCGGGTACAGACGCCCCCCCAGTTCCCGTGTCATTTCCGCCAGCCGGTCAAACAGCGGAAAGGTGACACCCGGATGAATTGGGATATCCAATGCCAGCGTAATCCCTGGCATTGGGAAAGACATCAGACCCGGCGATTCAGGCTCGCCCATCACTTTCAACACGGCCAGAAACGATCCCAGGCCAGAATCTGCGATGGCTTTGAGGATTTCCAGCATGCCGTCGCGGCCATTTGCAAAGGGGACGACGCATTGGAATTGCAGAAACCCGCGCTGGCCGTAGATGCGGTTCCAGTGCAGCACCTTATCCAATGGATAGAAAAATGGCTCGTAGTCCATGAGTGTGCTGACGTGCCGACGCAGTTGCTTGTGGTAATAGACCCCATTAAAAATCCGCATGCTGGCGCGATTCAGCACCCAACCGGGCAGATCGAACGGTACCAGCAGGCGTGGATCGGGCGTGGGCTTCAACGGATCGGGTATTTGCGAATGGTCGCCCTGCATATAGATGCCGCGGGCGAAGTTGCGTCCGCGAGAGACGCAATCGATCCATGCCACGGTATATTCCACGCGGCTGCTGCCTGCCGACAGCGCCAGAAATTCATCCAGACCGTGGAAACAAACTCCCTCATAGCAGATGTTGCGGCTGACGATGGGCCTTAACTGCACTTCCGCCCAGGGAATAAAACCCGTCAACCCCATTCCGCCGATGGTCGCCGCAAACCATTCCGGATTCTGGTCCGCGCTGCAGATCATGCGCGTGCCGTCGGAGCGAACCAGCTCAAAACGCGGAACATGGCAACCGAAAGTTCCGGCCACGTGATGATTTTTGCCGTGAATATCATTCGCAATTGCCCCGCCGACGGTCACGTATTTCGTGCCGGGCGTAACAGGCAAAAACCATCCCAGCGGCACGGCAAAGTTTAGAATCTCCGCCAGTGTGACGCCGCTTTCGCAGCGCAGCAAACCGGTCTGGACATCAAACGACAACAAGCGATTGAGTCCAACTGTACTGAAGAGCGTTCCACCCTCCAGCAGACAAACGTCGCCATAGCTGCGCCCCATGCCCACTGGAAGCAACGCCTGCGGCAGATCGCCGCGTGGGGGAAAGTCGCTGGCCCAGTGCAGAGACCGCAGCTCACATTCCACTTGCGGGTAGCGTCCCCACGATTCAAAAGCTGGAGGTTTTTGTTTTGCTTGCATGGAGTCTTCAGCACAGCGTGTTAGTTACAGCTTATATGGATGCGTATACGGCAACCAGCAGCAGCGCCACGCCGGCAATCAGGCTGGAACGGTCGGTAAGGGCGAACACCACCGGATCTTCATCCATCTGGCCGCGGGAAGCGCGCAGCCAGATGCGGCTGAGCCACCAGATAAGCAGTGGCGTCATCAGCCATAAACGGTGCGGATTGTGGTACAGCACACCGACATCCGGATTGTTGATGTAGAGCGTAAAGATCACGATGGACGCATAGGCGCTGGCTGTGCCAAAGCTGCGCAACTGCTCCAGATCCTTCACCATATAACCGCGCCCGTTTTCCGGAGCGGCCGCGCGATTGCGCAGGTTTTCAAGCTCGCTGTAACGCTTGACCAGCGCAAGGCTAAAGAAAAAGAAGATGGAAAATCCCGCCAGCCAGGGAGAAACCGCTACGGTGACAGCCGCAGCACCAGCCAGAATTCGCAGCGTGTACAACCCGGAAAGGAGTATGACATCCACCAGCACCTTACGCTTGAAATACAGCGAATACAAAAGCGTGGTGACGCAATACAGCACCAGCCAGCGAAGAAATGCCATCGGGAGCAACCACACGGCCAGCCATACAGAGACGCCTACCAGGACAACTGCCAGAACAGCTCCCGTTGTCGCCGAGAGATCGCCAGCGGCGAAAGGACGTCGGCTTTTGCGCGGATGTTTGCGGTCGGCCTCGATATCCAGAAGATCATTGACGATGTATGTGCCGGACGCCATACAGCAAAAGCACATGAAGGCCACGATACTCGCCAGCAGTACGTGCCAATGAACGTTGTGCGCCAAAAGCAAAGGCAGAAAAAGGAGCACATTCTTTGCCCATTGATGAACCCGCAAGGCCCGCAAAGTGGAGGAAAAACCGGACCGACGATCTTGAAAGGCCGGTGCGGATTGCACGTCCTTGTTCCGCGCAAGATTCGCGTTAAGGCGAGAGCGTAGCCACCATGTGGGATTGGCCGTCATCGCCGTTGCCGCCTGGGCCAGCAGAGGCAAGTCTGCAGTGCTATTGCCGATATAGTCGAATCCTCTTTCGCCAAAACGCTGTTGCAGAAGGCGAAGCTTACGTGTCCCTGTCAAGTTTGTGACACCATCGCTGGCCATCACGTGCTGGAAAATCCCCAGATGACCGGCAACCCGCTGGGCTACCCGCTCATCGGCCCCGGTAGCCAGCACAATGGTGCGTCCGGATGCTGCCTCTTCCTGCAAAAAAGCGGCGACTGCCTGGTTATAAGGGAGATGCGCAACGTCCAGTTCCGCATGCTTGGCCACTTCAAGCTTGAAAGCGGCTTTGCCCCGCATCAACCATAATGGGGAGCGCAGCAGTTTCCACGGATGCTTATGCGCCATCGCACACAACGAATCCACAAGCGTGTCTGTTTTTACCAGCGTTCCATCCAGATCGACGCATAAAACCGGTTGTGTCCCGGCAGGAGTCGAGAAATTGGGAACTGCGCTGGCTGTTTGGCTGCTCGTTCCGTCCATGCGTGGCGCTCCCGCTCCAAAGAACCTTATTCCAAGGAGATGCCTTGATGCTACAACACGGGACGATGCGTTTCCCTGGAACTGGTGGGGATTCCAGCGCTCCCTGGATAGCATTTTAGATAACCGGCAGACGAAGCTCCGCGTGACATCCGTTCCCGTGTTTTCTGTTGCGCAGAGACAACGTACCCCCATGCAGGTCGACAATTTGCCGTGCCAGAATCAGGCCGATGCCACTGCCGCCTGTTTTGGTGGTATAGAAAGGGACAAATAGATTCGCCGGATTCGTAAGTCCGGGCCCATTGTCTTTAATGCGGATGCGTACGAAGCCCGGCTCCAACTGCCAGGATATTTCCACCCACGGCGGTTCAGCCCGTTGCGTTGGCTCTGTCGCTGCATCGACCGCGTTGCGAATCAAATTGATCAGGACCTGCTCCATCTGAGCCACATCCACGGCCGCGGCAACGTCCGGTCCAGGCATCAACTCGACAGGAATGCGCAATTCCAAATGACGCACGCGCTCGATCAGAGGAGCCAGCGGTGTCGGCACCTTGATAGGAGATGGCAGCTTCGCCAACTGTCCATAGGCCTGCAGAAAGCGATTCAACGATTCAGCCCTCTCCTCCACAATGGAAAGACCGCGCTCAAAGTCCGTTGCCATGGCGCCATCTACTGGCAGGGCCTGCGAAGTGCGCTTGCGCAAACTTCCGGCGATCGACTTGATGGGCGTTAGAGAGTTATTCACTTCATGGGCCAGCACGCGAATCAACCGTTGCCAGGCACGACGCTCCTCTCCGCGCAACACGCCGCTCACATCCGACAGCAGCAGCAACCGATGGGGAACGCCGTTCTGATAAAATCGGCTGCGGCGTACCATCCAGCGTGTCTCCCGGTCGGCCAGATGCAGAATGACCAAATCTTCTTCCGGCTGCTGCAACAGCGCCGTCAAACCCAGTTGTTCCGCAGAGAGGTGCAGCATTTTTTCTGTAGTGCGGCCCAGCATGCGGGCCGCCGCAGGATTGGTCAGACGTAAGACAGACTGGGCGTCGAAGGCAAAGACCGGCAAGTCCATCGTCTCCACCACACGCGCCAGCAGTGCCGAGGCTTCCAACTCTGCGTGGCGGCGTATCTGCAAATGATCGGCCAGTTGGTTGATCTCATCTGCCAGATCGCCCAGCGCATCACCTGAACGCACATGGCGTGCGCGAAAGGAATAATCATCCTCCCGCAATGCCGCCACAACATTTGACAGGACCTGCAGCGGGCGAACGATGCGATCCAGAACGGCAAAAAATGCCGTGGCCAGCAATAACAGCACAACTCCCAGGATGCTTGCAGATACCAATGCCGGCAGATGAAAATGCATCAGCAGTATGACAACAGCAACGATGCCTGGGAGTGCCAGCAAGAGCAAAAGCCAGCGCAGCCGGACCTCAAACCGAAGCCGGGCCGGCGGAGAAGCTATAAATTCCGAGTCATCTTCAAGCGCAGGAAAGGTAGTCGATTCTGGCGTCTGATTGGGCGTCAAGGATGGATGCGGATTCTTGACCGAATCATCAAAGACCATATTTTTCCATGCGCCGATAGAGCGCGCCGCGGCTTAACCCGAGGGCCTCAGCGGCCAAGCTTACGTTGCGTTCATGCTTGGCCAGTGCTTTACGAATCAGGATACTCTCGACCGCCTCGAGACTAAGATCCTCCATCGACGAAGCAGAGGGACGATGGCTCTGCAAGTTCAAATCCGCCTGTGTAATGCGTTCTCCGCGGCACATCAGCACTGCGCGCTCCATGGTGTGGTCCAGCTCGCGCACATTGCCTGGCCACGTGTGCTGCAACAACGCCTGAAGAGCTGCGGGTTCAAAGCCTTCAATCTCCTTACGGTAACGGACAGCGTGCCGCGCCAGAAAATGGGCAGCCAGCGCAGGAATGTCTTCCCGCCGTTCGCGCAGAGCAGGAAGATGGATCTCCACGGTATTCAACCGAAAGAGCAGATCCTCGCGGAAATTTCCCTGCTTGCTCTCCGCCTGCAGGTCTGCGTTGGTTGCAGACAGCAAGCGCACGTCTACGCGCCGTGTGCGCGAAGAACCCACCCGCTCAATTTCCCCCGATTCGAGAACACGCAATAGCTTCGCCTGCTGCCGCATTGGGACATTGGCGATTTCATCCAGAAAAAGCGTGCCGCCATCGGCGAGTTCGAAACGGCCAATGCGGTCTGCGCGGGCATCGGTGAATGCTCCTTTCACGTGGCCGAACAGCTCGCTTTCAAAAACCCCTTCCGACAGCGCCCCGGTATTGACTGCGACGAAAGAGCTTTGTGCGCGCAGAGACAATGCGTGCAGTGTGCGTGCCACGACCTCCTTGCCGGTGCCATGCTCCCCCGTAATCAATACATTTGCATTCGAAGGCCCAACGCGTGCGATGGCATCCAGAACCGGGCGCATGGCAGGAGCGGAAGCAATCAATTCCGGCCGGCCAACAGCATTCAGGAGGCGATTCTCCGCCTCCAATACCTGTGCACGGCGCAAAGCATGGCGCAGCTCCACCTGCGTCTGTACGATCGCGAGCAGACGATTATTTTCCCAGGGCTTCTGAATGAAGTCCCGCGCGCCGTGGCGCATAGCTTCCACAGCCAGATCGACACTGGCCCAGGCGGTCATCACAATCACCGGCAATTGCGCGTCTATTTCCAGCACACGCTGCAGCAGATCCATCCCTTCACGGCCTGACGTAGTGTCGCGCGTGTAGTTCAGATCCATCAGCATAACGTCGTACTGTTCGGCAACCAAGGCATTCAGCGCCGCCTGCGGTGAGGCAACGCAATCGACCTCATATCCCTCCGGCTGCAACAGTAACGTCAACGCCTCACGAATCTGTGCCTGGTCGTCTGCAGCCAGAACGCGCGGCCGCGATGCATGAATCCCACCGCTGACGGAAGCATGCAGTGTATCCGGCCTGGAGGCCTGCGGAGATTGTGTCTGTTGCGCCATGTTCTCTTCTATAAAGGTACATGGCAACCAAGCTCAATGGTTGTCATGTACCACGCCGCTGATTGCCTCGGCTATCGAGATGTGGTTGCGCTCCAACGTAGTTCCAATGGCGCTATCAAGTTGCACACGTGCCTTCTGGTACGCCGTCATTGCAGTAACGAGCGCGGATTCAGCAACCGCCAAGTCATGTTGCGCGGAGAGTGTCTGGGTGTTGGAACCAGCTCCCAGTTTCTGTTCCTGCTGCATGATGCCGAAGGTCTTCTGCGCCAAGTCCCGTGCTTTCTGTGCAGAATCTACACGCGCCCGACTTTGCTCCAGCGTATAGTCCGCATTCTGTACCTCAATCCGAATCTGATTGCGCAGCTCCTGCTGCCGGATTTGCGCCTGGCGATACTCCAGTTCCGACCGGTATTGGTCTGCCTTCGCAATCCGGTTACGGATGGGAATACTGATTTGCAATTCGGCTAAATAATCCGGCGAGCTGAAATTGAATGCATTTTGCACCGCACCGGTAAAACTTGTGGGAACGCTGGAAGGGTTCGGACCCAGATTGTATGCCGGGTTGGGAACGCCAGCCAGACCATAACCCGTGTAGGAGGCAACCAGGTTTACCGTTGGCAATAAAGCATTTTTAGCGGATCTCCGGCTGATCTGACGGTTTACAAGATCAATCTGAGACTCTTCCAGCTCAGACCTATCCGTCAGCGCGGTTGCCACCATGTCGGCGATGGATGTCTGCCCTGCCGCGTCGTTAAAATTCATTTTCTCGGTTGGAATCACGGGCATCGCGACCAGGATTGGATCATTAAGATTCTTGGTGATGGCATTCTTCATCAACAGTTCCTGCAACTGCAATGTCGTCTTGGCTATGGTCACGTCCTGGGTCCGATTCGCTACCTCAGCTTCGGCCTTCAGCACGTCCATTTCAGGCACGGCCTGTAGGTTCAATTGCTTCTGCGTGTTGTCATAGGACTGTTGCGCAAATTGCAGTGAGCGCTCTTTTACCTGCTCATCCTGATATGCATTGAATAGATCCCAATACAGATTCTCGATCTGCGTTACTGTGGCAATAACCTGTGCTTTGAAAGCGATGTCGGAAATCTTCTGGTTGTTCCTGGCAATACGCAGATAGCGCAGATTTGGGCCAAAGCCAAACCCCGCCAGAAGTTGCTGCTGAATTTCAAATCTGTACGAAGAGGAAAGCTGCGGCGTCAGATTGTAATAAGGACTATTGATGGTCTGCCGATTATTTTGAAAATCGAATTCGATGCTGGTGCCGGTAGGGAATGCCTGCAGGTAACTTGCATTGCCAATGGTGGTGTTTACCTGGAGTGCGGCAACGCCATACACCTGATTGTTCGTCACTGGCGATGTCTGATGCTCTACGCTGGCCACTCCCTGGATCGTCGGATCAAAGGTTTGCACAGCTGTACCCGTACCGAGTGTGTTGGACACGATGCCCGAAGCGCCGGCTCCCGCACCGCCCGCGCCACCACTTGTGCCTCCAGCCCCAGCGCCACTCGCACCCGCGCCGATGCCGCCGACGCCGCCACCAGGAGTATTCGAGACCACGCCGGTATTGACGCCGCGAAAAATGCCGCCAGCTTCTGTGCGCTGTACGTCCGTCGCCGCAATGGGAAAGTTATAGCGCGCAATCTCCAGATCGAGATTATTTTCCAGTGCGAGCGTGATGGCATCCTGCAATGAGAGATACAGTTTGCCGTCGCGGATCAAAGTATCCAGGCGCGACGAATTTGCCAGATCGGGCCGCGGTACAGAAGACGGCATGTACGCCTTCCACGGTACATGGGAGTGCGGTATGCCGAGATATACCTGGCCGCCGGCGTTGGCTGTCTGGGCAACAGTTTGCGCTGTAACTGTGCCTGCTACGGTAACAGATACGATCAGCGCAGCAACGGTTTGCCGCAAAAAGTCCATTCGTTTTTTGTTAAAAAACTGCATCAGGAACGACTCCCCCCGGGCGCTGCCGCCAACTCCGGATGTTTTGTGTCCATCGTCATCCATCCATCCCTCAATTCGACGGTGCGCGTGCCGTAGGTCGCGTTGACGTCCGAGTGTGTTACCTGAACGATGGTGGTTCCCTGCTGGTTCAGCGTGCGAAACATGTCCATGATTTCCTTTGCCTGGCCAGAGTGCAGATTGCCGGTGGGTTCATCGGCCAGCAGCAGCGGCGGATTGTGAATGACCGCGCGCGCAATGCCCACCAACTGCTGTTGCCCGCCAGAGAGCTGCGAGGGGAAAAGGTCTTTCTTGGCGACAATCTGGAAACGATCCAGAATGTCGGCAACCATAGCCTGTCGTTCCGCACTTGGAATGTCTTTGTAGGAGAGTGGCAGGTCGATATTCTCTGCGACGGTCAAATCATCCAACAGGTGATAACTCTGGAAGACCATGCCGATATGGCGCTTAGCCAGTTCCGCACGCTGCTTGCGGTTCATGGCGTGCACGGGCTGCTCCTGGAAGTAAAATTCTCCCTTCCACTGATCGTCCAGCATCGCCAGCACATTCAAGAGTGAAGATTTCCCGGCACCCGACGGTCCCATGATGGTGACAAACTCGCCCGGCTTAATATCCAGGTTGATCCGGCGCAGCACCCATGTCTGCCCGGCCCCGGTTTTGTAACTGCGTTCGATACCATGCATTGCGATCATGTATTCCTCAATTCAGAAACCTGTTATTCGGCCCGCAGCGCTTCAATCGGTTCAATATTTGCAGCGCGACGCGCGGGAATGTAACTGGCCAGGATTCCAACTGTGGCCAGCAAAATGGAGACGCCTGCAATCGTGATCAGGTCATGCTGATCGACGCCATAGAGAAAACTGCGGACGATACGAGTGGCAAAGTATGCACCGAAGATGCCCAGCGCAATTCCCACGCCGAGCAGCCGAAAGGCCTGCTTCATGATCAGCTTGAGAATGTCTCCACGTTGCGCACCCAGAGCAATCTGCACGCCAATGTCGCGGGTACGCTGGCTGACACTGTAGCTCAACAGGCCATAGAGCCCGGCGGCAGCGATCAACAATGCGGCGATGGCAAAGATCCAGAGCAGGCGAGCTGCCAGCGTCTGGCTGCCGAGCAGACCTTCGATCTTCTGTTGCATGGTCTGAACATTGCTCACAACGAAGGCTGTGCTCACCTGCGTCAAAATGCGGGTGATTTCGGGAATGAATGCATCCGGCTTCTGCTGCGTGCGCACCACAAGCTGCATAACGAGAGAGAAGATTGGGTAAAAATCATCGCCCACCGGTACCTGATACATGTCAACATCGACCTCAGGCTCAGCTGGCCGGCCGATCGCATTCTGTGGCGTATTTTCCACGACACCCACGACGGTCGCATCTTTCAGCACGCTTTTGGAAGAGGCACCAAGATCGAGATTCAACCTTTTCCCGATCGGCTTTGCGCCAAGATACTGATGGGCAAAAGCTTCATTCACTATGACCGATGCGGGCGTACCCATGTGGTCCTGCTCGCCAAACAATCGTCCCTGCAGCAGACGAATCTGCAGAGTGTGATACACCTCCGGCGTAACGGCGTGAATCTGAGCGGTGCGATTGGCTTCATTCGCAGATGGATTTCCTATCACCGCGAAGGTGTCATTCATCTGCACCATCGTGGACAGCGGCGTAGCGGTCACCAGCGCAGCGGATTCCACTCCGGGAAGATGCTGCACCCGCTCCAGCAGCGGCTTGAAGATGGTCTCGCGAATATCCGGCGCGTTTTGATCCTGAGCCGTTGGCACGAACCCAGCCTTCGAGAAAAATTGCGCAATCACCAGTTTCTGCGGATTGAAGCCAAGCGGCACCTGCTGCAACGCATACAGCGTGCGAAGCAGCAATCCGGCAGAGACCAGCAATATCAATGAGAGCGCCAGTTCTCCAATAATCAGCGCATTGCGCAAACGCAGTTGTTGTCTACCTGTGCCGACGCCTCGCGAGCCTGCATGCAAGGCCGCCTGCGGATCGGCGGACGCGGCTTCCAACGCAGGCGCCGTGCCAAAGATCACGGCCGAAACAATGGAAAGCACAATCAAAAGCAGAATGACATGGCCGTTCAGCGCAATGTCTCCCGAACGATTCAAGCTGGCATCCAGAGAATGCCGTAATAGAGCGAGAGAGCCAACGGCAACGCCCAGGCCGACGAGCCCACCACATAAACCAAGCAGCAGGCTTTCCGTCAGGAATTGTTGGATGATGCGCCCCCTCGGAGCACCCAGCGCGGCACGGACTGCGATCTCGCGGCGCCTCGCCGTCATACGCGTCAGCATAAGTCCAGCGATGTTGGCGCAGGCAATCAACCAGACCAGCAGTACCGCACCCTGCAAGGCCAGCATTCCGCGGCGGACAGAACCAACCAACGAATCGCGGTAGTCCACGATGGCTACATCCTTGGGCAAGTGCTCGCTGCCATACTGCTTTGCAATATTGGCCTGGATGCCAGTCAATTCTGCCTTGGCGGCAGCAATTGTCACGCCTGGACGCAGGCGGCCCATCCCAAACAGAAATCCGTTGCTGCGATCCTCCATGTCCGGCGTATGCGCCAGTATGGTCCAGACAACCGGGCCATCGTTGGGTATTCCGATGTAAAAATATTGCGGCATGACGCCGACTACGCTGTAGGAATTCTGCCCCAGCTGGATGGTTTTGCCGAGGATATCTTTGTCGCCATGAAAATTGTTCTGCCAGACATAGTAGCTGAGAACTGCGGCATGCGCGTTGCCACCGTTGCCCTCATTCGGAAGAAAGGTCCTTCCCAATAAGGGCTGCGCCTGCAGCATGGAGAAGAAGTTCGAGCTGGCCTCCACGTTGATGGAAAACTGGGTGCTCCCATCCGCCTTCTTCAGGTCAAAGAAGTTTTCCGTGAACCAGGCGATGTCCTGAAAAAGCCTGCTTTGCGTGCGCCAGTCACGCAGGTTGGGCAGAGCGGAAGAAGAGATGCCGCCGCTATTGTTGGCCTCGCCCACCGCGACGATCTGCGAGGAATACGGCACGGGCAAAGGTCGCAACAACACGCCATCGACGACGGTGAACATGGCTGCGCTGATGCCGATGCCCAATGCCAGCGTGCAGATGGCCGTTAAAGAAAAGCCCGGGGCCTTGCGCAGTTGACGCAAAGCATAGCGAAGATCATAGAGCAGCTTGGTCATCTTTGCGTTTCCTTCCAAACGCCTTGTAGTGATTCCACGTTACTCAGCGCGCAGTGCTCTCATGGGATCAATGGAGGCGGCACGCCGTACAGGCAGCAACGCGGATACAAGACCAATCCCCCCAAGTGCCAGTGCAATGGCAGCAATGACCCATACATCGTTCGCAAACTGAATGGTCAGCACTGCACTCAACAATTGCCGCGCCAACACGACCCCAATGAGACCCAGCGTCAATCCGACTGTCAGCAGGATTCCAACCCGCGTCAGCACCAGTTGCGCCACACCGGTGCGCGTCGCACCGAGCGCCATACGAATACCGATGTCGCGTGTGCGGCTGGCAACCTCCTGGCTCAACAAGCCGTAGATGCCAATCGCTGTCAGCAACACGGCAATCGTGGCGAAGAGTCCAAATAGCCAACTGAGCATGCGGTTGGTAACCAGAGCATCATCGAGCACATTCTCCATGGTTTCCGGCGTATGGAAGGCAACGTCAGGAGCAATGTCGTGCAGGACTTTCCTTAGCTGTGGAGTGATGCTCGTTGGTGGAAGGCTGGTGCGGACAAAGAGAAAGAAGCTAGGCACGAAGGCCTGCCAGGACTCCGGCATCTGCGTCATGGGGAAGTCCGCTTCCGCCAGTGGCAGCTGTGAGATGTTCTGGCGACCACTGCGTACGACACCGACGATAGCGGTATTCGGTGTTCCGGGATCTCCGGCAAAGGCCTGCGCCAATGGATCTTCCTTCTTGTCCAGAAATTCTTTGACCCAGGTCTCGTTCACGATAGCCACCTGCTGCGTGGTGGCTGCATCCTGAGCGGTAAAGTCGCGGCCCTTCAAGATGGGCAACTGCATGGCGGCAAAGTAGCCGGGCGTGATGAAGCGCATCTCGGTAAGGCGTTGTTTGTCGAGCGGATCGACAGGCTTGCCCACAATGGCAATATCGCTGTTCGATCCATATTCCTGGATCGGCATTAAGTCGTTGCTGCCAACCGCAGTCACGCCAGGAATCGCCTGCACGCGTGCTTCGAGTGGCTGCACGAGTGCCTGGACGAAGTTTCTGCCCTTGTAATCACCGGATGGGATATCCACTTCGAGCGTCAGCAGATTTTTCGGGTTGAAGCCCATGTTCGTCTCAAGCATGTTGCGTAAACCAAGCAGCAGCAGGCCGGAGCAGACCAGCAGTATCAACGACAAGGCCACCTGCACCACCACAAAACCGGCGCGCAAACGATGCTGATGACGGGTTGTTCCCGCATTACCACCCGCTTTCAGCGCGCGGTTCGGGTCCATCCGCGCGGCGCGCCAGGCTGGAATCAATCCGGCAGCCGTACTGGCCAGCAGAGACAACACGAAGGTTACGATCAGCACCGGCAGATCGAGATGCACATCGCCGCCTCGCCGAAAAGCCCTCTCTAAGAACTGCTGCATGCCATCCAGCAGAAGTATCGCCATCACGATGCCGGCAACGGCGCCGCCGAGCCCTAAAACCATGCTTTCGGTCAACATCTGACCCACAAGACGTTTGCGGTTCGCACCCAGTGCGGCGCGCACGGCCATCTCCCGTTCACGCAGCAGGCCGCGCGCAAGCAACAGGCCCGCGACGTTGGTGCAGGCAATCAACAGGACAGCGAAGACAGCGGCCAGCAACAGCCAAACCTGGGAACGATCGTTGTTGCCTTCCTGATTTATGTGCAGCCAATCTACGATCGGAATCACCTTTGCAGTTTTGCCCTTGTCTTCATCAGGGAACTGCCTGCCCATCTCATTCAGGACATGGTTCATATCAGCGTTTGCCTGGGCGATGGTCACACCTGGCTTCAGAAGGCCAAAGGTCGGCAACCAATGGCTGCCCCGCGATTTGATCTGGTCCGCAGACAAATGCAGCGGCGTGTAAACAATGTTCGGCTTGTCGAATCGGACACGGAAGCCAGCCGGCATCACCCCAACAATGGTGTACGGCGAGCCATCCAGATGGATGGTCTGTCCCAGGATATTTTTCTGGCCGCCAAAATATTGCCGCCATACCTCGTAACTCAGGACAACAACATCGTCTTTTCCATTTTGATCTTCACCGGGCAGGAAGGTGCGACCCAATAGGGGCCGAACTCCATACAGATCGAAGAAATTGGCCGTTCCCTGAATGTTGGGCAGATAAATCGCCTGCTTGCCCTTCTGCAGCGTAACGCCACGACCAAAATTAACTCCGGCAAAGGTGCTGAAGGTGCTGCTCAGGCGGCGCATGTCCAGATACTCAGGCCAGGATGCCGGCTGCAGGTAGTTCGCAGCGGCCTTCGTTGTTATCTGGACGATGCGATCCACGTTCTTGTAGGGCAGCGGCCGCAGGATCACCGCGTCAACCACGCTGAACATGGCCGCAGCGCCGCCGATTCCCAACGCCAATGTCAATACGGCAGCCACGGTAAAGCCGGGTGACTTGCGTAACTGCCGCAATGCGTAGCGAAGATCGTAGAGCAGATTGGTCATGGCTGGTTCTCCTGATTCACCTTCTACTCGCTTCTGAGTGCCTGCATGGGATCCATGCCTGCCGCACGCCTTGCGGGCACATAGCCTGCAAAAAGTACAGCAATCACCATTGCCAGAATGCCGATCCCATAGGTCAGCAGGTCTGTCGGCCGAACACCATACAACATGACGGAGATAAATCGACTGAGCAAAATGCCCAGCAGCAAACCAATGACAATGCCAAAGAACATTAACTGCAGCGAGCGGCGAAGAAACATGGTGACAATCTGTTTTCTTGTAGCACCGAGTGTCATGCGGATTCCAATCTCCGATATCCGCTGCGCAGTCGTATATGAGGTAACTCCGTAAACGCCGACGATGGCCAACAACAACGCGAGGCCAGCGAAGCCGTCGAGTAAGGCGGTGCGGAAGCGTGAGTCGCTGGCGGTATCGGCAACCAAAGCGCCCATTGTGGTGAAGCGGACGGCAATCGCAGGATCGACAGAATGGACCTTGCGCTGCACAGCGTCTTGCAAGCCGAGCGGGTCGCCTGTCGTGTGGAGAATGAACTGCAGATTCGCCGCCCGGTAGGGATGCTGCGCCAGCGGCATGTAAAGGATGGGTCCGGGAGTGGACGCGAGTGCGTCCTGACGCACGTCCTTTACCACGCCGACAATCGTCATCCAGCGCATCGATTGGGAATCAAGCCCGCACTGAATCTGTCGGCCGATCGGATCTTGCCCGGGAAAGCTTTGCCGCGCCAGCGATTCGCTGATGATCGCAACCGCTGGCGCATCGTACGCATCCGCCGAGTGAAAATCATGTCCCTCGATCAGCGGGATATGCATAGTCGAAAAATAATCCGGACTGGTGGCCGTAAAGTCGGCGTATGGCAAGCCTTGGGCTTGGTCCATCGTGCTGATACCTTTGACAGCGTAATCCCCATTCGATCCCATCGCTTCCATCGGAGGTCCGAAGGCCATTGCTGCTGCCCGTATTCCCGGCATCGCAAGCAGTTGTTCCCGTAAAGACTCCATCTGTTGCGCGGCAAGGATAGATTCTTTGAGGCCTTGTGCCGGTGTGCTGGCATCCATTACCAGCACGTTGTGCGTGCGAAATCCGGGATCGACACTGTTCAGCGTCAAGAGGCTGCGCAACAGCAAGCCCGCACCAAGAACCAGCACAAGAGAAAGAGCAATTTCCGTGACGATCAGCCCTTCACGCAGGCGGCTCGCCGCGCGCGTGCCATGTGTGCGTTGAGAGTTCTGACGCAGGACAGCTTCTGGGCTGGTGTGGGATGCCTGCCATGCTGGAGCGATCCCAAACAGCAGCGCGGCAGCCAGGGAGACAAGCAGGGTGAAGGCGAGAACCGGCAGATCGAGAGAAATTTCCTGCAGACGCGGGAACTCTGCAGGAGCCAGCAAGACAAACATACGCAGAATGTTCTTGCCGACCAGAATGCCGCACAAGCCTCCAGCCAGTGCGATGAGCGTACTCTCGGTCAACAACTGGCGAATGACGCGCCAGCGTGTAGCACCCAGGGCGATGCGAGCGGCAATCTCGCGCGACTTTTCTGTGGTTCGCGCTAGAAAAAGATTGGCCACGTTGACACAGGCAATGAGAAGCACAAAGGCCACGGCAGCCATCAGGAACCAGAGCGTCTGCTTCACCGGCGAGACTAACTGCTTCCGGAGAGGCTGCAATAAAAACGTGCGATTTTGATTGCTGTCCGAATATGCAGCGGCAAGACGGCTGCCGAGAGCATTCAGTTGCATTTGCGCCTGACTGAGCGAGAGGCCAGGGCGCAAACGCGCGATGGCGTGATAGTTGAACGAAGTTCGGTTCAGGGAATCCGGCGTGGTTGGGAACGCAGCCCAGACTCCCGCTCCGCGCGGGAATTCGAGGCCCGGCGGGGTGACCCCGACAATCTGATAGGGAGGCTGTTGTTCAAGGCCCAGTTGTTGATCAAGGCGCAGCGTTTTGCCTATGGCCTTGGCTGGATCGCCAAAGTTCTGTCGGGCAAAAGCATAGCTGACGACCGCAGCATTGCCTGCATCCTGTTGCTGGAAAAATCGTCCGTAAGCCGGTTGAATCCCAAGGACTGAAAAGAATTGTGAATTTACTGCATATCCGTCAGTGAAAACGGCGCGACCGGAAAGCTGCACGCCAAGCTCCCCGCCAGCGTAGGTGCTGAAATACTGAAATGCGCCAGTTTGCTTCCGCAGATCGACCACATCGCCATCGGTGATGCGTGGAATGGCCCGTTTCGTATCCGTCCATTGCGTGTTGATCTGCACGATGCGATTCGGCTGATAAAACCGAAGCGGCGCCAGCAGCACGCGATTCACCATGGTGAACATCGCCGTGTTCGCCCCAATGCCCAACGCAAGCGTAAAAATTGCCGTCAGCGCAAATCCGGGAGATTTGCGCAACTGTCGCATTGCGTAACGGACATCATGGAAGAGGCCAGTCATAGTTGATTTCCTACAGCGATGTTTCCTGCATTTTTCTTTGCAAGTCTGCTTCGGAAACCACCTGGCCATCGAACAAATGAACTTCGCGGTCAGCGAGTTTCGAGAAGCGTGGATCGTGCGTGACCATACAAATGGTGGCGCCGTCCGCGTGCAGTTCCTTCAACAACTGCATGACGGCCTCGCCATTGCGCGAATCAAGGTTTCCGGTTGGCTCGTCCGCCAGAAGTATTGAAGGAGAACCGGCCAGCGCACGGGCCACGGCTACACGCTGCTGTTGACCGCCAGAGAGCTGCGACGGGTAATGCTGCATGCGATGCGCCATGCTGACGCGAGCCAATGACTCCTCTACGCGACGCTTGCGCTCTGCGGCCGGCATGCCGGAACGATACGTGAGCGGCAACTCCACGTTTTCATATACCGTCAGGTCGCCGATCAGGTTGAAACTCTGAAAGATGAAGCCGATCTCCTGATTGCGAATGCGTGAACGCTCGCTGAAATTCAGGTTCTCGACCGGCCGGTCGTTCAACTGGTAGACGCCACCCGTGGGTGTGTCCAGCAAGCCAAGGATCGAGAGCAGCGTGGATTTGCCGCAGCCCGAAGGGCCGGAAATGGCGAGATATTCGCCGCGCGCGACCGTCAGGTGAATGCCCGACAGCGCGTGCGTCTCAATTTCGTCGGTGTAGAAAACCTTGGTGAGGCCTTCAATGTGAATCAATGCATCTTGTGTACTCGCCATGTGTGCGTCCTTTCGGGCTACATTAAATTTGAGTTAAGAACTTTCAATCCAAACGAATGCGGTCTACGTTGTCCTCGCGCGACATGTCGGAAAGAATGACAGTGTCGCCAGCGTGCAGTCCATCGAGAACCTGGATTTCATTGGTCGATGCGCGACCTACCTTGACTGGTACGCGCGTCGCATACTTACCGTCCGGATCCAGCTTGAACAGGCTAATGGTAGAGTCCTCATTTCCAAAAGCCGGCCGCCCAACGTATAGCACATTGGTCAAATGTTCCAGGTCGATGGTCCCATCCACGCTCAGGTCAAGCCGTGCTCCTTTGGGTAAAGTCCCATCCAGTTGTACGTCAACCGTGACCGTTCCGTTCTGTACCGCAGGATCGATTCGTGTGACGGAGCCCGAAATGATGCCATTATGCGTATCGATCTGCGCAGGCTGGCCAATCTGGATGTCGCGGGCCTGGGTCTCGGCGATTTTGAGTTGAGCTTTGAGCTGGTCGGGCTGGATGATCTGCGCCAGTTCCGTGCCGACTGGAACGTGTTGGCCCACCTGCAGCGGGGCCTGCAGCGGCACCAACAGGCCCTCAACGCCAGCGCGGACGGTGAGCGCATCGACTTCGCGCTGTTTAAGTTCGGCGAGGGCGCGGGCCTGTTCCACCTTAGCCTTGGCGACCGTCATCTGAGTGGCAATGGCTTTTTGATTGATCGAGACTTTGTCTTTTTCCAGTTTGTCCCGCGTCACCAACGAGTCCGCTTTGCCTTGAGAGTCACTGTAGGCCAAGCCGCTGATAACGCCCAGCTTGTAGAGCGCCTTGTCGGTCTTGGCCTGCAACTGTGCCTGTTGATATTGCGCGTTGATGTCGGCGGCGGTCGAACGCTGGTCCATCAGGGCGCTGTCTACGCTGACCTGCGTGTTGTGGTAATCGGCTTCGGCTTCGTTGAGCTGCAGGGCAGCATCCTGGGCTTCCTGCACGAGCTGCGGATTGGTGAGTTGCAGGATGACGGTATCTGGGTGGACGGTTGCGCCGGGCAACTGGAGGATACGCACCACGGTGCCCTCGGTTTCTGCGGGGATGGAACGGATACGATCCTCCCGGGGCACCAGAGTGCCTAGCCCACGCACATTGCGGGTAAAATCGCCGCGACGGACCGTGTCCGTCCATACCGCACTGCGGTCGACCGTGGGGGCGGCAGGCTTCAACCGCATGGCAAAAATTGTGACCGCTGCCAGCACAACGATAGCGGCTGCCGACCAGGCAATCTGGAGGCGAAATTTACGACGTTTAATGTCCGGACGTGCGATATCCATCACGCAGATAATCTTGCATGATGATTGCCAAACGAAGCCAGTGGTTATCTTACTGAATAAAAATGACTAACATGCCATTCAGGGGGCGGGAGAGCGTTTTCTAGTGTCCACTTTTAGAAATGGGTGTCCATTTCCGGACACCTGCAGGCACCTCGAAGCGACTTTCCCAACGAGCATTCCCTCTCTCGGAATCTAGCCAAAATTGTCCCAAGGATATGTGCGGAAGCAACATGGAACGCTAGAGCTATGCATCCAATCACGGGACTTTCTATATTGTAATAACCTATTAGATACCGGTTGCCTGCAACGAGAGGCGACAGCTACCTATCGATCACAGCCCACGCAACAGGAAACTTTTTCTCTGTTGCAAACGTCTTTTGTACGTGGCTTTGCGCGCTGCGTCTTGCGGGTTGCGCTCCTCGAACGCGCCATTGAACAATTCACCCGGACGATCACAGAAAACGCTATGCCCATTGTTGAAACCTCTCCGCTAACACGCCCTGCCGTCCCCGATCCAAACCATGCATCCGACCAGAAAAGGCACCGCTGGCTGCGCACGCTGATTCTGCTGCTGATTGTGGCTGGCATAGCTGCCGCCATTTGGCGGATTGCCACTGCGCGCGCAGAGAAAGACAAACAGGTTGCGGCACAAGCCGCCCTGTTTGCCGAATACATGAAAATACCGGTGGAAGTTGCTGACGTGCGACAACACGACGTACCTGTGTATCTGGATGGCCTGGGCACGGTTACGGCGTATTACACCGTAACCGTCAATTCGCGCGTGAGCGGCCAGATCGTACAGGTCAACTTTAAAGAAGGGCAGAATGTTCGCAAGGGCGATCTGTTGATCGTGATTGATCCAGCACCTTATAAAGCCGCTCTCGATCAGGCCAAAGGACAACTGGAACGTGACCAGGCGCAACTGGACGACTACAAAGTGGAGTTGGGCCGCTACAAATCGCTGTATCAGCAAGGTGTGTTCTCCAAAGAACAACTGGATGCCGAACAGGCGCTTTATGGCCAATATCTTGGCACGGTGCAAACAGACAAGGCAGCGATAGAGACAGCGCAGGTAAATCTTAACTACTGTTACATCAAGTCTCCCATCGATGGGCGGGTGGGTCTGCGCCTGGTCGATCCCGGCAACATCGTGCAGTCCACGACCACGACCGGCATGTTGATTATCACGCAGATGCGTCCTATCGCTGTCGACTTCACGCTGCCCGAAGAAGACCTGCCCCAGGTACTGCCAAGAATGCGCAGCAAAGAGGGCCTGACGGTGGATGCGTTTGACCAGACATTTACCACGCACCTTGCCACCGGCAAGCTGTTGACCGTGAGCAACCAGATTGACCAGACAACAGGCACGGCAGAATTCAAGGCCATCTTCGCCAATGCGGACGAAACCTTATTCCCCAATGAATTCGTGAATGTCCGATTGGTGCTTCGCCAACTGCCTAAAGCCATTGTGATGCCTGCCGCTGCACTGCAGCATGGTCCCAATGGCGACTTTGTCTTTGTGGTGCAACCGGACCAGACGGTGAAGATGCAACCAGTCCACGTTGCGCTGACCGAAAAGTCGATGCTGGTCGTCGATAAGGGAGTCAGCGCCGGACAACAGGTGGTCATCGATGGCGCAGAGAAGTTGAAAGACGGCAGCAAAATCAGTGCGACGGTCGCCAACGATGCGGCCGCATACAAAATGCCTGCGCAGGGAATGACCCTGTGAGTCCCTCCCGCATCTTTATTGAGCGGCCCGTTGCCACGTCGTTAATGATGGCGGCTATTTGTCTGGCCGGCATCATTGCGTATACACAGTTGCCGGTTTCGGCGCTGCCTCAGGTCGACTATCCAACCATTCAGGTAACGACTTTTTATCCCGGGGCTAGTCCCGACGTCATGGCCTCCGCCGTAACCGCTCCGCTGGAACGCCAGTTTGGTGAAATGCCCGGGCTGAACCAGATGACCTCGATCAGCTCCTTTACCGGATCCGTCATCACGCTGCAATTCACCCTCAATGAGGACATTGATGTAGCCGAACAGGAGGTGCAGGCGGCCATCAACGCCGCAACCAGCTATCTACCTACGGATCTGCCCAATCCTCCTGTGTACAGCAAAGTGAACCCTGCGGATTTTCCAATTCTTACGCTTGCCCTTACTTCGCAAACGATGCCTTTATCCCAGGTGGAAGATTTGGCCGATACCATGCTTGCGCAAAAGATATCGCAGCTTTCTGGCGTGGGATTGGTTTCGATTGTTGGCGGACAAAAACCCGCTGTGCGCGTGCTGGCCAATCCGACTGCGCTGGCTTCCTATGACCTAAGCCTGGAGGACGTGCGCACCGCGCTGGCGGCAACCAACGTCAATCAAGCGAAGGGCAATCTGAATGGCCGCCGCCAGTCCTTCACCATCAATGACAACGACCAGTTGACGAGTGCGCAGCAGTACAGCCCTGTGGTGATCGCCTATCGCAATGGTTCGCCCGTGCGTTTGTCCGATGTGGCAACCGTCGTGAATGGCGCGGAGAACACGGAAGAAGCTGCCTGGATGAATGACGCGCCGGCAGTGATTCTGAACGTGCAGCGCCAGCCCGGGGCCAACATCATCACTGTGGTGGATCGCATCCGCAAACTCCTGCCGCAGTTGCAGGCGTCACTGCCAACCTCCGTCAAGCTTGTGATTCTTACCGACCGGACGACAACGATTCGTGCGTCCGTCAAAGACGTGCAGTTTGAGCTGATGCTGACCATCGCGCTGGTGGTCATGGTCATTTTCCTGTTCCTCAGAAACCTGGCCGCAACGGTCATTCCCAGCGTTGCTGTCCCCCTGTCGATTGTCGGCACCTTCTGTGCGATGTATCTGTTGGGCTACACGCTGGACAATCTCTCTCTGATGGCGCTGACTATCTCGACCGGTTTTGTTGTCGATGACGCCATCGTGATGATTGAGAATATCTCGCGCTATCTGGAGGAAGGCGATTCGCCCACTGAAGCTGCCCTGAAGGGATCGAAGCAAATTGGTTTCACGATCGTCTCGTTGACGGTTTCGTTGATTGCCGTGCTCATTCCTTTGCTGTTTATGGGCGATGTGGTGGGGCGATTGTTCCGTGAATTTGCCGTTACGCTGGCCGTGACCATTCTGGTCTCCGCATTCATTTCTCTCACGCTGACGCCCATGATGTGTTCCAAGCTGCTGCGTCATACCCCGGAGAACGAGCGGGGCCGTCTGTACCACAAGAGCGAGCAATTCTATAACTGGGTGATTGCCCAGTATGGAAAATCCTTGCAGTGGGTGCTGCGCTACCGAACCGCAACATTGCTGGTAACGTTGGCGACTCTTGTGCTGACCGTGGTGTTGTACATCTTCATCCCTAAAGGATTTTTCCCGGTGCAGGACACTGGCGTGATTCTGGGCATTACGCAGGCACCGCAGACGATTTCCTTCCCGGCAATGTCAGCGGCACAAAGAGAGCTGGCCCGCGTTGTGCTGCAAGATCCGGACGTGACGGGGCTGGCTTCCTTTATCGGCGTGGATGGCACCAACATGACGCTGAACAGTGGCCGGCTACAGATCAATCTGAAGCCGCGTGATCAGCGCTCCTCGACGGCGCTTGAAATCATCCGTCGCTTGCAACCCAAGGTCGACAAGATCCAGGGCATTCACCTCTACATGCAACCGTTGCAGGACCTGAGCGTGGAAGACCGTGTGAGCCGCACGCAATACCAATACACACTGGAAGATGCCAGCCAGCAGGAGCTAATGGAGTGGACCCCGCAGATATTGGCCAAATTGCAGGCATTGCCGGAATTGCGGGACGTCGCTTCCGATCAACAGACGAGCGGTCTGCAGGCGATGCTGGTGATCGATCGCGATACGGCATCGCGGCTGGGTATCTCCCCTTCCGACATCGACAATACGCTCTACGATGCCTTTGGACAGCGGCTGGTTTCGACCATTTTTACGCAGCTCAATCAGTACCATGTGGTGCTCGATGTAGCGCCACAATACGCGAAGAACCCGACGGACCTTACGAGTATCTATGTGAAGTCGGCTACCGGGCAGCAGGTGCCGCTCAGCGCATTCACTCACTATGAACAGCAACGCACCGCGCTGACCGTCAATCACCAGGGTCAATTTGCCGCTGTCACGCTCTCGTTCAATCTGGCGCCCGGCGTGTCGCTGGGGACAGCGGTCGATGCCATCAATCGAGTGAAACAAGATTTGCACATGCCGGAGTCGATCAACGCCAGCTTCCAAGGGACCGCAGCAGCCTTTCTTGCGTCGCTGGCGAATGAACCGTTGCTGATTCTGGCGGCCATTATCACGGTGTACATCGTCCTGGGTGTGCTCTATGAAAGCTATATTCATCCCCTCACGATTCTGTCTACGCTGCCTTCCGCCGGTGTGGGCGCATTGCTGGCACTCGAACTCTTTCATATGGACCTGGATATCGTCGGCCTGATCGGCATCATTCTCTTGATTGGCATCGTGAAAAAGAATGCCATCATGATGATCGACTTTGCTCTCGATGCCGAGCGCAACGAGGGCAAGTCGCCGGAAGAATCCATTTACCAGGCCTGTCTGCTGCGTTTTCGGCCCATTATGATGACAACCATGGCGGCATTGCTCGGTGGACTGCCGCTTGCGCTTGGCAGTGGTACGGGCGCGGAGTTACGCAGGCCGCTCGGCATCAGCATCGTTGGCGGACTCATTTTTTCTCAAGTTCTGACTCTGTACACAACCCCGGTCGTTTACCTGTTCTTCGACAATCTGGCGCAGCGTTTCCGCAGACGCCAGCCCGAATACGGGTTGCGTGGCCTACCCGTTTCGGCGGATTAAAACCATGCACATGTCCGCACCATTTATCCGCAGACCAGTGGGCACATCGTTGCTCACGATCGCCATAATGCTTTCCGGCATTCTGGCTTACAATCTGCTGCCTGTTGCACCCATGCCTGAGGTGGAGTTTCCCACCATTGGCGTATCTGCATCGCTGCCCGGTGCCAGTCCTGAGGTGATGGCTTCCGCCGTGGCAACGCCTCTGGAGCGGGAGTTTGGCCGCATCGCCGGTGTTACCGAAATGACGTCCACGAGTACGCTCGGCGGAACATCCATCACCCTGCAGTTTTCTCTGGATCGCAATATCGATGCTGCGGCGCGTGACGTGCAGGCCGCCATCAACGCTGCCCGCGGCCAGTTGCCAACCAACCTGCCCAGCAACCCGACATACCGTAAATACAATCCTTCGGACGCACCGATTTTTATTCTTGCATTGACATCTGATGTATTGACCAAGCCTCGCATCTACGACTACGCGAACTCAATCCTTGCGCAGAAACTCTCCCAGATCAATGGCGTTGGAGAAGTGTACGTGGGTGGCAGCTCCAATCCCGCAGTGCGCATTGAAGCGAATCCAAGATTACTCAGCTCCTATGGATTGGGCCTGGAGGCGTTGCGAACTGCGCTGGGTACGATCAACGTCAACATGGCCAAGGGATCGTTGAGGAACGCAACGGAGCAGATGACGATCGCGGATACGGATCAGCTCTTTGGCGCTGCGGCTTACAAACCACTCATCGCCACGTATCAGAATGGCAAGCCGGTGCGTCTTGAGGATATTGGCCAGGTCGTCGATTCCGTCGAAGATATCCACACGTCGGGCCTGGCGAACGGCAAGCCGGCCATTCTGGTGATTATTTTCAAGGCGCCCGACGCGAACATCATTCGCACAGTGGATGCTGTCAAGGCTGCGATGCCGCAATTGGCGGCCTCTCTGCCTGCCAGCATCAAAATCAATACAGTGATGGACCGTACGCTCACCATCCGCGCTGCGGTGAATGACGTTGAGTTGACCCTCCTGATTTCCGTCATTCTTGTGATCCTGGTTGTGTTCTTCTTTCTGCGCGACCCCATGGCAACGCTCATTCCGAGCATTTCCGTACCACTGTCGCTGCTGGGTACCTTTGGGCTGATGTACCTGTTCGGCTACACGCTGGATAATCTGTCGCTGATGGCGCTGACTATCTCCACGGGCTTTGTGGTGGACGATGCGATCGTGGTCATCGAGAACATCTCGCGCTACCGCGAGGAAGGCTATGGCGCGTTCGATGCCGCCATGCGTGGGTCCAAGGAAATTGGATTCACGGTGCTGTCGATGAGTGCGTCTCTGATCGCGGTATTCATTCCCATTCTGTTGATGGGCGGCATTGTTGGCCGGCTCTTTCGCGAATTTGCAGTTACGCTGAGCACGACGATCTGTGTTTCCCTCGTTGTCTCGCTGACAACGACGCCGATGATGAGCGCATATTTTCTTCGCGATCAGCATCAGAGAGAACACGGACGTCTTTATCGCGTTTGCGAATGGATCTTCGACCAATCGCTTGCTGTTTATCGTCGAGGGTTGCACTGGGTGCTGGATCACCAGACTTTTATGCTGGTGGTCACCGTGCTGACGTTTGTGGTGAATGTCTATTTATTCATCCTGATTCCCAAAGGATTTTTTCCGCAGCAGGATACGGGTCGCATTGGAGGCTCCATCGTTGCCGACCAGGACGTTTCCTTCGACGCCATGCGGATCAAGCAGCGGCAATTTACCTCTATCGTGATGAACGATCCGGCAGTCTACAGCGTCATCAGCTTCATTGGCGGCAATGGCAACACGATGAACACCGGGCGCATGTTTGTGACCTTGAAACAAATGGGAGAACGCAAGGCCAGCGCAGACCAGATCATTAACCGGTTGCGCGGAAAACTATCGCATATTCCCGGCGCCAGCCTTTACATGCAGGCCGCGCAGGATGTCAGTGTCGGCGGCCGTGTGAGCAGCGCGCAGTATCAATACACATTAGAAGACCAGAACCTGAGTGAGTTGAAGGAATGGGCTCCCAAACTGGTGGAGCGTTTTTCCAAAATGCCGGAATTGCGCGATGTCTCCAGCGATCAGCAAAATCAGGGCCTGGAAACGCAACTGGTCATCGATCGCGACGCTGCTTCGCGTTTGGGAATTTCGACGGAGGTCATCGACAATACTCTCTATGACGCCTTTGGCCAGCGACAGGTTTCCACCATCTATACTCCGCTGAACCAGTATCACGTTGTGATGGAGGTGGCCCCGCAGTACCAACGCGACCCTGATTCTCTAAATAACATTTATTTGAAGTCTTCGAACGGGACGGAAGTGCCATTGAGCGCAGTGGCTCGCTTTGAGCCGGAACGCACCTCATTGCAGGTGAACCATCAAGGCCAATTTCCGGCCATCACAATCACATTCAACCTGGCACCTAACGTGGCGCTCGGTCAGGCCGTCGATGCCATCACCCGCACGGAGTTGGACATGCACATACCGTCCAGCATCCACGCCGGATTTCAGGGAACGGCGCAGGCATTTCAGACATCGCTGGCCAGTGAGCCTTACCTGATCCTGGCTGCGCTGCTGGCCGTTTATATTGTGCTGGGTATTTTGTACGAAAGCTATATCCATCCCATCACGATTCTTACGACGCTGCCATCGGCAGGGATTGGCGCCATTGTTGCGCTTTTGCTTTTCCATATTGAGTTCAGCGTCATCGCAATGATCGGCATCATTTTGCTGATTGGCATTGTGAAAAAGAACGCCATTTTGATGATCGATTTTGCGCTCGATGCCGAGCGCAACAAAAATATGACGCCGGATGAAGCAATTTATCAGGCATGCATCCTGCGCTTTCGCCCGATTATGATGACCACGCTTGCTGCCTTGTTCGGCGCATTGCCGCTGGCCCTAGGCCATGGCACAGGTTCCGAGTTGCGCCGCCCCCTAGGCATCGCCATCGTCGGCGGCCTGATAGTCTCCCAGGCGCTCACCCTCTTCACGACACCTGTTGTGTACCTATTTTGGGATAAGCTATTGAGTCGCATTGCGCGCTTGCGCGGCAAACATCCTGTAGTGAACCGGCCCCACGCTCCTGTAACCGGCGATTGAACAATCGCATCCTCGGCGCCGAGCCGTATTCCCCTGCGGTCCGCAATGAAAAGGCAGCGCGACGTTCGTCTGCGCTGCCCAGCTTTCCTGTTTGAAAATTCCTTACCTTACCAGCACCATTTCCGGCTGATCGACTCGCTGTCCGGACGCGTTGCCGGGAAAGTATGCATTCCTCAGATACTGGCTGAGCATGCGTTGCGTATTGAAAAAAGAACCGTTGATCGCTAACGTGATGCGCATGATCTCATTCCACTTGTCCGGGTAGTTATAGAAGAGTGGCAAAATCTCGGCCTCCAGCTTTTCGTAGAGCGACTCGGCTTCGAGCTCTTCCTCATCCGACTCCGCGATGGCCCATCCCGTTGCGCCTTCAATACAACCTTCAATCCACCAACCGTCCAGAGTGCTCAGACTGGGAACACCATTCATGGCGGCCTTCATGCCGCTGGTGCCCGAGGCCTCGTAGGGACGGCGTGGCGTGTTCAGCCAGAGATCGACGCCGTTGGTCAACAGACGACCCAGTTCCCACTCGTAATTTTCGAGATAAACAATCTTCAACGCATCGGAGTGCAACCGGCCTGCCGCTTCAAAAACTCTATGAATGATGGCCTTTCCCGGTTCATCGTGTGGATGGGCCTTGCCGCCATAAAGAATCTGCAAACCGCCGGATTCTTCGGCAATGCGCACCAGCCGTTTTGCGTCCCAGAAGAGAAGTTCGGCGCGCTTATATGATGCGGCACGGCGCGCAAAACCGACGGTAAACCGATGCTCTTCCAATGCAACGCCAGTCTGCTGCTGGACGGCAGCCAGCAATGTTCGTTTGGATTCGCGATGACGCTGTTCGATGTCCCGGGCATCGATGCCGATGGCAAAACGTAAATATAGATTGTCGTGCCGCCACGCCGGAATTTTTTCATCCAGAAGTTTCTGCACAGGCTCCGCAATCCAGGTGGCCGCATGCACACCGTTGGTGATGGCGTTTACGGAATAATCCGGAAACATCTTCTGCGACACCTTCCCATGCTGCATGGCAACCCCGTTCACGTAGCGCGAAAAACGCAGCGCGACGTAGGTCATGTTCAACATACCTTCGGGACAACAGCCGAACTTCTGCAGTGCTTCAGTCATCTCATAACCCAGCACCTGTTGCGTCTGCTCGATCGAAAAACGATCGTGACCGGCCGGCACAGGCGTGTGCGTCGTAAACACACACCGCTGGCGTACGGAGTTGATGTCTTCTTCTGTTGCAGAGGAAAGCTCGCGTCCATTGGTCAGGTCTTCCAGCAGGCCCATGGTCAACAATGCGGCATGCCCCTCGTTCATGTGGTGCACGGCAAATTGATAACCCAACGCGGTCAACATGCGTATTCCACCGATACCGAGCACGGCTTCCTGACACAAGCGATAGTACGTGTCGCCTCCATACAGGTGATCTGTCAGTTGGCGGTCCCACGAATCGTTTGGGTCCACATCGGTATCCAGAAAAATCACTGGAACGCCGTATCCATCCACACCGCGAATCACGTGGCGCCAGGCACGCACCAGCACCGGACGATTCTGAACGGTGATGGCTACAACCGGCTCCAGTCGTTCCAGAATGGATTCCGGATTCCACGGCTCGTCCTCTTCTGTCTGCACACCATCCGCACTCAGATGCTGGCGAAAGTAGCCCTTGCGATGCAACAGTGTAACGGCAACCATGGGCGCGCCCATGTCCGCAGCTGCACGAAGTGTGTCACCGGCCAGCATGCCCAGGCCGCCGCTGTAGGTTGGCATCGCCGGATCGACGGCAATCTCCATCGAAAAATAGGCGATCGAAGGCAGGGTGAAATCGGTTGCACCCATACCTATGGAATCCCTTACGGGTTCCTTGATGTCAGCCATGAATCCATCATCTCCAAAAAATTTGCGATCTGCTCGAATTGGATCGACCGTCCATCTGTGCCGCAAACTCTACCGTGCAATCGTGCGTTCTGCAGTATATCGATGAATAGCATGGTCATACATGAAATGCCGTGCATCTTCCCGGCCAATCAACATCCTTCATTACAAACGAGCAGTAACCGCATCTTATCAGGGTGGCAGAGGTGGTTTTCCAACGGGTTTACTCTGCCGATACCGTCGCAGTTGGAGAGAGTTCTGCAAACTCCTCAAAGGACAAGCCTTTGTCTGCGCCTGCAATTGTCAGCTGCATCTGCCAGACGAAAGCTTCCTGCGCGGCCAGCGTGCTGGCGCAGCCAGTTACCAGCGCTTCCGCCAAGGAATCCACGGGAACCATGCATGGTTCCAATGCCACGGCGTGTTGCTTCTGCGCGCTGTTGGAAGGCCATCCTCCATAGCACAACCACAGACCTAGAAAGGGTACACGCTCTGGCGCAAAGCTTAGGAGTACGCCTGCTTGCTGTTGCGTGCGATAGAGTCCGCACCAGCCATGTGGAAGCGGCCCTGTAAAAAGCTTCTCTGCAATTGCTGTCTCTGTTCCCTGTACGATTCGCAAGTCCGCGTTGCGGCCATCTCGATCCTGCGCGATGGGCCATGAGCATAGATCGTTGTGCTTGCCCAGACGATGCTCCGCAGATCCCTCCACGCGAAGCGTACGCACGTCGCCCGGCAATACGATGCGATCTCCGGCTTCGACAGTGAAGAGCGGATGCGCAGACCAGAGATAGGGAACAGCGAACGGCGCATCGTTCCTGAGTTCATAGCGAATGTGCAGGCTGCTGCCAGCCAAGATTATCTGTCGATGCAGATGTAGTGGCATGGAAACCAGTGTGGTTTCCAGATTGATTTCCGTTGCATCTGCGGAGCAGTTGGCGGGCAGGAGCCAAACATCTCCGTGGTCGGGAAGCTGCTTCGGTTCGGAGCCCACGGAAACTTCGCACGCCGATACTGTGGGCAAACATTCGTCCCAGCCGCTGGCGTCGGAAGCGGCGAAATCCTGTGCCCAAGCTCGTTTCCCATAAGGGTGCAACGGCTGCTGCAGCAATTCCAGTCCAGTGCGCTTAATAAGAATCGAAGCAATCTTTCCACCCAGCTCCGGCAGAATGACGGCACGGACAGATTCATTTTCCAGAACAACCCGCGTGAGTGATTCTGTCATGCCATCACTTCTTCCGTCGCTGCCATCAACCGTTGCCAGATGGCGTCATGCCAGGAGTCATGTTCCGGCTTCATCATGACGGAGCGCAGGCAAGTTATCGTGGGAGAGCGATCCTGGTCCAGCCATGTACCCGCTGGAAAACATGCCGTCGGCATCTGCACCAGCGCAAGATGAAGATGCTGACGCGCGGCAGCGTCAAAAATCGCAGACGCACATTGCGCGCTCACAGCAACCATCGAGCCACGCAAAGCCCAGATCAGAATGTCCAATTCCGGTTCAAATGTCACCACGAAATGTTTCGATGCCTGCAGGCGTTGAAATGTCTTGAGCGCTGCATTACGGCAGGATTCCAGCATCTGCGCGAACTCGCCGCCCTGCGTCAGAGGCAGCAGCCGCTGCGTGGCCCACAGTGCGACTGCTGCTGCTCCAGCGCGGGAACATTCCAGGCTGATCTCGCCCAGATGCAGTTCGCTCGAAGTGAAGTAGGTGTAGGGCGAATCGTGCTTGTAGAATTTGCCGACGTTAGGATCGCGGAACAGCACGCAGCCGCAGCCGTACGGTTGCAGGCCATGCTTGTGAGGGTCGAGCGCGATGGAATTGGCATGGGATATCGCTGCAAAGACCGCGCGACCATAAGGGGAAAGGTTGGATGCCAGACGGAAGTATCCTCCATATGCGGCATCGACGTGGATGCGAAACCCATAGCGTTCGCGAAGGCGCAGAATCTCCGGCAGTGGATCGAGTGCGCCAGCCGCCGTGGTGCCAGCGGTTGCTACCACGGTGCCGATATCTCCCGCCTGCAATCGCTGTTCCAGGGCTGGAATCGACATGCGGCCACGCGTGTCTACGGCGATGCTCTCAAAGGGCAATTGCAGCACTCCGCTGATGCGATGATGCGTGTAATGCGCTTGCGAGGACGCGACGATCGTCTTGCCGGGTACAGATTGCCCCGCTACCCAAAGAGCCTCCAGATTGGCTAACGTGCCGGAAGTGGTCAGATGGCCGAGATGTTCCTTCCAGCCAAACATCTCCGCCAGGGCTGCGACCGCCTCTATCTCCATGCGGGAACTGGCGCGGCCGCCATCGAGCGCGTGGTTATTGGGATTGATCCACATGGCCAGCGCATATGCCGCGCGAGCGATGGGGTGAGGTGGCTTCAACATCTGCCCGGCGTAGAGCGGGTGGAAGTACGGGTAATTGTCCTGCAGCCGTATCGCAGTCTCCTGCAAAACAGCCTTCATGGCTGCCGATGGAGGCTCGTCAGGCGTAAAAGCTGGCAGAGCGCAGAAACCTTCATCCAGGGTTTCGAGCGCCTCCCGCAGTGAATTGAGTGAGCTTTTCTCTAACATGGCAGACACATCCAGCATAAGCTGAACGGTGGATTCCGTTGAAGTCTATATTAGATAAAGAGTTACAGGCGGGATATCCTTGGATTTCCGTTTGGGATGGCTGCGCATATGTGCAGTCGGAAAACTAAAAAATAATCGGCTATTTATCCACAGGTCTGCTATGCTCTAGCTAGCGTTAGAACCGAACCGGGCGAGAGCAGGTCTAGCCCAAACCGCAAGTTTCTGCCAGCAGTGGCTCCGATTCACTCCAGCGCAATTCAACAATTAGGAAATAGCAACAATGGAACAAGGTACTGTTAAGTGGTTCAACGACGCGAAGGGCTTCGGCTTTATCTCGCGTCAAAATGGCGAAGACGTCTTCGTGCACTACTCTGCAATCAACTCAAATGGTTTCAAGAGCTTGCAAGAAGGCCAGGCAGTTCAGTTCAACGTGGTCAAAGGCCCCAAAGGCTGGCAGGCTGCCGACGTACAACCGGTCTAAATTCAAACGCTAATCAAGATTTTGAGCGGCGGGGGCTTCGGCCTCCGCCGTTTTTCTTTCTGGCAAAATCTTTTGTGGCTCATAGATTCGCCACAAAGAGATCGTCATCGCGATCCTTTATAACCCACGCTATTAGACTGGCATGTTCGTCCCGGAACGACCTTCCGGTTTTTTGTGCCTACCGCATAGAGTGATTTACCGCGCGATCACTTCGATTTCCACCAGCGCTTCTTTGGGTAAACGAGCTACCTCCACTGTGGAGCGAGCGGGCGGCACGACGCCTTCGGAAGCAAAATACCGACCATAGATTTCGTTCATCGCGGCGAAGTCCTGCATGTTTTTCAGAAAGACAGTCGTTTTTACAACGTGTGTCAGATCGCTATCGGCAGCTGTCAGGACAGCTTTCAAGTTTTCCAACACGCGCACGGTCTGCTCGCGGATTCCTCCGGGAACGATCTGGCCTGAAGCCGGATCCAGCGCGATCTGGCCGGAGGTAAAGATCAAATCGCCGGTGCGAATGGCCTGAGTATATGGCCCTAGCGCGGCAGGAGCATCGGAGGTTTGCACTGCTATCTTCATTTTTTTCCTATCCCAATCCATTCTAGCTGCATCCTTAAATACACAGTGGCAATGGACTGCAGTGTATCCAAAAGCGCGCATGTCTGTTGCGTAACAAGCCTGATCCCTATACGTCCAATCATAAAGACCGGAAGAACGAAAGAGCTGAGATCTTCACCATGCCACGATTTTCGCCGCTACACACAGCCACTGCAGCTACGTTTGTTTTGTCATTGCCGCTCTTGGCGCAAACGCAACGGCCTGCCCCTGCGGCCTCTACTCGAAAGGCCTCAGAACAATCTGCCTCTTTCGTACAGGCCGACGACCCAAACAACCATGCACCACTGCCGGATGCAGCCGTCGTCAAGCAACGCGTGCTAGACAATCTGAAAAAAACCGAAGCAGAGCAGGAACGTTATATTTGCCGGATTGCGCGCGAGGAAGACTCCACAGATAAAAATGGCAGGGTGAAAAAGGGGGAGATCAAGGACTACGACATGTTCTATGTGAATGGCCGCGAGATTGATGAACTGATCTCAAAAAACGGAAAGATCCTAGACGCGGGACAGCAAACCAAGGAGGCGGACCGCGTGAAGAAAGAGATTGAAAAGGACTCCGACGAGAAACACCTGGCAAAAGAACAGGCCGATGACGAAAAGCAACTTGATCTTGTATTGCACGCTTTGCGCTATACCAATGGACATCGGCAGATCGTCAACGGCCGCAGCACGCTGATCTATGACCTGAGCGGCGATCCCAGTTTCCACCCGAAGAATGTGCAGGAAACCTTTGTCCACAATATGACCGGTATCATCCAGATCGACGAGACGACTGGAGAGTTGGTCGACCTGAATGCGCATCTGGATCACGACGTAAAGATTGGCGGTGGCCTGCTGGCCAACATACATAAGGGATTCTGGATTCACATTCATCAGGTGCGGCGATCCGACGGCGTCTGGATTCCGGACCTGGCAGAAGGCAAGGGCGATGCACGCGCTGCGCTTTTTCTACATCCGTACTTTCAATTCAAGCAAACCACCAGCAGTTGCCATCTGACGAACGTCACCACACAGACAGGAGAAGGTACCGTGGCAGGTCAGGCTGGCAGCAATGTGAAGATCAATTAAGTTCTTGAGACTTCCGTGATGTCAACGCGCCAGATGATAATCGCCCTGCGAACCGGGCGTGCGAAGTGTTGCAAGAAATTGCTGCGGGTCCTGGGGGCAAAGGATCAAGGTGTAATTATTTTGGGTTGGAATTGCGACTGCGCTGCATTCTGGCCGAGCAAATACGAGAGCCTTTCCCTTATCGGCGGTTGAAAACCACCCTGAGCGGTAATTCGGCAACCCAACGCCATTCAAGCGAAGTGTAAGTCGATAAGGGCCTGTCTCCATCGACGAGATGATTTCCGCATGATCTGCGTCGAGTTCCTCTCGCAAGATGGTTCGCCCATAAAGTACATCTCCCCGAACAACCAATGTTTGCGGCGTCAATCGAAATTTGAGGCGGCGGGGAACATAAAGCGCAAGATAAATCAACGGCAACGCAGCGAAAACGAGAATGATGATAATGGCACGCATATGCATCTCGGATATTAACTACAATTTTTGCTGACGCTGCACCTCGCGCACGCCGGGCAAGCGGCGCAATCCATTGACCAGCCGGTTCAGATGGCGCACATCGTACGCATCCACGATAAATTCGACAATCGCCTCCGCGCCTGTGCCGGCCTTGGTATCGACACCACGGATATTCGTACCGTCGTCGGAGATGACGGCAGTCATCTCTTTCAGCATGCCGGCGCGGTCGTCGCAAAAGACAGTCAGCTTGACGGCGTAGGTTCCACGATGGCCATCGGCGTCTTCGTCCGGCATGCGCGCCCACTCAACCGCAATGCGGCGATCGGCCTCGTACAGCAGGTTCTGAACATTCGGACAATTGCGCGCGTGGACCGCGACACCCTTGCCGCGTGTGACGTAGCCTACAATCTCCTCACCACGAATGGGGTTACAACATCGCGCACGATAGACAAGCAGTTCATCGTGGCCTTCTACTGTTAAAGAATCGGATCCCTTACCAAAGAAGACGCGTTTGACAGCGTCCGACATGGAGGAAACGGTGGTTTCGGACGTAGCAGCCGGAGCGGTTGCCCCCGGTGCCAACTTATTCAGTACCTGACGCGCTGAATATTTTCCGAAGCCGATCCCTGCCATCAGATCCAGCGCATTGCCAAGGCCATGTTCGTTGGCAATCTTCACATACTCGGCTTCCGCGATGTGCGTCAGAGAGACCTTGTATTTGCGCGCTTCCCGCTCCAGCAACTTGCGGCCAATCTCAATGGCGCGTTCGCGTTGATGCTCATTCAGCCAGTGCTTGATCTTATTGCGCGCGCGCGAACTCTTTGCAAAATTCAACCAGTCACGGCTGGGCGTGTGCCCATTCTGCGTGGTGACCTCGACAATGTCGCCATTGCGCAGCCGCGACTTCAACTGCACCATGCGACCATTGACCTTTGCGCCAATGCAAGTATTGCCAACTTCTGTGTGGATGGCATAGGCGAAGTCGATGGGGCTGGCATCCTTGGGCAGAACAACCACTTTGCCCTTGGGCGTGAAAGTGTACACCTCTTCCGGATACAGATCGATCTTGAGCGTTGAGAGAAACTCGTTGGGATCGGTCATTTCCCGCTGCCATTCGACGATCTGGCGCACCCAGGCCAGACGCTGCTCATCTTTGGCGCTTACCGGCGATCCACCCGCCTTGTATTTCCAATGCGCGGCGATGCCTTCCTCGGCCGTGCGATGCATCTCGTCGGTACGAATCTGGACCTCAAACTGGTGGCCGCCTTCGGCCATCACTGTCGTATGCAGCGACTGATAGAGATTGGGCCGCGGCATGGCAATGAAGTCTTTAATGCGGCCCGGTACAGGCCGCCAGATGCTATGAATCAGGCCGAAGACAGCGTAGCAATCCTGCACGCTGTCGGTGATGACACGCACGGCCAATAGATCATAGACCTGATCCACAGTAATGCGCTGATGTTGCAACTTGAGATAAATGGAGTACAACCGCTTGATGCGCCACTCCACACGGGCGTTGATGTTGTGTTCCCGCAGCCGCTCCTGCAGCAGAGCTTCAATTCCACGCAGAAACTGCTCACCCTCCTGCCGACGCTCCTCAACTGCGGAGCGGACCTGTTCATATGCAAATGGATCGACATAGCGGAAGGAGAGATCTTCAAGTTCTCCACGCACCTTGCCCATGCCCAGACGATGCGCGAGCGGAGCATAAATTTCCAGCGTCTCGCGTGCGATGGCCTGTTGGCGGTCTGGAGGTAAATGTTCCAGTGTGCGCATGTTGTGCAGCCGGTCTGCCAGTTTGATGAGTACGACGCGCACATCCGTAACCATCGCCAGCAACATCTTGCGGACATTTTCCGCCTGGCGGTCTTCACGGTTGGCAAATTGAATTTTGTCGATCTTGGTGACACCGTTGACGATGTGCGCCACCTGGTCACCAAACATGGTGGCAATCTCTTGCGAGGTGACCGGCGTATCCTCGACAGCGTCATGCAATAAGCCCGCGGCGATGGCGGTCGCGTCCATGCGAATCTCTGCCAGCACCTGTGCGACTTCCAGCGGATGCAGCACATACGGCTCTCCAGAGGCGCGTAGTTGGCCCTGATGCTGCTTCAGGGAAAATTGATAGGCTTGCTCAATCAAAGAAAGGTCGTCTGTTGGACGATTGGCGCGCACGGTGGCGAGCAGAGTCTGGAACTTCTCTGCCAGCAGATTTTGTTCCGCGTCGGGCGACGCGGGAGCAGGGCGCACCGTGGCCATAATTGATTATAGGCTGTGCCTATGAATGTACCGGACCTGATGGCGTTGGATGCGATGACAACCGCATGCACGTAAGATTGCTGTGAGGTTGCATGAAACAAACCATCCCAACAAAGCGACGAAGTCAGAAACAGAAACCGGACTCCACGCTACCGCCTGCGACCGTGCGGATCGCATCAGTAAATGGCCCAGCCGCCATCATTTCGCGACGGGCCGCCGACCGGCTTCGCGCCGGGCATGTCTGGGTGTATCGATCCGACATCGAAGCGCTCACGCCAGCGCCGGACGCTGCCGATCTGGCTCCTGGTTCTCTTGTCGCGGTGCAGGACAGCCGCGGCTCACTGCTGGGAACTGCGTTCTACAGTTCTGCGTCGCTGATTGCCTTGCGGCTGGTTACAACAGATCCACTCGATGGACGCGATGCATTGCTGCAATTGCTGCGTGATCGTCTGCACCATGCCATCCAGATGCGAAAGCAATTGCTTGCCGCAGCACCCGGGACGGATGCCTGCCGTCTGGTTTTCAGCGAAGCAGACGAGCTACCCGGCATCATTCTCGATCGCTATGGAGAACTGGTTCTTCTGCAATTGCTGACGCAGGCGACCCACGCCGACGATATCCGTGCGATGGTGGTAGCGACGGTTCGTGAGGAGTTGGATCCGGCCTGTATTGTGGAGCGGCCGGATCCCCGCATCCGCGAGCTGGAACAATTGGCGGCATCGCCCAGCGAGCCTCTCTATGTGCGTACGCCGAAGCAACCGCTGCTCCATACTTTTTTTCAATTGAATGGACTCCGTTTCTTTTACGATGCGGATGCCGGACAGAAAACCGGCGCATTTCTGGATCAACGGGAAAACTACACTGCAGCCGCTCGCTACGCGCATGGGCGCGCATTGGATATCTGCACATACCAGGGAGGATTTGCGCTGCATCTGGCGCGCGTGTGCCCGCAAGTGATCGGCGTGGATGCCTCCCGCGCGGCTCTCGAAGTCGCAGAGCAAAATCTTATGGAAAATCAAAATCAATTCCTCGAACAGGGCGGCGGTGTCGAATGGCTGGAAGCCAACGCCTTTGACCTGTTGCGCGACTGGAGCGATACAGGCGAGCGCTTCGATACCATCGTGCTGGATCCGCCGGCTTTTGCGAAATCCAAGCGTGCTACGGAAGGCGCTCTTCGCGGTTATAAGGAGATGAATCTGCGAGCACTAAAAATGCTGCAACCGGGCGGCACGCTGGTTACCTGCTCCTGCTCGCACCATGTTCCGCTGGCAGACTTTGCTGCTGTCGTCTCCGCCGCTGCGGGCGATGCGAAGCGACGCGTCCGCCTGCTGGAAACACGAGGCGCAGCGCTGGACCATCCAGCCATCCTTACCATCCCAGAGACCCAATATTTAAAGTGTTTGATCTGTCGCGTGGAATAGCGCGGATTGGCTGCTTAGGTAGCAATCGTCTCGGTCAATTTGCGCCATGAGTCTTTTAGCGTTCGGACCAACCACCGCGTGGCCAGCAATGCCAGTGCGAGAAATAACAACGCGATACCTGCGGACGTCCACGGGTGTCGTGTTGCCAGCCATGTCAGCCCAATGGCCAATCCATCCTCTGTAGTGCTCAACGCAATGTTGGAGATTGGCTCCGGGCTCGGTGTCACGACAGCACGTACAGCGGTCTTGGAGCTGTGTGCGGCCAGGGCAATGCCGGCACCTGCAAGCGTTGCCAGTATCTGCATGCCGGGCGAAAGATGTGCGGTAGCTCGATAGGCGAGCAGCGCGGCAACCGGAACGCGAATGAAGGTGTGGAAGGCATTCCATACCATGTCGATGCCGGGGATTTTGTCGGCGACAAATTCCATCGCGAATAGAACGCCGCACACGCCGATCACCCACCAGGAACCCAACATCTCCAGCCCTTGCGGCAGCGCAACCCAATGCGTATGGGCCAGCAGGCCAAGCGTCATCACCGTCGCATACACGTTTAGCCCGGCAGCAAAGCTGGCTGCTATCACCAAAGCTGCAATCGTGCTGGGAGTAAAGGCCGCCATGCAGCCAAATGTTACACCTAGAGATCACCCATAGCTGAACAATTTCAATCGCGGTATTCTGCAGGCATTCGCTTGTGCTAGTGGAAGCATCAGGCAGATGCGTTCGTGAAGGACTCTCATATGCAATCTACTCTTCGGCAATTCTTCCTCACTCTGGGCAAAGACGTTCGCTATGCGGTACGGCAGTTGCGCAAGTCTCCGGGGTTCACTCTCGTCACCGTACTGACCCTTGCATTGGGGATCGGTGCTGCTGCAGCCATGTTTACCATTGTGGATGGAGTGCTGCTGCGACCGCTTGTGTTTCCTCATGCCAGTCAGTTGTACGCACCCGTTGCCATTGGAGCCAAGGGAGACCGAAGCGATTGGATTTCCTATGCAGACATTCAGCAGTGGCAATCGGCAACGCATAATTCCGCGCAGATTGCATTTTCGGGTGGGGACATCGTAATTGCCGGGTCGAACTCGGGAGCACAACTGATATCCAACGACACGATCAGTGCAAACTTGCTGCAAACGCTCGGCGTGCAACCCGTACTGGGTCGCGGTTTCCTTCCGCAGGAGCAGGAAGATGGTCAGTCTCATGTTGCCCTTCTCAGCTACGCCGTCTGGCAGCAAGTGTTTGCAGGCAGTCGCCAGGTATTGGGACAGACAGTGCGTATTGGCGGCACTCCCTACGCCGTCATTGGCGTCATGCCACCGCATTTTGCGATGCCCCGTCAAGGGAACTTGCCGCAGGTTTTCACACCGATTGATCGAAGCACACTGCTCCAGGCAGATGCCAAATTCATGCCCATCCTCCGGCTGAAGCCCGGTGTCACCTCTGCGACTGTGCAGGCGGAGCTATCCAGCGTGCAGGCACACATCGCGCAGACCGCAAAACCCGGATATATGGTTGCCACCCATGTTCAGTTGACTGGCTTGCGCGATTCTATGGTCGCGAATGTGCGGCCCGCGCTGACCGCTCTGGAAATTGCCGTGGGTTTGGTCTGGCTGATCGCCTGCAGCAATGTTGCTGGGCTACTGCTGGCTCGTGTTGCTTCCCGTCGCGTCGAAATTGCCGTGCGCGGCGCCTTGGGAGCTGGCAGGTTGCGCATCATCCGGCAATTTCTAACAGAGAGCCTGCTGCTCAGTGCAACGGGTGCCGTGGCTGGACTCTGCCTAGCGATGTTGGCGCTCGAAATCTTCCGGCGCATGTTGGAGAAGAACCTGCCTTTGTCGCAGAACATTCATATGAACCCGATTGTGCTGGGATCTCTGATTGGATTCACGCTGTTGACTGGATTCTTCCTTGGAAGCATTCCGGCAATCATCGCGGCCCGATCTCCCATTGAGGAAACGCTGAAGAGCGGAGTGCCTACAAGCAGTAGGGACCGCGGACAAGCGCGCCTGCGCAATGCCCTATTGATTGGTGAGATTGCGCTCTCGATGGTGCTGCTGGTGGCTGCCGGTCTGATGCTGCGGACGGTCTATGCGCTGCACCGCGTACCTCTTGGCTTCCGCACCGATCACATTGTCCTCACCAGCTTCAATGTTCCCAATTACGATTACAAAGGTCGCGACCTGAACACGGCGTTGTGGAATCCGCTGCTGGAGCGTGTACAGCATTTGCTCGGAGTGCAATCTGCCGCCCTCTCGACCGTCTTACCCATCGGGCACACGATGGAATTGCAGATGACCTTATACGCTCTGGACTGGGCCAAAGGAGATGTCGCGGCAGCCGTGCGGGCTGCTTCGCCGGATCTGACCCATGTGTTGGGCATGCGCATGCAAGCGGGCCGTTTTTTCACCGCTCAAGACACACAGAACGCGCCTCTCGTCATAGTGGTGAATCAGGCCTTTGTCCGCCATTACTTGAGCGGACAGAATGTCCTAGGCAAGCAGATACGGCTGGGTAACTTTTTAGACAAGACGACCATCGTTGGCGTTCTGGAGGATGTGCATCAGGATGGCGTGGAATCGCCAAGCCAACCGGAAATTTATTTGGGCATGGCTCAGTTGCCGCCGGGCAAATCTTTGTCGCGTGTTTTGATCGGCCAGGTCATGGAGCTGGCAGTACGTACGCAAACCGCACCAGACGCGATGATTCCGGAACTTCGCCGGGTGATTCATCAAGCCAATCCGAACCTGGTCGCAGGAGACTTCACCACCATGAAGCAGGCCGTTGAGGATTCCATCGGCAGCCAGCGATTGGCCGCGCAGGTGATTGGGGTCTTCGGAGGACTGGCTCTGCTGATCACCGTGGTTGGCCTGTATGGATTGCTCAGCTATTCCGTCGCGCAACGCACGCGAGAGATCGGTATTCGTATGGCAGTCGGCGCAGATCGTGGACATGTAATGCGGATGGTTCTTCGACAGGCGATGGTATTGCTGATTGCGGGAATTGCAGCCGGTCTGGCGCTGGCCTTCTGGAGCAGCCGACTGCTGCATAGTTTTCTCTACGGCGTCAGCAAACACGATCCCTGGACGCTGGCCGCCGTGCCGTTGCTGCTTCTGTTGTGTGGCGTGGTTGCGGCTTTTGTGCCAGCACGGCGCGCCGCATCCGTCGATCCTATTCATGCCTTGCACAGCGAATAGGAGGCCATTTCAGGAAATTGCCGGGCTTTCGATGGAAGTCCGGGCTGCTCTGCGCTCCATCCACTTCAACAGAGGGGATGTCATCGCGGTTGTCACCAGCGCCATCAGCACGAAGGCGGAGAAGAGTTCGCGATTGAAGACGCCTGCTTCATACGCAATATTCAGAACCACTAAATCCACCAGACCCCGTGTATTCATCAGGATGCCCATCGAAAGCGCGTCATCAGGATTCATGCTGGCCCACCGCGCAGCGTAGTAGGTGCCGCCGACCTTGCCGACAATGGCTACCACCAGAATGACAACCGTCCAAAGCGCAATATGAAGATGGTAAAGCTCCCGAAACTCCGCGTTCATACCGGTCACGGCGAAAAAGACCGGGAGCAGCAGAATGCTGACCAGTGGGTGAATGGATTGCTCCAGTTGCCGCCTCCAGTGCGGCACACGCGGCAGACAAATGCCCGCCAGAAAAGCACCGAACAGCGCATGGACACCCAGCCGTTCCGTAGCAAAGGCAGAAAGCAACGCGCCGACCAGGAATGCGCCCAATAGAAGACGGGAAAATCGGGGAGCACCGCGCCACGCAACCAGCTTCTCCGCCAACGGGCGTAACAAGCCCAGCAAAAACACAACATAAAGAAGAAGAATCAGCAGGCGCATACCCAGCGTCTTCATCGAAGACCCGGCATTGACGACCGTCAACGCAATCGCTAGCAGCGTCCACCCTAGAACGTCGGCAATCGCAGCACTGACCAGCGCTGTTGGGCCCAGGTCACCTTCAATGGCGTGCTCTCGAATGATGAGCGCCAATACAGGAAATGCCGTGGTGCTGATGGCCGTACCGAAGAATAGAAGAAAACTTAGCAGGCCCGTATTGGTGCCTGCATAGTTTCGGTGCATCAGGAGCGCCAGCAGAAGACCAAGCGCCAAGGGGACACCCATACTGACGGTGCTAACCCGCAGCGCGGTGCCACGTTGCTTCCAGACTGCGCCAACATCGAGATCCATCCCCTCCAGAAATAAATACAGGATCAAACCCAGATTGCTGACCAGCTCCAATGTATGAAGCGAATCCGCAGGGAAAAGAATGTGCTTGATGTTCGGTGCCCACGCACCCATGACGGAGCGGCCCAGCAGGATGCCGCCGATCATCTCTCCCACAACTCTTGGCTGCCCAAGTTTGCGCAGCAAACCACCACAAAGACCTGCAACGGTCACGATGACAGCCATCTGGAGGATGAAAAGAGAATGGGCGTTCATATTTTCAGGACTTTTTATTTTCTTGTTTAGGATGCATGTTTCCACTTGAACGGCAAACAGACAAGCAAAATGCCACATAGGTATACCGGAAGATAGATTTCTAAGCCATACCTACCTCTTTTGGCCAGACTTTCCCTTGCTATCTCATTGTAATTAAAAACTTTAATGAGTCGGATATGTATCCTTCAAAATATGCTAATAATGGGCTAATATTTTATGATATGCTTGCGCTACAGCGCCGGAAGGTGCCGGCCGCGACAACGGCGAACAACGGACGAAGAGTAACTTTATTCCTCCAGTCGATATTCTGGAGGACGCCAACTGCGTTGTCCTGAAGGTAGAAGTGCCGGGGGTAAAACAGGAGGACCTGAACATCCATTGGGAAAATCACACGCTGACTGTACGCGGAGAACGCGCGTTTGAGCAGGAAAAGAACTACCACCGCGTCGAGCGGCGCTATGGCAGCTTTGTCCGCAGCTTTACACTGCCCAACACCGTGGACTCCGAAAAAGCCAAGCGAATTACGAGGCGGGTGTGTTGACCATCGAGCTGGGCAAAAGAGCCGAGGCCGCGCCAAAGCAGATCCATGTAATCGTTAGTGGTCCGAAGCAGGTCGAAAATAAACCTGCGGAATCGAAGCCTGCGGCGTAATTGCTACGGCTCCAATCTGGAACGCACCATCAAAGCGGGAGCTTGGGAAACAATAGGCTCCCGCACCTGTACACTACCCTTCGCATCCAATTAGGAATGATTCGGGACGCACAATAGAAAGACTTAAGGAGGAAAGCCGTGGCCATTCGCTGGGAAAAACTAACCGTAAAAGCACAGGAAGCAATCCAGGCCGCCAATGATCTGGCAACAGAATCCGGCAATCCGGAACTGCAGCCTGTACATCTGCTGCTGGCCATGCTGGACGATAAAGACGGCATCGTCCCTTCTGTCCTCTTAAAAATCGGTGCGCCAACGGAGCAGCTCCGCATGCGGCTGAAGCAGGCCATCGGTACGCTACCCAAGGTCTCCGGCGCAGCGCAGCAGGCGCAAACCTCGGCTACCTTCCTGAAGGTAGTGGATCAGGCATTCAAGGAAGCGCAAAATTTCAAAGACGAGTACGTCTCCACCGAACATCTGCTTCTCGCCATTGCTGACGCGAAGAACGATCCGGCACAACTAGCATTGGCCGCTGCCGGCGCCACGCATGACGCCATCCTTCATGCTCTGACGACGGTACGCGGAACCCACCGCGTAACCGATCAGAATCCAGAAGCCAAATATCAGGCGCTGGAGCGCTACGCTCGCGATCTGACTGAAATGGCCCGGCGCGGCAAGTTGGATCCCGTGATTGGCAGAGATGAGGAAATTCGCCGCGTGATTCAGGTGCTTTCCCGCCGGACAAAAAATAATCCTGTACTGATCGGAGAACCTGGCGTAGGCAAAACAGCCATCGTGGAGGGTCTAGCGCGTCGCGTCGTATCCGGCGATGTACCGGAGATTCTACGCGACAAACGCGTGGTCTCGCTCGATCTGGGAGCGATGCTGGCAGGCGCCAAATATCGCGGGGAATTTGAGGACCGGCTGAAGGCTGTCCTGAAGGACATTGAGGAGGCTGCCGGCAAAATCATTCTGTTCATCGACGAACTGCATACATTGGTTGGCGCTGGCGCTGCGGAGGGTGCGATCGATGCCTCCAACATGCTGAAGCCAGCACTGGCGCGCGGAGAGCTACGCGCGATAGGCGCCACAACGTTGAGCGAATATCGCAAATACATCGAGAAAGACGCAGCACTCGAACGCCGCTTCCAGATCGTGTTTGTCGGCGAGCCAAATGTTGAGGACACAATTGCGATTCTGCGTGGATTGAAAGATCGCTATGAAGCACATCACAATGTGCGTATCAAGGATTCCGCTATCGTTGCGGCAGCAACGCTGTCCCATCGCTATATCTCCGACCGGTTTCTTCCGGACAAGGCAATCGACTTAATTGATGAGGCTGCGGCATCCCTGGCCATCCAGATCGGTTCCGTCCCGACTGAGATTGATCAGTTGGACCGGCGTGCAACCTCGCTTGAAATTGAACTAACGGCATTAAAACGCGAAACGGACGCCAATTCGAAAGAGCGCCGCCAGGAAGTGCAGCGCGAACTGGCTGCGATCCAGGAACAGTCTGCCGCGCTACGCGCTCGCTGGCAAAAGGAGCGTGAGTCTATCACCCACGTATCCGAGCTGAAAAAGAAGATCGAAGCATTGCGTCTGGAAGCTGAGGAGCAAACACGGCGCAGCAATCTGGAGCGCGTGGCGCAGATCCAGTACGGCGAATTGCCGCGCCTGGAAGAAGAACTGAAAAAACTGAACGCGGTACACGATGGAACGACAGAAAGCTCGCGCATGCTAAAGGAAGAGGTGGACGAAGAGGATGTCGCGCGCATCGTGAGCAAGTGGACGGGCATTCCGATCTCCAAAATGCTGGAAGGCGAAGTACAGAAGCTGGTGCAGATGGAGTCGCGTTTGCGCGAGCGCGTTGTGGGGCAGGATGCTGCACTGACGACTGTTGCCAATGCCATTCGCCGCTCGCGTGCGGGACTCAGCGATCCCAAGCGACCGATTGGATCGTTCATATTTCTCGGACCAACTGGCGTCGGCAAAACGGAAACGGCGCGTGCTCTTGCGGAGTTTCTTTTTGACGACGAGCAGGCCATGATCCGCATTGATATGTCGGAGTACATGGAGAAGCATGCCGTCTCGCGCCTGATTGGCGCACCTCCCGGCTACATTGGCCACGACGAAGGCGGCCAGTTGACGGAAGCTGTACGCCGCCGGCCTTACTCTGTCATATTGTTCGATGAAATCGAAAAGGCTCATCCGGATGTCTTCAATGTGTTGTTGCAAGTTCTGGATGACGGAAGGCTCACGGATTCGCGGGGACGCACCGTGGATTTTAAGAACACTGTGCTGATCATGACCTCGAACCTGGGCGCGCAGTTTCTAAATGCAGATGCGATGACCAGTGAATCTGCCTTTGCCGAGGCTAGCGAACAGGTATTGCAATTGTTGCGGCAGAGCTTTCGTCCAGAGTTTTTGAATCGCGTGGACGATATTGTGATCTTCCGTCCGCTGGAAGAGTCGCAGTTGAATCATATTCTGGATCTGCGACTAAAAGATTTGAACCGCATGCTTGCAGAACGCCACATTGCGGTTGAATTAACGGAAGCAGCACGGCATCAGCTCTTCCTGAGCGGGTTTGATCGCGCCTACGGCGCACGGCCCCTAAAGCGGGCGATCCAACGTCTGATTCAAGATCCGCTGGCGATTAAGATTCTTGATGGGGAAATTCTGCACGGTGATCACGTTCTGCTGGACGCTGATCCGCTGAATGAACGTCTGCAGGTAAACGTGAAGGACCGCGTAGGAACAACTTGATTCTGCTGTTATAGAGAAGGTTTGCGGGGCGGCTGTGCGCAGGCGACGCGTGCGATGCCCTGCAGATCATTCATAAACGCGATATGCTGCCAGTCCTGCAGTAATTGCTCGATAGCCGCCTTCTGTTTGTAGCCCATCTCCAGCAGGAGCCAACCACCCGGAACCAATACACACGCGGCCTGTGGGATCAAGCGTTCATATATCTCAAGGCCTGTAGGTCCTGCGAACACTGCTGTCGCTGGTTCATAATCACGTACTTCTACCGCGAGCGTTGTGTACTCGACATCGGCAATGTAGGGTGGATTCGAAATGACAGCGTCAAATTCTTCTTGTGTCACATCCGTCAGCAGATCGCACTGCATCCATCGGATGCGGTTTGCAACTCCGTTTTGTACAGCATTTTTTTGCGCGACGGCGAGAGCGGCTTCGCTGATATCGATCGCCGTTATCTGCGCCTGAGGCAATGTGTCCGCCAGGGCCACAGCAATCGCCCCGGAGCCAGTCCCTACGTCTACTATGCGCGGCGCGGGATGAGCCTGCAATTTTTCGATGGCTGCTTCCACCAGATGCTCCGTCTCCGGCCTTGGAATTAAGACATCTGGTGTGACGAAGAATGGTAGTCCCCAGAATTCCTGCTGGCCAGTGATGTACTGTATTGGCTTATTTCTGGCGCGCTCCGCGAGTAGCCGACGATAGTGCTGTTCTTCTTTCGGCAGCAGAATCTGTGAGGGCCGTTCCAGAATTTCTGCACGCGTGCATTGCAGAACATGCATCAGGAGCATGGTTGCATCGGCACGGCTACGATCGAGCGATTCCAGACGGCCGCTCAGTTGTACCATGCCGAATTCACGCGCTTCTGTAACTGTCATGGTTTCATATTAAAAACATCAACGGGATGCTTTGGCTTCCGCCTTTAAGCGTTCCGCCTGATCGTGGGCAATCAGCGCGTCGACAACAGGCTGCAACTTGCCTTCCATGATGTCAGAAAGCTGATGGATGGTAAGACCGATGCGATGATCGGTGAGCCGGTTCTGCGGGAAGTTGTATGTGCGGATCTTCTCACTTCGATCGCCGGAGCCGACCATTTGCTTGCGTTCTTTCGCCAATGCCTGCTGCTGCTTTTCCATTTCCATCTCATACAAGCGCGAACGCAATACGCGCATGGCCTTGTCGCGGTTCTTGATCTGCGATTTTTCATCTTGACAACTGACCACGGTGTTTGTCGGAAGATGCGTGATGCGAATGGCAGAATAGGTTGTGTTCACAGACTGTCCTCCTGGACCGGAAGAACAGAACGTATCGACGCGAATGTCTTTCGCTTCAATCTTGATATCAACATCTTCGGCCTCCGGCAACACTGCCACCGTTATAGCGGAGGTGTGGACGCGACCCTGTGTTTCCGTGGCTGGAACACGTTGGACGCGGTGAACTCCACCCTCATACTTGAGCTGCGAAAATACTCGATCGCCCTCAATAATCGCGATGACTTCCTTTAAGCCGCCTACACCCGACTCGGACGACGACAACACTTCGACGCGCCAGCGATGCAGTTCCGCAAAACGTGTGTACATGCGATATATCTCTGCAGCAAATAGAGACGCTTCATCTCCACCGGTGCCGGCGCGGATTTCTAGCACAACGTTCTTGTCGTCATTCGGATCTTTAGGTAGAAGCAACAGCTTCAGATGCTCTTCCGCTGCAGGAAGCTGGGCTTGCAATTGCTCCAGCTCCTCGGTGGCCATCTGGCGCATGTCGGCATCCTGCTCCTGCAGCATGGCCTTGGCATCCTGAATTCCCTGTTCGATGCGCTTGTATTCCCGGTAGGCTTCGACGAGGAAGCCTAAATCCCGATGTTGTTTGGCCAGTTTTTGATATTGCTGCTGGTCGTTGATAACCGCAGGATTGGCCAATTGCTGGGATATTTCCTCATACCGCTCTGTGACTTGTATCAGACGCTCGAACATTTTCTTTTCTCTGCCTGTTTTCTCGACGCGGATGATCCCGCATCCAACATTTCATATTTTTGGGGTATCTGCGTGGCGTGCACGCGCGGGAGGTCAGAAGAGAACTGCTAATACAACGTAGAGAAAGTGGCCCGTATTGGCATGCAAAGCTTCATGGAATTAAAACCTGCAACTATTCTAGCGCTAGTCTTAGATTCTGTTCGCGGTTCTTGCCCAGCGCAGCACTCTCGATCCAATACTAAACATGGCCAGCTTAGTGAGCGTGCCCGTGATGATGCTCCAGTTCTTCTTCCGCCTGCAGGCATCCCTGTGCCACAGCACACTCGCCACCCTCCAGGTTTTCGAACTGGATAGTTGTGTGCAAAATGCGGAATTGAGACTTCAGTTCCCGATTCAAATCTTCCAGAATGCGGCCGCTCTCCGAAAGTGGCAGGTCTGGAATGGTGACATGGCAGGAGAGCGCGTGCAGATTGGAACCCAGACTCCAGACATGCAGGTCGTGAACGCCGCAAACTCCGGTAACGCCCTGCATGGCCCCGCGCACGACAGACAAAGACACTCCGCGCGGTGTCCCCTCCAGCAAGATGTTCAGCGTTTCCCTGACGATCGCCAGAGAAGACCAGAAGATCAGCACAGCAATCAACAGCGAGAGGACAGGGTCGACCCACTCGCGCCCTGTGAAATAGATGACAGCCCCACCGACGATCACCGCAGCGGTAGAAAGCGTATCTCCCAGCATGTGGATGAACGCGCTGCGCATATTGACATCGCGGCTGACGCGGACCAGCATAGCGGCCAGTATTCCATTCATGCACACCCCGGCGACGGCAACGATCATCATGATCCGCGATTCCACAGGCACGGGCTTCGCAAGGCGTTCCAATGCTTCCACGGCGATCCATCCTGCAATCACAATTAAAGTAAGCGCATTGACGAAAGCTGCCAGAACTCCCGCACGCTGGTAGCCATAGGTTTTGCTATCGTTAGCCGGACGCGACTGCAGATAGACGGCGATGAACGAAAGTAGAAGCGCCAGAAAGTCCGAGGCATTGTGGCCTGCTTCTGAGATCAGCGCTAGACTATGGGCGCGCAGCCCGGCAAACAGCGTGAGCAGAATGTAAGCGAACGTAAGCGCAAGGGAAATGCGCAGCACTCGCTGCATCTGTTGCGTGGCTGGGCCGTGAATATGCACAGTTCTAGTTTACTGACGCGCGATTGCCGCTGACAATTGGCTCCGGCGACACACATTTTTCAAACTGGCGCACACGTCACAATTCACTGACTCGGCATTCTTATGTCCGATGTCTCGTTTGCGGCCGTGGATGCATGCGTGCTTTTATCATCCCCAGACACAATCGTCGCGGGGGGCAGCCGGTTGTAGAGGCCATTCCAGGCCTCCGCGACAATGATGCTGTTGCCTGGGTTCTGCGTGTCATAACGCACGGAAGCAGGCATACCGAGGTAGTAACTATCCATGGGGATATGTGTCAACAGGTGCGTGACGTCCTGTCCGCATTCATAGATAACCCCTGCAATCTCATATTGATATTGCAGAATGCGAGGATCTCCTGGATTCAGTGCGTCCGTCAGGTCGAGCACGGTTCCGTCGATGATGCGGCCATGCCGAACGAGATACTCCCGGCGCAACCGCTCAATCTCTTCAGGCGACTTGCGTCGACGCACAATCAGCCATACCAGCAGGGCCACCAGCACCACCAGTGCCGCTAGGGAAGAACCAATAATGGCAGAATTTTGAGTAATAAAATGGGTCATACGATACCTGTTTAACATCGCAGGCTATCTTGCAGCATAGTCGAAAAATGGCTAGTTTGTATGCCTGTTTTCTTCCAGGCTTTCGTCTGGTCAAGCAGCCACGCCCTCCGCAAAGGCTCGATCGCGAGTATATCCGGAACCATACGATATACTGACAAATAGCGATGAATAATGATTTGTTGCGTACTGGCGCGCAAACTGCAAGCAGCCGTAGCCAGCAAGAACGTCCTTCAACCACTCTGCGGATTCGCTCCACAACAGTTATCTGCGTCCGGCGTAACGGACGTGTGGTCATGGCAGCCGATGGACAGGTAACGCTCGGCGAGAGCGTGATCAAACATTCGGCCAAGAAAATCCGGCGTTTGTATCAGGAGAAAGTGCTGGCAGGGTTTGCTGGATCTACAGCCGACGCATTTTCCCTGTTCAGCCGCTTTGAGTCCAAGCTGGAGCAATATGCCGGCAATCTTGGCCGCGCTGCCGTGGAGCTGGCCAAGGACTGGCGCACCGACAAAATGTTGCGCAACCTGGAAGCTCTGCTGGTGGTCGCTGATCCGATCCAGACATATTTGCTCAGTGGATCGGGCGACGTGATTGAGCCGGATGAAGGCATCGCGACCATTGGCAGCGGTGGCTCCTACGCACTGGCTGCTGCGCGTGCGTTGATGGAAAATACGGAGCTTTCAGCGCGCGAGATCGCGGAAAAGTCGTTGCGCATTGCCGGACAAATCTGCATTTACACGAACGATCAAATTACGATCGAAGAGCTTTAGGCCAACTCGCCGATGCGTATACGCATCCAGCGAAAGTTAAGGAGCACACATGGCCATTTTCCTTCCGGGAACTGAAGAAGACCAGGAGCTTGCGCTCGATGAGATGACGCCGCGCGAGATCGTTGCCGAACTTGACAAGTATGTTGTGGGACAGCATGCTGCCAAGCGGGCCGTGGCAATCGCGCTGCGCAACCGCATGCGCCGCCAGAAACTGACACCGGAGCTGGCCGATGACATCATGCCCAAAAACATCATCATGATTGGGCCCACCGGTGTTGGTAAAACAGAGATCGCACGACGGCTGGCCAAGCTGACCAACTCTCCATTTCTGAAAGTGGAAGCTTCTAAGTTTACCGAGGTTGGCTACGTAGGCCGCGATGTGGAGTCAATGATTCGCGATCTGGTGGAGATCGCCATTGATATGCTGCGCGAGGAAAAACTGGAAGAGGTCGAAGACAAGGCTGAGCTGAATGCGGAAGAACGTCTTCTGGACCTGCTGCTGCCTCCCGTCGGCTCGCCAGCACCTACGACAACACCCTCTTCGAATGAAGCCACAGATAACACCATTCTTTTCCCCGCCCCCGCGGCGGATTCCCAGCAGCGTACCCGCGAAAAGCTACGCCAGCAATTTCGCGAAGGCAAGCTGGACGAGCGCATGGTCGAGATCGATGTTCGCGAACGCAACACGCCGTCGTTTGAAATCATCTCCAACCAGGGCGTTGAGGAGATGGACATCAATTTGAAAGATATCCTTCCGAACCTTTTCGGGCAGCGCACCAAGAAGCGCAAGATGAAGGTTACCGAGGCGTTTGAATATCTAGTGCAAGAAGAAGAGCAACGCCTGATCGACATGGACCAGGTGACCCGCATGGCGGTGGAACGCGTGGAGAGCTCGGGCATTATCTTTCTGGATGAGATCGACAAAATTGCCGGACGCGAGGGCGGCCACGGGCCGGATATCTCCCGCGAAGGCGTACAACGTGACATTCTTCCGATTGTGGAAGGCACCACCGTCAATACGCGCTATGGCATGGTGCGCACGGACCACATCCTGTTTATCGCTGCAGGGGCTTTCCACGTTTCGAAACCCAGCGATCTGATTCCAGAGCTGCAGGGACGCTTTCCCATTCGCGTCGAGCTGCATTCGCTTACCATGGAGGACTTCATTCGCATCCTGACAGAACCGAAGTCTTCGCTGGTAAAGCAGTACACCGCGCTGCTGGAGACTGAGGGATTGAAACTGGAATTTACGCCGGAAGCGCTGGCCGAGATTGCCAATTTTGCCTTTCGCGTGAACGAGTCAACGGAAAATATCGGAGCGCGACGCCTGCACACGATCATGGAACGCGTGCTGGACGAGATCAGCTTTGAAGCACCCGATCTATTCAAACAACCCAAAGGTGCAGGGAACACCGGCCACGCAACGAGCAACGAGTCCTTGACCCTGGCCGCCGGTGCGGATATTGCCAGCACGCTCCCATTGGTCGAGCGGGAGGGCCAGAACGGCACGGAGAAGATCGCGCGGATTGATCCGGAGTATGTGCGCAAGCAAGTCGCATCCATTGTGAAGGATCAGGATCTGGCGCGATATATTCTCTAGCTGCTTTTACATCAGCAGCTTCGGCTCTGGTGGTCCTGCAGGCAGAATGCGGCGCTTCTCCAGTTCCTTGCGCACCAGATGCAGGCCCTCGGCACAAGCCTCAAAGTTTTCTGCCAGTCGGCCAAAGAGCGGCGCTTCCTGCTCAAACTCAAAGACATTGAACTGCGAGACGATATAGTAGCTTTCCTTCCCAGCGCGGATCAACGCGCGCAGGCCATCCTGATGATTGCGATGACGCCACTGGGCTGATTCCGGAAACATACCCGCGAAAAAGAGGCTGAAATCCCCAATGTGTTTGCGCACCTGGCGTTCGCGATCGAAAGATTCCGCCTCACCGTACACCGGATCGGAGGCGAGCAGCATGTCGGTAACGTCGCGCAATGGACGACCCTGCGCATTACGGATGCGATAGAGATGTTCCGTCTGAGAGAAGTCGGCCAGGATACCGGCAACGTAACTGGCCAACTCACCATCGTCCAACTCCGGGCCGCGACGGTAGCATTCGGTGATGACTTCCTCAAACAGTAGTTGCAGAGGATTGTTATCGCGAGTCATGGCTTCTCCCTCCATTGCAGACAAGACACAGCGCCATGCTCGTACTTGGCGATTCAACGCTGGTCCCACCCGGCCAGTGCAATCGAACAAGATTTGATGCCTTTACCTTAACGAGAATGCAAACTAAACTCCAAGAAAAATTTACTATATTTTAAAATTTGTTGGCGCTCTGTGGCCACGACTGCGGCGATCCGGCAGTCCGGCTGTTCGACACAACAAGCTTTGTTGTTCTGTATCGGCAGGAAATAATTCTGCACTCATGCGGACGAGGTTTTTTATACGTGGCTGTACCAAAAAGAAAACAAGCAGCGACTGCAGAGGCATCTGCGTGGCGCTGCCTGTTCTTGTGATCGAAAGACTTTGCTGGTTTAGTGTGCGGCCACAGCCTTGGGTTGGTTGGCATCCAACTCGGCGAGGCGCTTGGTCAGTAACTGCTCCAGATTCTCCAATGCAGCGCTGAAGCCTTCGATGCCCTCCTTCAACTTGTCATGCGCCATGCGATCGGCGGCATGCATGGCATCGAAAGTCTTCTTGTCCATGGGGATTTTTTCGATCTGCATGTCCTTCGCTTTGGTAGGATCCAGCTTGCGCGGTAGATCCTCCTGATTGGCTTGTAGCTCTTCGAGCAGTTTGGGAGAAATGGTCAGCAGATCGCATCCAGCCAGTTCCTGAATCTCGCCTGTGTTACGGAAGCTGGCGCCCATTACTACTGTCTTATAACCAAATTTCTTGAAGTAATTGTAGATATTGGTGACGGATTGCACTCCGGGATCTTCTGCGCCTTGATAATCCTTGCCTGTGTCTTTCTTGTACCAATCCAGAATGCGGCCCACGAATGGTGAAACCAGTGTGACGTGTGCTTCGGCGCAGGCAATTGCCTGATGCAGTCCAAAGAGCAGTGTCAGATTGCAGTGGATGCCTTCTTTTTCCAGAATCTCCGCTGCGCGAATTCCTTCCCACGTAGAAGCAATCTTGATCAGCACGCGCTCGCGAGAAATGCCGGCATCGTCATATTGCTGGATGATTTCGCGGGCCTGCTTGATGGTGCCGTCCGTATCGTAGGACAGGCGCGCGTCCACTTCTGTTGAAACGCGGCCGGGAACGATCTTCAGAATTCGCTTTCCAAATTCCACGGCTAGATGTTTAAAGGCAAGGTTGGCAACGTCGCCGTCCTTCGCGTTGCTGCCTAACTTTTTCTTCGCTTCCAGCAGAACGCCATCCATGATGGGTTGATACTGCGGCATCTGTGTCGCCGCCGTGATGAGCGATGGATTGGTCGTGGCATCCTGAGGCTTTACTTTTTCAATGGCCTGGATGTCGCCGGTATCGGCCACGATGACCGTCATCTCGCGAAGTTGCTCAAGCTGTGTCTTCGACATAATCCCTCATTTCACACTGGTTGCGATCGTATAGGTGTGACCGGTTTCCTTCCGTACTTTATCGGCAAAACCTGCCAGCTTTTCACTGAACAATCGGCATCGGAAATCCTGCAAGCCCAATTGCCTGCCCGGCCCTACACGTAGATTGGATGCCCCAGACAGAGTTGCTGCTTCTGTCTGCACCCCGATTATTCCATATCCACAGGATTCGCCAAGGAGCCGATACCGTCAATTGCAACCTCCACGACATCGCCCGGCTGCATGGGACCGACGCCTGCAGGCGTTCCTGTTGGAATTAAATCGCCGGGAACCAACGTCATAGCCGCACTAATGTGCCTCAGCAATGCGGCGATCGAAAAGATCAAATCTGCCGTGGAACCGTGCTGCTTGATGGTTCCATTCAGACGTGTGATAACGGGCAGGCCAGCCTGGAGGTCGATCTCGTCCGTAACCACAGGCCCCACCGGGCAAAAGGTGTCGAAGCCCTTGCCACGCGACCACTGGCCATCGGATTTTTGCAGATCGCGCGCGGTCACGTCATTCACTATGGTGTAGCCGCGGATGTAGGGCCTGACGTCTTCCTCCGGCCCGATTTTGTGACAGGTGCGCCCAATCACGACGCCCAGTTCGCCTTCAAAATCCACTCGCTTGGAGATAGCCGGAATGCGAATGACGCCACCCGGTGCCAGCAATGAGGAGGGCGCTTTCAGAAACAGCAGAGGCTCCAGCGGAACATCATTGCCCAGTTCCGCGGCATGGTCACGGTAATTGCGACCGATGCAGACGATTTTCGAAGGAGTCACGGGGGCCAGTAGCACCAATTCTGCCAGCGGGCGAGGACTATGGCTTCCGGTAAAGCGCCGGACGGAGAGATCCTCCGGTGGCGCTGCAATGATGTGTTCCATCCATAACGCACCTTCACGATGCACAACGGCGCCGTATTGCGGGCCATCTTCGGTTTGAAAACGACAGTACTGCACTCTTAAGTCCTCTCGTCAGCATTCGTTGCGATTGCCGTCAGGAACGTCTTTTACATTTCAGTTGTTGCTTCCATTTGCGGGAACATCCACCACCACTTCCTGGGAAGGCTGGCTTTCGTTGCCGCTGGTATCGACAGCACTTACGGAATAAGCATACCGATGATCCGCTTCTATCGACACATCATGATAGGTGGGAGTCACCAAGGTTGCGCTTGGCGGACTGCCCAGAGCCGGCGCAAGCAAGACCGGTATCGCGCTGCTCTCAACATCGCGCCGATAGACCCGGTAGTGGGCGAAGTCAGATTCTCTGTTCGCTGACCAGGAAAGATCCACCGCCGGTATCCCGCCATTCATGGCAGCAGAAACCACGACGGCAACCAGCCTTTGGGGTGTCGCTGGCGGAAAGATGTCTCTGGTCTGGATGGTTACCGGCTGGCTCGACGCTCCCTGAAGACGTATTTTTTTCGTTCCGACTGTATGCTCGACAATACGCGCCACAGTGTAACGATAGGTTGCGTTGAATTGCGCATCCGTATCGAGCGCCCCGCCGGGATCAACCGCTTCTTTCGGGCCGGAAGCGTTGGCTGCGGCGACGCCTGGATGCACCATAAGAATCTGCTGCGGGGGCTGTTTTTGCTTTCGGGTGGCCGTCGGGAGTTTTTGTGGATTTTGCGGATGCCTGATTGCATTTTTTGCCGTTGATTTTGTAGAAGAACCTTGCGATGAACTCAGAAGCGTTCGCTGGATCTCAAAAACCGTGCCATCCGGTAGATTTGGCACAGATTGCCAATGAAGCAGAACCCCCTGTGAAGTCGCCTGCACTGTCAGCCCTGTGACCGGCAGCGGCGCTGCACCGGCCAGTGTCTGAGCGTCATTGGAAGGGGCGGCAGCGCGTGCCTGGGCGTTCAGCATAAATACCTGATAGGTGATCGTGCGTGTGTATCCCTGCACTAGCACAGCAGGCAGAACGTCCGTAAACGTGGCTGGCTTGCCCGGCAGCTCCTGGAGATGTCCGACAGTGTCGCAGGCACGGCTTACGGTCTGCAGGCAAATGCGCACAGGCACAGGTTGCCGCAGCCGTTGATTGTCCGTCGTTCTCTTTGGCATGGTCCAGATGAGAAGAACCTGGTTCCCATTGCGTTCCGCTTTCAGGTCTGTAACAGGCTTGGGTAAATGCAATGAGGGTGGTTGCGGCGCAGCAGCAATGCCACAGCCAAGCCCAGCTGCCGTCAGCAACGCTGCAGCAACAATGGCAAACCATTTGGAATACTGAGAGCCAATTGCCATGAGATTCGATTCTCAGCCTAGCAGAGTGGCGAGCCTTCGCGTGGTAGCACAGCTCTTTAGTAGCAGAAGAACTTCGCCCGTAACCGGTTCAGGAAGCAGCGTTGCCGGACGAAAACGCTGCGTGCAGCGCAGCATCCAGCGTTGCATGCTGAAAAACAAAATCGGCATTTTCAAGCCGCGCCGGCAATACCCGAGTGCTGGCCAACAAGGCGGCGTCTGCCATCTCCCCAAAAGCTGCTCGCAAGACAAATGCAGGTGCGGCAATCAACGCCGGGCGATGCAGAATATGCGCCAAGGTTCGCGTAAATTCAGCATTCGTAACCAGGTGAGGAGCCACGGCATTGATGGGACCCTTTAGGCTGGCATCGGACAGCACACGATCGACGATACGCACAATATCCGGAAGGGAGATCCAGCTCATCCATTGACGCCCGTTGCCGAGCCTGCCGCCCAATCCGGTCTTGAACAATGGCAGCATTTTGACCAAAGCGCCTCCGCCACGGGCCAGCACCACACCGAAACGCAGGGGAACGACGCGTATCCCTCGTTGCCGGGCAGCATCGGCGGCCTGCTCCCAGGCGACGCACAATTCCGCCAGATAACCATCTCCCGATGGCGAGTCCTCCGTCAGAATTTCCTCTCCGCGATTCCCATAGTAGCCAACGGCCGAGGCACATATCAGAACTTCGGGCGGGGACTCCAGATGAGTCAGGATGCGAACCAAAGCCTGGGTCGTAATCACGCGGCTCACCCATATTCGCTTCTTTTTCGCCTCAGTCCAGCGGCCAATGCTCAAATTGTCTCCAGAAAGATGGATGGCCGCGCGCATTCCTTCTATGCGGCGAACATCCAATTGCAGGTCGTCCCGCGTACCTGTAGCGTAGGGGTTCCAAAAGATGGCGGAGGAGCCGGGTTGGGGAGCACTCCGAACCAGCATCGTGGATTGCAGACCTTGCGCCGCCAAAGAACGTCGTAAGGCGTTGCCAATCAACCCTGAAGCTCCGGAGAGCAGAATCTGTGGGAAAATTTCCATCCCCGACAGCAGCACCTCTCGTAGCTAGGATGCTAGGCTACGCCCAGGCGTCCGTAGTCCTTGGACTGCACAAAGCTGGCCACGGCCCCAGCATTGATTTCACAAGGACGAAAACTGTTTTAGGCATAGCAACATAAATATCAGGCGGTGCATCTTTCTAAGTAACAGAAAAGTCCGGCCCGACTCTAACTGATGGGAGAAATACAATGGAACTTCAAGCACCCCCCACTGGGCAAATCGATCCAGCCACAGCAGAATGCTTTATCTCCGAAAAAAAGATTGGAGAGCGCATCAAGCGCCTTCGCCTGAAAAAATCCATGGGGCTGGTGGAGTTGGGCAGGCATACCGGACTTTCTGCAAGTTTTCTTTCCCAGCTGGAGACAGGGCGTGTGGTGCCGACGTTGCGCAACCTAGCGCGCATTGCCATGGTCTTCAGCAAAGATCTCTCTTATTTCTTTGAGTCGGAGCCGCATACGCTGTTCCGTATCCATCGCAAGAAAGAGAGGGTACGGTTGCCACAAAGTGGCGTGGAAGATCCGACTTATTATTTTGAGAGCCTTGGCTACATGGTCCCCGATCGCAACCTGGATCCCTACCTGGCGGAATTTGTGCCACTGAAAAAGAATGCCGAGATCCGTTCGCACGTGCATACCGGCTTTGAGTTTCTTTATGTGCTGGGCGGCCAACTGGAGATTCGTCACGGAGACCAAACCAACATGTTGGAGCCGGGAGACGCCGTTTACTTTGATGCGAGCACGCCACACAGCTATCGCTGTGGCGGCAAGGCTCCGGCGACCGCCATCATCGTTACCATGCATCAGGCAATAGCGTCTCAACCAGCTTTGAATCTGCGACCATTTGGAAGTGCGATGACTACGGGAACCAGAGGCTCTCTGCATCCCACCCCAGAGCATGCCACTCCAGGTACGCCAGCTGGTCGAACCATGAGCGGCAAGATCATTCCTGGCGGGAAAGTCATGACAAAAGCTGCGGGCATGGAGGGCATGCCGGAAAAGTCTCTGCGTTAGGGGTTTTTACCATTCAGCTTCGGCCAGCTGTGGACTGTCGGCGCGCAATTGGATCAAGAGATCGTAAGAAACGGTCCCAACCATGCGTTTACATTAGAAAACTTTCAGGACTGTCGCTATGTTTGCGTCGATACGCTTCACTAACAGCACACTGATATCGTCTTCCTGGCCAAAGTTTTTGGCTGTCTCGGCAATGGCCTGGGGAGATTGATTGCTGATAGCCTGAGTTCGTTCAAAACTAAAAAGTTCCCGTTTTTCGTTCGTCGCTTCCACAACGCCATCGGAGACAAACGTCAGCCGGTCGCCCACCGCCAGTTGATACCGTGTTTCCGCATAGGTGATTTCCGCAAGAATTCCCAGCGGCAGACCGGACTCGACAGCCAGCTCTTGTCCGTTGCGATAGGGAGCCAGATGGCCTGCGTTGGCAAGCATCATCGCACCATCGGCGGCAATTAACGCAGCGGAACAAGTCACAAATCCATCGATCTGCCCATAGAGCACACGGTTCAGATGGGCCAGTACTTCAGCTGGCCGGCGCAATGAACACCCGCGCAGCGCACCGACGATGGTGCTGACTGTCATCGCGGCTCTCAGGCCTTTCCCGCTCACGTCGCCAACCACGATCAGCAACGACCCATCTTTGCCCGGCAATATCTGGAAGAAATCCCCACCCACTTCCTGCGCAGGCAGGTAAACACTCTCGACATGGAATCCGGGCGTGCTGGGCGGCGTCGGCGAAATCAGCAGGGATTGGACACTGCGCGCGGCTTCAAACTCATTGGCGTAGCGTTCCTCCTGGCTGCGGGTGCGTGCAAAGCGGTTGACCAGAATCGCCAACATGGCGATCAGGAAGAGAAACTCCGCCAATACATGGAAGTTCAAGGGAAATAGCTCGGACAACAAGGGGAAGCTTACATCCGGGGAACGATGCTGCCACCCAAGTTGATAGGTGATGATAAAGAAACTATTTGCGATTTGCTCAGCATACACCAGCAAAACAGGGGCCAGCAGCAAACGTGCATCGACAAGCTTTTCCCGGGCACGTCGCAAGAGCAAAACAACAATCCAAAGAATGATGGGCAGAATTACGATTGTGCTGAATATGTTCATTGTCGCGACTCGGACGTAATTGCGTGCGTTAGGGAGGGAATAAAGCAGATTTCCTAATGTAGTAAGCACTACGCCGACGAGTGCCGCATAAAAGAGCCAGGACCGGCGTCCACGCAACAGTACATAGTAAAACGCAACAGCGGCAAATAGACCGAGATTGTCAATCATTGAGTCATATCGAAAGAAGGTGACAATGCCCACTGGATGTAGATGTCGATATATTTCAACCGTGTGGCCTGCCGCCTCCATCAGCAACATGCAACCGAACCAGAGATATTCCCAGTCGTTGCGCCGGAACAGGAAGAGCGCAAAGGAGACCAGCGCGCCCATCGCAGCAAGCAGAATGAGGAAATAGTATTGCATTACAGAACGAATGTAGGCATCAAGCTGAAGTCGTAATTGCGTGCGAAGCAGAGGAGTTGCACCCAGGTAACTCGTCGCATAAGGGCCTCCGCCGTAATAGCTGGCCCATGCAGGCCATTGCCATACGCGGAGGGCAATCGTAAGAGTTTGCGGGCCTGCCGAGGGCGTCGATGGCAGAGTGAAAATTTTCGCATGGCAGAAACGCCCAACGGGACGTGGAGGCATTCCACCGCATCCGCCGAGAAACAAGCCATTGGCATAGACCTGATAGCTGGTAACGATGCGCGGCAGCAGCAGCGAGAACGAATCTTCGCCGGCCGGAACTGTTACCTGAAAGCGATACCAGGCGACTCCGCTGTAATCTTTGTATCCCTGCCTTCCCCAGTCTTCGTTAGAGCGTAGAAGTGGCCATTGCGAGTCGTCGAAGCCTGGATTGGCCCACATCGGGTTATCTCCTGTGCGAAAATGCCACAAGCCGTCGAGAGAGGCGATTGGCTGGCGCGCGGTTTGCAGATCAAAGGTCTGCGCGCGGAGCGCCGCGCATGTAACCAGCAGCGGTAACAGTAAAAGGAGGCAAAAGCGTCGCATCGGCTGATCTGTCCCTTTGAAGAGCATTCCACGAATACCAGCGTGGCGACGCTTTCGCAATGGAGAAATGTAGATTGTTCTGTCGCTAGCGGCCTTTGCCAAGGAACATCTCCGCCACATCCCTCCAGTTATTGACGCGACGATAGCCAGTGATCCTCATGTTGTGCGGGGCGCTGAACAGAATGCCTTCACCGCGAAAATTTTTGAAATTGCGTGGCATGTCGTCAATCAAAAAATCGGCAAGCAAGATGCTTTTATCGCCACAGAAGACAAAACTTCGGGGATGAAGAAATGGAAAGTGCCGTCGCAACCAGCGATACTTTGGCCCGAAGGAGTTGGGAAATTCCATTGCTGCCGTGGCGATAAATATTTCATATCGTTCTGCTAAATCGGCCAGTACGACCTGGCTATCGGCAATCACCGGCAGGTTTTCAAAAAAATCCTCTGCCAGCAAATAGCTTTCCAGCCGTGCATAGCGATCGGCGGAGACGATGCTCCATAACGACCTTCCGTGCAGGTCTGCTTTGGTGATGGATTCGCCGTGGTCGCGATTGTAGCGCGTCAGATGCTCACCGAGGGCATCGGCCAGAACCTCATCCATGTCCACCGCGATGCGTTTGCGCGTATGCAGAATCAACGTTCCCAGGCCTCAATCACGAGATTGCTGGCGCGGTTCTTGCTGCGGGTCCATGGGTCGCTCCGCCTCTGCAGGCTTTTTCGTGGGTCTGTCTGGCGGAATGCTACCCGCGGCAGGCAACGCAATTGCATCCGAAAGATCTACCGGCGCGCTGTAGTAGAGCAGTCGCCCACAGGAATCACAATAGAGAATAGTGTTGTTCTTCAGCTCATTCCATTTCTGCGGACGCAACATCATCTGGCATGCCGAACAGCGCTGATCTGCTCCCTCAGCAATAGCCGTTTTGCGCGATGCAGCCAGGCGGTCATAGATCGACAGCATATCCTTTTCAATTGTTGAGCGGATTGTAGCGCGCTCCTGCTGTAATACAGCGCATTCCTCATCATCGCGCTTGATGGCCAGCCTGGCCTCCGCGTTCTCATCCGAAAGCTGCTGTTTGCGATGCTCCACAGTTGTCTGCGCGGCTTGCTGTTGCTCTTCCAGGGCTTCTGTGCGCATCAGGCTTTCGATTTCATCGTCTTCAATGCGACGAATTTCCTGATCGGCGAATCCAATCTCATGTTCCAACGCTTGAAGCTGCGATTGATTTTGGATGGTTTCCACTTGCGCGCGGTAGCGTATAGCCTTGCGACGCAGATCGTCCGTATCGGAATCCATGCGCCTGCGCATCTTCTCTTCCCCTGCAATGGATTGCCTGATGGCGGCAAGTTCCCGTTCGGCGGTAGCAAGCGCCAGCTCGCGATTTTTCACGCGCTTCGGATACGCGGCGATCTGCATGGTGAGTGCGAGAATCCGCTGTTCCGTGTGTTGCAAATGCACGAGCTTTTCAAGTTCTGGATGCATGCGGCTGCAAGCGCAGTCTAGCATGTTGAGCCCATCCAGTGGCGAAGGAACGACGATGTGCAAGGGGAATTGCAACGGCAAATTAGAGAACCTTCCGCACCGTGACTGAATCTAAAGAAGAGTCCCATGAGTACATCGACGACAATGGAAGCCTCGGTTGCCGCCGCGGAAGCTGCCTGGAAACCCAGACATAATCCTTGGGCAATTGCCCTGACGGTGACGCTGGCAACGTTTATGGAGGTGCTCGACACCTCCATTGCCAACGTGGCGCTGCCGCACATTGCCGGGGGACTGGGCGCTTCGCAAGATCAAGCCACCTGGGTGCTGACCTCCTATCTTGTTTCAAATGCAATTGTTCTGCCGGCCAGCGCCTATTTAACAACCTTTATTGGACGCAAACGCTTTTACATGATCTGCGTCCTGCTTTTCGGCATCAGCTCTATGCTTTGCGGTTTGGCGCCGAGCCTGCCATTGCTGATTTTGTTTCGTGTGCTGCAGGGTGCTGGCGGTGGCGGCCTGCAACCCAGCGAACAGGCGATTCTGGCTGATACCTTTCCTCCGGCAAAGCGCGGACAAGCCTTCGCCATCTATGGCATGGCGGTTGTCGCTGCTCCTGCAATTGGACCAACTCTGGGCGGATGGATTACGGATAACTACAGCTGGCGCTGGATTTTCTTCATCAACATTCCGGTGGCAATCCTGTCTCTCTTCCTGACCTCGCGGCTGGTAGAAGATCCACCACACATTGAGCGGCAGGTAAAGGAGAATCGCAAACGGGGCCTGAACCTGGACTTGATGGGCTTCGGCCTGCTGGCGCTAGGCTTTGGGTCACTGCAATTCGTGCTGGATAAAGGCCAGGAGGACGACTGGCTTGGCTCTCATCTGATCGCGACCTTTATGGTTCTATGTATCGTGAGCCTGGTAACACTCATCGCCTATGAGCTGTGGCAGATTCGACGAAAGAAAAAGCCAATCCTCGACCTGACACTGTTTCAAAACAGGACTTTTGCCACTTCCTTCGGATTGATGTTTATTCTGGGCGTTGCACTTTTTGGCACCACAGTGCTGATTCCGCAATATGTCCAGGTATTGATGGGCTACACCGCCGAGCAGGCCGGGCTCGTTATCTCTCCCGGCGGATTTACGATCATGCTGATGATGCCACTGGTCGGATTCTTGATCAGCCGCGTTGATCCGCGCTACCTGATTGTTTTTGGATTCGCCATCACCGCTACAGCGCTGGGTGTAATGCACACGCTCGATCTGCAGGCAAGCTACGGTTACATCGCGATGCTGCGTGTCTTTCAGGCATCAGGATTGGCGTTTCTTTTTGTGCCCATCAATACCATTTCCTACACGGACATTCCGCGCAACAAGAACAATGACGTCTCCGGACTGGTGAACCTGGCGCGAAACATTGGCGGCAGTGTCGGCACATCCTTCCTGACAACAGAACTGGCTCGACGCGCGCAATTTCACCAGGATCGCCTGGTAATGCATATGACCGAGCAGAACCCAAACTTCGCCAACCATGTAAACGCATTACAAAGCTATTTTCAGCATAGCGGGGGCCTGACAGCATCCTCCTCGCAGGCCAAAAGTCTGGCCTTGTCCAGCATTTATAACCAACTGCTACAGCAGAGTTCGCTGCTTTCCTACCTGGACGTGATCGCCGCCCTGGCGGTTGGATGTGCACTTATGATTCCACTTGCATTTCTGATGAAGAAACGCGCGCCCGGCGGCGAAGTGGCTATGCATTAATGTCTCTGGCTGCGGGTACGGCAATGCATCCTGTACACTGCCATTTCGGTATAAGTTAACGAAGGGAAGTGTCAGGACAATGCGCCGATTTCTCATGATTTGGTTACTAGCCAGCATTCCCGGCATGGCTATGGCACAAAACGTTATACACGGTGGCGGCAAGCCACTGTCGATTGCCGATCTCTTTCAACAGCACGGTGGTCCAACGGGGGAACCTCCTCAAGAGTATTTGTGGAGCCCGGACGGGAGCCGCGCCACCTATCTTTCCTCCGATACCGAGCATGGGCAACCCGACGATGTAATCTCCGTGCAATCGACGACGGGAACCGCATCGGTGCTCGTCGATCGCGATAAGATTGCATCGCTCTACTCACAAGCCAACGACGAGCGCGATCTCGATCACCGCTCACGCTACGGACAATCCAGTTACTTCTGGTCGTCGGATGGAAAACATCTGCTTTTTGACGCCACCGGCCAGCTCTGGCTTTACGATCTGGGATCGAAGACCGGCGTACTGCTGGCAAATACCGGTGCGGGTAGCGGCGACGATCCAAAATTCTCACCGGACGGGAAGATGATCTCTTTTGTCCGCGATCACAATTTGCATATTCTCCGACTCACGGATAACCAGGACGTTCCGCTGACAAGCACCGATAAAAGCACGCTGCTGAATGGCGAGGTGGATTGGGTCTATGAAGAAGAACTAGACGTGCGCAGCAACTATTTCTGGTCACCCAATTCCAAGCACGTTGCATATCTGCAGATGGATGAAGCAGATGTTCCCCAGTATCCGCTGACCGATTGGATGCCCTTGCATAGCAAGGTAGATCAGCAACGGTATCCGCAGCCGGGTGATTCCAACCCGGGGGTGCGTGTGGGCATTGTCGGCGCGAACGGCGGTCATACTTTCTGGCTGCGGCTGCCAATCTCTGAAAATAACGACTACATTCCACGCCTGGGATGGCTCGACAACAAGACACTGTGGCTGGAGTTGCTGCATCGAGACCAAAAACACATCGAGCTGTACTTTGCCGACATCGAATCGGGCGAAGTGCGGCCCGTGCTCTCGGAGACGGCGAATCGCTTTTTTGACGCATCGTACAACGTCCGCTTTCTGCCGAATGGAAAACTCCTGTGGAGCAGTTGGCGGGATGGCTACACGCATCTTTACCTCTACTCTTATAACCAGAAGCATCCGTTGCAGAGCGATGCCAAGCTGGAGCGGCAACTGACCAGTGGCAGTTGGGATGTATTGAGCGTCCCCTGCGTGGATAAAAAGAACGGCATCGTTTACTACACATCCAACGAGACAGATCCGCGCGAAGAAATGTTGTGGCAAGTCAAGCTGGATGGGACCGGCAAGAAGATGCTGAGCACGATGCATGGCGTTCACAAAATTTCCTTTGATCCTACTGGAGCACATTATGTCGATACCGCATCCAGCCTGATGCAGCCGCAAACTGCAAGTATCTGCAGCGTGAAAGGGGACTGTACACCATTCTGGAAACCTCATCCACTCGATGGCTATACGCTGGTCGCACCCAAAATGATCATCAGTAAGGCGAGCGACGGTACGGTGCTGTATGGAACCTTGCTGCTGCCACCAGACATGAATCGAACGGCGAGCGTTCCGCTCATTCTCAATCCCTATGGCGGCCCGTATGCACAAACTGTCCGCGACGGATGGAGCCCTGGCCTGTTATTTGATGAAGTGCTGATGCAGCACGGCTTTGCCGTCCTGCATGTCGACAACCGCGGAATGGGCCATCGTGGCCGTGTGTTTGCAGAGGCTGCCTATCATGATTTTGGTCCAGTGCAGCTGGAGGACCAGCTTTCCGTGCTGGATCAAGTGCTGGCACAGTATCCGCAGCTCGATCCAAAACGGCTTGGCTGGTGGGGCTGGAGCTGGGGCGGCACATTCACGCTGTATGCCATGACGCACTCCGACCGTTTTGCAGCTGGTGTTGCGGTGGCTCCCGTAACCAACTGGCGATTGTATGATTCTATCTACACAGAACGTTACATGGGAGAGCCAAAGGACAATGTCCAAGGCTACAAGGATGATTCCGTGATCAACAGCGCGGCGGATTTACATGGGCACCTGCTGATCGCGCACGGAACCGGGGATGACAACGTTCATATGCAGAATTCCATTCAGTTTATTCAGAAGCTGATTAACGCGGACAAACAATACGACCTGCTGCTCTATCCGCAATTGACGCATTCCCTGGATACCCCGGCGGCGAGGACACAGTTGTTCGAGCGCATCCTTTTGCACTTCCAGACATATCTGCAGCCTGCAACGGCGCAATAGCATAGGACCAGAACACCATGCCGCATCCAGCCGAGCGCCCGGACACAAGCAACCTCGTTCGCGGGCGCACCACACTTGGCGATTTTGAACTAACCATCTGTACGGATGGCACCTATTTTCTAGATGGCGGCGCCATGTTTGGCGTAGTACCAAAACCGCTATGGGAAAAACGTGCTCCAGCCGATGAGGCCAATCGCATTTTGCTCGGAGAGAACACGGTGATTGTCCGCACCGGCAAACACACGATTGCCATCGAGACTGGTATCGGGAACAAGTTGCCGCAGAAACTGCAGGAAATTTACGGTTCGAAACAATTACTTCCGCAAAGCCTGCAAGCCGCAGGAGTCCGTCCGGAAGAGGTGGATATTGTCATCAATTCCCACCTGCACTTTGACCACTGCGGGTGGAACACGCAGAAGACAGCATCGGGTGAGATCGTGCCGACCTTTCCTAATGCGCGTTACTTTGCGCATCGCGGAGAAGTGGAACATGGCCATCTGCAGTTGGAGCGGGATCGCATCAGCTACATCAGCGAAAACTACGATCCCCTTGTCGATTCAGGGCAGATGACGCTTGTCGAAAAAAATCAAGAAATTGTACGGGGGATTTCCGTCGAGATGTATCCGGGTCACACAGCACAATTGATGGCCATTCACATCGATTCCGGCGGAAAACGCGCGACCTATATCTCCGACCTGATTCCGACCAGCGCGCATCTGGATGCTACCTGGGTGATGGGTTATGACCTGTATCCGCTGACCTGCATTGAGGAACGCAAGCGCTTCTACGAACGCGCGATTCCTGAGAAGTGGCTGGTGCTGTTTACCCACGACCATCACACACCGATGGGCTATGTCACGATGAATAACAAAGGGAAGCCCGTGCTGGAACCTGTTCGTTGAAAGTTTGTCTCATCAAGCACATAAAACGTAACAATTATTGTTACGTTTCCTTCAGAGAAGAGAGTAAAGAACTGCCGTTCGGGCTCCCCAGGCCGCTACATGCATCCCAGCCAGCGCCAGCGGAAAATGCACCGTTGTTGCCCTTCGTAATATCGTGAAACGCAGATGTTCCCAGCAGTGGATACAGGACCGGATTCAGAAATCCAACCTGCTTGCCTAACTGCTGATTCAGCAAAGCAACCAATGCGGCCCACAACGGAGCAACAGCGCTGGTTCCACCGACGACTTCGCTGGTTCCATCCACCAGAATGTTGTAGCCCGTCTCTGGCGCTGCATCTGCTGCAATGTCCGGTACTCCTCGCCCGGTGCCTCCGTTGGTTGCAGTGGAGACATTCGCATTTTGCTGCCATGTGGGTAGCGGAAAGACAGTGCTCACCCCGCCTCCTGTCGCACCGCCATCCTGTGCCAGGTCGTTCCACACAACTTCGCTCTGAATCGTAGACCCGGTGCCGACCAAGTCCGTACCACCGCAGGCCAGTACGTGCGGACTGGATGCCGGGAAGTCGACATGGTTTGCGCCATCCGTCACACCATCCGTAGATCCGCTATCGCCGCAAGCTACGGTGATGGTGATGCCCAATGCCGCTGCGGATTGACAGGCATCATCCAGTGCTGTTGTGGCCTGTTGGGACCAACTGGACTCCGGCCCTCCCCAACTGATGGAGATCACCGAAGGATGGTTCGTTGTGTCATGCACCGCGGTGCTAACGGCATCCACGAAACCCTGGTCTGTGTTGGGAGTAAAGTAAACGGCGATGCTGGCGCCCGGAGCGATGGAACCGGCGACCTCAATGTCGAGCGCAACCTCTCCGTCTGCCCCCTGAGGATTGCTGGGAGCATTCTTTCCTCCATCAACGGAGACAGCGACGACATTTGGCGGAGTCAATTTTAGATTCTGGAAATATTTTTCCAGATCGCTGGTTTCATAGCCGCCACCCAGTTCTATGATGCCAATTGTCTGCCCGCTGCCATCTGCGCCGGCCGGAAAGTCATACAACTCCGCCACCTGTGGGGGCGAGTAGCTCACGTTGGCTACCTGCCCTGGTCGAAGACGTCGATAGTGCGTGTGGGCGATGGGGCGAGTATCGAGTCCTAGAACTGCCTGCACATGCGGTGCACAAGCACTGGGCAGTTGAATCGCACCTTCATACCCACGCCAAGTCGGTGAGCCTTGAGCCTGCGTACCGGGACCAAGTGCTCTCGCATAGCGTTGCAGCGTTACGCCAAAGGCCTTCTGCATCTGGGAAGCAGTACCATGCACAACTAAGGTGCGCCGATCCAGGCTACTTTCTTCTTCGCTCACGGTCAGACCGTTTTCTACAGCGAATTGTCGCAATATTTTCATCGCTTTCGGATCGGCGGCATGCTGCTTGTGAAACTCTTCACGCGTCAGCTGGCGACCATGAAGCGCGGCAACATTTAGAGGCTGACGACGATGCAAGATGATCGAAACGCTCATCGGTTCGTTGGGCGCAGCGGCACCCTGTACTTCGGCATTCGCTGGCTTCATGCGATGGCTTGCGACGAGCGGTACACGTTGGGGAGCACTACCAGATGGGGGAGTCATATTAAGGGGAATCTCCTGCTATATAGAGATGCTTTGCATGCCTTTTCGGTGGCCTATTTCTCAAGCACAACACTTCCTTCAAACTGATGCTGTCTTCCAGGCTCACATCCAGCCAATCGAACGATTTGTCGTGTCCTTAATCTTTCCAGGGTGTTAGACTTGCGCAGATAAAAACCCTGCAACTTAAGGAATTTGCAATGAAGACGTACTTCATTATTGCAGTAATGGCCACTTGTCTTGGTTTAGCGTCGGCTCAACAACTTCTCACGAATGATTCTGTCGTCAAGATGGTCAAGGCCGGAATAAGTGATGGGATCATCGTATCCACAATCAATTCTCAGCCTGCTAATTTCATTCTCTCCTCAACCGATCTGATTGCTCTGAAACAAGCAGGTGTATCCGACCAAGTGATGGCCGCCATGATCGCGAAGAATAATCATGCTGCCGCCACTACACCTGCCCCATCGCTTTCGGCTAATGCGGTTCCGTCTGGCATGGTGATGTTGCGTGAAGGATCGGATGTTCCGTTGCAATTTGCGCAATCTCTTAGCTCAAAATCAGCAGCGGAAGGTGATCCGGTCGTGTTCACTCTTGCTGAAGATCTGAAGGTTGAAAATGTAGTTGTCGCCAAGGCTGGAAGCAAGGCTTTTGGAGAAGTCACCAACGCAAAGAAGTCAGGCATGATGGGAAAAGCGGGTGAATTGAACGTGCGGCTGGATTACTTAAAGGTCGGCGATTCACGTGTGAAGCTTAGAGGGACAAAAGGCAAAGAGGGCGAGAGCGGAGTCACAGGTACGGTTGTATTAACCGTGCTATTCGGCCCGATCGGGCTTATCAAACACGGAAAAAATATAAATATCCCACAAGGGGCACCGCTGAAAGCATATGTTGCTGACGACATTCCTTTGCCACCAGCTCCGTCTTTGGCGCCAACACAGTAGGAGTATATCCGAAACATAGGCTAAGATGACGACTCAACGGCCTGAGGCATTGAGAGCAGGAACGCGATCATGGCGGCTCTCTGGCTGCGAGATGACGAGAAAATGCAGATCCTCTTTGCCGCGATTGAATATTTGATGCGCGATGCCCGGTGCCACTTCGAGGCCCTGGTGTGCGATGAGTTGATGTTCGCATCCATCGACTTCAAGAGCCGCCTCACCGGCAAGCACAAAGAAAAATTGGCGTGAACGTTGATGTAAATGCCGGACTTCGCATGTTCCGGGTGGCATCCGCTCCTGAATCACGCTGAGTTCTGTATTACGTACAAGATGCCAGCCGTCACAATTATCGCCCCAGGCATAGTGCTCGCCGTTAGCTGCAGAGATTGGCACACTGCTACTCACAATGGGATATTTCCGTGCTTCTTTGGCGGGTTCTTGTCCCGTTTGCCTTCCAGCATGGCCAGCGCGGAGATCAGGCGCTTGCGCGTTTCGCTTGGCTGGATGACTGCGTCCACATAGCCGCGCTCGGCAGCAACATACGGATTGGCAAAACGCGCACGGAATTCTTCAACCTTCTCTTTTCGCGCCTCAGAGAGAATCTTCCGCTTGTCTTCTTCTGTAAACGGCTTGCCGGACGGCCACACGGCCTGTGCCTGCTGTACCACGCGGTCCAGCTCCCGCTTATAAACGATGTTGACTGCCCCCTCCGGTCCCATGACGGCAATCTCCGCAGTGGGCCACGCGAGGTTCAGATCCGTGCGAATGTGTTTCGAACTCATTACGCAATATGCGCCGCCGTAGGCCTTGCGTGTGATGACGGTCAGTTTGGGCACAGTGGCTTCTGCATAGGCATACAGCAGCTTGGCGCCGTGCCGAATGATGCCGCCGTATTCCTGTTGCGTGCCGGGGAGAAAGCCGGGAACATCCTCAAAAGTAATCAGCGGAATGTTGAAGGCGTCGCAAAAGCGGACGAAACGCGCGGCCTTGACGCTGGCGTTGATGTCCAGCACGCCGGCGAGAAATGCCGGCTGGTTGGCCACGATGCCTACAGGACGGCCATCCATGCGTGCAAAGCCGACGACGATATTGCGCGCAAAGTGGTCATGCATCTCAAAAAAATATCCGTCATCGACGATGTGCGTGATGACGTCTTTGATGTCATAGGGCTGGTTGGATTCGGCTGGCACCAGCGTATCCAGCTCTCGATCGGCGCGGTCTGCAGGGTCGGCGCCAGGTTTGCGCGGCGGGTCTTCCAGATTGTTGGTGGGCAGAAAGCTCATCAGCTCGCGAATCATGGCGAGGCACTCGGCATCGTCATGCGCCATGCGATGCGCAACACCGGAAATCTCATTATGCGTGGTCGCGCCGCCTAGCTGTTCCTTGGTCACTTCCTCGTGTGTCACCGTCTTGATGACATCCGGCCCGGTGACGAACATGTAGGAGGTTTTCTCCACCATGAAGGTGAAATCGGTAATCGCGGGCGAGTAGACCGCCCCACCCGCACAAGGCCCCATAATGGCGGAAATTTGCGGCACTACGCCGGAGGCCAGCGTATTGCGCAGAAAGATATCCGCGTAACCTGCCAGCGAAACAACACCTTCCTGAATGCGCGCGCCTCCGGAATCATTCAGCCCGATGATGGGTGCACCGACACGCATGGCCGTGTCCATCAGTTTGACGATCTTAGCGGCGTTGGTTTCGGATAACGATCCACCGAAGACGGTGAAATCCTGCGCGAAGACAAAAACGACACGGCCATCGATACGCCCGTACCCGGTGATGAAGCCATCTCCCGGAATCCGCTGGGATTCCATACCGAAGTCCGTGCAGCGATGCATGACAAAACGGTCGGTCTCTTCGAAGGTGCCCTCATCGAGCAGCAGTGCAATGCGCTCACGGGCAGACATTTTGCCCTCACGATGCTGGCGCTCGCGCCGTTCCGGACCACCCGCCTCTTCTGCCAGCGCATTGCGGCGATTTAGTTCCTGCAGCGTATCTTCTTTTTCTTTCAAGCTCATCCGAACTGGATTATAGAAGGCGGGCATGGAGAAGCGACACTTCTAGATGCCAATAGAGACATTTGAACAGGAAGCTGACGAGATCCTCTGGCTGGTAGAACAAATGGCCAAAGGACATTCCACGTTGAGATTAATACACTTCACGATGGAAGAGGCAATCTTCTTCCTCCGGAGGAGAGATCCAGCTTGCAACAGCACAGCCTACCAAGATGGCGATGCTGACCAGCCCAGCGATCAGCGGCAAAAAGGCTTCTGCGCGCTGCAGCCAGGGAGAGAAGAGTGCAAGATGCATGTACCACATGAAGAGGCCCTCTACTAGAAATAGAAACCTATCAGAGCCAATAGGTTTCCTATCTAAAGAAATTATGTACTAAAAATCTTCCATCGAAAACAAAATCTGAGCAGCACCTCATTTTCAGGGGGCTTTGACCGTTTTCTTATCGAGAATCCGGAGAATGGAATGGAAAAAAATGCCAATTAGGACGAAGATTAGGCGAATACGCCATGGAAGGGTTGCGCCAATTCGAAAACGGTACGCCAGTAAGCGCCACAAACGTCACCTCCGAACCTCGCGTGGGTTGGCTCTTTTTGGATTTGAATTCCTACTTCGCCTCGGTGGAGCAACAATTGAACCCGGCATTCCGCAGCCGCCCGATTGCGGTGGTTCCGGTAAAGACCGATACGACCTGCTGCATCGCTGTGAGCTATGAGGCCAAGGCCTTCGGCGTTAAGACCGGCACACAGGTAGGCGACGCCAAGCGCCTGTGTCCGGCTATCACACTGATAGAAGCGCGGCACGAGGTTTACGTGGACTACCACAATCGCATTGTGCAAGCGGTGGAAAGCTGTGTGCCTGTTGCCTGCGTGCTCTCCATTGACGAGATGGCCTGCCGTCTGCTGGGACGCGAGCAACCTTTGCTGACCGCGATGCAATTGGCTCGACGCGTGAAAGCGACCATTCGCGAACAGGTCGGCGACACGTTGCGATGTTCTGTGGGGCTGGCTCCGAACCGCTATCTGGCCAAGGTTGCGTCGGACATGGAAAAGCCCGACGGCCTGACCGCACTCACGCGCGATCTGTTGCCGCAGGCGCTGTTGCGTTTGAAGCTGCGCGATCTGGTAGGTATTGGCGGCCGCATGGAGAGGCGTTTGCACACCCACGGCATTCGAAACATGGCCAGCCTGCTGGCCTGCACGCCGGAGCAGCTACGGCAGGCCTGGGGCGGCATTCAAGGCGAACGACTGTGGCACTGGCTGCGTGGCACAGATTTTTACGATGCAGAGACGGAACATCCCAAATCCATTGGGCACCAACACGTGTTGCCGCCGGATTTACGTACCATCGACGGCTCGTATGCAGTGGCTCAGAAACTACTGCATAAAGCCGCTATGCGCCTGCGCATAGCGCGGATGTGGGCTGCCAGCATGACGTTGACTTTGCACTTTGTTGTGCCGAAGAACAATGCTCGCGGCAAACATTCCTCCGGCATCCCACGACAGAGCTGGTCTGAGGTATTGCGTCTGGTGGAGTGCCAGGATACGCAAACGTTGATCGAAGGATTGCAGAAATTGTGGGCCATGCGGCCAAAAGGCAAGCTGTATCAAAAGCCATTTATGGTCGGCGTGACCCTGATCGAACTGGTGCCGAACAACCTTCATACGTTAGGTCTTTTCGAACAGGAAGAAAGCGAACAGCATCGCGCACAATTGACCATGACCATGGATGAGATCAACGCAAAATATGGCACGCATACGCTTTACTTCGGCGGCATGCATCTGGCGCGGGCTGCCGCGCCTACGCGGATTGCCTTCTCCAGCATCCCCGATCTGTTTTAGAAAGTTTTCGCAGTTCCCTGCAATCGATCAACAGCGGAGCAGGTTGCCGGTGATATATTCGTGGCCATGTCCGTTTTACGATTCGTCTCCTGTGCTGTGATTGCTACCTTATCGGCCCTGGGCATTGCGCAAACCAACCCAGCCTCTGGCATTACCCAAGACCATCATCCCGCGACAGCAGCAACTCCAACACAGCAACGCTTGATGACTGTAGCTGATACAACAAGCTGGCATGATGTGCGCGATCCTCAGGTGTCTCCCGACGGCCAATGGGTGGCGTACGCGGTTTCCAGCGTCGACGCCGCGGCGGACAAACACGTCACGACCATCTGGATGGTAAGTTGGGATGGAGGTCAGGACATCCAACTGACACGCGGCCCGGAGTCTTCCAGCTCCCCGCGCTGGAGCCCGGATGGGAAATATCTGGCTTTCACGTCGAGTCGCCCAGGCAAAGCGAAGGGAACGCAGGTTTGGTTATTGGACAGACGCGGAGGTGAAGCGCGCCAGCTCACCGGAGTGAAGGACCATCTCTCCAGCTACGCGTGGTCACCAGACTCCAAAAAGCTGCTGTTGACCCTCCGAGCTGAAGATGCGCCTACGCCGAGTCCCAAACAGCCCGATGTTAAGGCACCAGAAACACATCCGGCACCCAAGCCCATCGTCATCGACCGCTACCACTTCAAAGAGGACGTTGAAGGCTACCTGACGGGCAACCATCAAGCACTTCTTTATCTCTACGACATCCAGTCGGGGAAATTAGACAAGCTGACCACAGATACGGCGTATGACGAGCAGCACGCGGTCTGGTCGCCCGATGGCACGCATATCGCCTTCACCAGCGATCATGACAAAGATTGGGATCGCACGAACAATAGCGACGTGTTTGTGGTTGCTGCTGTCCCGCACTCGACACCGCGTAAGCTGACCACCTTCGATGGGCCCGATGGAGGCCGAATCGCCTGGAGCCCGGACAGCAAATCCATTGCGTATCTGCAAGGCAGCGAACCGAGGTATGAAGAATACAGCCAGAATAAGCTGGCCATCGTGGGGATCGACGGTTCGGCTCCGCGCCTGCTGACGGCCAAGCTGGATCGAGATGTTTCGACGCCCCTGTTCAGTCCCGATGGAAAGATCATTACCGTTCTGGAAACCAATGATCGCTTGGAATACCCTGTGGCTGTCGATGTCCAGGATGGATCTGTGCATCGTCTTCTCTCGAAAGTGGGCGTGGCGTTCGGCCAGAATGCAGCAGCGAACCATGTTGTGCTGCTGTGGTCTACCGATGCTGCTCCGGCAGAAATATATGCATTCGAAGGAGGTGAACTGCGCAAGCTCACCTCCCAGAACGATGCTTTAGTGGCTCAAATCAAACTGGGTCAGACCCGCAATATCGACTTTCACAGCAAAGATGGCACAGCGGTGAATGGCTTGCTGACGCTACCTCCGGATTATCAAGCGGGCACAAGGTATCCAACGCTGCTACGCATTCACGGCGGCCCCAATGGGCAGGATGAGCATGCCTTCAGCGTCGAGCGCCAGTTATTCGCTGCCAACGGTTACGCAGTCATCAACGTAAACTACCGCGGCAGCTCTGGACGTGGTCACGCTTACGCTCAAAGCATCTTTGCCGATTGGGGCAACAGAGAAGTCGCTGACCTGCTGGCAGGTGTGGATTATGTCGTCGACCAGGGAATCGCCGATCCGAACCGTTTGGGCGTCGGCGGTTGGAGCTACGGCGGCATTCTCACCGACTACACCATTGCCAGCGACGGACGATTTAAGGCAGCCATCAGCGGTGCAGGCACGGGTAACGTAATTGGCCTGTACGGCGTGGACGAGTACGTTTTTCAGTATGACAATGAGCTGGGCCCCCCCTGGAAAAACCCCGCATTATGGGTCAAGCTTTCCTATCCTTTCTTCAAGGCAGACCACATTCACACGCCAACACTCTTTATGGGCGGCACTAAGGACTTTAATGTTCCCCTGGTTGCCGGGGAGCAGATGTACGAAGCGCTGCGCAGTCTGAATGTGCCAACGGAGCTGGTCATTTATCCCGGGCAATTTCATGGATTTACCCGCCCCAGCTATATTCGCGACCGGTATCAGCGATATCTGAACTGGTATGGCAAGTATGTGAAGAATCCAGCGCCAGAAACAGCGAAGGAATGAGCCGATAAACGCAGAGGTAATTTTGCATCTGCGTTCCTGAGTACCTCTGTGTCGAGAAATTCAGACAGTCCTACATTCGCAAACATATCGATTGCTCGTAGCATCGCATTACACTGACTGCATGCGGGAGTTTGCTGCGACATATCGAGGCCGGCTGGCTCCATCCCCTACCGGGCTGCTGCATTTAGGCCATGCCCGTACGTTCTGGACCGCATATCGGCGGGCCATCGCTGCCAATGGCGTCTTGATCCTGCGCAATGAGGATCTTGATCCACAACGTTCGCGTGTGGAATTTGCAACCGCGATGATCGAGGACCTGACATGGCTTGGAATTCGCTGGCAGGAAGGCCCAGTCGCGGACGGCAACGGGGAACGAGGAGCGTTTGCTCCCTACACGCAAAGTCTGCGTCGGCCCTTATATCTGGAGGCGTGGCGCAAACTGCGTGATTCCGGATCCATCTATCCATGCACCTGCTCCCGCAAAGATGTGGCCCGTGCAGCACAAGCTCCCCATGAAGGCGATGCCGCGGGCCATCCTGCGGAGATGGCAGACGATGAAGAACCACTTTATCCCAGCACCTGCCGCAATCAACAACCGAGCGCCTGCACATACGCCGAGCCGGCAGGTGTGAACTGGCGCTTCCGCGTTCCGGACGGCGATGCCATTGAGTTTGTCGATCAACATTACAGTGCGCAGCGCTATGTGGCTGGCTCTGATTTTGGAGATTTTCTCATCTGGCGACGCGATGGTGTGCCCGCGTATCAATTGGCAGTCGTCGTGGACGATGCCGCCATGCGGATTACAGAAGTTGTCCGTGGAGCCGACCTGCTGAAGTCCACGGCACGGCAAATCCTGTTGCAACGAACTCTCGGACTGTCGCAGCCGCACTGGTACCATTGCGATTTGATGCTCGATGAACATGGTATCCGCTACGCCAAGCAACAGGACGCACTTAGTCTCCGCCATCTGCGAGCGTTAGGCGAGACACCGGAAGAGATACACGCACGGTTCTGATTCACGTGGCAATTTTTGCTTCTATGAGATTCTCATCAGACTATGAGCGCCGTGTTTCCACAGAGGACTTCAACACGGCATCGATTGAGGAACTTCTGAATGAAAAATGCTTGTGCCCAAAAAAACTGAGGATGATCGTCACACCCGCAATCAGGGCACCAGCGATATAGGGTGCAGCCTTCTGATACTGTGTAGCGTGCCGAAGGAAACCAACCAGCGGTGGCAACGCTGCGGTGGAGAGGACGATGCTGCCGCTGTAGACGCCGATGCAGCGCAACCATTCCTTCAGATAATTTCCCTTCGTCTTAAATACAAACCATTTGTAGCCAAAGAATGCAACGCTGATGTTCAGCAGGCTGGCGACCAGGTTGGCGAATACGTAGGGATAGAAACGAATGAGCCTCGTAAATAAAAACGTAAGCCCAAGGTAACAACCATAGCCAAAGGCTGTGTTCCACAAGCCGATCAGAAGGTAGTTGCCTATTTGGGCACGGGGTATATGGGCGAACAGACGCTTCAGCATTGCGCTCACAACTCATGCTCGTCGAAGTTGATTCGTTCCTTCTCAACAACCAGTGGGCGGTCCTGCACAATGGTGTGGATGGAGCCCACATACTCGCCAATAATGCCGAGTGCAATCATTTGCACCGACCCGAAAAAGAACAGGCCAAGCACCACAGGCGCAACCCCGACAGAAAAATGACTCCAGAAAATGATTTTGTATACCAGATAAAAAAGCCCCACCAAGAGACTGCAGAAGGCAGCGGCGAAGCCCCCAAACGTGACAAGCCGCAAGGGCACCTTCGACAGGTTCGTGATGCCCAGCATGGCAAGGTCATACAGCGTATACCAGTTATTTTTGGTTACGCCCCGTTCCCTGCGCTTCTGGGTGTAAGGAAATTCCTTGTATGGCAGGCCTATTTCAGCAATCATGCCACGGAAATAGGGATAGGGATCGCGAAATCGCTTGCGCACAATGTCAATGACACTCTTGTCGTAGACTCCGAATCCCGTATAGTGCTCGAAAACTTTGACGTTTGTAAGCCGTGCAACTGTGCGGTAGTAATAAGTTCGGATGAGATACATCAGGCCGTTTTCTTCGCTTGTCGTCTTGATGCCGACTACGACAGGCGTTCCTCTCGCCCACTCGCGAATCATATCGGCCAGCAGTTCCGGAGGATCCTGCAAATCGGATAAGAGAATGGCGATAGCATCGCCGCGCGCCTCCAAAATTGCGTGCATGGGAGAACGCAGGTGGCCAAAGTTGCGCGCATTCACAATCACCTTTACGTGCCGGTCCTGCGCGGCAATAACACGTAGCCTCTCTACCGTTGCATCGCGCGAACTGTTATCAATCAGGATGTGCTCATAGCGATACTCCGGAAACTGCGCCATCACGTTCCGGGTACGCTCACAAAGCTGCTCGACATTGCCTTCCTCGTTGTAGCAAGGGCTTACGATGCTGATGAGTTTCATGATCATCTCCCTTGGTGGCCATACCAGGCCGCAGTGCGCCCGATGGCCTCCTGTAGAGGAATATTTACCTTCAGCTGCAATTGCTGTTTTGCACGGTCCACACTGGGAACATACTGCAAAAGTGGCGCGCCGGGTGCAGGTTCCTGCGCCACCTGAATTTCGATAGCCGGATGGATGATTTCTGCAACAGCGCTGGCAAGTTGACGAATGCTGACAGCTTCATCAGAACCAACATTGAAAGCAACGCCAGACGGCGCGCGAAACAGCATGGTCCACAGCCAGATAGTCAGATCGGACGCATATAGATAGGAGCGCTTGGGCGTGCCATCCCCGTTTACCCGGATGATGTCTCCCTGCATGGCGTCGCGGATAAAATTGCCAATGGCGAAATGTGCATCCAATGGAAGGTGCGGTCCGACAAACGCGAAACAGCGGGCAATTTTTATCTCCATTGCAGTTGCTTTCGCGTATAGCATGCACATCAACTCTGCCGTGCGCTTTCCATTGGCATAGGCCGTGTCTGGATTTAAAGGATCGGGCGCGCCAGCATACTCTTCTGGAATGTGTGAAATCTTTTCCGGCTGGCGGCCATAAATAGCGCCAGAGCTGGTGAACAGAAACTTCCTCGTTCCATGCTCTGCGGCAAATTCCAACGTGCGCCGTGTGCCGTCCAGAATCGTTGATAACATCTCCATAGGATTCTCTGCGTTCAACCTGGCATTCGCTTCCGTTGCTGCGTGGATGACAAAGGAAAATTCGCCATCGGGAAAGGCGAAACTCCGCACATCGCCACGCTCCAGCCTTAATGCAGACTGGCCGGCCAAATGAGGACATTTCTCCAGGAATCCCTCCGGCGACCGCGTCAGCACGACCAGTTGCGCATTCAGATGAAAGCGCTGGTTGGCCGCTAAAAAGCTTTCAATAAGCCAGCAGCCAAAGAAACCCGTGCCGCCGGTGAGAAAAATCCGCTTGCCACGCAGCTCCGGCCATAGCGCCGCAGTTTCATTGCATATGAAGTCGATATCTTCGTGGGGTAACAATGGACGCATAGATGGGGTATCAAGCTCCCTAGATGGATTTATTGTGCTCCTAAGCAAGAAGTTGGAGAAGATGAAAAACGCAGCCTTTTTGAGCAACAACTGGATGTCCCAATAGGAGTACTGCATGCCGTACTCTCTATGGCCGCGGAACACATAGGAACAACAAATTCATTCGGCCCGTATTCATGCATCGTCCCTATTTGACACAGAGTAGCGCTTCATAGACAGTAAACCTTTGTACATATCTTGGTGCAAGTTCACAGGTTTAAAATAGGGAGAATATGAACGCACGCGAACGTAAGATGCTCGAAATCCTGCGGATTGGCAGGAACGAGTATGGCTATATTGCCGTTAAGGCTGAGTTTGAAGCGGAAGGTACGCGTATTGATGAACTTCTGCGTTTAGTCGAGATCGCGCGTAAGGCAGAACTGAAGCTGGGCCTAAAAATTGGCGGCTGTGAAGCAATGCGCGACCTGATCGAGAGTAAACAGATCGGCGTAGATTACATCATTGCTCCGATGATCGAAAGCCCTTATGCACTGTCAAAGTTTGTGGATGCAAAAAACAAAGTTTACTCCAAAGATGAACAGGCTGGTACTGACTTCCTCTTCAACCTAGAAACCATCCAGGCATTCAGCCACCTGGATGAACTGGCCGAGGTATCTGCGAAGGCGGAAGGGATCGCAGGCATCGTATTTGGCCGTGTCGATTTTTCTATGTCAAAAGGTTTGAGCCGAGACGCGATCAACGATGCCGTGGTCACCGATTATGTGCTGAAGACGGCTGCCGCTTGCCGGGACAAAAAGTTGGATCTCGTCGTTGGTGGTGGCGTTTCTCTGGACTCTTTACCAGTGCTCAAACAGATGAAGAGTGTCCATCTCACTCGCTTCGAAACGCGTAAGGTAATCTTCGATGCAAATGTAGTGCTGGAACCTAAGATTGATAAAGGCCTTCTAAACGCCGTGCATTTTGAGCTGCTCTGGCTGCTGAACAAACGCGAATATTACGGGCAAATCCAGCAGGAAGATACCAAGCGGATTGATATGTTGGAGAATCGCTGGCAGGTTTTGAACAGCTAATGGTAAAGGACATGGAGAACAGAAGCGCATGAAGATGCGAGTTGCCGATTACATTGCCAAAATGTTTGTCGCGCATGGCATCTCGGATGTTTTTATGGTAACCGGCGGAGGCGCAATGCATTTGAACGATGCCTTCGGACGCTGCGAGGGGCTGCACTATCTCTGTTGCCATCATGAACAGGCCTGCGCTATGGCAGCCGAGAGTTATAGCCGCGTCTCCGGACGTATTGCTGCTCTCAACGTAACAACCGGTCCCGGGGGAATCAATGCGTTAAATGGCGTATTTGGTGCGTATGTTGATTCCATTGGCATGGTGATCGTATCTGGGCAGGTGAAGAAACAGACAATCGCACAGAACTATCCTCTCTCCTTACGTCAGCTCGGAGATCAGGAAGCAAATATTGTCTCGATGGTGCGCCCCATCACCAAGTACGCCACAGTGCTACAGGATCCATTGCGTGTGCGGGAAGTGATAGAAAAATCCATCTGGCTAGCACGTAATGGTAGGCCTGGGCCGGTCTGGGTGGATGTACCTATTGACGTTCAAGCAGCACTAGTAGATCCAGAAAACCTAATTGGTTTTGACCATGCAAGTCTACTGACAGACCCGGATATTGCTCCCAACACCTTAGAAGAATTGCATCCTTTATCTGGGGAAATGTTGGCGAGCCAGGTTAGAGAAGCTTATGAACGGTTATGCCAAGCGAAGCGGCCTGTGATCTTTGCCGGTGCAGGGATACGCTTGGCGGGGGCGCATGACCAGTTTCTCAATTTGGCAGACCGTCTGCATGTGCCTGTCGTGACCGGGTGGAATGCCCACGATGCGCTACCAAATGACCACCCGCATTATGCGGGCCGACCCGGCAGCGTCGGTGATCGCGCAGGAAACTTTGCGGTGCAGAATGCGGACTTTTTACTGGTACTCGGCAGCCGTTTGAATATCCGGCAGGTAAGTTACAATTGGGAATCCTTTGCACGTTCCGCTTATATTGTGGCTGTCGATATCGATCACGCAGAATTGGCCAAGCCTACACTTCACATCGCTCAGCCTCTGCATGTCGATTTGCGAGTATTTCTTGACATATTATTGGCACAAACAGCAAGCCACGTAGCACCCACTGCACATCTTTCTTACTTGGCTTGGTGCCGTGCACGTGTCGCGCGCTACCCTGTTGTGTTGCCTGAATATTGGCAGAAGGATGAGCCTGTCAATCCCTACTGTTTTGTCGATCAACTTTTTTCTCAATTAGAAGAAGGCGACATCATCGTTGCTGGCGATGGAACTGCTTGTGTTACAGCGTTTCAGGCTGCACATCTAAGGCGCCACCAACGCATGTACACAAATTCCGGTTCTGCATCTATGGGCTACGATTTGCCGGCAGCAATCGGCGCTTGGCATGCCACGCATGCGAAACGCATTATTTGCCTAGCAGGCGATGGCAGCCTCATGATGAACCTCCAGGAACTGCAGACGATAAGTGGCGCAGCTATGCCGATTAAAATTTTTATCTTAAACAATGGAGGCTATCACTCTATACGCCAGACGCAGCAAGCATATTTCCCGGACAACATCGTGGGGTGCGGTCTGGAGAGTGGACTTAGTTTTCCGGATTTTCAAAAGCTGGCCGCAGCGTTTAATATTCCGGCTCGCCAGGTAAAAACACATTCAGCTTTGGATGCTGTCATTCACGAAACAATCAATGAACCTGGGCCGCAGATATGTGAAGTTTTTCTGGACCAGGCACAGGCATTCGCGCCAAAGCTCGCGTCCAGGCGCCTGGAAGACGGCTCCATGGTGTCCTCTCCTCTTGAGGATTTGTCGCCATTCCTCTCTCGCGAAGAATTAGCCGAGAATCTTTTACCGTTGGAAACTCCCAGCGTGAAATGAATATCAAATCCGTCGTCTTCGACCTAGATGGCACCCTCGTCAACAGCCTGCGTATCTGCACTGCAATTCTGAATGCAATGCTCGCAGATCGGGGCGGTGCTTCCATCACAGAATTGCAGGCCCGGCCCTACATCAGTGTGGGTGGCAAGGAAATGGTTCGCCAACTGCTTGGAAGATACAGTTGCGACCCGAAAGATGATATTGCGGAATTTCGACAACGCTATGTAAGCCTGCCAACCCCGCAAGACAGCTTGTTTGAAGGTGTGACTGAAACCCTGTTCTGGCTCCGCCAACAGGACTATGTACTTGGCATCTGCTCCAACAAACCACAGCGCTTATGCGAAAAAATTTTGACAGAACTTGATATCGCACATCATTTTTCTGCAATCATTGGCGGAGATGTGTTGCCTCATACAAAACCAGCAGCCGGCCATTTACTTACAACCATCGAGCGCATGGGGAGTAATCCGGAGCACACACTCTATATCGGTGACAGTGAAACTGACTATCAACTTGCACTGAATGCGCATGTTCTCTTTATCTATGTGACCTATGGCTATGGGAATCCTATAGCTATTCCAGCATCCGTGACTCGAATCGATACGATTCTCTACTTGCCATCGCTTGTCGGAATGCCTTAACTATCGATTCTGCTGCTCCAGAGCTTGTGCAACGCGCAGTATGGTTGCCTCGTCAAAATGCTTGCCAAGAATCTGTGCACCGATCGGCAACCCTTTGCTGGAGGTACCGCACGGCACGGAGATGCCGCAGATACCCGCCAGATTTGCGGTGACGGTGTAGATATCCGCCAGATACATCGCCAGCGGATCCTCAGTCTTCTCTCCAAGACGAAAAGCAGGTGTGGGTGCCGTCGGCGTAAGCAGTACGTCGACTTCGCGAAAGGCCTGCAGGTAATCGCGCGTCAATAGCATGCGGACTTGCTGTGCCTTGCGATAGTAGGCATCGTAATAGCCGGCACTCAGCACATACGTACCTAACAAAATGCGCCGCTTGACCTCTGCGCCGAATCCACCATCTCGTGTACGCCGATACATCGCACTGAGCGAATCTGCCTGTGGCGTGCGATAACCGTAGCGGACTCCGTCGAAACGCGCCAGGTTAGAGCTGGCCTCTGCCGTGGCCAAAACGTAATACGTTGGAATGGCATATTCGGTATGTGGCAAAGAAACGTTGTGCAGCGTACAGCCTGCAGCACGAAGCCGATCGAGCGACTTCTCGACGGCCGCACGCACTTCCGGATCAAGCCCTTCGCCAAAATATTCCCTGGGTATACCTATGCGCAAATTTTTCACAGGTTTATCTATGTCAACCGTATAATCCGGTACCGGTAGAGGCGATGACGTTGCGTCCATTGGATCATGGCCTGCCATCACGCCAAGCAGAATCGCCGTATCGCGCACTGTGTTTGTAAATGGACCCACACGGTCCAGCGAAGAAGCAAAGGCGATCAAGCCATAACGGGAAATTCTTCCATACGTTGGTAATAATCCCACTACACCACAAAAAGACGCAGGCTGCCGAATGGAACCACCTGTATCGGTACCGACTGTTGCTACTGCCATTCCGGCTGCTACAGCTGCCGCGGAACCTCCGCTTGATCCTCCTGGAACGCGGTCCAAAGAGCGCGGGTTGTGCACTGGACCATAGGCGGAATTCTCATTCGAAGACCCCATCGCAAATTCATCGCAATTGAGCTTCCCCAGCAGAACAGCGCCGGCAGCCTCCAGGCGAGCAACTGCTGTCGCATCATATGGAGGCTGATACCCTTCCAGAATTTTTGAGCCTGCCGTCGTCGGCGATCCTTGCATCGCCAGGACGTCTTTGATTCCAACCGGAACTCCAGCCAGGATTGGCAATGTATCTCCGCGCGATGCCATAACGTCGATGCATTCGGCATTTTTCAGAGCGCGCTCTTTGCTCAATGAGAGCCATGCATGGATTTTTGGATCTTCAGCAGCAATTGTTTGGTAAAAGGATTTTGCCATGTCAGCAGCCTTGATGCTGCCGCTGGCAATGGCCTGCCGGGTATCTTCTATTGTCATCGGTTTCTGCACATCAGATGGCATAGTCATGGGTCACATTCTGTAACCATAATTGCTACATTTTATATTGCTGTACATTGATTCCAAACTAATTTATCGCTCAATTACTTTAGGAACTTTGAAGTAGACTCCGTCGGTTTCCGGCGCAAATGAGAATACTGCGGCACGGTCCAGAGACGGTCGGCGTGTATCTTCTCGCAGCGCTTTGATATTTTCATCCGATTGCGCACTCAGGATTTCGCTCACCTGCGCCATCGCTGGGACATCTGTTGTATTCAACTGATTTAATTGAGCTACATAATCAAGAATGGAATTCAGGTCGCGCTGCATGTGCGCCTCTTCCTCTTGAGTCAGCTCTAGACTAGCTAGTTCTGCAACCTGGCGCACATCTTCCAATGTAATTTTTTTGGATGAATTCATTTTTCATCGCCCTCAGCATCGTAGAGTCGTCCAGCGCGTCGGGCTAGACCCCTTTGGTTTCTATATAGAACAGTATATCGGCCACAGCGACGCCTGTAAGCCGGGTAAGATGCGCCCGCAACTGCGGCCGTAGCGCCGCCAATTGCTGCTGCCATGCTTTATCTGGAACCGCAATCGCCAGTTTTCCTGTTGTGAATGATAGGGCACGCGTGCGTTTGGCAACAGCATGCCCAGCAGCCAGCGGCCATGCGACCTCTACACGTCCTGGTTCATCCAGGCCAACCAGAATCTGATTAGCGATCTCGGCGACAGAATTTCGAATTGGCTCCATGCGGCTAATATATTGCTTCAAGCGCTTTGCCACACATCTGACTTTTAATACATCTACTTCATCTTTCAGATGGATCGGCTCGAGCTTTCGTGCGGGCTTCAATATGAGTACATGTCAAACGCTATACCTATTCGAATCGAATCTTCCACGGGCATCTCATGAGGTAAGACGACGATGCGATTATCCAGATAATCTGTCCGTTAGCGTCGATACAGGCGATATAAGAATTGCCCTACTCTCTTTATGTTAATGATTCGCTAGCCATAAGCAGATTTTTTACTCGTCTGAATTTTTCTGGCTCGTCGCATGGCTTTACTTCCTGACCTTCGACCAGCACCAGAGTGCCCACTCCTGCTGCTCGGCCTGCGACCATGTCCGTACACCGATCCCCGAGAAAAATAGATCGTGCAAGATCCAGATGGAACTCTGTTGCTGCATTCAGAAACATTCCAGGATTTGGTTTGCGGTCTTGACAATCCAGGCGATACGCACCCACACCATGTTCCGGGTGATGTGGACAGAAATAATATCGGTCTAGGCGTATACCCTCGCGAGCAAACTCTCCCGTCATCCACTGCATTAAAACATGGAACTCAGTTTCCGAATAATACCCACGAGCAATCCCTGCTTGATTCGTAACAATAATCAGAATATATCCAAGAGATTGCGCCTTGCGGCAAAGATCAAAGATTCCCGGCAGGAACCGGACTTGGTCGGAGCGCGATAAGTACCCAATCTCTTCATTGACGACCCCATCGCGATCAAGAAAGAGTGCACGAGCGAACTTTTTCTGAATCACCGGAACCCTCGGTTTTTCTGAAGACATATCTGTGTCCAATTGAGACAGCTCTTTTTCAACTCAGGAAGTCATGGTTCCTTTATTGCCAGGCTAGCCAGAGTATGTCGATTGATCTCTGTGCGCTGAGGATCTACAAACCAGCCCCACTTATTAAAGTAGCTTACGGCAGCGCGAATATGCAGCCACAATACACGCAGGTTCTTATACGATCCCATCTGATGAATATGCGTGATTTTAACGTCTGGCCAATACAGAAGCTTTGATACCTCTGAGATGCGCCGGCATAAATCGACATCTTCCATATACAGAAAGAAGCGTTCGTCGAAGCCGCCAATTGCATCCAATGCAGATCGTCGAGCAAACATAAAACATCCGGATAGCGAGGGCACATAGGCAGGCGTTTCATAATCGAAATTCCTCAGTTCATAGGACTCGATTCGATTTCGGGCCACGCGTTTAAGTATTCTCGGAGCAAATCTGCGCAATACAAGATCTATGGGAGCAGGGAGTAATTTGCAAAGATATTGGTTGCTCCCATCAGGATAAAGGATTTTCGGCATAACTAACCCGACATCGGGTTTCGCATCCATCACGTCTGTCAACTTCCCGAGCACGCTGTCCGCTAAAGTGATATCAGGATTGAGAATCAAATGATAGGTAGCTGCGGGTCCTTTTAGATGACATATAGCTAGATTATGTCCGCGCCCAAATCCAAGATTCTCACCACTGTCGATGTAAATACCGCCTAAAGCCTCTACCTTAGATCGAATGTCTTTCGAGCTTCCGTTATCGACAACGACCCAGCATTTAACACATCTATCTGTGCTGAGACGTTCCAAAAGATCGGCAATTTCTTCAAACTTATGCCTGTAGAGGACGATGCTGGCCGTGATATTAGACATGAATGCTTAGAATAAAATTGGACTGTGATTCAATGCTGCACGAATCCGAAGTTTAATGATATTGCCAATAAGGCTCAATCGCCATCTGGCTTGCTGTATTCGGTTGCCGCGTTTACTGACGTTTTTCCCATGACGTCGATAATCCATTAGCGGCCGATCAATATAATAAGTTTTCCCGAAAGATTCGTTTACAATCCCGATCCAAGAATCGTGCATTGGCAAGTTTTTGGGGAAGGGCAAACAATATGCCAACATTTGCCTGCGACATGCCATTGTGCACCCAATGTAATGGTTAGACAGAATATTCTGCGCCACACCCGTAACAAACCCCCCACGAAATTGGAAATAAGAGAGTTTGCCTGCATTCCCATCGGCATCAATGAGGTTGGCATCGCTCAAAACGAGCGTAACGCGAGGATCATTAAAGGCATGCATAAAGCATGAAACTTTATCCGGCCTCCAGAGATCATCTTGATCACTAAGGAAAATGATATCTCCAGTGCTATTATGCAATGCAATTTCAAAGCTTGGGACTACCCCCAGGTTTGTTTCGTTTCTAAAAAGCCGAATACGTGCATCGGAGAAGCACTCAATCATTTCGCAAGTCTCATCTGAGGAACAATCATCTACGACGATGACTTCATCTTCGCGACTCAGCTGAGGCAAAATTGTTTCTAACTGTTGGCGCACGTAACGGGAGCCGTTGTATGTTGCCATTGCGACTGATATTTTCAAGTACACACCCCTCAAGCGCCGTGTGCGTAATCAGATATAAGTCCTATTATTTGCACCACTATAAGCACCACATACTCGTTATATACTAGTATAATGCGTGTTTCTATTGCCCTATGTACTTATAACGGAGAAAAATACTTACAGGAGCAATTGGAGAGCATTGCCTCGCAATCACTTCTCCCTTGGGAGCTTGTTGTCTGCGACGACGGATCCAGCGATGCCACGATAGATATTCTTTATAAATTTTGTGAGACCGCGCCATTTACTGTTCGAATTTTCTTGAATGAAGCAAACCTTGGGTCCACCAAAAATTTTGAACAAGCTATTCACCTATGCTCTGGCGATCTGATTGCGTTATGCGATCAAGATGATATTTGGATTTCTAAAAAACTTGAAGAAGCAGTATGTGAGTTCCAGACTAGATCTGACCTAGATGCTCTATTTACAGATGCTGAAATTATTGATGAGGCATCTAAACCTGTACATTTTCGATTGTGGCAATCCATCGAATTTACTCGTAAGCTACAAGCTAGGTTCAAAGCTGGAGAATCCGTGCCCGTTCTGCTTAAAAGAAATGTTGTTACAGGCGCTACCCTGATATTCCGAAGTTCTTGTCGCGATTCAGTTCTACCCATTCCACAATCATGGGTACATGATGGCTGGATTGCCTGGATGGTTGCATTGAAGAATAGAATAGATTTTATTCCAAAGCCTCTGATTTACTATAGGATCCACCTTACTCAACAGATTGGACCGCCACCGCTAACAGTGCTAGGAAAATTTAAATCAGATAGAGCTTCAACCGATAGAACATATTGTAAAGAGGCATTGCAGTACAAGGATTTACGTACATATGTAAATCATAAAGCAAATATGAAAGATCCATTACTTCTGAAACATTTTGACAGGAAAATATACCACTCCAATTTTAGGTCGAAACTTAAATTAAATAAATTCCTGCGTATTTTCTCGGTTATACCCAGAATTCGTTATTACAATTTATATTCAAACGGATGGAAGAGCATCTTTAAAGATTTATTACGATGACAGCTTCACCCGTTAAATTGACGCCATTACGCACACAATAAAACCTCATTCGTCATATTGAACCATAATGGAAATCAGTGGTCGCGCATAATACCATTAACGCATCTTTCTCGCCTATTAATGATAGGACTAAAGCCCTTTTATATTTCTTTTTAAACTGTTTAGTTCTAGTAGCATTCGTCGATCCTGCCGATCAAATTTTCCATCTTAAGACTCCGCTTTTTGCTCTTATTGTTTTGCTTTGGATCGCGCGCACGATTATGTTTGGCGCATCGTTTAAATTAAAGCATCTAACTTTACTTGTACTCACCGCCAGTATCATACCCATTTTTTGGACGATAGTTGGGATACTGAATGCTAATGCAAATGTAGGCGAACATGCTCTAGATACTTTGAAGAGCTTTTCATTTCTCTTATTGCTCCTTATAGTTTTACAAGAGCGCATCGATCTCAAAATGATTTGCATTCAGCAAAGCATTTGGGTTGCTGTTTTGACGTGTGGGCTAGTCCTGGTAAATTATTTCTCGCCAATAGTATTCGCGACGCTATATGCATTTAGCCTGGAAAAGCAAAATGCCATGATAACCGTTTCTCGTGATCCCCTAGGTATCGGAGTGGGATCCTTTTACTATAAAACTTCTGCTGTCCTTGTTTTATCGTATGGATATTATTTAGCTAGATATCTTTTTCATAAAAAAACATGGCATAGTTTTTTGTTAACTCTTCTTTTTTTCTCTGCTCTGCTTTTATCCGGAGCGCGCGCCAATATCATTGCAACGGCATTGATAAGCATCGTCATTATGACATTGAAGATACGGCGATCCATTGGTCTATATCCAGCCTATATAGCGGCTCTGGTTTTTATTTTAGCTATTGGAGGCCTATATACTAAGAAATTCCTGAATCCGCAAGAAACGTCAAATACTGTAAAGCTTGGGCATTTTGAATCTTATATAGCTTTGTTCGAAGAACATCCCTTGTATTTTGCTTTTGGGCAAGGTGTAAATACAAGCTTTTATTCGAGCGGATTCGAGAAAATGACAACTATTACAGAGCTCTCATATTTTGAGCTTATTCGCCAATTTGGCCTATGCATTTTTGCTATCCAATGCTTCTTACTAATCGCTCCGATATACTTGCTGGCAAAGCGCCACTTTCCAGACAAAGATTCATATTTAATACCATCATATATTGGTTATATCTTCATAGCTGGTACGAACCCACTCTTAGTTAGTTCTACGGGGCTTTTGATAATTGTGGCATACTGGGAAACAGCGCTGCAAATATATCGCGATAACTTAGCTCCTGCAAAGAATTTAAGCTATAAAGCAGATAATAGAACATTAGGCAAAGCAAAGTTTGATGTTGGTGACAAATAACCCATGAAAGAACTGTCGCGATATTACACAGCTAGATTTATCATTTTGACCTTACTTGCCGTTACATTACTGTTTATTCCGTTTCATCTAAAACCAGATAATTTTATTGTTGACGATGGCTACTTTTATCCGCAGATTGCTCGCAATATCGCGTTAGGCTACGGTAGTACATTCAATCGCGTGATGCCAACCAATGGATATCACCCTTTATGGATGTTGTGTTGCATCTTGGGCGCGTTTATAACAAAATCATCTTCGCATTTGATACAGGTTTTAGCGTTGATGCAAGACCTTCTTATTCTTTTTTCAGTGTATTTGCTAATCTTTATATGTGCGATGACAAAGAAACTTGGCGCTATCGCGGGAGTGGCAATTATCGCCTTCTTGACAGCAACGCTGGGTATTACAAGAATGCTTGAGGCAGATTTAGCCTTGACATTGCAGTTGATACTTTTTGTTGCGACTCTGGAATTTTCCATCAAGTCAAGGAACATAAAGCCATGGCAGGCATTTATGGGAGGGGCTTTATTAGGACTTACTCTACTAGCTAGACTTGATCTTATTTTTTTGGTTGGTATCGTTTATGCATATTGGGTTCTAAATATTTTCCGTAGCGAACTTCAGCTAAAGTTGAAAATCTTAAATACGTCTTTGATCAGTGCAGGAACCTGCATACTCGTGTGCCCATACCTTTATTGGAACTACCATTACTTTAAGCACATAGAACCTGTCAGTGGTGCAATCAAAAGTACATTTCCACACTTTCAACTACTTCTACATGTTCCCCTTTTTGCTTATCTCGTCATTATTGCGTGCGCGCTCAATTTCATATTTTTCTTTTGTGACAGAAAATGCCGCTTTGCGATTATTGGCTTAATCGCATCCCTCGGAGCATTGTTGCATCTTATATTTAGTGTTTTGTTTGGTGCATTGGCTCCTTGGTATTTAACAACTGGTTTTTTATGCGTTGCATTCTGTGCTATTTGGATTTTCGATAAATTCTTGCGCGTATCGAGATATCCGATGAAAGTAATGGTCTATGTAGGCGCAGCAATGTTTACTATTTTACTTTCTCTGGAAGTTCTTCGCTTGGTTTCAAACTTTACTTATACTCGATTCGTCGATAGAGATGTTTCTTTTAATAGAAGTTATATTGAGCCTAAAAGAGCACTTGCCGAAGATCTCCGGAAAATGCTCCCGCGAGGTACCAGGATTTACGCTTACGATGCTCCTGGCGGAATAGCATTTTATTCTGGGATGAGCATCATTCCGGTTGACGGGCTTGTCAATGACTACGCATATAATCGGACCTTGCTCACGAAAGGTGTTTCGAGTTATATGGCTGATAACCAAATCAACTATATCCTTGCCCCTTTGCTCCAGGCAGGCCAAACATATGAGAATGGCTTTTTGACGACGACATGGAAGAATAACGGGCAGATATTCAATATCGTTGCCCCCTTGTATCATCGCAGTGCCGGAACCTTTTTTGTTAGCAATAGCGATATATTGTCGAAGTTCAAAACCGTGAATCCAAACTTTGAAAAACAATTCCCTTATGTAGCTATTTGGCGTATACATCATTAAAGCTTTTTAAATTTTACGCATTTTCGCAATTGAATACTGCTTTAAAGCAGGTTACCAGCCGACGTTACTGTTTGCTGAAACTATGCTGTTGAAATTTACAATCCTACCGCGATGTAGCTAATATATGATGGAAGTATTTTACACAACGCTCTCGGGCATGCAGCAGATACAAAATTAACCTAACGTCAAACCAGTTAGCTTGCAACAGGTGTACGTGTTTGCTGCTTACGATGCGTTGGATTCCGAAAATCGTATGTGTTGCGTATATACATTCGCAGTACATCGGGAGCCGCTGTAAAAGCCTTTAACAACTGTATTGGCATGCATGCTTGCCGCCAATGCTTGCGCACTTGATGCCAGCCCTCGGCTCTATGCAATCGCATAACTTTCAGGCAACTTAAAGGATTCCACCAATTGTATTCCTCGATAAGCCGGAGAGGCTCTGCTCTGGATATCTGCCGGGTGACGCTGATTTCAGAATCCGAGTTAGGATGCCGTCGATACAAATAGCCAGCCTCATCGATATTGACATAATCACCACAATGCAATAAGTGTAGGTTCAGTTTCAAATCTGCCAAACCATGATACGTATCATCAAATGGTAGTCCGGCGGAGTTCGCACGTCGAAACATAATGTTGGATGGCCCACCAACATAGTTGATAAGACCACTTAGACAAGCATTGATAACACGCGATCCTGAGCAAGACCCCGGGAAGAAACGCAGTGTTCGTTCTACATGCAGTTCGCTGTCGGTAATAAGTAAATCACATGTAACTAATGCTACCCCTGGCCGGTGCCGCAAAATCTCAAGTTGCTTAAGCAGCACCCCGTCGAGCAGCACATCATCGGCACAGAGAAATTTAATATACTTTCCTTGGGCATAGGCCAAACACCGTCTACTATTTTCATGCGGTCCTAGATTGATTTCATTCCGAAAATAGCGAATATGCTTGTTGTCCAGCGCTTTCACAACAGCTTCTGTGCCATCCTGGGAGGCATTATCAGAGATCACAATTTCAAAGTCATGCAGGCCTTGACGCATCACCGATTCGATGGTCTTAGGCAAAAATCTCCCATAATTGTACGTTGGAATGCAAACCGATAATTCAGGCACTGTACTTTACCCCTAAGTGATCCCTATTAAATGACACTGCAATCACATGATAATACTTACGGCGCTGTGCTTAATGGTACAAGCTGGCTACAACGAGTAGTCGTTAACATTTCTACGTAATGTTATCCATCATAGTTTCTCTGTGCCAATGTTTACAGAAATGTGTGCTCCGGCTGTATTTTTTAAGCCGGCATGTGCCATGCGCGACGCTTCGTAATGAAGATATAGCTACCCATGAGTCCTGTAGGCCAACTGCAGAGAAAATAGCCGACAGCGACCGCATTAGCGCTTTCGTACCTACCGAGAAAATAGATCGATATGGTGATTAGTATGGCACCAATCACGGAAACAATAAGAAATGGCTCTTGTTTATGCGCACGAAGATAGAGTGCTTCGCTAGTAACAATATGATTAGAAATCACACCGAGTAGCAAGAATGCAAAGGCCCATGGGGTGAGTACCCGGTCAGCATATTTTGGATAGTGCCGTGCTGCATATAGAAGGCAGGAAAAAAATGTGGTGATTCCAGCAAGGAGAAATATTGTGGACTGTTTGAGCGTTCGAAAGAAGAGATGATCAAGTTCCCGGTATTTCCCCTGCGCAATAATGTGCCCGAAAGGAGATGATTTGGTATTCATCCACGCGATCGCCACAGCACCGATAGATCCCGATATGCTGAGTGACATGCCCATGCGGCCAGCAACGACTGGCCCCTGATAGGCAAAAATAATTGGATTAAATAGCTGATAAATGAAGTAGCCGCAGAGCCAACTGATGGCAATCCTCCACTGGAATGACCATACTTCGGAACGCCAAACGATCTGGTTCCCATGGGTTTTGTGCCGAAGCAATCCGAAGATCAACCGTCGGCGTCGGATCAAAATCCACCCCAGGCCGACAACCGCTTGCCCCGTGATGACCATCGCAGGTGCGAATAGACCATGATGCAAAAGAAGTGCCGACCATGCCAGGCTACTGGCAACCATCGCCTGCGTAAGCCGCATACGAGCTACATCGGCGACATAGCCACAGCCCTCCAGAAACGAGATTATGGGATCAATCTGAAAGGTTGCCGTTGCAGCAAAAACGAGAATAATCCAGGGTAAGCGCCATGCGTGGGCTAATGTGGCAGTATTATGGTGGGTCGTAAAGAAGTAAATCCCCGCCGGTAGAAGCGTACATGCCATCAATGTTGCAGCAACACAATACCAACGAACAGATTTCTGCAATACAGAGGCCAGGCGGGCATGAGCAATGCTGTTGCCCTCAATATGTCCATCATCGAAAATGGTCAATTTCGCACGTTCATGCGTTGCCAATTGCAACACGACAAACGAGAATCCCAGCTCAAAAATAATTTGCAGGGCTACAAGACTAGAAAACGTGTAATAGTATCCCTGTTCCGATGGAGTTAGAAATTTGGCAATCAGCAGGATCGTCACCACACCTGCAAAGGCGGACCAGAATCGGGCCATAACGGTAAACGCAATGGCTCGATCTACTCCCGTCCATTGTTTGAGGCGCGCGACGAGCACGCTGCCCGACTCGGACGGCAGAATTTCAAGTTCGATAGCATCCTCTGCGACAGCTGGAACTGCGGGGTCTTTCGAGGATGGCTCTGCTTTGTGGCTAGACAACGAAATTATCCTTTACCGCATAGAGACTGCCTATGGGTCGAACCGTATGGGCCAATGGATTGCAACTCTATGTTCCACTAGCGCCACCTGTCACCAAACTAGCTCTGCAATAAAGCAGCACAGGCACCTATAATTAGAGAGTTACAAGCTTTTCTGTCGCCACTTGTTGGAAGCATTCGATCACGTACTGCAGCATTTCCTCCGTAAGGCCTGGATAGACTCCAATCCAGAATACGTTGTGCATAACATAATCTGCATTCGGCAGGTCGCCAACAATGCGATATTCACAATCTTTGTATGCTGGCTGACGCACCAGGTTACCTCCAAACAAAAGCCGGGTGCCAATTTTATGTGACTCCAAATAGCTGATAACTCGATTGCGCGTCAGGCCCGACTCTGGCTTGACGGCAATCGGGAATCCAAACCAGCTTGGATCACTGCCCGGAGTAGCCTGAGGCAGTAAAAAGAAGTCCTGCAGCGGAGTAAGTCCTTTGTATAACGTGGAGAAATTTTTCTTGCGCGCGGCAATAAATGTATCCAGCTTATCCAGTTGCGATACACCTATGGCCGCCTGCATGTCCGTGACTTTCAGATTGTACCCAATGTGCGAATATGTGTATTTGTGATCATAACCGCAAGGCAGCGCACCAAGTTGCCATTCAAAGCGCTTGCCGCAGGTGTTTTCTTTGCCGGGCGCGCACCAGCAATCGCGGCCCCAGTCGCGAAACGATTCCATCAGCTTGGCCAGCGCAGGCTTGTCTGTCAGTACACAGCCACCCTCGCCCATCGTGATATGGTGTGCCGGATAAAAACTAACCGTCGCAATATCTCCAAAGGTGCCAACATTTTGCCCTGCAAAGATTGCTCCCAGTGCATCACAACAATCTTCAATCAGCCATAAATTATGTTTTTTTGCGAGGGCTGCTACGGTCCGCAGGTCAAAGGGATTCCCCAGTGTGTGCGCAAACATGATGGCGCGCGTGCGCGAGCTCAACGCTGCTTCCAACTTGGAAACATCTGCATTGTAGGTACCCAGCTCAACGTCAATAAATACTGGTACGGCTCGATTCTGAATGATGGGATTGACCGTGGTGGGAAATCCAGCAGCCAAAGTAATGATTTCATCTCCGGGCTTCAATTGGCGATCCCCCAGCGTAGGAGATGTAAGCACAGAAACTGCGATTAAGTTCGCAGAAGAACCAGAATTCACCAGCCGTGCTTCGCGCACACCAAAGCGACGCGCAAATTTACGCTCGAAGTCATCTGAGAATCGGCCGGCTGTCAACCAGAAATCCAGGGAAGAGTCCACGAGTGTCTCAACATCTTTGCCGTCGAAAACACGGCCTGAAACAGGCACAGAAGATTCTCCCGGGACAAAAGGTTTTTGTGAAAAGGCCTCCTGCGAATACTCCTGCACCAAGCTCAATATCTGCTTACGAAGCTCCTCTGCTCGACTCATGCGGAATTTCCCACTGCGGTGATCTCATTATCGCCTGCGCGGTTTACACAGGCGATCCGTTGATACTGCTCGATTTGACTACAGGTAAAGGAACGCATTTCTGTACCGGCGTTCCAGGCGCGATACCAATCTGCGGTAAGCTTCAACGCATCTTCCAGATGGAGCACAGGCTTCCAGCCGAGCGTATCAGACGCCTTCGACCAATCCAGCTTGAGCGTCTGGGCTTCATGCGGATGTTGAGATACATCGACTTCCCAGCGCGCTGCAGGTCCCCAGAAAGAAGCCGTTTGTTCGACGATCCATTGCACCGGGCGAGCATCGGAATATTCCGGTCCAAAGTTCCAGGCCTCTGCAAGTTGTGAACCATGCCGATAGAGGTTTTCCGCCAGCAGCAAATATCCGCGCAGCGGTTCCAATACGTGCTGCCAAGGCCGCACTGCATGCGGATTGCGAATCTTCAATACCTTCTGGCTATAAAAGGCGCGCATAATATCTGGCATCAAACGATCTTGAGCCCAGTCGCCACCACCGATTACATTCCCCGCGCGCGCGGAAGCCAGCGCCACGGCATGCTGCGAGGAGCGATCACCAGAGAAAAACGAATTGCGGTAGGATGCCACAACCAACTCGGCACAGGCCTTGCTGCTGCTGTAGGGATCGTGTCCACCCAGGCGATCGTTTTCCCGGTAGGCCCAGATCCATTCTTTGTTTTCATAACACTTATCGGTAGTAATCACCACTGCTGCGCGGACAGAGCTGCATGCACGCATAGATTCAAGCACGTTCGCCGTACCTACAACGTTGGTCGTATAGGTGCCAACCGGATCTTCATACGATTTGCGCACTAGTGGTTGCGCAGCGAGGTGCATAACAATCTCCGGATGAAAGGCATGCATTGCCTGTCGCAGCTTTGGCAAATCGCCAATATTACCAATCACTGACTGCATACCGTTCGCAACGGTGGCAGCCCGAAACAGATTCGGCTCCGTGGGTGCTTCCAGTGCAAAGCCGCACACTTCAGCACCTAGCTGCTGAAGCCACAAAGACAGCCATCCTCCTTTGAACCCTGTATGCCCCGTCAGGAAAACTTTGCGACCATTCCAGAACATGCGCTACCAGACCTTCCACGGAGCCGAGCCTGAGGCCCACAATTCTTCGAGGAGATTTCTGTCATGCATGGTATCCATCGGCTGCCAAAATCCCGAGTGTTGGTACGCAGCAACCTGACCCTCACGCGAGAGTGTATCCAAAGGTTCATATTCCCATGTTGTCGTGTCGTCTTTCAGATACCTGGCGACCTTCGGCGAAAGAACAAAAAACCCTCCATTGACCCAGCGGCCATCGCCTTTCGGTTTCTCAGTAAAGGCGGAGACGCGCCCGTCTGATTCAATCTGCATTCCACCAAATCTACCCACCGGTTGAGTCGCTGTTACCGTAACCAGTTTCTTTTGCTGTTTATGAAATTCGATCAGCCTTGCGATGTCTACATTCGCCACACCATCACCATAGGTAAAGCAAAACATCTCTTCCTTCTCTACATAGGGCAGAATGCGGCGGAGGCGTCCCCCCGTCATGGTGCTGGCGCCGGTATCCACCATGGTCACACGCCACGGCTCGCAATCATTGCGATGACTTTCAATCTTGTTCGCCGCCAAGTCAATCGTGATATCTGATGAATATAAAAAATAGTTGGCGAAATATTCCTTAATCGTGTTGCCCTTGTAGCCCAGGCAGACGATGAAATCGTTGATCCCATAGGCGGAGTAAATTTTCATGATATGCCAGAGCATTGGGCGCCCGCCGATCTCTACCATCGGCTTCGGACGCGCACCTGTCTCCTCGCTCAGACGACTCCCCAATCCGCCCGCCAGAATCACAGCTTTCATCGATCTCCTCCTGCCCCAAGTACAACACGCAAAACAGACTGCATGCAGCCCCAGACGCTCCTTGTCTCAACAGGGCCTGCTTCCAGCTTACCTTGACCGCGCAATCCCATTTCCAATTTTGGCCATCTTTGGAATTCGATTGCTATGCCCTCCAACGGAACGCTATCCCATCTCTTTCAGGACTGCAGTCAGCACACCGCTCCACTCTGGCAGTCGAATATCAAAAGCGCGCGCCGCCTTGCTGCAATCGAGCCGTGAGTTCCTCGGCCTGGCAGCAGGCGTCGGATATTCCGACGTCGGGATTGCTGCCAGATGAGCGAAGTGTACGCCCTCTTCAGGAAATAACTGCATGCGCACGCGAATCGCTTCTGCAGCAAAGCCATGCCAGGTAGTTTCCCCGGAAGCCGTGAGATGGTAGACACCCGCACGTGCAAGAAGCTGTTCCGGCGACCGAGGCTTGCCTGTACTTTTAAACCAAAACCGGGCAATGGATGCTGTTGCCGCTGCAATGTCGCGAGCCCATGTAGGTGCGCCCGTCTGGTCGTCCACAATGCGCAGCTCCGGCTTTTCTGCTGCCAGCTTCAAAATCGTGCGTAGAAAATTCTTGCCCCGCGCACCGTAAACCCAACTGGTACGCAGCACCAGATATGGGATATCTGCTTCCGCAAGCGCCTGTTCTCCACCCAGCTTGGTGGCGCCATATACATTCAATGGATTCGTTGGATCCTCCTCGGCATAGGGCGTGGCCTTGGCGCCGTCAAATACATAGTCCGTGGAGTAATGGATGACCGCGGCGCCAAGGTTCTTCGCCTCTTCTGCGAGGATGGCGACTGCGTCTGCATTGATCTGTTGCGCCCGTTCCGGTTCGCTCTCAGCCTTGTCGACGGCTGTGTAGGCAGCAGCATTGACGATCAGTTTTGGCCGCACAGAACGAATGCAATTGCAAATCGAATCTGCAGACGCTAGATCCATCTCCTTGCGGCTTACCGCTATCACCTCTCCAAGCGAAACGAGAGCGCGTTGCAATTCGTAGCCGACCTGACCATCGCGCCCTGTGACCAGTATCCGCAGATCTTGCTGTGTCGAAGGCATCTCTCAAACCCCGCGCAAAACCTGCAAAAGATACTCCCCGTAGCCGCTTTTACCCAGTTTGGCCGCAAGCCGCTCCATCTGTACTGCGGTAATGTAGCCGAGGTGATATGCAATCTCCTCCGGGCAGGCGACTTTCAATCCCTGCCGCTTCTCCAAAGTCTGAATGAAGAGGGCAGCCTCCACCAGAGAATCGCACGTGCCGGTATCCAGCCACGCGAAGCCACGACCCAGATGCTCCGCATACAACTGCCCGTGCTCCAGGTACCAGCGATTTATATCTGTTATTTCAAGCTCGCCGCGCGCTGAAGGCTTTAGTGATTTCGCGATATCGACGACCTGCCTGTCATAAAAATAAATGCCGGTAACGGCGAAGTGGGACTTTGGCTTTGCGGGCTTTTCTTCGATTGAGAGAGCACGACTTTCGGCATCAAACTCTACGACGCCATAACGCTCCGGATCTTGCACAGGATAAGCGAAGATCGTAGCGCCTTCTTCTCGCGTTACGGCATTGCGCAACATACGCGACAAATCGTGCCCATAGAAAATATTGTCCCCTAGAACGAGGGCCGGCCGCTGGTTTCCGATGAACTTCTCGCCGATCAAAAATGCCTGCGCCAGTCCACCCGGCTCTGGCTGTACCTCATATTGAAACTGCAGCCCCCACTGCTCTCCCGTCCCCAGCAGCGACTGAAAACGCGGCGTATCGGCAGGCGTGGAGATGATTAAAATGTCCCTGATCCCAGCCAGCATCAGCGCGGAAAGCGGGTAATAGATCATTGGCTTGTCGTAGACCGGCAACAATTGTTTCGATGTTGCATAGGTAACCGGGTAAAGACGCGTACCAGAACCACCCGCCAGGATTATGCCTCGCATGCCGCACCTCGCGCCTGGTAATTCTGCCGCATCCACTGCTGGTAGGATCCGCTGGTTACACTCTCAACCCAATCCATATGATCCAGATACCACTGGACAGTTTTGCGCAGCCCGGTATCAAAGTTTTCTTTCGCGCGCCAACCCAAATCCTGCTCCAGCTTGGTTGCATTGATAGCATAACGGCGGTCGTGTCCGGGACGGTCTTTTACATACGAAATGAGCGCGGCATGCGGGGCATGCGGCGAATCTGGACGCAGCTTATCGAGCAAGGTACAGATGGATTCGACGACGTCGCGGTTGCCGCGTTCGTTGCGTCCGCCAATATTGTAGGTCTCGCCGGGAATGCCGATGGCCAGCATCTGACGCAACGCCGCACAGTGATCGCCGACATAAAGCCAGTCGCGTACATTGAGACCATCTCCATAAATCGGCAGCGGCTTGCCAGCCAGCGCATGGGTGATCATCAGCGGGATCAATTTTTCTGGAAACTGATATGGCCCGTAATTGTTCGAACAGTTCGTAATGATTGCCGGCAATCCGTATGTGTGGATGTAAGCGCGCACCAAGTGGTCCGAAGCAGCCTTCGATGCAGCATAAGGACTGTTGGGCGCGTACGGTGTCGTCTCTAAAAATGCCGGGGCGTTCGCGTCAAGTGAGCCATAAACCTCGTCGGTGGAAACATGCAGAAAGCGAAACTGCTGCCGGTCGGGATCTGCCAGCTCAGCATAATAAGTGCGGGCCGCTTCCAACAGAACGAAGGTTCCGCGGACATTTGTTTCCAAAAATGCCTCTGGGCCGAGGATCGAGCGATCGACGTGACTCTCTGCGGCAAAGTGCACAATTGCGCGCGGGCGATACTCACGAAGCGCCTGATCTACGGCAGCGCGGTCGCAGACGTCGGCGTGGACAAAACGGTACTCCGGCCGCCTGGCAACCGACTCCAGATTATGCAGATTGCCGGCATACGTGAGCTTGTCAAAATTGACTAAGGGCGACGGGCTGTTCTGGAACCAGTCAAGGACGAAGTTGGAACCAATGAAACCCGCTCCGCCTGTAACGAAAATTGGCTGACGCATCTGGATGAACAACCTGCCTGGTAAAGCACAATTTAAGAATTGCGAAGCTGCACCACTGAACCTTGCAACATACGGACCAGAACATGCAACTGTTTCTTACTGCAGTACAAAATGCGAAATGCTGTCGCTTCCAGTTTACCGGACTCTGCTGGTTCTTTCGCTGGACCTTTCCGCCCGCAGGTTCGCGGTAAAAATTCATCTTCGCTAAGATTGAGATATGGAAGTGATGGAAACGATCCTGCCCGGGGTCCTGCGCTTGCGTCCGCGACGCTTCACCGATGAACGCGGATGGTTCATGGAAACCTGGAATGAGAAAATTTTCAAAGAGTTAGGCCTGCCAGTCGTTTTCAAGCAGGATAACCAATCACGTTCTCATAAACATGTACTGCGTGGATTGCACTATCAGATACAACAACCCCAGGGAAAACTGATCCGCGCAATTCAAGGCCGTATCTTTGATGTTGCCGTCGATATTCGGCGCAGCTCTCCCGCATTTGGAAAGTGGGTGGGGGTTGAGCTGGATGCTGAGACCGGCGAGATGTTGTGGATTCCCGCAGGTTTTGCCCACGGATTTCTGGTGCTATCGGACTCTGCAGACGTGCTCTACAAAGCAACAGACTTTTATTGCCCGCCGGGAGAGCGCACCATCCTGTGGAACGATGCCGCCATCGATATTGAGTGGCCCCTCGATGAAGCTCCCGTCGTTTCTGCGAAGGATGCTACGGGTGCAACTCTCGAAACAGCTGACCTGCCAGCGTAACAAACATCAGCGGCGCAGGCGAAGCGCTGTACGAAACTCATGCAGTTTGGCAGCTTGTTCCGGATCAGCCATTCGCTGCCGATAGCCAGCCTCCAGTATCACCCAGAACGCAGCGAAGAGCACGCCGAGAATGCCTGCCAGTAACACCAACAGCGTGCGCGGAGGCCAAGATTTACGGTCTGGCACCAGGGCAGGATCAACAACCTGGACAATTTCGCCTGCCTTGGCTTCGTCTACCTTGGCGATTTCATACTGCCGTGCTAACAAGTCAAAAAGCGTTTCATGGTAGCGGACGTCCCGCATCTTGCGGATATATTCCAGACTGGCCGCAGGCACCTTGGCTGTGGGAATTTCCACACTATCCTGGGTTGCAGGCGTATCGGAATTGCCATTCTCAAAGCCGGCAAGTTGGGCCTCCAGTGCAGCAATTTGAGATTGCAGGCGAATTACTTCAGGATTTTGCGGTGTCGCCGATGTTTCGAGTGCTTTCAGTTGCACGCGGTTCGCTGCAATCTGTGCGCGCAATTGTGCGATCGACGAGATAACGACCTGCGCCTGCCCTGTAGGCTGGATGATCCCGGTCTTTTGCTCTGTCTGCACGAGCGCTACCTCAGCGTCGGCGAGCCTGTCTTTCTCCTGTTCGAGTTGCTGCTCAAAAAATACCCGCCGCTGAGCGGCTTCGGTGATGGCAAGATGTCCCATCAAGTCATGAAGTTGTTCGACATACGCATTCGCCATGGCTGCGGCACGCTTCGGGTCATGATCTTCGACAGCGATGCTGATAAGCGAGCTTTTTTCAGAAACAATTTTAGTGTTATTTTTAAGCGTCGTGCGCGCGAGACTGAGTTTTTTCGAATGATAGACCTGCATTAGATGAAAACGCTGAATCAGCGCATCTGCCACAGTCTCACTGTGCAACATTCCTATATAAAGATCATCCGGATTCTTTAGTCCCAGCTCTGAAGCTGCGCTACCACCCACACCGGCAAGAGCTGAAAGCGCACCTAACTGCTCCAGAGGAGACTTCGACTGACGCGGCGTCATGATATAGGTTTTCGCTGTAAATGTCGGCTTCATGATGAGCGTAATGATAGCCGTCAACACAGCTAAAATCAGGCCGGTACGCATAATGAACCATTTGCGTCGGGCCAGCAATATACCCAGTTCCAGCATATCCACTGTGTCTTCGGTATCCGTAGCGCGCGGTGGATTCTCTATAGAAATACCAGCGGTGGAAACGCCAACTTCAGTCAATGTTTCCGGATTGGTATCTGTCCGCATCATGGTTGTACTGGAATCTATAAGCCGAGTACTGTTAGTGCCGCAATTCCTAAGCCGAACTGCGAGAGGATAGTTGAGTAGTCCGTTAAGCCACGGAGAAAGGTGACCTTGTTGATCGAATCGGGCACGACAACCGTATCACCGGGATATAGATATTTGCTGTCAAATCCTCCGCCAAACAATGTCCCGCCGGCATACTGTTTGCTGAGTACAGACCCATCGGCACGGATAATAAACGCGTGCTTTCTGTCTCCATTCCGTGTCGCACCGCCAGCCTTTCGCATATAGTCTCCGACATGTGCCCCACGCTGGTAAAGAAAGGAATTCTGATCGTATACAGCACCAATCACATTGACGGTGGAGGGCACAGAAGGAACAACAAAACGGTCGCCATCCTCCAATGGAAGATTGGGCAGAGCATCGACTCCGGAACTATATGGATTCATATTCAATACGAGACGCCCAGAGGCTCGCAGCCCTCGCAATGTAGCGACAAGTTCTTTTTGGCTTGCCAGGCTGGTTGTTACAGTCGCTGCTTCTTGCGGGCTGACAGCTAAATTGGCTGCATTGGAGGAAGACCCCTCAATATCGTGCTCCATCTGGTCAGCATATAGAGTCAACCTGGCCTGTTGTTGGCGTTGTGTGGATTCCCGCAACAGTTCAGAGCCATACAAATATGCCTGTGGCGTCAAGCCTCCCACTCGGATGACCAGTTGCCTCAGTGTCTCCCCAGGAAGAACGCTATAGATTCCCGCATGGACAAATTCTCCTTCGAGTCGAACATACTTGGTCTGCTGCATCTGTGGAACACGAATGTCAGCATTCGAAAAAATAGTTATGACGTCCCCAGGTTCCAGCTCCAGGTTTTGACTGGCATCGTCATCTAAAATCAGTTGTCCCAAATTGAAAGGAACAAGGGATGTGGTGAAATTCTGGGGATTCGTTCGCTCAATTACTGCGTAGGACCAGTCAATGTTTGGGGCCGTGCGAATGATCTCATTGCGAATTGGAAACTGACCCTCGGAAAAACGGTCTCCCGGAGGATACATCCGGATGGGTTCTGTCGATCCGGCTGCCCTCGCCTGCGTGGAACTCGAACCAAGCGCGGAAGAATTCGATCCGTTCTGGGTGGCGGATGCAGTTCCTTGGCCAGTTCCATTGGATGGAGACGCATCTCCTGCCTGCAACTCCTGCGATTCAGCAAGGGAGGAAGACCCTAATTGTGAAGAGCCCGCATTCTGCCCGGATGAAGATGAGGATTGCCCGGCATTCCCAGAAGAACGCGCGGACTGTTGCGGATACGCACTATAAAGCGGCCTATAGTCCGGTGCTGGAAGGCCCAGCGCCATACGCCGTTGCCAGTAATAACGCGTTATCAAAGATTCTTTATTCGGAATCAGGTCCGAGATACGCATGCCAGGATGCCAGGCATAGCGACCTGGATTGGCTACGTTGCCACGCAGAGTAACGGTTTTGTCAAAGCGCTGTACCAGAGAAGGCACGCGTAAAATGTCGCCATCCCGCATGGGTGTTTGTAGCCCTGTTGCGTCGAACGGTAAATTGACTGTTTCCCGTGTGCCCACAATGCTGATTCGATCTAACTGTGCCGATTGCTTTGCTGCCATGGTGGTAAAGCCGCCAGCCAGTTGAATCGCATCTTTCGCGGTCTCGTCTCCCTTTAACTCATAGATGGCTGGAACTTGCACGCTGCCGGCAATCGCAACCCGCGGCCCTACGGGCGGGATATAGATCACGTCCCCGGAAAGCAGAGGAACATCTTTTGATGTATCCCCTTTCAGCAGCAAATCATAGAGATCAAACGTTGTGATAACTTTGTCTCCACGCTTCACCTGAATCCGGCGCATGGAACCCTGATTCGATGGACCACCCGATGCGAAAAGCGTATTGATCAATGTGCTCAATGAGCTAACTGTATAGCTGCCGGGACGTTGCGCCTGCCCGACCACGAAAACCTGAATGGACCGCAGCTGGCCCATGTTGGCATTCACGTCAAAATTACGAAATACGCGCCCCAATTGGCTTTTTAGATACGCATCCAGTTGCGAAAACTGCAAGCCCGCAAGATGCAGATCACCTACCTGCGGCAGATAGATATCTCCAGTGCGATCCACAGTCGCATGAACGTTGAAGCTCACCTGGCCCCAGACACGAATCAACACTTCATCTCCGGGTCCAATCACATAATCCGGCGTGACAGGAACGCGATCAACCGGCGCAAATGTGGCAGGAACATGAGTAAACAGGTTGGCGCCATAGATCGGCAGCATGCGCCCTACCGTACCAGCGACAACCCGTTGAAATTCTGTTGCTGGCTGAACTGGAAAATAAGGTGAGTAGTTGTACCCGAACCGGAAATACGGATTTTCGTCTTCGTATCTCGGATTGCTTTGGGTTAGGCCCGGCGTTGGCAAACCGTTAGATGTGCGGCCCTGCAATCCATTGATGGCCCCGGCACCTGTTGTCCCGTAAGTTGGCGTGGCAGTCCCATCTTGGCCTGTAGCTTCCGGCGAGTTTGCATTGTTCATCCCCGTGCAAACCGGCGAGTAAGCATTGATTGGATTGGAACAGTCGATTGCATTCGAGTAGGTATCTTCTCCCGAAGACTGTCCACTCGGATACTGCCCACTGGAATATTGTGCGAGCGCCGTTATGGACCCAGCGAAGAGCACACACCCCAGGAAGAATAAGCTGCTTTTACGTAACATTGTCGGCAATCCCTAGTGTAAACGTTCCGCGGGAGGAAACGTTGCAAGAAAATCCATGACTTGCCGGTCTCGCTAAGCAGATAGAAGACATCCTATGGCTGAACAATCAGGGTCAAGGTGACACTTTTCTGCAGTCCCCCGGCACTTGCTGTGGCTGTCAGCGTGTAAGTGCCGGGCGGCGTTATGGACGACGAAGGCAAAGGATTTGTCGTCGCACTTTCTCCAAGGGGCCCTCCCCCCACACCACAAGCGGTCGTGTTCCCCAGCAATATCAGCAGAAGTCCCAACCAGACCATGGTTTGCCAGCGCCGCAACATTTTCCTGGGGCGGCAGAGCAGGCCCATAGACACAAGGCCCAGCAGGAATCCCCACCAGCCGCAAACCCAAAACCCAGCGCGGCGCATCTGCAGACGAGCCTTCCCGGATGATCCCACGCCGGTTGCAACCGACACCGTAATGACGGCAGGTTCCGTCAAAGAGGCTGACGTTGGATTCACGCTGCATGTGGCATTCGGGGGAATATTGCTGCAGGTCAAACTGACCGAACCGGCTGAACCGTTCACTGGATCCAGATCGAGAACATAGCTGGCCGCGTTTCCGCTCGTGACGCTTACCGTGGTAGTGCTTCCCGGAGAAAACTGGAAATTGATTCCGGTCCCAGCAAGCGTGGTTTGCATGGTTCCAGCATTGGCTGTGGCGATGGTCAGCACACTGGTCGCCGCACCCACCGTCGTGGGATCAAAGACCACTTGCACTGCGCAACTTTTGCCTGCGGCCAAACTGGATGGACAACTACTGCTCTCGTTGAATGGCCCGGTGATGGAAACAGCAATGCCGGCCAGCGTACTTTCGCTGCCGTTGGTTAGCAGCACTGTCTGTGGCGCAGTGGGTAACAACACGCCGCGAATGCCAAAGTTCAGGCTGGAAGGCGCATGCGTAACGTTCCCCAGAATACCGATACCGGCAACTGGAATGGCCTGCGATCGGTTGCTGTCCGTCACAGTGATCGTGCCGGCATTCTGTCCGGTCGCTTTCGGCGCAAAACTGACTTGAATATTGCAGGCGGATCCAGCAGCCAGCGTCGCGGTACAGCTTGTGTGGAAGGGGAAATTTATTCCGCTGGATTGAACGGCAATGCCGGTCAGCGTGGCCGAGCTGTGGTTGCTAAGCGAGATGGTTTGGGCAGCGCTCGTCGTTCCAATGGCCTGTGCGGCAAAGCTGAGTGCCAATGGCGAAAGATTATCGCTCGTAGGGATTTCTGCGAAGGCCTGTAGTACCACCTCCTGCGTGCGATTGGCGTCAACGACATCCAACTGCCCATTCGCATTGCCTGCTGTTTGCGCTTTGTACGTAACGGTGATCCTGCATACAGAATGCGCTGCCAGCACCGTGCCGCAGGTATTCGTTTCCGCAAATCCCGCACCCAGCGTTTGCATCGCGACCTTGCTTAACGCCAGATCGCCGGAGTTGGTCATCGTAATCGTCTGGGAAGGTGCCGACTCGCCGATCACCGTTGCAGGAAAGGTAAGCGACGTAGCGGAGAGCGTGTCGGTTGCCGGAGCTAGACCTGTTCCATGCAGCGTAACCGTCTGCGTGCGCAAAATATCTGTGACGGTAATGGCCCCTGTCTCCGGCCCCGCGGCATGCGGCGTGTAGGTCACGTTCAGGGTGCAAGAGGATTGTGCATTGAGCGTATAGCTGCAGCCATTCACGGTCGTAAAGTCGCCATAGGTTTGCACCTGGATCGCCGTCAACGGCGCATTCCCGCTGTTGGTCAGCGTGATGGTCTGCGGCTGGCTCGCAGTCAATTCCACAGTCGGCGAAAAGGTCAACGACAGGGGTGCCAAAGTGTCCGTCGCTGGATTTTCTCCTGTTCCACTCAGCGGCACGGTTTGCGTTCCCTGTGCCGTCACGACTGTCAGCGTGCCATTGCTCGGACCTGCCAGCATTGGCTTAAACACAATGGCCAGCGTGCACCCCGTCTGTGCAGGCAGGGAACTGCTGCAGGTGTTGGTTTGGATGGCGAAGCTGCCCGTTACCGTCTCCGATTTCAGCGAGACGGGTGCGCCTCCTGTGTTTGAGATCGTCAACTGCTGCGCTGCGGAAGTCGTGTTTACCACCTGCCCGCCAAAGCTGAGCGTCACCGGCTCCAGCACAACCTGTGGAGGAGCGACTCCTGTTCCTGTCAGGCTGACCGTCTGCTGACCACCCGAAACATTGCCGGCGACCGTCAGAACCCCCGTGCGTGTACCGGTAGCTGTAGGCTCAAAGGTTACTTGCACCTTGCAGCTTCCACTCGGGGCAATTGAGCCGGGGCAGTTGTTCGTCGCGCTGAAGTCTCCGCTGGTGCTCACACTAGTGACAGTGAGTGCAACTGTGCCCGTATTTGTAACCGTCACGGTTTGCGATGCGCTCGCCGTTTCCTCGGGTTGATTTCCGAATTTCAGTGCCGCCGGAGCCAGCGTCATTGTTGCTTCGGCAACACCGCTCAACAGGGGAATCTGCCAGATGCCACGGCCGTACGTACCCACGCGTAGATACGCCGTGTTGCCCACAGAGGTGGTAGACAATGCAACTGCGGGAGCACGTGGTAAGCCAGTGCCCACCACATTCCAGCATTGACCGCCTGTCTGCGCGCACAGGCTGACATCTTCCGTAACAAAAACGCCGCCATCCGAGGCCACATACACAATGCTGGCGTTGTTTGGATCCACGACGACGGCATTCAACGGCAGATCTGGAAGATTCTGCGTGATATTGGTCCAATCAGCGCCGCCATTGGTTGATTGATACAGATGCGGCACACTGAAACCCTGGATGGTGGCATAGACCGTCATACCGGTGGCATCGTGCGGATCCACGTAAAGCGAAGAAACATCGAAATTCTGCGGGTTGAACACATAGTTGTAGGACTGTTCGTTCACCACAGGAGAGCTGGCAAGATCCGTCCACTGCGCCGTGCTGTTGGCTGTGTTCGCCGTCTGCGTGGCCAACACATGGCCGGCAATGTTGCCGCCACCATCGAGCAAGCCAGCCATGCCGGCATAGATCATCTGCGCCCCGCTATTCTGTGTGTTCGATGTCTGTATGTTGCTGCCGCCTGCGGCTAGGGAACGAATCAGAGCGTTGCCGTTGCAACTAGGTTGCGGATGACCATCCAGCATGGGGCTGATGGCATTGTCCGCGGTCCACGCGTTGCCGCCGCTGGCTGGCCCGCGCCACACGCGACAGGTCCCCACCAGCACATTCGTTGCATCTTGCGGGTCAAGCATGTACGGCGCGATAGCCAGAGATTCGTCGTTTTCCGTCTGCGTGGCGCCAATCACAGGCTGGCTGCCGAAATCCGTCGCCGTGCAATCCGCGCCCGTCGTGCATTGACCAATCGAAACTCCGGGTCCAAGGGTCGCATACCAGTTGGAACTGTTCGATGGATCGATGGCCGTCAGACCACCCTGTTGCGGCAAAAGTTGACTATAGGCGACATTGCCGGCCGTCGAAGTTGCCGCACTTCCCACTGTGCCGAAGCTCGCAAGGATCGTATTCGCGTCGCTGGCACTGCTGGCTAACCCGGTGGCTTCACCCAGCGATCCCAGACCGCCGTTCAGGTTCTGAAAATGCGCGGCATCGGTGCTGGCGCAGGCCCCTCCCGGCTGGTTCACGCCGTCTGTCGAGCGCCACAGACCACCATCGTTGCCAAAATAAATCAACGGCTGGGTCTGCCCTGCAGGTGGGGCCAGAAAATCCATCGCGTGCTGTGCGGGAGCCACCCGGGCTGCCGCGCAGCTCGCCGTATTGGTCGTGTTCCGCCAGGTGCAACCCGCAGCCAGGCTGCACCGGAAAATATCCTGCGTCCCGGCAAAGAGCAGCGTGTCTCCGTTATCCGGCAATGCTGCCAGCGCCAGGTTGTACGTACCCTGCGGGATGGTCCCGTCGCCGGTCGTTGCATCGAGAGGCGCATCTGGAATTTGATTGGCAAACTGCACCGTGGGATTCGCGCATCCATTGCCATTGGCGTTGCAGACATCCTGCCACAGACCCTGGTCAAGATTGTTCACATCCACGCTCAACGCAAACAGATCCCCCGTCGTCGCCTGCACGGCCAGCACGCCGCGATAGATGGGGCACGACTGGCTGCCGGGAAAATCCGGATTTGATGGGCAGTTTGCCGTCGTCAGGTTTGCCCCGGGCTGGTTGGTCATCCGTGTCCACGTCATGCCGTCCGAGGACTGATAGTAGCCATGCAATTGCACGGCGGCAAAGAACTTCTGGCGCACCGGATTCCAGACGACCGCTGTAACCGGGTTCCCTCCGGTTGGCCCATTCACGATGGATGTCGGCGACTGGATCACCTGGCCGGAACTATCTTCGATCGTCGCCATATACCAGGTCTCGCCAGCATCCGTTGAGTAATAGAGACCCGTCTCGCTAACTTGTGGCGATGGGTCCACATTGTTGATGGTCCCGTCGAGCGAATGCGTCACCGCAGCCACCACCAGGCTGGGCGTCACGCTGCTCCACGCAAACCCGGCAAAGGCCTCGCCCGTAAAACTATAGTTATAAAACCCGTCACCGTTGAAGGCGTCGTTGCTCTGCGTGATCAAGCTCCATGTTGTACCGCCATCGGTAGAGCGCAGAATACCCGCGCCATAATACGAATCGAGTGCGTCATTCGGGTCTCCCGTTCCAGCCAGCACCACACCGGTACCATCGGGCTGCACGCTGACCACGCCGATGCTGATCGAAGTCAGGTTTACGCCAGAGAAGGCAGCAGGTGTATCCAGCAATGGGGTAAAGGTTACGGTCGTAAAATCGCTGGCTGCCGCGTTGGCGGACTTCCACACACCTCCACCCGTTGTCCCAATAAAAACGTGATTGCCGGAAGCATCAGAAGGATCGATCGCCACAGAAGTAACGCGACCGGTAATATTGCCGTAGCGCGGAGTCACGATCTGTAATGGCCCGACAGGCTGCCAGCTTTGGGTCAGCGGCAACAAATGTGGAATAGGATGGGCCGTAAGATCGAGCACCTGCCGCATGCCGCGCATGCGTAAATTTGCAGCGGATTCTCCGGAAACCTGCCGTGCTGCCAGAAATGCATGGGCTCGCTGTTGTGCTGCGTTGCGGACTGGATTGCGAGCTATAGCAGATACCGGTGCCGAAGCAAGAGTGGGCTTCGTTGGCGTAGCGCCAAACAGAAGAGGCAGCGGAAGTGACGCCAGCAGGAACGTCACGAAACAAAACTTCAATCGCACTCCAACACCCAGGGGGAACGGGTTGGCTTACACCCAGTCGTTTCTGTCAGTGTGCGGTTCGCGGGCCTCCGAGGTCAATTGGAATTCGCCAGCACTGGAAATCTCGCCTAGCAGCGCACAATCTTCGGCGAATCAATTCCACGCGTGGCGTTGCGGGAATCCACCACCAGTTGCGCCTCGGTAACAATCCTTTTGTAGTCGTATGCCGTGTGGTCGGTCACGATCAGTACGCAGTCAAACTCCGGTATGCGATCCAGCGGCGTACTTGTCATGTTCAGATGGTAGTGTCGCCCGTTTCCGACCCTGGCAAAGAACGGGTCGTTGTAACTGACCTCGGCGCCTTCGCGCTGCAAGGTTTCTATGATCGTCAACGCGGGTGATTCGCGCAGATCGTCGACATCGCGTTTATACGCCACGCCCAGCACCAGTACCCTGGAGCCGCGCAGCGGCTTCCGTTCACGATTCAGCGCGTGCATCACCGACTGAATGACGTGATACGGCATCGCTTCATTCACTTCGCCAGCCAGCTCGATAAAGCGCGTGGCGAAGTCGTACTCCTTGGCCTTCCAGCTCAGATAGAACGGATCAATTGGAATGCAATGTCCGCCCAGTCCAGGCCCCGGATAAAATGGCTGGAAGCCAAAGGGCTTGGTCGCCGCCGCATCGATGATCTCCCAGATGTCCAACCCCATGCGCAGACAGAGCAGCTTCAGCTCATTGACCAGCGCGATGTTCACGCAACGATAAATATTCTCCAGCAGCTTCGTCATTTCCGCTGCTGCCGGGCTGGAGACGCGCACCACGCGGTCAAAGATGCTGTTGTACAGGCCAGCAGCCATCTCGGTGGCCGTGGCATCCAGACCTCCGACAACCTTGGGAATGTCCCGACGAGCAACGCGCGTGTTGCCCGGATCTTCGCGCTCCGGCGAAAAAGCCACGTAGACACCGGCTTGCCCCGGTTCACGCACAGCCTTCACATTGCCTGCGTTCTCAATGGCAGGCACCACGATCTCTGCAGTCGTTCCCGGATACGTGGTGCTTTCCAGAACAAGCAATTGTCCGGAGCGCAGATGCGGCGCAATCTTCTCCATGGTGGAGACGATGTAGCTCATGTCCGGTGTGCGATGTTCGGAAAGCGGTGTCGGCACGCAGATCAACACGGCATCGACGGTCGCGATCTCGGAAAAGTCGCTGGTCGCGCGCAGGCCGTTCTTTTGCGCAGCCTGGATGTGCTCCGGCTCGATGCGATAGATATAGGACTGTCCTGCGTTCAGCTTGTCGACTTTATTGCTGTCGATGTCGAAGCCGACAACGCGAAACCGTTCCGTGCTAAACAGCAAAGCCAGCGGCAGGCCGACATAGCCCAGACCGATGATGCCGATCTGCAGTTCGCGTTTTTCCAGCCGATGTTGCCAAGCGGCAGGCGCCGTTGCTTTTGTGAGCTGCGCTGGATTCATGCCGTCGCCTTCACGCGGTGCTGTTCACGATACCACGCGACGGTGCGGCGCAGACCTTCGACAAAATCCACCTTCGGATCGTAGCCGAGTGCCTCGCGCGCGGCAGAGATGTCCGCATACGAATGCTGAATGTCACCTTCGCGCGGCGGCCCATACTGCGGCGGGTTCTTGTAGTTCAACATCTCTGCCAGTAATTGGTAGGTCTCGTTCAGCGTGTGGGGCTCTCCACAGGCAATATTGAAGACGCGCCCGGAAACTTTTTCTGCCGGCGCCGCTGCAGCCTTCAGATTGGCTTGTACTACGTTTTCAATGTAGGTAAAGTCACGGCTCTGTAATCCATCGCCGAAGATCACCGGCTGGTCGTTTTCGATCATCATACGGATAAACTTCGCCATCACGCCGCTATAGGGCGAATCCGGCGCCTGTCGTGGCCCGAAGATGTTGAAGTAGCGCAGCGCGACTGTTTCCAGACCAAACACATCCCAATAGCTGCGCAGATACAACTCGCCTACCAGCTTTTGCACGGCATAGGGCGAGATGGGGCCGGGCGGCATCGATTCCTTCTGCGGCAGCGGGTTCTTGTTTCCATAAGCCGACGACGAAGCCGCATACACAATACGCTGGACGCCAGCGGCACGCGCGGCTTCCAGCAAGTTGAAAGTACCGTCAATGTTGGCCGTGTGGCTGGTGCGCGGGTCTTTGATCGAAAGCGGCACAGAGGGCAGCGCACCCTGGTGAAAGATCGCGTGAACACCCACGCAGGCCTTGTTCATGGCCTCGGCATCACGCAGATCGGCTTCGAGAATTTCAACCTTTCCCTGCACACCCGTCAGATTTTCGCGCTTGCCTGTGGCAAAGTTGTCGAGTGCGCGCACGGTATCGCTACGTTCGACCAGTGCATGCGTAATCCAGGAACCGATAAAGCCTGCAGCCCCTGTAACCAGATAAACCGCCATATTCTTACTCCCGGCCTTCCTGCAGCTCAAAAATATTCCAGAGGAGCTTCTCTGGAGGTGATAATCCCGCGACATACTCAGCATATCAACGCACAGAAACAATCCGTGGATTTTCTATGTTCGCCCCGTGCTCTGCGCTGGGGTACGATGGTACTTGGTAAGCAAGCTGGGCGATCGCTGCCGGAGTGCCGCAAGGCAACTTCGGGGGAGGAAAGTCCGAACTCCGCAGGGCAGTGTGCCGGATAACGTCCGGGACCGGAGCGTCAAGGCTCCGGGACGGCCAGTGCCACAGAGAATATACCGCCTGGTCCGCAAGGGCCCGGTAAGGGTGAAAAGGTGCGGTAAGAGCGCACCGCTCCGGCTGTAAAGTCGGAGGCAGGGTAAACCCCACACGGAGCAAGACCAAATAGGAAGGAATGCTGTGGCTTCGGCCAGGGCAGCGTGCTGGCCCGGTGCGCCAGACCTTCGGGTAGGTCGCTGACGAGCGTACGCAGTAATGCGTCGCCTAGAGGAATGATCGTCCTCGACAGAATTCGGCTTACAGGCTCGCTTGCCATGTGGCCCCGGACAAGGAAACTCTCGTCCGGGGCCTCCTTCATTTCCCGTCTAAGCGGCCAAATAAATTATTCAGCAAGAATTACGCCTGCGATGAACGTAGCGAACTATCGCACAGCCGCAGCCGACTCGCGCAACCAGCCGTAGAGCGGGAACTGTTCCGCAAGTTCTACTACATCGGCACGCGTGCGCGTCAGCCATTGCAGATTGTTGCGATGTTCGAGTACCTGCGCGATCCAGCGGCCAATGATCCGCATCTCCGGTTCGCGCATGCCGCGCGTGGTCAACGCCGGAGTGCCGATGCGGATGCCGCTCGGCTTGAGCGGAGGGTTCACATCAAACGGAATCGCATTCTTGTTGACGGTGATGCCCGCCTCACCCAAGGCGCGTTCCGCCTCGCTCCCCAGCATGCCCTTGGAAAAGACATCGACCAGCATCAAATGGGTGTCCGTGCCACCGGAAACGACGCGAAAGCCTTCCGACATCAAGGTTTCTGCCAGCACCCGCGCATTGACAACAATCTGCTCGGCATAGTCATGAAACTCCGGCTGCAATGCCTCTTTAAAGGCCACAGCCTTGGCCGCGATAATATGCACCAATGGCCCACCCTGATGGCCGGGAAAGACGTTCTTGTCGACGGCGGCCGCAAACTCCTGCTGGCAGAGGATCAGGCCTGCGCGAGGGCCACGCAACGTTTTGTGCGTCGTCGTGGTGACAATATGTGCATGAGGCACTGGCGACGGATGCACCCCACCCGCCACTAAACCGGATATGTGCGCCATATCCACAACCAGATAGGCGCCTACTTTGTCCGCGATAGCGCGCATGCGCGGAAAATCCAGAATGCGTGCATACGCGCTGCCACCACCGATAATCATCTTCGGCTTCTCGCGCTCGGCAATCTGCTCCAGCTCGTCGTAATCGATGGTCTCGGTGGCCTTGCTGACACCGTAGCTAGCCACGCGATACAGCTTGCCGGAAAAATTCAGCTTATGCCCATGCGTCAGATGACCGCCGTGGGCCAGATCGAGGCCAAGAATCGTATCTCCTGGATTGAGCAGCGCCGAATACGCCGCGGCATTGGCCTGGGAGCCGGAGTGGGGCTGCACGTTAACGTGCTCAGCGCCAAATAACCGCCTGGCGCGGTCGCGAGCAAGATTCTCAACGACATCGGCAAACTCGCAACCACCATAATAACGCTTGCCTGGATAGCCCTCGGCGTATTTATTGGTGAAGACTGAACCGGCTGCTTCCAGCACTGCTTCACTGACAAAATTTTCTGAGGCAATCATCTCCAGACCATCGTGCTGGCGATGCACTTCCTGCTGGATAGCAGCGTAGATATCAGGGTCAGCCTGCTCAAGCGGCAGGCGCATACGATCGGTAGCCATATGCAGATTTTAGCGCACTCGCATGGCCTGATACTGGGCTATCCATTCCCGCGCAACGGCAAAGCTTCTTAAACGATGCTCGTAAGCCATTGAGTTTATTGTTTTGGCCTGCGCGCGTTTCATCGTCTGTTCGAGCCAACCATTTTGGGAAGTAAAAGCAGACGTTGGATTTTCAGCGTCTTGCTTTCAAGTAAGGCTCCCGTTCGACGATAAGACAGAGAGAACGGGAGAATTGTGTTCATCAAAGTCCTATCCAATAACCGAAAAATACAGGTTTTTCTATTCCCTGTTGCCATTGTTTGCGGACTGTTCTGGGTTGCGGCAGCAAATACGTTTGCGCAGTCTGCTGGAGCATTTGGCAACGGTCTCAGTGCAGCCGCTGTCGGCCGTGGCGGAACGATGGTTGCAGCGCAGGGTGAGCCACTCGAAGCCATGCAGGGAAACCCTGCAGGTCTAGCGGGAATCCGCACGCGGGTGCTCGACGTGAGCGGAGTTGGAATGTTGGCGTCCGGATCATTTCAAAACTCTGTGGACCAAACCGGCCAGCTCAGTGGAAACGCGGGCGCTTTGCCTTATGGCGCTTTTGGAATCTCTTTGGGTTCAAGTCATTGGAAAGGGGCCGTGGCCATCACTCCAGAAATGTTGATGCGTGCCGATTGGCGATATGTAGACCCTCCCGGAACCGCGGGAGCCAGTTACGGATTGCAGAAAAATGAGTCACAGATACTTGCGATGCGTTCCTCCGTCGGATTGGCGTGGACCGTAAATTCCAAATGGGCCGTAGGCTCCTCCGTGGGGCTGGTCTACAACACGAATACGTTGAACGCTCCCTACATCTTTCAACAGCAGCCGCAACTCGCTGGGTTGAAGGTACTTCTGGATCTGCATACGCGCGGCTTTGGCTGGGATGGCAGCGCAGGCGTGCAATGGCAACCTCTGAGCAGGGTGCGGCTCGGTGTGGCGTGGAAGAGCGCAACATTTGTGCAGAGTCATGGAGACGCTTCGGGTAGCGCATCGGCACAGTTTGCCGCTTTGGGGATCGTTGCAGACCCGATATTCCACTATCAGGCCGAAGTTGACAATCACTTACCGCAGGCCGTAGCGGCAGGCCTCTCGTGGCAGGCAAGCCATCGAATGCAATGGACATTCGAAGGCGACTGGGTCGATTGGAGTGGAGCATTCCAGCAACTGCCTGTCAAACTGACCATGGGAACCAACGCCACCATCAACAGCGTCGTCGGAGCAAGTGCTCTCCGGGATGATGTTCCGTTGCATTGGCGCGATCAAGGCGTTTTCCGCATGGGGGCCGAGATGCCTGTAGCACCAGGATGGACTGCACGTGCCGGCTATGTCTACATGTCGAACCCAGTGCCGAGTGCAACGTTAACTCCATTGACAGCGGCAATCCTACGCAACTCACTTGCGGCTGGAGGTGGATGGAATCGCGGACACCTGCATTGGGACTTGGCTTACCAGGTACAGTTGCCTGCTTCGCAGAACGTTGAGCAAAGTACCTTACTGGCCGGAGAATATGATCACACGCACGTCCGTGTGATGACGCAATCTTTGACAATTACGGCACGCGTGAATTTCTAAATGTCCTGCATTTTCCAGTAGCGACTAGTTTCCAGCGTTGTCTTGGGCGTCGGGCGTTGCAGTTCCACCGCTGCTGGCAGCCATCACCAGTTCCCGCAATGGCTCCAGGACGGTAAACCGCACCAGGCTTTTTTGTTGCTGAATCTTGGCGAGTTCAGCAAGTTCTGTCTGTTGCCAACCTCCCGGTGCCGTGGTGTGAGACTGCCAATGATGCAGTGCATCCATTCCAATGGCGCCCAACCGCGCCAGTTGCTGCGCTCGCGATGCGTCTCCAGCTAGCCGGGGCGACTGTTGCATTAAAATCCCCAGTTGCGGTGCCGTGTTTTGCCAGCTTTCAAAGAGCTTTGCCAGATCCGCCTGCCGCTGTTCCTGCCCCGGCGCATTTGCCAGAAGCTCCTGCACTGTTTGCGCGAAATCGTGCTTCGACGGCGGGTCCGGCACTATGGCATCGACCAGCAGATCGAGCGGCGTCAACTGGTCTGTGTGCTGGAACTGATAGCGGTCGCCAAAGCTGACCGGTTCCAGAACAGAAGCCAGTACGCTGAACTCCGGCGAATGGACTTCTCCCGTCAGCTGGCGCTGCGCGCGCTGTGGACCGGAGATTTGCTGCAGGCCCAGCCCATCCAGACGCAGCGACATCACACGCAAGCGCCGATACATGTCATTGACGTCGCGTATGTTTGCCGGAGACCAGAAGCGCTCCGCAATGGCTGCCGTACGCGGCCAGATGCGCGAATCGATCGTCTGGGGAGAAATCTGTTCACCCCACATGCATACCTCACCGCCAAGGATCAGCTTGCGTTGACTTAGCGTCAAATCAGAATCCGCCGGGATCGGATCGGCCAGATAATGCTCTCCGGCACTCTTCATGCCATCCAGATAGTAGGGCGCAGAAAGAATTCCCTGATACCCTTCCTTGGCTCCCTTGCTGAGCGATGCTACGCCGCGCCATGACTGCACAACGATATCCTTGGGCAGCCCGGGGGCAAGGATCTCATCCCAACCCACCATGTGCTTGTGATACTTGGTCAGTATCTTGAGAAGACGCTGATTGAAGTAGACCTGCAGACCGGCTGCATCCTTGATTCCATGCACCCGCATGAAGGCACGAATTCGCGGGTTCGCCATCCATTGCTTACCATTGCTCTCGTCGCCTCCAATGTGCATGTAGGCGTCCGGAAACAGCCCGGCCATCTCGCCGAGAAATGCATCGAGAAATTTATATGTGCTCTCGCGTGTGGGATCCATGGCGGGATCATGCACTCCGAAGCGGCGCTGCACTTGATAAGGTCCCGGACCGCTGGCCAGATCGGGATAACCGACAAACCAGCTGGTCATGTGCCCGGGCATGTCGAACTCCGGCACCACGCGAATGCCACGCGAATGCGCATAGGCAACGACCTGGCGCACCTGATCCTGCGTGTAATACAACCCGTCGGAGCCCATGCCCGTAAGCCTGGGAAAGCGCAGACTCTGAACGCGAAATCCCTGGTCTTCCGTGAGGTGCCAGTGGAAAACATTCAGCTTGACCGCTGCCATGCCGTCCAATGTGCGCAGAATCACCGGCACCGGTTCAAAATGCCGTCCGCAATCGATCATCAAGCCCCGCCATGCAAAGCGTGGCGTATCCGCAATCCTGACCGCTGGCACAACATAACCATCCGGATGCTGCTGCACCAACTGGAGCAAGGTCTGCAGACCGTGCATGGCGCCCAGATCGGTTGGGGCCTGGAGAACGATGTGATCCGGTGAAACACTCAACGTATAGGATTCGTCCTCGTCGAGCGACTGCACCGCCTCCGCTGCACGGCTAACCCGGATTTGAAGTTTTGCGGTGGACGGATCGGTCGCGAAGCTTTTGTTCATGGCGACGCCGGTCGCATACTCCAACTGGTTCAACGCACGTGTCGTGGCTTGCTGCAGTACGTTGTCATGGACTCCGGTAAATCCCGATGTCAGTGTGGAGTCAATCGTAAAAGCTCCAGGCTGTACAACAAGAGACGACGGCTCCGGCATCAACGTGTTTTGAAATGTGTCTGAAGCGGAAGGAGTCTCGGCTGCCCTGGCCAGCGGGCTTGCTACGAGCAGCAGCGTCATTCCGGTACAAAGCTGGAAAACGTTGAGGATTCTGGCCAGACGGAACCATCGGGTATTACGTAGCTTTGAAAACTTGCAGCAAGCGTTCGCACCAGGCATCAATATTTTCCCTTAGAAAGTAAGTTACCCAGTCAATAAACCCCTGCTGCCAGGCAACTCTTTGCGCGGAGGCGACAGACTCCCAGCGATCAGAACAATGGCGCTATGCCCAATATAGCGTTCGAATTGACAACCCGGGTATGAAAACCACCAGGAGTGTATCTCCTCTACTGTCCTTTACTGCGCACGAATGACGTAGTGGCCGGCTGTGAGGAGCGTGATCCTTGCACGGCTGCCATTTTCTACAGGCGTGCTGGTTTGCGGTTGCCCGTTTACCATGACCTTTGTCTGTTCTCCCTGTACCGGCACGGAGACATTGGCCACTGTTCCCGGTGGAAGGTCAATTGTCGTTTCCACGCCAGAACTCTTGCGGATGCTGACCTTCAGCAAGCCACGCGGCGTTGGCATGCCTCCCTTGACCCACTGCAAGTCAATCAGGTCGGGCCGAATGTCCACGGTAGAAAATCCAGCGCCTGTGGCATGGATTCCTAAGACCTGTTCCATCAGCCACGGTGTGACGCCAGACGACCAGCCATGCGCCAGGCTGACGGTATAGCCAGACATATTGTCGGCCTGCAGCGAGGCGTGAAAATCATCTTTGTACCAGGATGGATCGTAACCCTCCCAGAAGCTGGTGGCTCCTTCCTTGACCATGCCGCCCCAATACTGCCGAATCCAATCCAGCGCAGCCGCCCGATGCCCCATCTTCGCCATCGCGCTGATGACGTAATAGTTGTAGTACGGAGTAATAATCAACGCGTTGTATTGTATGTGGCCCACGCTTGCCAGCGACGTCTTCCAGATTGAGTCATACTGCGAGGGATCGGCGACTCCGGACAAGACAGCCATCGCATTGGTTTGCCAGCGCGTGCCAAACGAGTTGGTAGAAGCATCCAGCAGATATTGCTGCGCCGCAGCCTTCATCTGCCCGGCACGTTGCTGAAAAATCTGCGCATTGCTGGCATCGCCCATCTGGTTCAGCAGATACACACCCTGCTCAAAAGCCGCATAAAACTCCAGCTGCGTGGCTCTCCGTGCTTCCGGCGTATCTCCATTCAGTTCCGGCGACCAATCCACAAAAGGCCAGGAGTGACTGTTGTTCGCATACAGGTTGCGGCTGTCCAGTTCCTTTTCCATGTATTGCATCAACTGGATCAATCGATCATGGAAAGCCATCAACTGCTGCTTCGATCCGGTATGCCGGTAATATTCGGCTTCCCCTGTAATCCAGAAAGCGGAATATCCCGCGATCCCGTTGACGTTTCCCGTAACAGGAGCGTCGCCAATCAACTTGTCGAGCGTTTGCTCCATCAGAAAATGATCGTTGAAGGCATCCTCGATAGTCCGTCCGCTAACGTCCAGGTCGCCCATCCAGCGCCCGCGATCGCGTTTGGGCGCATCCCAGATATCGTCCTGCATGCATAGATGCGCCGTGTAGGCTCCTATGGCCCACATCTGGTTCAGCATCGGATCCGAGGACTCAAAAAACCCCTGGTAGGTCACGGGATAATTGATTCCCGCCAACTGGATCGAAGCGTAGCGCGTGTCCTTGCCCCCGATAAAACGGATCAGAGCATAACGAAAGGCGCTTTTGGGTCCATAGGCAGTGCCATGTGCCGCAATATGCAGCGAATTGATGCCGAGATATGGATCATTCAGTGCTTCCGGCTCGGACTCGCCATATTGCACCGTTACATCGCTCGGCATATCGGAGTCGGAGCGAAACGCCAGACGCCCATCCACCTCGCGGCCAAAGTCCAACATGATTTGCGGCGCCGTCACCTGTTCGACATGCGCGCTCGGCAACTGCACGCGAAATTCATTTTCCAACCCCGGCGTGTCGGCGTGTGTCAGTACATCCAGATGGTCGAAGTGCCCCAAGCCTGCAAAATCATGCGTGACAGCAACGGCGGCAAGTTTGTACTGCTCAAGGAAGGGAGAGATGCCGTCATATCCAGGCCAGTTATAGAGACCGGTATCGACATTCCACTGCCGAAATTCGATCGAACTGTCGATGCTTCCCAGGCTGTCCGCAGCTTGCCAGGCGCTATCATCGAAGCCGGCATTCTGCCATCCCGGAGCTGCCTTCATGGAGGCTTTCCAGTGTGTATCGCTGATGAGCACCGGCGGTGCGACCACGCCCAAAACCGCAGGCACGATCTTCACCAGCAAGATTTTTCCATGTATGAGTTGAACGCCGCGATAGTCCCCCTCTTGACCGCCAACCCTGGATCCACGCACGGCCTCGATGGCCAACACATTCCGGCCCTTTTGTAACACATGAGTTACATCGCAGGCGAAGACGCGCATGCTTATCTGCGAATCAAGATTGGCATCGAAACTCTGCACACGCTTGCCATTCAAGTAGATGGTTGCAGACCTTGGCCCAGCGACATAGAGCGTCGCATGGGACGGGACCACATCCACTTGAAAACTGCGCCGGAAATAGTGGCTTCCCAGCTGCGGGTTGGCGTCGGTTGGCTCCCCGGCGTCAAACGGTGGATGATGGGGCACCGCATCTTCCCTGGTCCAGATATATTGCTCTGGCAACGGGGTATGGATCGCCGATTCCAACTGGATACCAGTAAGATGCCGTGTCGGGTCCAGTTGATTGTTGGGTATGGTGCTTGCTCCCTGTGCCCACAACAGCGAACATGACAGACAAAGAAATACAACTATCTTTCCCACGTTTGCTCTCCACTCCGCAGAGTCGTCGTATGGCCATGCGATGTGCGAGGAAAAGATTTCACTCCTCGCTTCGGAATCGCCATAATCTCCCGTGCATCTTACAGACGGAGCGAGAGATTTCCCAATAATAAACTCTGCCTCTCCTGATGTTTTGCGGCGCATTTACCTATTGGATTTCACAGCTCATGTGGGGATATCGTCTCGTTCCGAGCGAAGCAATCCCGTTATTGCGCGAAAGCACAAAAAAGAACCCTTAACAGACAGTCTGGGTATGCCATCCTGCTGAGGTTACCTGCGCACAGGTTCTTGCCGAAGTGTGGACTTTACAGTGGGCGCAGGTTCGCGTGCCAATCGCTGAAAAGCTTTGTAGGCAAATGCTCCCATGTACCAGCCGTCGAGGTATTTGAACGGAAACTCACCGGTTGTGTAGTGGCCACAGGGAAGGATTTTCGCGTCAAAATCCAGGTTGTGTAACTGGAACTGCTCTATCACCTGCAGCGAAAATTCACGGAGGAACGTTAGGTCGTAGGGAGCGTAGATCATACGGACATGCTTGCGCGGCCATTGCCTTTGCCGGCGGCTGGGCGCGGTCCCGGCGAATAAATCCATGCAGGCCATTGGACTTACCCCCGCCCACAGAGCACGCAGGCGATTCTGCGTCAGCCCTGCCTGCTCAAAGGCGGCACGAATATGTCGCGTGCTCTGGCCAGTCCACACGACATCGCCAAACCATGTGGATGCATGATTGAAAACATGCACGCGCAGGCGCGGATCGTGCGCGCTGGCGATGAACGCATAGCAGGAACCGAGACTGGTGCCGAGAATGCCAAATTGCTCATACCCCTGCTGCTGCAGCCAGTCGATGCAACTGCGAATATCCACGACGGCCTGACGGCAGGAGGCAATCGTACGGCCAATGTTCGAGCTGACAGCGTAATCCGAGCGCTCCAGCTCTGCCGGACGACGGATGTCATGAAAGGGCTTGCTGAGTCGTAGTGCAGAAATGCCAAAGCGATTGACGATGCTGCATAGAGCGTTGTGGCTGAACGCATCGGCGTTCCACTGCGGCAGCATGATCATGGCCTGCTTGGGCTTGCCTATTTGTTTTTCCGGCGGCGCGGGATACCAGCGCGCATTTACCTGATCGTTTTCCGGATAAGGCGTGCGCACCGGCGAGGTGAAGCGCAGAAACTGCGCTTTCGGCATGCGCCCTTCGGCAGCCAGTTGCTTCAGGCGGGCATCTTCACGCAATGTCTCCGGGCGGACATTGGTGGGAAACAACTGTGGGTGCCGTTCTTCAAGGCGAAAATCTGTAGGCGTTTGGTAGCCGTAGAATTGCTCGCTGCGAGCAACGATGCTGTCATTCACCACAAGCATTGCGGCTTCCATGCGCGCTGCATCGCCGGAAGCAATCTCTTGTTGAATGGGAAGCTGTTGACTGTCAATCCACTCTGCGAGCCAGTCGAAACCCCACTCCAGCGGGCGCACCTGGCGGTTGGTGTCGCGCGTCGTGAGCGCCGTCTCCCAGGCAAACATCCATCGTGCATACAAGCGGCGCAGCATTCTTTTAGAGTATCAAGCAACAGCACACGGGCTGCTTGTCTCCACTCCAGCAGCAACCATTACTTCGCAGCCATTGCGACTGCCTGTTCATACTCTGCATATGGACCCTTGAAGTCGTCGATTTTACCGCCCTCAAAGTGCCAGATGCGCGTCGCCACTTCGTCGATCAGATCCTGGTCGTGCGTCACCAGTAACACAGTGCCTTCATATTTTTGCAGCGCCTGGTTCAACGCGTTGATGGCTTCCAGGTCCAGATGGTTCGTTGGCTCATCCAGAACCAGAATATTTGGCTTCTGCATCATAAGACGACAGAAGAGCAGCCGCGCGGCCTCGCCACCGGAGAGTGCATCAGTCGGTTTCAGGCCCTCTTCGCCGCTAAAGAGCATTTGCCCTAGCACGCCACGAATATCTTCCTTGGTCGCTTTCTCGTCGAACTGATGCAGCCAGTCAGCTGCTGTCATTCCCTTGGTGATAGCCGCCGTATGGTCCTGTGCAAAGTAACCGATCTGCGCCTCATGGCCCCATTTCACCTTGCCACTGTCGATACTGCGATCCGGGTCGTTGATATTGGGAGCGTTGGCCAGCAGTGCCTTTACCAGCGTGGTTTTTCCTTGACCGTTGCGCCCGATCAAGCAGATTTTTTCTCCACGCAGCACGGAACCGGTAAATTTCTTGATTACCTGATGATCGCCATAGGCCTTGTTGACTTCTTCAAACTCGATGGTGTGTTTGCCTGAGGGACGCAGCAGGTCGAAGCGAATATAAGGACGGGCGATATTCGACCGCGCCAGTTCGCTGGTCTGCAGACGCTCGACTTCCTTCTTGCGAGACGTCACCTGGCTGGAACGCGTACCGGCGGAGAAGCGCGCGATAAATTCATTCAATTGGGCAATCTTCTTCTCGCGCTGTTCGTTTTGCGATTCCAGCCGCGAGCGCACCTGCGTTTTGGCCAGCACCATGTCGTCATAGCCGCCCGTGTAGGTAATGATGGTCTCGTAATCGATGTCCGCAATGTGCGTGCACACGCTGTTTAGAAAATGACGATCGTGCGAGATCGTGATCAGCGTGCCTTCAAAGTGAGTTAGAAAATCCTGCAGCCAATGGATAGAGTCGAGATCGAGATAGTTCGTTGGCTCATCCAGCAGTAGCGCTTGCGGCTTGCCAAACAGGGCCTGCGCCAGTAGCACGCGGACCTTCTGACCGCCCTGGAGTTCACTCATCTTGCGTTCATGAAATTCATCGGGGATGTCCAGGCCCTGCAGCAGAATCGCAGCGTCGCTCTCGGCGGTATAGCCGTCTTCCTCGCCGACAATGCCTTCCAATTCGCCCAGCCGCATCCCATCTTCCTCGGTGAGCTCCGGCTTGTCATAGATGCGATCCCGCTCCTCCAGAGCAGCCCACAGGCCTTTGTTGCCCATAATCACGGTGTCGATCACGCGATAGGCATCAAAGGCGTACTGGTCCTGACGCAGGATGCCCAGCTTTTTCGGACGCACGACGGTGCCCTTCTGCGCTTCCAGATCGCCGGCCAGCACCTTCATAAAGGTGGTTTTTCCAGCTCCGTTGGGTCCGGTCAAGCCATAACGGCGACCAGGGATAAAGGTGGTAGAAACATCCTCAAAGAGGATCTTGGCACCATAGCGCATGCTCACATTGCTAACAGAAATCATAGATACTTCTATTCTTCCACGATTTCGTCTATTTCAGGGATAGAAGCGGCGGTCAAAATCGCCCTATAAATAAAGCACATCGTGCATTCTGGCGCATGTTGTTCCAGCGAAATAACTTTACTCAGCCGCAATGCGCGGCACGCGGGCGCTGATGGCACACAGAATTTCATATGGGATTGTCTCGGCCCAGGCCGCGTGGTCGGCGGCTGTGATGCGCATCACGCTGCCATCCGGCGCCGTTTGTTCTCCGATCAACACTACCTCGTCTCCCACGGCGACATCTGTAATCGCACTGACGTCGACAAGGGTTAAATCCATCGAGATACGTCCCAGGATGGCGGCCTGTCTGCCACGAACCAGCACATGGCCGCGGTTGGAAAGCTTGCGATTCAGCCCATCGGCATAGCCCACCGGCAGCAGCGCCAGCCGCATCGGGCGTTTGGCGGTAAATGTCGCGTTGTAACCGACCAGAGCGCCTGCTTCCACCTCGCGCAAGGAAACGACGCGTGTCTTCCAGTGCAATATCGGCTCCAGTGCGACAGGAAGAGCCTGCCTGGAAGAACCCTCGACATCCACGATGGGCAATGCATATCCATACAGCGCAATCCCGGGCCGCATCATCAGCCGGGCATGATGCAGACGAGCCAACGCAGCCAAAGGAGATAGCATCTGTGGACCCAGCAATGTCGCCGTATTCCCACCATGCACCCACGCTGGTCGAAATCCCGCGCCGATGATCTTTTCCAATGCTCGTGCGAAGTTCTCGATTTGATCTAGATTTTGCGTGGCGTCGAAAACCTCTGCGGATGCGAAGTGCGTGAAGACACCCTCCAGATGCAAGGCGGACGCAGCACGGATGCGATCCAGAACGGGCATCAGCGCTTCTGGCGTAGCGGCGACACCTTGCCGCGACATGCCTGTGTCGATCTCCAAATGAACCGGCACGCTGGCAGGTGGCAGCTTCCGGCGTTCTGCGGCCGTGGCCAGCAATTCGATATGCTGCATGTCCCACACTGCCGGCGTCAGCGCGTCGTCGAGTACTGCTTCTTCCTCTCCGGTCCAGAGGCCGCACATCACCAGAATGCGCGGTTTCCCAGCGGTTGTAGGACATACCTGACGAACGGCGACACCTTCCTCCACAGAAGTAACGCCAAGCCATTCGGCCCCTGCCGCAGCCAGCCAGGACGCGCAAAGTGTGGCTCCGTGACCATAGGCATTGCCTTTGACCATAGCGAGCAGATCCGTCTCCACACCGGCGACGGCCTGCAGATTCTTGAAGTTTGCAATGAGGTGCGAGCGGGAAATGCCAGCCCATATCGGACGTGTATGCATAGAGGGTACGACTTTCATCGTATCGTGACGTGAGAATGTGCGGGACACAAAACTGCCTAACAAATGATTAGAAACGTGAACGTTTTAGTAATTCGGCACGCTGGTTTCGTCGCCCATGAAGGGATTTTCAAAGCGCGTGAATTCGGAGAGGTACAGCAGGTGCACCGAACCCGTCGGGCCATTCCGCTGCTTGGCAATGATGATTTCTGCTTTGCCCTTGCTGTCCGGATCTTCCTCTCCGTTGTCATCACGGTTGTAGTAGCTATCGCGATGAATGAAGGCCACGATATCGGCGTCCTGCTCAATGGAACCGGACTCACGTAGATCGGACAGCATCGGTTTTTTGTCGCCGCCGCGCTGCTCACTGGCACGACTGAGCTGCGAAAGCGCAATCACCGGCACGCGTAACTCCTTAGCCAGCGCTTTCAAACCGCGCGATACCGCGGAGACTTCCTGAGTGCGATTTTCGAACCGCCGACTGTTAGGCCCGGATGTACCGCCAGACATCAACTGGAGATAGTCAATGACCACCAGATCCAGCTGGCCCTCCTGTTGCCGCAAACGACGCGCTTTGGCACGCATCTCCGCCAGCGAAATGCTGGGCGTATCGTCGATGAACATGCGCGCCTCCGCCAGTTGCGCCAGCGCGCTGACTAGTTTCTCCCGATCCTCTCGCGTCAAAAAACCGGTCTGGATATGGCGCATATTCACCAGGGCCTGCGAAGCAAGCATGCGTCGCAGCAACGCTTCCTTCGACATTTCGAGCGAGAAAATGCCAACCACCTTACCGCCGCGCACAGCCGCGTTCTGTGCGATGTTGATGGCCCACGCCGTTTTTCCCATGGAAGGCCGCGCAGCCAGAATAAAAAGCTCAGAAGGCTGCAGGCCGCTTGTCATGCGGTCGAATTCCAGATAGTGCGTGGCCAGTCCGGTGACCTCGCGGCTCTGCTCATAAAGTTTGTCAATCGTGCCGAAGGAGTTGCGAACAATCTCCGGAATGCTGGAGAAACCCTGCGTGATGCCGCGCTCGGAGACTTCGAGCAACGCGGACTCTGTGGCATTCAGCACCTCCAGCGCATCTTCGCCCTGATCGGATGCGCGCGCCACCGCCGTGCTGCAGATGCCCATCAACTGCCGCAGCATCGACTTGTCCTTCACGATGCGGACGTAGTCCTCAATGCTCAAGCGGCGGGGAAGATTTTCCGTCAGCGAAAAAAGATAGGCGCGATGGCCGATGGATTCCAGCTCACGTCGCCGGTCTAGTTCCTCACTGAGCGTGATGATATCGACGGCACGGCCTGCATCAACCAGCTCTCCCATGCGGGCAAAGATTTTGCGATGCGAATCGAGCGAGAAATCCTCTGCCGTCAGACGCTCAGCAGCTTCGCTGTGCGCCGCGTTGTCCAGCAGGATGGCGCCGAGGATGGTACGCTCCGCATCCACACTGGCGGGCAATCCGCGTTCCAGACTGAGATCGGGAGCTGTCGCCATGATTATGAGTGTAGCGGGGAAATGTGCAAGCGGCGCACCTGTGGATACTTTGTGGAACAGGGTACGGAAGGTGGAAAAATGCGTCCCCAGTCACGCCACGGCAAACGAATCCTTATCTGCGCCAAAATGAAGAAAGTAAATGAATAACTGGCAAAGACGGCAGGAAATCGTGATCTCGACCTAAAAATAGGGCGAAAAACCCGCACCTTTCCGGGGGCGAATCCAGTCAAAAAGACATGCCGCCAGCTATCATTGTCTATGTAGGCATGCATTGCTGATTTTTGAGGTTTCCCGTACATGAATCGTAGTAGCCGTTTGTTTCTTTGTTCCACCCTGTTGCTGGCTTTCGCTCCGTCTGTGTTATTCGGCCAATCCGTGGCAGCAACGTCTGTTTCCTACAATCCTGCGTATGATGCCAACCCGACCGCCATGTCTCAGGAAATTATTGAGATGCAAAAGATCGCGGACTTGTGGGATGACGCCGTAAAGCAGCGCGATCAGTATGGGCTGGAACTGGTGCTTAGCCCCAAACTGATCGATATTTCCTCTACGGGCCAGGTAACCAATCGCGATGAGCAGGTTGCCGAGATCGTGGAGAAAAATTCTCCGATCCTCTCGCTGGATCAAAAAGTTGCCAGCGTACGCATGATGGGCGATGTGGCCATTGTGAATGGCACCTATGACGTCAAGCTTCATTCCAATACCGCGAGAAAACAGGAGAATGAAGAAAAAGGCGTCTATAGCCAAGTCTTCGAGCATACGCGCAATTCGTGGATATGCATCAACTCCCAGCGAACCACTCTGGTGCAGCAGCCCGTGCGTCCGGGCGACAAAAAGAAAGAAGCAGCCAGCAACGACAAAAGCCTGTCGAATGGGCTGCCTTTCAGCTTCCTGGGCTTCCATCACAAAGATACGGATCAGTAAGCAGACGGCATAGGGGCTCTATGCCGTTTTTGCCTGTGCCTGCTGCTTGCCTTGCAGCTCAATATAGATATTTACCAGCGAAAGCGCTGCAGGAGTAACTCCGGGAATCCGGCTGGCTTGGCCGATGGTTTGCGGACGCACACGCGACAACTTCTCCTGCATCTCGCGCGAAAGTCCACTTACATTGGAATAATCAAACCATGCAGGGATGTTGCGCTCTTCCGCCTTCTTCAAACGGTCGATGGACTTGCGCTGCTGATCCAGATACCCCGCGAACTTGATCTCCGTTTCGACGGACTTCATTTCATTGCGCAGATATGCAGGCATGCGTTCTGCATGGAGCGCCTCACGGAAGATTGCAAGGGACGCAGCATCTTCCGTCACTGTTGCCAGCTCCTCGCGCACCATCGGGGCCAGCAGTGCGAGCGTGACTTCCGGACGCTTCAGCAACTGCGCGTAGCTTTGCCCGGCGGCGCTGGCCAGCTTGTCTTGCAGTTCCGGCACCATCACTTCCATGCGTTCCAGATCGGGCTTGCGCGATACCAGCAACTTTTCCAGCGCATGCATGCGCGTCTGCTTGGCCTGGTATTCCGCCCAGGCTGCATCGCCGATCAGGCCCAGCCTGCGGCCATGCGGCGTCAGCCGACGGTCAGCGTTGTCAATGCGAAGGTGCAGGCGAAACTCCGCACGCGAAGTGAACATGCGATATGGCTCGTTGGTTCCCTTGCTGATCAGGTCGTCAATCAGAATGCCGGTGTAGCCCTCGCTGCGGTCCAGCGTGAAGGCGGGAGCCTGCTGCACATACGCCGCCGCATTGATGCCTGCCATGATGCCCTGGCACGCAGCCTCTTCATATCCGGAGGTTCCGTTGATCTGCCCTGCCAGATAGAGGCCCGCAATGCTCTTCACATTCAAGGTGCGGTCTAATTCTGTGGGATCAATCGCGTCATACTCGATGGCATAGCCGGGGCGCAGCATCTCGGCATGCTCCAGGCCCGGAATCGAACGCAGCATCGCGGCCTGCACATCCATCGGCAGCGAGGTGGACATGCCATTGACGTAGACCTCGTGCGTGTTCAGACCCTCCGGCTCCAGAAAAAGTTGGTGTTGCGACTTATCGGGAAACTTGACCACCTTGTCTTCAATCGATGGGCAGTAGCGCGGGCCAATGGCTTCAATCTGACCGGAGTACATGGGCGAACGATGCACGTTCTCGCGAATGATGCGCAGCGTCTCCGGCGTGGTGAAAGCAATGTGGCAGGAGATCTGCTTCTGCGTGATAGCCTTCGTGCGGAAGCTGAATGGCGTTGGCTCGGCGTCGCCCGGCTGCTCCTGAAACTGCGACCAGTCCATGCTGCGGCCATCGAGCCGTGGCGGCGTTCCTGTCTTCAGACGGCAGTTGCGCAGGCCCAGACGCTTCAGAGCTTCGCCCAACAGCAGCGATGGCGGCTCTCCGCTACGCCCGGCGGGATAGTGCTCTTCGCCGCAGTGGATCAGGCCATTCAGAAACGTTCCGGTCGTGATGATGGTCGCACCGGCGTACACAATGCGGCCATCGCGCAGGCGTAGACCGCGTAGAACACGCGTGGCTGCGTGAGTCTCATTGACTGGCGCGTCTTCGAGAACAAGATCGATGACCTCGGCCTGCTTGATAAACAGATTCGGCTGCGACTCCAGCACCTCGCGCATCTTCACGCGATATTGTTGCTTGTCGCACTGCGCGCGCGGCGACCACACCGCAGGACCGCGGGAGGTATTCAGCAAACGGAACTGGATGCCGACCGCATCGGCAACCTCGCCCATCACGCCGCCCAACGCGTCCACTTCACGCACCAGATGACCCTTGGCAATGCCGCCAATCGCAGGATTGCAGGACATCTGCGCAATCAGGTCCAGGTTCAGCGTAAAAAGCGCCGTGCGCAAGCCCATGCGTGCTGCGGCCATCGCGGCCTCGCAGCCCGCGTGCCCCGCGCCGACGATGGCGACATCGTATTGTTCCGTAAAGGCCATGCAGCTTTCAGTGTATCAACCGCAGCGAAGGAAACTCCGCAACCGTAGCGATCTTGCGTGCCATCTGCACGTTACAATCCAAGCTAGGTTCAGAAACATGGCAAAGCCCACAGCGCCGCATTTTCAGTCCGAAGCACTCAAATTTCTTCGTGCACTTGCACGCAACAATCGCCGGGAATGGTTCCAGCCGCGCAAGGCAATTTTTGAGGAAACGCTGAAGACCCCGATGCACGCCGTGATCAACGCCATCAACGATGCCATGCAGGACTTTGCGCCGGAGAACATTCATCCGCCGCAAAAATGCATGATGCGGATTTACCGTGACACGCGCTTCTCTGCCGACAAGACTCCTTACAAAAAGCACATTTCCGCGTGGTGGGCGCGCGACGGCCTGGAGAAAACATCCGGCGGCGGTTTCTATTTTCATCTCTCCGCCAAGGAACTGGTGATTGCCGCCGGCGTCTACATGCCGGAGCGAGAGCAACTGCTGGCCATCCGCACTTATCTACTGGATCATTATGAAGAAATGCATCGCATCATGCGGAATCGCACGCTGCGTCGCCTGATGAGCGAGTTCAGCGGCCAGCGCCTGACGCGACCACCAAAAGGATTTCCTAAGGAGCATCCGGCGATGGATTTGCTGCTCTGCCGGCAATGGGGCGTGGAGGCGACGTTGCCCGCCGAAGCCGCATTGAAACCAACAATGCTGGGGGAAATCATCACCCGCTTTCGCGCGGCCGCGCCGATGGTAGAGCTGCTGAATCGGCCCCTGATCACAAGGCTGGCGGCACGCAGACGTCCGATCTTTTGATACGAACGATGAACTTGCTGCGCCCGTATTTCGCGGCTTCTTGCGTGACGCGGATGAGCCTTCAGCCTGAAAATTCCCATGAAATTGGCCAAAAACCGAAGAAATCCGGAGAAAATCGCTAAAAACCTGTGGAAATGGCCGATTTGTCGTTGACAAAGAGTTTTAAAAGACGCAAGGTAAACGGCGGAGGGTTTCGCAGACCCGCATCAATCCTAGCGATTCTTCGTGGATCGCGACGATGGGTGCATTGACCACCTCCAGAACTTGAGAGGTAGTGGGCCCAGCGAAACCTCAACGCGTGCGACCATTAAGGGCGCACCGATATGCAACAGGAGGAAACCACAACATGGCATCAGGTATGACCAAAACCCAACTCGTTCGGCACATGGCCGAGAAGCTTGAACTGACCAACAAACACGCTGCAGCCTTCCTCGACCTGCTGGCAGAAACAGCAGTCAAGGAAACCAAGAAGACCGGCGTCTTCGTGATTCCCGGACTTGGTCGTCTGGTCAAGGCTGAGCGCAAGGCGCGCATGGGCCGCAACCCCCAAACCGGCGAGGCCATCAAAATCAAGGCCAAGACCGTTGTAAAGTTCCGCGTAGCCAAGGCTGCAAAGGACTCGATCGCACCGCCGAAGAAGTAGTTTCGGCTGTTCTAACCATTTTCTCTGCAAGTGTCGACTCCTATACGGAATCTATATGCAGCCGATCCTTAAAGACCGGCTGCTTCTGCCGCAACGCAGTGGCATACATTGGCGGAGAAATTGGTTTTGCCGCGCATGGCGGAACAGTGCAGCAACAACAGCGGCGACGGCGCAGGGTACCGGTTCGGCACCGTCCCTGCGCCTATCCTCTTTAGACGCCTTCAGCAATCCATGGGTCATCCTTCGTCTGCGACAGGCCGGCGAACAAACGCGCGCGCGACAATCGACAAACCAAAAGAAACCAGCACGCCCTGCTTCAGGATTGTTCCATCGTAGCGATATGCCAGTGCGGCATAGGTAATGGCTACACCCCAAAAATAGATTTCAGCCAGCAGTGCCTGGCCCCAGCGCGGGCGCTCTTCGCCAGCAGGGACCCTTGCAGACAGACTGGGCAAAATGCAGGATACCCGGCTCCGATACTCGCGATACGCGTCGCCCCTGGTTGCTATCAGATGGGCTTCCTCTGCGCGGATCAGCGCGGCAAACAACAGCGCCATTGCGATGACCGTGAAAATCGCACCCCACGGCGGCATCAGGATGGCCAGAGCTAGAATGTGTAGTTCGCCCCCCAGATAAAGCGGATTGCGCACGTAGCGATAGGGCCCGTCGGCCACAATACGCTCCCCATGCAATGCAGGGTCCTGCATAACACCGCTGCCCAGATACGCTGTACCCCAGGTGCGCAGGACGGCTGCGGCCAGCGCAAACAGAGTAGCCAGAACGACGATGACAATGAAGGCATATCCAATGGGCAGCACGCGATATCGCGCCAGCACTCCAGCCAGAACCAGCCATGTGGAAGCAGGGTGCTGGCCGCTGACACGATCGAGCGGCGCCCAGAAGCCAAGCAGAATAATCAGCAGGATCCACCAGCGGCGATAGCGAAAAACAACTTGCGAGATTTTCATAGGCAGGTTTTAAAAAGGATTCTGCTTATAGTTTCGCAGACGTTGCCGCCCACCCGGAAACAAACCCATTTATTCGCTCCGCAGCGCCTGCAGCGGATCCACACCTGCTGCCCGTCGTGCCGGAATCCATGCAGACAACGCAACCGTACAGAACAAAAGCAAGCCTGCTGCAGCAAAACTCCACGGATCGTTGTAGGCCACCTGAAAGAGTTCGCTGCGCAGATAGCGGCTTAAAAGCAGGCTGAGCGGCACGCCAAGCACGATTGCGATTGCTGCCATCGCTACTACTTGCCGAACCACTAATTGCACTACCTGAAAGCGGTCCGCACCCAGCGCCATCCGGATGCCAATCTCTCGCGTGCGCTGCGTCATGGAGTATGCCAGCACGCCATACAGACCAATGGCCGCCAGCAATGCCGCAAGCAAGCCAAAGCTGATAGAAAGTTCAGCAAGCAGTTGCGGCGTCGCCATGTCGCCGGAAACCTGTTCCTTCAGCGTTCCCAGATTGTCGAGGGGTAATTCGGGATTCACGCCCTGTACCGCGCGTCGAACTTCATTCATCACCAGGTTCGGATTGAGGGCCGTGCGGACATAAAAATAGATCTGATGCCTCTCACCCTGGGCAAATGGAATGTAGACAACCGAAACGGGCTTATCGCTAATATGTACCGATTTAGCATTCCGCACAACGCCCACAATGGTGGTGTCCCGCACAGTGTGGCTCCCACTTTCAAAACCAAACATTTGTCCCAGTGCACCCCGCACACTGCCAAAGTAGTGTTTAGCAAAAACTTCATTCACGACGGCTACTTTTGGCGCTCCAGCTTGATCGGAGTTCTCAAAAACCCGGCCCACCATCAAAGGGATTCCCAGAGTTGTAAAGAAATCCGGACTTACAAAGTTTCGATCCGGGGACATGTCCTCGTCTTCGCGTGGTTTATATCCAGCAATGGTGATGTTCGAGTTCGACCGGTCGCCGCTCAGAATGCCGACCGAGGCATATCCCACGCTGGCAATGCCCGGCTCGCGACGAATGGCGTCGGCAACCTTCTCCATTAGCGCAGGCGTCTGTTTTGGTTGTGTTCCGGTGCTGCGTGGGTCGGTAAAAAACTTAATCACATGGTCGGTTCGGATACCAAGGTCCACATTCCGCAGATTGTAGAGCGTGCGTGCCAGCAGACAAGCTCCCACCAGCAACACAAAACTCAGCATGATCTGGACGGTCGTAAAGGCCAGCCGCAAACGGCCTCCGCCCCTGGAATGCTGCATGGTGTTCTCGTGCAATACCTGGGTCAGATCGGGCCGTGTACTCAAAAACATGGAAGGCAGACAGCTCAGCAACCCAGTCAGGAACATGGCTATCGCGGCAAAGAACAACAGATGAAGTCCAAGCGGAGAAGTGATCGGCGCCGCTTTTGCACCTTGTCCAAAGAGGCCCGCAACCAGCGGCTGCTTGGCAAGCAGGCCCAGACCGACACCTGCCGCACCGCCAAGCAACGCCAGTAACAGTCCCTCGATCAGCACCCAGGCCATAAGGCGGCCACGGGACGCGCCCAGCGCGGAACGGACGCCAATTTCCTTCATGCGGATGGTGCCGCGTACCAGCAGCAGGTTGGCCAGATTGACGCAGGCAATCAACAGCACCAGCGTGGCCATGGCCATCAGCACTTCGACTTCCGGACCAAGTTGCCGTTGAAGAAACGGCAACCCTTGCGCGCCACTCGTAACGAACAGATGCGTCCGCAGGAATGCCTGCGAGAAACGCTGGGAGTGGTTACCAAAGAGCGGCAATTCGTTCTTCTTTAAGGCCAGCCATAACGGAGCCAATTCCACTTCGGCCCGTTGACGTGTCATGCCCGGCTGCAACCGCCCAACGATGTTGATCCAAATCGCGTCATGCATGTCGAGCCAGCTTCGATCATGGGTGGGGAGGATCGGCTCCATGCTCATTGGAGCAAAAATTTGCGCGGACTGTTGCCGGTCAATCCCGGTAAATCCGGGAGGCGTCACACCAATAATCGTGAATGGATGCGCGTTGATATCTACGGTTTGATTCAGTGCTGACGGACTGCCTCCAAAGCGACTCTGCCACTCGCTATAGGAAAGTACGACGACAGGATTTCCACCTCGCACGGTATCGTCGGAAGATTCAATCAGCCTGCCAATCGCTGGCCGCAGCCCCAATGTGGCAAAGTAACTTCCCGTCACAAAATTGCCTTGCACATCTTCTGTTGCCGTTCCAATGCGCATGGGACTGAGAAATGGGCCGCTAGCTGCCATGTTGGCGAAGACCTTGCCGGATTGCTGGCGCAGATCCCGGTACATTGGCACACTGAAGTAGTAGGCCAAGTCTCCATAGGCCGATATAGATCCCTCCATTGCGCCGGTAGCACGCAGCAGAACAATCTGCTGGGGATCGGGCACTGGCAAATTGTGCAGCAACACTTGTTGAAAAAGTGAAAAGATCCCTGTCGTTGCACCAATGCCGAGTGCCAATGTCAAAATGGCCGTCAGCGTAAACCCCGGTGATTTGCGCATCTGCCGGAGTGCGTAGCGAAGATCGGAAAGCAACGTTTGCATCCCTAACTCCTTAAAAAACAGTGGCCATTGCCGTATACGAAGGCAAAACCGCAGTTGCTAGTATCGCGTATGCAGCAGCAATAGCAACAACGTGGCAGTTTTCTGCGTTACCAGTTGTGCCAGTAACCGTTGCGCTCCACCACATCGACAGGTGCACCGAACAACTGTTCCAGAGTTGCGGGCGTCAATAGCGTTTGCTTATCGCCATCGGCGAAGATACGGCCGTCTCGTATTAGGATGACGCGATCAATCTCAGGCAGAATGTCCGCCAGATGATGCGTCACCATAATGATGCCCGTGCCTGCCTGGGCCAGTCCGCGCAGCCGTTCCCGCAGATCGCGCTGGGCTACCAGGTCCAATGCATTGGTCGGCTCGTCGAGCAGCAACATCTCGGGCTGGTGAACCAGCGCGCGCGCGATCATCACGCGGCGTGCTTCTCCGGCAGACATCTGGGCGACAGGCTTGTCCGCCAGATGCTGGGAATCGACGCGCGTCAGGGCTTCCTGCGCGCGGACATGCATTTCATCTGTTACTGTGAGGTTCGCCCACAGAGAAGCGCTGGAGAAAAATCCTGACAGGACGGCATCCAGACCGCGTGTGCGTGCCGTACTGCGTCCCGGCAGTTCCGTGGCAACCACGCCAAGCCGGTGACGCAATTCCTGCACATCCCACCGGTCGCGGCCAAAAATCTGCACCAGCATCCCCGGCACAACCAATGGATAACATTCGCAGGTAAGCGTTTTGATCAACGTGGATTTGCCGCAACCATTCGGGCCAAGGATGGCAACGTGCTCGCCAGCCGCGATGCTCAGGTGGATATCGTGCAGCGCAATGGCATCGCCACGGGCTACATTCACCCGGCGCAGTTCACAAAATGGTTCGCGCTCCGGGCGCACATCCACGTCTCGCATGCCATTCTTACTTTCTCATAACTGGGGCATGCAGGTAAGAATCACGAACGAATCGTCTCGCCATTCGTCATATTTCTTAGATTTTTTCCTGAGGTGGTCTATTTATTTGCTGGCGCGGCTGACCTATGCCGTCATGCATTGCTGTCGGGAGTCATCCTGAGCATAGCGAAGTATCCAGGCGATGGAAGTTAAGTGAAGATTTCAGGGGTCCTCACTCCTCTTCGCTACGCTCAGGATGGCTCCCGATTTTCATTACGTAAATGGAACCAAAACTGTTCCACAAAATTCTTATTCTCATGCAACAATGCATGCCGAATGTCTCGCAAAATCCCCATCCTGCCCCTGAATGTTTCGGGGTTTCTGTCGTGCACGCTCAAAAGATGTGGCTCTTTTTATCTATATGTATACAGGCATACTATCTACATCTATACATGGCCTGTCTATATAAAAATAGTTATTCACTTCTCAATGCCTGCATGGGATCAATCGAAGCTGCGCGTCTTGCTGGCAATGCCGACGCAACAAGTGCCAACAGCAGAATGACAACGGCGGCACAGATTACAACAAGTGGATCGAAAGGCTGAACCTGAAATAAGAGGGAACGTATAAGTCGCGCGGCGACGATCGCTCCCACCACTCCAATACAACAACCAATGCCGGCGAGGCGTGCCCCGGAGCCAAGGACCAGCCCAATGATGCCAGAGCGGGGCGACCCCAGAGCCATGCGGATGGCCATCTCCTGTGTACGCGACGCGACAGAAAATGCAATCACGCTGTAGATGCCCAGAATTGCCAGCAGCACTGCGACCAGCGCAAAGACCGTGATGATCGTGGTGTTGAAACGGCGCGGAGCTTCGGTGTCGGAAACTGCTTGCTCCATGCTCTGTACCTGCGTGATCGCAAGTTGGGGATCGAGGGAATGAAACACCGCACGCAGGGAGTTTTCCATCATCTCCGGCGGCAACGCGGTGCGCAGCGCAACCGACATTCCATTTCCGTTGATATCATCCGGCCTGCCGAGCGCGCCGATAGAGGCTTCCGTCTGCGCGACCGGCTGGTAAAACTCTTCGTTCGTATCTCCGTCAGGGGCGCCACTCTTCACATCGGCAACTTCGCCCACGACGGTGAGCCACGGAGTTTGGAGCTGTTCGGTACCGATGCGCAGGCGTTTACCGAGAGGACTTTGCCCAGGCCAGTAATGCTCGGCCAGCTTGTGGTTGACCACGACTGCCAGTTGTGCCGTGGCATTGTCAGATTCGGTGAAAAAGCGGCCGCGCAGAAGCGGAATCCCCATGGTCTGGAAGTAATCGCCTTCGACCAGTGGGGTATCTGCGAGATTCACAATCGCGCCTTTTGGTTGCACATAGCCGTCAACAATGAACGCATTGTTGCTTATCCCTCCTGACATCGGGAGCGACGAAGATAGCCCAACGGATTCCGCTCCGGGAAGTTGTTGCAACCGGCGCAGAAGTTCGCGGTTGAACGCGTCCACCGACGCTTGAGTAGTGTATTTTTGCTGGGGCAAGCTATACGAAGCCATGACGATGTGCTGCGGCTGAAACCCCAGATCCACATCGCGCATTTTTTGAAAGCTGCGCAGCAACAAGCCGGATGCAATCAGCAGCACCAGAGCGACAGCAACTTCCGAAATTACAAGTATGGAACGCAACCGTGCATGGCCACCTCCGGCGCTACCGCTGCGACCACCTTCTTTCAGCGCCTCGTTCATGCTGGTATGGATAGCAGCGAAAGCTGGAGCAAGCGCACAAAGAATGCCAGTCATGATTGCAAGTAACATTGCGAATACAACCACCACCCAGTTCAGCCGGATGTCGTCAATACGCGGCAATGTCTCAGGTAACAGGCTGATGGATACATGCAACGCGATTCCGGCAAGCAAGATGCCCAGCACGCCGCCACTCACGCTAAGCACCAGACTTTCCAGTAACGCTTGTCGCATCAACGTACCGGTACTCGATCCCAGTGCAAGACGCACCGCTGTCTCCCGGCGGCGGCGAATGGCACGGACCAGCAATAACCCCGCTAGATTGGCACATGCAATCAGCAAAACTACAAACACCGCCAGAAAGAGGATGTGAATCAAGGGTTGAGCCTGGGCAACCGTTTCTGCTCGCAACGGTGTCACGATCACATAAATATGCAGGCTTCTCATATAAGCCGGATAATTGCGCATGATCTCGCCCGCGACTCGATCGGCATCCGTGACTGCCTGCGCGGCAGTGATTCCGGGTTTAAGGCGGCCCATCATCTGAAAGTCCCAGGAGTCGACTCCCTGCGTCAGTTCGCTCTGGGTCAGGCTTAAAGGAACCCAGAGCTCGCTGCGATTCAGATGTCCAGGGATCAATGGGAACTCAAAATTGCGTGGCATCACGCCGATAACAATATAGGGTTTGCGCGCCAGCAAGATTTTCTTGCCAAGAATGTTGGGATCGCCATGGAAGCGACTATTCCAAAGCGAATAGCTGAGCACAACGACTTGCTGGCTCTGGTCGTCCTCCTGCTGCGTGAAGACCCTGCCAAGAAGCGGCGCAACTCCAAGCGTGGGAAAAATGCTGGCGCTGAGCCGGGCTGCGTTCACCTGAGCTGGTTCTCCGGCACCGGAAAGTTCATATCCGGTCGACTGGTAGCCACCAAGGTCCGCAAACGCGTGCGTATCGCGCGCATAGGCAACAATATCTGGTGCGGTAACGCCTGCCAATCCTGACATACCGGGAACTCCCTGCAGGCTGTCGCCGAGGGCCATCAGTCGGCTTGGATCGTGAAACGGCAACGGGCGCAGCAGCACACCGTCGACCACGGAAAAGATCGCCGTCGTAGCGCCAATGCCCAACGCCAATGTAAGGATGGCTGTCAGCGAGAAGCCGAGTGATTTGCGCAACTGGCGCACAGCGTAACGAAGGTCTTGCCATAGGTTAGACATGGTCGCTCCCGATATCTCCACTCGATGTTCGTGGCCTCTAAAATTAGGCACTCGGCTTTTTGACTAAATCTTGTTATTCACTGCGCAATGCCTGCATCGGGTCTACGCTGGCTGCGCGTCGTGCGGGAATATATCCAGCCAGCAACGCAATTGCCCCAAGAAAAACGATGCTGGCCAAGTACGCAAAGGGACTGTAACTGGAAAGCCCATAGAGTTGCTCCTGCACACCCCGAGCCAGCAGCAGCGATATGGGCACAGCCACGGCAATGCCGATTCCAGCCAGCAACACCACCTCTTGCAGAATCAGCCACAAAACCTGCTTACGTTGCGCACCTAACGCCATGCGCACGGCAATCTCGCGAATTCTCTGCGCCGTGGCATATGCCAGCACACCGTAGAGACCAATTGCCGACAGCAGCGTTGCCAGCCCTGCGAAGAACATCGACAGTGTCGCAACAACTCGTTCTGTCGACGTATCCTGATCGATCTGCTCGTCCATCGTGTGCATCTGCGCAATGGCCAGGTTTGCATCGATGGAGTGCACGGCGCGGCGCACACTGTCGGCCGCTGCGGCTGGTGGCTGCCAGGTGTGAACATAGACCGCCATTTCACCTAATGGCCCGTCAGGAAAAGTATTCCATTGCGTATACGGCAGATAAATCAGCGGTACGATTTTCTCTCGTAGACTTCTTGCGTGCGTGTCGCCTACAACGCCTGCAATGGTGAAGTTCAGCTTGACATCGGGAGGGCCGCCAAAGCCAAAGACCTGGCCAATCGCTTTTGCCGGCGTGCCGAAGTAGTGTTTCGCGAAGGACTCGTTCACAACCGCTATCTGCTGGCTGGTGGCCGTGTCATGGTCGGCAATGCCTCGCCCGGCAAGAACCGGAATCTCCAGCGTAGAGAAGTATCCAGGACTGACCTCAGCAATCTCGCTGTTCATGTTCTCATTGCCCTTCGGCGTATACCCGCCCACCGTAATGTTGGCACTGGCGCTGTCGTGGCCAAGCAATGTCATGGTGGTTGCAGCTGTCGAGCGCACACCGGGCTGCGCTGCCAATGCCGCCAGCAATCGGTCATACACAGCTGGAATATTGTTCGACTTGTAGCCAGCCATGCTGGGGTCAATTGAGAACGTGAGTATGTGACTGGTCGCAAATCCAGTGCGCAGGTTTTTAAGGTTGTAGAGCGTGGCCGCAAATAATCCTGCACCCACCAACAACAACAGACTGAAGCTGAACTGCGTGGCCACCAATACGCGACGCGCACGCGTGGCTCCGCCACTGGCTGTCGATTTCTGCTGGTTCATCACCGCGCTCAGATCAGGCCGCGCAAACTGTAATGCTGGAGCCAGACTGAAGAGCAGGCTCGCCAGAAATGCAACACCAAAGTTGAACAGCAGCATCGAGATATCCAAATGCGCGGAGAAGGGCATCTCACCGGTATTGCTGGCAGTCATTCCGGCGCGCAGATACCAGGCAATTGCGCTGGGAGCAAGTAGCGCACCCAATGTTCCCCCAGCCATGCCGAGAACAAATCCTTCCAACAACATCTGCCGCACAATTTGCCATCGCCCCGCACCCAGCGCGCTGCGAACGGCCATTTCCTTGGTGCGGCCAGCAGCGCGCACCAACAGCAGGCTGGCCAGATTGAGGCATGCCAGCAACAACACCAACGTTGCCAGTACTGCCAATGTGTAGAGCGGCGTTTTTAAATCGTCGCGTATACCAGAAGGTCCTCCGGCGCTGGGAACCAGTTTCAAGTGGGTCTTAAGAAAACCCGCGCTCAGGTGAACGCTACGGTCACTAATCTGCTCCAGTTCCATGCGGCGCAGACTCATCCACATAGGCTGCAGGCTGGCCTCTGCCTGCTGCGGCGTAATGTCCGGCTTCAAACGGCCCACCAGAATCAACCAGCGTGTGCGACGAGCTGTTAGATCGCTCATGCCTGGCATTGCTTCCGGCTCCATCGTTACGGGAAGAAAGACATCGGGCGTAGCACCTTCCGCTACGCTATGAAAGCCTGGCGCTGCGACCCCAACCACAGTGAATGGATAACTGTTGATATGGATCGTCTGGTGCAACACAGCGGGGTTCATGGCAAAGCGTGCCTGCCAGTAGGCAAAGCTCAACACCGCGACTGGATTGGCATTCTGCGCTGTCTCATCGGACGGCAACAGCAGCCGTCCCAGTGCTGGCCGTACTCCCAGCGTCTGAAAATAGTTACCTGATACCAACTCTCCATCAACGCGCTCGGCGTGGTTGCCTGCACTCACGGTCAGGTCCGCCGGCACCATTGCCAGTAATCCCTGGAAGCTGGTGTTCTTGTCGCGCAGATCGCGATACATCGGATAGGAGAAGGCAGTATGTGCCCCTGGACCATCGGACATCCAGGTGCGCGCCCATCCTTCTTCCGCGCCGCTGTATTGCAGCATCATCAGTTGCTGGGGATTGGGCACGGGCAGGCTGCTCAGCAGTGCTTGATGAATCAGCGAAAAGATCGCCGTATTCGCGCCAATGCCAAGTGCCAGCGTCAGGACAGCCGTCAGCGCAAAGGCGGGTGACTTGCGTAGCTGGCGCAGCGCAAAGCGAATGTCCTGGGACAGGCGACCAAACAATTGCATACGGAGCCCTCGCAACAAACTAGATATCCGCACTCTGTACAGGCAATCGCTGTGCCATCTGCTGAATTCAATATATCGATGATAAGTTACTTAAAATAAATGAGATATTTAAACATCTTAAACATAGTGAAGCAGCCGCCAGTGTCCATTTTCGAAAATGGCTGTCCACATCCGGACAGCCATGCAGCGCTCGCAAGTTTAAAAGATAGGCTCGTTCATTCTCCAGCGATAGCTGTCATCAGGGCATCGAAATCTTCCAGGCCTGAATACTCAATCACAACGCGGCCTTTGCCACGTTTGTCTTCCACGCGAACCTTAAGTCCCAGTGCACGCTGCAAGCGATCCTGCGCTTCCCGTACGTTGGGATCTTGGGGTTGAATTTTCGTCTTATCTTCGCCATCCTTCGCATGCTTTTCTGGGTTGAGCAGGCCCTGGACATACGTTTCCGTCTGCCGGACAGACATGGACAGCGCTGTTATCTTGCTGGCGGCCTTCAGGATCGAATCCGGCGACTCCAGCGCCAGAAGTGTGCGCGCATGGCCAAAGGTCAGATCCCCGGCCTCAACCTTGCCCTGCACCTCCAGCGGCAAACGTAGCAGACGCAGAAAATTGGAAACCGTAGCGCGGTCTTTTCCCGTGCGCTGCGCCATTTGCTCCTGTGTCATTTTGAAGTCCCGGCTCAGGCGATCGTATGCACGCGCCTGTTCCATTGCGTTCAGGTCCGCGCGCTGCAGGTTTTCAACGATGGTCATCTCCATCGCCTGCTCGTCGGAAACCTGACGCAGGATGGCGGGAACGGTGTCCTTGCCTGCCTTTTGTGACGCCAGCCAGCGACGCTCCCCGGCGATCAGTTGAAAACGGCCAGTCGGCAGCGGCCGCACCACAATGGGCTGAACGACACCCGTCGCAGCAATGGAGCGGGAAAGTTCGTCCAACTGTACCGCGTCCACCTTACTTCGCGTCTGATAGGGGTTTCTGTCTATCAGCTCGACAGGAATATCGCGCGGCTTCCCGCCAGCCTCTGGCGATGTTGCAAGTGCGGATGTCATGGCAGGTTTGGTGGATGCCGAGCGACTGGGGAGCAACGATTCCAGCCCCTTGCCAAGGGCACGACGTTTGTTGGCATCTTTCGCGGTATCTGGGGATTGCGTTACGGCGGACATGAGTTGGCAAACCTCCGAAAATCAATGCGATAAAGCTTTAAAGTACTGCGAGGTACGAAACATCTGCTCAATTTCCAACTGGCAGATGACAAACAGGATATGCGCGGAACTTATCCGGCGTATCCAGAATCGGGTTTACGGAATCAGGTGTACGGCCAGAAGCGCACTTTGGTTTCCTTGTGCCGTGCGGCTGTGGCCTTGCGTTCCTTGTGGCGCGGACTTTCGATTTTGTTCCGTTCCAGAATCTCACGGGCCAATTCCATATAGCTTTCCGCACCCCGCGAACGAGCATCATAGGCCTGAACAGGCTTGCCGTGACTGGGGGCCTCCGCAACGCGGATATTGCGCGGAATGGTGGTCTTTAAAAGCTTGTCCCCGAAGAAACCGCGCAGGTTCTCCGTCACCTGTTGGGCCAAGTTAGTGCGCTCGTCATACATGGTGAGCACTACCCCCTCAATCACCAACTCAGGATGCAGCGAATCCCGAACACGTTCCAAAGTGTTCACGAGCTCGCTGACACCCTCCAGGGCGAAATACTCCGCCTGCATGGGAATCAGCAGCGAATCGGCTGCAACCAAAGCATTTAGCGTCAACAGGTCAAGCGCAGGGGGGCAGTCCAGAACCACGAAATCGTACTTATTCCGCTCAGCCGCCATCGCTTCCTTCAAGCGGAGGGCGCGATTCTCAGCCTGTACCAACTCGATGTTCGCGCCAATCAGGTGTTTGCTGCTGGGAATCAGACGCAGGCGCTCAACGCTGGTATCCAAGGTAATATCTGGCGCTGTGGCATTGCCCAGCAATAAATCGTATACCGAATGGCGATCTCCATCTCGCTCGAAGCCGAGACCACCGGTGGAATTTGCCTGCGGGTCGCAGTCGATCAAAAGGCATTTCAGTCCTTCCAACGCAAATGCAGCGGAAAGGTTGATGGCGGTTGTGGTCTTTCCCACTCCGCCTTTCTGATTGACGACAGCGATGATCTTACTCATAGATTGGCAAGTAGACTATCGAACGAACCGACTACGGGCAACGGGTTCGTGCTGTGCATTTCCGGACGAAATCTGTGGAAGAAACCGATGAAATGGCGCGTGGATTGCCGTAAGCTGCAATTATGCAGGGGTTAGCCGACCACCATTGCCTCATGATTAAGCGGCCTAAAAACAGCCAATCCGTGGAAAACTTTTATGCTTGTTCGTTCCAGCTGTCTCTGGAGGGCATTGTTCCACGTGGAACAATGCAGCAAAAATAAAAGCGTCTGGACGGACCCCATGTTCCACGTGGAACATGCATGCTTGAGGTCAGTGTGTTTCTATCGTCCTCTGCCCAAGGAGAAGGATGCGTTGCATCGATCCTGAGATTGTATCTCCCACCTGCCATGCAAGCTCCGGCGTTGCTCCGCGGATGGCCTGCATCTGCATCTCGGTTGTCAGCACGACACACCAGCCTCCCTGTGCCACGCGTTCTATTGCTGCTGGAAGGATTTGCTCCATTTGGTCCACAGCACGCAATGTAACGACGTCGAAGCACTGCTCCGCGGGCATGGCCTCTACGCGGCCTGCATAAACGTGGCTTTGGTGCATACCCAGGACCCGCACTGCCTCCTGCAAAAATGCACTTTTCTTGGATTGTGATTCGGTCAGCGTAACGGCGATCTCCGGGCGTGCAAGCTGGATCGGGATACCCGGCAATCCGGCGCCGGAACCAAAGTCCAAAAGCGTTTGAATGCCTTGTGGCAATCGCTGGGCGCATCGCAGGCACTCTGCCAGATGGACTTCCACCAGCTCCTGTGGGTTGCGAATTGCGGTTAGATTCATCTTCTGGTTCCAGCGGCTCAATAGATGGAGATACTTCGCCAACTGCTCCCATAGGCTAGCTGGCAGCGGGCCTGACAACATTGGCATGGCCCAGGCTTCGATCTGTTCTGGTGAAAAAGGCGCTATATCCAAGGCGAATTACCCGATCGATTCCCGCACTGCGCGTGGCTGCCATACCTCTGCGGTTTGGATGAAGTGAGCAAAGATAACGCAGGAAGCAGAGCTTTGTTCCATCGTGCGCTCCGGGTGCCATTGCAGGCCCAGCACAAAATGTTCGGCACTTTGCCCCTCGACTGCCTCCACGACACCATCCTGAGGACAGCGAGCTACGACGCGCAATCCGTCTCCTGGGATACCGATTGCCTGATGATGGCTGGAGTTGACGGGAAGCCGGAGCGTATCGGCGGTATGCTCGACATCTTTGGCTCCCTCCAAAATCGCCGCCAGCCTTGATCCGGGAAGCAGCGCCGCAGAATGCGCTGCAATGACGCCACGGGCTCTGTGATTGACAGGGATGGGCAGCAAATCCTGCACGAGAGTTCCCGTTCGCCAGACATTCAGCGACTGCGTGCCATAACAAATGCAGAGCAATGGCTTATAGAGATTATGAGCATCCTGCAGCAATAGTTCGTCCACGTTTTCACGGGCAGGATCAGCCGGGGCTGTTTCTGGTTGTCGTTCTGCACCGTATTTGTGCGGATTTACGTCCGCTGGACTGCCTGGAAGCAAAATTCCCTGGCAGCTGCTGGCCAGACGCGCGATATCCGCTGGCGATAAGGTCAATGCGACCTCGACCGCCTCTCCGCCTGCGCGTTCTACTGCAGTCGCGTATTGCACCCAGGAGCGGGCGTTGTATTCCACATCGTTAGCTGTCGGCAGCGGGATGGCGATTCGTGGTCGCATAGGCATCTGTGGTTGGTTGAGTTTCTCTTCCAGTCTTCGTCTTCTATGCCCCTAATGGTAGCAGCGGCTCTTCCGAAGACAGCTCCGAGTATTGCTGGTACATGCGCGCAATCTCGTCATAGATGCGCTGTGTGAGTGCGTCGACCATCTTGGTCGTATAGTTTGCGGTGGATATGGGTTCTCCCACCACCAGATATAAGGGGCGCGGGCGGAGATGATAGGTGTGCATCGGCATCAATTCATACGTTCCAACCAATGCCATTGGAACAACAAGAACTCCGGCGCGAATGGCCATAAAAGCCGGCCCGCTCATAAAGGATTGTAGTTTCCCATCCGGAGTACGGCTGCCCTCAGGAAAGATCACAACGGGCATTCCCTGTTTCAATATCTGCACGCCACGATTCAAACTGGACAAAGTGGATCGCAGGCTGCTGCTGTCTACCGGGATCTGGCCCGAACGGCGCAGATACCACCCGATGAACGGAATGCGAAAAAGATCCAGCCGAGCCAGGATGCGAAATTGAAACGGCAGTTTGCTGAAGACCACCGGTGTATCCATGTAAGACAGGTGGTTCACAACATACACGGCCGTCGACACATTCCTCAGGTTTTCAACGCCTATGACGCGCACCGGAGAGAGGCTGATGCGCAGCACCGTGCTCGCCCAGGCGCGCGCAATCGTGTGTTGCCAGCGGCCCGTGCCATCTACCAGTGAGGCAAAAAGAGCCACGCTCCCGAAAGCCGCAGTCGCCAACCCGAACAACGGAGCCAGCAGCAGATGGCTGGTCCAGCGCACGCGGGCGCTGGTAGGAGATGGTAACCGGCTGGTTTTCTCGGCTGCTTCTGGTGGCTGTAGGCTCATCGCACGTTGCGCCCTGCACTGCGCTCTTGCAGCCACACCCGCAGCGGTCCTGCCACATAGATGGAACCGGCACAGACCACCAGACCCTCCGGAGGTGTCATTTGTAACGCCATCTGCAAAGCATTCAGCGCCGAATCCGCGGCTCGTGCCGAAACGCCAACGGCTTCGGCAACCGCCAGCAGGTCTTCTGTATGGCTGCTCCGGGGCGAATCTACGGGAGTGACGACAACATGATCAAAAACCGGGAAAAGAATCTGCGCCATCTCAGCATAGGCCTTGTCGCGCATGCAGCCAAAGACCAGAGTCCGCGCACCTTCTTTGGGATAAGCACTCAAAGCAGAGCGCAACGTCCATGCGCCAGCAGGATTGTGAGCGACGTCAAGCAACACCTCGGACTGATCGGCACCCAGTGTAAAGCGCTCCAACCTTCCCGGCCAGCGAGTCTCGCGAACGCCTGTAGCGACTGCCTCTGCAGTTAATTTGTAACCATGACGGTTACAAATAACCGTTGCTGCAGCAATGGCCAACGCCACGTTGCGATGCTGGTGCGTACCGGCCAGCGGCAGCGCCAGCTCGATCGTCTCGCCCAGCACCGTCACGGGATATGTTGCGCTCCAGGCAGTCGCGTCATGCGGCGGCAGATACTCCGCTGCGTTGACGCCTGTGACATTCAACTCCATCGCCACCTCTCCGAGCACCTGGTTGGCATCAGGGTGTTGCGAAAGCGTAACCAACACGCCGTTCCTGCGTAGAATACCTGCCTTCTCGCGGGCAATGTCCTGGAGCGTTGGCCCTAGCCATTCCGTATGGTCGATGGAAATATCTGTAACGATGGACAGCAGCGGCTCCACGATGTTGGTCGCGTCCAGACGGCCACCCATGCCGACTTCCAGCACGGCAAAGTCCACCTTCTGCTCGGCGAAATAGAGAAACGCCAGCGCCGTGATCGCCTCAAAAAAGCTGGGATGCTGCGGCAGCTTGCCCGCAGCCACCAGTTGCGTGCCTGCTTCGTCGACACGGAAGTAGAGCCGCGCAAAGTCGTCGTCGGATATTTCCACGCCGTCGATCTGGATGCGCTCATTCACCCGCGTCAGATGCGGAGAAGTATAGAGCGCCGTGCGATACCCACCTGCCCGCAGAATGCTGGCCAGCGTTGCCGCAGTCGAACCTTTCCCGTTGGTGCCTGCAATCAACACACTGGGAAAGCCGAGCTCCGGATGGCCTAGGGCTTCAGCCAGCAGACGCATCTGATCCAGATCGAACTTGCGTCGCGCGTTCCCGGGCAAAGGCGCAAGCTCGTGCCCCAGGGCATACAGATGCTCGACGGCAGCGGCATAAGACATGATTTGATTTTAAGCGAGAGTGCATGCCAAAGTGGCATGCGCATACTATGTGGATTACATCTGCGAAGGACGGCTAGAGGATATGGCGACTTAAGACAGGTTGGCTGCCTGCAAAGTTATTCGGATACACGGGATGCGCGCTGCAAGAAAACGCCAGACGGTCGTGCCGGTGCATCCGCAATTGCCGCCGTGCTGCAGCCTTGCAACTCCCGTAGTTGATGGTTTTTGATCAATAACTCAGCAACCAATTGCTGCAAATGGGTGTTCTTGATTTCCAATTCCGCGAGTCGATCGCTGTCCGGGTTCCGTGCCTCTGAATTCATCATGATCTCTCCTGATCTCCGCGTTATCTTTCTAGACTCGCGGATCGGTTTGTGCATCCCCGTGGGCTCTGGAACGATGACGGCACTCGCGCATGCTGGCACGTAATTTCTCGCGCTCTTCCGGGGTCATCTGTTCCCAGCGTTCTTTCATACGTTGCTTCCAGTGATTGCGATGGCCCGGACCGCGATGGAAACCGCCAAAGAGAATTTTGCTAAGAATAAAAAGACCCAGCCCCTGCCAGAACGTAATCCGGTGCCATCCGAAGAGTACCGGCATCAGCCAATTCCAAAGGCCCATGACGACAAAGCCGAGCACGACGCTCGCCACCACTACGAACAGCAGAATTTTGAGTGCCTTTAACATCCGATGTCTTCCCATTTTTCTTTCCTCGTTATTTCAAAAAATCGTCGTAAATCGTTTGTAAACGCCGCCGAAGATGCAACACGGCGTAACGCTTGCGCGAAAGCAGCGTGTTGACGGTCAGGCCCGTCTCCTCAGCAAGCTCTTTAAAGCTGCGCCCCATCAATTCGTGGGCAATAAATACTTCACTTTGTTCGCGCGGAAGCTCTTCCAGAGCTTCATCCAGTGCATCCAACAGAACATTTCTGGCATAAGCGGCCTCTGGCCCGGCATCCGCCGAGGGTAGCAAGTCTTCCAGCAGCAATTCGTCTCCATCCTCTGCGGCTGCGATGGGATCGCTGAAGGATTCCGGCTTTTTCTTGCGGAAGAGATCGATAATCCGATTTCGGGCCACGCGGAACATCCACGCAGTCACCTGTTCCACCGGCTTCATCATCCGGTAGGTCTCGATCAGCTCGTAGAAGACTTCCTGCAGGATGTCTTCCGCATCTTCACTGTCGGCCACACGCTTGCGGATGAAGTTCCGCAACCTCGGTTCGTCCCTCGCCATTGCTTCCGAGATGAGTTGGTCCTGCTCGTCGATCGTCCAATCTCTGCTCGGCATTTCTTTCCTCTACGGGTGTAGACGGATGGAGAATGCAAATATTTTAAGAGCGATACAAATAGCTGCAGAACGGCCATTTTTCCGCACCAATCGGACGTTGAAGACCCTTTTATACAACCGGCAGCACAAAGCTATGCAAACTGACGCATATCAATGTTGAGTTTGTACTCCTCGCCGTGAGCCAGCAGTTCGTCCCATGTAACTTCGCGTCCGAGCTGGCCAGCCATGCGTCCCAACATCGCACTCAACGCGCTTTCCACACCGGTGGCTGCCTGATTGTGGAATTTTCCCGACACGATGCTGTCGATAAAGCCGCGATCTTTATCTCGATCAGCGTCCGCCAGATTGTCCGTAAACGCTCCATTCGCGGCAAAAGTTGCAGGCTGGGTTCCCTGCGTGGCTGAATTCTTGTCGTCCCACATCCAGGCATTGTCTCCAAGAATGCGCATTGGCCCGGAGTATGGAGCTTCCGCAAGACCACGAGAGCCAAATACACGCTCGGAAACATCGAACCAGTCGTTGTTGCCGAACTGCGTGGAAGAAAAGCTTACGTGCACGTCATTGGGATAGGTATAAGCGACCTGGTAGTTGTCCCACGTGTCTCCGAAGTGCGTGACGACATTTCTTCCTCCGGTGGCGACTGCCTTCGTCGGATGCGCTTGAAGAATCCAATTGCAGATATCGATGACGTGGATGTTTTGCTCCACGATAATATCGCCGGACAAAGTGCGATCCCAAAGCCAGTTACGTATACGAAGTTCGTCATGCGACATGGTGGGCCGCTGCGGGTAAGCAGAGGCTGGCGCATTGTAATGCGCCGAAAGACAGGCAATCTTCCCCAGCGCGCCTTCGTGGATGCGGCGCACGATCTCGACAAATGGCGGCGCACTGCGGATCTGGAAACCAACGTCGAGGCTCAATCGCCCTTCAGCGCGTTTACCAATCTCAAGGGCCTGCCTGGTCTGCGCCACGTCCACTCCCATGGGCTTTTCGCAGTAGACATGCTTGCCTGCGCGGACCACCGCATCGAGATGTTGCACATGAAACCATGGCGGCGTCGAAATCTGTACGGCGTCAACGCCTGACGACGAAGCAACTTGCTCAAAGGCCTGGGAGCCATGGAACATCATCTTGGGATCAACGCCTGCATATCCCAAAGTGCCAGCCAGTTGATCGAAATGTGCTTTGCCCTTTTCCAATTTATCGGGAAACAAATCGGCAAGCGCAACGATGCGAGCGCTGGTGTTCCTGGCAAATGAAGTGGCCACTTCAGTTCCGCGGGAACCGCATCCCAATAGCGCCAGATGGACTGCGGAGTTGGCCTCATAGCCAAATACTGTTCGCGGTTTCAACAATAAAAGGCCCGAAGCGGCAGCGGTACCATTGATGAAATCTCGTCTATCCACGGCAGAGTTCTCCCTTATGTATCCTTCGTTTGGATTTGCGCGATGATCCGTTCCAGATACAGCTTTTCTTTTTTCACGTCCGCGATCTGCTGCGGACCGGAGATCTCGCGTTCGATGGTGATGGCGCCTGTGTAGCCAAGCTTGTGAAGCTTGGTAAATACCTGCATGAAATCCACGCGGCCGGTGCCGATCAGCACTTCCTCGCCCAGTTGCATGGGGTCTGTGGGCCACTTCCCATCCTTGGCGTGGACGCTCTTCACATGCGGTCCAATAATGTCGACCGCATCCACGGGATTGGCCTTGCCGTAGAGAATCAGGTTCGCCGTATCCAATCCCACGCCCAGGTTTGGCTGATTCACGTCCTGGATGGCGCGGGACATCGTGGTCGGCGTCTCCTGTCCCGTCTCCATCAGAAAATCCTGTCCGTTGGCGGCACAGTGCACGGCCACCTCGCGGATGGCGAGAACAGCCTCCGGATAAAGCGGGTCCCTGGGATTTTCCGGGATGAAGCCGCAATGGGTCTGTACCCGCGGGATGCCCAGCATCTTGGCAAAATCAGAGGTCTGCTTCAGTGCATCGATTCTGGCTGCTCGCGTCGCACGGGGCACCACGCCGATGGTGGAAGGTCCATCGAGGAAGTCCCATACCAGGCGTCCGGGCCCCACGACTTCAACGCTGGTCGCCGTCACGTTGTACTTCTCCAGCAAAGCGCTCAATTGTTGTGCCAGGGATTTATTGAACTTACCGATGTAGCCATCGAGCGAGAGGAAGCAGTTGGACAAACCGAGTTCGTTGACGCGCGCGATGGAGGCCTCCGGGCCGGAGGCTGGTTCAATCATCAAGCCAACGGCCATCGGCTTCAAAGCGCTTTGTGTCTCTGCGAAAGCCGGGGATTGCTCAGCTACGGAGGACAACAGGTTCTCTGTCCGACCCTGTTTGCCAGACAGAGAATCGGCAAAAACACCCGTGGGAAGGACCATTGCGCTCATCGCGCCTGTCAGAAATTTTCTCCTATGCATGTTTTCCCTTCCGACGAACAATTGTTCTAAATGATCTAAAGCGGAAGGCTATCAGAGATCGGAGAGTTCTTGAGCGCTCGATATCATCTTTCTTCCACACCCAAGGCAAGCATAGCTGTCGAAAAAAATCGATGAACCAGCTGTTTAGGCCCACAATCGTAGACACCAGTGGAATTCCAATACGTTCTGGAGCAGGCCCGTGATCCTTCATGCACCCAATCCGCTGATCGCGATCGGCGTGGCGGCATCGACCGCCGCAACCGATGCGGTCTATGTGTTTTTTACCGCTGCAGTTTCCGCTCGCCGTAGAAGCGTCGCGGCCAGTTGGAGCAGTGTCTGGTATCTGCTGTCGGCATTTGCTGTTATCAGCTACACCGGCAATCCTATTTATGTTGTGTTTGCCGCAGCCGGTTCCTGGTTTGGGGCCTTCGGCGCGTTGACCTGGTTGGGCAAAGGTGATCTGAAAGGCGCGCTGGGAACGCCGCATCCATAAATGTTGCACCGATCCCGCATCCGCTGGACTATACTGCCGCATCATCCGGAAACGTGTGCTTGTGTTTGAAATACAGCCTGTCCTTGCATTGCGTCGTTGAGGTGCTGCTGTGCGAATGCGTGATTCCAAAGAGGCCGTGCGGATGGCGCTGGAGACCCTCTACACGAACAAGCTCCGTTCTGGCCTGACGGTGTTGGGCATTGTGATTGGTGTCACCACCGTGATTGCCATTTCTTCCCTTATCAATGGCCTCAATCACAACGTGGAGGCGCTGGTCGCATCTTTCGGAACCAATGTGTTATGGGCTTTTCGTTATGAAGCCGTCGGCGTGCGCCCGACAACCGAGATGCTGTCACGCAAACAGTTAACCGCCAATGACGCTGCAGTCATCCGCACACTGCCGCATGTGGTGGCCGTTTCGCCGATCCTGCAATATCAAAACTCCAGCTTCGATCTTGGCAGCGTCGCGGTAAAGTACAAGGCGCGCAAATTGCAACACACCATTCTTTCCGGCGAATCGGCCTCCATGCAGAATGTCTCCGATCTCAACGTAATCCAAGGGCGTTTTTTTACAGATTATGAGGAGCAGCATCACTCCAACGTCGTTGTCCTGGGACATGACGCGGCAGAATATTTATTTGACAACGAATCTCCCCTTGGCAAAGACATTGAAATCGGCGGCGATATCTTTACAGTCATTGGGGTGGTGGGCAAGCAAAAGTCCCTGTTTGGTGAAGGGAAAAATCCAGAGGACAATTCTGCGGACTTTCCACTCGGCACCTTTCAGAAGATTCATCCAGAAAGCAAGGACATGCTGATTGGCATCAAGTACGACGACGCCAAGAATCGAAATCTGGTAAGCAACGAGATCGAACAGTTGTTGCGCGTGCGACGCAATGTCCCCATCGAAAGGCCGGATAACTTCAGCATCTATGGAGCCGACGCTCTGGAGCGACTCTGGGGGCAGCTGACCAGCGGCCTTTTCCTGTTCATGTTTTCCGTATCGAGTGTCGGACTGATTGTCGGCGGTGTCGGCGTGATGAACATCATGCTGGTCACTGTAACGGAGCGCACTCGGGAAATTGGCGTGCGCAAGGCCATTGGAGCGACAAAACGCAACATCATGATGCAATTCACGTTAGAGGCCATCACTCTGTGCGCCGTCGGTGGTGTTCTGGGCGTCTGCGTGGGAACTCTGCTCACGCTGGTGCTGCGTTTTTCCATTACGACGATCCAGGCTCTGTTGTCAGGCTTTTGGGTGATCGCTGCGCTCGTCGTTTCCTGCCTGATCGGGCTGGTCTTCGGCATTTACCCGGCGTGGAAGGCCGCGAACCTGGACCCTATCGAGGCACTCCGCTATGAATGATGGCGTCTATGAATGATGGCATCTAGGGCTGCATGAAATCCAGCGCGCGCACAAGATATTCCTTGAGTTCTTTGCGGTTCACCACGGCATCTAGCATGCCGTGCTCCAGCAAAAACTCGGAACGCTGGAAGCCTTCCGGCAGCTTCTGACGCAAGGTTTGCTCAATGACGCGCGGGCCTGCAAAACCAATAAGTGCCCCCGGCTCTGCGACATTCAAATCCCCCAACATGGCAAAACTGGCGGTTACGCCCCCGGTGGTTGGGTCGGTCAGCACGGAGATGTAAGGAATTTTTGCGTCATCCATCTGCGCCAGCCCTGCGGAGATTTTCGCCAGTTGCATCAGACTAGCAACACCTTCCATCATGCGCGCGCCGCCAGAGGCGGATACGATAATCAACGGATGCCGCGACTCCAGAGAGCGATCCACGGCGCGGGCGATCGTCTCACCCACCACGCATCCCATACTGCCACCGATGAAGGCATATTCCATCACGCTGAGCACTACGGAGTGCGGCCCCAGATTGCCCAGCGCATTCATGATGGCATCGTTCAAGCCTGTATCGTGCTGGGCCTTCTTCAGGCGCGACTTATAGGATTTGAGGTCGGTAAAGTTTAGCGGGTCGGTCGACTTCAGTTCCAGATCGACCAGCTCATAGCCCGGTTCCAGTAGACTGGCAATGCGCGCACGCGCAGAAAGCCGAAAATGCCGGCTGCACTTGGGGCAGACATTCAGGTTTGCCTCGAGGTCTGCCTTCCAGATGACCTGACGACAGCCCTCGCATTTGATCCACAGACCTTCGGTACGAACACTTTTTTCGCCGCTGGCCACAATCTCATTCTCGCTTCGCTTAAACCAGGACATGCAGTTCCTATCCTATCTGTTTCTCTGATTCGTCTGTCATTCCGCCGTAAGGATCAATATTCGATGCCACGCTGCGCCAGAATGCCCTTCTGATAGGCATGCTTCACCTCGCGCATTTCCGTCACGGTGTCGGCAATTTCCACCAGGCTGGGATGCGCGTTGCGCCCGGTCAGGATGACATGCACCATCTCGGGCCTTTTGAGCAGCGTTTCCACTACCCTGGCTGGATCCAACATGCCGTAGCCTATGGCGTAGTTGATTTCATCCAGCACTACCATGTCCCACTCACCCGACAGGATGGCCTGCTGTGCCTCATCCCACGCCTCTTCCACTAGGCGGATATCTTCCGGGTCCGTCTCCGCGCCACCTATTTTTACAAAACCGCGACCCATCTGCTTCATCACCCACTTGCCGCCAAAGGATTCTACTGCGTCCAGTTCGCCATAATGCCATGACCCTTTCAGAAATTGCAGCATCAGCACGCGCATGCCATTACCCACCGCGCGCATTGCTGTGCCCATCGCAGCCGTGGTCTTGCCTTTACCCGGACCAGTGTTGATCAGGATGAGTCCGCGTCGCGCTTCTGTCATATAGAAGTCAACTCACTGCCGAATCGTTTACCCATGTGCGGTCGCCTGCCATCTCAGGTATGCCCCAGGTGATACGGCAGGCCTTTGAGGATTGTAAATGCCCGGTAGATCTGCTCGGCCAATACTACGGCGGCCAATTCGTGGGGTAGCGTCATCGGCCCCAGGGAAAGCAACAGATTCGCGCGCTTGCGCGCTTCTTCCGACCAGCCATCCGCTGGACCCACAGCAAAGATCATTCGCTGCAATCCCGTGTCCTGCTGGCGCCCCACCCAGGCTGCCAGGGCGTCGGAGCTCATCAGTTTGCCCCGGCTGTCCAACATTATTAAGTAAGGCAGCGTCCGGCTCGCAGTTCGTTCGCAGGCTGACAGCAATGCAGCTTCCGATGGAAAAACTGCCTGCTGCACGCGGCAAAAGTGCTCTAGCCGGGCAACATAGTCACGCAACCACACGGCCGCCGGTTGCTTTGCAGCACCCGCGCGACGACTGTCGACCATGGCTAGCAGAACATCCATTTTTCTGGCCAAGCTCCTGCAATTGCATAAGACAAACGCTCGTTGTACATAAGAAAGATTTATGTATACAATAATTTGTATTTTCTGAATTCCAATCGCTGTAGCAGCGTATAACAGCGGCGCTCTAAGTGATTGATTAACAGGGCATTCACACTCTGTTCATTTTGGCCCAAAGATTGCTTAATGTTACCGTTCCACACACTTCTACTGGATATCCAGGCGATGGATGTTTCCAGTCAAGGGGTTCCTCAAACTTTCGAACTCAAGCATACAAACCACAGGGGGGTTGTATATGCAGCATTCTCTCAAACAATGGGCTAAAGTCGCGGTTGTCCTCTTTGCGGCGTTTGCAATTGTTAGCACTCTTCCAAGCTTTGAACCGGTTGCCACAGCGCAATCTTTGAGCGCTGGCGATATCGCCGGCACGGTAGTGGATCCGACTGGTGCGGCTATTCCAGGGGCACAAGTCGTTGTTAAAAATACGGGCACAGGAGCGACTTACAATCTTACGACCAATGCGACCGGCGGCTATCGTTCCTCTCTGTTGCAGCCAGGCATGTACTCCGTCACTGTCACTACCGCCGGATTTGAAACATCGAGCACTATCGTAACCGTCAATACCGGAGCGATTGCCAATGGCAATGTCAAAATGTCGGTTGGCAAGAGCAGCCAGACCGTCACAGTGACAGCAGCCGAACCGCTACTAAATACCGATAATGCGGACATCAGCACGACGTTCAACCAGAAACAGGTGCAGAACCTGCCCAACCCCGGCAATGATTTGACCTTCGTTGCTCAAACCGCCCCCGGCGTGGTGATGAACTCTTCGACAGCCAGCAATGGGGCCATGGGATTTGGCTACGGCAACTTCTCCGCCTTCGGCTTACCAGCGACCTCCAACACCTTTACCCTGAATGGAATGTATGAGAACGATCCGTTCTTGAATCTGAACAACTCCGGTGCCACGAACCTACTGCTGGGCAACAATGCTGTTGCCCAGGTGGCGGTGGTCAACAACGCCTATGGCGCGCAATACGGTGGCCTGGGCGGAGCTCAGGTCAACGAAATTACGAAATCCGGCACCAACGTCTTCCACGGCAACGCGGCTTACTGGTGGAATGGCCGCACCATGAACGCCAACGACTTCTTTAATAATCAGACCGCTACCCCACGCCCCTTCGACAATGTCAACCAATTCGCAGCTTCGATCGGCGGCCCTATCTGGAAAAACAAGACATTTTTCTTCGGAGATTATGAAGGACTCCGCGTCGTCATTCCCGTCGTATCCCCGGTTTATTCACCAACCGCGCAATACATGAACAGAACCTATGCGAATCTGGCAGCAAACGGTGCACCGGCAAGCACTGTTGCTCTGTACAAACAACTTTTCAGCGTGTACACAAGTGCCAATGGTTACTCCAGCGCAACGCCAGTGCCTGCAACCGGCATTCCCACCGGTCTGCTGCCAGGCGATATCGTAACCTATAACTCCAATACGACCAACTTTACCCATGAGTGGCTCTTTGAGGGTCGCATCGATCACCACATCAGCGACAAGGACAACCTGTACGGAACATATGAAATGGATCGCGGTCTGCAGGCCACCTACACCGATCCATTGAGCCCCATCTTCAACGCCGACAGCCCGCAGCCGCAATACTCCGGCCAGTTGGGTGAGACGCACGTCTTCAATCCGAACTTCACCAACCAGTTTACCTTTGCCACCTTGTGGTATCAGGCCGTTTTCAACAACACCAATCTGGCCTCCTCGCTACAGCAAGTGCCGTACACCCTCGTCTTCGCTTTCGACAACGCGTTCTCACAGCTTGGCGGCATCAACTATGTTTGGCCACAAGGGCGTACCGTAACGAACTATCAGTTCATTGACGACGCCAGCGTCATCAAGGGCAGGAATACCATCAAGTTCGGCTATTATTTCCGCCGGGACGACATTACGGACTACAGTCCCAGCGTGAACACTGTGCCGCTGTTGGAAGTAACCGGTGCAGATTTCGCTATGGGTACAACCGATATTTATGCCCAACAGTATCCCCTTCGCTTGACCCAGCCTGTCGCCCTCTACAATGAGGCATTCTACGTTCAGGACGCATGGAAGGCGATGCCTAACCTGACGTTAACGGCTGCCGTTCGGTTGGAGTTGAACTCCAATCCTGTTTGCCAAACGAATTGCTTCGATTCGCTCTCCAGTAACTTCGGCGCGTTAAGTGCATCTGCGACGACACCGTACAAGGCACTGATCAACAGTGGGCGTCATGCAGCCTTCCCGGGCTATCAGGCAGTCGCGGTGCAGCCGCGTTTCGGCTTTGCATGGTCCCCAGCTGGCGATGGCAGCAAAACGGTGGTGCGCGGTGGCTTTGGTATGTTCAGCGATGTCTTTCCCGGAACCATTGCCGACAGCGCCCTAAACAACGCTCCCACAAACGTTGGCTTTACTTTGTTTGGTGGTCCGCAATTCAAGGCTGCGAATATCAGTCCGGACCCGTCTCAGGCCAGTAGTGGAGAAGCCATTACAGCAGCTTCCAACAAGGCATTCCAAGCCGGGTTCCACAATGGAGCCAGTTACAATAGCTTGGCTGCCAGCGTAGCCGGCTTTTCTGCTCCCAGCTTCACCAATCCTTATAGCTCGCTGAAATATCCTACATATGAGGAGTGGAATCTCGAAATAGAGCGGCAATTGAATGCCAGCACCGTGGTGGATGTGAACTATGTCGGCAACCGTGGCTATCACGAGCCGGACGCAAACGACAGTCTGAACTCGTATGGTGGTCCTGCTGGATTCACTGGCGTCAATGGCGCCAATGCACCAAACGGTTCTTTTGGCGCAGTTACAGAAGTGTACAGCAATGCCGTTTCCAACTACCACGGCATTGTCGCCTCCGTCACCAATCGCTCCAGGTATCTGCTGTTGCAGGCCAACTACACATACAGCCATGCATTGGATGAAATCTCCAATGGCGGTATCCTGCCTTTCAGTGGTGCCGATGCAAGTCTTTTGTCGGCAATCAATCCGTTTGACCTGTCCCAGAATTACGGCAATGCGGACTATGACGTGCGGCATAACATTACCGCCAGCTATGTCTTCACGGTACCGTATTGGGGTGGACCGCATGTCGCAACCGACGGCTGGCAACTCGCCGGAACGGTTTTCCACCACACAGGATTTCCGTTTTCTGTAGTCGACGGCGCTGTCGTTCCGACGAACTACGCTTCCAACTCAGCATTTCCCGTAAGTATCCTGGCCCACCAATTGAACAACGTTCATAGCTGCGGGGGTTCGGGTGTATTTAATTTCGCGACGGGCACCGGAAACCCTTGCGGAATAGCAAACGGCGCCAACTATACGACACCGACTGCATTCGGGCAGCAGGCACGCAACCAGACCTATGGCCCGGCGTACACGGACACCGACTTCTCTCTCCTGAAGGGCTTTAAAATCCCCGGCTGGGAATCCTCTAACCTCCAGGTTGGCGCGCAGTTTTTCAACCTGCTCAACCATCCAAACTTCGCCACTCCGGGCCACGACATCAATTCTCCTGGCCAGTTGGGCTTTATCACCAGCACTGTCAACACTCCAACCAGCATTCTGGGTTCCGGCCTTGGTGGTGATGCATCGCCTCGACTGGTTCAGTTGAAAGCGTCCCTCACTTTCTAAGTTAAGGCAGCAATAACTAAAAAAGCAGGAAGCCCTCAGGCTTCCTGCTTTTTTGTTGTTGCGAATGCTAGAGATGGATGCTGGTTTTACTTCTTTTTCGTAGCGGCCTTCTTAGGCTTTGCAGCCAGCGCAGCTTTCTTCCCCGTCTTTTTGACAGCAGGTTTCGCTACGGGCTTTCCATTGCTCTTTGCGGCGGGTCGAGTCGGAGATTTCTTCATCGCTGCTTTCTTTTTCGGCGCTGCCTTCTTGCGCACGGCGGCAACCTTCTCGACCAAAGACTTCTTCATCTCATCGAGTGCCACAGAACTGGCCGTCTTGCGCAATCGCTCAATGTCATAAAATGCACGCTTGTCGGCGGCAAAGATGTGGACGACGAAATCCACGTAATCGAGCAAAATCCACTCCGCCTGACGATAACCTTCCACGGAATTTGCATAGGCTCCGAATTCGCGCTTCAGTCGCAGCTCAATTTCCTGTGCGATGGCCTGGTTCTGCCGGCCATTGGCACCGCTGCAGATCAGGAAAAAATCTGTGAAGGCAGAGTCTGCTGGATCCAGCTCCAGGACGCGAATGTCTTCCGCCTTCTTTTCTTCACAGGCAGAGGTAGCAGCCAGAATCATCCGGCGGGTTTCCGATTTTGACATGGGGATGGAACGATCTCCTAACACTGTTCTCATGGTAGCGGGTTCGTCAGGCGCTTGCCAATGTCAATGTTTCGTGCCAGTTCCGCACATTGTTCCATACACCCCTGTCTTGCGAATATATTCGGCTACCGGGGCAGGCACGAGCGACGCATCCCATGTGCCTGCATGGATAGCCGCGCGTAAAGCAGTCGCAGAAATGTCTTCGTGCAGGTGCGGCAGAAACCACACACGGGTATTGGCTCCGCTGGCGTGCAGAAGACGAAGATAAGCACCGTGGACTGGGTCCCGGTCTTCGACCACGCGAATCCCCACAGGTAAAGCGGCTGTCGCCGTCGCCAAAGCGTCGCCAACCTCAAATCTGGGCCGGGCAGCTACGATCCAGTCGCACTGCGCCAGCAGACGCTCCGGCTGGTGCCAGTTGCGAATGCCGAGGATGCTGTCTGCGCCGAGTAGTGTGAAGAAGGAATCCTGTCCACCTGCCGTTTGGCGCAGGCGTGTCAGCGTATCAATGGTGTAGTTCGGGATATTGTTTGAGCTATCCGGCTGGGCATGACTCGGATACTCTTTTTGCGGTACATCGCGCAAAGGAGCATCCAGCAGCGACGGTAGCAAGCGTGGGTCGGCCTGCGCTGCCAGCGCTATCATGGCGTACCGGTGCGGAAAGGCTGTAACTGGTTGATTTTGCTTGAGCGCCTGCACTCCAACGGGAGCCAGCAAAACCTTATCGAGCAAAAATTGGTCTGCAGCAGCCAGTGCCAATGCCAGATGACCGCGATGGGGCGGATCGAAGCTGCCTCCAAAGAAGCCGATGCGCATGGCTACTCCGCCACGCTGGGAGCTACGCTTGGGACAGCACTCGATTCTTCCTCCCGCAATTTGCGGACGCGCTCTCCAATGGCGTAGCGCAGCGGTTCTATGCCCTCGCCCGTAACAGCGGAGATGGGATACAAAGCCAGTTTGCGGCGCTTGGCCATGGTCTGCAGCTTCTTCAACTTCTCTGGATTGGCGACATCCATCTTTGTGGCGACCACAATCACGGGCTTTTCATCCAGCCCATGACCGAAGCTTGCAAGCTCTGCCTGAATCACCTTGAAATCTTCGACTGGATCCGGACGGCCGCTGGCATCTGAGACATCCACCAGGTGCACCAGCAACCGGGTACGCTCAATATGCCGCAGAAACTGGATGCCGAGGCCAGCGCCGAGATGCGCGCCTTCGATCAAGCCGGGGATATCCGCCACAACAAAGCTCTCATCATGTGGTGGCTGGCCAACCGTCACCACACCAAGATTCGGCTCCAGCGTCGTGAATGGGTAATCGGCAATTTTAGGGCGCGCCGCAGAGATGCGTGAGATGAGTGTGGACTTGCCGACATTTGGGTACCCTACCAAGCCCACGTCAGCCAACAGCTTCAGTTCCATGCGCAGTTGGCGTTCTTCACCTTCGCGTCCGGGTTCCGATTCCCGCGGAGCCTGATGTGTAGGAGTTGCAAAGTGTTGGTTGCCACGCCCCCCACGGCCACCGCGTGCAATCACCACACGCTCGTCGGGAGCCTGAAAATCGTGCAGTGCCTCTCCCGTGGTCTCGTCGTACACGACTGTTCCAACAGGAACTTTCAGAACAACATCTTCACCAGCGCGACCTGTGCAGTTAGAGCCTTCTCCATGGCGTCCACGCTCGGCTTTGTGCTCCGGATAAAAGCGAAAATGCACCAACGTGTTGTGGCGCTGACTGGATTCCAGAATGACATCGCCACCATGACCACCATCGCCACCGGAGGGTCCGCCACGCGGGACAAATTTTTCCCGGCGGAAAGCAACGCAACCATTGCCGCCATCCCCAGCCTTTACCCGAATTCGTACTTCATCAATAAACATTGCGTCTCGCTTCGCTTCCGCCTGTAGATTTCCTTATCTAAGTGTAGTCAAATCACAGGGGTCTCTGCCTAATATCAGGAAATCCAACACTGGATAGCAGGATATTATGTTTGTTAGCAGCCCCGGAGAACATCTCCTATCGGCTGTCTGTGCAGTTAGACCGGAAGCATCCGGCAATAGATGGATGCTGTTCGCTGATGGCCGTTTTCGTATGGGTGCGTAGAAGTGCCCGGCGAAGACCGGCCAGAGCTATCAGGAGATTGCATGCTGCGCTTGGTCCCCCTCCAAGGGCGCAACATACTGTACGTGTGCCTTGTCGGCTGGATTGCATGCACGCTGGCATGCATGCCGTCGCTGGCGCAGTCGACAACCGGCGGCCTTATCGGTGCTGTCTTCGATCCGGCCCACGCCGTGATGCCAGACGCACACATTTTCCTGAAAAATGAAGCTTCCGGCGCGGTACTGGTAACCGTAAGTGACGGTGCCGGGAACTACCGCTTCGTAAATCTAGCTCCGGGCAACTACGGCATCGGTGTCGATGTGCCGGGTTTTGCGTTCTTTGAGTCGCCCCACATCCTCGTGGAGCTTGGCAGGCAGACGCGCCTGAATGTATTGCTCCGTATCGAGGCTGCAAAAACAACTGTGCAGGTAGCGACGCCCGTCGCCCCATTTGCCAAGGCAACGTCGCCGGATTTCTCCACAAATTTTACGTCCACAGATCTTCTGAACCTGCCTTCGAACAGTCGCCGCTGGTCCAGCTTTGCACTGCTGTCTCCGGGAGTCGTCAGCGATCAAAACGGCCTGGGCCTGCTGAGTTTTCGCGGCACCAGCGTATTGCTGAACAACAGCACGGTCGATGGTGCGGACAATAATCAAGCATTTTTCTCGGAGGAACGCGGAGGAGTGCGGGCGCCATATTCCATCAGCATGGGGGCCGTCGAGCAGTTCCAGGTAAATACCTCGAACTACTCCGCAGAATATGGCCGCTCTGCAGGAGGCGTCATCAACACCGTCACCAAAAGCGGTGGCAACAAGTTACGCGGTGAGGCATTTATTTTTGACCGTAACAGCGCACTCGCTGCAACCAATCCGTTTACCACGTTGACGACCGCCAATGCTTCCGACGTGTTTACGACCAATCCGTATAAGCCCGCGGCGGAGCGTCGCCAGATGGGATTTGACATTGGCGGCCCGATAAAAAAGGATAGGCTTTTCTGGTTCTACTCCTTTGACTATGTGCAGAAAAACTATCCTGCTATTTCACGCGTGGGCAGTCCAGAGGCTATTTTCGCGCAGCCGCTGGCTTCGATTCCCACCGGAACCTATCTCGGCTATCCCATCACATGCGCGAACCTGCCTCCATACAACGGCGGAGGGGGCAGCGCCGAAACTGCGGCAACCAGTGTTTTTTACACCAGCGTCTTCCAGTTTGAGGCTACGCAAGGAGCCTGCGAAGTCTATGACCGGCTGGACATGCCGAGCTATCAAGCCGGGGTCGCCCAATATCAAAAAGGGTTGCAGCTCGTTTTGTCGCTCTCTGGCCTGGTACCGCGCACTGGCAGCCAGATGCTGAATTTTCCTAAGGTTGATTGGCAGATCAATGACCGCAACCATGCATCCTTTGCGTACAACCACATGCATTGGAACTCTCCCAACGGAGTGCTGACACAAAGCTCCGAGCAGTATGGCATCAATAGTTTCGGCAACGACACGCTTTCTATGGATTGGATGATTGCGCGGCTCACCAGCTTTCTAACGGAGAACGTCGGCAACGAAGTCCGTTTCCAATACGGGCACGAACTGGATACGCAGACGAGCCCGTTGCCGACAGGTGCGGAGCTTCCTCTGGCGGAGAACCAATTCGGCTACGCACCGGAGATTCGCATTGCCGGTGGATCTGGAGGCGAAGGCATCGTACTGGGCAATCCGGCACAACTGCCGCGCCCGGAGTACCCGAATGAACATCGCTTTGAAGTCTCCGAGTCCCTCACCTGGGTACTGGGCAATCATGTATTGAAATTCGGCGCAGACTGGGACCGCAACTACGATGAATTAGACAACATCTACGGTGGTGTTGGGGCGTATAACTACACGGCGTTTGGCAATTTTATTGCCGACTACTACCATGCCGTCGATGGCCTGGGACCACCGCCGCCTGTCTACTACGTCAACACCTTCGCAGGATTCTCGCAGAGCTTCGGCACACCTGCCTTCTACCTGATCACGCATGACATCGCAGGCTTTGCCAATGATGAATGGCATATTCATCCGCGCCTTACGCTGACGCTCGGTGTGCGCTATGAATATGAGCGCGTGCCGCATGCCTTTCTTACCAATCCACAGCTCTCACAGACGAACAACTCTCCCGATGACCGGAACAATATTGGGCCACGCGCTGGATTGGCGTGGGACATTTTCGGTAATGGTCACACTGTCCTTCGCGTAGGAGCTGGAGTTTTCTACGGGCGCATCCTGAACGGCACGCTCTTTTCCGTACTCACCGGTTCTGGTTCGCCACAAAGCCAGCGCACCTATCGCTACTCTTCACCTACGGAATTTGGCGTGCCTCAATTTCCCAATATTTTCTTCAGCGCACCCACTGGCTCGGCCGTTGGATCACTGCCCAGCGCACATTTCTTCGCTCCTGATTATCAAGCCCCGCAAATTCTGCAAGGAGATTTCACGCTGGAGCAGCAGCTTGGATCGCATACGTCTGTATCCTTGTCCTATCTCTCCAGCCAGGGCCGGGAGTTGCCGAACTTTATCGACACCAATATCGACAACGCAACCATCGGACAGTTGACTTATACCATCGACATTCCCGGAACACCCCTGGGTAAGGCCAGTCCATTGCCGCAGGGTGCCACGTACACCACTCCGCTCTATACATCCATCCGGCCTAATTACCTGTACAGCAACATCACGGAAATGCTGAGCAATGTGAACTCCAACTACAATGCGGGTGTTATCCAGGTGCAGCATCGCACATGGCGTGGTCTAAGTTACGGCTTCAACTATACGTTTGCCCACGCGTTGGACTATGACCAGAATGAGTTTCTGTATAAATCGCCAACGAACATTCTGGAGCCGAATAATATGCGGCTTAACTACGGCAACTCCAATACAGACGTGCGGCAGCGGCTGGTCGTCCATGGAACATGGTGGCCCACGTGGCGCAAACAAGGGATGCTGGGTGACCTAGTGAATAACTACAGTATGTCGCCCATTGTCGCATGGCAGACTGGGCTTCCTTACACACTGAACGTAGGCGGCAGTGCACCGGGGGGCGCATTCTTTGGCATCAACGGATCGGGTGGCCCTTCGCGGTTGAACATTTTTGAGCGTAACAACAATCGGTTTCCCAGCACGCAGACGACCAGCCTGCGACTGACGCGACGCATCGACTTTGGCGAGCGCACCAGCCTGGAGTTGATGGGCGAGGCCTACAATCTGACCAACCACACCAACGTCACTGCCATGGATACATTGGGCTACACCGCCTGCTCCACACCATTGACACAGGGGTGTCCTTCCCAGGCAACATCGGCCACGCCCTACCTGGAATTCAACCCAACCTATGGAACCGTTACTAACGCCAACAGCAATGCAGTCTACACACAACGGCAAATTCAATTCGGTGCAAGAGTGCGGTTTTAGAGTGCTGCAGGAAGAAGCTATGGTTGCGTCGAAGATCCAGCATTGCCGGGTCCGCCGACCATCTGTAACTTCGGTATTCTTTGTTCCACATCTGGGAGTGGCGGAAATGGCGCGTGAGGTTCGGCCTGGTACCAGTAGGCAACCGAATAGTAGTTGTCCGAACGATGGTTCGCGTGTCCATGCTCGATGGTGGCTTTGAATGATTTAGAAAATGGGATCGGCGAATCGAGATGAAAGCGATATACGCTCGATCGGCCACCCGCCAGCTCGGCGCCTACGACAGGGGCTCCGTATAGCTGATAAGAAAACGGCTTGCCCCCAAAATTCCATGCGCCTAGAAAATAATCTTCCGAACCAGTGCCGGCAATGGACGGACGAGCGGCACCATCAATAAAAAACATATCGTCCCCCTCGCCCCACCAGCCGTCCTGATTCTGCAGAACCGACATGGTTACACCTACATATTGACCGTGGCCGGTGGCATCCATCCAAACGTAATTATCCTTACCATCTAAATTTGCCTTGTTATTTACCAGTGCATCGGAATTGAGTGACCAGTTTGTCGTCCAGCCATGATTGGGTTGTGCCTGCCGATACTGAGCGTGGAAATACACCGTATCCGCCGCGAGTGGATGAGGATAAATCCGATAATCAATGTTGTAATACAGCGATTCAATTGGCTGTTTTCCCTCGTTGGTCACAGTAATGCGCGCATGATGCCGAAAGGGCATTGGGAAAAAGCAATTGAGTGCCTGGTCGCTTCCGACAGAAAGCATTTCCGATTGCCAATTGTGATAAGAGCCTAAGCCCAGTCCAAAGAAATCTCCAATCGGCGTTTCGACGCTGGGAGTCTTTTCATCATCCCAATACATGCGCAAAACGATGCGTTTCAGGTTGTACGGTTCATCGTCGGCAATTGTGAACCATATGTGCGAGACCATCCCTGGACCTGCTGTGTCGAGAACTGTAAAAGTTTGTCCCGGAGCAATTTGGCGGCTGTCCGCATTGGCGCCTGTAGGGTCGGAGCTCGAAGCACGATAAAGTTTGTATATTTGCTGCTGCGTGAGATCAGGTTGCCAACTCGAGCTTTGGCAATGTGCTCCAATCCCGATGGACGAGAACATGAGTAAGAAACTTGCGATTCGCCGCATTTGACACCCTGCAAGTGGAATCATCCTGCAGGTTATGTATAACATTCCCTGCTTTGTCTCTGAGCGTGGGAATGAATCGTGGACTCAGAATATCTCCTGTGGTATAAACCGAATTCTCGCTTGATGGGCTAAAGCTCCGTCGATCTGTCTTCCACCAATCTCTTCGCCTTCGTCACAAATTCCTCTATAGAAATGCTGCCTTCGTCACCCTTGCCGCGAGTACGCACACTGACAGCGTTGGCTGTGGCTTCCTTGTCGCCCATCACAAGCACATAAGGAATCTTCTGCATCGTCAGGTCGCGGATTTTCGCGTTCATTTTTTCATTGCGATCGTCGAGTTCCACGCGCAGGCCGGCCATCTGTAACTGTGACCGTACTTTTTGGGCATACTCGACATGTTTTTCGCTGATCGGCACCAAGCCAACCTGTACAGGAGCCAGCCATAGTGGGAAAGCGCCAGCGTAGTGCTCGATCAGCACACCGAAGAAGCGCTCTACCGAGCCATACAGCGCTCGGTGTACCATCACGGGCTGATGCCGCTCTCCATCTTCACCGACATACTCCAGCTCAAAACGCGCTGGAAGGTTGAAATCGAATTGCACCGTCGAGAGCTGCCACAAGCGACCCAATGCATCGACTAGCTTGATGTCGATCTTTGGCCCGTAGAATGCCGCCTCGCCGGGGATAGTTTTGTAGGGGATTTGCCTGCTCTGCAGGACGCGTTCGAGCGAGCCGATGGCCATTGCCCAGTTTTCTGTCGAGCCAACGTAGCTGGTTGTATCTTTCGGGTCCCAGGTGGAAAGCTCGACCTTGAACTCAGAGAAACCGAATGTCTTTAGCACCGCTTCGGCAAAATCGATGCAGGCGGCGATTTCGCTCTCGACCTGCGCGATGGTGCAGAAGATGTGAGCGTCGTCCTGGGTAAAGCCGCGCACACGCAACAATCCGTGCATGGTGCCACTGCGCTCATAACGATACACATTGCCCAGCTCGGCCAGGCGAACCGGCAGATCGCGATAGCTTTTGGGTGTGTTCTTGAAGATAAGGATGTGGCCCGGACAATTCATCGGCTTCAACTGGTAGTCGGCATCATCCAGTTCTATGGGCGTGTACATGTTTTGTGAATAGAAGCCGGCGTGACCGCTGATCTTCCATAGCTCATGGCGCATGACGTGCGGCGTGTAAACCAGATCGTAACCGCGACGGACACATTCTTCGCGCATCCAGCTTTCCATGATGTTGCGGATGATGCCGCCTTTAGGGTGCCAGAAGATGAGGCCCGGCCCGGCAACTTCTTGAATGGAGAACAAATCGAGCTGTTTTCCCAGCACGCGATGGTCGCGACGCTGCGCTTCTTCCAGACGCGCGAAGTGTTCGTCCATCTCTTTCTTGTTGAAGAACGCGGTACCGTAAATGCGCTGTAGCTGCGGGTTCTTCTCGTCGCCCAGCCAGTAGGCTCCGGCAAGGTTCATCACCTTGAAGGCCTTTATACGACCTGTGGAGGGAACATGCGGGCCTCGGCAGAAATCGACGAATGCCCCATTGCGATAGAGCGAAACCTTCTCACCCAGATGCGTGAAGCGCTCGATAAAATGAACCTTCATGAAATCGTTGTCTGCTTTGAAGCGTGCCAGGCCTTCTTCGCGCGGTTGCCACTCGCGAACAAACTTCTCATCCCGCGCAACAACTTCGGCCATCTTCGCCTGAATACGCTCCAGGTCTGCCGGCGTAAATGGTGTAGGCCGGTAGAAGTCATAAAAGAATCCGTTATCCGTCGCCGGACCGTGGCCCAGCTTCGTCTCTGGAAACAGCTCCAGCACCGCTGTCGCCATAACGTGCGCCGCGGAATGACGCACGACGCGCAAGGCTTCGGCATCCTTCTCCGTCAACAGGCGCAGGGCAACGTCTTCCTGAAGGGGTTGGGATAGATCGACGATACGTTCGGCGCTGCCGTCTTCGGCTGTGTACATGGAGGCTTCCGTATGTGCCTCGTCGTCGGCCTTTACCGTTGCGATCTCGGCGTGCAAGGGACGTATTTGCGCAGCGATTGCGGCTGCAGCCAGGCGCGGCGAAATACTGTTCGCAATATCAAACGGCGTGGTGCCTGCGGGCACCGTGCGTGCGCTACCATCGGGCAGCTGCACCTGAATCGTTGTCTGGGATGTATTCATAGCTATTTAGGGACAGCGGAATAACATTATCAACACTATCAAGGATATTGGGTTTTCCCACCCGGCGTCGAGATTTGCCAAGGTGTTGAATGCTGCTATTTGGAAGCCGAACCGGTAACCGGCTTTCCACAAACCAACCACGGCATGCTGCGACGCGATCCTGTCGGCAGCATGCCACGCGGAAAGCCTTATTTATCTTCTTTATAAAAAGTGATGTCGAGAGTCCGCAGATAGGTATGCAAGCCCGCATCCTGAATCGGCGTCAGATACGCGCGTTCATTGGACTCGTTCCAGTGCTCATGCCAGTAGCCAGGAGGAGTAACAAACACGGAACCGGATTTCCAATCGACACGTGTTGGATTTTTGATATTGCCATCTTTATTCAGCTCGGTACCCACCAGGGTGTAGCAACCGGGCTTGGCGTCAATAATCAGGTCAACCGCAACAGACTGATGACGGTGTGGCAACTGCCGCGTATGCGGTTCCACCAGGCCATACATGGCCCAAAGCACATGAGTCACTGTCTTCGTCTGCATACAGTCCGGATTGCCAAGAATGAGACTGATGCGGCTTCTGGTTGCCGCACGCGGATCGTCCGCCGCATGTTGCAACGCTTTGGCCAGCTCGCTGCGGGTATAGTGGGCTGGAGCAAAGCGCGCCTGCTTGCGCTGTACGCCTAAATACTCCAGCAGCGGTTGATCGTTGACCCAGTACAACGCGGAGGTCTCCAAGCCGCGATGCAGCGCTGCGCCTCCAGGAAGAGTGAAAAAATCGCCCTGCGACCATGCAATCTGGTGATCGCCAATTGTCGACGTACCCTTTCCCTGAATCACATAAAAGAGTTCCGAGGTGGCATTGACGCGCGTCTCGAGTTCGTGACCCGCTTCCAGACGGATGAAGCTGGCCGCAAGCGAAGGACCTGTTGCCGGCCCAGCGCAGTGCAATGCCTGCGAAAGATCCAGCGGAATAATACGGCTCGGCCCAGAGGCATAAAGTTCACTGGTAAATTCGGCGTAGGGAATCCCCGGCGTGGATCCAGATTTTATGGGATCCGCCGCTGAACTGTATTCGAAAAGAAGCGCCGCTTGCTGAAAGCTGTTATTGGTCCGAGGCTCTGCAGGCAACGTGGATGCAGTACCTATTCCAGGTTTGGTGACAATGCTCATACAATTTCCTCCTGCCGCACATGCGGACGGTTAATGAGAACCCTGCTGTAGCGGCGTCTCCTGCGAGGCCACGGCCATCCAGCGCTGATGGCGATATGCATAGACATCCGTAAAGCGGAGCGTGACGATCGCTTTGCCCGAAGAGTCTTCCACACGGTTGATACCCCAGATCAGCCCGATGTCCTGCATGACGCGTATCTTTTCTATCTGAATATTCTCACGCATCTTTGCCTTGCTTGTCAGGCCATCCAGCATCATCGTTTTGGTGCGCAGCTGGCCCTGCCAATCGGAGTCCATATAATCGTCGCTCAGAATGCAGTTGAGCAAATCCCGATTCTGAGTAGGCAGCACCTGCACCCAAAGATCGCTCACCGCGCGAAGTGCGGCCTCGGTCGCGGGCTGTGTTTGTTTCGCAGCCGGAGCCCGACAAGGAGCCGCATATACTGCCAACGTTGCCGATAACAGACCGGCCATTGTTGTGTAACGAAACATTCGCATATTTATAAACACCTACAGCAACCTGGCCGCATCTTTTGCGAAATAGGTAACGATGAAATCCGCGCCGGCGCGGCGAATGCCAAGCAGCGACTCCAGCATGGCGCGATCTCGTTCCAGCCAGCCATGCGCAAACGCCGCCTGCAACATGGAATACTCGCCGGAAACCTGATACGCGCCCATCGGCACATCAAAGCGCTCACGAGCTGCGCGAATCACATCCAGATACGGCATCGCCGGCTTCATCAGGATCATGTCGGCGCCTTCAGCCAGATCCAACTCGATCTCGCGCATCGCCTCGCGAAGATTGGCGCCGTCCATCTGATAGCTGCGGCGGTCGCCGAATTGCGGCGCGGAATCAGCAGCTTCGCGAAATGGCCCGTAGAAAGCTGAAGCGAACTTCGAGGCATAAGAAAGAATCGGGACTTGTTCGAGCTGTGCAGCATCCAGCCCTGCACGAATGGCCGCCACGCGGCCATCCATCATGTCCGAGGGCGCGACGATATCCGCACCAGCCTGCGCCAGGGAGACAGCAGTTTTTGCGATGAGCACAACGCTCGCGTCGTTTTCTACCTCGTGGTTGCCATCGAGGGTCTTCTGCACAACGCCGCAGTGGCCATGCGAGGTGTATTCGCACAGGCAGACATCGGCCATCAGGACCAGGGTATCGAGCGAACGCTCCCGTTTCATCGCGCGCAGGGCCTCCTGAACAATGCCATGCGCGTCCCATGCTCCTGTGGCCTGCTCATCTTTGCTCTCCGGCAGTCCAAAAAGCAGCAGACCGCCGATGCCCAGTGCTGCGGTCTGGCGCGCCTCTTCGATCGCCATGTCGATGGAGAGATTGAAGACGCCGGGCATCGAGCCGATCGGCCGGCGAACACCTTCGCCGGAACAAATAAAAAGCGGATAGATCAACGCACCTGGACGCAGATGCGTTTCACGCACCAAGGCGCGGAGAGATTCCGTACGGCGCAGTCGCCGCATACGTGTCACGGGGTAAGCCATCGCTATGTACGATTCTAGACCGGTTCAGCGATATGCCATGGCATTGCCAGCGATATGATCGTAATCCTGCCTGGCATTGGGGCCCAGCAGTACCCATAGCGTATAGATAGCCAGAGCCGTGCCGGTAAAGAGCTTGATGAGCGTCAGGATGGACACGACAATGGCGAAGGTGCGCCCCCAGGGCTGGCGTGTTATCAAGGCAATCCCAACGGCCAGGGAAAGTATGGCGCGGAGTACCAGGATCGCAGTCACAAAAGGGATGATCCAGGAACCGAAGAAGGGCATATGAGAGAGATCGGGTCCTCCCATAAACCAGGGATGGCCAGACCCAAGCATCGTGCGCATCACGGTGACAGCCAATAACCAGTGCAGCATGGTATATCCGGCATAAGCTATCCAGAGAATGCCGGTGGTTTGCAAATGCCGCGAGATACGGGAGACAAGAGCGGGCGGATTGCCGATTCTTGCCCCAAGTCCTGTCGGGGTGCCACAGACGGTGCAATGGGCTTGCTGCTGAATGGGTTGTCCACATTTACTACAGAACATGGGTCACCTCAATTTCTAATGCAAGGCACACGCCAAGGCGATGCCACACAATGATTCAAGATACGCCTGCCAATGGTCTTTAGTTCCAGTTTTTGTGCGATCCATACCAGGCCTGCGGAAACGGCGCAGTGCCGTTCAGAACAGCCTAGCAGTGAGCAGGCGCTACGATAGAGCATATGCCACGGAAACACACTGGCACCTATGCTCATGCTGCCCATCGTTCCATCGCCGCTTGAAAAGACCAGTGCAGAAATGCTGGGCTTTCCGCTCCTGCTCGACCTGGTGGCCAGCTATGCGTCCACCCCCGTCGGGCGAGCCTGGGTGCAGGCGTTGAAACCTACGACCGATGCCGCGTGGGCGCAGAGTGAGCAACAGCATGTCGAGGAGATTCGCCGTCTGCTGGTGACTGGCGGCAGCTTTGATTTTCACGGGCTTTTCGATCCGACGCCGTACCTGGAGCAAGCCACCATCCCCGGCGCCATGCTGGCAGCGGACGAGATTCGCGCTCTTGTGATTCTGGTGGAGCGCGTCGCCGCATGGCAGAAGCTTATTCTTGGCATCCCGGGGAACGCAGGAGAGAACCTGGGCGGCCCCCTTACCGAGGTGCAACGTCTTTCTGAGCCGTTGCAGCAGGGCCGCTTCAACCATCTGCTGAGTGCTGTGGAGGGGAAAATCGAGCCGGATGGCTCCATTGCTGACACAGCCTCGCCTGAGCTGGGACGCATTCGACGCCAGATGGAACGCCAGCAGCGGCACATTGAGGAAAGTCTGCGCACCACACTCCGCCGCATGGGAGAGAGCGGCTCGCTTCAGGAGGAGTTGATCACCATTCGTGGCGAACGTTTTGTGATTCCGGTGAAAGCGGAATGGAAGCGGCGCATCCCGGGCGTCGTACACGGAGCAAGCTCCAGCGGGCAAACGGTCTTCGTGGAGCCTCTGGAAACCATTGAGCAGAACAACGAACTACAACGCCTGCTGGAGGAAGAACAGGCCGAGATCCAACGGATTCTTGCCGAGATTACGCGAGCAATTGCCACACATGCGGAGGCCATCGCCACTGGAGCCGCCATTCTCGCTGAAGTAGAGTCGTTATTTGCGCGGGCGCGTTTTGCGGCTGAGTTTTCCTGCGTCGCCCCCGTATTCTCTCCATCCACAGCAGCAGCGAAGATTTCCTTGGAGGCAGCACGGCACCCGTTGCTGGAAAAGCGTCTGCGCGCCACGGGTGGTCGTGTGGTTCCACTCGACCTGGAATTAGGGATGGAGGCACGTCAGTTGATTGTGAGCGGCCCAAACACCGGCGGGAAAACAGTCGCCCTCAAAACCGTTGGCTTGCTGGCGCTGATGGCCCAATCCGGCATTCCCATACCGGCGGAGGCGGCGCTGCTGCCAGTCTTCGATGCCGTATTGGCAGACATTGGCGATACGCAGTCGATTGAGCAAAACCTATCGACTTTCTCGGCGCACATCACGCGCCTCGACCAAATTGCACAGCAGGCAACAGATGCATCGCTAGTGCTGCTCGACGAGCTGGGTTCCGCGACGGACCCGGAAGAGGGTGCTGCCCTGGCTGCAGCGATTGCGGAGCACTTTCTAAGACTGCGCGCATGGTGCCTCATCTCCACGCATCACACATCTCTCAAGGTCTACGCGGCAAACACCGTGGGCGTGCAGAACGCCTCAGCAGGCTTTGACGAACAGACGCTCGCACCTACCTATCAAATTCGCATCGGCGTTCCAGGAGCCTCGGCTGGCATCAACATCGCACAGCGGATCGGCCTGAATACAGAGATTATTGCTTCCGCGCGACAGCGGTTGGGCAGCCAAACGGAAGAGGTTTCGCGCTTCCTGGATCACCTGCACGTCGACCTGCTGGCGGTCTCAAACGAACGAAATCAGCTTCGGCTGCGCGAACAGGAAGTGGCGCGCGAGCGGAATCGTCTGGAAGTGGAAGGTCGCAATGAGCAAAGGCTGAAGGTGCGAGCGCTTGAAGACAAACTGGTTTCGTTGCTGAAAGATTTCGACTACCAAGTCAAGGAGATGCTGCGGGGCATCGAAGATCGCGGCCTGCAACAGAAAGTCGGCAAAGATGCAGAACGGCGCATGGCCAAACTGCGCCGCGAGTTTCGCGAACAGTTCGATATGACGGTGGTAGCCCATCAGAGTGGCGCCGACCAGGGCGATACCAACGCGCAACCGCATATTGTCCGCGAGGTAAACGTTGGCGACACGGTGAAGTTGCGTTCGCTGGGGAAAGCCGCCGTCGTGCAGCGGCAGGTAGATGCAGAGAATTTTGAAGTCACCGCCGGCATCATGAAAATGCGCGTTCGCCGTGATGACATCGCAGAGGTCCTGGCATCGGCATCCCAACGACAGCAGGCGACTTCTCCATTGGAGTCGGCCCGTCGCAAAGGAATCAGCGTTTCGCTCCATCATCCAGACACGGCTATCTCAATGGAGATCAACGTCATCGGCCACACGGTGGATGAGGCGACGGACGCGATCGAAAAGTTTCTGGACCGGGCCTTTTTGGACGGCCTGCCGCGTATTCGTATTGTGCATGGCAGCGGGCTGGGTGTTCTGCGCAAGGCGCTGCGGGCCTATTTGAAGAGCCATCCGCATGTAGCGGGCCTCAGCGAACCGCCTCAAAACGAAGGCGGGGCGGGCGCTACAGTCGTAGAGTTACGTCAGTGAGCCAACCGCACAGATAGCATGCCTTCCACAAGGGTGGTGCAGGCATCCACAGGAAAGATGTATTCTGCTGGAGCTAGAAATTAGCGTCGGGAGAAGAACAATGGTTCGGGTCATAACGGTGGAACGTGAGTATGGAAGCCTGGGCGCCGAATATGCCCGTCGGCTTGCCCAGCACCTGGGCTGGGAGCTGGTTGATAGCGCGATGGTGGATGAGATTGCCAAGCGCGCGAATGTTCCCGCATCCCTGGCCGCCATGCATGATGAACGGTTGGATCCCTGGTATCACCGCGTTGGCAAAGCCTTCTGGCATGGCAGTGTTGAGCGTGCTCCCGGTGCACTGGAGGTGGAGATTTTTGATGAAGAAAAAGTCATCTCCATTGTGCGCAAGATTCTCGAAGAGAAGGTCAAGGTAGGCAATTGCGTCATCGTCGGGCGCGGTGCTTCCAGCGCTCTGAATGGAGTTGCCGGTTGCTTTCATATCTTTGTGTACGCGACCATGAGCCGCAAAGTTCGCTGGTTTCAGGAGACCTTCCCGGACAAAGCCTCCATTGCCGAACAGGAGCTTATAGCCACAGACCGCCGGCGCGCGGAGTTGATCCAGCGCTTCTATCGCGCGGTCTGGAATGATTATCGGATGTACCACCTGATGCTGAATTCCTGTATGGGTTTTGATGCCATGATCGGTGCCACGCTTGAGGCCACAGGCATGGCGCAGAATAGCCATACCGCTCCCGGTGTTTCTGCACAAAAATAAACGGCCCCGGTCGTGTCCGGAGCCGTCTTTGTTTGCAAGCCAACTATTCTTCAAATGCGCATGGGCATGATGATGTAGCGATATTTGAAATCGTCGCTGGTATCTTCCGGGCGCATCTGCCCCGCCGATTGTGCATCTTTAAATTCCAGGCGCACCTCGCTGGCGTGACTGACGGCCTTTAGAAAATCCACCATGTATGCCGAATTGAAACCAACTACCAGCGGATCATTGCTATATGGCGTCTCGATGGTATCTTCCGATTCTCCCGCGTCTGTCGAAGAAGAAGAAATCTTCAGTTCGTTCTGCTCGAAACGCATTTTTATGGCGCCGGAGCGCTCATCGGCAAACTGCGCGACACGTTGAATGCAACCCATCAGTTCATCCGTTTTTACAATGACAAACTTGTTGTTGTCCCGTGGCAGCACAGCTTCATAATTCGGAAATTGTCCGGTCAGTTTCCGCGAAGTCAGCAGACAGCCCCCAATGCGAAAGTAGAGCGTCTGTTCGTCATCGGCAAAATCTATGAATTCGGCATCATTGTTCGCCAGCAGCGATTGCAATTCGCTCAATGCCTTGCGAGGAATCAGCACACGCTTTTCGCCGCTTACTGTCAGAGTCTCGCCTGTTTTTTCAATGTGCGCCAGGCGATGCCCATCCGTGGCCACCAGAACCAAGCCTCCGTCTTTGATCGTCAACAACGCTCCATTCAACGTGTAGCGCGACTCTTCATTGGCGATGGCAAAGATAGTCTTACCGATCATGGAGCGCAGGGACGCGCTGGGCAGGCGAATGGCGGAAGCCTCTGGAAACTGCGGCACCTGTGGGAAATTTGCGCGCGCCATGCCTACCATCTTGGTGTTGGAACGCCCCATGCGAATCTGCACCCAGTGGTTCTCCATCAACTTGATGCTGATCTCTCCTTCTGGCAACAGTTTGATGTAGTCATACAGTTTGCGCGCCGGAATCGTGCAGGCGCCGGATTTCTTGATTTTGGCTTCACAGGAGGTACGGATGCTCTGATCGAGGTCCGTAGCTGTGATGGTCAGGCGGCCATCCGCTGCTTCCAGCAAGAAATTCGACAGGATGGGGATGGTCGTTTTCCGCTCCACGACCCCCTGGGTTGCGGTAAGTTCTCGCAGCAATTGCTGCCGGTTTACGCTGATTTCCATATCTGTGCTCTCGACCACTGGCTTCTCCGGCTCTACTTCGAGGCTTGGCATATGCCTGTTTTTCCCTCTCAACCTTGTACACCACTTGACGAAACATTGCGCAAACGGGGTATGGGATTGGCTTCATTGTAGAGATAAATAGCGTTGTAGAGAGCATAAATAAATGCGGAAAAGTAGACATCTTGAAGGAAAAAGAGAGTATGCTTTTGGGATTTTAAACCGGGCGTTGCGACGATGCTTTCTAAAACAAGAAATAGAACTGTATATACCCAGTAGTAGTAGCCGATGACTGAGGAAAATTGGATATTTAGCATAAATAGCAGACAAAATACGGAATACTGTCAGGCTCAGTTTTAGAAAACAGGCTCATATTAAAAAGGAAAACCTGCAAAAGTCAGTCCCCGTTTCATAGAACCATCGAGTTTGACCTTCAATATCCAAAACTTTCACATCGTCGACGACTAGACATGTGAAATTCTCCCCAAATTTGTGAAAAGCACGCCCTTTCCCAATAGATACGCACTCGTACTGTACCCATGTTTATCCACAAAATTGCTTATCCATGCGCAAAGCTTACGGTTCAGATTTCAAACCCAGGGCGGACGCGACGCTGCCATTATTGAGCATGGCAATGGCCTGGCGGAGAGTAAGCGAGGCAGGCGAGGGTTTGTAGTTGCTCGTTTCATCATCTTCCTGCTGATCGATAGACTTAAAGATCAGGACGTACCCGTGAATATGGACGTGGGTCTCTGTGATCTGCCATTCGCCCGGAGCAATTTGCGACCGTACCACGCGAAATGTTCCACCTTGCTCTATTTTTCCAAATAGGCCATCAGCGAATTCAACGGGATGTATGAGGGTTCCGCTCAAAGACCTCAGAATCTTCTGTGTTGGATCGACAACCATGTCCCCCGCCATCGCGGCAAAGACCCGGGAGGCGTAGGTCGGCGGATGAAACGCCGGATTCGGTTCAAAGTGGAGTGTGACCTCGCCGTTTGACTCGCCAGTCTTTGTCCATAAAAAGGCATCCGGCAGCATCTTCATCAAAGAAGTCGATTGCTCGTCGTCGTGCGCACTGTTTTTGCGTTGTTTCGCCAGCGCCGAAGGATTGTCGACAAGATTTTCCATCTGCGCTTCCTCTTGCTGGCGTTGCTGAGAGGTCGGAGGTTGGCCATTGATTTCAATGGTTTTCGAGACGGTTCCCTGAGAGGTCTGGACAATGAGCTTCACTGTGCTCTTGCCTGGAACCTTGTCTATATCGCGGTACATCCAGCGCGAGTGATCGTTTTGATCCACAGCCAGTTGATGATCCACCACCTGTTGTACAAGCTGTCGAACATTCTCGTGGTTTTCGTTCTGTTCACTCGAAGCCCGATAAGCACCCGATAAAAAGACCGAAAAGCACAAAACCCAAAGCGCTCGTTGTTTGAGCCTGAAAACCGAAACATGAAAAAAATACCAATTATCGAAAAACTTCACCTGCGATCTCCTCCGCCATTCTTAGGATGCAGCGACATAGGATGAAGCAATGGGCGATTGTGCCCAGTCTAAACAGACAACGTACACCATAGGGATTCCGACTTTCGCGATTCCGGCGGCATTTTTCTGATATTGGCGCCCGATATTGCCTTAAACAAGCCAAGCTGTCCACTTTCGGACACCCATTTTTCGAAAATGGACACTTCAAACGATGATCACGCATCTTCATCTATCTATTCAATTTATTTTTCAAGAGGATACAGAAACAACGCTCTGGCATGACACATGCAGATAGAACAGGCATGTAGACGTTTGCCCAGAGGTCTTTGATGAATCGCTTGTTTTTCCACGACGTTCGTTACGCATTGCGGCAGTTGCGCAAATCGCCCGGCTTTGCCGTTACAGCCATTTTGACGCTGGCTCTGGGCGTAGGCGCCAATGTGGTGGTCTTCAGTGTCCTGAATGCGCTCGTCCTGCGACCGCTGAATGTGCCGCAACCGAAGAGTCTCTACAACATTGCCCGCAAGCCCCACGACTGGGACACAGAATCGTATCCGGATTACCTGGATTATCGCAACCGCAATTCCACCTTCAGCGGAATCGCCGCGTACAACTTTGAAGTCCTGGGCCTCAGCAAAGGAACGCTTGTCACAAAAAGCTTTGGCTATGAGGTGTCCGGCAATTACTTTGACATGCTCGGCATTCAACCGGCGCGCGGGCGCTTTTTCCACGCCTCGGATGAGCATGGCCCGAACTCCGCGCCCTATATCGTGTTGAGCGATGATTTCTGGCGCAACCACTTCAACCGCGATCCCCACATCATCGACGAGACCGTCGACCTGAACAAACATCCGTATACCGTGTTGGGAATCGCTCCCAGAACATTTCATGGGACAGAGATTTTCATGTGGCCGGACTTCTGGGTCCCCATGGTGAACGAACAGCAGCTCGACGGATACAACTACCTGGTCCAACGCAGCAACCACGTCGTCTGGCTGCTAGGACGGCTCAAACCCGGCGTCACTGTGCAGCAGGCGACGGACAATCTGGACGCTATTGCAAGCCGGCTCGCAAAACAATATCCCAGTGAGGACGATGGATTGGCTGCGCGTCTGTTGAAACCCGGACTGATGGGAGATGGATTGGGAAAGCCGGTTCGCAATTTCCTGACCGGGATCATGGTTCTGGCATTGCTGGTGCTGCTGGCCGCCTGCGCCAACCTGGGCAGCATCTTTGCCGCGCGCGCGGCGGACCGTAGCCGCGAGATGGCGATCCGATTGGCCGTAGGCTCCAGCCGAATGGACATGCTGCGCCAGCTTCTGACGGAATCCGTCGTTGTCTCCCTGCTGGGCGGAATTGCCGGAACGTTCTTCGCCGCCGCGCTGTTGCAAGCATTGAGCCGCTGGCAGCCATTCGTCGCGTTTTCCGTCCATGTCCCCGTCGCTCCCGACCTGCGCGTCTACGCCGTGGCGTTGCTGCTGTCTCTGGGTAGCGGAATTTTGTTCGGATTGCTACCCGCCCGGCAGATATGGCGCACCGATGCCGCGCAGGTGATGAAGAGCGGCACCGGCACGGCGGCGACATTTCGCCGCTTCACACTGCGCGATGCTCTGTTGCTGGTGCAGATTGCGCTCTGCACGTTGCTGGTCACGGCATCGCTGGTGGCTGTGCGCGGCATGCAGCATTCTCTACACGCGCCGCTCGGAATCCAGCCGCAAGGCGTGACGCTGGCGACCGCCGATCTGGAGATGGGCGGATACTCCAACGGCCAATCCCTGCCGGTACAGAAGCGCATGATCGAGGAAGCCGCCCGTATTCCCGGCGTAACTGCGGTGGGAACCATCGGCCATGCACCGCCAAACGTCCAGGGTGGCGATGAAGTGGTCTATAGAAAAGGAACTGCCGATTTTCGGCTCTCCAACGCGGTACTGGACGCGAAATACTATCCCATTTCTCCGGGATATCTGCACGCCGCTGAAACGCAATTGCTCACCGGCCGCGACTTTACCTGGCATGACGATGCCAAAGCTCCCAAGGTCGCGATTGTGAACGAGACCTTTGCCCGCACGATGTTCGGCAAATCCTCAGCAATCGGAAAACCTTTCCTGCTCTGGGGCGGCACACCGGTTCAAATCGTGGGCGTAGTGCAGAACGGAAAGTACAACTCCCTGACGGAAAATCCGCTGCCGGCCATGTTTTTTCCCGTGGCCCAGAATACGAATAGCGATACCACCCTCGTGGTCCGATCGCATCTCACCCCGGCGGAAATCGCCGCGGACTTGAACCGCGTGCTGACTGGCATCGCACCTGATCTTCCGTTCACCATCCAAAGCTGGTCGGACGCGCTGGCACTGATCTATTTCCCAGCACAGGCGGCTGCCGCAGCGCTGGGCATCATGGGACTGCTGGCGGCGATGCTGGCCGTGACTGGCATCTTTGGTATGGCCGCGTATTCGGTTTCAAAGCGGATGAAAGAACTTGGCATCCGCGTGGCCCTGGGCGCGCAGCCAGTGCAACTGATGCGCTCGGCATTCACGCGACCGCTGACGTTGCTGCTCTGTGGTTCCGTGGCGGGGTTATTGCTGGGCATTCTGGCCAGCCGGCTATTGGCGCAGATCGTCTATGAAGCCACGCCGAGCGATCCACTGGTGATGGGAGGCGTGATTGTAACGATGACTCTGCTGGGCCTGCTGGCTACGTGGATACCGGCACGCCGAGCCTTGACTCTGGATCCTGCCAAACTGCTACGCGAGGAGTAACCGCGAGCATTGCGATGCAAGTGCAGCACTGAGAATAAGGCAATTGGAGGGCAAAATGACGAGCTTATGGCAGGATTTTCGTTACGCATTGCGGCAGTTGCGCAAATCTCCGGGATTCGCGGTGACGGCGATCCTTGTGCTGGCGCTCGGCATTGGCGCCAACACAGCCATCTTCAGCCTCATCCGCGCCGTGCTGTTGCACCCGGCCGGCATCAGCGATCCCGCGCACGTGGTGGCACTGCGAGTGCGCTATACGCATTTAAATTTGGCCAACATCGGTGTCTCGGTGCCGGATTTTGCGGATGCCCTTTCCCTCAATAAACAGGTAGAGTCTGCGGCGCTGGTTCAGACGGGCAGCTTCAACTCTATGATCAATGGCCGCACGGAACATCTGGCAGCAGCCAATGTTAGTTGGCAATGGTTCCGCGTGTTGGGGGCTCGGCCCATCCTTGGGCGTACGTTCACGGCAGAAGAAGACCAGCCCAACGCCGATCACGAAGCCGTATTAAGTTATGGAGCATGGCAGCGGATGTTTGGCGGCCAACCGGACGCCATTGGCAAGACCGTCCTGCTCGATCAGCAGTCCTACCGCGTGATTGGCGTCATGCGCAGCGATTTTGACTGGCCGCGTGGCCGCGATGTATGGGTGCCATTGGCCCTAAAGCCAGAGGCATATAGCCCAGATCATCGCTTTGACGAAATGTATAACGGCTTCGCTCGATTGCAACCGGGAGTCAATGTCGCGCAACTGAATGCCGGACTGCAATCGAAGATGCAGGAGGTGTTTCGTAAGAAGCGTTTTAGCCAGGCTGCCGGTTGGGGTATGTTTGCCGTTCCCTTTACGGAGTTGGCTGCCGGACAGTTACGCAAACCGCTCTATGTACTGCTGGGGGTGGTACTCGCCGTGCTGTTGATTGCCTGTTCTAACGTGGCCGGACTCTTTTTGGCTCGTGGTGCAGCGCGCAGCCAGGAGATGATAATCCGGACGGCTTTCGGTGCGCCTGCGTGGAGATTGGTCCGTCAGTTACTGGTGGAAACGCTGTTACTAGCAGGTACAGCGACCCTGCTGGGAGTGGTAACGGGTCCAGCCTTCGGCAGATTTTTGCTTTGGCTGGTGCCAAAAGATCTTGCTGCCGGATTTGTTGTCCGCACGGAGCCAGCGGTTCTGGCATTTGCAGCCATTGCCGGACTGCTGACGGCGATTCTGGCTGGGCTGGCACCAGCACTCAGGATTATCCAAAAACAGAAAAAACTTCATCTGTATGAAGGTGTACGCAACGCGACCGCGTCCGTAGAGAGGCAGCATCTGCGTGCAGCTTTCGTAGTCGTCGAGGTGGCACTCTCCTTCCTGTTGCTGACCGGAACAGGGTTATTTCTGACCAGTCTGCGGCAATTGCAGCAGGTGAATCCCGGGTTTGAAGCGCAGGGCGTACTGACTGGCACGGTGAACTTAAGCGGATCGCAATATCAGAACAACGAAGACCGGCAGGCGAACTTTGTGACCGCAGTGACGGATCAACTGGTGGCTCAGCCCGGCGTGCAGACAGCGGCCGCAGTCTATCCAGTACCATTCGCAAGCGATGGTGGCGACTCGGGATCGTTTGCTATTGAAGGCCGACCGAATCGTCCAAATGACCCAGGGCCGCACAGCTATCGTGCGTGGGCTACGCCCGGATATCTGCAGGTGATGCGAATTCCATTGCGTTCCGGGCGATGGTTTACATCCGAAGATCGCAAGAACACCCAGCCGGTGGTTGTCATCGATGAAAATCTGGCCCACGACTACTGGCCCGGACGAGATCCGATTGGCCAGTACGTTCGGTTTGGCAGAAATTCCGCATGGAAGCAAGTCGTCGGCGTGGTGGGCCATGTGCGGTTGAGTTCCCTGGCTGAGGATACCGGTAAAGGTATTGTGTACTCGCCGTATGCGCAAGACTCAGTCCCCATGGTGAACTTTGTTGTTCGCACCAAGGGTGAGCCATATGCACTGACAAACACGCTGCAACGCTCGGTCGCAGCGGTGGACGCTTCGCAGACAGTCTTCGGCGTCGACACGCTTCGTTCCCTGGTGCAGCAATCGCTGGCTGGACGGCGGTTGATTGTCTGGCTGCTCAGCGTGTTTGCGGCGTTGGCGTTGACGCTGGCTGTTGTCGGCGTCTATGGGCTTATCAGCTACACAGCGGAGCAACGGACCACGGAGATCGGCATTCGTATGGCACTCGGCGCGCAGCGCAGCCAGATTGTAGGCATGGTGCTACGCAGTGCGGGAATGCTGGTAGGCGTCGGCCTCGTGATTGGAGTGGGCCTTTCTCTAGTGGCACGCGCTTTGCTGATGCGCCTTTTTGCGGATATCGGCGCGGGTATGCTGCCAGCTCTTGTGCTTCCGATGGTTGCTTTGATTGCTGCAGGCATTTTGGCCGCACTGATTCCAGCGCGGCGGGCGGCATCCATTGATCCGATACAGGCGCTGCGGAGTGAATAAAAGAAAACTGAGGAGATAGAAGATGGGTGGACTGTGGCACGATGTTCGCTATGCACTGCGGCAGTTGCGCAACTCTCCGGGATTTGCCATTACGGCGGTTCTGACACTGGCGCTCGGCATCGGTGCGAATACCGCCATCTTCACGCTGGTGCACGCCATTCTGATCCGGTCGCTGCCCGTGGGTGATCCGTCGCAGCTGTATCGCATCGGGGATCTGGATGACTGTTGCGTAAACGGCGGCTTCATCAATGAAAATGGCGATTTCGATCTCTTTTCCTACGACCTGTACAAGCACCTGCGCGATTCTGCTCCGGAGTTCAGCCAACTTGCGGCCATGCAAGCGGCCATTTATAGCGTGAATGTCCGTCGTGGCAGTACAGTTTCCAAGGCTTCCAACAACGAATTTGTTTCGGGCAATTACTTTTCGACCTTTGGAATCGGGGCCTTCACTGGTCGCGTTTTTACCCCCGCAGATGACACTGCCGGGGCAACGCCGGTTGCTGTTCTCAGCTATCAGGCATGGCAAGCGGATTATGCCGGGGATCCATCCATCGTTGGTTCCACGCTCTACATCCAGGGGCAACCGGTCACAATTGTCGGCATCGCGCCGCCCGGTTTCTATGGCGACCGCATCAGCTCCAACCCGCCAGCTTTCTGGATTCCATTGGCCGACGAACCTGTTATTGAACAGCAAAACTCGATGCTCCACCAAGCCGATACGAACTGGTTGTATGCGATTGGACGTATTCGTCCCGGCACGAACGTTCTTCCATTGCAGCAGAAGTTATCGGCTAGTCTTCGCCAGTGGCTTGTTACGGAACCGGCATATGCCCAAAATGGAGGCAAATCCGAGATACCGAAGCAGCATGTAGTGCTTGCTCCAGCCGGGGGTGGCATACAAAACCTGCAGCAGGAGGAAGGCAGCGGTCTTCGCATGCTTATGTTTATTTCCGGGTTGGTCCTGCTGATTGCCTGCGCGAACATCGCGAATCTGTTGCTGACACGCGGCGCTGCGCGGCGCTCGGAAACATCCATCCGCATGGCTTTGGGAGCGGCTCGGAAACGCCTGATCCGCCAGGTGCTGACGGAGAGCATTCTACTTGGTTGCCTGGGAGGATTGGCTGGCCTCGGCATCGCTTACCTGGGCACCAACATGATCCTCTCCCTCGCATTTCCGGATTCAACCAGCCTTCCCATCCACGCCAGCCCGTCGCTACCGGTACTGGGATTTACATTTGCACTTTCATTGCTTACGGGCGTTGTCTTTGGCATCGCACCCGCGTGGCTCACCTCGCATTCCGAGCCTGCAGAAGCGCTGCGGGGCATCAATCGAGCGACTGGAGGTAGCGCGTCTCTGCCGCAAAAATCTCTGGTAATTTTTCAAGCCGCGCTTTCGCTCGTTTTGCTTACAGGTGCCGGATTGCTTATCCAGTCACTGCGAAATCTTGAGCATCAAGAGTTCGGCATTGCAACAGCCAATCGCTATGTGGTTCACCTCGATCCAGCCGGAGCTGGATATACGACCACGCGCCTTCAAGCTCTCTACCAGCAAATGGAACAGCGTTTTTCTGCTCTTCCTGGGGTGCAGAGCGTCGGTCTTGCCCTCTACAGTCCACTCGAAGGCAACAATTGGGGCGACTGCGTGAACGTTGAAGGACGTCCAGCACCCGGAACGAACGATGACTGTGGCTCATCCTGGGACCGTGTTAGCCCGGATTTCTTTGCTACCGTTGGCCAGCCGATCCTCCGAGGTCGCGGCATTACCGAGCAGGACACCCAAACTTCGCGCTTTGTTGCTGTTGTCAATCAAGCTTTCGTCAAGAAGTTTTTCCCCAAGGAAGATCCCATTGGCAAGCACTTTGGCACAATAGATCAGCGATATGCCAGTAGTTTTGAGATTGTGGGTGTCGTTGCCGACGCGAAGTACATCAACCCACGCAACCCGGTTCGAAGCATGTTCTTTCGTCCTCTCACCCAGCAGTTCACGTCTTACAAAGAAGCCAGCGCCGTTACTGGTGAAACCCGTTCCATGTTCATCAATGCCATCGTGATTCATTTCAAGAGTCCGCAACAGGATGCCGATGCGTTGATACGACGTACTCTTGGAAGCATCGATCCAAACCTCGCGATAGTTAGTCTGCATACACTCGACTACCAGGTTTCCGACAACTTCGATCAGGAACGGCTCACAGCCCGGCTTACGGGTCTTTTTGGATTACTGGCACTGATCCTGGCTTCGGTGGGACTTTACGGCGTTACTGCCTATTCCGTCGCCCGTCGTACCCGCGAGATCGGCCTTCGCATGGCTCTGGGCGCGACGCGCTCCAGCGTCGTTTCCATGGTGCTTCGCGGAGCCGTATTCCAGATTCTGTTTGGCCTCGGCCTCGGCATTCCGGTCACGTTGATCGGGGGCCATTTCATCGCAAACCAGCTTTATGGCGTTCACGCTTACGATCTAATGGTCCTCACAGTCGCTGCGCTCATTCTTTTTGCCTGCGCTTTCGTCGCGGGATACATTCCTGCACGACGAGCGGCTTCCATTGATCCGATGCAGGCGCTGCGGAGTGAGTAAGGGATAGATATTAGAAATTTGGGAGATACGCCACGATGAACAGTCTGATACACGACCTTCGCTATGCGTTGCGGCAGCTACGCAAATCGCCGGGTTTTGTCATTACGGCTGTTCTCACGCTGGCGCTGGGTATTGGCGCGAATACGGCCATCTTCAGCGTGGTGAATGCGCTGATGCTGCGCCCGCTACCCTACCCGCAACCGACGCGGATGGGCGAGTTAATCACGCACTGGACAGGTTCCAAGAGTAGCGAAGACGATAACAGCGCAAATGGTGACACGTTCCTGCTGGTGCGCGATCAGGTGCCAGCGGTGCAGGCAGCGGCCTATGGACTGGAATCCGGCGTGAATATGCAGGCTGGTTCCAGTGTGCAATATGTGCAGCAGTTGCGGGTGTCGTCGAAATATTTCGACGTGCTGGGCATCCCTCCGCGCATGGGCCGTGGGTTCAATGCTGACGAAGACAGTCCGAACGGTCCGGCGGTTGTCGTGCTGAGCAACGCGTTGTGGCGCACGACATTTCATTCCGACCCTCACATTGTGGGCAAAGGCATCCTGTTGAAGGGAGCACCGTACACCGTGGTTGGCGTGCTGGCTCCGAAGGCGCAGTCGCCACTGGACGAGCAGACCTCCGATGCGGTGGATGTGTGGACGCCCTTGCGGCCCAGTCGAACCGGCGAAGGTGGGGGGACGAATTACGGCGTGCTGCTGCGTCTGAAGCCGGGCGCAACCTGGGCGCAGGCCGACGCGCAATTGAGCCGCGTGATGCCGGAGTATTTTCGGCATGTGTTGGCCCGCAACCTTGGCACAAGCGTCCATCTGGAAGGAATTCCACTACAGAAGAGTGAAGCGATGCCGGTACGTGCGAGCGTTTTTGGCTTGATGCTGGCCGTGGGCTTTGTTTTGCTGATTGCTTGTGCGAACCTTGCCGGCCTCGCGCTGGTGCGCGCTGGACGCCGCAGTGGTGAGATGGCCACGCGCATGGCGCTGGGTGCCAGCGGGTTAGCACTGGTGCGCCAGCTGTGGACAGAGAACATGGTGCTGGCGTTGCTGGGTGGAGCGGCTGGATTGGGTTTCGCTAAAGTAAGCCTGGTGTTTCTACAGCATCTGATTCCGCTGGGACTGTTACCAACCGACAAATTCAGCCTGGATGGCCGCGTGCTGCTTTTTACCTTGGCGGTTTCTCTGCTCACCAGCATCCTGTTCGGCATGCTTCCGGCCCTGGAGTTGCGTCGCATCGACCTGCGCTCCGCGATGGCTGCCGGAACCAATCGTGCTTTTGCCAGCAGCGGAAATGCCAGGATGCGCACATTCCTGATTGCCGGCGAGATTGCCTTGACCGTGGTTCTGGTGGCCGCGTCCGGCCTGCTGATTCGGTCGTTGATCTATCTGGAGACACTGCCTCCGGGATTCGACGCAACCAACGTCATGACGGGCAAGGTCTCGCTGGACGATGCCCACTACCACGATCCTGCAGCCTTTCAGCACTTACTTACTTCCAGCATCGACGCCATGCGGCGCATTCCCGGTGTGGAGAACGCGGCTGTAGGACTCAGTCTGCCGTATGAGCGGGGCCTGAATGACGGAGTGAAACTGGCGGATGGCAAAAATGCAGGCAAAGAATTTGGGTCCGATGAGATCTACATCACACCGGGATATTTCGATGTGCTACGCATGCACCTGCTGGCGGGTCGGCAATTCACGGACAGCGATACGGCGCAGAGCCAGCCCGTGGTCATCGTGAATGAGGCTTTTGCACGCAAATATCTCGAGCAAACCAATCCGGTTGGCCGGCATTTACAAAGCGGGGAGCACTCGCGCAATGGTATTGCAGTAGTGGGAGTGGTTGCAGATGTAATGAAAACTCCAGGGTTGGACAGAAGAGCGCCACTTACCAGTGAACCAACTGTCTATGTTCCTGCCACGCAGATAGATGCCGACTTCCTCAGCATGGCGCATGTCTGGTTCGAGCCGAGCTGGATCGTGCGCACGCGCGGGCCCGTTACAGGTATCACGGCGGCGATGCAAGCAGCATTGTCACAGGCAGATCCAAGCCTGCCATTTTCAGGCTTCTATAGCATGGCGGACCTGGAGAAACAGGCCCTCAGCTTCCAGCGGATTGAGGTTATTCTGCTAGGGGTTCTGGCCGGGCTGGCGCTGCTGCTTTCCGCCATAGGCGTTTATGGATTGATTGCCAACCTGGTGGTTCAGCGCACGAGAGAGATTGGCATCCGTCTGGCGCTCGGTTCAACTACCCGGCAAGCGATGCAGGAGATTGGCCGCTCCGGTGTGGTGGCAACGGTGCTGGGATTGGGTGTCGGGCTGGCGGCCTCGCTCGGTTTGCTCCGAGTGCTACAGAGTGTGATCTATGGGGTGGGAACGTATGATCCGGTGACGCTGGTTGGAACGTCGCTGGTGCTGGCTGCTGTGGCGATGGCCGCGACATTTCTACCCACGTGCCGCATCGCGCGTATTGATCCGGCAAAGATTCTCCGCGAAGAATAGAAGCTGGCGCAGGCACACATTCTCTAATTGTTCAATGTTTCCATGAGTGTGTTGAGCATCCGGTTCAGGTCTTTGTCGCTGTGGCGCAGGTCGTCAATCTTGGCGATGGAATGCATCACGGTGGTGTGATGTTTCCCGCCGAACTGACGGCCAATCTCCGGCAGAGAAGCTTCTGTCATCTGCTTGGCCAGGTACATGGCAATCTGACGTGGCACGACGACGGCTCGCGAGTTGTTCTTTTGCTTCAGCTCTGCAATGCGCATGCCGAACTGTTCCGCCACGGCACGCTGGATGGCCTCAATGGTTACCTTGCGCACCTGCGTGTCGATGAACTGCTTCAGACATTGCTGCGCCACGGAGAGCGTCAACTCCACACCGTGCAGGCTGCACCAGGCGATCAGGCGTACCAAAGCGCCTTCGAGTTCGCGTACATTGGTGCGGATGTTGGAGGCGATAAAAAGAGCAATGTCGATGGGCAGCGTGACATGCTCGCTCTCAGCCTTCTTTTGCAGAATGGCGACCTTGGTTTCCAGATCGGGCGGCTGAATGTCGGCGATCAAACCCCACTCGAAGCGATTGCGCAGGCGGTCTTCAATCTCAGCCAGCTCTTTTGGCGGTCGGTCGCTGGCGATGACAATCTGCTTCATGCTTTCGTGCAGCGCGTTGAAGGTGTGGAAGAACTCCTCCTGTGTGCGCTCTTTTTGTGCCAGGAACTGAATATCGTCGATCAGCAGGACATCCACGCTGCGGAACTTGTCGCGGAAGCTGGACATGCGATCGTAGCGCAGAGAATTGATCATTTCATTGGTGAATTTTTCGCTGGAAACATAGCAGATGGAGGCCTGTGGCAGGCGACGTTTTACTTCATGCCCGATGGCGTGCATGAGATGCGTTTTGCCCATGCCGACACCGCCGTACAGGAAGAGTGGATTGTAGGCTTTTGAAGGTCGTTCAGCGACGGCCTCTGCGGCAGCGCGGGCAAACTGGTTGCCGTTGCCGATGACGAAAGCATCGAAGGTATAACGCGGATTGAGCTGTGCGGCGGTGTCCCAGTCAAAGCGGGCCTGCTGCGGTGCGGTGTTCGCACCGCTTGCCTGCGAGCGGCCGCGCAGCGAATTGGCATTGTGAGCGGGTTGGGGCGCAAAGCCGCCATCCTGGCGCACACGCGGCGCGGGTGGTTCTTCTTCCAGTGCCTCAAAGGAGACCTCATCGACCTCGATGCCAAGCTGGTCGATGGCCTCCAGGATTAGGTCATTGTAGCGTTCGCCAATGTGCTCAAACTCGCGCGTTGGGACGCTAACCATCAGCACCCGTCCGTCGATACGGCTGAATCGCGTGGGCTTGAACCATGTGTCAAAGGATTGGCGATTGATTTTTTTCTCGAGCGCCGCCAGAATGCGCAGCCAAGGATTGAGAGTCGTCGATGCTGTTGCGAGAAAGGACATTCCGTTTCCAATTTCCACGTTGACGCCGTGCATAGCGTACTGGTTTCAAATAACCCGAAGATCTGACCAAAATACCTGCAAAAGCAAAAATAAAAAAATAAAATCTACACTCCGCGTTCAGCGCGGTTGTGGAGAATAGCTCTGCCGGGAAGTTGGACAGCTCGTTCGGTACGTCCGAATCCGGTTGAAATTTATGAAGCGCCGGAGCATTGCGGTACGTGTCGTTCGATGTCGTTAGCGAACCCGATACTAGCACATTCAAACAAGTGTGGGCAGAGAATTGGAACAGAAAATCAGATGCTCTGGGAAAGTGCACCAGCTACGGTGAAACTACAGGCGTCGCGAAGAACGAGAAGAATCGGTCAGCTTTTTGATACCCAGCCGAACGAACCGGCATATATATCGGAACGATTCTTCCAGGCGTTCTCAGAGGCCGAATGCGTAGAACGTGACTCCCTCATCGCAGATTGACCGGTCGAGCAAAAGCTGAGAGGCGGCCAATTCTTCCAGTGAGTTCTTATGCGGCAGAAAGTAAAGATAGAGACAGAGATATTTCAGAAAAAAGAGTTCTTGGAAATTATAGACGCGATCGCGCAAATCGAAAGAAGGAGTGCCACAACACTGCCCACGCGGTCGAGTGCCCGATCCGGCAGGAAGGCCCGCAAATGAACGATATAGGCTTTTGCTGGAGCCAGAAGTCCGCTATACTAAAAGTTCTGCCTCTAGGGCAGGTAATGATCTGACAGACTGAGGAGCGCAGACAGATGCCAAAGCGCACATTTCAACCAAACCGCCGCAGCCGCGCCAAGACGCACGGATTTCGCAGCCGCATGAAGACCAAGAGCGGAGCGGCCGTTCTATCACGCCGCCGCGCCAAGGGACGCAAGCGCGTCTCTGTTAGCGCAGGCTATCGCGACTAGTTCCCAGCTGCCTGACCAACGCTCCGTCTTCTCGCCTGCCCGTTCTCTCCTAAGAACAATTCGCAGCAGTTAGCACTGGGCACCAGGATCCCTGGCGATCTCGACGCTGCGCACGCGCATCGACGCGAAGCCGGTGCATGGTTATGGGCAAAATCAAACCAGCCCATGCCACAAGCATCGCCTGAAGACGGAAATCGCGCGAAAATGGGAGTAACGGCTTATGATAGCTCCATTGAAATCCGGTTTTGGCAACCTGCCAGCCCATCTGCGGAAGGAGCGGATAAGCGAATCGCGCTTGCGCAAGCATGCGGACTATCAACGTGTGTATCGTACGGGGCGTCGCCAGTCGTTGCCGTTGATGACATATTTTTTTGTCGCTCGCACGAGTTTTTCTTCAACAGAAGCCGCACAAGATGGAAACTCTGGACCGCGCGTGGGGTTGACGACAGGACGTGTGCTGGGCAATGCGGTGGAACGTAATCGCATCAAGCGCCGAATGCGTGAGGCGGTGAGACGCAATCTCATCCTGGGAACCTTGACCGGACCGGTGGATGTTGTATTGCACCCTCGTCGCAGCTTGCTGGATGCCGATTTTGCCAAAGTCGAGCGTGAGGTCGCGCGTGTCTTTCAAGCGGTGCAGGCTGCGCGCGTGCCTGTTACAGCGAACAACACAGGCGATGCGACCGAGCGAGACGGTGATGCCGGCTGAGCCGGGACATAACGAGCCAAAGGCCAATCGGCCAGGAAATGATAGCGGCAAAGACATGCGCTGTGGTGCGCCGGGTGCAGAGCAGAGTCAGCGTCGCGATACCGTCGAGCTGCTGCAGTCCGGCTACAAACGCTGGATTTCTCCCGTAGCGCATGGGCTGCTCCCCCTTTCCGGCGGTTGCCGTTTTCAGCCCACGTGTTCTGAATACGCAGCGATTGCGGTTACCCGTCACGGCTGGCTGCGAGGAAGCTGGATGGCCCTGCTGCGCCTGCTGCGTTGCCATCCCTTCAGCCGGGGTGGCTTCGACCCTGTCCCATAAACAGGTCATCGGTGCAGAACACGCCCAAAACCATTTACGATAAGAGAAGCTACGTTTCAGACCGGTATCGCGTTGCCATTGTCAGGAAACAGGAATAGGAAATCCTGACAGGTAAAACCGTGCTGGGTAGATTGCGCCGTCCGAAAACGGCAGTAGGAAGTCCTTTGGCCGAATATCAAAATCCCAATCAGCAGGGCGGGCAGGATACGCGTTCGCTGCTGGTCTTTACTCTCGTTTTTGTTCTGGTGCTGTTGGGCATGGAATACTTTCGCCCGAAGAAGGCACCGGTACCAGCCGCTCCGTCTGCGCAGACGGCAACACAGTCCACTGCGCCGATGCAGGAAGCGCCGTCTGCATCCGCTAAAAATACCCCTGCTGTACCCAGCGAAGCGGCGGCGAGTGAGAGCACGACGACCATCGAGAACGAGTTGTATCGCATTCAATTCTCCAATCGCGGGGGACAGGTCACCTCCTGGGTATTGAAGAAGTACACAGATGAACAAGGCAAGCCGCTCGATCTGGTGAACCAGCAGGCAGCAAAAGAATTTGGCTATCCACTCTCGGTTTATACCTACGATCCAGGCTTGCGTTCACGCCTGCAGCAGGCTCTCTATGTTCCGTCTGCCACAGGAACCATCACCGCGCCCGGCGCACTGAACTTTGTATATTCGGACGGCGGCCTGGTGGTGCATAAGTCCTTCCATTTCGACAATAGTTATGTGATTCATGCGGATGTAACGGTCACGGAGAATGGCGTGCCGGTAGAGGCAATGCTTGCATGGCCCTCTGGCTTTGGCGACCAGCAGACAGGTACGGAATATGCCCTTGGGAAACTGGATAGCTCTCGCAATGGCAAGGCGGACAGTGTTGCGTTCAAAAAAGTGGTAGGAGACAACACACTGCAAGGGCCCTTTGATTGGGCAGGTGTCAGCGATTTGTATTTCGCCGCCATCTTTCTGCCCGATGCGCCCAATCAGAGCGCGTTGGTTTCGCTGAGTCATTCTATCCAGATACCGAAAGAGTCCAAGCCGGTTACGGTGCTTGGCGCAGCAATGGGCACCACAAGCGGGACAACCAGCGTTCGCATTTTTGCCGGCCCCAAGGGATTGGAAATTCTGCGCAACATTCATGCCATGGGACCCGACGGCAAACCTACAGGTCCCGATCTTGAACCCATTGTGCATTACGGCATATGGTCCATTCTGGCTAAGCCGCTCTTCTGGGCCTTGCGCTGGATTCACGACCACGTCGTGAGCAACTGGGGTTGGGCGATCCTTCTTATCACGGTCATCATCACAGTGGCCATGCTGCCGACGCGCATCACCATGATGAAGTCATCGATCAAGATGCAGCGCATTCAGCCGCAGCTGAACTCCATCAAGGAGAAATATAAGAAATACAAGTTCGACGATCCGCGCAAGCAGGACATGAACAAAGAAATGACGGCGCTGTACAAGGAGGAAGGAGTCAACATGTTTGGCGGATGCCTGCCTATGTTGATCCAGTTCCCGCTCATTTTTGCCTTCTATTCCATGCTGGAGAATGCCATCGAACTGCGGCACGCGCATTGGTTTTGGCTGCACGACCTGTCGGCACCAGACCAGCTCCACATCCTTCCGATCGTGATGGTCGTCTCGCAGTTTCTGGTGCAGTTCTATACGCCCACGCCGGGCATGGATGCAGCCCAGCAAAAAATGATGGCCTTCACTATGCCGCTGTTCAGCGGATTTATTTGTTGGCATTACGCCTCGGGGCTGGCGCTGTATTGGGCATGCAGCAATCTAATCAGCATCGTCCAGCAGATGGTGATGAATCGTACGAAGCTGGGTCGCGAGTTGCGCGAAATACAAGCGAAGCGTGCAGCCAAGAAACATGGCCGGCCTGCACTTGCGGTTCGACGATGATGTAGGTGCGAAGTATGTACCAAAGCTGTCATTGCAGCATCTAAATTTTTGGGAGAAACATGCCGATTGAGGATTATCGCGCAGCCGCGCAAAAGATTGATGGCTTGTTGAAGACGCTAACCGGAACTGGCGGTTTGCGATTGAAATACCGCATCACAGCAGGCCCCGGAGCAGCTGATCCAGATGGATTGGAATCGCGCGAAATCTATGTCGAGATGGCGGGACCGGACCAGGATATGTTGCTGGAACGGAACGCTGAGTTGTTGCACTCCATCGAACATATTGCGGCAAAAGCTCTCCGGCTGGAGATGGATGAGCATGATCGCGTCTCCTTTGATGCCAATGGTTACAAAGCGATGCGTGCCCGGGAGCTGCGCCTATCAGCGGATACGGCAGTGGCTCGCGTCCGCAGCACCGGTCAGCCCTACAGCTTTTCTCCAATGAGTTCGCGCGAACGTCGCCTGCTGCATCTGGCCTTGCGCAATTACGATGATATGCGCAGCGAAAGCAATGGTGAAGGACGTGAACGCAGCGTGGTGGTATATCCAAAAGACTGGAAGGGGACGCTGCCTCGTGTCGGCCTTGCCGGCTCTGCACGTACGCGCGGATTTGGTCGCAGGTAAGCTGACCATCAAGCTGTGGTTGCGTAGAATCAACGCGTGAGTTTGTCTGCACATAACCAAAGCTCTAATGACTCGACCGTTCCCGCGAACGACGACAGCGTAGCCAACAACGCTCGCACTGCGATCAACGACACCATTGTTGCTATCTCTACGCCACCGGGCCGCGGTGGTATCGGCATCGTCCGGCTCTCCGGACCACAGGCTGTAGCCATTGCCACACCGTTACTTAGGCTGCGTCATTCTCTGGTAGCGGCACAAGCGCGTTTTGCAGAGGTGCTGGATCCCAGCACGGGCCAGCGAATGGATGAAGCAGTCGTCACGTGGTTTGCGGCACCGCATTCCTACACCAGTGATGACATCGTCGAGATCGCAGCGCACAGTGCGCCGGTGGTTCTGGAATTTCTCGTGCGCGCCTGCATTAGTGGCGGGGCCCGGCTGGCCCGGCCCGGGGAATTTACGGAGCGCGCATTTCTTTCTGGAAGGCTTGACCTGACGCAGGCCGAAGCTGTGCGCGACCTGATCGATGCGCAGACACTCTACCAGGCTAGGATTGCTTCAGAGCAATTGGATGGCGCGCTCTCGCGGCGCATTCGGCCCATCAAACAAAAACTGGTGGATTTGATCGTCGCCCTTGAGGCAGGCATTGATTTTGCCGAAGACGATATCGATGTGATGCCAAGCGCTGCGATCCTTCTCCGCATTGCAGCCGTTGCGGAGCCGCTGCAGGAACTTGCGGCAGGCTTTGATTATGGGCGCATTGTGCGCGATGGGTTTTCTCTCGCCATCGTTGGACGGCCTAACGCAGGCAAATCGTCGCTCTTCAATCGACTGGTACAGCGCGAACGCGCCATAGTGACGGCCACTCCCGGAACCACGCGCGATCTGGTCAGCGAGCGCGTTTCGCTCGGAGGCATCCCGATCGACCTGATGGATACGGCAGGCATTCGCGAATCGTTCGATGAAGCGGAGACCATTGGCATTCAGAAGTCACGCGAGGCTGTAGCCGATGCCGACGTCGTGCTGCTGGTACTGGATGCGACGGCAACAGAACTTGATGTCTATGAGCACAAGCTGCTGGAGCAATTGACCGGACGCCGAGCATTGATTGCGTGCAACAAGATCGATCTGCAATCTCAGGTGGAAACCGGGAAATCTCAGACGGAGGTGGCGAACACTATCCTCGCTCCCGAAAAGAAGACTCTGGTTTCCACTGTCACGATTCCCCACAAAACTTTAATTCCAAGTTCCGTGCCTGTGCTTCCAACATCCGCAGTGACCGGTGAAGGAATCATCGAACTGCAGGAACAGATTCTATCGCTAGTGCGCGGTAATGGTGTGGAGACAGAGGGTAGCCTTGTTACGAACCTGCGTCAGCAGCAGGCCGTAACAGCCGCAGTGGAGGGGTTGATCTCCGGTCGAATGGCGGTGGAAACACAGGTGCCGCATGAAATGCTGCTGCTTGATCTTTATAACGCACTGCGTGCCCTGGATACATTAACGGGTGAAACAACAGCCGATGATATTTTGAATCAAATTTTTTCCACCTTCTGCATCGGAAAATAGAGCCGCATCCAATACCATCCAATAGAATGTAGAAATAAGAACTATTTCCTTATATAAATAGAGGTTGCTGTCTTAGAATGTCCAGCAGGAGACATAGACAGCCAACATTGAATATGTCTCCAATATGTCTCTGGTTGAGTATATGTCTCCATGATGAGCTTGGAGACATACGGAAGGGGCGAGAATGGCACTCACAGACGCAGGAATCAAAGCTTTGAAGCCAAGGGCCGGACGGTACATGGTGAGCGATGGCCGAGGACTTTCGCTGGACATACTGCCGAGCGGCAAAATGTCCTGGCTCTATCGGTATTGCTTGGACGGCAAATACGGCAAGGTGAGTCTAGGCCATTATCCCGATCTGCCCTTGAGGACGGCGCGGGAAAGGCGGGATGAACTGGCAGGGAAAGTGGCGAAGGGCGAATCCCCGGCCATGGAAAAGAAGTTGGCGCGGGTAGGGCTGACCACGAATCCCACAGTCAGAGAGTTTGGAGAACGGTACTACAAAGAGCAGGTGGTGAGGCACTGGAAAGACCCGAAGACCATTCGGCGTTATCTGGACAACGAGATTTTCCCCACCCTTGGGGAAAAGACCCTCAAAGAAGTAAACGCCCTGGACGTGCAAGCCCTTGTCTATCGCAAGCGGGACAACGGGCGCGTACAGGCGGCGATGCAACTGCGCAACGTGATAAAGCAGATGTTTGCCTATGCGATTGAAACGCAACTGGTGACGGTCAATCCCGCCGTGATGGTGGCAACCCGCTACATAGGCAAGGCTCGCAAGCGTGCTCGTGTGCTCACCGCGAAAGAGATTCGCCTATATCTGGGTACCATCTATCAGTCAAACATCCGGCGGCAATTCAAGCTGGCGCTGCATATCCTTTTGCTGACGCTTTCTCGCAAGTCAGAGCTTCTGCTGGCCCGCTGGGAACATGTGAACTTTGAGTCGGGAGAGTGGCTGATACCCGAAGAGAATTCGAAGACCCGGAAGCCGCACATCGTTTACATGTCAACTCAGATTGCCGCGATGTTCCGGGAGTTGAAAGTCCTCGCTGGTGGCTCAGAGTTCGTGCTGCCAGGCCGTAGCAGTTTGCTAAAGCCGTTCGCGGCAAACGCGCTGAATAAGGCGCTGGAAGGGCTAACGTTCGATATGGACCCGCTCACCATTCACGATCTGCGGCGCACAGGCGCAACGCTGCTTACTGAGCATGGCTTCAATCGAGACGTGATTGAAAAAGCTCTGAGCCATGAAGCGCAAGGTATTCGGGCCGTCTACATCGTTGCTGAGTTCGCAGAGCAACGAAAGAAAATGCTCCAGTGGTGGGCTGATTACGTGGACAGTATCGTGAATGAATCCAAAGTGATCGTTGGTAATTTTGGTGTGGCCTGAATCAGATTGGGCGGTAACGGACTTCCTTTTTGCTCCGTGTGCTTAGAGCTTTTTTTTATTGCGCCACCGAGCCACGCGATGAGCTTCTCTGTGGGAGGGGCGGCAATAGTCTTGATTCGATTGCTCCTGCCAGAATTGATCAGTGCAGTACGGACAAACGCGAAAACCTATCTCACCATTCGGCGCAATGAAGAATGTGTGAATATATAGTGCTATCTTCATGGCGAAGTCGTGGTTCAGCCCACTGCAATAAATTGCGGGAACGAACCTTCTATTTACCCACCAGAGTGCTACCTGAGCCCACACGGCGACAATGCGGGTAGTGGTGCCGTTTGAAATCCACAGCGTCTCATTTTGGCAATCGGGTTGCTTTGTGGATTACCGCATCTTGGGAATGGGTATGTAAGATGAATACCTCTCTTCTCAGGAGACTTTTCATGTCGGATTCGCCAAGCAGAGACTTTACGCCTTGGTTTATTGAATTCTTTGCTCTTGCCTGCGCGTTTGGATGCATCGATTCAATTCGAGGGCACAACGGCTACACGCAAGATATAAGCTTCGCGGTAGCCTCTCTTATGCTGGCGGCCATCGGCTTCAATTGGTTATGGATCAAAACAAGGGTCACTGCGCTTGCCAAGTCTCGGAAATTAAGAACTGCCCTCGCGGAAAATGCTGATCTAAGAAAGCAGTTGGAGGAGCGCACGTTATCGTCTTTGCCTGCGCAGAATAGTTTAGTTAAGCCGCAACACAATGTTCAATGCGTCGGATTCAAGGCAATTTCAGATCCTCCATTTACTATCGCTGCCATGATATTCCGCAATGTGCCCAATGGAAAATTACTTGGGAAGTTCCAATTTCCACTGCTCAGGGTGATTTATTACGACAACTCAACCGGATTGGAAATTGCTGATTTGTGCCCGTTGCTATGGTGGGGATTGTACGAAGATGCACCGGCAGAGATAGACGCAAGCGAAAGTTATGCTCAAATAGCATTTCATTTTGAGAAGGGGTGGAAAGCATACGAATTAAACAAACCTCAAGAAGATGACTTGTTTCCCAAGGAAAAAATAAATTCCGTGGATCTACCCGCAGGTACATTTCGAATAATCGCCATGCTTTCAGGCGAATATCGTAGCCTTTCCATCCCGCAAGTTACCGGCATACTAACTTTAGGTGAAGATGGTGCGGCCTCGTTTCAGCGCACGAGCGACTAAGCTTAAAAAAGAACATATATAGGCAATATACTGCTTGACATTTGCCGCTATACTGCTACCATAAAGGCAGGATAGGGCAATGAATCAACTCAGCACAACTCGACGCGCACAGCTGATAGCGGCCTTGGTTGAAGGCAACTCCATCAACTCGACATGCCGAATGCTGGGAGTGGGCAAGCACACTGTCTTGCGGCTCTTGGAGGATGCTGGAAGCGCCTGTGCTGCGTTCCACGATAACCATGTGCGAGGAGTCCGCTCCCAGCGTATCCAATGCGATGAGATTTGGAGCTTTGTTGGCGCGAAGATGAAGAATGCCAGCGAGGAACAGGTAGCGGCAGGATGGGGCGACGTGTGGACGTGGACGGCGTTGGATGCCGATTCTAAATTGATCGTTTCCTATCTTGTCGGGCAGCGTGGGCCGAGGTGGGCGAAGTTCTTTATGGAGGATGTTGCATTGCGAGTCGCATCGCGTATCCAACTCACCACAGACGGACTCAAGATGTATGGAGAGGCTGTCGAAGGTGCGTTTGGCTGCGATGTAGATTACGCGATGCTAATAAAACTCTATGGCAATGATTCCTTCGATACGAAGTACAGCCCTGGCGAGTGCATTGGAACAGAAACAGCCGTGCTTATGGGAAACCCAGATCCCAAACATATCAGCACTTCGTTTGTGGAGCGTCAGAATCTCACCATGCGTATGTCGATGCGGAGATTCACGCGGCTAACAAATGGCTTTAGCAAGAAGCTAGAGAACCATGCGCATCAAGTCGCACTCTACTTCATGCACTACAACTTCTGCCGCATTCACAAGACGTTGCGCGTCACACCTGCAATGGAAGCAGGATTAACGGATCACGTCTGGACACTTGAGGAATTGTGCGGCTTGATTCCCGAGAAGAAGCCGATCCAGCGGATCGACGCGGCGATACTCGCAAAGGTACTCAGGACTGCATAAACAGGAGACTTTATGGTAAAGGCAAATCCGATTTCAATACCCTATCTTGATCCCAGCGTGCAGCATGTCGGCATCAGCAAACTGCGTGCGCTGAACGTCACGCAACTGCGCGAGCTAGATAAAACGCTAGTGATTCAGGACAACGACAAACCGCTTGCTGTACTGCTGAAATACGAGCACTTTATGGCGATGCAGCAGCAGATACAGTCAGAAGCATAACGACTACTATGGGAATCTTACGAGCGCGGAAAGAAAGGGATCGCATGACAAGGTTTGAATACAAGTTCGAACTTGGAAAACGTATAGGCGAGATGGAGGAAATGCTTAATAGGTTGGGAAGTGAAGGATGGGAAATGGTGTCGGCATATCCCATCGGAGAGGACAATTCCTCTACAGTTTTTTGGCTCAAGCGCCCGTTGAAGTAGCTTATCGCTAGGACGGCAACGTCTCGACAATCCCCGGCTCTGTTATTACTTGTCTTCCGTCGCCTCACGCACAACTCGTAAAGCATTTTGGCTGCTGTCCATTGGCTTACAGTTATGCGCATCGTATGCCGCCTTGATTTCCGCCTCGGCATATTGTCCAGACAGGCGGGAGCTAAACTCGGAACCACACCGTTCGCACGCGCCCAGTACGGACGGCGTTTTCTTCACGATGCGGAGTTTGCGCTTTGGCATGAATCAAGTTTACCGCTTCGCAGGAAACATGCTTTGCCCTGTGGATTTCAAACGGCACCACTACCACAATGCGGGAAACCTCTTGGGAAAGTAGCAAAGACGGGTTCTTCATTGCTCTGGGGCCAGGGCGCAGCCCCTCATAGTGCTTGAATGATTCCTCTGCGGGGAGCCCGATAGACGATGCCATTAACTCAGCGAACTTTTTCCGTGATTCTTCATTTTGCGGCAATTGACGTGAAACATGGTCCCTTTCTTTTAGTCGATATACCTCCTGTAGCCGCTCCTTCGCTTTGGCTAGTGCCAATTCGTCGCACGCCTCCAGTGCCTCTCTCAGGGCCAGCAGCGCAGAGAATTCCTTGCCGTCCAAACCCCTGATTTTTCTCCCGGTAGCTATCACTTCTTTGAGCGTTACGGGCCGCACAGGAGTGGCAGGGCCAAGTTCACTCCCAAATGTTGCTTCCCCCATTGGAATTTCCGGTGGAACAGCTTGGACTAAGAGGGCGAAGCTCTCTTTATTTGTAACGGTTTTGTTACAGTCACGTGTCACCCCAATAACGTAACAGGTACAACTAGAGGCAACAAAATTTCAAGAGGTTCCTTCGGATGCAAATACGTTCAAATGACAGCCCCACAATCCTTCGGTTGCCTGCTGTGAAATCAAAAACCGGCTGGTCCCGCAGCAGCATTTACAGCCTGATGGCGAAAGGGAAATTTCCGAAGGCTGTTGCCCTTGGTGCGAGAGCCATTGGTTGGAACAGCGCGGAAATCGATCAATACATCGCCAGCCGTCTCTCGGCACGCAGCTCAAAATGACTCGCGAATTGGCCCACGCAGTTATTTCCCGGTTGGTGAAAAATCTGAAATCCAGACAGTCCTCTCGGAACCTACCGAGCGGATATGCGCCGAATAGGCGTGGTCCGGATTGAAAACGGAAAGGATATAAGTGTGCCTTTTAGAGCTACAGGTAAGAGGAGAATTTCACCACTGGCGAAGATGGAAGGAAACTTTCTAGAAGTGAATTTGCCGGCTAGAGCCTTTGCAACGCTTACGACGCGGAGCCGTGTAACACAGTACAGGCTCGATGAATGGTTCCTCGCATGGATTCACGGCGTACAGGCTCAACATAGGCTAACGCTCGGCTGGGTAAAGACAGTTGAAACCGGTCCCCACCCGCACATCCACGCGGTGCTGATTGCTGCTACCCCATTGGACTGCACTCAAGCCGCGCTGCTCTGGCGAACGATGGTTGCTCCGCGCTACTCTGCGGCGGCAAGAGTGGAGCCTTACATGGATGGACTCTGCGGTCTCCCCTACGTTGTGAAGCGGCTTGGCAGTTTCACAGAAGAGCCTCAATTCAGCGACAACATTCAAGCATTTGCTCCCGGCTGCGGGAAATCGTTGTTTCGCACGAATTCCGCACAGCGGCGGCAAGTTTGCCGGATCAAGGCTGCGATGATGCAGGCGACTATGCAAACGACGCCTCAGCAGCAGAAATAATCGGAGACTGCAATGACTCCAAATAGACAAACAAATCAGCTTTTCACATCGGCAAGCCGGGCGACCCTAGGCCACTTTGATAGATACAGAAATGCGGAAGTCCTCGCCTCGCCTTTCGATATCCACCTTCAAATCTTCTGCCTTAATTGAGTCGAAGAGGTTCGCCATCGTCAGCTGTGTGGGCAAACTTGATAGTTTGGGTGTAGGAAATGACGTCTTATCGAACGAGACGTCTCCAAGGGAAAAACTGAGGTTCCAGGTGGTCACGGCAAGCGCCAGTCTGCCTGATCGTGGAACAGACGTTCCATTCAGGTAGCTATGGACAGCCTGTCGGCTGACACTGAGGATCTTCGCGGCAGCAGAAACAGACACCTTTTGTTCCCTGAAAGCCCTTTTTAGCTCCTTTGAGATCGCATCTTTCAAGTCAGTCATAGGCTGTTGATTTTAATTAAAACGATGAATCTGTCAAGTTTTACTTGACGTCAATTAAAACTTGACACTATTCTTAAACCACGAGCTGACTCTGTCTATTGCCCACCAACCACGCTAGAATTCGGGATGGAAAGGTTTCGCCATGACCCAGCAATTGACGCTAGGCGGTTTTATCAAGCAGCTTGCCGTGCTTATGCAAGACGCGGATATCAAGATGTCATTCAAAGACGACAAGCCATGGCATATGCTCTTCTACAAGCTTCGTGGCGAATTCAAGTCGCAGGGCAACACGTTTCTGCAATCTATGCAGTTTGATTGGGACGGCCCATATCCCAAGAGCCAAGATGTATCCGACTTTCTGCAGGGGCTTCACTGGACCGGCAGCGTCTCAGCGCTAAATCCAACCTACGAACGAATCATCGTTCCCGATGAAGTCCAGAAGGTATGGAAGGCTGAGGGTGAAAGCCTGGGAGACGCGGACAGGGACCTTCTTTTGCATGGACTTGCGATTGCTCGACTAGAGTTCAGAAGTTCGATTGCGGCGTAGAGCTCTGTATGCTAGAGCAGTTTCCAAAGCTTGCAGAGGTTGTCTCGACGCTTGATGCTCAACTCAAGGAAAAACACCCAGCATTCTTCGGTGAGGCTGCGACTCACCCGGTAAGTCATCTCAAACCCTACAAAGTTATTCATGACCACCTGTGGGGTACGACTCGGTTCTCTTGGCGGGAACTGATATTGATAGACTCGCCGATACTGCAACGCCTCCGGTATATCCATCAGACGGGTCTCGCCTATTACGTCTATCCCTGCGCACGACACAGCCGATTCGAGCACTCTCTCGGGGTGCTCACGGTTGCTTCCAGAATATTTGACTCTCTGCAACAAAACTCTGCCTCGGACCTTTACGCTTTACTCGAATCGATAGATCCGAATACAGACACCCAAGAGGATTTAGCCGCCCTTAGGCAAGAACTGCGTCTTGCGGCGTTACTACACGATGTAGGTCACAGTATTCATAGTCATGCGTCCGAAAGGGTGTATTCGGAGATAGGGCTTCTGAGGAGTGCAAGCGAAGAATTGACTAGGCTCGCTGGCCGGAAGAAGGGCGTGGGTGAGGTCCTATCATTTTGCTATGCTCTAACCCCGTCGGTTGCAGAGTTGCTCAATCGCGCTGAGGCGAAGTTAGATCCGACCCGCAAAGAAGAATTCCGAGGCAAGATTAATCTCCGCAACGTCGCGCTGATGATTATCGGTCGGGCGAGGCATCCCTATCTGCAGTTCTTGGGTGACATCGTTTCCTCGGCATTTGATGCCGACAAGCTAGATTATCTTCTTCGGGATGCCGGGGCAGCTGGGCTGCCACTGAAGTACGATCTAGAGCGTTACCTATACACTGTTTATCTCGGTCAAGAAATTCTTACCGACGGTCAGAGTTACCTAGAGGAACTCTACCGTGCTGCGGGAACGGTTCCCGAAAGGAAACAACCGATACCTCCGCAAGAATTTCCCTACTACGATGGCTATCGGCTTCGACTTCCAAAGCTGGCAATGAGCACTATGGAGCAGATTATTATTTGCAAGCTCATGTTGTTCAGCTACATCTATCATCACCAGAAGGTGCTTTCGGCCGAGGGGCTGCTTGTAAAACTCTTGCGAGAAAAGGTGGAGTTCTGGCGGGCCGAGGGCGAAGACGACAAAGACCTATTGAAAAGATTTATGTCGATGACGGATTCCGCTCTCGATGGGTCAGACTTTCTTGGCTCTGCGAGCGCTTTGATTGCGCAATACAGCTATCGTATTCAGAACCGCCTTTTACCTCGCGTGGTCTTCACGATTGGGAACTTCTCGACACATGCCGATGGCGATTTGGTCAGAAAATTTCTCGAATCGCTTCAGGACAAGAAGAGTAAAGACGACCAGACCAAGAGCAGGAGGGATGAGGTAATAGAAGCGTTTGAGTCTCGAATTGGGGAAGAGATATTGAAGATCAACCCATCCATCGCGGCCTCGCCGAAAGAGGCGCTCTTGGTCGCAGGTGTTTGGTTTGACGTGCCTGTTCCTCCGACAATCGACGGCCTGAACGACGTTTTGGGCAAGAGCCCCTCAGGCGTTACTGTTGGCAAGATGTTCCCAATCGAGCGATGGATCGAAGCCTATCAGGCCCATCGTTACTTCGTGAGAGTGTTTGCATTTTCCGAGCACTACGAAACTGTCTACAGAGCTGCACGTGTCGCGATCGAGGTGATAATTGGTGCACGAAGCAAAGAATTCTTCGACGTAGCAACCAAGTCCTAATCTCAACACATACCAGCGCCAGTGACTTCTGGCAGAATAAAGAAGCTCAATCTGCGCTTTTCGTGTTTGGCTTCTGGGCGATCGCTAGAGGCGAGGCCGGTGGAGGTGCGACTCGGTCTTGCACATCTTCGAGCCATGTTGGTCCTTGATTGCGGAAGAAATGATTTGAGGGATTCAACACTACGTGAACTAAGCGAGCTCACCCCCTCACGTGCGTCATCTACCACGTTGAACTTAGTCGACGCCCTCAACCGAGCTCAAGAAAACGGGTAAGCGTCGTGCAATGAAATGTAGGGCATCCGCAGTCGCTTCCGGCTGGTTCTTCATTTTCCTATTTCACCGCCTCGTCGCGGAATTAACTAACGCTACATTTTCTGACGCGACCAAACTCTGCGCCGCCTTCTCAAAATTAGATTTGATCGAGAGGCCAAAATCCGTCTGGGCCTCCAGGCAGCGGCAAGGGGCCGGACAACTGAAACTGCGCCCGGTTTTTCAAGTCAATGCGGGGTGCTAAAGTTAGTTTTCCAAGCCCCTTCTGCCTCTCACCGCTCGATCCTCAGAGCTGTGTGCAAATTGGGTACCGGCGCGCCAACACGGCGTGCTCAATGCGTCCGGCCGTGGGCTTGCTGGATGCCCCCCGCTTGCTATCGATGTTTCCGAACCGTCAAGCGGGGAGTACAAAGGCAGTTTATGTCTCCGATATGTCTCCAGCGCGGACCAATTTTCTTTCACCCATATAAATAAATGAGATTCGTGCAATTTTCACTTTCTGCATCGGGAAGTAATTTGGGGTCTGGGGAGGTACAAGGAAATGTAGAAAAACAATCAGACACGCAAATTAAAGCCTTGAAACCCAGAGCGTCGCGCTATCTGGTGAATGACGGCAGAGGGCTGTTACTCGACGACGCTTGCATATCCACAATACTAATGCGCAGACGATGGAAGGCACGTGACTGCGCTGCTGTGAAGTAAGACAAGCTATGTATGGATTTAGGGGAGCTGGTCACAAATTGACTCTGAAATGAATCAGGCGTGCCTGAATTTAGAAAGCCGTATATGCTTTCTCACTTAAGACAGAACAATTTTCCTGGAGATATGCATCTACATTTTTTTGCTGTTCTATCGTCAGACGAAAGCGCGTTCCGGCCCCGACATCACTCGCTACTGTTAGAGTCGCTCTGTGATGAGCAGCAATCAATTTCGCAAGTGCAAGCCCGAGCCCAGAGCCACCCAGTTGACGACTGCGGGCCTGATCTACACGGTAGAATCGTTCAAAGATGCGGGGTAAATGTTCAGCCGCAATTCCAATTCCAGTATCGCTAACCTCTAGGACGATGTTCTCATTCTCCACGAACGCGCGGAGCTTGATCGAGCCCCCGGCTGGAGTACACCGACAAGCATTTTCGAGAAGAATATGCATTAATCGCTGCAAGCTAATGAGATCGCCAGCAATATAAGCAGTCGTGCAGAGAACTTCTATATCAAACTCCAGCAACGACTGCTGCATTAATGCGCCCCATTTCCTGCCTATTTGGTGCACGAATTGAGTAACATTAATTGCTTCCAAATGGAGCGTTTCAACGCCTGCGTCCGTGCGTGCAAGCATGAGTAAATCGTCTATTAAGCGGGTCATTCGTATAGTTTCTTGTTGCACATTTGCATACGATTCCCGATATTCGTCTTTGCTGCGCGGGAAGGACAAAATGACCTCAACCTCTGTGCGAATCAGCGCGAGGGGCGTGCGAAGTTCGTGGGCGGCATTGGCTGTAAATTCCCGTATGCTACGGACGCCCGAATCAATCCTCGCCAGCATCTGATTCAGGGTCTCAGAAAGATGGGATACTTCGTCGTTTGTATCCGAAACAGGAAGGCGTAAATTCAGACTCTTATCACTGATCTGACGCGCTCGCAGTGCAAGTTCTGCGATAGGGCTCAATGCTTTGCGGCTCATCCAGTAGCCGAGAATCGCTGCCAGAAACAGAAGTCCGGGAGTTAGCAGAACAAGATCGCGGGCGAACGTCTCCAGAAGGGCGGCGGATGTACTCTGGGACAGTCCAGTCTGGACAGAATAGAGACGTCCATGGACAGTAATTGTGCGAATCAAAGCTATGCCGGAGCGCTCGGGGTGGTGCCGGGTTGCATATGCGAATTTTGTGATTGTGTCGCGGTCACGAATTGTCTGGGGGAGGGGTAGCGTCGGCTGAATCGATTTTATTCGCTCAGAACGGAATAACCAATTTCCATTCTGATCTAAAATCTGCAGCCACTTGCCATCGTCGCGTGCGTTGTAGCCGGAGAATTGCTCTCGCAGCGAATCGAGTGTGATATTTTGTGGTTGCGCATTCAGGATATTGTGTACATCATCGATGCGCTCACCCATTTCATACAACGCAACAGTTTTCAGGCTTTGTTGCAAGAGAAACCACGAAACGACACAAAGTACGATTCCAGCACAGGAAAAAACTGCAAAATACCATAACGTGAGCCGGAGGCGGATCGGCAATTGCTTCATACAGTCAGTCCTCCGCAGCTCATTTTTCTAGTAGCTTCTTTCCCACATAGTATCCAGCCCCTCGTACGGTATGTATGAAAGGATGTTGAAAAGGCACGTCTATTTTATTGCGCAAGCCATTCATCAGTGTGTCCAAAGTTCCCCTGCCTGCGTCCCGCTCCACTCCCCAGATGCTTTCCATGAGCGCCTTCCTTGGAACTATGTGAGGAGAATGCTCCATCAAGTACTGGAGAAGCAGGAATTCTGTTCGCGTAACAGGAACAAGTTTTCCTTCACGATGAACTGTGTGCAGCGTCAAATCGACAATCAGATTTTCCATCTGAAGCAATGTTGGAGGCAAATCCACAACTGGCCGCGTCAGAGAGCGGACACGCGCCAACAGTTCTGAAAAAGAAAATGGCTTCTTAAGGTAGTCGTCAGCTCCAAGATTTAGACCGTGAACAACATCCTCTTCCTGATCGAAGGCTGTCAGCATCAGGATCAATGCACGATTATTCCTCGTGCGCAAAATCTGCGCCACTTCATATCCATTCATCCCCGGCAAACCGATATCAAGCACAATCACGTCGAAGGTATGCTCGAGCGCCAGTTCCGCGGCCAGCGTTCCATCTCCAGTCGTCATCACCGTATGGCCGTGTTCCTGCAGCCCCTTGCGCAATAGCTCCTGCATGCGAGGCTCATCTTCGACAACAAGTATTCTCATGGGTTGGTACATTTAGCGGCCGGGTCATGCATAAAGAATTTTTGTGTTGCTTCTCCCTCCATTCCAGCACAGGAATTGAAGAACGGACACAGGCATTTTCCAATCTTAGGAAACTTTCACCGGATCGTTAACGAACCTTTAAAGCAGGCAGCTAATCTCCGAAATATCCCTACTGCAGTCCAGCCCCGGGAACTGCGATATGAAGCCGCGTAAGGAGAATTATGTTGCTGAAACGCCGAATCTTCCCGTTCCTGCTGCTGCCGGTTTTGTCCGTCTCGATTTCTTTGAATGCCTTAAAAACTGACACGGGGACCATCAGCGGCACCGCAAAGGATTCCACCGGTGCCGTTTTGTCCGGAGCGCAAATCACATTACAGCCTGGCGGAGCCACTGCAGTGAGCAACGGCCAGGGCGAGTTCGTCATTACCGACATAACTCCAGGTACATATTCCGTCTCGGTATCTTACGTTGGTTTTACCACCGCAACATCGAATGTGACGGTTACCGCAGATCAGACAACGACAATCGATTCCATATTGACGGTTAGCAAGAATAGCCAGAAGGTCACCGTATATGGCGGTCAAGACGGAGATGCCATGGCGCTCAATGAGCAAAAAACGTCTGCAAACATTCTGAATGTGATGACGGCGCCCACCATCATGAGCCTGCCCAATGCAAACGTCGCCGACGCCTTGGGTCGCCTTCCCGGTGTTACGTTGCAACGCAACGAGGGGGAAGCGCAGTATGTGCAGATTCGAGGCACGGAGCCTCGACTGAGCAACACTACGATCGACGGCGTCATCGTGCCCGGTCCCGATCCGGAAGTCCGGCAGGTTGATCTCGACACCATCCCGGCCGGATTGGTGGGCTCCATCGCGATTAATAAAACGCTTTCTGCCAATCAGGATGGAGATGCAATCGGTGGATCGGTTGACTTGAGAATCAAGCAGGCGACAAGTGACCAACCCACGCTTTCCATCGAAGGGATGGGTGGCCACACACCGATCGACAATGGGCGAAATACATTTCTAATCAACGCGACGGCCGGGGACCGTTTCGGTTCTCATATCAACGGCACCAGCGGCAAGCGACTTGGCTTGATGCTTGGTTACAGCTATGACTATAACGGCCGCGGAATCGATGACGTTGAGCCAGTCCCAGATCTGGACGCGAATGGAAATAAGACCTTTGACAGTCTGTACATCCAGCAATATCTGTATGACCGCACACGGTATGGGTTCGCCGGTAGTCTGGATTACAAGCTCGCGGAAAACTCCGATCTATACATTCATGGCTTGTTCTCGAACTTTAGAGATTATGGGCAAAAATATGCCTACCAGTTGAAGACAGGCAAGGCTTCTTATCATACGAGTATTCGCCGTCCGAATCTGCAGATCGCGGACCTTGCCATGGGCGGCCACCAGGTCTTCGACCACTCCTACGTCAATTATCAAGTTGCCTTTGCGCACTCACGCTTTGGCGGTGCGGCTGGCAATCCAGGTGCGGCCTTTACGACGCACGCAGGGGGAGACTGCGGCTATGACGCTGCCACTACTGTTAGCCAGTACCGTCCGCAGTTCACCTGCGCTGTGGCGGGCAATCCTGTCTTCGACCCCAGCTTGTATACGCTCGATACGATTGACCTGACGTCTGGGCAGGCAACGCAGCTCAATCTGCAGGCCAACGGAGCCATGGGGATTAACTTCCATATAGGCACGCACGCTTCAACCTTTGAGTTTGGCGGCCAGTTCCGCAACGAACACAAGGGACAGGACGCATATTCGCCGGAGTACGACTCAAACCTCGGTACGCCCATGAGCAAGTACCTTGGGACATTCACCAATCCCCATTTCTATGGCGGTAGCTACGTCCTCGGGCCGGTGACCAACTTTGACCTGATTACCAGCGATCTTGCCGCCAACCCCGGCAACTTCACATTGGATGAGGGCACAAGTCATCTTCAGTCGGACGCCGCCAATTACAACCTGCAGGAAAGAGTTTCCGCCGGATACCTTATGAACACGGTCGAGCTGGGTAGCCGCATCCATCTGCAAACGGGGCTTCGCATCGAGGCCACGAACACATCGAACACCGGCTATCTCGTCGTGAATGATGCGAACGGGAACTATGTTTCCACGACACCGCAGCACGGCAGCGGATCTTATGTGAACCCATTACCTAGCGTACAGCTGCGATATAACATCGATCAGGATTCGGACATACGCGCCGTGTATGGCCGCGGTATTTCGCGACCCGATCCATATCAACTGGTGCCCTACATCACTGAGGACCAGTCCACAACGCCCTACACCATCAATATTGGAAATCCGGCGCTGGCAGCAGAGCATGCAAATGACTATGACTTGCTGTATGAGAGATATCTCAGATCGGTCGGAATGATTCAGGGAGGTTATTTCTATAAACAGATAACCCTGCCCATTTATGCGCAGCAGTCCATCATTCCCAAAACTGGTTCTCCGTTGTCAGGGTCCTATGCAGGGGATTTGGTATTTCAGGAAGTCAATGGAGATCATGCCTATGTCCAAGGGGTCGAATTCGCCTACCAACAGCATTTGGATTTCCTGCCTGGTGTTCTGGCCGGAGCTAGGATGAATGCGAACTTTACGTATACAAATTCGAAGAACTACAACATAGTGGGCCGTACGGACGATCCGGCTCTCGTCGGGCAGGCCCCATATTCCTGGAATATAGCCCCTTCCTATGCGACGAAAAACGCGCTCGTTACGGTAGGCATTACGCATAATGGCCAAAATATCTACGTGTATCAGTACCAGAATGAAGGGCCGGGAGCTGTGCAGTACGGGGTTACGGGCCCGTTCGGTGATAACTACTTCTATTCGCACACCCAGGTGGATGCGCAGGCGAGTTATTACGTTGGCAAAGGCTTCACCGTCATCGCTTCGGGGCTGAACATGAACAATGCCGTGTTCGGTTTCTTTAACGGAAGTCCGCAATACATGGTCCAACGCGAATATTACAAGCCAACCTACACTGGCGGTGTTCGCTGGACTCCCCACTGGCTGCGGTGAGCGGATGTTGTGCCGGGAGCGATTCTCCAGCCCTTTCTCTACCGAGGTTCATAAGGGTGATAACGGAAGCTCGCAACATCTCAACGTGCCCGGGAAGGCTGTCGGCCAGAAATCCAGGCACTAAGAAAGAAACTGAATGACTAAGATTGCCACGGCTATCGTTCTATCTTTTCTGTGCGGCTTTGCCGCTCGAGCGCAAACGGATCCTCCGCTGAAGTTGCAGCAGACCATTGCATTGCCTGGGGTGACAGGAAAGTTTGACCATTTCTCCATCGACCTTACGACAGATACGTTATTTGCTGCGGTTGCCGGAAATCATACTGTGGAGGTGGTCGATCTCAAGGCGGGCAAGGTGCTGCAGACAATCACAGGGCTTGGCAAGCCGCATGGTCTGGCGTGGGTTCCGGAGACACATCGTCTATATGTTGCCGATGGCACTCTTGCGCAACTCAAGGTTTATCAGGGCTCTCCATTGCACACTACAGGGACATTGAAGCTCTCGGATGATGCAGATGACATGGTCTACAACCCCAAAAACAAAATGCTCTATGTCGGACATGGTGGTAGCAACGCAGCGAACCCGGCGCGTATCGCAATCGTCAATACGAAAGATTTCGCTTTGACTGCAGATCTGCCTGTAGCTGCACATCCAGAGGCACTCGATCTCGATGTGCAGGGCCAACGAATCTTCACAAATATCGCAGACGCAGCACAGGTAGCAGTCATCAACGGAAAAACTCACATAATCGATGCAACGTGGAAACTGACCGGTGTCTCCGATAACGTTCCCATGGCATACGAGGCCGAACAGCAGGTGTTATTTGTAGCCTGCCGCAAGCCAGCAGTGCTGCTGGCGCTGGATGCGAATACAGGCAAAGAGATTGCACGTCTGCCTGTGCATGCGGATGCCGACGATCTTTTTTACGATGCAAACCTTCATCGCGTGTATGTCATCACCGGAGCCGGTGCGGTCGATGTCTATGCAATCGATTCAGGCAAACATCTTCGTTCCCTGGGGTCGATACACACCGAAAGCGGCGCTAAAACCGGGCTCTTTGTGCCATCGCGGAATGCGCTCTATGTAGGTGTCCCAGGATCGGCAAGCGAACCTGCACAAATCCGTGTGTATGCGACGAATTCCGGGGAAGCAAAGTAGTCATTCTTTGAATCAAGCAATCGGAAACGAGGAAACGATTGGTCAAATGGATTACGGCTGCCGCCCAGGTTTTTATCGTCCTGCTGCTTCCATATCATCCACTAATGGGATGGGCGCAAACCGGCCAGACTCAAACCAGCCAGCTAAAATTTGTCATAATTTTAAGCCGCCACGGCGTGCGCTCCCCAACCGGGAAGGTGGGGAAATTGAATTTATATTCCGCGGAACCATGGCCACAATGGGATGTCCCACCCGGTCATTTAACAGCGCGGGGTAGCCAGTTGATGACTATTTTTGGTGGCTATGATCGAGCGTACTTTGTACAACAGAGGCTTTTGTTTGCAAAGGGATGCGCGGATACGCGGCACGTTTCTTTTATTGCCGACTCAGATCAACGTACGGTTGCAACGGGGCGCGCACTTGCCACAGGGATGTTTCCTGACTGCTCCGTGGAAGTGCAGGCCCTCCCTCGCAGTACTCCCAATCCACTGTTTCACCCACTCGCAGCGCACGTTGGACACCCGGATCATGCGTTTGCTGCAGCCGCGGTTTCAGGTCGAATTGGTGATAACCCGGCAGGGCTAGTGGAAGCATACCGGTCTAGCCTGATAGAGATGGAAAAGGTTTTATTGAACTGCAGCTCCGAGGTAAGGTGTCCGCCGGAAGGTACGCTTGCAAATAAATCGCTGTTCAGCCTGAAGTCGTCGATTGGTCCGGGAACCGGAGATCATCTTGTGGATCTCCAGGGGCCGCTTAGCGTTGCATCAACAATTGCCGAAGATATGCTTCTTGAATATACCGACGGAATGTCAGACCAAAATGTGGGATGGGGAAGGCTGGATGCTGCCACATTGAACCAGATCCTGGTGATTCATACAGCTCACGCCGGCCTGCTCGATCAAACTCCCTACATCGCACGGGTACAGGCCTCCAACATCATGAGTCACATCCTCGCAACCATGGAGCAAGCGGTCGAACAAAAGGATGTTGCAGGAGCACTGGGTAAACCTGGCGATAAGGTGGTTTTTTTGATCGGACACGACACGAATATTGCGAATGTTGCCGGCCTCCTTGGACTTTCCTGGCTTGTCGATGGACGGCAGGATGCTACTCCTCCAGGAGGAGCGCTTGTATTTGAAGTGTGGAGCAGCAAAGAAAGGGGTATCTATTTTGTACGTGCATATTATGAAAGCCAGACACTTGAGCAAATGCGAACACTTGTGCCCTTAAGTCTAGACAGGCCACCTGTCAGGGCCAATATATTTTTACCCGGTTGCAGCACTCAAGATAGAGAATATTCTTGCAAGTGGAATGAGTTTAAACAGACTGTCAAGAATGTTATCGATCCAGCCTTCGTACAATAATTTTTGTATGATTTGGCACTCGCGTTACCCTAGGATTTTCTTGGCTTAGCAATCAATATTTTGTCCAACCCTGTCTTTAATATAAAAATATCGCGCGATAGTTTATTAGTTCTGGAATTTTCCATTGCATGCAGATTATCTAATTGCCTATTTTTAATTGCATGGATGAGCGGACATCTACACGGCATAAACTGCGAAACAATCTTCTGACTATATAGCGTGCGGCATGAATGTTCCGTGTATTTGGAAGCAGGCTTATTTACTAAAATGTCGAACAAGAATAGCTCAGGTTACCAAGTATCCGATCGTAGATTGCGTACACTTCCATACGGAAAAGTTAACGGAATGCAGCTTATCCTCGCTGGATATAAGGATTCCTCACTACGCATAGCAATCTCATGCACTCAGCGGTTCCGGAATTATTCGCTTTTGTTCCATACGATTCTGCCAGGCCCTTCTCTCCAGACAGGGTTCCAAGGACCAACTCTTAAACTTTTTTGTCCGAAATATTCAAATCTGGCTTGCTCTAAGCCGACATAGCTCTGCGTCCCAACTTGAGGGCATCCGACCAAAATGCTCCTGATGAATGCATAGTTTCGATCACATCGCGAATGGCTTCGATGCAACTGTTCATTTGCCGCTCAGAGATGACGAGAGGTGGCGCGACTTTCAGCACCATAAAATTGTTTCCGCATATCTGGGTAAGAATGTTTTTATCTTTGAAGAGGCGCATGACGATCATCTGCCCGAACAATCCGGGGTGAATTGCCTTAAATGCCTCGAAGGAAATTCTCATCGAGATGCTACGCGGCGTCTGGAACTCGATTCCGCAAAGCAATCCTTCCCCACGTACTTCTTTTACCATCTCGTAGGGAGCGAGTACCTTGCGCAAACCATCGCGCAGTTCGGTTCCTAGACTATCGGATCGCTCGGGAAGTCGCTCACGATTCAGGACTTCAATCGTGGCGAGTGCCGCGCGCATGGCGATTGAATTTTCACTAAAGGTCGAAGTATGGATGAAGGCCCTCCGCAGCGAGTGGAAGACCGAGTTATAGATATTGTCAGTCATCAGCACGGCGCCACACGGAACAAGACCGCCACTAAGAGCCTTTGCCAGGACAATCATGTCCGGCTGAACACCGTACCGCTGCGCCGCGAAGAATGTGCCAGTGCGTCCCATGCCCGTTTGCACTTCATCTAACACGAACATGGCACCATGTTTGCGACAGAGTTGCTGGACATCGCCAAGATATTTGGAGGTTGGCACGATGATTCCGGCTTCCGCCTGAATAGGCTCCAGCACGACGGCCGCAACCTTGTACTCGGTCAGAACCTTCTCCAGCGCTTTCAGATCTCCGAAGGGTACTTCATGGGTATCTCTAAGCATCGGCCCGAAGCCTTCGCGCCAGAAATTATCTCCCATGAGAGACAGTGCACCGCAAGTCAGTCCATGAAATGCACCCGAGGCATACACAATGTCGCGACGTCCCGTATGTGCCCGGGAAAATTTGATAACCGCCTCAATACCCTCGCTGCCAGAGCTACAAAAAAATGCCTTTGAAACCTTGCCACCGGCGTGCTGGCACAATATGTAAGCTAGCTTGCCGGCACTCTCCACCACGTTGCTTTGCAGCATCACAGGACTCTGGCTCTGCAGTTCCGTTACTACGTTAGCAACGATGTGCGGATGATTATGACCGGCATTGTGGACGCAATATCCCGACAGGCAGTCGAGTATGGTTCGGCCATCCTGGGTGTACAGCTCCGCACCGCTGGATCGCGTATATGGAACATTCATCCCAAGCACATCTAAGAGCCTGACCCAGATCGGATTGACGTGACGGGCATAGAGTTCCTTCTCAGAAAATTCCATAGAATTCATGTCGATGCCATGGGAAACCAAATTCTGAACCATTGGACCTGCCCTACCTTTGCTTCTGAGCGCGCGAGAATAAGCTATGTTTAGTCTTAATGTCTTAAGATATTATGTCAAGTACAAACCGTGAACCGTGACACGTCTTGTGCTCGTGGCCCGTCAAAGTAAGAACGATTACTTTACATGGTTTGACAAGATGAGTCTTAATAATTTAAGACTTATCTAAGCATTCCGCTTGAAAGCCAGATCACTCGTCTTGCGGTATCTATACTTTCGATGCTTTCAAAATATCCAAGTCACGCTGTCCGTCGGTTAAATGCTGGGGACATGCTGTTTTCCAGTAAGTCTTGTGCAGGCGTATTGAATCTCATCCGACGCGCCCTGATTGCTTCGTCGCAAGGTGAAGATCAACGATCGTCATTTTGTGCGCAAAAAAAAGCCTCTGACAGCAACACGTGTTGACTGCAATGGGTTCCATATTTCGATTAGAACGGACTCTGCTTTTCAAGTAGGTACTCTGGCCATGTACGATACAGACGTTTTTATTTGTGGTGGTGGCCCAGCTGGGCTGGCGGCTGCCATCGCTGCTCGACAGCAGGGTTTCGCGGTAATCGTTGCAGACTGTTTCAAACCCCCGATTGACAAGGCCTGCGGAGAAGGGCTAATGCCCGACAGTCTGGCTGCCTTGGAGGCGCTGGGCATCACTCTCGATAATTGCGAGACGGGGACATTTCACGGAATTCGATTCGTAGATAAAGAGCAGTCAGTCGAGGCCTACTTTCCTCAAGGAGTGGGTCGCGGTATTCGGCGCATGTTACTGCATGACTTCCTGCACCAACATGCTGCCAGATTAGGCGTCCAGTTCCACTGGGCGACACAGGTTTTGGGCGTACAGGAGCATGTGGTCCAGGCTGGACAAAAACAAATTCGCTCTCGCTGGATCGTCGGCGCAGACGGAATGCACTCCCGCATTCGCAAATGGGCCAATCTTGAATCGGGAAAGCGTTTGAGCCGGCGCATCGGCATTCGGCAACATTTCAAAGTCTCACCATGGAGTAGGTTCATGGAGATCCACTGGTCCTCGCGCGGCCAGGCATACGTTACTCCAATCAGTGAGCAGGAAGTCTGTGTTGTATTGATGTCGCGGGAATGCTTTTCCTCGATTACAGACGTGTTCCCACTGTTCCCGGAACTCGCATTGCGTTTGTGCAAAGCAGAACGCAGCAGTTCCGAGCGAGGTTCGCTAACTGCCGGACGTACGTACGACCGTGTCTGCAATGACCATACTGCTCTCATTGGAGATGCATCTGGTTCCGTTGATGCCATTGTTGGCGAAGGTCTAGCCCTTTCATTCTTACAGGCGCGTGCTTTGAGCGCAGCGTTGAAGCAAGGTGACCTTACTCTTTACGAGCGGGCACATCGCCAGATTCGGCGTGTACCGACCTTTATGTCACAGTCCATGCTTTTGATGGATCGGTTTGACATGTTACGACGCAAAACCTTGTCTTCGCTTCACCACAATCCACAATTGTTCGCGCAGATGCTTTCGGTCCATGTGGGAGTGGCTCCACTAACAGTTTGGGGACGCGCAGGTATTCTCAATGTTGGATTTCAATTGCTGGTTTAGTAGGAGTTCTTTGCTTGAAATTGCGATTCCATGGTTGGATGAGTCCTGGTCTTACTTTTTTGTTGGCCATTTTTTGTGTTTTCGGCGCACATGCACAAAACGAAACCTTTACGATCTCTCCCCAGCAAAGCCTGATAGCGTTCACTCTTGGCGATGTGCTTCATACCGTGCATGGGACATTTCATCTCCAAAGCGGCAGTGTAGAGTTTGATCGAAGCTCTGGGCTGATTTCCGGAGAAATCCTAGTTGCAACCGGAAGCGGCAACAGCGGAAATACAATCCGTGACAATCGCATGAGCAAAGATATTCTCGATGCTCCGGAGTTTGGAGTTGCCTCGTTCAGCCCCGAGCGCCTACAGGGAACTATCTCGACCGTCGGAGATTCAAATGTTCAGGTTGCAGGAACCTTTATGCTCCATGGAATTTCTCATGAACTCATCGTCCCCATACAAATCCACCTGGACGGTCTCCACTGCATCGCAAAGGCGCAATTCTTGGTTCCTTACGTGGAATGGGGGCTGAAAGATCCCAGCACCTTTGTGTTGCGCGTCAGTAAAGAAGTGGAAATTTACCTGGTCCTCGTGGGCACAGTGTCGCCGATTGCGGCGAAGTGACTTTTATTGGAGGGGAAGATGTGAAAGAAGAAGAAGAAGACTATCCCGTTCGGTACTTGCTCTATACCGTGGGCGTGCTGATGGCAATGTTTCTCATCGGAATCAGCGTCATTTATCTATTTTTCTAACTTGATTGCAAGAATTTTCAAGCTGTAAGCGCGATCGCTTCAATAACTCTCAACAAAAGGAACGCCCATGCAATGGAGTGCTGGTATCTGCTTCTGTTCCTATTTATTCCTGATAGCTTTCAGTGTCTCTGCGAGCGCCCAGATACAGCCGACCCTTGATCTTCATCCAATTTTGCAGCAAAGCGCTCCTTCGTTGCCGGATGCACCTTCGCCGCAAGCACAGAGTAACAACACGGTCACACTCCGGAATACTCCCATCCACATACTGAAGGATCAGGAGAAGATATGGACCAGTCCGATTCGTATCCGGACACACGATCTCAAGTGGCTGCTGCCTCTTGCTGCGGCAACGGGCGTCACCATCGCGACTGACCATCACATGATGGCTTCCATCGTCACTCACGACACGAGCTTTAATCAGGCAAATGTGAATGCTTCCAACGTGCTAATAGGCGGCTTCGTTGCTGCTCCGGTTGCCTTGTATGGATTTGGGCATTTCAAAGATGATGCACATGCTAGTGAAACTGGCATTCTGGGAGGCGAAGCACTTGTGGATGGAGTTGTTGTAGAGCAAGGAATGAAACTTATTTTCTGGCACGAGAGACCTTCCCAAGACAATGCCCATGGACTGTTCTTCCAGAAGAGCGCCGGCGTTGACTCCTCTCTGCCGTCTTCTCACAGTGTCCTAGCCTGGGCGACTGCAGCCCTGATAGCGGACGAGTATCCTTCTCGTTGGACTCAACTGGGAGTTTATTCACTTGCAACGGGCGTGAGCGTCACAAGAGTATTAGGCCAGCAGCATTTTCCAACTGATGTTCTTATAGGAAGCGCAGTTGGATGGTTGGTAGGCCATTACGTATATCGCGCCCACCATAGACATACTTTCTTAGCTCGATAAAGAACAACACCCGCATACCGACAAGCGGTTACCAGATATTAGTGAGCTTTCACGCTAGACAATTGCTTATATACACCGGCGGCTAGAAGAACTGATTGTTGCAGGGCACGGGCCGTATTGTAATGCCCGCTCTGGACATTCTGACTTGCGGTGTCCGGATTGATAAAAGTCACGGATTGTTGCTCTCCATGGGAAACAGAAGAATTTCCAGCGGCTGATCGGTGAAGCAGTTCAGGATCGGCGGCACTGAGTACAGGAGAAGTGCGTTTAACCTTGGAGTACGTTGGTGGATTCGTCACAGATTGCATGGGCGGAACAGCTTCTGGTAGCCTCATACTGGCCGTGATTGTGTCCTTACTTGTTATGGCTGGTTGTGGCGCCCACCGAAATTTTCTGACTACTTTTGCTTTCTTTGTCACAGTTGAGTAAGAAGTGCGAACTGCCGGCGGAAACGGCCGCGATATCTTTTGTTGCGTGTAGGAAAAAAGGACTGCCAGGGAAGGCGCTGCGCTGAGAAAAACCATAAGCAGAGCCAATCCACAAGCTGTACGCAAGCAGAGTATCCAGCCGGAAGACCTCTTTGAGTCAGCCAGAATTGAATGAACACGAGCTTTCAAATGTTCAGAAGATGCTGCAAAATCGATGCCCCAGGCTTTAGGGTTTTGCGAAAGGTTTTGTTGCGCAAAGTGGATGAGACACTCCGCATAACTGGCTCGTCTCGTGGGAGAGTTTGAGACCACGGCAAGATCGCACGCAAGCTCACGCTCGAATTGGATCTTTCGGACTGCGTACCAGGACGCAGGATGAAAGAAGAGGAGAGCACGGCATACGACAGCAAATCCGTTCGAGACAAAATCCCACCGTCGAACGTGGTGCAGTTCATGGCGCAGGATATCTTCCAACTCGCAGGGATCTTGTTCCAGGCAAAGATCCGGCAGCAGAATGACAGGTCGAAGCCAGCCGAACGTTGCAGGAGAGGTTGCGCCCGACAGTACCAGCAACCTTGACCGGCTGACATGGAGATTCTTCGCAAGTGGCTGGAACATTTCCGCGACCTGGATCGGCGGCTTACTGGTGAAGCCGAGCACCCATTTCAAATGCCGCTGCCTTTTTATATGGGTGAAGAGCAAATAGGCTACAACCAGCAGATAAAAAATACCCATACAACGGAAAGTAATACTGAGCGGGGATGCCCATGCACTTGAAATCTTCCAGACACCCACAGTGGAAGTCGTGAGCTGAACCGGGGCGTAGGACACAGACCCAGACATGGAACTGTTTGCCAAAATGTCCTTCGCCAACCACAGCCAATAGGCTGCAGACGCGGAGAGAAAACCCAGCCAGATCATGAATCTTGAGTTTGGTGAATTGGCTAGCCAACTGAAGACCCAGCATACTCCGAATGCCAGCGTCGTCTTCAAAAGGAAGCTGACAAATACTGCTGCAATATTTAGCAGAATGTCTGGATTCATGGATACCTGCATTATTTGCGGTTGCTATCCCCTAGCTCATTCTTTTTACGATACTCCTTGAGATAGGCTTCCAACTCATCCAGCTCTTTCTTTTTAACGGATTTTGCTTCCAATAAATTTATGAGCAACCCAGCAGCTGATCCGCGGAAATTTCGCGAAAGCAATGTCTGTACGGACAATTGGTCAATGGACTTCCGGGAAGTTAATGGCCGGAAGACGAAGACGCGGCCGCGACTTTCATGGGTAATGAAGCCTTTCTGTTCCATAATGCGGAGTAACGTCTGCGTAGTCTTGTAGTTAGGCCGCTCTTTTTCGGGGTGGGCATTCACTACATCCTCGACCGTGGCTTCTTCCTGATCCCAGAGAATCTGTAGCAGACGCATCTCTGCTGCGGTGGGTAGAGGTGGCTTCTTTTGCTTTACCCGTGCACTTTTTAACAGTTTGGTTGGCATAGGCTTCTCATTAGGTTTAGATCGGTAGCGTTATTTCTGTAACGAGAGCAGCTTACCATTGAACGACAAGAAAGTCTTAATAAGTTAAGATTTAACTGATTTCATTTTCAATCATAGAGGCGTTGTTGGAATGTGGATGAGAGCAGTCAAAAATCCTCTGCTGGAGATCATGGCGCATCCAGATCGGTTCCAGGAGCTTCTAAAGAGATCCAAAGTTCACGCTGTTCAGAAAACTTGCTCAGTCTGGGAGATTTTCCCCGCGTATTTTATGATTTTCGTCTCTTTTGTTGCATTTTTTCCAGATTCATTACATGGCCAAACGAAATCAATCCAGGTTCCTTCCTCAACAGTATTATCAGTCCAATTGCTCAAGCACGTTCCCATGAAAATTGGCGAACTACTGGAAGGTCGCCTATTGTATGCCGTCTATGTTGACAACCGGATTGCAATTCGGGCAGGCACTGTGCTTCGCGGCAATGTTATCCAATTGAATTCAGACAAAAGCCGCCGCATTCACTCGCGTTTTCGGGGAGATTTCACGCCATTTCACATCCCGGTTGTACGATTCGATCAATTATTTCTTCCCGATGGAATTGTCGAACCGATTGTGAGTAGTAACGCTACCAACGGTGCGCCAATTTTGCAGCTCTCACCTCTTGTGAGTAAAGCCAAAGGATCTTTTGTTAAGCGACAGATAGCGCAAGAGAAACAGCGGTTGAAAGATAGCGCCGCTCAGATCACCGCACCGGGTCGAGGTGATCGGTTGGTTCAATTTCTTTACACACAGCTGCCGTATCATCCGGAACGGATCGAAGCTGGAACCTCTTGGATGGTCGAACTGACTCAGCCGGTCAATCTTCTGAGCAACAGTCCGGCAAGCCATCCGGGCACACCCAGGAGCAGCAAGCAAGTGGCCACGGAGCAGAAAAATTCAGATGGAACGCCGTCTGCAAAGGTGCCGGGAGATCAAAAGACGACATGGCAGCTACGAGCATATCTCAAGCAGACCATCAGCTCCGCGAACGAAAAACCAGGCAACACCTTTCAAGCCGTTGTAACCGAACCAGTTTTCAATGCGGATCATGCACTTGCTGTCCCGGAAGGTTCCGTGCTCATTGGTGTCATTACACAAGCAAAACCGGCTCGTTCTTTTGGACGCCAGGGAAGGCTTCGATTTAACTTTCAAGAATTGAAGTTTCCGAGCGGCTTCCTTCAACCTGTCGAAGGCACCCTCACCGGCGCCGATTCCAACAAGTCGGAAAACCTACAGCTCGACTCTGAAGGGGGGATGCAGCCACAATCACAGAATCGTGTGATCGTACCGCTGGTACTCACCTTGCTCGCCAGCCGTGCTTTCGATGATGACGGAAGCCAGGTCGCTCATAGTGCAGTTGCTTCTAATGGTTTCGGAATCGTCGGCCGGGTTGTCGGCATTGTGGCAAGCTCCCGAAACGTTGCCGCCGGTATCGGCGCTTACGCAGCTGTACTCGCCTTCTACGATCTTTGGATAGCCCGCGGTCGTAACGTAGTTTTTGTGAAAAACACGCGTATTGAAGTTACAACTACATCAACCCGTAGCCCATTGAGCGCCTCGAAGGCCGGGGATAAGCCTTCTACGTCGAAGTGAGTGGCTGGCATCACAAATGACGATGGCGCGCAGTTATGCAAAAGATACCAGGTCGTTCCACAGAGCCAGTATCGGAATTTTCTCTTTGCCGGGTGGATGGTGCAGAGGAACATCGGCAAGAAGCTGACGCTGGAAACCGAAATTTTCTCTCATCAAAAAGAAGGGCTCGCCAATCCCCAGACAAAATCCGCCACCATGGTGGACTTCGGTGGCTATTACAACCTCAAGGATATTGGCCTGCAATTGTTGTCTGCTTAGGATATTTGGTGATTGGCCAAACAGAGAATTACACCTGTCTCGGTCTGTACCAGGCCTAAGGACCCAAACCGGGGAAAGGTCTCAAGGGATTCTTGGCGCGCCACTTCTAGTCATCTTAAATGAATGCGCCAGATACGGCAGACAATCAAGGGAAGCGCTGCAATAGTCTCTCAACCATCTCTCTCCCTAATATCCGCTTCTTGGAAGCCGGAAGTACCCTTCGATGATCGATACCGATGAGCAATCACACTTTGGGGTCTAAACAATTACCCAGATTTTCATCTTTAGGTGCACAAAGCCTCATAACCTTGGAATAAGCTCTTATGAATGTCCTGGTAATTGAGGATGACAAAAGGATCGCGGGCCTCGTCAATCGCGGTCTGACAGAAAATGGGCATCAAGTCACGATTTCCTACAATGGAAGTGAAGGGGCGGACAGGATGCTTGCAGGAAAGTACGACGCCGCTTTGCTCGATATCTACTTGCCTGGCATGGATGGATTTTCTGTTCTGGAGCACGTCCGTGCCCGTCGCTGCAAAACCCCGGTTTTAATATTGACGGCTGTGGATGCTGTCCCGCAGATTTTGCGGGCGTTCGATCTTGGCGTGGATGATTATCTAGTCAAGCCATTTCTTCTGGAAATTCTATTAGCGCGTGTGACGGCAATCGCAAGACGTGTGCAGCCTGTGGCAGAGCCGATAACTGTCCATGCAGGAGATATCACCCTGGATCGCAGCCGCAGAGTTGCTATCCGTCAAGGAAAACATATCTACCTTACGCGCAAGCAGTTTGAATTGTTGGAAGTATTGATGCAGCGCACGGGCCTCGTTACTTCACGCGAGCAATTAATTGAGGCCGGGTGGGGATACCTTGCGGATGTGAAAGAAAATACTCTGGATGTTTATATTCACGGGCTGCGAGCAAAACTGGAAAACAAGCAAGACGATAGCCATACACTGATCCGAACCATTCACGGGACGGGCTATATGTTTGTGGCGGAGTAGGAATCGAGCGGATGCGCGATCTTTCTGTTCGGGCCAAACTTACTCTATGGTATCTGCTGGTTACCTTTGCAGGATTACTGTTCTTCGGGGTACTTTCCTTCGGAGCTTTACGATTCGCCCTATTTCAGGGGAAGAAGTCGCACCTGCGGGGGCGTGAGCAACGGTTGATCAAGTTCCTTAAAGAGAACAAGGCGGAACGTACGCCTTTGCCACTGTCTGAACAGCTTCAGAATTATGCCATCGTCACGCATGAAGGGAATTTATTTGAAATCCGCAATCTGGATGGAAGCTTACTGTTTCCACTGGATATAAATAGAGCGGACTTAATATCGGTAAGACCAAGAGATTGCTCTCATACTGTTTTCTTTTTTCAGACATTGGAGCACCAGCCTGCGATGGTGATGTGTCATCAGACACTACTGAAGGGACAGCCAGTGCGTCTCTATATCGGCGGTGCGCTGAATGAAGAATTCTACATGCTGCGGATTTATCGCAACGCGCTTCTGCTGCTTATGCCTGGATTATTGAGTCTTGCCGCCATCAGCGGATATCTGCTAAGCCGGCATGCGTTGAAATCAGTGGACCGTATGACGAAGGCGGCCGTGAACATTGGCATTGGCAACTTATCAGCACGATTGCCAGTGCCTTCGGCCAAGGACGAGATACAACATCTTGCTGTCTCGTGGAACCAGTTGCTGGGTAGACTTGAAACTGCAGTTTCACGCCTCAGCAAATTTTCTGCTGATGTGTCACACGATCTGAGAACTTCGATCACAGTGATTCTGGCTACCGCTCAACTTTCGCTCCACCGGCATCATAGTGAAGAAGAATATCGGGAAGACTTAAACAAAGTTGTCACCGAATGCCGCACGGCATCGACCTTGCTGGATGCACTCCTTTCCCTGGCCCGAAGCGACACCTTCAGTCATGAGGTGGCTTTTCAACGAATTAATATCTGTGAACTTGTGGTCAATGGCTGCAGACGGGTCGAGGATCTAGCAGAATCCAGCGGAATCATGCTGGACTGGCACCTTCCGGACGAAGCGATATACATCGAAGGAGATGAGCTCCTTCTGCAACGGCTGCTGGGAATTCTCTTAGATAATGCGATTAAATACACTCCGGAGCACGGCGAAATTGGGGCCGCGGTCTCGCGAACGGAACATGGGATCGTAGTGACAGTACGCGATACCGGCATCGGAATGTCGGAGGATATGCGGCAGCATATCTTTGAGCGGTATTATCAAGGCGATCTTCGGGAGAGAAAAACGCAGGCTGGGAACGGACTGGGTCTCGCAATTGCCCGATGGATCGCCGATGCACACAGGGCAGAACTTACTGTGGAGAGTGTTCCACTACATAGCTCTGTATTTCAGATCAAGTTCCCAGTACCTATCGGACCGCATACTGCGGCCATCTGAGCCCAGTGGTCAAGACCTTGATCAATCATCCGTCATGCTTTCTTCTTAAAGCCTTAAGAAAACCTGAAATACACCTTAAGAAAATCTGAATATCAAAAGCCACGCAAGCATCCTTCGCCAAATGCCCCTGCCATAAATATAGAGTTTTCGATCTTATACAAAAATACAAATGCGCAATGGAATCAAGGTCTTTCGTTGGTAGTGATCGACGCTATGAAGTTATTCGATGGCATGAAGCTCTGCACGCAATGCTGCTCAGGCTCGCATATCTGCCTCATGTAACACCAGCTTCACAGTCAGCCGCTACTTTTGCCGAACAACCTAAATTTGCGCGTAATTTTTGGAGGAGTGATTGAGACATAATATTTTGAACCTGTTGCGCTGCGTACTGGCTGTTAGTGGATTGATGTTTATGTTTGCTGGATGCATCTCTATGCAGGCACAACAAGCTGGTGCCACTCTCACGGGTACTGTCCTGGATTCTCAGGGGAACGTTATTCCAGACGCACTCGTCACGGTCACAAACACGACCACACAGAGAGCGACCAATGTTTTGACAGCACAGGATGGAAGTTATCTTGTATCTGTCTCCAAATCCGGGAGCTATACCCTGAAGGTGACAAAAGTTGGCTTTCAAGAATTTTCCCAGCCTGTTTATTTACAGTCAGGAAAAAAACTCAACGTCGATGCCAAGTTGACCGTCGGAACCATGCAGCAGTCGGTTGTTGTGCATGGAGGTGAATTGCCGGGCGTGACTATGCAGCCGTCCCAGCAGCAGGTGCTTCAATCCAATCAGACGATTCGCGTGATCGATCGCAAACAGATGGATATGGTTGGACCAGTGGCAGGCGGTGCGCAAATCATTGCTACGGCCCCGGGTGCTCTGGTGACAGGCTATGGCAACACCGGAGCGACCAAGTACACGATCACACTGAATGGACTGAATCAGGGCTGGGGCGGGTACGGCGGTTACACGGGTGGGGGCGCGCTCGGCATTACTTTTGACGGTGTGCCAATCGTCGACCCAGCAACACAATTATGGCCGTCTGCAACCATTCCAGAAAATAAATTGATTCAGAACACCAATGTCACCTATGGCCCAGGCAATCCTGCGGATCGCTGGTATACCAATGTTGGTGGCTCGGTGGAGTTTACTCCGATACAGCCGACTGCCAAACCACACGCAAATGTCACAGCGACCTATGGCAGCTATCAACAAAAAGACCTTGCGGCCAACGCCAGCACCGGTCTAGTTCACGGCTGGTCTACTATACTTGGCGGCGGTGCGGGCAAGGGCGATGATTTCCGCGAGGCCCCAGATGGATTCAAGAACCCCAGCAAGGACTGGGCGGTCCTTGCCAAGACCCTGAAAACATTTCAGGGCAATAGCTTGGAGCTAGGCGGCTATTACGCCTACGCAGGCGGCTATCGGTCGCAGGTGATCCCCCTCATCGCCAATCCTTACATCACGATGACCGGGAAATCTGGTGGCACAGTCTATAGCCAGCAGACTTCAGGCTACTTCAGCACTTTGCCATTCAATAGCTATAACAAATACGACGTGAATCAGATGGGGTTAATCTACGGTCGGGAAAATGTGCGCCTGGACAACACGACATCCATGCAGAACCTGTCCTGGTATATGCACATTGCGCGCTCGCATGACCGCTATAACGACGTCTTTCAGGATGCTTCCAGTCCTACCGGCAACCAGCAGCAGAACGAACATAATAGTCCTTATACCAATACCATTGGCGACAAGCTTCTGCTGACCAAGAGCCTGCCGTGGAATACCGTCAGTGGCGGCGGCTACTATATTCACGCCCTTTACAACACCCGGAACAATTTTTATGGTCCTGCATGGGGTGGTTCCAAGACTGTCGCGAACGTCGGGGGCAAGATCCGTTCCAGCTACTTCAACCAGAGCGATTTTGCCATTTTTTTGCAGGATGACATTCACCCGGTTCCGATTCTGCATATTACGCCCGGTATCCGCTATGTTGGTTTTACCACGGGCTTTTACAGCGCCGTCCAACAGGACTTCACCCTTGGGCCAGGAGCTATTCTGAGCACAACTTGCCGGTATGGTAACTTTGGCGGCGTTACGGGCAACGTCAACGTGCAGGATGCCTGCCCTGGCGCTAATGCGAACCGTAGTGGCGTTGAACCGTCGGTGGATGTCGCTGTGGCGGCGCGTCCCTGGTTGAATCTGTATGGCGGGTTCCAGAAGGCTCTCCGCGCACCGGAAATGGGTGGTGGTGGTGGCCTGTTTCAATCCGTCGATCCGGCCTCTTATCACTTAGAGCGTGGAACGTACTATCAGTTCGGCTTTAAGATGCATACCGAGGGAACCGGCATACGCAACAACATGTTATTTGGCGCTGCCTACTATCATCAGCAGTTTGCCAACCAGGAGATCGACACTTCCCTTGCCAACGGTGACACCTTCGACGCCGATGGCACATCCAACTATAACGGCGTCAACATCTTTTTTGACGACGATCCACTCCACGACATGCATCTCTTTGCCAATGCAAATATCGAAGCTGCCAGCTACAGCAGTTATGTTACAGGCGGCGTTGTCTACAACGGCGCGGCCACGTGCAACCCACCCAGTGGCCCCATCGCCGGTTGTCTGGATTACAGTGGCTACCCGGTGTCGTACGTCCCTACATCCACGCTGAATGCCGGTGTTTATTACGACCTGCATCCTCGGAAGAAACTGGTGATCGAGCCAACGGCCTCGTTCCAGTTCGTCGGCAGCCAGAATCTCTTCGATAACTGTGCTGAAGTGGCGGGTGCTTGTACGAGCCCGGCACCCAGCAAGAGCGTAACCATGCCAGCCTATGCCACCCTCAACCTGGGAGCAAAGGTTCCTTATAAACGACTGGACTTCCGTGTGATGGCATTGAACGTATTGAATAAGCAGTACAATATTTTCGAATACATCTCGTCCGGCTCCTACTTCAACACCGCGCAGTTAGCGCCACCCGGTTCGCCATATGCCTACAACTATGTAACCGACTATCCAGGTGCTCCCGTCACCGCTTATGGCAGTGTGAGCGTCCACTTCTAACTAGACATAGGCCATATACATCCAATCTGCACAATATGAAGCACCGCAGCCCGTGTAGGCACTGCGGCGCTTCATATTGTTTGAGTCATAATCTCTGAAATGGTGCGCAGCCAACAGAAGCAGAGCACGCACAAGTATTCCTATGACGCGGAAGGCAAGCGGGTCGCGAAAGAAAGCGGAGGTGCGCCGGCGGACGTGTACTACTATGACATTGGCGGGCACATGGCGGTGCAGACGGCCCAGCGCAGGTGATCCTCGAGGAAATTTACGTGGGACGCCGGACCCCGACAGTAGCTATGTGAGAGGTTTAAGTCTTCAGTAAGTCTCTAGAAAATATCGCAATTTTGAAATCGCTATAAACATTGAGGATTCGCGTCGAGATCACCCTCGCATGGAAAGTAAGCGGGTTCCGTGCAAATTTCGTTATTGGGCATCGCTATGGATATGACCGCGAAGCACTGTGATAGACGCGTTCGGGAGATCATACAGTGTTTTTGAATTTGCTGTTATCGTCGATCGCAGCGGAGGGCCGTCCGGATCGGCATGTCCCATCGCTCCATCCGGGTGCCATTGGTATTGAGCAGCGCCGAAAGTAATCTGATCCACTGAGCCGGAAAAACTGCTATCGCTTTTTGTTTCCGCATTGGCGAAAACAACTTGTACGGTGTGGTCGTGATCGTGGTCTTTGTTCACAAGCATTACGGACCATGTTCCATCTGGTCGCTTCACGGGATAGGCTGTGACCAGCACATTTCCAGATGCGTCCGTTACGTCCGTCGTTGCCTTAAATAGGTGATGCATCGCATCGATTGGCTGAACCCACTCCTTGGTAATCATCTGCGCGGCGATATATTGGGATGGGTATCCGACTACGCGGTAGTCCTTATCCACCATAAGGAAGGGACCAGGGCGGCCAGGCGTTGGGATGTAATGGAAATAAAATGTTCCGCTAGCCCCGGCAGTCATCATCGAGCCGACATAGTCAGCCAGCCAAAGGCCTTTTCGAATGCTTGGTGTTCCTTGATAACCCCTCATGTTGCCCTCCGTCATGAAATACGGAACGTTCGGAGGTAAACCATCGTCTTTCCACACCTGAACGATGTGGCTGACGAACTGAGGCTCCTTATAGAGATCATCCCATGTATGGATTGGCGGATAGTGCTCGAATGAAAAAAAGGTAAAGTCGTTCAGATGATGTTGAGCCTTGAGATAAGCGAGGAACCTGCCAAGGAATGAGGCTCTCCCTTGTGCATCGGGCCAATCTTCAACATCCCCTCTTGTCCCTTCAAAGGATGGCCCACCCAGCTTCGCACTGGGGACAAGTCGATGAATCGCGTCGGCGAATTGTATGTATAGAGCGGCGTAGTCCTCCGGGAGCATACGCTGCCCATCGGCCTCTTCGCCCATCTCGATTCGGGACACGGGATAATGCCGTTTATAGAGGTACGCAATCTCGTTGGCGGCGTCTTCCGGAGTTCCATATAGGATTGCAATCGGCACAATCGCCGGTAGTCCACGAGTTATGCCGCTGTGAAAGAAATAATCGAAACCAATCTGGTCGCCCTTTGTTACGTCGATATCGGAGGCGGAATGCCAGGGATCTGTCGAGGATGCCCAGGTAACGGTTTGCTGACGGCTTGGTAGATGCTGGATGACGTCCGTGAATTTGCCATCGGAAGATAGGGTTCCGGCATACAGTTCGTTGATTGCGTATCCCATGCAATTCCGTTTGTCGGCCGAACCGTGGGTGTCGCATGTATTGGAAGACTTTGTCATCCAGATGCGGAGGTACTGCACGGGAATCTTCCAGTCCACAAGCTTCAGCGTTACAGTCCCGCCTTTGCCATCCTCAACGGAACCCTTAGGGAAGGTTTGCCATGTGCCCTTGGTTGTTCCTTCATAAAAAGGCTCTAAATCGCCCGTCCAGAACTGGACTGCGTAATGCTGGGCGAACGGGTTCGCCCATGCGATTTGAATCGCATTGAGTTCCACCTTTTTACCCAGATCAATCAATATCCATTGCGGGTGCAGGGAGTCATCCTGGCCGGTGAATGTACGCATCAGGTATGGATTGCTTTTCCAGTAGCTCTTCAGATTGCCATCTGTCAGGCGAGACCATCCATCTCCATCGCCTACCGTGTCGCCGCGGTGGGGAAGCGGATAGGCCCATGAGTGATGAATCATTCCAACCGGCTCGGCACTACCCGTGAAGTAGCCATCTTGCTTTTGTGGGTTGCTCCAGGTGCCGTGAGGGTTCCAGTGCCATGCCTCGATCTGCAACTCCGTGTTCTGGCGATACGTCACCGGCTGCCATCCCGCGCCAAGAATTGCCTTAAGCACTGGACCGGACAGCAGCTTGTCCGTATTTTCTTCGACTTCTTCCTTGGTAATGTCTTGACGGTCCATCTTTGGAGCGCCTTCGCCCGATCTCAACCTGTCGACGCCCGCACCCAAGGCTTGTATAGGACTGAAAGAGTTAACTACGTGGGACGGTGTGGCATCCACCACGATTTTCTGTGCCGGCGCCATACCTGTAAGAGCAGATACGATGCCGATCCCAAGGCAAACCTCAAGGCAGCATGCAGAAAATTCAACTTTTGTTCGCAACGACATGCTGCACCTCTACACATCTATGAGTTCAAGAGATTTTGTTCGGCTGGAGTTTTGGGAAAGGGCAAGCATAGAACCATCCGTCAATCGTGTCCGGCAAGAGGCTTTTGTCAGCTCCTCTATTCGTGCTTTTACAATGCTCGCCCCAAGGATGGCAGTGTATGCCATTCTTGGGGCTGTTTGTTGGAAGGTTAGAACGACACCCTGGCATTGAGCTGCATCGTTCGACCGCCACCGACCAGCGAAGTGATGTTGGTTGGAGAACCATAGAACGGGTTCGAGGATGTGGAACCAGGATCCCCTGACTCCAGGCTGAAGTTCGGCAAGTTAAAGTTCGAATGATTGAAGGCGTTCGTCGTATCGGCGCGGATTTGCAGTTGGATTCCTTCTGCAATGGAAAATGTCTTACCGGCTGAAAGATTGACGACCTCAAGCCCAGGGCCATAGACGCTATTCCTTCTCAAGTTGCCGAACGTTCCAGGTGCCGGAAGCGTATACGCAGTTGGATCGAACCATTCGTTGATGTTTCGATGAGCGGGTTTTGGATTTCCGATTTGATTCGGATACCAGTCACCTGCCTGGGAATAGGAGTTATTGCTTCCGCTGATCGTTGGCGTAAACGGAAAGCCCCCGGAAAGGACAAACGTACCGGAAGCCTGCCAGCCGCCGACCACAGCGTCGAGCAGCCTGTTCTTGTTCAGGAACATCTTGCCTTGGCCAAAGGGCAACTGATACACGATCCTGCCCTTGAATGCATTGCGGACGTCATAGTTAGAAGCTCCATAACTGGCAGATGGATCGTACGATCTTTGGACCGTTTGTGTTCCTGCAGCCCCACCGTATGCTGAAGAATCCTGATCGTCCATAAAATGCGACCAGACATAATTGAAGTTAAAGCTGATCCCCGAAGTCAAGCGCTTGGTGATCGAAGCCTGCAACGAGTTGTAATTGGAGATGGCATTATTTGTATCTCCAGTAATGCTTTGATAGATCGGATAGGGCAACTCGCTAGGGCTATCGTTTGGCCCAAGTTTGTCCTCTGGTACCTGGTTAATGTCAACCGGGAAGCTCAGGTTCTTTGCGTGGCTGGCAACATAAGCAACCTCGCCTACCATGTTTGGCCCCAGCTCGCGTTGTACGGCCAGGTTCCATTGGTAAATCTCGGGGACCGGCGAGTGGTATTCGTTATACGTTACGCCTTGTCCGTTGAGAGCTGCGGGATTCGTCGTTGGTTCAACATAGGGCAAGTTCGAACCGTTGGAGTCGAGAAGCACAACGGAAGAGATTCCATTAGTCTGGTCGGTTGCATTCCCAGAGGATTGGAGTGCGGCACCCTCTCCAGCGCCATAGACATCCCCGCTCCATCGATAGGCAAAGATGCCAAATCCACCACGAAGGGTCATGTTGGGTTTCGGCAGCCATGAAAACCCGACGCGTGGCAGCACTGTGCTGTATACGTTAGCTTGCAGCGAGTGGCGGCCATTCGCATGCGTGGAAGCGTACCAGAGAGCTCCATCGGTGCCTGTTGCGGGGTTGACCACCGTCGGATCGAACACGCTAAGGTTGTTCTTGGAGTCCGACCATCCTGTCTCAATTTGATATCGCAGGCCTAGATTCAAGGTTAGATTTGGACGCACCTTGATGTCGTCCTGAATGAACATCTGCGGGTTCTTCGCGCGCGGTCCGTACTCAGGCACAACGGCTGCGCTCCAGCTCTGCGTCTGGCCCAGAAGGAAGTCCGCGTATCCAATGCCTGTCGAGCTATCGCCCACGGTCGATTGCGTGTAAGCGCCCGTGTAACTGAAGGTACCCGAATTGATATTGCCCCACGTCGTTTCATCGGTGCGGTAGACCAGCAGCTCCCCACCGAAGTGAAGGATATGTCGGCCCCGGATCATTGTGATGACATCGGAAAAGTCGAAGACTTGTTCCTTTTGAATAGCGTTCACTTCAGGAGCAAGGCCTAAGCAGCAGTTTCCGGAAAAACTGGTAGTAGGAAAATCGTTGGCCTTTGCAAACTGCCATCCCAGCTTCGCAGGAAAGCCCTGATTCAAGGTTTGGTCCACGTAGAAGTTAAGTTGGTCGGTATACCCCACACGAGCTTCGTTGATTGTGCTGGGGGTGATGTTCCACACATCGGTAATCTGCGAGTTATTACTATCGGTATCGACATTGGTACAGTAGATTGGACAGATGCCAAAGTCATCTTGCACCGCCGGGCTGTCGCGCTGAGTGTCCGATATGGTCAGTCTGTTGGTTGCTGTAATGTCGTAATCCAATCGCCCGAAATATTTCGTTGCTGGAAAATGCCCCGGAGCGTTGTAGAAATAGTTGCTAGTTTGAACGCCTTGAAACACCTGGCCGGCAACGTTTGGCTTGGGATAGTAGGCTTCAATTGCCTTGGCAACCGGATCGATCATATTGGTTGGGATCTTGTTGCCATTGTGATACTCCTGATCGAAAGATTGCCGGGTTACCACAGGGCCGTTTGGGGTTTGGGTTACAACCTGGGTGGTCGGATCGTAGATCGTCGGCTGTCCAGTGAAATCACCACTGAGCTCCGCTGTCGTCGGTACTGTTAAAAACCCGGTATTCCCGCTTGTATCTGAGGTCTTGTCGAAGTTGAAGTAGAAGAACATCTTCTTCCTTATGATGGGCCCGCCAATCGCGCCGCCATAGTTGTTATAGCGAAGAAACGGAACTGTTACCGCGCTGCCGAAGCCATAGCCTTTGGCGTTGAGGGCATCATTCTGAAAATACTCATATGCCGCACCATGAAAGTGGTCGGTGCCACCCTTACTGATCTGATTGAAGATGTAACCGCCGATGCCATATTGTGCCGAGAAACTGGACGTGCTTACCTGAAGCTCAGCAACTGTCTCAAAGTTGGACACATCGGAGTTGCTGCTGGATGGCAACGTAGTCGTCGAACCATCGGCGAGTATGCCGTTATAAGGAAGATTGCCATTCGCCGATACAAATTGACCCGGATTGTTTGGGCCACCAGTCTGGCTTGACGGAGTACCGGATGTACCGGGCAGGAGGATGGTGAAGTTTTCCCAATCGGTGCCCACGTTTGGCAACTGCGCCATCGATTTCGCTTCCAACGTGGTTTCCTGTGCACCCGATTCCGTCTTCAGCAACGGTACATTCGTAGTCACCACTACTTGCTGCTTGGTAGAACCGACCTTCAACTGGGCGTTTACGGTCGTAAACCCAACCTGGATCGTCACAGGGCCGCGAACGAGTTCTTCGAATCCATCTTTGGTGAACGTGACCAGATAGCGTCCAGTCACGATCGAGGATGTGTCGAACAAACCATCATGGTTTGTGACATAATTCTTTGACACTCCAGTGTCAACATTCAGCGCAGTAATGGTGACACCTGGAATCAACGCCCCTTTCGCATCGGTTACGGAACCCCGAATGTCGCCGGCGTTGGTGCTTTGTGCATAGCTGATCCGAACCATACACAATGCAAAACAAAACAGAGTGAACAGAAATACTTTCCTCATACTATCGCCTCCAGAAATACGCGCTACAGTTATCGTTCGCCCATTGCCTGCAAATTCCGCATGGTGCGTATTGCAAAATCGACCGGGGATTGCGGCACCAGTTCTCAATGCTCAACTGGGATATTGAATCGTTTGAATAAAGATAAAAGACCTCTACAAAGACTTTGTCAAGTAAAAATTGCTTGGTTAAGGCAATCCAGAGCGTGAGAACTGCATAAATATGCCGGGATTGTATGTCCTATCGAAGTTTTGTCTGCACGGCCACAATCGAAGCCGGTGGCAACTCACAATGCAAGCGCGATCCGTTGACGGTAATAGGTAGTGCAACTATTTTTACAGCGTCCGGATCCGCAAACGTGTTGTGCGCATGGACATCGCTGGCCGAAAGTACGGATCCGGTAGCGCTGACAGGCGAACCGCCGCGCAGCATGATCTCCGTGTCCTGTGCTTCCGTCAGGTGAGGATTTACCAGCGTCAGTGTCAGCGTTTTTTCTTTTCTTGATGCAGACCCTTTCAATCCCCAGAAGCTTGCCTGCTTTCCGTCGCGTTGATAAAAAATGTCTGGCGCAGAGAACTCTACACGCACGGCCTGCGCGCCCATGTGGGGCATGTACATGGCAAACACGTTGTAATTCGGCGTTGTGATGAAGTGGTCCTCATGCGCCAGGAAAAGAGAATTGAGGCAATTGATCAACTGCGCACAGGCCGCCATGCCGATCTTTTCCGGGTTGCGATTGAATGTGTCCAGCGTCAGAGCTGTCGCCAGTGCATCGCGTACTGTGATCTGCTGACCCAGGAGTTGCGTCGGATCCAGCTCTGTTCCTGGCCGGTACCAGGGACCATACTCATCGACGACGAACTTAATGCGATGCTTCGTATCGAATTTTCCAATCGCTGCCCAGTTATCCATGATGATCTGTTCGATCAGATCACTCTGCTTTAATACCTCATACCACTCCACCGGACCAAACCGGATGGCATCGCCTTTTTCCGTATCCCAGTTGTGTGGTTTCCCAAGACTGAGATCGGTAGCGTAATGGTGAATCGACCATCCCCAAATGTTTTCCGGATCTGTGTAATAGTCGCTGGAGGATAGCGCGTTAAAAAAACCCTGTGTCCACGCGGTGTCATTGTCGCTTGGGCCCGAGCCGATCAGGCGTAAATCCAGCCCATAGCGTGGCACCCAGGCGGTAAAGCGACGATATTCAGACGCATACTCCTCTGGAGTAAAATTGCCGCCACACCCCCAGGATTCATTCCCAACACCCCAATAATGAACGTTGTAAGGAGCATTGGATCCATTGGCGGCACGTTGACGAGCCAGTGTTGTGGAACCGGCTGGGGAGTTGCAATACTCAACCCAGTGATCGAAGCTCAGTGCAGGCAGACTGCGCAAATTCGCGGCCAGATACGGTTGCGCTCCAGTCAGGTTGCAGAAACGCATAAAATCATCTGTACCGAAGGCATTGTCTTCATATAGCTGGACTCCCTGGCCATGCAGTTGTTTGAAGCCTGCATTCTCCCAGAAATTGGTGCGCGTCGGTCGTTTGGCGCGTGGGCCAAGGCCATCCTGCCAGTCATAGCTGTCGGCAAAACAGCCGCCGGGCCAACGGCAGACAGGCATTTGAATCGCGCGCAGTTTTTCAATCAACGCGGATCGGATGCCATACTGGTTGGGAATCTTCGATTTCTCTCCAACCCACACTCCGTCGTAAATCACTCCACCAATCTGCTCCGTAAACTGTCCATAGATTTCGGGTGCAATGGTTCCCAGCGGTTCATCCAACAGCACTTCTACCCGCGAGCTGACTGTAGAAAGCGCCTGAGCGTATCGCCTTGCGAAGACGAGTCCTGCGCTTGCCAATAGTCCAAATTGGAGAAATGACCGTCGTTTCATTGATAGCTCCCAAGTCAAAGGAAATGTCTAAATCCATGTATTGGTTGATGCGCCCGTCGCAACGAAACAATCCATACGCTCAGAGATCGGTTCATTGCATATGCACTTCCGTGGCAATCCGTCGCAGTTCCGGTAGCATATTGCCCAGCGGTATGGCAGCCGCGTTTCGTTGCCCCAGAGCAAAATATGTATCGCGATAGAGCGGATAAATCTGTTGGTAGATGGCAGATGCTTCCAGCTGCGGAACAAATACCTGGTGGGGCAGACAGACGATCTGCTGCGCAGCTTCAATGGAAGAAAATGCGCCTGCCGCAAGCAACGCCATGATGCCGGAACCGAGGCTCGTGGGCACGCCACGCGGTACCAGCACGGGCTTCCCTAGCACATTGGCGTAGACCTGGTTCAGCACGGCATTATTTTGAGGAACCCCTCCCGCATGAATAACTCGCTCCACGCGCACGCCATGCTCTGCCATGCGCTCCAAAATAATTCGTGTGTGCATGGCCGTGCCTTCGATCGCAGCAAACAATTCATCTTGTGCCGTATGTAGCAGGTTCCAGCCCAGCGTGACGCCACCCAGGTCTGCATTCACCAAAACCGTGCGATCGCCATTGTCCCAACTCAAACGAAGCAGACCTGTCTGTCCGGCACGATAGTTTTCCAATCCATTCGACAGTTCCCTCACAGAAGTTCCTGCACGCCGTGCAATCGCGTCGAAGATGTCGCCCGTGGCTGAGAGCCCGGCTTCAATGCCTGTGAATTCTGGATGCACACTGCCGGGAACAACGCCACAGACTCCAGGAACAAGTACCGTCTGCTTCGACATGGCAATGATGCAGGTAGAAGTGCCGATTACGTTCACGACATCGCCTTCACGAATGCCTGTACCCAGCGCATCCCAATGTGCGTCAAACGCGCCAACCGGAATCGGAATGCCAACCTTCAGGTCAAGCTGCTCGGCCCAGTATGCGCACATCTGTCCAGCCAGATGGTCGGAGGTCCTCACCGGACTCTGTAGCTTTTCGCGAATGCCATCGAATAAAGGATCGACAGCCGAAAGAAATGCCTGCGGGGGGAACCCGCCCCAGCGTGGATTCCACATCCACTTGTGTCCCATCGCGCAAACGCTGCGTATAGCTTTCGACGGATCTGTCACTCCGGCCAACGTAGCTGCAACCATGTCGCAATGTTCCAAGGCGCTTGAAAACTGTGCGTGCTTGTCCGGATTATGGCGCAGCCAGTGCAGCAGCTTGGCAAAGCCCCACTCGTGCGAGTAGACACCGCCGCACCACTGGATCGCTTCCATCTTCTGTCGATGAGCCAGCTGCGTGATCTCTTGCGCTTCTGACTTCGCGCGATGGTCGCACCAAAGATAATATTCGTCCAAAGGCTGCATCGCAGCATCTACGGGAATCACACTCGAACCCGTTGTATCCAACGCAATCGCAGCAATCGAATTGCTCGGCACATCTGCTTCGGCGACTGCCTGGCGCGTGGCCTTGACCAGCGCGCTCATCTGATCCACGTGCGATTGTGTAGCGTAATCTGGGTCTTCCCGTTTGCGATGCAGCGGATACTCAGCGACCGCCGTCGCCAGGCGCCCCTGCTCGCCATCAAAAATCGATACACGGACATTGAGCGTTCCGAAATCTACTCCTGCAACAATCGCCATTGTTACTCTTCTTCCGGCTCGTGGTAATACATGTTCCAGCCGAGATAGTTGCTGGCTGCCTCATACACAGCGCTGGCGCTCTCAGAGAAGTTGGCCGCAACGTGGTGCTCAAAACCTTCTTCGCAGATGAAGCGCAGCAGGCGTTGCATACGTGGAATCTGCACAACACCGGCGCCGCCGAAAGTCTCCAGCGGATCGTTCGTGAATTGACCCTGGCCAACGTAGCCACGCATCTCGCCATTGTGGTCGTCTGTGGAGAAGCGAGCATAACTCATGGTGCCAGCCTTCACGCGGCCCACGCAGGTACCGAAGGTATTTTCCTTGCCTACAGTCCCGGCAATGATGGCTTGAAAGTCCATGATGACATCGTTGAAAAAGTGCTTGGGCAGGTTGGAGCAGTGGAAACAAACAGCCTTGTCCGGATCGTCGCCATAGTTGTTGTTCCAGTCCAGCAGAGCACTCGGAGTCTCGGAGGCCAGCGCCAATGCATGCATGCTCAATGTGCCAACCACATCCACTTCACAGGCTGATGGAATCAGGTTCTCGCTCATCATGCTCATAATGGTGCAAGGCACGACACCGAAATATTCTTCCAGTGCTGTCCAGCACTGGACAGCACTGATCGTCGTTTGCGTCTGCTGCATCCACTCCTCAATCACCCAGCCCAACTTGGCCATCTTGACCAGTGCCGGTTCGGGAACGTCGCCAGTCTTAACATACTGCTTGATCGCGGCCAGTTTGGCATCCACGTTACCGCCACCATTCTTCAGGCGGTCAATGCGGCCCAGAATCTCCGAAAGATCGATCGGCTCAACGGAAATACCGCTGGCTTCGAGCAGTTTCTCGCTGTAGCGAACCGTGTTGAAGGCCGCTGGCCGTGCTCCTATGGAGCCGATACGCAGATTGGTAAGACCACGCACGATACGACAGATTGCAGAGAACCATGCCAGATCTTTTTTAAAGGCATCGGAGCTGGGAGAGACCGTATGCAGTTTGGTCAGGGAGTAAGGAATGCCGTACTGCATCAAATTGTTGCAGGCCGACATCTTGCCGCAAAAACTGTCGCGGCGGAAAGCAATCGTCATCTTGGCCGTTTTGTCCGGTGTCGCCTGCACCAGTACTGGAACCTGCAGCGCGGAATAACGCAGGGCATCGGCAATGGCGCGCTCATCGCCAAAGTTGGGTAACGTGACAACGACGCCATCAATCTCATCATGGTGCTGGCGAAAAAGATCACCGCAGCGCCGGGCCTCCGCATGCGTTTCAATCGCGCCGTATTTCGACTCTTCCGGTGTCAGCGCGATCACGTGGATGCCTGCGCCTTCCATCACGCGCAACATCTCTTCGCGACCCTCCTTGGCCAGGTGATCGGGGAAAAATCCACGATTGCCGACGATCATTCCAAATGTCATTTGTCTCTTGCTCATTGCCTTCTCCTGTATTGCGTTACCGCACTACTTTTCTTTGCCCGGCGCGAACTTCACACAATACCCGATCCCAAGAACCAGCAGAATGCCACCCCACCACACAGGCGCGTGCAGATATGCCAGCACCACAGGTGCCGTTCGGTGCGTGACCCACTCGTACACCCCATAGCCTCCGATCAGCAGACCATAAAGGGTCAACAGAACGCCGTTGAAAAACCAGATGGAAATGTTCGTGTTGTGCATCGCGCGTGCTCCTATCCAAGCCCACTGCTACCAAAACATAATGTTGAGGACAAAGAAAATGACGATCACGATGGATGCCCAGAACCAGTGATTCTTATACAACGGCATCGGGCCTTCATGAGGAATTACTGTCGCCCCATACACTAGCCCTTGCAGTTCCGACTCCGGTTTGGGTTTTGTCAATAAGCTGACCACGATCGTAACCACCACGCAGACCACCCACGCCCACAGCGCACGGTACAGATTCTCCGCCATCGTCTTGGCATGGACGGAGAAGGCGACCTTCGCCAGGGCTGCTGGGTTGAAGTGCACCCATAGATATAGCCCCACCGAGGCCACGGTCCCGGAGAGCAGTCCCCAGAACCCTCCTGCAGACGTTGCTCGCTTCCACAGCATGCCAAGAATCACCGTGCCGAACAGTGGCGCGATAAAGAAACTGAACAGGGCCTGAACATAGTCCATGATGCTGGCAAACTGCATCACCAGATATGCCGCGCCGATGCTGACGATCACGCCCAGAATCGTCGACCAACGTCCTATGCTGACGTAGTGGCTATCGGGCGCGCGCTTGTTGATCTGCGCTTGATAAATATCGTAGGTCCACACGGCGGAAAACGCGCTGACATTGCCCGCCATGCCAGACATGAAGCCGGCAATCAGCGCCGTGATACCCAGGCCTAGCAAACCTGGTCCGCAATAACGCACCAGCATGAGCGGCAGCACTTCGTTGTAGCTGTAGGATCCTGCCGTGTGAACCGCAATGCTTTCCGGCAGCAGGTGCGGCAGTACGGCCAAACCCAGCAGTCCGGGCAAAATCACGATCAGCGGCACCAGCATCTTGAACCCCGCGCCAAGGACCGGGGCCATCTGCGCAGCGCGCAGGTTTTTTGCTGAAAGCACACGCTGGACGACCAGAAAATCCGTTGTCCAGTAGCCAAAGGAAATCACAAAGCCCAGGCCAAAGACGATGCCCGTCCAGTGCACTCCCATGGGGTTGTTGCTGAAGGAACCCAGCCCGCGCCACATATGTGTGAAGTCCTGCCCGGGAAAATTATGCTGGATGCGCGCCTGCATGCCGTGCCAGCCGTGGGTTTCAATCAGGCCCAGGATAGGAATCAGCAAGGCACCGGCCCAAATCAGCACAAACTGCAACACCTCGTTGAAGATGGCGGATCGCAAACCGCCCAGTGCAACGTAGAGTGCGACCGTGATCGACGAAACCCAGATGCTGAAGTGAATGTTCCAGCCCAGCACGACCTTCATGACCAGCGCCATCGCGTACATGTTGATGCCGCTCATCAGGACCGTCATCACGGCAAAGGAAATTGCGGCCAGCAGACGGCTCGATTCACCAAAGCGCAACTTCAAATATCCCGGAACCGAGTGTGTTTTGGAAACGTAATAGAAAGGCATCATCACTAGGCCGAGAAAGAGCATGGCCGGGATTGCGCCGATCCAGTACCAGTGTGCCGCCAGAATGCCGTACTGATAGGAGGCCGCCGCCCATCCCATCAGCTCCAGCGACCCCATGTTGGCCGAGATAAAACTCAGCCCGGCAATCCAGGCCGTCATCTCCCGGCCGGCCAGAAAGAATTCCTCGCTCGTGTTGTTACGCTGCTTCAGGTAAAAGCCGATGTAGATCACCATCACGAAATAAACCGCGATGATGACAATATCCAGGGGCGCCAGATGCGCCAGGTGCGTGGATGCCGGTGCAGCCAAAAGGATTGCCAAGGTGTGCTGCGCTGGGAAGATGCCTAAAGCACCAGGCGAAATCATCATGCGTTCGTATGCCTCATGTGTATTCTTTCCCCCGCTATCGTTTGACGGCCATATGACTACTTCTGACCATACGTCGCATTTGTACCGTACTTCCGCTCGTGATGGTGATCCATCAGATGCTGAGAAATTTCGGCCTGTGGTCCTGCCAATGTTTCCGTGTGCAAAGCCAACCGTGCCACATATTCCAAAATCACGGCGTGATGGACGGCATCTTCCAGCGTTCTGCCCCAGCAGAAAGGAGCATGTCCGGCCACCAGCACCGCTGGAACCGACAATGGATCCCGTCCTTGATCGCGGAAGCACTGCACGATCACCTTGCCTGTATTGTGGACATACGCCTGCTGCACTTCGTCTGCACGCAGCGTGCGAGTGACTGGCACAGGACCGTGGAAATAATCGGCATGCGTCGTACCGTAACAGGGAATCGGCTTCATCGCCTGGGCCCATGCCGTGGCGTATTCGGAATGGGTATGCACCACGCCGCCAATCTCTGGAAAGGCGCGATACAACACTAGGTGTGTCGCCAGGTCCGATGACGGCTTCAGCCGGCCTTCGACAATCTTCCCATCCATGTCCGTCAACACGATATCTTCTGGCTTCAACGTCTCATAGGGCACGCCACTCGGCTTGATAGCCACCAGACCCTCGGCACGCGCAATTCCACTTACGTTGCCAAAAGTCGACACTACTAGGCCATTGCGGACAATTTCCTGGTTCGCGTGGACTATTTCGCGCCTTAGTTCGTGCAGTTTCAAGCAATCCAATCCATGGTTTGAATCAGAGGCAGGAGATTTCGAGTAAACATTTACAAGATAAGAGCTGCATAGGGGTAAAACAAGCACTTAATTGAAACCGGCAGTGTCTAGGTTCCATCCTTGCCAACCTTTGAGGGGAGCAGCCGTTGCTACTGTTTTAGAAATGTGATCACGCATCGGCAAACGCGTGTGGTTGGAGGCTAAAGCCCATTGCATTGCCATCTGTAACCTTGGCAATACATTGCGCTATTTACGCGCAAGGTCATTGATGTTACCGTTTTCATTTGATAAGAAATGGAGCTTGCATGCGTTTCCATCGGTTGTGTATGTTCTGCGTCTTCGCGTCGTTCGCGATTCTTCTTGTTTTTTCATTCTCGCCGATTGCACAGGCACAGTCCGATCGATTAGCGGCAACGCCTCCCATGGGTTGGAATAGCTGGAACCATTTCGCCGACAAGGTGAACGATGCCGACGTCCGTGCCGCAGCGGATACGATGGTTTCCAGCGGCATGCGTGACGCCGGCTATGTTTATGTAAATATCGATGACACATGGGAAGGGCAACGCGATGCCCAGGGCAATATTCAGTCCAACAGCAAATTCCCCGACATGAAGGCGCTGGCCGACTATGTGCACTCCAAAGGACTTAAGCTGGGAATTTATTCCAGCCCGGGGCCGAAAACCTGTGCCGGTTACCCAGGCAGCTATGGCCACGAGCAACAGGACGCGAACACCTACGCCAAGTGGGGCATTGATTATCTCAAATATGATCTTTGCAGCTACGGCGACATCATGAAGAAGGAGTCCAACGGAGACCAGCAGAAGGAGTGGGCCATGATGCAGCAGGCCTACGAAAAAATGCATCAGGCTCTTCTAAACACACACCGGCCAATTGTCTTTAGTCTTTGCCAGTACGGGCTGGATGCTGTCTGGAGCTGGGGACCCACAGTCGGTGCGAATCTCTGGCGCACGACAGGAGACATCAACGATTCGTACGCGCGTATGTCGATGATCGGTTTCTCTCAGGCGGGTTTGGGGAAATATGCCGCACCCGGTCATTGGAACGATCCGGATATGCTGGAAATCGGGAATGGTCACATGACACCCGATGAATATCGCACCCATATGAGCCTATGGGCGATCCTTGCCGCGCCCCTGCTGGCAGGCAACGACCTGTCCAAAATGGATGACATCACCAAGAGCATCCTGATGAACAAGGAAGTTATTGCGGTCGACCAGGACAAACTGGGAATCCAGGGAGATCGCATCCATGCCACGGGGCCATTTGAGGTGTGGATGAAGCCGCTCAGTGACGGAGCCAAGGCGGTCGCACTTTTCAACCGCAGCCAGTTTTCGTATCCAATAACTGTGCAACTGAAGGATGTGGGCTTCCATGGCTCTGTAAAAGCCCGTAATCTATGGTCGCATCAGGATCTGGGAACCGTGATTGGTTCCTACACAGCCGTAGTGCCCCGGCATGGGGTAGTCATGCTGCGGCTTTCGAAATAGAACATTCACTCCGACGTTTTTAGACTCGCCACCCCCCGGAAAATTTTCCTGGCGACGGACGCGGGTTCACTGCACTCGTTCTGTACAGCACGGATAGAGAGAAAGCTCATCGCGCATCGAGCGCTTTCTCGATGCATGCCGCAGCATGTGCAACCTATACAAGGTTGTAGCAGCCAATGTTTGGCTTGACCAAGCCCTAAGTCGATAGTAAAAGTTATAAAACGGAATAAATCATAATAAAATTTAGACTCTAATTGCTGGATTTGAAAATTGTGATCCTGCGATTCCACCGAAATGAACGTGTCGAAGTATGGAGGAAGTTGTATGGTACGCAGCTGGATTCGAAGGGTATTCGGTGCAACTTGCATCTACATGCTCGCTGGAATTGCGGTTATGCTCTGCAATGGTTCTTCTCTGGTTGCGCAAAGTACTCAGCGGCCGCTTCAAGTGAAGATCGATCCTGCGGATGGCAGTTACAGCATCGGGATACCAGGCTCCGCAACTCCAATACTTCAGTCCGGTGTGGCAGTTCAGTTGGATGGTCGATGGTTAGAGTCCAAAATTTATCCAAAGCATACTGTGAAGATTTCCAAGATAACAGATGACCTGGGTTCGGCTGACGAGTGGACTGTTACCTTTTCGGGTTTATCGAACTCGCCGGAGCTTATCTATCATTTGCGCGCCTATCCGGATAAGCCCTTCGCCGATATTCAGGTATTTGTACGCAATGCAACGTCCGAAACAATTAATGTCGAAGCGATTCGCCCGATCATGGCATCGGGAAACTCTATTCTGGAATTGGGAGGCCCACCTCTTGAAGATCGTGTTCTCTCCGATAGCTTCAGCGAGGATCGACCGAATATTACGATTCACGACCTAGCTGATGCCACGAATCATATGCATCGTGGGGTTGGCAGCCAGCTTATCTACAACCGGCAGAGCCACAGGAGTTTTTTTGTCGGCAGCCTGACGTCAGATCGCTTTCTGACAGTTCTTCGCCTTCATCTTTCGGGAGATGCCTCACAACCACACATTGCTGCGTACGAGGTCGACTCCGCCGGAACCACGGAACTGGAGAAAGAGAATTCACTTCAGGATTCTCCTGCAGAAGATCAGGTGCAGTTGAAGCTGCCGGTTGCTTCGGGAGCAGAGTTGCCCTCGGAAAGATTGCTTTTAAGTGCGGACACGGATTATCACCACCAACTGGAAACATACGGGTCGCTAATTCGCCAACTCCACCACGCGCGGGTGACGGCGCCGACGCCGATGGGTTGGTGGAGCTGGACCGCTTATTACTTTGGTCTAAATGAAGGAGCAGCATTAACGAATGCCCAGTGGCTCGCGCAACATTTGAAATCGCTTGGATACGACTTCTTTCACATCGACGAGGGTTATCAATATGCCCGAGGAGAATACAGCACGCCCAATGCTACTGTCTTCCCTTATGGACTTGCTGGCATGGAACACAAAGTTAGCGGACTTGGACTTGTTCCGGGCATCTGGACCGCGCCCTTTGAAGTTTCCGAGCGAGCCTGGGTATACCAGAACCACCGCGACTGGCTGGTTCACAATGCGAAAGGCGAGCCTATCCCGATTGGTTGGGTGACAGATCACAATGATCGTTTGTTCGTGCTGGATGCAACGAATCCAGGCGCTCAGGACTATCTGCGAAAGACCTACTCTACACTGGTGAACGATTGGGGAATTCGCTACATCAAGATGGATTTTATGGATGATAGCGGAATTGAAGGGTATTACTATCGGCCCCATACGACGGCGCTGGAAGCGCAAAGAATCGGACTGGGTATCATTCGGGAGACTGTTGGGAACAACGTGCTGTTGGATAAAGATGGAAGTGTGATGTTGAATCCTGTCGGATATGTAGATTGCGGCCGCATATCGCAAGATACCGGACATACGTTTGGAGCCAGCAAAGATGCCGCATCAGGAATTGCCGCAAGGTATTATATGAATCGCAATTTTTTTGTCGCGGACCCGGATGCTTTTTCTGTGTCGACCCAGGTCGTGGATGATCAGCCTTGGCATGGAGGTATGCATCCGCTTGTACTTGACGAGGCCAAAGTCTCCATAGCTTTAGCAGCAGTGTCTGGCGGCATGTATGAAATTGGTGACGATTTGCCAACGTTGGGTTCCGAACCGGAACGCCTGGCGCTCGTTCAAAATCAAGATCTGATGGACATGGTGCGCTTGGGCCGGTCCTCCACGCCCATCGACCTGATGTCTTATCTGCCCGAGGATGGACAACCGAGTATCTTCCTGTTGAAAGAAGCTCCGAGGCAGAGCATGCTGACGATCTTCAATTGGACGAATGCGTCGCGGACCCATACGATCGCTCTTTCCAGCCTGGGCTTGAGTGATAAGGGTTCTTATACTGTCGCTGATGTCTTGGATAAAAAAGAAATTCCAGTTCAGGAGTCAAATGATTTGACCATAACGCAACCGGCTCATTCGGTTCGGGTATTGAAGATCATCGATACTGCGGTTCCGGCCAAGGCTCCGGATGTGCAAGCACAACATCCTTCAGCAGCAACGGCAGGGGAGACTGTGACCTTCTCTGCCCATCTTGCGAATCCAGAGATACCCGCTGTTTCGTATATGTGGGAATTTGGAGATGGTGTAACTCTGGAGGGGGCAAAGGTCACTCACGCATACACACGTACAGGCCACTATCAGATAAAGCTGACTGCGACGGGATTGGATGGACTTACTGGAGAATCTCGTTTTCAACTTCCAGTAACTGGTGCAATGTCCACCACATTTACCCCCGCAGAGAATCGGCGATACCACAGCCTCCAATAAAGTCCTCTATCAAGGGAGAAGTTATGCAGAAGAGGTTTGGCCTATGGAGTTCGGCATTGCACCAGCAGGATGTGCTCGCAGGCTAAAACGACATCACCCTTCTGGTTGAATACTTTACATGACTCAACGACCATCCCGTGCCCCTGGTGCTTGGCATCGGTGCGCTTTTCTTTAACTGTTACAGATGTACGAATGGTGTCGTTGATGAATACCGGCTTTACAAAACGAAGGCGATCATAGCCGTAAGTCATCGCATAAGGATTGACCACACTCGCAGTCAACCCGACCGCAATACTGAAGATCATCGTTCCGTGGGCTATGCGTTGGCCAAAGGGCTGTGTCTTACACCATTCAGCATCCATATGGTGCGGATAAAAATCGCCGGTTTGACCGGCGTGAAGAACAATGTCCGCTTCCGTAATGGTGCGTCCGAATGTTTCACGGTTGGCTCCGACTTCATAATCTTCAAAATATTGCTCCAAAACCATTGAACTCTCCTAAAGCAGCCGCTCAATAGGAAAACCTGGTACCGCTGCTTTGTACCTCGGCTTCCTCAGGCGATTGATAATATACCTCTTAAAATTTATAAGTAAACAATATATTTGACGCGTAAACATATCCCTATGTATAAGGGTGGTGCACCGGGGAAGGAAAAGAGGGGGCATCCTAGCGATGAAACGCAGAGGTATCCATAACGAGAAGACAACATTAAGCAGGCGCGGTTTTTTAGGATTGCTTGCGGCAGTAGCTGGCAATCAAATTATTCGAGCTGAAAGCTCGCTGGCTGCGACAAAGCAACGTGAAGTCTATATCGTTTCGAACTTTCATCCTGCAAGTTGCGGATGGCTTACGACATTCTCTAAAGAACGTGTGTATTGTGCCAACAGCTACCTGGATCATCTTGACCGCGTCAAAGCAGACCCTAATTATGAATTCGTGATGTCCGAGATTAACAATATCATCGCGATCAAAAACTTTCAGCCAGAACGAATCCCAGAGCTCAAACAGTATATTCGCGAAAAGCGCGTGGAATTGGTGAATGGTTTCTTTCTGGAATCGACCATCAACCTCTCTGGCGGAGAAGCACTTGTACGGTTGGGCGTGGAAGGATTGCGCTGGTACCAGCAGGAATTTGGTCTGCAACCGCGCTACGCGTGGAACATTGATGTTTGTGGCACGCATGATCAAATGGCACAGATTGCATCGGGCCTGGGATTCGATGCTATGGTCTATACGCGAAAAAATCCGACTGGGAAAACAATCTACTGGACAGTTTCTCCGAATGGATCGCGAATCCTGACACTTTGCCCGGGTCATTACAGCGAAGCTCAGCCTCTCTATGACAGCAAGACACCGCTCTCAGCAGATCAGTTGCACGATCTTGAAAAGTTCTTCGAGACGAAAGAGCCAATCACTCCTGCGGGGGCACCCATTCTGGTACTGGGGGGAGGCGACGATTATTCATTAGCTCCTAAGGTGAAACAGTACCCCTCCCAATTCCTCAACCAATGGGCTGCAACGGAAGCAGACCGTAAGATTCAGTTTGTCACCTTGAGCAAGTATGTCGATATCATCGTTCCTGGCATTCACTCCGGGCACATCGATATTCCGACACTGTACGGGGGGACAGCGTACGATTTTGACGCCTTCTGGATTGAAAATCCCGAGGTGAAAACCTGGTATCGCCGCGATGAGCATGCGCTACAGGCTGCTGAGATCCTTGCCACAATTGGAAACCTTCATGGCGAATATTCGTATCCAAGCAAGCAAATTTACGATTCCTGGATTTTGATGTGCTTGAATATGGATCGCAATACGCTGTGGGGTTCTGCAGGGGGCATGGTTTTTGTAAGCGATACATCGTGGGATGTACAAGACCGGTTTCAATGGGTGGAGGCGACCACGACGCAGGTATTGCACGACGCAGGTCACGCCATTCTTCCACGCGGAGACGAGGTTGGCTTGTTCAATCCTCTCAATTGGAAGCGTAGTGACCCTGTTGTTCTGGCATTGCCCAAAGGAAAGAGTTTGCATGGGATACCGTGCGAAGCCCTGGCAGATGGCTCTGTTGTATGTGGTGTGGAAATGCCACCCACTAGTGTAGGCGGATGGAAACTTTCTGCCGAGGCACCTTCCGCCCCGCAATCTATAGATGTTCCAGAGAGTATCGAAACAGATTATTATTCTGTGCGTTTCGATTGGATGACAGGATCGTTAAGCAGCATAAAAATGAAGCGTACCGGTCGCGAATTACTGGCCGGTTCAGCGAATGTAATCGTGGCTGAGCGTCCCATAAAAAAAGAAGAAGCTCCAGCGGACTTTATGGCAGCGCGCCCGGGCAGAATGCGACTGGCTACGTCCAACGATCAACCTTCTTCAGTGCAGATATGCCGTGGCCCGGTTGCCATAACCATCGATTTTGAAAGTAAATTTTACGGTGGTGGCAAGATGCGGCGGCGTGTGCGTTTCTATCACAACCATCCTCGCATTGACTTTGAAACCGAGCTTAACGATATTCCAGACTATACCGTAGTGGTCGCTGAGTTTCCTCTTGCGGAAGATGTCCAAGAGGTTCGGCGCGGTATCCCATACGGATTTTCACACAGTGCATGGGCAAAACCGAATCCTGATCTTCATGGATGGAACAAAGGCATCGTACCTGCAGTACGCTGGATTGATTTTCAGCTTGCAGGCGGTGGAGGCATCGCCATCCTGGATCGTGGTCTGACTGGCCGCGAGTTAGATGGGCGCACGCCGATTATTTATCTCTTTAATGCTGAGGATAAATACCACGGATATCCAAATCAATGGACGACTGGAAAAGGGAAACATGTCTTACCGTATTCCATTGTTCCTCACGAAATGGAATGGGCCGAAGCGAGAATCCCACAGATGGCCTGGGAATATAACCAGGCACCCATCCTCATCTCCAATACGGCAAGCGCTGCTCCTAAATCATTTCTCGAAACGTCAGACAACGTTATCGTAGAAGCTGTGCGCAGGGAAAAGAATTATATTGAAGTGCGTTTCGTGGAATGTCTTGGAGTCTCCGGAACCGCAAGTGTAAAGTTACTGCTTCCTCATAGCAAGGTATATGCCACGGATCTAACGGGACGACATAAGTCGACTCTTTCTGGTCCAGCTGTTCACGAGTTTCCAATTGGCCCACAAGAGATTATTACGGTGCATTTTGAAACAACCGAAACTTTACCCGTACCGGAACCAATTGCGGCCTGGGACGCATTTGTACCGAAGCAGAAACTTCCGGCTCTGCATGCCTACGATCCAAATGTTAAGGGTCATCCGCCTTTCGGTGACAGCCCGGTATTTTAGCATTGCTAGCTAAATACAACGCAGCAATATAAACGCAGAGCAACAGGGAAACCAATGGGTCCAGGAACGCCCTGATTATGAAAGAAGTTAGTCGAGGAAGCACGATTCATCTTAAAGGCATCACATGGAACCACACGCGTGGCTATCTACCAATGGTGGCCACGGCTCAGCGGTTTTCTGAGATGAATCCAAATGTAAGAATTGCGTGGGAAACACGTTCTCTGCAGGATTTTGCCGATGCACCCATCCAGAAACTGGCTCATACATTTGACTTGTTGGTTATAGATCATCCTTTTTCCGGATACGCAGCAACCCATGATGTTTTGGTACCGCTGGATGAATGCATTACGAGAAAATTTCTTGAAGACCAGGCGCGAAACTCTGTTGGCCATTCGCATGCAAGTTACCAAGCAGGCGGTCATCAGTGGGCGCTGGCGATCGATGCAGCAACACCCATTAGCGGATGGCGCCCAGATCTTCTGGAACAGGCCCATGCGTCCGTTCCAAAGACCTGGTCGGAACTACTCAAACTGGCCAAACTGGGGATGGTTGCACTTCCTGCAATTGCAATTGATAGTTTGATGAACTTCTATATGTTTTGTGGTGCACAAGGAGAAGATCCATTTTCAAAGAGAAATAAAGTTGTAACAGAGGGAATCGGCATCCGGGCACTAAAAATGCTACAAGAACTCGTCTCACTCTGTGGTTCGGAGTGTCTCTACCGGAATCCGATTGCTACTTGGGAGCTGCTATCATCCAGTGACACAGTGGCATATTGTCCCTTCGCATATGGCTACTCTAACTATTCGCGAACCGGATATGCCAGGCATGTTCTTCAAGTGGGTGGACTTGTAGAGATGGATTCTGGCGCGAGTCTTCGATCTACACTAGGTGGAACAGGGTTGGCCATTTCTTCCCGTTGTCAACATACAGACATTGCTGCGAAATATGTAGAGTTTGTAGCTTCAGAGAAATGTCAGAGATCCATTTATTTTGATTCAGGCGGCCAGCCTGGACAACGCAAAGCGTGGCTGGATCGAAGCATAAATAGGCGCAACAACAACTTCTTCTCAGCAACATTACCAACATTGGATGCTGCGTTTCTGCGGCCAACTTTTTATGGGTACATGCATTTTCAGGACCTTGCGGGTGCAGTCGTTCATACATATCTAAAGAATGGCGGCAAAGAGCGAAAGGTTTTGTATGACCTGAGCCGCTTGTATACAGAGGCTAGAAAGGAAGAACAAAATGGGTGAAGAAATGAGACCACTGGAAGGGTTGCTTGTCATCGATTTCAGTCAGTTTCTTTCCGGCCCCTCGGCATCTCTTCGCTTGGCCGATCTGGGTGCCCGCGTTATTAAGATCGAGAGGCCTGATGGTGGAGACCTGTGTCGAAGCCTTTATATCTCAAACCTGGAGTTAGATGGCGATAGCACCCTATTTCACTCGATCAATCGCAACAAGGAGAGTTTTACTGCCGACCTAAAACAACAAAAAGATCGTGAGCAAGTTCGTGAGCTTTTAAAGCACGCCGACGTTATGCTCGAGAACTTCCGGCCCGGAGTAATTGAAAAACTTGGGTTTGATTATGATTCGATGACTAAGATCAATCCAAGGATAATCTGCGGGGAAATTACAGGTTATGGGAAGGTGGGTCCGTGGAAAAACAAGCCTGGACAAGATCTTTTGGTTCAGTCTTTATCGGGCCTTCCTTGGCTGAACGGGGATGCAGATGATTTCCCGGTTCCATTTGGCATTGCTATTGCCGATCTATTTGCAGGTGCGCATCTAACGCAGGGTATTCTTGCCTGCCTGGTTCGTAGAGGAATTACTGGAAAAGGTGGAAAAGTAGAAGTAAGCCTGATGGAATCCATTCTGGATTTTCAGTTTGAGGTTCTAACGACATATATGAATGACGGAGAAAAGCTGCCGCGGCGCAGTGAAATTAATAATGCCCACGCTTATCTCGGTGCTCCATATGGAATCTACGCGACCTCGGATGGATTTATATCGCTTGCTATGGGGTCCGTCGTTCGGATCGGCGAGTTATTAGCCTGCAAACCCTTATTAGAGTATTCGGATACGAAAGCACTTTTTGACCGCCGGGACGAGATTAAAAGAATTCTGGCCGATCATTTGAAGACAAACTCTACAGCGCACTGGCTCTCTATTCTTGAGCCGGCGGATGTCTGGTGTTCGGACGTCTTCACCTGGCATACGTTGTTTTCTCATGAGGCATTCCGGGTGTTGGACATGGTTCAAGAAGTAAACCGCCGCGATGGAGTCAGCATGAGAACCACGCGCTGCCCGATCCGGATCGATGGAAAACTTTTGAAGAGTAAACGAGGCGCACCTCGTCTTGGCGAAAATACACAGCAACTTGTCGGGGAGTTTCATCTCGCGGACTCTAAGGGTAGCAATGAAAAATCCTAATCCTGATCCAGCAAGGCACAAAGAAATTCCGATCTGGAACGCAGAAGATTGGTATTACGAGGACTTCCTTCCCGGCCAGACGGCACGTTCCATTCGCCGTACTATATCGGAAGGCGAGTGCATGATGTTTAACGCTCTGGTGCTGGACATGCACCCTTATGTGGCCGATGATGTTTTCGCGCGAGAAGAAGGCGTCTTTGGCAAAAGGCTAGTCGCCGGCTCATTTGTCTTCAGCATGGGTCTCGGTTTGATGGCGCATAATTGTGTTCATACGTTTAGTTATGGGTACGATAAACTGCGATTTATTAAGCCTGTATTTATTGGCGATACCATCTATACCATTCGCACAAACCTGGCCAAAGTACCGAAGTATGACACGATGGGCATGGTTCGCGTTTCATACGAAGTATTTAAGTATCCAGGGGAACTCGTACTCTACTGCGAGCATTTACAGACGGCTAAGTATCGTGACCCTTTAACGTTCCAAGAGCAGATGAAGAAACCATGAAGCGCCAGGGCAGCTTCCGCATCGCTATTCGAAAATTCGGACCCTTTGAATCTGCTATTCAAAAGCAATGGACATCTTTTGAATCCATAGCCCACACTGGGTTGAGCCTGGAAGCAGAACCGTTCGATTTGCATCCTCTGCAAGAATCGCTCTTCGCGCAGCAAGGTCTTGTGCGCGGAGATTGGGATATTGCCTTTATCAATACCGACTGGGTTTCCTCGATCCATTCTTCCGGTGCCGTGGTGGATTTGTCTTCCTATCTGCTTTTCAATCCGCCAGAGGGCTATCCTCACGGCTGGAGCGATTCTTTGCTACAGTTGCAGAAAATCGATGGCTCTATCGTGGGATTTCCTTACCATGATGGACCGGAATGCTTCATTTATCGGAAGGATCTATTCGACAATCCACAAGAAAAGGCAGAATACAAAAAGCGATACGGCATCTCGTTGAATCCTCCACGAACGTGGCAAGAATTTTGGCAAATTGCTCATTTCTTTCATCGCCCACAAGAGAAGCTATACGGCACAGCATTTGCTGCATTTCCAGATGGTCATAATACTGTTTATGATTTTCTCTTACAGCTTTGGACGCGCGGAGGAGATCTTTTTGATCAGTCCGGAAAAATTTGCTTCAACACTCCGGAAGCGATCGAGGCTCTCACGTTCTATCGCGCGGTTCTGCAGGACCAAGCCGCCGTTCATCCTGCATGCAGGAAGATGGACTCCGTTCAACTAGGCCTCGCATTCGCTGCAGGCGAGGTCGCCATGATGGTCAACTGGTTTGGCTTCGCAACCATGGCGGAAACAATGGAAAATACCAACGTCAGGGGACGCGTTGGTATTGCCAACATCCCGCATGGGGAAAAAGGTACTTCTACCTCTCTCAATATCTACTGGATGCTGTCGATCGCAGCTGGAAGTCTGCATAGCGATATTGCATATAAGTTTCTACGCCACTGCGCCAGCGCAGAAATGGACAGATTGCTCACCTTGGAAGGCGGCACGGGTTGTCGTAAGTCCACATGGAATGATGCAGCGGTGAACCAGATCGCTCCTTTCTATCGTCAATTGGAAGGTTTTCATTCCACTGCCCGTGGTTTGCCGCGACTTACTCAGTGGCCGCAGGCTGCTTCCATCATCGATGATCTGATAGTCAGTGCGATTGAGACCAAGCGGCAGATAAGTGAGCTGTTGAAAAATGCAGACGAAAAAATAGCTACGATATTTTCCCAGGACGATAACGCTACATTATGATTTCTACGATTGCAACAGGCTCCGCCGTTGTACTGATCGCAGGTGCCTTGCAAGGCGTATTTGCCGTTCCAATGAAGTTCGCACGACGTTGGAATTATGAAAATATCTGGCTGATTTTTGCTATTACGGGCCTTGTGATTTTCCCCTGGATATTGACCTCGGCAACGGTGCCGCACCTGGTTCAGGTTTATCGCTTGACGCCGACCGCAACCCTGATTGCCATTGCTGGATTTGGATTGTGTTGGGGCATAGGGGCGACGCTTACGGGTCTAGGTTTGAACATGCTTGGCATCGGTCTGGGTCTTGCAATCATTCTTGGACTCAGCGCCTCTGTTGGCTCTTTAATTCCGCTGCTTGTCTTAACTCCTGAAAAGATCGGTACCTATCAAGGGCATGTCTACATGGTTGGCACGGCCATCATGCTGCTGGGAATTGCTTGCGGGGCACGTGCTGGTTTTCTTCGGGAGAAAGGTAGTAACAATCATCTCCTGGAAAATAGTGGCCTAAAGAAGGGGTCATTTTTTGCAGGATTGCTGATAGTTACGGCATCCGGATTGCTTTCTTCAGCTTTGAACTTCTGTTACGCATTCGGTGGTGCGGCAATGGCAGCCACAAGACATCTGGGAGTCTCTCCAATCTGGTCCTCGAACGTCATTACAGCACTTGCTACGACAGGCGGTTTCGTGGCCAATCTATTGTATTGTGCCTATCTTCTGCGTAAGAACTCTACAGCGAAACTCTTCTGGTCTTCCGAACTACGAGTGAACTGGATCTATGGTGCCATCATGGGCGCATGCTGGTTTGGCGGTCAGGCACTGTATGGTCTTGGCGTCTCTCGCATGGGAAGCTTTGGAACTGTCCTTGGCTGGCCTCTGCTAATGGGCATGATCATCATTACTAGTAATGCAGCAGGCTTCCTTACCGGAGAATGGAAAGGGACGGCGGTGCGAAGTCGTATGTATCTGCTTTCTGGAATGGCCTTGATTATCGTAGCTTTAGGCGTGCTCTCCCTTGGTCATATGGATTAACCTTTATTCTTTTTTGCCAGCAATCCAATGGACCGAGGTCCAAGAGTTTTGGGACTCATGGCTGGTATTCCAGTAACAGGTGCAAAAGGATGGGCTGCGTTAGGAAAGCCAGAGCGTTGGATGATATAGGCCTGCCCCTGACTTACTGGAAACTCCAGGATCGAACGATCAACACTGGTTATGGCTACGCGGTGATTGTCCTGGCCTGAAACAGCTTCCACGGATTTTCCTGGCCATGGATTGCGGATTCGAATATGTCCGGTAAAGCCAGCCTCAATGACAACCGTTCTTGGTATTCCCTGGCGAATCTGCACATCCACTTTGCTGCGATCCTGAATAAAGACCGTCCCATCGGCATCCCAGTCTGAAGGCCACGCCGGGGCAATGCGTATGACTCCGTCATAATCCTGTACCAGTGCTTCCTGAACAGCGGCAGTGAGAACGCCAATTTGTTCCACATAAAATTCAGGCCCCACAAACGTAGCCAACCCCGATGGATATGCCTGATATTTTTCCGTCAAGCCGATTAGACTCGACTGCACTTCCTTGGCGAGACCCAGACGAGCGGCATCGATCGGATCCGAGCTCCAATCGTCGTCTAATTGATTCGGTCGATGCATATACGTGCGCACAGCCAAATCGTGGTCCGATCCGCTATCACCAAGGATGGAATAGGGCCATACTGGCTCCAACCCAATATTTTCCGTATTGTGCATGGTGGCGCCTGGCTCGTACGATGGCGCGATGATATCGTGCCCCCCATCGTCCGTTGCTTTCAGGAGCCTGCGTGTATCTGTCTCGTCAGCGCGAGGCAAAGGAAGGATTTCCGGGAGTGCCGCCTGCAACTGATGTGCCAGCGCGGTGTCTGTCTTTAAGATGGACGCTGCCTGCAGCACGGCCGGGAAGAGTGATTTCATTGCGGAAATATCTGTTGTGGGGTCATGCACATCCCATTGGGTCTCGTGGGCATTCGAAGGATGTGTATGAAGGAAACCATCGGTTCCATGCTTTGCGTAAGCAAGCAAAAAGCGCGCCGAATCTGCCATAACAGGGTAGTTTTCAGCTAGGAATGCATGATCCTTCGTAGCTAGATATTGCCGCCAGATCCACAACGAGACTTCGGCCCCAGTGGAAAGGGTGCGTGCGTTGTAATAAGGTGGTGAGCCTGCATCGCAGTTACGTCCCGGATTCTTAATCCAGGTTTCGTTTTCATAACCTGCACCGTTAAAGCGCATGGTTTCTGGTATGCAGATACCAGGCAGGCCGTTCATCCGTGCCTTAGTCCATGCGCGGATGGCGTCCAGATTATCTCGGTAGAGACGGAAGTAGGAATCGTTCAAACTGTACACACCGGCGCCAAGATTGGCCGCGACCTGCATCCGCAGATTCCAGTGCCAGTAAGCCGACGGTCCCCATTTGTGTATGTCCCCTACAGAGGAAAACAAGTCTCCGATGCCGGCCTGCGAGCCTGGGAGTCGGCCCAGGCTTTCAGCAGCGGCCGTGTAGAGGTCAATCAAGCGAAGATTCTCTATATATTCAGCAGACCCATCATGGGAATGCAACTTCATCAATCCGGCATGTTGCCAGAAATTGTTCCACCAGAGCCGATGCGCGGAGGATGGCGTCTTTGCGCCAGCCTCCAGTAGGTGCTGCCCCATCGTTACAGCATTGCCGCCTGTCCACGCTGGAGCTGCAATGAGCACCTGGAAAGATCCGTCTGGGTACGGCAGAAAGGAAACCTTAACGGTTAATGGGCTTTCAACACTGGCTTGTACATTTCGTCCTTCCGCCGTGATAGCAGCGAGCGATCCGAAGGTTTTACCAGTGGCGCCAGCTTCCGTTGCATCTTTCCAGGTCTCGGAAAGAACACTGATTCCATCCCGGCTTACCGCGTGGGGCAGCCGTGGAGCCCACAAATGAACGATGGCTGTTTGTAATGTATTGGGTGCGGCCCCGGTTACGCGGACCACCATCACATCAGAATCTGGTTGGACATATATAGTGGCGGTCATTCCGCCGCCGTGCTCACGAAGTTCTCCGTTATAAAGGTCAACACGTCCTGCGTAATCTTTGGCATTCACCAAATTCTTTAAGCCGGTAATTTCAACCTGTCCCGGAGATAGCCGATTTGGAAGCGTGTCTGCGCGATTCAATTGCGCTGTGAAACCATTCGCCGCCCATACGGCTACGCCAAGCCGCCCGTTTCCAAGAGGCATCGCCTGCTGGGGCTGTATGTTCGGTACCTGAAGCACAATATCAGAGCGTCCCACGACGCCTGCTATATCCACATGAAATTTGTTATTTTTCCAAGCCGTCGAGGGAAGATCGTCAACTTTGCCTCCCGCAGCGAAAGCAATACAACACGGAAGTAGAAGAATGCTTCCCAGCACATGGATTGCCAATCTGCTCCATGGCTTCAGCATCCTTGCATGCTTGTTGCGCTGATTTCTCATTTATTCTCGCCGCCTCAAAGTTATTGCAACGGGCACTGCAGTTTGTCTCGCGTAGGCTGCCTTCCCATGATCACTTGCAATACAGCATGACGAAACTGCCTACTGTTCGGAGAGCTGGAAGACTTTTTCCATTAGCAGCCATTTCTCTCCGGGTTTGGCCTGTGGAAGTTCCTGTTGAAAGGTTCCCATCAACTGCTCCCATTCCCGAACTTTAGGGTTTTCGCTGTCGGCTTTTGCCTTTGCGGCAAAGGAGTAATTGTCGGTTACTTCCATGATCATGAACATGCGCGTACCAAGCAAGTAGATCTCCATTTCGAGAATTGCTGCCTCGGACAAGCTGGTTTTGACTTCTGGCCAGATGTGTTCGTGATAGCGCTTATACGCAGCGATCAGTTTGGGATCGTCTTTCAGGTCTAAAGTGAGACAGTAGCGCTTCATCAATCCTCCGTTGCTGATCCCGTGCATTCGATATCTCTTTCACAATGGAACTGCGCTATCGAATGCTTTGATATTCAAACTACGAATTCACACGCCTTCCCGTGGCATTTCATTGCGGACAAAAATTGTGTCCTGTGTTGGTTCGGACTCACATTCGATGGCAAGAGTTGTGACGGGATAGTCGGGCGCATCCTGTGGTAACCCGGTAAGCTTTGTTTGAAAACGGTCTTGTGTGAATTTAATCTGCTGACCGGTTTTTAATAAATGAGCAGACTTTACGCCTGTCTTAAGTCCACTGATAGCCACATATTCTCCGGGCCAGAAGTGCACATGCATGTAGAGCGTGTTTCCCTTTCGAGTGAACTCTGCATACGTGGACTGGCTCACCTGGCAGATGTCCGATTCGTAAATCGTCGCACCGTTGGTATCCATCCATTGGCCGACTTCCGTCAGCACGCGGACCGATGGTTCCGGGATTGAGCCATCATTGCGTGGTCCTATGTTCAGCAAATAGTTACCACCGCCACGGGAACAAGTAATCAGGTTGCGTACGATTGTTTTGGAGCTCTTCCAGGCATCATCGGCTCGCTGATAACCCCAACTATCGTTCATGGTCATACAAGCTTCCCAAGCCCGCCCACCGGTAGCCGCTACGATGTGCTGTTCTGGCGTCGAAAAATCTCCGGGTAGGCCGTTGCGATTGTTTACGATGATATCCGGCTGTAAATCGAAGACCATTTTGTTCATCCGTACAGATTCCCAACCTTTTACATCCAACGGCCAGTCAACGTCGTACCAAAGTACATCGATCTTTCCGTAGTTGGTCATTATTTCGCGAATCAATCCATGCGTATACTCCACGAAGCGCTGGCGTGCGGCCTCATCTGTGGCGCAACGCGCCCCATCGGGATGGTGCCAGTCCATCAGCGAATAATAGAAACCAACCCTCAAGCCTTCAGCCCGTGCCGCCTCGACATATTCCCGCACCAGATCTCGGCCGGGCCCTTGGTGGGGTGCAGAGTATTTTGTCAGCTTGGTATCGAAGTTGCAGAAGCCCTCATGATGTTTGGTGGTCATGACCATGTATTTCATACCCGCCTGTTTAGCCAATTTGGCCCAGGCACGAGGACAGTTGCTTAAAGGAGTAAATAATTTTGCATGAGGAGCATACTCGCTGACACGGATCGCTTCTTGGTTCATGACCCACTCATGCCGCGCGATCTGACTGTAAACGCCAAAATGGATGAACATGCCAAACCTGGCAGCGTGCCACCACTGCATGCGCTCGGCCCGCGTTGCATCTCCGGGCAACGGTCCGGGAGGAACCTGCGATGCAGATGTTTGGGCGGCAGCGAGTACCGGGCTGCCAGCAGCTACCGCCGCTAGGGATGCGCCTGTGCCAATCAGTAAATTCCGTCGCGTTAATTGCATTCCATTCATGAGTGATAACTCTTTCAGTTGATTTGCCGAAGCGGTTGTTTATCTTAAGAGGGATGAATCCAGGCTTTCCCATCTGGATAGCTGTACTTCTCGAGTGTTTCTGGATAAATCTCGATGCTGTAGCCAGGTTGTTGCGGCAAAAGATAGTGGCCGTTGCGAATCTTCACGGGATCGACAAAATGCTCATGAAGGTGATCGACGTATTCCGTCATTCGGTTTTCTAGAGAGCCGGAAACAGAAAGATAATCAAAGGCCGAGAGATGCTGCACATACTCGCACAGGCCGACACCTCCGGCATGCGGGCAAACAGGAATGCCGAACTTCTCTGCAAGTAGAATGACAGCGAGGTTTTCATTGACTCCGCCCAGCCGGCAACTGTCAATCTGACAGATGTCGATTGCCCTTGCTTGCATCAATTGCTTGAACATTACGCGATTATGGCAATGCTCACCGGTTGCAATGCGTATGGGAGATACCTTTTCCCGGATACGCGCATGTCCAAGAATGTCATCCGGACTGGTTGGTTCTTCCATCCACCAGGGATCGAGCTCTCTCAGTTCCCCGGTTCGTTCGATTGCCTCGTCAATCCCCCATTTCTGGTTTGCATCCAGCATCAATCGGTTGGACCAGCCGATTTCTCCTCGAACGATTCGTCCACGACGGAGATCATTCTTTGGATCTCCACCTACCTTTAATTTGAAATTTGTCCAGCCTTCCGATAATGCTGTGTGGCAAAGCTCGCGCACTTTTTCATCGCTCAGGCCATACCAGCCAACGGAGGTTGTGTAGGCAGGATAGCCATGCTGTTCCAGGGAATGCAGCCTCTCCTGCTTTCCCCGCACACGTTGTTGCAAAATTGCGAGTGCCTCTTGAGGCGTCAGGGCGTCAGTAATATAGCGAAAATCAATCGCGCTGACTATCTGTTCTGGCGCCATGTCGGCTAGCAGTTTCCAAAGAGGTTTTTGCTCTGCACGCGCATAAAGATCCCATACTGCATTGATGAGAGCTGCCGTCGCCAGATGAATAACGCCTTTTTCCGGGCCCAACCAGCGGAATTGATTTTCGTCTGTCAGTTGCCGAGAGAAGGCGCCAAGGTCATTCGTAATAGAAGACAAACTGCGCCCTTTTACAAACTGTGCCAGATACTCAAGTGCAAGGACGCATAGCTCCGTACCTCGTCCAAGAGTAAAAGTAAGTCCATGACCTTCCAGAGTGCTGTCTGTCTCCAGGACGCAATAAGCTGCGGAATAATCCGGATTTTTATTGACCGCATCGGAACCAATACTCTCCCGTGATGTTGGGAAGCGTAGATCTACGATGCGCACGCGAAGGATTTTTGGGTCGTTCAATGCTCAGTAGCTCCAAAACAAAAATCTGCATTTAAGCAGCAGTCCAGCCACCGTCGATAGGGAGTACGGCGCCATTGATGAATTCAGCTTCCGTAGAGCACAGATACCGCACAAGCTGCGCCACATCCTCCGGCTTACCTAGCCTTCCAATCGGCTGCCGTGCAACCAGTTCTGCGCGAACCTTTTCCTTCTCGTGAGGGTGATATTTCTCCAGGTATCCTTCGACGAACGGAGTATCGACCGTCCCGGGTGCAATGCAATTCACGCGCAGCTCCTTGGGATAATCGACCGCAAGCTGGCGCGTCATGGCTATCACCGCACCCTTGCTGGCGCAGTACGCAAATCGTTGTTTGACTCCGACATATCCAGCCACCGAACCAATGTTGACGATGGATCCGTGGCTGGCCAGTAGAAGGGAAAGCGCCGCGCGGGTTACCTGATAGACCGAGCGAGCATTGACGTTCATCACGCGGTCAAAATCTTCTTCCGAAGTCTTCGCAATGTCTCCTACCAGACCAATTCCGGCATTGTTCACAAGAATGTCGAGATTTTTGATTTGAGAGATGGCAGTCTGGATCGAGACACTGCTGGTAACGTCCATCTGCACGGCTTTTGCATGGGAAAGAGTCGATGCCAGCCTGCTGGCGGCATCCAGGTTAATGTCTGCCACGATTACGTGCGCGCCCGCCTCCGCCAAGGCTTTGCACGTTGCAGCCCCAATGCCACTGGCGCCTCCAGTAATCAGTGCTGTTTTTTCATTCAGGCGATATGCACCATGCTCTTCTGTCATGACAATCCAGATTCCTTCTTGGCTAGCCGTGCTCGATGGCAAGACTCTCGCCACCGTGCTCACTGGAACGATATGCTGCTTCGACCACGCGCATGGTCTGGATCGCGTCCTCTACACGCGTTGGAAGCTGCTGCGTAACCCCGTCGACGTACGCCTGCAGCGATCCCATGGAACCAATAAATGCATCCGGGAACCAATTGCCTGTCACGGGCAACATCTGCAGCTTCTTTCCGTGATCCACGTATGCAAGCGAATCCGGCTCTCCTATGGGATAGTTCAGATTGACTCCCATTTGGGCACGGAGCGCCGCATCAGTTCCCTCCCATTGCACGTAGCTGCGTTGCAGGTGCGTGCCAAAGTCGTGGCTGTGATTGGTTGCAATATAGGCACGCGTCCAGTCACCGTAGTCCAAAACAATTACACTCTTGGTGGCGGCCAGCTCCGGTGTTCGCGGACTGCGTACCGTCCTGGCATACACGCGCTGCGGATCGCCGAGCCAGGAGCGCACCAGATCAATGTAATGGATGCTGTGGTATAGGATTTCCAGCCGGGGTGCCGTGGCAAGAAAGCTCCACAACTCCCACGGTTGGTGCACATTTACCTGTACTTCCATGTCATGCACAGTGCCCAGTTTTCCGGCTTGATTGAGAGACATTGCGGTCAGCATCGCGGGCGCCCAGCGCAATTGGAAATTTACGGCAGCAGTCAGGCCTTTCTTCTGGCACAGGGCCAGAATGGCCTCTGCTTCCTCAAGCGTGTCGCCCATGGGCTTCTGCATCAGCACTGCGGCGCCATCGGGAATCAGAGGCAATACTTTCAGCAAAGCAGACGCGGGTACGGCAACATCGAAGATACATTCTCTGGGTGCATGGCGAATCGCATCCGCCAGCGACTGTGTAGCCAGAGAAATATTATTTACGTTTGCCAGTGCCCTGGCCTTCTCCAGGTCCGGGTCTACCAGAGCTACAACGGGAAAGTCAGCTTTGCGATATGCGGGCAGATGTGCATCCCGAACAATGCCGCCAGCGCCAACAATCACGATTGGACGAGCCACCTTTGGCAACGGTAAAGTTTCCTGCTCTAAGATATTGGTCACAACATTATCTTTACTACTAGTTGGCATAACTGTGGGCGATGTTTCGTGCTCAAACAACTTTCTATTCTTAAAACATCAAGTTTGTCAATAAAATGAATGAGGCGTAAAACGGCGTATAGAGAATCGTGTCAGGGCGTTCTTTTTTGCGCTCGTCCAGAATTGAAAAAGAAAGAATGATTAATCAACGCTTGTGCAGCAGCCGTGGGGTTGATTGCTGCAGGAAGGAAACAGATAGTATGTTGAGAATTTCAGCACGCATCCTTTTGCTTTGCGCTGTTGCCATGCCGCTGTCAACACAGTTGTTATGTGGGCAAGGCAAAAAAATGATCTCGGAACAGATCGAATGGACCTGGGAAGTGCGTCCGGATAATCCTCAGCCGCAACTGCCCAACGTTTTGTTGGTTGGGGACTCCATCACCCGTAATTACTATCCGGATGTTACGAAGGATCTTGCGGGGAAAGCGAATGTCTATCTGTTTTCTTCCTCCATCTCTGTGGGCGATCCGCGATTGCCGGAACAGCTCAAAGAATTTTTTGCTCTGGAAGGCAAACATTTTCGCGTGGTGCATTTCAACAATGGAATGCATGGTTGGGGCTACACAGAGGCCGAATACAAGGCAGCCTTCCCAGGATTTATCCGGGCTTTGCGTAAGGGTGCGCCGAGAGCAAAGCTCATTTGGGCTAACACAACCCCAGTGAAGAAGGACGATTCCGCATGGACCAGCAATGCCCGCATCAACGCGCGCAATGCGATCGCCGCATCAATTGTAAAGCAGCAGCATATCCCAATCGATGATCAGCACGGAATCATTCTGCAACATCCGGATATGTATTCGAACAACGTTCACCCGAATAAAGAGGCCAGCAGCATCCAGGGCAAGCAGGTCGCTGCAGAAATTGAAAAGCTGCTGTAAATAAGCGGAGATAGAGGCATTGTTGGCAGACGCCATTTTTGCTGCAAGGTCCTCTGCCATGTTGGGTTATTTTGTGGCTATGTCTTACATGCCAATCATCGGCTTACCTGCGCGGTATAGTGTACGTATTTGTTGCAGACGCTTTGTTGCCGAAGCGTATTCACATTGAGAGCATCAATAGGTAAACATGGGGTTACGCCTGACCTGCTCTTCCATACAACCCGCGAAATCCCTTGTCCATCTTGGACTTTGGATACTGGCAGCGATTGCACTTGCGCAGACCGTATTTTCACAAATACACGGAAACTCAGCCCATGCCAGTCAAGCAAAGGCACACACACTCTCGATTCCCGTCACGGGATCGAAGGCTGGATATGTGGGTTCCGAAGCGTGTGCTTCATGTCACCAGGAGATTTACAACCGGTTTAAACAAACCGATATGGGTCGTTCGATGTCTCCTGTCGCGTCTTCTTCTTTGCAAAATCTTCATGTGCCGGCTGCGTACTACGATCAGAGGTTGAATCGGCATTTTGAGGTCTATGCTCAGAATGGAAAACTGTATCAAAGTGAATTCGAAACGGACGCTGCGGGAAAGGATATCTTCCGCGATACGCACCAAATGCAATGGATCATAGGATCGGGAGCAAACGGATTCGGAGCTATCCTTCAGCAGGACAAGTATCTTTTTCAAGCTCCCTTATCCTTCTATTCGAAGCCGATGACCTGGGGGCCTTCGCCGGGGTACGAGTTCTTAGATGTTGGTTTCAATCGTCCCATTTTGGCCGGATGCATTTTTTGTCATAGCGGACGGCCAAGGCCGATTTCAGCAACCAATGGGCGCTTTGACAACGTCCCATTTTCTGAGACGGCCATCGGCTGTGAGAATTGTCATGGCCCGGGAGCCGCCCACATACAGGCAATGGAAAGCGCCACGGGGCGCAAAAGCAAGGATCTTTCCATTGTGAATCCAGCCAATCTTACTTCGTACCTGGCGAACAATATCTGCATGTCCTGTCATCAAACCGGAGATGTACGAGTTCTGAAACCCGGCAAGAATTATCAGGACTTTCGCCCTGGAAAGCCCCTCGACGATACACTGTCGATTTTGATGGTTCCACCCACGCGCGAGTCTCCTCCAGATGAGGACCATACACAACATTATTACTCGATGATTTTGAGCAAGTGTTATCGGGCGAGTGCCGGTCGCTTGCGCTGCATAACCTGCCACGATCCGCACTTTGAACCCTCGAGCCAGGAAGCACCCGCCTACTTCAACAAAAAATGCCTCACCTGCCATACGAGTCATAGCTGCACATTGTCGCCGGAGTTGCGCCAACACAGCAGTCCACCCGACAACTGCATCAGCTGTCATATGCCGAAGCGCGATGTGCGGCTCATCTCGCACTCGAGCATTACGAACCATCGCATTCTCGCCCGGCCAGGGGAGCCTTTCCCTGACATTACTTTTCAACAGACCACACCGGCATTGCCTGACCTGATCAATCTCGATCCTGCTCCGGGAAAGAAAGATATCCCGCCTCCGCTCCTGACCTTGTTGCAAGCATATGGAGAACTGGCAGCCAGTAAGCCGGAATACGTTACGCCATATTTGAAAGTGTTGAATCAGCTGAGCCAAACGGAGCCAGACAATGCATTGGTGCAAGCCGCGTTAGGGCACGGAGATTTGAACAGCGGCAAATTCCAGGAAGCCGCTGATCATCTCCAACGTGCTTTGCAGCTTGGGCCGCCGCAGGCAACGGTCTTTGCAGACCTTTCCGAGGCACTCGAGAAACTGGGCCAAACGCAGGAAGCGCTTGTGCAACTGCAAAATGCCATTGATCAGGACCCATTCAATCCTGTCCTGCAGAAAACGCTTGTGGTCCGTTTCATCGCTCTCAAACAATATGCGAATGCCCATGCCGCACTGGAGCACTACTTGCAGGTGTTTCCGCAGGATTCCTTTATGCGACATATGCTGGCTCTCTCCAATGCGGGAACTCCTGCGAAATGATCGGTTGTAAACTGCGCGATTTCGCTTTTACTTCAAGGGCCGGCTTCTAAAACGGAGCGAGTAAGAACAATTCCTATTTGCGACCGTTCCGGTAAATTCTTCACGGTGCAAATGGATCGATAATTCGAAAACCGCAAGATGAAGGTTCTGCGCAACAACATGATCCGATCGGAAGAATGCTATTGCTTCGCTAGGGACATAATTGGGCATGCACAAACTTAAAGCAAAAGGTCGCGCCGATCATTTGCAGGCTTTTGATCTATGAGGAAGTGCATAGTCTGGTCAAGACGCACACGGACAGCAGGCATGCGATGTACGATTGCCGATGCTTGCTCGTGGCCGTATTATACAAATTCAATAAGAGAAAGCACCGGATAAGATTCCATGAGATGTCGCATGCAGCCCCTCTCGCCCAAGGCTGAGAAGGTAAAATCTGCGTTGTTACTCGAATCGCAACGGCGCTTCTTATGCAGATTTGAGGGGTTGATGCGTCGTATTGGCTGTAAATTGCAATGTAGGGCAGCGCTATTTTTTTCAGCGATACTGTTGTCCTCATGGACTCTGTTCGCGCAGAACGCTGCCAACTGCAAGGGACCAGCTGAGTTGGAAAGTGTTCTGGCGTCGCATCCTTCAGCCGATGGTTATGATGCGCTAGGAGCATACTTTGGAAGACAGAGGCAATTTTCCTGTGCCATTGCGGCATTTGAATCTGCGATTCAGCTGAATCCAGATGTATGGCGAGGACATTACAATCTCGCGATTGCGCTGCTTTCGAATGGGGACCCTGAGCGAGCGCTTCATGAAATGCAGACCGCATCCAGATTGAAGCCGGGAACGCCACAGATTCATTTGGGATTGGGTTTGGCGCTGAGTCAGTTACAACGGCCCCAGGCAGCGATCAATGAATTCCAAATTGTTCTCAAAACTGATCCGAAGTCGATTCCTGCGCTGGATGGAATCACAAAGGCTCTGATTGCAGAGAAAAGATATCCCGCTGCAATTCGTTATTTGAAGAATGCGCCTCCAGAGGAAGGACTGCAGTTGAATCTGGCGGTTGCCTACGCTAGGAATGGCAATGCTGACCCGGCAGTTCAGATTTTGTCCGCAATCGTGAAGGCGAACCCAGCCAATGCTCAGGCTCAGGAAGAATTGAAGTTGTTACAGGGGAAAAATGAGGGAAATGTAAAGGAAGGTGTTGCAGACCCAAATAATCCTCACACGTACTACGATCGGGCGCTGGCCCTTGACCGCCAGCGCGATTACCAAGCGGAGCGCGAAGCTCTCAAAAAGTCCATTGCGCTGGATGCCAAATTCGCTCCGGCCCATAATCAACTCGGTTTGCTATATCTGCAGGCAGGTCAAACTGCTGAAGCTGAAAATCAGTTTAAAGCCGCGATTTCCCTGAATCCGCAATATGCCGAGGCCCAGAACAATTTAGGCGTGTTGTACGGCCAACTTGGCAGGAATCAGGAAGCGGAGCAATTATTCCGCGAGGCCACGGGAAATAATCCGAAGTACGGCCAGGCTTTTGTAAATCTGGGCTTAATTCTGGCTAGAGAATCGCGCTTTCCTGAAGCAGAGCAGACACTACGCAACGCCGTGCAACTCAAACCTGAAAATACGGCCGCACTCACGGCATATGCAATGGTTTTGGCTCGTTTGAACCAGAAAAAAGAAGCGATAGGGTATTTTCGCAAAGTAATTGCACTCGATCCAAAATCACCAGAAGCGCATTTGAATCTCGGCATTGCATTGGCCGATCAGTTTGACCTGAACGGCGCGCTCGCGGAATTTTCTGAAGCTGTGCGTTTAGATCCTGCCAGCGGCCCCGCACACTATAACAAAGGAAGAGTTCTGCTGGATCTGCAACGCAATGAGATGGCGAAGCCGGAATTGGAGACGGCTGTACGCCTTGATCCCAACCTTGCCGACGCCTGGTATCTCCTTGGTTTGATTGCAAAGCAGACAGGAAATACAGACTCGTCGATACAGTCTTTTGAGAAGGCAGTGGCGCTGAATCCAGACAACGCCGATACGCACTACATGTTGGGGCAGGAATTGCTGCATAGGGGAGATGACTCTGGAGCTAGTGCTCAATGGCGCAAGGCAATCGAAATTCAGCCGGAGTACAGTCAGGCCCTCTACAACCTTGCCCGGCTTCTGATCAAATCCGATCCTGCAGAAGCGAAACAGTATCAGGCTCGATTTGAAAGCCTGCAGGCGCAGCAGCACATCATGGATCGGGCGCAGACACTGGGAAATTTCGCTTTGGCATCCGCCAGTGCCCATGATTGGCCGCAAGCTATCTCACAACTTAAAGAAGCACTTCAAGTTTGCGGAAATTGTACCGTGTTGCCGCTGCTTCACAAGGATCTTGGTCTCATCTATTGCCGCTCCGGAGACCTAAAGAATGGCCGCAGCGAACTCCTCGAGGCTCAGAAACTGTCTCCCGGAGATGAAGATGTTAAAAAAGCGCTTCAGATATTGAAATTTGAGTAGAAATAGTGGTCTAGCGAGCTATTGCATGCAGTGGTCTAGAAAAAAACTGTAATGCAGACAAAATGCGAATAGCCAACTGCGTGCCAAACGAACGCCGACACCTCTCTGTGTTTTCGCAAATTCAGCTAATTTCAATCAATTCTTTCCATTAAGCAGGAATGCTCAAGATACGTCGGCGCTTGTTTACCATGGTGCCTTAACGTAGTTTCGCTCACGATCGTGCCATGGATGCGGGCCATATTGCAGCGGATAAGGGGGCAATCTGCTGATATGGATTGCCAAAGAATTGCGCTTGGTCCGTCGCCCCAAAAAATATATTGACAATCGTTTTTTGCATCGTGTACCTTCCACATCGTTTAAAGAATAAACATATTCTTTGATCTGTAAAACACAGCATGTTTTGTAACGAAGGCTAGAAAACAGAGTCGGCAAGCCAGTTGGATGTTTCTGCACGTCAAGCGAGGAGAGATTGTTAACTCCCAAAGATATGCAAATGCAGAATGGCTTGTATTTATTGAAAAGACAAAGAGAGGTCATATGAAAAATTACGTGGGGCTGAAAGAAAGATTGCAGGGTGGTTTATGTCTAGCTAGTTTGCTGGCCGGCCTCTTTCTGTTGTTGTCTAGTTGTAGTTTTGCTCAAGTGTCAACTGCTTCGCTCAAAGGGGTAGTCAGAGACCCTAAAGGCGCCATCGTTGCGAATGCAACTGTTGTGCTGCGCAATGTTGATACGTCGGTGGAGAACACCACAGTATCGAACGGCTCAGGAGCATACACATTTTTAAGTATTACACCGGGCAGATATACGCTCGAAGCGACAGCGACCGGCTTTAAATCAACCCAGGTTCCCACGTTTACTCTTACCGTTGGTCAGGCTGCAAGCATCGATTTCTCCCTTACACTGGGCACCCAGACTTCCGTGGTAACTGTACAAGGGGCCGCACCGCAACTGGAGACGTCCAGCGCCAATCTTGGCACTGTGATTGGAACGCAGCAAGTGAATGATCTTCCGTTGAATGGTCGCAATTTCACGCAACTGCTGGCGTTGACTCCGGGAGTAGCTCCTGTGAGCACCGGACAAAATAATAACCATGGCATCGTAGGTTCATTTAACGTTCTACCGGCGGCTGCAAATTCGTCTTTCTCCATTCCCACCGTCAATGGACAGACTAGCCGCAGCGATTTCTTCCTGATGGATGGTCTGATCGACTACGGAAGCCTGCTCAGCACGTATGCGGTTCCGCCAATTATTGACGCGATTCAGGAATTCAAAGTCGTCTCTCATACGGATAGCGCAGAATTCGGCTCAGTCCTTGGTGGTGTGGTCAACGTGGTCACCAAGTCTGGAACCAATGAGTTTCATGGCTCAGCGTGGACATTTGATCGAGACCAGATATTCGATGCCCGCACGTATTTTTTGCCGACGGATGTGGCCAAGACACCTTATCATCAAAATCAGTTTGGCGGAGCCATCGGTGGTCCAGTCTGGATTCCAAAGCTCTACAACGGAAGGAATAAAACCTTCTTTTTCGGCGCCTATCAGGGCTTTCGCTACTCGCAAACCAGCAATACGCCTTTGAAAGTGCCGACAGCTGCGCAGCTTGCCGGAAATGAGAGCGACTGGCCGACACAGATTTATAACCCATTTACAACTCGTCCTGACCCTGCACATCCGGGACAGTACATCCGCGATCCCTATCCCGGAAACATAATTACCACCGGCATCGACCCGACCATAGTTGCCTATGCCAAGTTCGTGTTTCCTGCAGCCGGTCCGGTATTTGATAGCTCCGGCGATAATGCGCTGGATACTACACCCACTACCCAGAATCAAAATGAGTGGAACATTCGGATAGACCAAAAAATTGGAGCGAACGACTCAGCATGGTTTCGTTACAGTTTAATTCGTAGTACGGCTACTGCATCCGGCGGACTTCCTGGATTGCCAACTACAACCGAAACTCCGGCCAGTAACTGGGGTGGTAGCTATGTACATGTGTTTAATCCCAGCCTGGTTCTCCAATTGCAATTTGGACATACGATTTTGGGGGATAACTCCACTACGCTTTTTGCGAAATCCACCGCCGGTATCTTTAACCAGGTAGGCTTCGCTACAGCTTTTGCCGGCAACTTCACTGCGTCCAGTGGAGGAGATCTTCTTCCCTCGCCGGGAATTAGCGGCTATGCCAACGGTGGAGAATCGATCCAAAACGAACCGAAATCTACAGACAGTTATCAATACAGTGGCAGCCTGACCAAGACAGTGGGAAATCACGAAGTACATATGGGTGGCGGCTACATCACTGCTGGATTTGCCAGTCCTATCTCGTATGCTTCGCTTTCGTATGCGGCGCAAAATACTGGGGATACCAATCCTCTTGACACCGTCAATTCAGGTGATCCGATTGCGTCCTTCATCCTCAATGTTCCAGGCGGCGCCAATCGCCGCAATGTAAATGAGACACTCCGTCCGGGTGGAGTGCTCAGCGCATTCGTTCAGGATTCCTGGAGAGCCACTCCAAAATTAACGCTCAACATTGGCTTGCGTTATGACCTCACGTTCATTCCTCCCTATGGAACGAATGCCACTATTGGCCAGCAAGGAGGGCCGGAAGCCGGCGACGTGGATTTCTCCAACGGGACATATATTGTGCAAATACTTCCTCCTTCCTGTAGTGCGCGTGGTCACGCACCATGTATTCCAGGCGATGGCTCGTTGCCAGCTCACGTGGTTGTGTCTCCGAACGGAAAAATCGCGCACAACACCTACACGAACCTTGGACCGCGATTTGGATTTGCCTATCGGGCTACGGAAAAAACAGTCGTTCGAGGGGCTTTCGGAATCGTGTATGACAACTGGGCGGCTGTCACACAGATGGCACAGAACATTGAAGGTACCTGGCCGGACATTGGGCAGCAGATCGCCAATAACTTGAATCAGCCGAGTACAACCTCGGCAGTGCCGACATACAAAACCCAGGATCCATTCGGAAACAGTACGAGCAGTCTTTTCCCAGCTCCTACACCCTTCAATCAGGTGTCTTGGTTCTATGATCCGCACATCAAGAATTCCTACTCCGAACAATGGAACTTCGGTGTGCAACAGATGGTCAATCCATCTACAACGATGACGGCAAATTACGTCGGCTCGGTCACGCGGCGCGCAAATGTCGGTGGTTACTACAATACCGCTCTCACGCCAGGCCCTGGAGATCCACAGGCACGTGCCATGTATCCATACATTGCGCCGACATTTTACGATCGCAGTGTTGGTTCTGCGAACTACAATGCCTTTCAGTTTTCACTGAATAAACGATATACCAATGGTTTGTCTTATTCGGTTGCTTATACATGGTCAAAGTCAATCAACGTGGGTGACGATGGCTGGTTTGGTGTAGAGGGTAGCGTCGCTCAGGACCCCTACAATCCGGCTGCTTATGGAAGCCGCTCAGTAGCAGGGACAGATCTGACAAACATTTTCTCAGTGAACACGCTCTACCAAATACCTGTGGGCACCGGAAAAAGATTCTCCACCGGAAATAGAGTACTGAATTATATTTTGGGCAATTGGCAGGAAAATAATATCTTTCAGGCCTACTCCGGGCTGCCTTTCATGCCAGTTACTAGCAGCGACATCGCCAACACCGGAAATGGTGCGACATACGAAACTTTGGATATAGTGGGGAATCCGCATCTTTCAAAACGGACCCCTGCGGAGTGGTTCAATACTGCCGCCTATAAGGTTCCAGCGGGATACACCTATGGCACAACAGGGCGCAACTCGCTCCGATCCGCCCCTTACTGGGAATTAGATTCGTCGCTTTTCAAGCAATTCCCGATCGGGGAGGGTCGGCAATTTGAATTCCGCGCGGAGGCGTTCAATTTATTGAACAACCCTGTTTTCGGTACTCCCAATACGAACATCAATAACGGAACGGCTTTCGGCACCATCGACGGTACAGCCAATACCTCGCGCGAAATCCAACTCGGTGCAAAGTTTATCTTCTGATTGCATGGTTTATCTGTCTAACTCTTCGCCCGTCTTTCGTTCTACCCCGAAAGGCGGGCGAGATATTCCCTTGAAGTGCCCGACTTACCTCCAGTCAGTTCGGGTGCACAGTAGATCGGCTGTTTCTCATCGACCTGCGCCAATAATCCAAGATGAAAGCCAACCCAATTCCCTTACCTTAAGGTTATGATGCGTCGATCATTTGTTAACCCTTCTTGCTATGCTGTTGCGGCACTAACCATGTGTTGCACATTCTTGCTGGCCCAAAGTGCAACCGCACCGACTGCTGGAACAGACCCAGCCGTTCTGGATCAACAGTGGCAAGCTGCCAGCAGCAAGTATGATGCGCAACGCAAAGTACTCCTGCAGGATGTCGATCGCATAAGCCACGAAGGCCCATTTAGGCCGGACTTCGAATCTCTGGATAAATATCGGGTGCCGAAATGGTACAAGGATGCTAAGTTCGGGATTTTCATCCACTGGGGCGTTTATTCTGTTCCTGCCTATGGCAGCGAATGGTACCCGCGAGAAATGTACATCCAGGGTAGCGATGTCTATAAACATCACATTGCCACCTATGGCCCTCAAGACAAGTTCGGTTACAAAGACTTCATCCCGATGTTCAAGGCGCAGCATTTTGATGCGCGGGCGTGGGCCAGTCTATTTAAAGAGTCTGGAGCCAGGTACGTCGTCCCGGTCTTCGAGCATCATGATGGCTTTGCCATGTACAACAGCGGGCTCTCTGATTGGACGGTTGTTAAGATGGGCCCCCATCGTGATACCGCCGGCGAACTAGAGAAAGCAGTTCGGGCGGAAGGCCTATACTTCGGTGCTTCGTCACATCGTGTTGAACATGACTTCTTTATGGGAGAAGGTCGTAAGTTCGACTCTGATGTTAATGATCCGAAATACGCAGCTTTTTATGGTCCTGCGCATGCATGGTTAGAGAATAAAGGCAATACTCCGCTTAACAATGACTTTACATATCTCTCAACGGCTTACGCCAATGATTGGCTTGCCCGTTCTACAGAAATTGTAGAAAAGTATCATCCCGATATTATGTACTTCGATTGGTGGATCGGGCAGCCCGGTTTGCGCAATCAACTTACTCAATTTGCCGCTTTTTACTACAATGCTTCGCTAAAGTATGGCGATCATGTTGGCGTCATTAATTACAAGAATTACGCTTTGGATGAACATTCTGCTGTGCTCGATCTGGAACGCGGGCAATTGGGAAATATTCGTCCGCTATATTGGCAGACGGATACCTCCATTAGCAATAAGTCCTGGGGATATATCGAGCACGATACCTTTAAGACGCCAGCGTTCGTGATCCATCAACTTGTCGATATCGTCAGCAAGAATGGAAACCTATTGATGAATATCGGCCCTCGTTCTGACGGGACGATCCCTGTGGAGGTACAACAGGTGTTACTGGCAGTTGGAACGTGGCTAAAAGTCAATGGCGATGCTGTTTATGGCACACGGCCATGGAAAATCTATGGTGAAGGTCCAACGAAAGTAGTCAGTGGCTCCTTCAATGACACGAAGGCTTCTGCCTATACGTCCAAAGATTTTCGCTTCACCACGAAGGGTAACCTCTTATATGCGATCGAGATGGGCTGGCCGACGGGTGGAGAAGCGGTCATCTGTGCACTCGGGACCAGAGCAGTCACCACAGAGAAAGTCCGGTCTGTAAAACTGCTTGGCGTTGTAGAAGATCTCAAATTCCACCAAGAAGCAGATGGACTGCACATTCAGATTCCAGCAACGAATTCGGGTAAATATGCCTATGCCTATCAGATAGAAACTACAAATTAAACGCGGATCTACTGTTGTCTCTTAAGAAAGATTGTGGTTTTGAGTTACATGATGCAAAGGTCTACAGCAAAGAAAACCATGATCTCTTACAACCATAAGATCGCATTCGAGAAATAAGCATGCAAGGAGAATCGCATGAATCTATTTAAGGTAGCAAAAAGAAGCACCGTAGTATTCCTTGTCATATTTTCCATGGCTTCTATCCATCTGCAAGCACAATCAATGTATCATTATCAACCCACGATTGCCTCTCTCGATCATCACCCGCTTCCGCAATGGTATGCAGACGCTAAGCTCGGAATATTTATTCATTGGGGACTTTATTCCGTTCCTGGATGGGCTCCACTGATTCATCCGAATCATGACTTCAGCACAAAGGAATACATGAAAAATAATCCTTATGCTGAGTGGTACTACAATAGCATGCGCATCGACGGCTCACCTACGCAAGCCTATCACCGAGAACACTACGGTGCTAATTTTAACTACTACAATTTTGCGACAGACTTCGACCGCGAAAGCATGAAATGGCATCCAGAGGTATGGGCAAAAATTTTTAAAGATGCTGGTGCCAAGTACGTCGTTCTGACGACCAAACATCATGAAGGTTTCACCCTCTGGCCAAGTTCTATTCCCAATCCAACTTTGCCAAAAGATCGTCAGCATGCAACCCGGGATATTGTCGGAGAATTAACAGCTGCTGTTCGTAAGTCCAATATGCGCATGGGGCTTTATTACTCGGGGGGGCTAGACTGGACGTTCGTTCCAGGCCCGATTACCGATCGAACTAGTTTTGAAAATACGAAGCCAGAGAGCGCTGCATATGGAGCCTATGCATTTTCCCAAGTAAGTGAGCTAATCAAACGCTACCATCCTGCCGTACTGTGGAATGACATTGATTGGCCTAAAACAGGTCGACCACTTCAACTCATGGCCGAGTACTACAACACTGTTCCGGATGGCGTAATTGATGACCGTTTTGGCATCCCACATTCTGATTTCATTACACCTGAGTATGCAACGATTAACAAAATAAGCGCAAAAAAATGGGAAGAATGCCGCGGATTGGGTCGTTCTTTTGGGTATAACCGAGCAGAAGGCGAAGCAGAGACAATTGCTCCAGACAAATTAATCTATCTCTTAGTAGATATCGTTAGTAAAAATGGGAATCTACTTCTCGACGTCGGTCCAGAGGCCGATGGAACAATCCCTGCAGTACAGATGGAACGCTTGCATGCGCTTGGAAAATGGCTTTCTCAAAATGGCGATGCAATCTATGGAACTCATCCATGGAAACGTGCAGAAGGAGATACAGCGGAGGGCATTCCAGTCCGTTTCACTGAGAAAGGTTCTCATGTATACGCTACTCTCCTTGGTGAACCTAAGTCGGGTTCCATCACCCTTCGCGCGTTCCAACCAAAGCCGGGTTCTAACATACTTTTGTTAGGTTATGCAAAGCCACTTTCTTGGGCACAGCAGGGAGAAGACGTAAAGGTAAAGCTTCCGCACACGCTTCCAGGAAGATATGCCTATGTTCTGCGCATAACTACAAAGTGAATTTAGTAGAACAATTCAACACCTGCAATATTAAAAAGTCAGCGCATTTGATAGAAAATTATGAGTAAAAAGTTGGTAACAATTCAAACTATTCACTCCTATGATGCACGCTACACGCTGGATGCAGGTGCTGGAAGTGACGCCGTACATTTAAACTCAGAATATTGCCTTGCAGTTACATTATTAAAAACAGACAATGCGTTGATGGGCACGGGGATCGTCTTGACCTTAGGAGAAGGTAATCGTATTGTCTGTGAGCTTATTGATCTTCTTGCGCCTGCTTTAATAGGAAAAGACATTGAAGAATTGATGTCTGAATTCGGCAAATTTTCGAAAGAGCTGGCTAACCATTCCCAACTACGTTGGCTGGGACCACATAAAGGTGCCATTCACTTGGCACTGGCATCCATCGTCAACGCCTGTTTCGATCTATGGGCTAAAGCCCGTGAAGTTCCACTATGGCGTTTATTGTTAGACCTATCGCCAGAAGCTGTTGTTAATTTACTTGATCTTAGCTACATGGAAGATGCTCTATCCAGAAATGATTGTCTAAACATTCTCAAAGAAAACTATTTAACACGAGAGCAAAGAGAACCGCTGCTTCAGGCTGGATATCCTGGATACGACACGTCTGTAGGGTGGCTTCGATACGATGACGAAAAACTTCGAAAGAATATTGTTCATGCTATAGATGCAGGATTTAGGGCATTTAAAATGAAAGTCGGCTCTCAGAATCCAGAGAGAGACATACGGCGGGCGCATCTGCTGAGGGAGATAGCAGGAAATCAATCTCTTTTAATGTTCGATGCAAATCAACAATGGTCCTATCCTCAGGCTGTAGAAATGTGCCAAGCGTTACGGAATATGTCACCATACTGGATTGAAGAGCCTACGCATCCAGACGATATTATTGCCCATCGCAGACTTATTGAAGCAATCGCACCTCTTCGTATCGCGATCGGGGAACATATTCCCAATCGCGTTATGTTTAAAAATTTTATAGAAGCCAAAGCGATTCACTTTGTACAGGTAGACTGCACTCGCGTAGCAGGTGTAAGCGAATTTATCGTCATTAGTTTAATGGCACGGAAGTTTCATCTTCCTGTTGTTCCGCATGTTGGCGACATGGGGCAAATCCATCAACATCTTGTTATCTTCAACCATATTGCTATGGGGCATTCAATTGAATTCCTGGAATATATTCCCCATTTACAGAGATATTTTTCAAATCCTGTGCGTATTATTAATGGATTTTATATGATTCCTGGTGAGCCCGGTGCATCAACCGATCTGATTATCCATAAATTGAAAGAAAACCTTGTTCGAACATAACTAGAAACTTCTACAGTAACTATTGCTTGTTAGAGATAGTGATAGCTGTATTTGGAGATAAATATGAATCGCAGAGAATTTCTGCATGCTTCATCCGGCGCTGCGCTCGGATGCTCCATCGCAGCTTCTGCAGTAAGTGCAGGAGCTTCAACTATGCCGATAAAGGGAAGTAATACAATACGTGGTACAGGCCAAGATATACAGTTAAGCAACGAAGTTTACTCCGATCCAATACATGAGCATGCTATTGCGAGATATTCGAATTGGAAATTCGGAATGTTTATTCATTGGGGACAATATTCCGTTGCAAGCGTTGAGGCCTCTTGGCCTATTATGAGGCCATCTGTGCAATTTCCAATAACACAAGACGAATACGTCTCCTTGCACAATCGTTTTAATCCGACGAAATTTGATCCGGATGCCTGGGTGCAGTTGGCCAAAGAAGCTGGCATGCGCTACATGGTGTTTACCACCAAGCATCATGATGGTTTTTGCATGTTCGACACATCCTTTACAAACTATAAAATTACAAATACGCCTTACAAAAAAGATGTTGTTGAACTGCTGGCAACAGCGGCTCGAAAAGGAGAAATGCCGCTTGGCTTGTATTATTCTCCACCAGATTTAAACCATCCCGATTACCGCGATACCTCTCAACTGGCGAGCGTCAATTGGAATGGCGAACCTACCCGCCCGGTGTGGCCAACATATCTGCATTACATGGAACTACAGCTGCGCGAACTGCTTACGCGTTATGGCGATATTGTTTTAATTTGGTTTGACGGGTTATTCGACCAAAATAAGTACGATGGATACCGAATGCAGCGAGTTATTTATGAGCTGCAGCCGGCGACCCTTATAAACAATAGGATAGGTATACTGGGCGACTTTGAAACGCCAGAACAATTTCTACCGAATTCAATACCAATACAGGGAAACAAATTGGATTTCGACCACAAAAATGCCGGATCGAAGCCAGGCGAAGTGCCTCCACCTGAAGATTTCAGGCTTTGGGAGACTTGCATGACGATTAATAATACCTGGGCATACAACAAAAATGACCGTAATTTCAAATCCTCGGAAACACTTATACGAACTTTAGTGAAAGTTGCCAGCATGGGAGGAAATTTTCTTCTCAACGTTGGACCCGGGCCTGATGGCACCATTCAGCCAGAATTTGTTAGCCGCCTTCAGACAATCGGTAAATGGTTGGATGTAAACGGCGCAAGCATTTATGGGACGACATACGGGCCGCTGCAAAGCTTACCTTACGGCACTACGACAGCTAAGGGGAACAAAATATTCCTGCATGTTTTTGATTGGCCCACTGGAGATTTGATTGTGAATGGTATGAAAGAAAAAGTCCAACAGGTGAAATTGCTCTCTGTGCATGGAAAGATGTCTTTCGCTCAAAATGGAAGCCAACTCAAGATATATGTTCCTAAGCAGGCTCCAGATCCATATGTCAGCGTATTGGAAATTACAATTAGATAATTTGTAGCTCCATCTCTCGGGTGGACAGATATAAGAGAGGCTGATATGTGCACCCACAAAAGAATACCGTACCGAATCATGCTGTAGTTCGGAACCTTTTTAGATATATAGGGATGGTGCTAAGGCTGGTCTTTCATGAATGCGAGAAGCATGTATTATGCAAATCAGCGACACCAGGTCGACAATGTTCGCTGAATATCGATCAATCTGAGCGCTGCAGATTATTGCACCGCTGCATAGCATTTGCCGTATGCAGCATATAGTAGAGCTTCAGCGGGGGTGTGTATTACATGGAAGCCAAGAGTAAGGCGAACATAAAAGTTCGATATACCACGCCAGCACTTGAAAAGGGCCTGGATATTCTTGAACTTTTTGCATCTACTTCGGTCGAAATGACGAAGAGTGAAGTTGCGCGTCGACTGGGACGGACTGTCTCCGAAGTATTTCGCATGCTCGTTTGCCTTGAGCAGCGCGGATACATCTCGCGATCCCATGACGAGGAGCGCTTCCGTTTAACGTTAAAACTTTTCAAGCTAGCTCAAGAGCATCCTCCCGAGAAGCGGCTGATTGCAGAAGCACTTCCAATTATGCACCAGATAACGCATAAGCTAAATCAATCATGTCACCTTGGCGTGCTGGACGGTGGCCAAGTCGTCATTTTGGCGCAGGTGACCGCTCCAACCAATAGCGGTTGGTACGTAAAGGCTGGCTCAACGGTAGATCTCATGCAGGCTTCCACCGGGCACGTGATTCTTGCCCACCAGAGACCAGAGATCTGTGATCGAGCGATTCAAGAGTGGCAACGCGACACAAAGGCAAAGATCCCTCTGGATCTTCAGACGCACCTAGCAAAGATTCGGCAGCAAGGGTTCGAAGAACGCGTCAGTTATCAGGTCAGAGGTGTTATCAATGTCAGTTTTCCAATACTAGATGACCAGGGTTACGCAATGGCAGCAATCACGGTACCTTTTTTCAAAAGAACGAGAGACCCAATATCTACAAAGGATGTTCGTGTGCAACTCCGCCAAGGTAGCCAGCAGATTTCTGAGGCGGTTGGCGGTTTAGGCGCTACACCATTGAAATCGGATCGTTAATTTTGGAGCAGAAGATGAGCAACATTTTCAGGAGTGAGTTATCGAGTTCTCTTATGCTGCGCTGGAATGCATTTTGTTAAGACTGCAGTAGAAGTATATCGACCTGTGTCGCTGTCCTCTGTCTGTAAAAAAGAGAGCCATGCATGAAAGCAATTGTTTTGAAATCGCCGGGAATAGTCGCGATAGAAGACATCCCACGGCCCACAGTATCGGCAGAGCAGGTGTTGCTGCGAGTGCGTATGATTGGCCTTTGCGGTAGCGATCTGAATTCTTTTCGCGGAAAAAATCCGATGGTTTCGTTTCCTCGCATTCTCGGACACGAGGTGGCGGCGACTATAGAACAGACTGTTTCGAGCTGGCCTGATTTGCAACCTGGCATGAACGTCACGCTGTCGCCTTATACGAATTGTGGTGGCTGCGCCTCCTGTCTTCGTGGACGACCTAACGCTTGCCTCCAAAACCAGACATTTGGAGTGCAGAGGGATGGAGCTCTCACCGAATATCTCGCGGTACCGCCAGAAAAAATCTATCCTGCTAGTTTATCCATCAAAGAACTTTGCCTGGTAGAGCCACTCACTGTGGGCTTCCATTCTGTCGCACGTGGACGTGTAGTGGCCAACGATACAGTCGCTGTATTCGGTTGTGGAGGCGTTGGATTAGGAGCAGTCGCAGCTGCGGGATTTCGCGGTGCTTACACGATCGCCATCGATGTAGACGACGAAAAGTTGTCCATCGCGCGTAAAGCCGGAGCTGCCGAAACCATTAACACTTTGCGGGAACCCCTCCACCAGCGTTTACAGGAATTAACTCGTAGCAATGGTCCGGATGTTGTGGTCGAGGCCATTGGTAACCCGGAAACATTCCGTGCTGCAGTCGAAGAGGTCGCGTTCACTGGCCGAGTCGTTTATATTGGTTATGCCAAGCAGCCGGTAACCTATGAAACGCGATGGTTTGTGCAGAAGGAACTCGACATTCTGGGGTCGAGGAACGCATTGCCGGAAGATTTTTCCGCAGTTATTCGGATGCTGGAAGCGAAGAAATTTCCGGTAGATGACGCCGTCAGTACTATCGTCGAGCTAGAAGGTGTTCCAGAAATTTTAAGCCGGTGGGACAAAAATCCAGCACAATTTACAAAGATCATGGTCGAAGTCGGATGAATGCTTCTGCCTCTTGACCTTAACAGTTCCGTGAGAAACATCCACATATAGGAAATTGCCGTTCATGCTTGTTCCTTCATCTGCACCTGCCGCATCCACCACGGGATCCAAGACACCACAGCCGCTTCTTCCTACAGGCACACTCGTCCCTTTTCTGCTTATCACCGGGCTGTTTTTTCTGTGGGGTGTCCCGAATAATTTAAACGACGTTCTGATCCGCCAATTCATGAAGTCCTTTGCGATCTCGCGGTTTCAGGCCGGCCTTGTCCAGTCTGCTTTCTACTTGGGATATTTTATTTTTGCTGTTCCAGCTGCACTGCTGATGCGCAAGCTCGGCTACAAAGCAGGATTCATCACAGGTCTGTTTCTTTTCGGCACAGGAGCCTTTCTTTTCTGGCCTGCTGCCTTGATTGGGCGCTATTCCTTCTTCCTGTTTGCGCTTTTTGTCGTTGCTAGCGGACTATCTTTTCTGGAGACGGCTGCGAATCCGTTCGTTGCTCAACTCGGTCCACCGGAGAGCTCAGAGAGAAGGCTCAATCTTGCACAAGCATTCAATCCGCTCGGCGCTGTAAGTGGTGTCCTTATCGGGACCATCTTTATTTTCTCTGGTATTGAATTGACCCCGCACCAGATCGCCAGCATGCAGGCTGTGCATCAATATCATGCGTATCTTCGATTGGAGATATTGCGGACAGTCAAGCCGTATCTCGTATTGGGAGGCATTGCATGGTTCTGGGCGTTCCTCATTGCTCGTGCACGGCTTCCCAGCCTTCAGGCAGATACGTCCTCTCCAGGTCATAGTGAAAATCCAAAACAGCTATTAAAATATCCGCACTTTATTCTGGCGGTCATTGCCCAGTTTCTATACGTAGGTGCGCAGGTTGGCACATGGAGTTATTTCATCCAATATATTCAGAGTTATACACATCAGCCGGAAAAGAGCGCAGGGTATATTCTTACCGGAACGTTAGTTGCCTTCGGCATCGGCCGTTTTTCCTCGACGTACTTCATGCGCTTTTTCCCGCCCAATAAGCTGATGGGAGTTTATGGCATTCTAAACATCGTTCTGGTAGGAATTGGCATCTGCATGCCGGGCTGGGCTGGACTTTGGGCAATCTTCACAACCAGCTTTTTTATGTCCGTCATGTATCCAACTATTTTCGCCCTCGGCATCAAGCAACTTGGCAATAATTCCAAGATAGCTGCATCGATCATTGTGATGTCAATCGTTGGCGGCGCCGTCCTTACCCCCATCATGGGTCTAATTTCTCAAAAGCAAAATAGCATTGCAATTGCCTACGTCGTTCCTTTTGTGGCTTATATATTTATTGCGTACTACAGTTTCTATGGATCCCATGTACGCATTGTGCGCGAACTACCCTTACCTGTCTGAAAATTTTTCTTCGAGAAGCCCATCTATGGTTTTCTCCATAGGCGAGTGATATAAGCGTTCAGGGTTTCGGTTCCCAATTAATTTTTGTAAACGCCTTGGCAAATGGCAAGATAGTTGCCAAGATGAAGAGATACGATGAACACTCATTCCATGCTGCGCCAGATTGAACATGCACGCGAACGTATCCGCGACTTTATTTGCTATACGCCATGCCAATATTCGGCAGACCTGTCTGGAATTACCGGACAGCAGATTTATTTGAAGTTGGATAACCTGCAACGCACTGGGGCATTTAAGGAGCGCGGTGCGCTAAATAAAATTCTTCTGTTGAGTGATGATGAGAAACGGCAGGGGATTGTTGCTGCCAGCGCTGGAAACCACGCTCAAGCTGTTGCGTATCATGCAACGGAGCGCAATATCCGGGCTCAGATCGTTATGCCCCTGATGACGCCCTTGGTGAAAGTGTCCGCCACGCGCGGCTTTGGAGCCGAGGTTGTGTTGCATGGGGCCAACTACGACGAAGCATACAATGAGGCATTGCGGCGCAGCGGAGAACAAGGCATGACGCTTCTGCACCCTTTCGACGATCTGGCTGTTATCGAAGGCCAGGGAACCATCGGATTGGAGTTGCTGGAACAGGTATCCGGGCTTGAGGCAGTTGTTGTTCCCATCGGTGGTGGCGGATTAATTAGCGGAGTCGCGGGCGCACTGAAGGAAATGAATGCAGCAATCCGCGTGATTGGAGTACAGACGGAACGGTTGCCATCTATGTTGCAGGCCTGCAAGGCTGGAAAACCTGTTACATTGCCACCAGAAGCAACCATTGCCGACGGTATTGCAGTTCGCCGGGCCGGCGATCTTACCCTGCCACTGGTGCAACGGTATGTAGATGAGATTGTTACTGTGGATGAAGAAGAGATCGCGAGTGCCATTCTGCTTTTACTCGAAAAAGAAAAGACTTTAGCTGAAGGAGCCGGGGCGGTTGCCCTGGCGGCATTGCTGCACAAGAAGACTTCTCTGACTACGCAAAAAACGGCTGTGCTCGTCTGCGGTGGCAATATAGACGTCAGCTTATTGGCCAGAATTATTGAACGTGGACTCGTAAAAGACGGCCGCCGCGTACGCATTCGCGTACACCTGTCGGATCGTCCTGGAGCGCTTCACCAACTGACCAAGATATTGGCAGAGCAGCAGGCAAACATTGTAGAGACACTGCATAACCGGTCCCATTACGGCGTTAACCTGGGAGACACAGTTATTGACATCACGTTGGAGGCTCGCGGCTCCGCACACATCCAAGCCATATCTACCGCTTTAAAGGAAGCCGGATACAAGTTCGAACGTATTCAGTAATCCTGTAAGCGAGCCATCAAACGAATGTTCTTCCTTAATTGTCGAGCAAGTGGAAAGAATATACGCAGAAGCTCTCTTCCCGCTTTATATGGCTGCCACGCAGAGTTGCTTCTGTCGGCCAAGTTGATCGATCGTCAATTCGACCACATCTCCAGCCTTCAGGTATTGTGGCGGTTTCATGCCCAGGCCAACGCCGGGCGGTGTTCCTGTAGAGATTACGTCTCCTGGCTCCAACGTCATGAATTGCGAAAGGTAATGTACCAGGAAAGGCACATTAAAGATCATCTTTGCAGTCGTGCCTTGCTGGCGTATCGCTCCATTGAGCCACAACTGCATGGAAAGTGCATCTGCGTTTGAAATTTCCTCTGGCGTGGCGAGCCATGGTCCTAACGGATGGAACGTGTCGCAGCTCTTCCCTTTGGTCCATTGGCCACCGCGTTCCAGTTGAAAGGCGCGCTCGGAGACATCGTGGGAAAGACAATATCCCCCGATATGTAAATGTGCCGCTTCGGGCGACTCTAGATAGCGGGCTTCCTTGCCAATAACAACACCCAACTCCACTTCCCAATCTGTTTTTTCGCTGCCACGGGGAATCTGAACATTGTCGTAGGGCCCCACGATCGTATTGGAAGCTTTTAGAAAAATGATCGGCTCGGCAGGAATCGGCATTCCCGATTCTGCAGCATGATCGGAGTAATTCAGCCCGATGCAGATGATTTTTCCAGGCCGTGCGATAGGAGCAGCCCAGCGCTCGGACTCATCGACAACCGGCAACAATGCTGCATTTCGCTTGAGTATTTCTGCAAGACGTTTCAAGCCTTCACTCACAAAAAAGCTCATGTCCCAATCTTTGAAATGCCCCGACAGGTCGCGGCGGTTTCCCTTGCTGTCAACAACTCCGGGCTTTTCATGGCCAACTGCGCCAAATCGTATCAATCGCATACTATGTTTTCTCCAAGCTATAACTACAACTCTATGCAATCTACCATCCCAGGCTAATCAAAAGCGGAGATCGGCAGAAAACTGAAACGTGCGCGCTGTCAGTTGATTGGTAACTCCTGTAAGTGGCTCCCCAAATCCTTTCCCTGGTTGCGATCCATTGCCATATGTCCCGCTATATCCGACAAAGTTTGCATGGTTCAGGATATTAAAGGCCTCTGCCCGTAACAACACCTGCGCGTGATTGATGCCGAGCGCGAAAGGTCGTTCTATAAAAGGTTCGACATCATAAATAGGTCCTCCGTGGCCTGTATTGCGGCCAATGACGACTCCATTAATGACAGGACGATCTGTTGTTGCGCCCAGATCGCCACTGTTCGTAGATCCAGTGACAACGTTGTAGGGCAGCCCAGAGGCGAGTGTAGCTACGCCACCGAGGTTGATTTTTAAAGGTCCAGCGTAGGTCCCGCTCAGCACAAAGCGATTGCGTTGATCGTAGCCGGCATCGCCATTTTCTTGATGGCCAGTAAAATTCGGATCATTTGGATTCTGGCTGGGAATATCCGGGTCGACATTATCGATGGTATGTGACCAGATATAGCTGGCAAGCATAGCTATCCGATTACTGAAGGGATGACTCAGGTTAACGTCCAGCGCTTGATAGTAAACATAGCCATCATTTACATCGCTCTGAATCACGCTATACGGTGGCTGTGGATTACTGGGTGTTGTTACATTGCATGTCATATGGTGCTGTTGGTACCACTCGATCCAGTAAGGCCGCGAGCAGTTGGCAGCCTGCGCTGTACGGATTTGTCCCTGTGCCGTACGGATGAATGGTGCCGGTGTGTCCACATCAAGAGGCCGCACATTTTTTAGAGTATGGGCGCCGACATAGTCCATGCTTAAAACCCAATTTGGCTGGAGCTCTTGCTGCAAGCCAAGAATCCACTGTTCGTTATAGGGATTCAGCAATTTGTCTGGATAACCATGTAGCGTGGATGTTGGAAAAAATTGGTTGAGATATGTGCTCTGCCCAGGACGGATATATAGGCTACGTAGCGGAACCACTGCGCCTGGGGGAAAGCTGGGTAGCGGTGCAGATTGTACTGTTTTTGGAAATCCTATCTGACCCGGTGCAGCCGTATAGTTAAATACACCGGTGGGTCCGGTAAGTGCATAGTTTGCTTCAGAATTATCGACCACCTGCGCGTAATAAATTCCGAATCCCGCCTGAACAACAGTTCTTCCGTTACCGCTTACATCGTATGAAAATCCGATGCGTGGCGCGAAATCTTTGCGCGCATCGGTGAAAGTTTGCTGTTCATAACGCAAGCCCAGGTTAATCGTCATATTAGAACTGGCATGGAAATCATCCTGTACAAACAATGCCCATAGGGTGTCATCCACAGTGTAATTGGCATTGCCATAACTTTGCGTATATATCGCGACATTCTGAATGTTGTTGAGATACGTTGAGCTTTCGCAAACCGTCAAACTCAAAGTGCATGGGTTGTAAACGAACTGGCCATCATAGATTGGGCCGCCATATTCTTTGCTATTTCCTCCGTTGTGCGTCCGAATGACATCCCCGCCAAACGTAATTTGATGCCGCTTCCAGGTCGTCGCCAGCACATCATTGAACTCGTATTGGCGATTTAACAATAACGCTGACTGTGAGGTACCGGAAGTAAATACGCCTCCTGTCGAAATAGGAACGACAAACTGTGTGCCGTTGATCACGGGATCGAATTGGGTAATCGGGGAAGCAAGCTGGAACTGCAGGCGAACATTGTTGAGAAGTGTGGGACTCAGGATCTCTGTTTCGCCCAGCTCTTCAGAGTACGTCCGCTTGCGAAATATTCGATCGACTGAAGGAAGATTGTTGCCGCCGACAGTTCCATTGGGATTTGTGTCATAGAAATCATCTGCATTGCTGCGCAGAAACAGGTTGTTTTTATTATTGATCTGATGGTCCAACCGAACAAATGCCAGCCATGACTGGTAATTTCCGATAAAGTTGCCGGGAGCAATCGGAGATGTTACCGGAGATGCACGATGTTGCAGGCTATATTGTCCAGACATAAAAAAATGAGTGCGATCGCGATTGCCAATCGGGCCTGAAAGAGAGGCCGCACCTTGGCCAAGCGTGTCATTCGTAATGTCATCGCCGCTGGTTGCCGTTGCAGTGGTAAAACCAGACAGCTTCGCTTCCGGTGCGGAAGGACGCCAAAGCCCGAGCACATCTCCGTGCAGTCGATTACCGCCACTTTTGGTGATTATATTGACGACGCTTCCCAAGCCGAATCCATATTCTGCGGAAAATGCATTTTCCAACACCGTCATTTCCTGCACACTGGCGAGCGGAATATTGGTGAAGATCGTCTGGCGGCCCCAACTATCGTTGCCGGTACTACCATCGATTTCGAACCAGGTCTGCCTGCGTCCCGAACCATTTGTGTTGAAGAGGTTCTGATTCATGAAGACATCGCCCTGGTTGATCGCTGGTCGATTGGCCGCATTGAGCAAAGGTAAATAAGTGATTCGGCGATTGAGTAACGGGGTCTCCTCCATCTGCATAGGACCTAGATGATCACCCAATTGAGGTTCATCCGTTTGCACCTCGCCCAACGCTCCGGTTACGGTCACGTGCGTATCCGTAGCGTGAATGCCAAGTTGTAAATGAATGTTTGCAACCCCACCACCGGTAAGAGTGATGCCTTTCACATGAGCATCCGCAAAACTTGATTTGGTTGCAAGGATGTCATAGCTGCCAGCAACCGGAAGACCACCCAGCGAAAAATTTCCTTGCGTGTCTGTCACGCCGGTACGTTCCTGTCCTGTCAGCGTATTGGTCGCTGTAATACTCACTCCGGCAACGACTTGATGATTGTTATCGACCACCTGCCCCTGAAGGGTCGCGGTGTCGGGCGTCTGGGCCGTCATGTCAATGGATATCATGAGGCAAAAAACTACGACCAGCGCGAATATGCGTTTCATTATGATTTCCATCTGTATCTGGGCTGCTGGGACATCTTCATCGCTGGTGTAGATTTTAGTTTTTCGAATATGCGCCATCTTTAAGGACGAAAACGCGCCGCAATTGCGTGTTTCTGCTTTGATGCCTGAGCTTGATTACAGTCTACGGTCGCTTTAAAACCGGCCGTGCAGCAAACCACAGAATATAGGAAGAGATCGTTGGATGCTTCACAGAAATGCTGGAGACTTTAAGTTTGTTACAACGATTCCCTGGTAAATCGGTTTTTCTGTTTTTGTCGACGGGAACGGGTGGTACCAGAGCGATGAAGGAGTTGGTCTCCAATGCCGCCCCCACTTCGCTTTAGGTGCGCGGGAGAAGTCGAAGTGCATTTCCCCGATATATTTTCTTCAGAACATCATCGGGGAGATAAATCCCATAAATGTTCCAGCGGCCTTGTTTGGAGGCATGTGTCGGATACTCAAAGTATTCGTCTGCAGTTTCTAGAAACCGGAAATGCAGGCGATACATCTCGATGTCCGGCACAAGATCGGTGCCAAAAAGGATGCGGTCCGCAAATTGCAGAAAGAAGGTTCGTGCTGTGTATGGTTGCCGCCCGAGTTCTGCAGTGCGCGCCCCGATATCAATCATAAGATTGGGATATCTTTCGAGTAGCCCGCTTACATACGCTAGGTTCTCCGACCGTTCGGCAACGTGAGCTGCGACAAATGTTGTTGCAGGGTGTCGCTCGAAGACCCGATTGCGCTGTTCCAGTAACTCAGCCTTACTGAAATGCGTGTTTGAAAATACCCAATCGGGATGCGCTGCAAGCTCTTCATAGCGTTCATTGTGACGATCGATAGGAAGAAAAAATGCATCCGGGTCCGCAGTGTGGAACATAACTGGAACCCCAAGGTCTGCCGCCTTTTCAAAGAGAGGAGCAAGCCTTTCGTCATCCACGCGCAGCATCTTTCCATCGACGTCTTGCAGTGTTAAACCAAGATCTTTCCAGAGCTTGATGCCGCACGCTCCTTTTTCAACAAATCGCTCCAGCCGATCGACCGAGCGTTGAAAAAATCCGGGTTGATGCAGGTCAGACCAATCCATCCAGGCAATAGTGGCAAAGCGATCACGCGCCGCAGAATGAAAGCGATCGATCATGGCGAGCGCTTCCTCCCCTGTTTTCATCGTGATGTTCACAATGCGTTCTATGCCACAGGCGTCCATAATGCGCAACATCTCTTGTGGCTGCTGTGCATCCAGATGGTTGTGATAATCGATGGCCGCAAACTTTGCACGGGCGATAGTATGACTAGCGGTAATCAGCATGGATTTTGGGTCAAAGTCACTGAGACGCAGATCGACCTCCGCCTTTGCGGTCACCATGGCCAGAAACTTATCGGGCTCTTTGGAAATTTCTTTCATACAAGCCTCAGATCCCAGTCTTCGATAACTATTCTCAATATTTTTCGCTGCGCATCATCACCACTGTAATCCGATCATGCGCCATCCAAGTATGTTTCAGCCATTTATGGCTCCGGTTCTGACTCCAGAGAAGGCCACTGTGTGGCGAAGGACTGCAGATCTGCCGGCACATTCTCGCGCACGAATTTGTCCAGCGTAGCCTGATCCACTTGACCAGCGGTCCCGCCCGGCCCCCTGGTGGACAAGGCTCCGGCTGCATTGCCAAGCAGCAGGCATTCTGCCATCCCACGCCCCAAAAGCCGTCCGTGGACAAAGCCAGCAGCAAAGGTATCGCCGGCACCGGTGGTGTCAATCGCTTGGACCTTGAACCCCGGCACAAGGATTTTTTCTCCATTTTGTGCGCCGATCGCGCCTTTGCTACCCAATTTCACAACCAGACAGACGGTTGCTTTCTCAAGGATGTTCACTGCGTCCGGCAGTTTTGCTCGTTGTGTGATGGCCAACGCTTCGACCTCATTGAGAAACACGATGTCCACTTCCGCAAAGATCCGCCAAATATCGTTGCCCCAGGCTTGTGAGGGGTCAGAATTTGGATCAAAGGAGACAGTCAAGCCATTTTGTTTGGCTTGCCGGATGATAGCAAGGAAATCCGGGCGGAGTGCATGCTGCAGAAAATAGGAGGTGAGATGGAGATGGCGATGTCCCTGGAAAAGAGGAGCTTGGATTTCGGAATACCGAAGTTCCGCGATGGCGCCAAGGCATGTGACCAGGGCGCGATCTTCGCGCGTGCTGAGGACAATCGTCACTCCGGTTGTACTCTCTTGCGATTGCAGAACGTTGGCGGTTGAGATGTCGACTTGCTGTAAAGCATTCAAACAAAAGCGTCCAAAATCATCGACCCCCACTTTACTAATAAAGGTAATAGCGTGCCCCAGACGCGCCGCTCCGCAGGCAAAGATGGCAGAAGCGCTGCCCAGAGCGATACGAAAGTCTGCAGCCAGGATTTCCTTTCCTAATTTCGGCTCGGAATGTAGCCCCGAAGCTACAAGGTCAACATTCAACTCACCAATCACAATGATTTCTGCGCCCACAAGCCTCCATGCGTTCCCAACGCTTGTTTCGTAACATTATTTATGCTTTCATAATATTACGATTCATATGATATTGTAATACAATCGGATTCGTCCAAGAAGGAGCAATTCAGGGAGAACCCATCGATGGATGCACTCTTAATGTTATTGGCTTTGCCTGAAATCGAAAAGCAAACCAAAGGCATCACAGATACCCCACGCGAGATCCATCAGCAGCCGGAGACCTGGCGCAATACTTTCAAAACATTGCAAGGTATGCATGCGCAACTGGAGTATTTTCTCGCTGAAACAGGCCTGCCTGCCGCTCCGGCAGAGGCGCCTGCTGTGCTGTTGATAGGCGCGGGCACATCGGACTACATTGGTCGCTCACTCTCTCGCTTATTTCGTCAGCAATGGCAATGCGAAGTGATGGCCGTGCCGAGTACCGAACTGCTGACCAATATGCAGGACTTTCTCCTCGAGAAAAAGAAGTATTTGTGGATTTCCTTTTCTCGTTCCGGAGACAGTTCCGAGGGGGTCGCTGTTCTGGAACAAGCATTGCAGCAATATCCAGACCAGGTCCGTCATCTGGTGGTTACATGCAACCGGAATGGCGCGATGGTTCAGAAGTTCGCTGGGCAAAAAAATGTTCTGCCGGTCATTTTGGATGACGCGGTGAACGACCGCGGGCTGGCGATGACCAGTTCTTTTTCCAACATGGTGGTGGCTGGCCAGTATCTGGCATATATTCGATCGCCGCAGGAGTACGCCGTTCTGCTGGAAGACTTGATTGCGATGGGACAGACTTTGTTGCCTGCTGCAGCTGAGCTTACTTCCAATCTGGCCAAAACAGATTTTTTGAAGATTTGTTTTTTAGGAACTGGCGCACTGCAAGCGGCAGCTGAGGAATCGGCGTTGAAGGTGATGGAGCTAAGCGCAGGCAGAATTCATGCGATCGCACAGTCTGCCCTGGGATTGCGTCATGGTCCGTTGGCTTCCCTGGATGCAACGACACTGATTGTTGCTTACATCTCCGGGAATGAAGATCGCGCCCGTTATGAGATGGATCTGCTGAAGGAAATAAAAGAGAAACGCCTGGGTCTGGCTACGGTGGCGGTAGTTCCGCGCAGAGACAAGCAATGGGGCCAATTGGTAGATTACGTGCTTTCGATGAACGCCCCAATCTCGTTTCCGGATGCCTGCCGTCCACCGGTCGACATCATCGTAGCGCAGCTCCTGGGTCTGTTTACGTCTTTGCAGCATGGTCTTCAACCGGACACTCCCAGTCCCGGTGGAGTCATCAACCGTGTGGTATCGCATATCAACATATACTCACCCGTGGTGGAAAATAAATGATGCTCAAAACAGGGAGCCGTATTTTTCTTTCGCTCGTACTTTTCTGCTCCGGCATTTTCGCGCATGCAGCGTTGCTTCCGTCCGGTGATGCGGGACAGCCTTCTGTTTCTGAACAAGGGACACATGGGGCCATCTCGAATAATGTGCTTGAAGGAGATTGGGCGATTCAGGATGGGCGGCTACGTAGCTTTGTTTTCAAAAGCCGTATGGACAACAGCACGGTGCAATTTCCGGAGATCTTTGCACTGTCCTTAAAAGACGGCTCCATTCTGAGGGCTGCCGATCTGCAACTCGTTGGAACCCCAAAGAGCGAAACACTTGTGGGCGACGCACAGGCTTCGCGTTATTCCGAGCGGCTTGCCGGTGAACAAGTGAATTTTCAATTTACAGATGCAACAGGAAATCTTCATGTCACCTGGACACTTCTTCTGCGCGATGGCTCCAGCTATTTGCGGCAAATACTTACGCTGACCGCGGCAGGACAAAATGATATTGCGATCCGTCAGGTACGGTTGATTGACCTGCGAGTACCAGGAATTCATGTCGTCGGATCGGTACACGGCTCTCCATTCGTGGCTAGAAATATGTTTTTTGGATTTGAGCATCCGTTGTCAGACAACAGCGTGGTGAACGGTAACGCTGTCGCCACAATGCAACGGGAACTGCCGCTCAAGGCCGGGCAATCCATTACATATTCCGCGGTGGTTGGCGTAGCCCCGGCGGGGCAGATGCGGCGAATGTTCCTGCACTACATTGAACGGGAGCGCGCACATCCTTATAGAACGTTTCTGACCTATAACACCTGGTACGACATCGGCTATAACGATGAGTCTACCGAAACTCCGTATGACCAAACAGAGGCATTGAACCGTGTAAATGCCTTTGGCGAGGAGTTGCACGTCAAGCGAGGCGTCACTCTGAACTCCTATCTCTTTGATGATGGCTGGGACGATCATTCTTCGCTGTGGAGCTTCAACGCGGGATTTCCAAATGGATTTACTCCTATAACGAAGGCAGCCGCAGTGTATGGAGCAGCACCGGGTGTGTGGCTCTCGCCATGGGGTGGTTACGAAAAAGCTAAAGAAGAGCGAATCGAGTTCGGTAAGAAAGCAGGATTCGAAATTGTCAATGGCGGCTTTGCACTCTCCGGTCCCAAATACTATGAACATTTCAAAAATGTGTGTCTGGAGATGCTGCACAAATATGGCGTCAATCAATTCAAGTTTGATGGCACAGGCAATGACGATCAGGTCGTCCCTGGCAGCAATTTCGATAGCGATTTCGATGCGGCCATCCATCTGATGGGCGAGCTGCGCAAGCAGAAACCCGATCTCTTCATTAATCTGACGACGGGAACGTATCCCTCACCGTATTGGTTGTTCTATTCCGATTCCATCTGGCGTGGCGGAGATGACCACAGCTTTGCAGGCGTAGGGCCAAGCAGAGAACGATGGATTACCTATAGAGATGCGGCAATCTATCGGCATGTTGTGACGGCAGGGCCTCTCTATCCGCTGAATTCGCTGATGCTGCATGGAATGATCTTTGCCCAATATGCCGATGGTCTGAAGTCCGATCCGCACAATGATTTTCCCAACGAAGTTCATTCGTATTTCGGCACTGGCACGCAATTACAGGAGATGTACATCACTCCAGCTCTGCTCTCTCCAGCGAATTGGGACATACTTGCGGAGGCCGCCAACTGGTCACGCAAAAATGCCGATGTACTGGTGGACACGCATTGGGTTGGCGGAGATCCAGCGTGGCTGGAAGTCTACGGCTGGGCTTCGTGGGCGCCGCGGAAAGGGATCCTGACCTTACGTAATCCAAGCGACAAATCCCAAAGCATCACCCTGGATATCCAACAAGTCTTCGAGCTTCCAGAAGATGCAGCGAAAAAATACACGGCCAGAAGCCCGTGGCGTCAAGACGCGCATAAAGCTCCCATCACCTTGCAAGCAGGAGTACCGCATACATTCGTACTGACGCCGTTTCAGGTGTTGACGCTGGAAGCAAAGCCATAATCGGGCAAAACCGTTTCTGGGCGATACTCATGGAGTGGATTGCAACGTCACGGTTGGAGAAGCCCAGGTACATGCGTCGTATTAAGAATTACACCCAGCGATTCCCACTTGCTTCCAGCATTCTCTTCGTGTTGATATTGGTTTCTTTCGCATCCTCTCAGAGTGCACCGGCACGGCAGACGAACGCCGAAAGTGCTGGGACGAACCGTGCGATTGCCAACGGCCTAACCGTCTCGAGTGGAAAATTTCTTTTGAACGGCCACCCATACCAAATCATCTCTGGAGAGATGCACTATGCTCGTATTCCGCGGGCATATTGGCGCGACCGGTTGCGCAAGGCCAAGGCTATGGGTCTGAATACCATCTCGACCTACGTTTTTTGGAACATGCATGAACCAAAGCCCGGCGTGTATGACTTCAGCGGCAATCTCGACGTTGCGGGGTTTATCCGCATCGCGCAACAGGAGGGACTGCACGTCATCCTGCGCCCCGGTCCCTATGCTTGTGCCGAGTGGGAGCTGGGCGGCTATCCTGCATGGCTGCTCGCCGATCCAAAAATGGTTTTGCGCAGTAATGATCCTCGATTCATGGTGCCAGCCTCACGCTGGATGATGCGACTTGGCAAGGAACTGGCTCCGCTGCAGATGGGACGCGGTGGCCCAATCATCGCGGTGCAATTGGAAAATGAGTATGGGTCGTTTGGCAGCGACAAGGTCTATCTCGAACACATGCATCAGCTGCTTTTTCAGGCAGGATTCACAAATGCGCTGATCTACACGGCAGATGGGCCGGAGGAACTGGCCGACGGAACATTGCCGGGCGTGCTGGCGGTGGCGAACTTCGGTCCGGGCGACGCCAGGGATGCTTTCACAAAGCTGGAGAAGTTCGAACCTGGCAAGCCATTGATGAGCGGAGAATACTGGGTGGGATGGTTCGATCACTGGGGCGCCAAGCACGTTGTGGTGGATCAAAAGAAAGTCGTCGAAGAATATGCGTGGATGTTGCAGCGTGGATATTCCGTCAATCTGTATATGTTCCACGGGGGGACCAGTTTTGGTTTTATGAACGGCGCAAACATCGATGCCAAAACTTATGAACCGGACGTAACCAGCTATGACTATGATGCACCGCTTGACGAGAGCGGCCGCCCGACGAAGCTCTACTATGCTTTGCGGAATGTGATTGCACAGCACGAACAGGCCCAGGAGAATGAGGGTGGTAAGACCGCGCAGACACTTCCCGCAGTGCCCGATTCGCCCGCGACCATTTCGATTCCACAATTTTCGCTAACAGAGTCTGCTTCTCTTTGGAAGATGCTTCCCACGCCAATTTCTGCAGCGCATCCTGAGTCCATGGAAATGCTTGGTCAATCCTACGGCTATATTTTGTATCGAACCATGATTGCCAAGCCTGTACGTGGAGAACTGGTCTTTGAGCACATGCAGGACTATGCGCAAATTTATCTGAATGGCGTGTTGGCGGGCACGCTGGATCGTCGATTGCATCAGAACAGCTTGTCGCTGGATGTACCAAAGGGAAATACCCAGTTGGACATTCTGGTGGAGAATACCGGGCGGGTTAATTTTACGCGCGCCATTCGCACGGAGCGAAAAGGCATTTTCGGCTCCGTCAAGCTGGCCGGCAATTCCCTTGTAGGCTGGCAGATATACTCACTTCCGATGGATGACGTAAACAACATCCATTTTGGCCGGTCCCACTTTTTCGATTTCCAATTCCACTCTGAACATATTTCGAAGGCCGCCGTGGCAGATGGTCCGATGTTTTATCGCGGGAAATTTTTCGTTCAGAGCCCCGGGGATACGTTCCTCGATATGCGGACGATGAAAAAAGGGGTCGTTTGGGTCAACGGTCATCCTCTGGGAAGGTTCTGGAACATTGGTCCGCAGGAAACTTTGTACGTGCCGGGGCCGTGGCTTAAATCTGGAGAAAATACGGTCGTGGTCTTTGATCTCATGGCCCAGCCAGACAGCCAACTCCGCGGCCTTGTCGCCCCTATTCTGGATGGAAGTGCGAGAAAAAACTGATAGGTTTGCAGAGGGACGATCAGCACGAAGGCGCAAATCTATAACAGCGAATCGGATCAGACGGTCATGACTTTCATACCGGTCGCCCGCATCGCATCCAGAATCTTCGGATCTGCTTTGGTATCGGTAATCAATAGATGGATCGCGCTTGGGGGGCAGATCAGGGCCGGAGTGATGACCCCCAGCTTGGTAGAGTCTGCTACGACGATCACTTGTTTTGCCTGCTGCACCATCGTGCGAAACACCAATCCTTCGTCCGGCTCGATAGCGGTGGCTCCACGCTCGGCGCTGATGCCACAGACGCCAAGGAACAGCTTATCGAGAATAGTGTTTTGCAGGGATTGAATGGCGGGTGGCCCAATCAGAGAAAAAGACCACGCCCACTGCACAAAGCCGCCGGTCATATAGGTCTTCAGTCCCGTTAGGTTGCATAGTTCCATACCGATATTAATGGCATTGGTCACAATGCTGATGTTCTTCCGGTGACGAACGCTTCGCGCAACCTGAGTGGTTGTTGTCCCTGCGGTGATGCCGACGGTCTCATGCTCGCAGATCAGCTCGGCTGCGGCTAGTGCAATCCTCCGTTTCTCTTCTGGTGCATTCTGCTCTCGTTGCTGGAAGGAGGAATCGTACCGGAACGGCTCATAGAGCAAGGGTTCCACCAGGGTTGCCCCGCCGTGGGTGCGACGGATCAGACCACGTTGCTCCAGCCTGGCCAGATCGCGTCGGATGCTGGGCGCCGAGATCTTCAAATGCTTCATCAGATCGTTAACGGAGATATCTCCGCGGCGTAAAAGCTCCACCACAATTCGTTGTGCACGCGCTTCAGTCTTGCCAGACATAATTCAACCGAGTTCTACCTAGCTGTATGTGTATGCAGCAGCATGTCCAAAATCGCTATACATGCCTGTCGCTGAGTGTACATGCTGCCGTCGCGCAGTCAAGGTACGAGCAAGAGGTCATGGTAAGTTGATTTATTATCAACTTAATAGGCATGTATTAACAGAGATAATGATCATAATAGCATAATATGATCATTATTTATTTGACAATTGAATTGGCCCATATCTAAATTGAACTATCGGTTGCCAGGGGGAGGCCTTTGAGCGATGAAATTTTTAACAAATAAAACAAGATTTTCAAGTGTTATGCATAGTTTGCATTGCCTGTGGATCGATCCGCATTCTTCGCACGCGCGAAGCAAAGATTGCGCACCGTTGGGGCAGATTGAGTCTCGAAGGAAGCTTGCCAGCTACGGGCGTTCCAGCATGGATACATGGATCCTGAGCACCCTGCTTTTTGCCTGCCTGTTTGTAATGCCGCGTACGGCAATCAGCCAAGCGGTTACAGGGAGCATCACCGGTACCGTGACGGACACAAATGGCGCCATTATTCAAGAGGCGCAAGTGGTGGCAAAAAATTTAGATACGGGGATTGAGACAAAGACAACGACAAACAATGCTGGCGCTTACAGCATTCGTTTCCTATCGATTGGGAATTATCAGGTAACGGTGACAGCGAACGGTTTTACGGCGGAACAATTCCCGCCATTTGCGCTGGAAGTGAACCAAACGGCAAAGGAGGATGCGCAGCTTAAAGTCGGCGCATCCAACACGACTACCGTGGTCACGGCAGCGAATTCGCAAATTCTGAATACCAATGACGCGTCCCTCGGTATTGTGATGACAAATAAGGAAATTCAGACAATTCCCCTGAATGGACGCAATTTTTCCACTGTGACGTTATTTCAGCCGGGCGCGGTCAATACAGATCCCCAAGGGCTGACCGGCGACAATGCAATCGAGCGCGAAACCTACAACAACGGTACTAACTCCATCAATGGAAACCGCAACCAGGCGAACAACTACACGCTGGACGGCATTGATATGAATGAGGGCCAGAACAACCTGATTGCTTATAATCCGGCCCCAGAGGCAATTCAGCAGATCAAAGTGATCACGGCCAATGCACCGGCGGAATATGGCAATGTGAACGGCGGGGATGTGCTGGCTGTACTGAAAAGCGGAACAGATCATTTTCACGGCGAGGCCTACGCCTATCTGGAGAATGACAATCTGGATGCCAATACATGGGGAAATAAAAACAACACCCCAATTATTCCGCGGAATCCTTACACACAAACGATCTTCGGAGGCACAATCGGCGGTCCTGTTCTACACGACAAGCTGTTTTTCTTTGCTGATTATGAGGGTGCTCGCAGGCACACTGGTGGAACCGGCACGGCCAGCGTCTTTCCTGCTGCGATGCGTATGGGGGACTTCTCTGCACTCTTGCATCCACCCAATACGACCACGACGTTCCAACCCATTCAGCTTTATGACACCCAAAATAACTTCGCGCCGTATCCGAACAACAAGATTCCCAGCATCCTCAATCCGGTGGCGAAATTTCTCTTCGCAAACCCCTCGTTGTACCCATTGCCAAATTCAACACCCATTGATGGGATAGCCGAAAACAACTACCAGGGATCTACCCGTAGCTTTGTCGTCAACAACCAGGGCGACATCAAGATCGAGTGGGATCCTCGGTCCGCGGACAAAATCACAAGCTTCTACGGGCAGTCGGACCCATTTGACGGTCAGGTAGCGGTGCTCGCGATCAGTTTTCCCTCGCAGAACGTATATCCCACAAAACTCGGTGGCGGCATGTGGGTCCATGTTTTCTCACCATCGCTGGTCAACGAAGCCCGCGTTGGCTTCACGCGTGTCCGTTGGGACAACAGCGTCCCGACAGACCCAACAGGCCAGTTCGGAATTGGTGGAAACGCGAAGGTGGGTATCCCACTTCCTTTTAAGCAGACAGACGACGGTTTCTCGTTTCAGAGTCTTCAGAACAATTTCAGCGGTGTTGGCTCTCCAGCGAATGTTCAGGTTATTCGCGATAACACATTCAGCTATGGCGACAATCTGACATGGCAGCATGGCTTGCACTTGTTCAGCATGGGGGTGCAGGCAATTCGCTATCAACAGAACTATTACAACGCCGATAATTATGGATTTCTCGGCCAGATAGAATACTCCGGTGTATTCACAGGCAATCCGAATGTAACGAATGGCGGCGCAGGCTTTTCGCCAGCGGATTTCGTGTTGAATCGTGTTGCGGCGGCGCAGATTGCCGCCCCAGGCGGACTGGTTGGCAACCGCCAATGGCGTACGGCTGGGTTTTTCCAGGATGATTGGAGGATTACGCCCACGCTTACCCTGAATCTGGGGGTTCGTTATGAGTACGACCAGCCATGGTACGAGGTGAATAATAAGACAGCGAATGTGCTGCTGTCTGGACCCCAGATGGGCACCGTGATCTATGCCGGACCGGTTCCGGCATCCGCACCGGCTGGCTCACAACGCTGCGGCAATCGTGCCTGCTATCAGCCGACATACGACCAGATCATGCCACGCATCGGCTTTGCTTTTCAGGTGAAGCCGCAGTTCGTCGTGCGCGGTGGCTACGGGACAACCAGCTTTCTGGAAGGCAACGCAGGTAACCAGCGCCTGACTTCCAGTCCGCCGTTCATTCAGGCATACAACAAGAAAGCGCTCATTCCCACGAACACGAACGGCGGTACTCCGTACACGGTGCAGGAAGGATTCACCTCTGCCTCCGGCGATATCAACTATGCGGGTCAGGGATATGGCGCATGGCCGCAGAATATGCAGCCGGCATATATCCAGGAGTTCAACCTGACACTGGAGTATGCCCTGAATAGCAGGACTTCGCTTTCAGCCGGATATATCGGTGAAACAGGTCAGCATTTGATTGATTATCGCAATGGCAACCAGTTGACGGCTCCGGGTGCTGTGGCGCCATTCGTTAACCTGGTGGGTCAGGGCGGCGTTCTTCTGGTCACGGAGCCGGAAGCAATGATGAATTACAACGCACTGCAGGCAACACTTCGCCAGCATGAGGCATTCGGCCTGGACTACACGGTGAACTATACCTATGGGCGAGCGATGACCAATAGCTCCGGCAACTATGGCACACCGAATATCGAGGGGTCGGACGGCGCGTTTCAAAATGGTTATGATGGTGCCGCCGACGTTGGCCCGGCGGGTCAGGATATACGGAACAATCTTTCGTTCCTGGGAGTGTATGCTCTGCCGTTCGGACAAGGAAGGCGTTTCGTACCGCAGGCAAACCGTCTGGTGGATGCAGCGATCGGCGGTTGGTCGCTATCGACCTCGTTTTTTGCGTATTCAGGCTTCCCGATTACGATGAATGGTCCGGGGGAGATCAATACCGGTAGCTACGGCCAATCACGCGCCAACAACTATCGGAAAATTATCGTTCGACACCGCAACATTCACAACTGGTTCGGTACCGATCCCTCGGCAGTTCCATGTCAGGGCCCCGGCGAAAATAATGGGGTCTGTGCTTATGGCACTGCAGCGGTCAACACGTATGGCACGGCAAGCGTAAACAGCGAGCGCACTCCGGGCTATCGGCAAGTCGATGCCTCGTTCTTTAAAGACTTCCACATCACCGAGGGGCAAGCAGTCACGTTCCGTGCGGATTTCTTTAATGCCTTCAATATTGCAAGCTACGGCAACCCAGACAATGGCATCACGGATACGAACTTTGGCATGATTTCGGGCGTACGGTCGCCACCACGGCAAGTGCAATTATCATTGCACTATAGCTTTTAACGATTTTTCTCTAACTCAGGTTCGCCATGCTGTACCCGATGGAAGGTCCGGCATGGCGAACTGGAACACGCGCGTAATTCTCCTCAGACAGATTTATAAAATTAGATTTCGTCAAACGATTTTGTCAAATCAGGAGAACCTCCCTACATCCGCTAACGTTACAGGCAAAGTTGGTGATGGACGTTGGTACGCCGGAGGACTGCGATGCCGCTAGGCAGGACGCTGGAGATTTGTGTTGACTCACTCGAACTGGCCCAAGCCGCTGTTCTTGGTGGAGCAGACCGTATTGAATTATGCGGACATCTGCATGATGGTGGTATCAGCCCCAGTGCAGGGCTGACTCAGGCGGTAAGGAATAGCATCCAGGTTCCACTGGCCGTTCTGGTGCGCTCGCGTACTGGAGCATTTACTGCTTCGGACGAAGAGTTTGAAGTGATGCGTCAGGACATTCTGATTGCCCGCAAAACCGGGGTGGACATTGTTGTCCTGGGCATCTTGCATGCAGACAGGACGGTGGACATCGAGCGTACCCGTCAACTTGTTGAATTGGCCAGACCCATGCAGGTAACTTTTCATCGGGCCTTTGACGTATGTCCGAATCTGGAGGTCGCTTTGGACGCCGTGTTAGCCACAGGTGCCGATCGAATCCTGACCTCTGGCGCCAGTTCCTCGGCAATTGCCGGGGCTCCGACAGTCAATAAGTTACGTAAAGTGGCCGACGGTCGCGTTACGTTGATGCTGTGTGGCAGCATCAGTCCAGCAACTATCCGCCGGGCGCTGCACTTGTCTGGCGTGCAGGAGGCGCATGCTTCCCTGCGCAGCAGCACCCGCGCAAAGGCGGCTATCGGAGCAGCCCACGTAGCGTACCGGGAACAATTTATCGGACGTGTGCGCGAATTGAAACGGCTCATGCATCAGCCGCTAAAAACAGAGGTACATTTGTAATACATTGCTATACGACGATCCGATAGGGCGGAAGCAACCCTATTTTCAAGTTACAAAATTTCTGAGCAGCAAATTTCCCTATCTACCGATGCTGGCAAAGGAGTGATTCGTGCGAATACTTCGTGTCTTTTTGTTGTTTGCTCTGGGTGCATCTGTGCTGCAGGCACAGCCAAAGGCGCTGTTCTATATGATAAATTCCCCGCAATCGATCCAGTCATTTCTCGATCATGCAGACAAGATCGACATCCTGGTGCCAACCTGGTATGCGACCGACGTACATGGCTTGGTGTGGGGTGGCCCAAATCCACAGGTAATGCGGGTGGCACGAGAGCATCATGTTGCCGTGATGCCGATCCTTAGTGGAAGCGATATGGGGACGGAGGAATATCACCAAATTTTTAACGATGCAGCCGCCCGCAAGGCAATGGAAGACGCTCTTGTCCTGGCGTGCAAGCAAAATGGCTATCTGGGTATTCAGTTCGATTTCGAAGATATCAGCTGGCAGGACAGCGCTGCATTGTCCAAGACCGTGGCGGAGACGGCGGCAGCGTTGCACAGTGCAGGATTTCAACTTTCCATCGCAACGGTGCCGAATGCACCTGGCCATGCGCTGGACACAGCCTACAACGGATGGATGTTTCGTGACTGGCGCGGAGCCTATGATTTGAAGACGCTGGCGCAGTCCGCAGATTTGATCTGCCTGATGACCTATGACCAGCACACACGCTTTACGCCGCCAGGGCCGGTGGCAGGCTATCCATGGGTGATGGAAAACCTGAAGTATGCGCTGGCTGTGGTTCCTAAAGACAAATTGTCTTTGGGAATTGCCGTCTATGGGTATCACTGGTTTGCAGGACCACCGCCCGGCGGCAAAAACACCCCAAACATTGATGCCGAAGATGTTAGCGCCCCGGCTGCGATGCAACTTGCTCAGGCCTACGGTGCCAAGCCGCAGTGGGACCCGGTGGATAAAACGGCGTGGTTTTACTTTTATCGCGCGCAGGACCGCGAGTGGGTCTTTTATACAGATGTCAAAACCTTTGCCGCACGATACGATCTGGTGAAGCAATATGGGCTGCAAGGATTCTGCTCGTGGGTGCTTGGGGAAGAAGATCCGGGAATCTGGGCATTGCTGCCATCGCATGGCCCGGCAGTTTCACAGGCGACGATCCAACGTCCAAAGCGGGAACAAAACAACTAGCCAGATGCACTATTTTTTGGGTATCGACGCGGGTGGGACGATAACAAGATGTGCCCTGGCGCAAGGCACGGACGTACTTGCCCGTTCTGATGGCGGCTCCATCAAAATTACGCGAGTGAGTGAGGCGGAGGCTGAGAAAAACCTGGAACGGATGCTCTCCGCGCTGGCCGCTCAGTCTGGCATAGCGCTGCGTTCCGTAACCGGCACCTGCGTTGGACTCTCCGGCTACATGATCGCACCCGTGGCAGATTGGGTGCGAAACGCCCTGGAGGCTAGGGTAAGTGGGCCGATCTACATTTGTGGAGATGAGGAGATTGCCCTGGATGCTGCCTTTCATGGAGGGGCGGGCATTTTGGTGATCGCGGGAACGGGTTCCAACGTTGTGGGCCGTACCAGCCAGGGCCGACAGGTGCACGCGGGAGGTTGGGGGCCGATATTGAGCGATCAAGGCTCCGGTAACGGGATTGGATTGCAGGCTTTGCGGGCAATCTTCTATGCAATCGATGCAAGCGAGGAAACCTCCATGCTGCCAGCAGTGCACGCTGCATGGAATACGCAAACCATCGAAGATTTGATCGACCTGGGAAACCGCATTCCGGGGCCGGATTTTTCGCAACTCGCCCCGCTGGTGGCGCAATGCGCCGAAGAGGGGGATGGTGTCGCACGCAGAGTCCTGCAGCGGGCGGGTGAAGATCTGGCCGATCTCGTATTTCTGGCAATGCGTCAGGGAGCTTCGTTTGAAGCAGCACCCTCTTCTAACCCCTGGACAGTCGCGTTCTCTGGCAGTGTTGTTCACAATATTTCTCTGGTGCGAGAGAGTATGATCGCGGCCATCCATCGCCTTGATCCCACCGTACAATTTCTACTGAAAGCTCCCGATCCTGTACTGGGAGCCGTGTGGCGTGCCAGCCAGTCCGATTGCATTTAGACAGAGGGATGTCTACGGCTCTCAGGGGAAGATCTAGCGCATGGCTGCCAGGGTAGCGCGGAAGAGATGTTCAAAGTCCCGGTCCGCGGTAGAGTCGCGTGCGGTGGCCGTCTCGATGGCCTTCAACGCGGCGGGGCGTTGATAGCCCAGATTGACCAATGCGGAAACGACATCTTCGGCAATTGGAGTAGAAACGCCGGCAATCATGGCAGGGCCTAGTTCTTCCAGCTTGTCCTTCAATTCCAGCACGACGCGCTCGGCGGTTTTTTTTCCGATGCCGGGAATACGCGTGAGTGTAGCGTGGTCGTGGCTGCGAATGGCGGCGACCAGTCGTTCTGGCGTAAGTCCGCTGAGTACAGTCAACGCAAGTTTGGGTCCAATACCGCTGACAGAGAACAATTTTTCAAAGAGACGCTTTTCGGCAAGGTCCGCAAACCCGAAAAGGGCCAGCGTTTCCTCACGCACATGCGTATAGATATGCAAGGAAACCTCTGCGCCTTCCGCTGGCAATCCAGTATAGGTGGGGATGCTGATGGCGACTTCATAGCCGACGCCGGCGGTTTCCACAATCACGCTTTGCGGTGTCTTGGCCAGCAGGGTTCCACGCAGATGTGCAATCATGGCCCGATTCTATCGCGGGGAAGATTCGGTTGGGTTCTCTGCTGCCTTTTGCCGGGCAACGGTTGGGCATTTGTACATTTTAAGAAGAAGCGTCTAGCTGTTGCGACGGCGATAGCGAATGGCGAATTCAAAGCCTGCATTCGGAGGAAAGATTTCTGCGATACTGCGCAGCCGTTCGGCCAGCGGTTGCGGAGCGAGCAGAGGATATTCGCGCTCACGCAGCTCAGAATAATCAAAATCGACAGTCAGCGAGAGCAGATAGATGGCGATAGCATCGGAAAACGCTGCTTCCAGATATTGAATGCGCGCCTTCTCATCGACGACTCGCTCACGCGATTCCAATGCCAGTTTGCGATGCTCCCAGGCATCCTGGCTGGTTTCTCCACGCACGTTGGCATTTGCCTGTGCCCAGGCCAGGCTGGAAAAACTCTCCGGCACCCCAGCGGCATCGACAAAGTGATGACCGACATTGATGAAGAATTCAAAGGCCAGTGCGAAGCGGTCATGCATTAACCGCGTAGAGATAAAAATGCATTCAGCACCATTGAATGGTACGTTGCGATGACAGACCGCGCGATCGCTGAGTTCCGTTGTGTAATCCGGCGCGATCAATGTTTCGTTTGTTTCGCCGATGGTGAGTGGAACAAAGTAGTACGCCTTGCGGCCCAGCGCTGCGGCAATAGTCTGCGGCACCGCTTGCACGATGCGATCCAGATCGAGCGAAGGCAGCTGCGTCTGGCCAAAACTCGCGTAGCAGATGCCGTTCGGCGCCTGCTGTACGGCAGCCGTACGCGCTACTTCCAGCGCTGGTGTCAGGTCTACCTGGGCGGTCTCAACCATAAGCCTGTATTCTAGCTGAGGGAGAGCTACAGGCGCTGCCGCGCTTTCCACAGCAAGGGGACTCGGGCACAATGACCAGTGCACAGGATACTTCCGGCGTACCACCCACCGGTGACCAGGATGCGAAGCTGTTTGGCATACCACTGGGCAGATTCGGGCTGTTTTCCAGCCTGCTGTTGAGTGTGGCTGCAGGCTTTATGGCCTTCTTTTTCACGACGTTTTTTGCCATTTTCGGGGTCGTGATCTATGACAGCTTTTATCATCTGTCCATGCAGAATCTGAGCATCAGCTACAAATTCATCTCTGCCCCTATCGGGGTGATGGCGATGCTGTTCAGCCTGGCGTATCTGCTCAGCATCTGGGTCCGGCGCAAACTGGCACACCACGACTGACCACGCCGGCTTGGATTTCATTTTTCTATGGGCATCGTTACCATTCCGCAGGAAGCTCTCAGCGAAGCGAAGCCTCTGGACGCGGCGCATACGAGCGTCTGGTGCCGGCAGCTTGAAGAAGGCAACATTCTGTTCTTTCCACAGACGCCGATTGCATTGTCAGGGGACGATCTGCAGTTTCTGCTCGGCCTGGAACAGAACAGCAGTTCCCTGCACAAAAATCTTGCTTATAAGGTTGCCGAGGACCGTATTTCCGGCGCAGATATGAAAGCTGCGGACCCAGCCGCGAGTGAACGTCTGCATGGCATCCTGCGTAGTTATTCGCAGCGCGTGACGCAGTTTCTGACTGCATTTCTCGCACCGTACCAGGCACGCTGGCAGTTGGACTACGGCAGCTTTCGGCCGCAGGAGGAGCAAGGCCGCGACCTTGCCCTGCGCAAGCGGAACGATTTGATGCACACGGATGCTTTCCCTACGCGGCCCACGCATGGAGCGCGCATTCTGCGCTTCTTCAATAACATTCACCCCACGCGCACGCGGGATTGGATTACTGGCGATCCCTTCCGCACGCTGCTGCCTCAATTTGCGCCAAAGAGCATTCCTCTACCACAGGCAGAAGGCGCTCTGACAACGTTTGGCCGCAAGGCTGCTGACAATATCGGACTCGGCAAAGCGATCCCTGCGCTCAAGCGTTCGCCCTACGATCAGTTCATGATGCGCTTCCATAATTTTCTGAAGGAAAATGCCGATTATCAGGCGCATGGAAAACGCGAGGCGAGCTTCTTTCCGCCGGGATCGAGCTGGATGGTCTACACCGATATGGTTCCGCATGCCGTTCTGGCCGGGCAGTACGCTCTGGAGCAGACATTTCTCGTTGCGCCGGAAGCGATGGTTGCCCCGGAGCATGCACCGCTCGGCGTACTGCAAACGATGACCGGACAAAAACTGGTGTAATTTCCCGTACAGCCAGCTCTTTCTTGCAGCATGATGGCTGTGAGGAGCGGAATCGCAGGTAATTCGCAGCTCTTGCAAAATTCCCTCTTGCAAAGTTCTCTGACATTGCTCCATCTGTAGTGCGGAAAATTGGCTCTGAAATACTGCATGCGTCGGCACCCAGCCGTCTGCTATGCTTGCCATTTCCTGAATTCTTTTGGAGTAATGACCAGTGAACCCAATGCCCCACACGCCCTTCTGGACGACCGCAATTCTTATGGCGACTGTGCCCCTCATGGCCGCGCAGAGGTCGAAAGCCAAATCCGCAAAAGCCGCGAATCCTGCTGCAACCTCAACGGTTGCGCCCTGGGACGCACCCCAACCAGCCGTCGAAAACATCGATCTTGCCATGTATCAAAAGATTCGCGAGGAGGGTTTTCATAACTCGCACATCATGGAGTACGCCAGCGCGCTGGACGATGACATTGGGCAACGGCTTACAGGCTCTCCCAGCGTGTTAAAGGCCAACAACTGGACCAAGGATCAGTTGACGGCGATGGGTTGCGTGAATGCGCACCTGGAGTCCTGGGGCGAGTTTGGCATGGGATGGGAGCAGCTCAACACATGGACACGTATGGTGACGCCGGCTCCAGCGGTCTTTATCACACAGGCTACACCGTGGTCGCCGTCGACCAATGGTCCTGTAACTGGCGAGGCTGTTTGGGTCAACATTCAGGATGAAAAGGACTTCGATCAATACAAGGGCAAGCTGGCGGGCAAGATCGTCCTGCTGGGTGACATGCGTCCGGTGCCTCCGGTGGAGAAACCCTTGTTCACGCGTTACACCGACAAAGAGCTGGCAGATATAGCCGAGTATCCCGCCATTACCAATGGCGCGCCGTCCGATCTGCAGAAACGCATCCAGGCCTATATAAAGCGCCGTGCCTTGACCGATAAGATCGCGCAGTTCCTGGCTGATGAGCACGTCGCCGGCGTTATTGTGCCCAGCCGTGGCGCGCCGGATGGAGGTGGCTCCGGTGGAACGATCTTTGATGACAATGGTGCCGCGCTGGGCTCGGAGCCTTATAACGCGGATCACGCGGTCAAGGTGCCGGTTGTCGTTGCGGCGATTGAAAATTATGGCCGTGTCTATCGGCTTTTGAAGGCGCACGTTCCCGTTACGCTGCAGATGGATGTGGAGACAAAGGTCACCGGCGATCACGAGCAGGGCTACGACACTATTGCGGAAATTCCCGGCACCGATCCTAACCTGAAAGACCAGGTCGTCATGGTCGGCGGCCATTTGGATAGCTGGATCGCCGGTACCGGCGCAACAGACAACGGCGCTGGAACCGTTGTCGCGATGGAAGTGATGCGCATCCTGAACGCGCTGCATGTGCAACCACGCCGGACGATTCGAGTGGCTCTGTGGACCGGCGAAGAAGAGGGCCTGTACGGTTCCCGCGGCTATGTGGCGAATCATTTCGGCACGTATCCGGTTTCGACGGCGCCGGATCAAATGAAGCTGCCCGACTGGCTGCGCAAACCTGTAGGCCCTGTTGCGGTGAAGCCGGAACAGAAACTGATCTCCGGCTACTTCAATCTGGACAACGGCACAGGGCGCATCCGCGGCGTGTATCTGCAGGGAAATGCGGCCATCGCGCCGATCTTTGCCCAATGGATTGCGCCGCTCAAGGATCTGGGCGTGACCACGCTGACCATGCGCAACACCGGTGGCACCGATCACTTATCGTTCGATGCGGTCGGCATCCCCGGCTTCCAGTTCATCCAGGATCCGATGGATTACGAAACGCGCACGCACCACTCCAATATGGACGTGTATGAGGAATTGCGTGCTGGCGATCTGCAACAGGCCGCCGTGGTGGAGGCGATTTTCGTCTATAACGCAGCCATGCGCGACCAGATGCTGCCACGTAAGCCGCTGGGTGTGCCGAAGGGCATCATCGACATGAGTCAGCCGGAACCGCTGCCGGGGGTCTTTCCGGATGCTGTGCCGCCGGCAACGGACAAACAATAGCGATGTATACGGTACCCAGATTGTTATAAACGGGACGCTGGCCAAGGTAGAGATGGCGAGCAATGCCAAACCCGGTAGTGGCAACGATAGGGGTTCCATCTCGCGGTAGTTTGGAAATACATCGCAGTATTGTTCATTCAGGCGCCAGCGGAAACGTTGGCGCTTTTTATGGATGCAGAGAGAACACTGGCAGCATGCATTGCCAATTGGCACCGATGCCGGTATCTTCATTTTTGCGCGTTGGAAGAGCCGGATCTGCGTCGTTCCACCGGCCATCGCGGCAGAAACAAATTGCGAGTGAGGAGCCTGTATGTCGATTCGTTTGCATTTCTGGGGCGCGGCACAAACCGTCACCGGATCGTCGCACCACATTGAATGCGCTGGTCGCAACGTTCTGCTGGATTGCGGCCTTTTCCAGGGGCGTCGAGAAGAGGCCAGGGACATCAACTCTCACCTGGCGCTGTCAACCGATCAAATTAAAGATACGTCCGACGGAGGCCTGAACGCAGTTGTCCTTTCACACGCGCACATCGACCACAGCGGCAACTTGCCATCCCTGGTCAAGCAGGGCTATCGCGGACCAATTTACACCACGCCTGCCACCATCGATCTTTGCGGGCCGATGCTTAAAGACAGTGCACATATACAGGAAGAAGACGCAGAATTTCTGAACAAACGCGGTCTCCGCCGGAGGTCTGTTGGTATGCCTCCGGGCGCAGGTCCTGTCCCGGCGCTCTATACACAGGAGGACGCCGACCAGGTTAACAGGCAGCTCCAGCCGCTGCCACTGCATACGCCGCAATTATTGGCGCATTCCACAAAGGACGCGGGATTCAGCGTGTCTTTCACAAACGCCGGACACATGCTGGGCTCGGCCTGCGTGCTGGTTGAGGGTGTGGAGAAGGGACAGACGACACGACTCCTCTTTTCCGGGGATGTAGGCCGCAAGAATCTCCCCATTATTCGCGATCCGGACCCGGCGCCGCTAGCCGATTATTTGATTATGGAGAGCACGTATGGCAACCGGCTGCATCAGCCTATCGGTCCGGTAAAGCAAAAGCTGGCTCGACTGGTGAACCGCGTTCTGGCACGCGGGGGGCATATCGTCGTACCTGCATTTGCGGTGGGCCGTTCGCAGCAGGTGGTTTTGTTGCTCCATGAGCTGATCGACGAGAAGCAGATCCCGGAGCTCCCGATCTTCGTCGACAGTCCGCTTGCTGTCAACGTGACGGATGTCTTTCGCAAGCACACCGAAGAGTGGGACGAGGAAACTGCCGCTTTTGCCGGCAAGGGAGAAGATGCGTTCGGTTGGAACCGATTGCGCTACGTCCGCACGGTGGAAGAAAGCAAAGCTTTGAATAGTCTTCACGTGCCATTTATCGTGATTTCGGCGTCGGGGATGTGCGAAGCCGGACGCGTGCTGCATCACTTGAAAAACAGCATCGAAGACCCCCGCAACCTGGTGCTGATCACCGGCTACCAGGCGGCAAATACGCTGGGCCGGAAGTTGGTTGAGAAGCCAGCGGAAGTTAACATCTTCGGCGAGCCGATGCGTTTGCGCGCGGAAGTCGATTCCATCGGAGAACTCAGCGGACACGCCGATCAGCAGGAATTGCTGGCATGGATGGAGCCAACAGCGAAAGGACTCAAGAAAGTCTTTCTGGTTCACGGCGAGCCCCCTGCGCAGCAGGCTTTGAAAGCAAAGATCGAGCAGCGCTATGGTTTGGAGGTTGTTTGCCCGAAGCGAGGAGACCGGTTTGAAATTGGCTAAGCGACCAAAGAGATCCAGCAGGGACTCCGTTTCGATCTTGGTCGTATGCAAACACGATTTCACTATAAGGGGAGGTTCCCTATGTCCCAACCTGAGCGATCTTCGATCCTACTCGGTCCTCATAAGCTGGTTGCATTTGTGGCGACCACGGACGCTGCCCGCGCCAGGATGTTCTATCAGGATGTGCTGGGCTTGCGGCTGGTGAAGGATGAGCTGCCTTTTGCGTTGGTCTTTGACGCCAACGGAATCATGCTGCGTGTCACCATCGTGCCGGATTTTGTACCAGCGCAGCATACGGTGCTGGGCTGGGATGTGCCGGACATCGTTGCGACGGCGACTCAACTGCAGCAAGCAGGCGTTGCATGCGAACGTTACGGATTTTTTAAGCAGGATGCGCTTGGCATCTGGAGTTCCCCGAGTGGGGCGAAAGTAGCCTGGTTCAAAGACCCGGACGGAAATACGTTAAGCGTTACGCAGTTCTAAGCAAATGGATGAAGCTGTCCGTACCAGAAGAGCGCATAAATCCGCTTCTCCATTCGCCTCCGCGCACCCCCATCCCGTAAAATCATCTGTTTGGTTCGAGCGCGTGTCGCCGGACATCTAATACCCATCATCGCAATGGAACGGAGCATCCCTTGGCAGAGACAATTTACGACGTAGCCATCATTGGCGGCGGCCCGGCTGGTTACACGGCGGCCATCCGCGCGGCGCAATACGGCCTGAAAGCCGCGCTGATTGAGAAGGAAAGCAAGCTGGGAGGCACCTGTCTACATGTGGGCTGCATCCCGACCAAGTCCTTGTTGTTTAACGCCGAGGTGTATGACCACCTGAAACATGCCAAGGAGTACGGCATCGAAGGTTTGGGCGAGGGCAAGCTGAACTGGCAGGCCATCCTGGCGCGCAAGAACCAGATCGTCACCAAGCACGTCAAGGGCTTGGAATTCCTGATGAAGAAGAACAAAATCAACACTTTCGAAGGCCATGGACGCTTGACAGGCCCGGCGAAGGACGGCGTCCATTCGGTCGAGGTCTACACCGAAGGTGGGGGCGGCGCCGATGGTGAGCGTAGCTTTGTGAAGGCGAAGAACGTGATCCTCGCCACAGGCTCCGACGCCAAGATGCTGCCCGGTTTGGAGCCGGATTCACGGATCCTGACGAATATCGAAATTCTGTCCATGACGGCGATCCCAAAATCGCTGGTGGTGATTGGAGCCGGTGCCGTGGGTGTGGAATTTGGCTCGATTTTCAAGAGCTTTGGCGCCGAAATCACTATTGTCGAATACCTGCCACGCATGGTGCCCAATGAAGATGAAGACGTCAGCAAGGAACTGAATCGCCTGTTCCGCAAGCGGGGCATCGACGTGCACACCGGGGCGAAGGTGGACAAGGTGGAGAAGACTAAGGACGGCGTCAAGGTGAGCTTTACCACTTCTGACGGCAAACAGAATGTAAAGGAAGCCGAAAAGGTGCTGGTGGCCGTGGGTCGCGCGCCGCGTACGGACAATGTAGGCCTGGAGAAGACCAAGATCAAGCCGGACCGGGGTTTCATTAAGGTAAACGAATGGATGCAGACCGACGAACCGGGCGTTTACGCCATCGGCGACATCGTGGCTGGATTACCGCAATTAGCGCACGTCGGTGCGATGTGCGGCATGGTGGTGGCGGCCAAACTGGCGGGCAAATATGCACGTCCGGTGCGGAAGGAACGCATCCCGGCCTGCACGTATTGCGAACCACAGATTGGCAGCGTGGGTCTGACCGAAGCAGCCGCAAAGGAAAAGGGCTATCAGGTAAAGGTAGGCAAGTTTCCGTTTTCGGCCAACTCCAAGGCATCGATCGTGGATTCGCACGACGGCTTTGTGAAGGTGGTTGCGGACGCGAAATATAACGAGATTCTGGGTGTCCACATCATTGGGCCGCAGGCAACGGAACTGATTGCCGAAGCGGTCACAGCTCTGGAACTGGAAGCGACCATCGAAGAGTTGATGTTCACGATTCACGCGCACCCGACGCTGGCCGAGGCCATGCTGGATGGCTTCGGAAGCGTAGAGGGTATGGCTATCAACGTGTAGCCTGCCGTTGCCAAGATAAGCAAGAAAAGGCCCGGCGCATCTGCTGGGCCTTTCTACCAGAGAGTACAAGAGGATTGCACGAGACCCATGCTTCTTCAAGTCATCTATGCCGGGCGGATGGAGTACGCTGCGGCGCTCGATCTGCAGCAGCGTCTGGTGGCGCTCCGCAAGCAGAAACGCATTGGCGATGTGCTGGTGCTGCTGGAACATACACCGGTGCTGACGCTGGGACGCAATGCGCATCGCGGAAATATTCTGGCGACGGAGGAAGAACTGGCGCGGCGCGGCATTGCGATCCACGAGATCAACCGTGGGGGAGATGTGACATATCACGGGCCAGGGCAGATTGTCGGCTATCCCATTCTCGACCTGCGTGGCGATTTTCCGGGCAAGCGAGGCCCGCATCTGGGCGCCGTCGCGTATGTTCGTTGGCTGGAGGAGGTACTGATCCGCACCTGTGGTGAGTATGGTGTGCTGACGGAGCGAGTGGCCGGACGAACCGGCGTCTGGACGTTGCCCGGCAGCTCGATTCCTGAGAAAAAGATAGCGGCTATCGGTGTCCACATTTCGCAAGGCATAACATCGCATGGTTTTGCGTGGAATGTCACCGCTGATTTACGCGATTTTTCTCTGATCGTTCCCTGCGGCATTACGGACCGCTCGGTTACCAGTCTGGAACTGGAAATCGATGAAAGTCGCTACACAATGCCGACGCTGGAAGAGGCCCGGCATGCTGTGGCGCGGAATTTTGGCCGCATTTTTGATCGTCAGATGCTGTGGATGGAGTCTGTGGACGATCTGCTGGAATCGGAACCACTTGTTAAGGGGGAAAGAATCTAAATACAGGAGTGCTACCGCGGCTCCTTGTTCAGGTTTCCTAGTTTGGCAATAGTCTGGTATGGCGAAATCGCCCGTTCCCTGCGTTGTCATATAGAATGTAAAGTTTGGTGTAAACCGGTAGAAGATAATGTCCATGGCGACCAAAAAAGCAGAAACACAGTCCCCTCAAAAATCCGAATTGAAACCGCAGAATACAAACGGAGCCAAGTCTGCGTCTGTGTCCGCACAAACCGCGACCGCTGCAAATGGCAACAACAGCACTCCACCTATAGGAAAGAATCCATATGGTATTCCCGACTGGCGATTGGAGCAGCTTCCCTTTCATATCGAAAGCGATTGGGCAGATGGAGAATATCGCTACAAAGTGGTTGGCGATACCACCGTACCTGCTCCGCCATTGCGTCCGTCCAAGTATCTGACCAAAGAAAAAACCATTGAAATCTATCGCTACATGCTGATCAACCGGCGCATGGAAGAGTCCTTGGAGCGTCTGTACAAGCAATCGAAGGTGATTGGTGGCCTTTATCTAAGCTTGGGACAGGAAGCATGTTCGGTAGCTTCGGCATACGCGCTGGGGCAGGATGACTGGCTTGCTCCGATGATTCGTAATCAGGGCTCGATGGTGGTGAAAGGATTTCGGCCGCGCGACACCATGATGCAATACATGGCCAAAGGTGGCTCTCCCACGCACGGACGCGAGTCCGGTTCGCATTACGGCGACCACAAAAAATTGAACGTAGTGGCCCCGATCTCGCACCTGGGCGATTCTATTTCGGTTGTGGCGGGCGTAGCGCTCGGAGCACGCCTGCAAGGCAAAAACATTGCCTGCCTCGCCTTTATTGGAGACGGTGGACAATCCACAGGGCCCACCTATGAAGGCTTCAATTTTGCCGCCGTGCAGAAACTCGGCGTGGTGCTGATTGTGGAGCACAATCTGTGGGCCTACTCTACGCCGGTAGAACTGCAATTTGCCTGTAAAGACCTGGCCGACCGCTCCATTGGCTACGGCGTGCCGGGGGTAATTATCGATGGCACGGACGCCAATCAGGTCTATGACGCGACCCATGAAGCTGTGCAGCGTGCCTATCGTGGTGAGGGAGCCTCGTTCATTGAAGCGAAGTTGATGCGTATGAAGGGTCACGCCATGCACGATCCTGCGGTTTATGTACCTGTAGAGGTCAAGGAATACTGGAAACGTCGCGACCCAATTCTCCGCATGGAGAAGTATCTGCTGGAGCGGGAATGGGCAACGCAGAAGCAGATCGATGCCATTCAGTCAGAAGTTGAAAAGTATATGGACGAAGAGCGCACCTACGCGGAAGAATCACCCATGCCGGATGCGTCCGAAGTCGGCAAAGATGTCTACTGCGACAATGCCGTGGAAATTGGGCTCAAGTATGGACCAGTGAAAGTGCATAACGCTAATGAGAGCCGAAAATTGACAGAATCCAGCGCGCCTGGCCACTACAAGTAACCATTGCAGTTACAAATATGGCTGTAACGAAAATTAACAACAACAAAAGCAATACATCGCAGGGATGAGTTAGATGGCACCTGTTACATATCTGGAAGCAATCCGGCAGGGACTTTGGGAAGAGATGGAGCGCGACAGCAGCGTGCTCGTCATGGGCGAAGATGTGGGCGTGTATGGCGGCGCCTTCAAGGTGACAGAGGGCTTTGTGCATCGCTTTGGCACGGAGCGCGTGGTTGATACCCCCATCTCCGAAATGGCCATTACGAGTGCTGTTTATGGCGCCTCGCTCACAGGCCTGCGTCCAGTAGGCGAATTTCAATTCATGGACTTCATTAGCTCGGCACACTCGCAGATCGTGCAGGTTTTGGCCAAGTCAAATTATCGCTGGGGTGCTCCAGCACCGCTGGTATTGCGGGGGCCTTCTGGTGGTGGCGTCAGTGGTGGGCCGTTTCACTCGCAAAATCCAGAGATGTTTTATGTGCATACGCCAGGCCTAAAGGTCATTGCTCCAGCCACGGCGCGCGACGCCAAGGGGCTTATCAAGGCAGCCATCCGCGACAACAATCCAGTCTTATTCTTTGAGCACAAATTTCTTTATCGCCGCGTGAAGGAAGAGCTGCCGGAAGAAGATTACATCGTTGAGATCGGCAAAGCACGCTTGGACCGCGAAGGGAAAGACCTTTCTGTCATCACCTACGGCGCCATGTTGTATGTTGCGCAAGAGGCTGCCGAGATTCTGGCGAAGGAAGGAATCCAGATTGAGATTGTCGACCTTCGCACGTTGCTGCCGCTGGATAACGAGGCCATTCGCAAGACGGTAGAAAAAACCAACCGCGTAATTATTCTGCATGAAGACACGAAGACCGGTGGACTAGCTGGCGAGATTGCTGCCATCATCAATGAAGAAGCATTTGATTCGCTGGATGCGCCAATTGTGCGCATTACCTCCATGGATGCACCGGTACCATTTTCACCGCCATTGGAAAAAGCCTTTCTGCCCAAGGTGGAAGATGTGGTTCGCGAAGCGCGGCGGCTGATCAAATATTAGCGGAAGTGGATGCAGGCAGCTGCGATTGAGATTGCAACAGGAACGTTACCGGGAAGGAAATCCATGCCAACAGATGTAGTGATGCCGCAGATGGGCGAGTCAATTTTCGAGGGCACGATTACGAAGTGGCTGAAGAAGGCCGGAGACACGGTGCAGCGGGATGAGCCTTTGTTCGAGATATCGACGGACAAGGTAGACGCGGAGATTCCGGCGCCAGCAGCGGGTGTCTTGACAGAGATCAAAGTGCCAGAGGGAACCACGGTTCAGATCAACACTGTCGTCGCAGTTATTGGTGGCGCGGGAGAAAAGGTAGCTGCGTCAGCACCGACTGCGCCTGCTGCCAGCAAACCAGAACCTGCAGCCAAGGCAGCAGCAACTCCGGCAGCCGCAGCCAATGCATCGGCTACCGGCAGCGGCACCAATGTAGTGATGCCGCAGATGGGCGAGTCAATTTTCGAGGGCACGATTACGAAGTGGCTGAAGAAGGCCGGAGACACGGTGCAGCGGGATGAGCCTTTGTTCGAGATATCGACGGACAAGGTAGACGCAGAGATTCCGGCGCCAGCAGCGGGTGTCTTAACAGAGATCAAAGTGCCAGAGGGAACCACGGTTCAGATCAACACCGTCGTCGCGGTCATTGGTGGCGCGGCTGGTGGTTCCACTGCTGCTGCACCTGCTTCTGCTCCAGCACCCACCGCAGCAACGTCTGCTCCTGCAGCATCAGTCGCGACGGCTGCAAGCACAGCACCGGTGTCAACCACAGCATCGGCTGGCGCAACGGGACGTATTCGTTCTTCGCCGCTGGTGCGCCGCATTGCCAAGGACAACAATCTTGATTTGGCGAAGATCAACGGCACTGGCGCTGCGGGACGCATCACGAAAGAAGATGCACTCGGCTTTCTGAGCCAGCATGGCAAGGGATCGACAGCTCCAGCCCCGTCTTCCGCAGCGGCTCCCAAGGTTCCAGCGGCAACGGCCGCTCCTGCCGGTACACCGCTGCCAGGGGAGCTGGTTCCGCTATCCAAAATGCGCGCCATCATTGCCAAGCGCATGGTTGAATCCAAGCACACCAGCGCGCATGTCCACACGGTTTTCAAGGTCGATATGACGCGCATCGTGCGCATCCGCGAACGTGAAAAATCGAAGTACGAGCAGCGCAACGACGTCAAGCTTACATACATGCCGTTCATCGCGCGTGCTGCAGTCCATTGCCTGCGCAAGATGCCGATCATCAATGCCTCGATGGAAGGAGATGCCATCCGCTATCACCAGAACATCAATATTGGTATAGCGGTCGCGCTGGATTGGGGATTGATCGTTCCCGTTATCAAGCAGGCGGAGGAGCGCAGCTTCCTAGGCATGGCACGCGCCATTGCCGATCTGGCAGAGCGTGCGCGCGGCAAAAAGCTGAAGCCCGATGAAGCATCCGGTGGCACCTTCACCATTACCAATCCTGGAATTTTTGGAGAGCAGTTTGGCACGCCCGTCATCAATCAGCCGGAAACAGCAATTCTAGGAGTAGGTGGTTTGTTCAAGGAGCCAACAGTGCTAACGGATGCGGAAGGCAATGACACGATTGCCATCCGTAATATCATTCGTCTGACGCTGGGCTTTGATCATCGCATCATTGACGGTGCGGAGGGCGGCAAGTTCATGGCTGAGATGAAGAAATATCTTGAAAACTGGAATGAAGATATCGGATAAAAAGAGATCCATCTTTACAGACAAGGACGGCAGGCATCTCGCCTGCCGTCCTTGTCTGTAAAGAACATATTCACAATTTGGACTTAGCTTCCAACACATGGGCCACAGCATCTTCCACAGTTGTACCCACAGCGGAGAGATGCCCCATTTTTCGACCGCGTCGAGGAACATGTTTTTCATATAGATGTAACCTCACGCCTGGTATTGCCAGCGCTGCATCGAAACGCGGTCCAGTTTTGGATGCGGCATCCAGCCAGACATCGCCCAGAAGATTCGCAATCGCTGCTGGCTGCACAATATCAACATCTCCCAACGGAAGGTTGCATACGGCACGCACAATCTGTTCAAACTGGCTGGTGACGCAAGCACGCTCACTGGCGTGGTAACTGTTGTGTGGACGTGGCGCGAGCTCATTTACCAGCAGTTGTCCATCCGTCGTTAAAAACATTTCGACAGCCAGCAATCCCTCCAGCTCAAACCCTTCGGCAATTGTCTGTGCCAGCTCGTGTGCTTGTTTAGTGATTTCTGGAGGTAGATTTGCTGGCATTCCGCTCCAGGCGAGGATCTGTTGCTCGTGGTGATTGATGGCCGGCGGGTAGCATTTAGATTCTCCACGGGCCGAACGTGCCACCATGACAGACAACTCCAAGGCAAGATCCTGCGCTCGCTCCACAACTACAGGCCGCTCTCCAAGGATCTTCCATGTGTTCTGGCAGCCCTTTTTATCTACAATTTCTTCACCAAAGCCCAGTTTTACCTGGCTACGCCCGTCATAACCTCCACGGGCACTTTTCACAAAACAACGTCCACCCATGTCGGCGACGGCTGCTTCCAGTTGTGCAGCATCGTACACGGCGCGGAAATCGCCGAGCGGTAAATGATGTGCTGCCAGCCAGTCTCTTTGTAAAATGCGGTCTTGAATAACTGCCAGCATCTTCGCACCCGGCCTTACTGGAGCATACTGGGCTGCCGCTTCGAGCGATGCAATCGCAATCTGTTCAATCTCCAGAGTGACCACATCACAACCGCGTGCTAGATCGGCGGCTGCGCGCGCATCATCCCAGGCGGCCTCAAAGCAGGCATCTACAACAAAACGCGCTGGACAGTTGGGGTCAGGGTCAAGAACCTGAATGCGATAGCCCAACGAGCGCGCTGCCATCGCAGTCATGCGGCCTAATTGACCGCCTCCGAGAATTCCAATGGTTGCTCCGGGAAGAATGACATCTGTCGCATCGCTCACTTCGGCAACTCCATGCCGAGCACGTCTTGCTTGCGCGCTTCCCGCCATGCGAGCAAACGATCGCGCAGAGCGGCATCCTGCAATGCCAAAATAGAAATCGCCAGCAGTGCAGCATTAGCCGCACCGGGCTTGCCAATGGCAAGCGTGCCTACTGGAATCCCTTTGGGCATTTGCACAATCGAGAGCAGCGAGTCGACTCCATTCAGCATAGTCGCAGAAATCGGAACACCCAGAACGGGCAGATGGGTCTTGGCTGCCAACATCCCCGGTAAGTGTGCCGCGCCGCCGGCACCCGCGATCAGCACACGTAGTCCGCGTGCTTCCGCTGTGCTCGCATATTCAAACAGCCAGTCGGGTGTGCGATGCGCGGAAACAACACGCGCTTCGTGGTGAACGGAAAATTCCTGGAGAATCTCAATAGCGGGTTTCAGGGTTTCGTAGTCGCTTTGGCTGCCCATCACCACGCCGACCAGCGGGACTTGTTTCATGTCGAAATTATAAGTTGGTGTGGCAATATCCGGCACAGGGAGAGAAATTTGGGTCCCAATAGGTGGAAATTGGATCTTCCTGTGCCGGCGTTTGTGTCAGAAAATCAGGCAGACGGTGTCGTGACGCTCGGTGCCTCAATGGAGTTCAACAACTCTGCAGAGGCGCTTGCGATCGCCTCCACTGCGGTATTCCACAGCGGAAGATTGGCAATCGTTTTTCCTTTGAACAGGGGATTGCTCAGGATGGCTTGTTCCACCTGCGGCAACGCAGCCGCCAGCTTCTGTTGGCCGGTTCCCGTAGATGCACTGACCGCCGTAGCGACTTGTTCTACGTTCACAACGCTACCCAGGATCGCTTCGAAGGTCCCACCCGCCGCAGGATCGACAGCGCTGACAGCAGCGGCCGTTGCTTCTTCAGCAGGCAGCAGTTTTGCCTCGATCGCCAGTGCCTTCTCCGCACCGGTTTTGAACATGCTGCCAAGATGGTCCAGAAATGTCTTGAATTTATTTGCCATTTTTGTTGCTCCATTTCTATTTTTTATCGCTCGCTGCGCCATTGCGATACAGAGCTAGCACCAGCAAGCAATATCCAGTCACGGCATGCACCGTTGGGTGCGCACCAATGATTCGATTGATTACGGCCTGCATCTCCGAATCAGCCAGATAGGCAGTTTGAAACACTGTCAGAAGCCCGACCAATGTATGCGTCGACGGCCTATATCGGTTGAGCCAACCCAAAAGCGCTGTCATCGTGTTGACAAAGGTTTCCAGTATGGGCTGAGCAACTCTTCCTGTGGCGTTAGATTGAGTGGATTTTCCGTGTCTAACAGTAGAAGGCCGCCAGCCGCGACGATTTGATAGTTCAGCTCATCGCAAAACCATGTAGATTGGTCCGGTGTGAATTTGCGATTGCGATGCAGAAAAAAGTCGAATATCGCGCGTTTATTGTAGGGTTTTCCCAATTGCTTGGCTGCAAATGAGTATGCAGCTTTGACATTTGGTACCTGAACGCCGACGCGCACGATATTTGTGAACTTTGCATAGTCCGGAGGGCGCTGCTGAACGCCACCATCAAGGCGCGCGCCAAGCAACCATCCCTTTTTGAGCCATATCGTACCGATTCGGACAGTTTCTGGAATCACAAGATCAACATGCGAAACGCAGCTGTCGGAGAGATAGCGAATTGCTGCGGATCCCAGGCTGGCTTCCGTAGAAAACTGCGACACGAGCATGCCCAGTTGTGGAGATGGGCCAGATTTATTTATGTTTGCCATGGTCTATGGCTCGCCGCGTTCTGGCAGAGACATACTGCCAAAAATGCAAAATTTCATAAATTTGTCCTTTTCATTGGAGTGCAGCAGTTGTTTAGCGCCGCAGGTAATCGATGGCGATGTGAATTGCCGCAGTCAGCACAAACAGAGCACCGGCAAAGCCTTTCAAGCGCTGCAGGTAAATCTCATGCCGATCAAGTCGCTCTTCGAGTGCAGTCAGCCGTCCTGGCTGTCCCTGTCCTATCAGCGCAGCCATCTGGCTTTTCAGCGCAGCAAGGTCAGAGAGCACGGTTCCTTCAAACTCATACATAGGGGGTCCTTGATGAAAGCGAGCCAAAGGGCTGCTTATTGCGTCGGTACATTCGTAAAGATGGCGGCAGAAATGCGCGAATACAACGGAGGAGTTGAACCGTCGTACATGCGAATATAAAACTGCTGCTGGTCCTCCGAACGCACAATGGTGAAGTTCGGTACAGGGCTGCGCAATACCAGGTCCTCGTGCACATCCGGGCCAAAATTGTTATCCATCCATCGCACTTCAAAACCGCCGTTCGCTGGTGGCGTAATATTTGCAGCCACCGTGATGGCGGTTGTGGTGATCGATGTTACCTGCAGGCTATTAAGGTTCTGCAGATATGCACCAGGTGCAGTCTCCGGCACTGTCGGCAAAATTACATCGACCGGAATTGCGTCCGAAAGTTTCATCGAAAGCGTCTCGGCCCAGTCGTTGGCAAATTCCACCGTGTAGTTCAGCACTTCAGGTGAGCTGCTGGTGGAAGCAATCGATACGCTGCGCACAATCACACTTTCGTTGAAGCCATTCGTCGCAGACTGAAAATTCAGCGCATCTCCGGGCCAGATATCCTGCTGGTCCTGTAGGTTGTAGTAGCTGTATTTTCCTGTCCATCCAGCTGATGGATTCGCTGAGAAATTTAGCAGAGCCTGGCACGCATTTTCGCAATCCAGAGAGCTACGCGCCGGCGGATGTACCACACGGCCAATCCATTGCGAGACACCGGGAATTCCATTCACACCTTCCTGCGCGACACTTGCAGCATTCGCCATGCGAGCCACAGACGGAGCAGCAACGCGATAGGTAACACTCAGGATCGTTCCCGGCTGTGGTGTCGCCAGCTTGTAGAAATAAAGAAAGCCGTCGCGCAGCACATTGCAATCTGCGCCTTCGATGGCTTGTCCGATCCGTAGCGTCGCGGTCGTTCCCCCCGATGGCGTGCTGGTCGCCCAGATCGTTCCCGGTTGGCTCACCTTGAAGTACCCCACACTGCCCTGCAGGTTCACGCTGTTCACACATCCGAAGTAGCAAAGCCCCGGAGACGTTGCCAGCGCGCCGTCATACAAAATCGTCGACCCAATGTTCACATATGGCAGCAGCGCCATGTCCTGCAGCTCAAATAGCAGCTGCAGGGGAGCAGCCACCATTCCTCCGCCATAGACTGCGGCTCCGCTGCTCCCATAGGAGAAGTAGCTATTCTGCAGTCGCTGCAACTCCGTGCTGTGTGTGCGAATACGCAGAATATAGGTATGTCCGGCCTGAATGGTAAACGTCGTCCCAACCTCGGAACCCTCCACCAACGGCACCAGAATCGTGTTCCCACCGCTCGGCCGCACGCGAAATCCAGCCAGGCAATTGGGAATGCCAACTGTTCCGCTATACAGTCCACATAAGACCCCATCACTGCCGCTATTGATCTGGACAAACCCGGCTTCGACAACAATCTCGCCGCCCATCTCTACAGGATCAATCGTCGTCAGCGTTGTAGTTCCATCTGTTCCAGCGCCGCCGGTGAGTGTCAGCCCCGCGCCGCTCACATTGAGATATCCACCGGAATCACTTACTGTCCATATCGCTGTATTCAGTGTTGGTGAAGTAAATTCTTCATCCAGCAGTATCGTCCGATGGACAGGAAATGGCTCTCGCTGCAATTGAAATTGCACCGTAGCGCCATCCCCCTCGAATAACTCTGTAACGTATTCCATCGGCTGGCTTAGCCCGGTTACGGTCACATCATTTACCAGAGTCTTTGCGGCGCTCGCCGTCAGATTGCTGTAATCCACTGTGCCTTGGGTATCGCTCAACGTGTGTACCGTCGAACCGACCGGAGCAAGTGTCAGTTGGCCATCTACCACGCGGTACGCGGCCCGTGCCTGGTTGGCCAAAGCTGCCACATTTTCTGACCATGACAAGTTTGGCTGCGGTTCAAAGAATCCAATCGTTCCCACATCCTGCACGCCGCTCAGGTTCACCAGTGTCGGACTTACACGCGTCGTGATTGTTCGAACCATATCGCCGGCAGTCTGTCCCAGCATGGATGCCGTCTGTGGCAGTGCGGCTCGGTCCAGCAACCAGTCATCGCTCACTACATGCACCTGCATGCGATAGCGCGCGCCGGTCGAATCATATCCGGCAAACACAGGCTCCGCCTGCGTGGGCACATATCCCGTAAACAGGATCGTGCCGTTAGCCGCTTCGATCACAACGGCGGCATTATGGACCGGTGTCGGTAGCCCATGGCTGGTACAGTCCAACAGCAGCTTTGCCAGCGAAGGTTCGTTCAAACTTCGCTGGATCAGCACCGCATCTTCCTCTGCCTTATCTGCACAGATCGCCGCAGAGTAATCGATTGGGCCCAGGCCATTTTGGTTATCGATGGTGATCTTCACGTGTTCTCCTCTTTGTGTAGGCCATCACCATAGGTTCGTGGCGGATGCTGGTAGATAGCTGCGGAAGCAAAGTACCTGCGCCCCATCGTTCGCGTCGGTGACCGGCAGAGCACGAAACTGCGCAACCTGCGAAATCACCTCGAAGGTGTCCACTTTTTTCAGTGGAGCAGTCAGGGGTTTTGCCAGTTCCGCCCCGCTTGCTGCGATCTGCAGTCGCGGATAGTGCAGCAAGATGCGCTCTCCTTGTTCACCGGGAATTACAAACAGCGCGGACCACTCCTGAAAGAAGTTGCTTCCTTCGCGGTCCACAAACCCGAGAATTGGTTGCACGAACATCGCAGTAGTCGGCGCACCTGCAATCAGTGGCTGCGCTAACTCCAAGCCGGTTCCCGTTACCGCAGTAATGCGCGCTACATTGAAGCTCACACGGCGAATGTAGTTTGGATCGTCGTTTACTTCTGCCGAGGAACTGACATACGCTCCACTAGCCCCGCTACCCACATATCCCGTTTGTCCGGTGTAGTTCACGTCGACGACAATCATTTGTCCTGCAGCAAAGCCACTTAATTGGCTCGCTGCAACGCCCACAAATGTTGATGTACTTCCAGCTTGTACGGGAATCGCCGCTGCCGCCGTACCTCCGGATCCGTTTGCCGCCGCCCCCGCTGTCGTTGCCAGCAGATTCATTTGCTCGGAACCCCCGGTCACAGCCATCTGCAACTTTCCCCAACTCAGAAAATGCAGCGTCACCAGCGAATCCACCTCTGTTCGCACCTGCGATAATGGCAGGCCCGGAGCCCCGCTGCGCAGAGGAACAATTTTCGTCCCGGACGTTCGCTCAAACGTATCCACCCAACCCAGATCCAACCATGGTGTTGGCGGCGTATTCAGATTGAATCCGCCACTTTGTGCTGGATCAAACATCACAGGTTGTGCACCAGCACGGTTCGGCGCGGCGAAATAGGCACGTACTCTTTGAAAAATCGGCGGTGTTAATGCCAGCGGTGTAATTACGGTCGTGCTCATAGTTCCCCCGGTTCCTGATAGCTGAAAAGGGAAACAGTCACTGTGCGCGACAGCCGGTCCCGCACTACCTTGACTGGCTGGAACGTTGCCTCAGTCCAGAACACCTGTGTCTCCATCTCGGTCGGCGGAGATTGTGCATAATTCAATTTGGTCGCTGAATTAGGTGAAAGCAGCGCAGCCAGTTCGGCATCCATCTCTGCCATCATTTGTCCACGATCCATGCCGAGATTCGTTGTTGTTCCTTCCGTCAGGTATTCGATCTCACATTCCATCTGCTGCAACACTTCTGGCAAATACGGATCACAATGCAGTCCGAGCCACCGCAAGATAAAAACGTTTGAGTACGGTTCAGCAAGTACCAGTTCGTTGCTTTCCACTAGAATTCCCGGCCGTGTAACGCCACGCAGAAAAATTGTGCGATTTGGATTCAACGTTGCCAGGCGATTGCGCAGCGTGATGTAAAAAGTATTTTGCGCATTTTGCATCCTTGGCTCTCCATCCTTTAGAGAATCTGGCTCTGCGGCCCTTCGAGCAGCAGGCGGTACAGGTACGGTTGGCCGAACATCTCCGCTTCCGCAGCTGACTCGATCAGCATCAGTTCGCCATCAACAAATACTCCAATCGCCATGGCGAAAATTTCATCTGCCGATGCCAACTGCAACAGCCCAAGCTGCGTTTGGATCGAGGAAGCAGAGATTAGCAGCTCATAACGGTTGACCTTGCCTTCGCTGAGCCCGGCGCGCACCCGGCGAAACACAGCTGGAGATAGCGGAATGTCCTCATATGAGGGTGTCGCCAGACCCAGCTGCTCGTTGTCCACTCCGGTCTGTGCATTGGTTGGCAGGCGTAGTAGGACAATGCGCCCGCCTAAAGAACGCAGCAGTGCATCGGCCATGCGTTGTTGCGCTGCGGTCGGGTTTCTCACACTTAGATCTGCGCTCATCGCTCACCCCAGCCGTGTTGCCACATAGGGCTGCAACATCGCCGCAACCTGTGGGTCGATCAATGAATTGGAAAAGTATTCCATTGCCAACGTGTCCATCCGGTTACTTTTCACATTCAGTCCAGGAGTACTCTGCGCATTTTTCACAATTTGTGCGCACGCACATTGCACCGCCGTGGGAATCGTTGCCAGGCCGGCCGTGTACACGATGTCCACTTGGTTGTATGGCAGGCCAAGAATGTTCATTGGAAATGTCAATTCGCCGGTAGAGGAAAAATAGTCGATGTCTGCCGGGTTCAACGTATTCCACGCGCCAGGCAGTCCGAAGACCCAGGCAATCTGCTCGTACGCAGGGTCGATCATCTCTCCGCGCCGTGGCCGGATATATCGTGCTTGGACAGAAATCAACGGTGATGTATTTGGAGCTACCGCAACCAACGGCAGATAACTTAGCCTGACGGTCTGCGCATGTGCCGTCATGCGAATACGTTCTTCATACTGCGTTGGATTCAAGCTGGCACGATGACAATACGATTCGATCAGTGACGATGCAGCTGTAATCCAATCGTCCGTTGTATCCGCAGCGAGACCGAAATTTTCATAATCAGTCGGCAGTAGATATCCCATGGTTCGTCCTCCAGTGGTGATGCAGGAACCGCTCACGGGCGGCCACTGTAGAAAAGTCAACGGCCAGCTTCGTCTCCGAAATCTGGCCGTTGCCATCATGGCGTTCTAAGAAGAATGCTGTGATTGAAATAGAAAATCACAACATCCGCCATTACTTACCTGGTTACGTTCACTTGGTAGTGTGCGTAGTTGGCGCCCTTTACTACTGGAGCGCCAAACTTCACCACCACATACTGCGAAGCCAGCGAACCCGGTACGCCCAGTTGGAACACGCGTGGATTCGGATCGCTCAACCAGTGGTATTCGATCAAATCTTCCGTCACGATGTATGCGGGCAGATTGGCAGTTCCCGAGCCGGGGGTGCCGGTGTATCCCAGCGCCCAGTCGGGGATCAGCGGCAGCTCACCGGCCTGTGTCGTCAAAGTCTTCACGCGGAAGCCGGCATTGATCTCTTTCGTGCTCAGTACCACGTTGAACTCGGTCTTCATTTCGCGGTCAATCAGGTCTAGCAGCACCGGATTGGCATAGATGGCCGTCGGACGTACTGCATAATTCGTGCTCGCCACCATTTGCGCAATCGTTGACTTCAATCCATCCACAATCATCTCCGTTGCCGTGATGGTGGTTGTATTGCCGCCCGCTGCAATCTGTCCGGTCACACCAAAATACTGGGCTGTGGTCGGAGTGCTCAGAGAAGTATCCGTACCGCTCCACAGCGCCAGAGAGTGCGTATACATCACGCCTTCAATGGTGTCGGTCAAATCCTTCGCCTGCAGATAAGCAAACTGGCTCTGTTGATTGCCCAGCTCGATATCGAACAGGTTGTAATTGATCTGCGCCACCAACGCCTTCAAGGGTACAGCGCGCTCCACGCGGGTCGGACTTACGACCGGAGCAACAATGTTGCGTGGATCGACAAAGCCCGTGGCTGCGCTCGGTGTCGGGATAGCAGTCTCTTCGAAGTAGCGCGAAGGATGCCCGGTTGCCGGGACTTGCTTGATGCGCTGACTGAAGATACTGTTGCGCCGCACAATGTCGGTGATCTCCGTCTGATAAATCGGAACTTCAATCGCACCCGGCCCGATGTAATCTGCTGCGGAGTGAATGTCATAGAAATTTGCGTTCATGCTGTCCTTTCACTGGCCCTTGGGCCGTGGGTTATGGGGGGGAAAGTCCTGCTGCTCAAAGCGTGTGTGTTGCAGCGTTTGCCGGTTAGCTCAACAGCCCGGCACGAAACAGCTGCGACTTCACAGCAATGCGCTGCTCCATGCTCAGGCTCTGCAACGCCGAATCCAGCGCTCCGGCCTCGATCGAGTCCAGATTGGAGATTCCCTGCTTTGCCAGCAGGGACACCGTTGCGGAAGACACTGTTTTGCGTCCCACTGCCGTTGTTGTCTGCTCTTGCGCTGCTTTTCCCTGTAGCGTCGCAATCTGCAACTCAGCTTCGCGCAGTTTGCGCTCCAGCTCCGCCACGCGTTCACTCGCCGCAAAGATTGGCATCTCTGAACCCTGCTCCACGGTGGCAACAATCTTCTGCACCTGACCGGAAATAACCGATTGCTGTTCTTCCAGTCGGGTCACGGTCTGCTCCAGTGTGCTGGCTGCTCCTGCCAGACGCTCCAGTGTCACCGCCAACGCTTCGAGAGAACGGTTCGTTTCAAATTCCATTTCGTTGCTCCTTTTCATTTCTGCCTTGGCTGGCAATGCGCCATCGGCTGCCAGCCAGAGACGTGGATTTCTTAAATCCGATAGGTCGCGGCCTCAAACTGCACCACGCTGTTTCCCGCATCAGCGGCCATCGCCACACCGCGTCGACGCATGACATGGGGTTTCATGCGGAACGCCGTCTGCCGGTACGCTGCCTTGTCACGCAGCAGGATGGCTGCTCCGGTGAAGGTTGCCCGTGTCAGCCTCCAGACAGAAGCTCGCATATCCTCTACGTGGGCATCAGCAAGTTCGTAGGACATGCCCATGCTGCCGGGGGGAAGCTGGCGCAGCTTTTCCTCAACTTCAGGAAAATCTCTTCCGTAGAGGTAGCCACCCACCGTGAGCCGCTGGCCAACCAGGTCGGCTTCCGTCAGAATGCCGCATTTGGTGCGGGCGTCATGCCCATCCCAGTTGGGGCGAAAATCCACTGCCATTCCCAGCAGAGACGGCAATGCCGCCTCTGCTGCTGCTTTGGTCAGCACTACGCGATGCCCGCGCGAGCCGCTTGGGGCACGGTCGCTCGGCACATCGACCAGTGTCAGCACTCCCTCAAAAGGCACCCGGTTGGGGTGACCGTGGACAGCCGGTAAGGCTACTGCCATGGCGTCCAGTCTCATGTGCTCTCCTGTTTGTTTTGTTATATGTTTGTGTTTTGTTGTGTATCGCGTTACCAAGAAACGCGATAGGGGTCGCGAAAGAGAGCACAGTTCCTCCCTTTTCTGTTCGGCCAGGTTCGGCGCTGTGCAGAAAATAATCCGCGCATTTGGTTTTGCGTCCGCTCATGTTGCATTTGCAATCGGACGTTGTGCTCTTGTGGAACTCACTCTTCTGCCACTACTGGCAGCGCATGTGGGTTTCCGTGCAGAGAAGCTGGCTGCCCTTGTTCGAGCGGTCCCAGGCCGCGGGCCGCACGGACTTCATTGACCGTCAGGACTCCCGCCGTCAACAACGCCGTCTGGATCTGCACCTCTTGCATTTCATCGCGCGCGTCGAGTTCGTTGAAGACAAATTCGAACTCCGGCCAGCCCAGCCGTTTGCCGAACAGGTCTCGCGTTAAATGCTCAGCAAGCAGTCTTGCCATGGGAGCAATGGTGCTGCGGAAGGCCTCGTCAGCCAACTCTGAAGCCGTGGAGCGGGTCACGTCGCTTTCCATTCCCAGCATCATGGGAGGTATGCCAAAGGCATTGCCCACCATGCAGATCAGAAAGCTTTGCCACTCCAACCGCAGCTCGGCGTCCGTACCGCCGCTAAACTTCAGCACCTCCGGCTTCTGCTGGCTGGTCAGCATCGGTACTCGCCCTGTGCCTTCGATCTCGTCCTGCCACCAGGAGATCATCCGCCCATGCTCCTCTGGTGTGATTTCGTTCATCCATAGCGCGTATTGCACGACGCTATTGCTGGCCAGTCGGCCCGCATACCGATGCGCCGCCAGAAAATTGTTCACCGTCTCGAAAGCCACTTCCAGCGACCCCAGCCCAAACGGAGTATGGGATCGCGGATTGACACGGATGTACATCAGCTCGTCATCGCGCAAAGGAATCCGTGCATCGGGTCCAACACGATTCGTAAACTGCGCGTAGCGCGCTGCATCAGGCGAGCCATCCCAATTCACATTGACCTGGATCGTCGCTCCATCGACCGGCCACAACGCAAAAGGCCGCTCCGGATCGCTCGTCAGCTCCATCTCGATGGCCCCGAATCCACCCACCAACGCATCTTCCAGTGCCTGCTCTATTACAGACCGGAAAGAGTCTCCATTATTTGGTTCCTCTAGCGTGCGACGCAGCACTTCCATCTTCTGCGCTGCATCCGTTACCCTGGCCTCCGTATATCCGCGCCGTAGCCGTATCTGCCAATCCATGCTGGCGATGCGGTCTTTGATCACATTGATCGCCCGTCGTGGCAGTGGTGTTTCGGCAAAACGACGCAGATTCGCCGGTGTAGCCTTCGGCAGCAATGCATGCGGTGGCCGCACCGGGCCCAGAATGGAGGGCAGAGGCAATGTCCGCCGTACAGCCCCATCCACGCCGGCAGCTTCCATCGTCGGTTTGCTCTCTTCGACTGTTTTTTCGTCGCCGCGCCAGATGTTCTTGAGAGATGCCTTCCAACTCACCTGTCTCCGCCTTTCTCGTTATATGTTTTCTTTGATCGGTACGAGAAAGAACAATCTCGCGCCAAAAATAAAGAGGGCGCGGCATCTGCCGCGTCCTCTTCGAACCTTCTTGCTTCTCTATAACTCGCCAGTTACACTCGCAACTCCCGACGTGCCGTCTCCGCAACACGTTCCAGATCATTTACTGTCAGCACGCGGATCTGGCTTTGTTCCATCGTCTCCACCCCGAAGCGATACTGCTCCATACGGTCTTTATCGGCACCCTCGTCGAGTGCTTCTTCGGCGTCCTGCCTGGTTTTACCCAGTATGCTGCGCCATGGCTCAATAATGGCTGTCAGCTCCAGCTTTGCCTGTTCCACCTGCAACACGCCTTCTGCCAGTTGCGGCGCGCTGAATGCCAGCACTTTGGCCGCTTCCAGATCTCCCTCCAGAGAAACCGCCTGGAACATGCGGATCACACCATTTGGGCGATATCCACAATCAATCTGCAACGGATCGCCTGGTCGCGTATACATCGATGCTGCAATCCGCTTGCGCATCAGGCTCCATACGCCTGCAGTCTCAAAGCTTCGTCGCATGGAAAGCGCAATCGCCTGTCGCCCGGTGCGCCGTCGCTCGCGGCCTTGTTTGCGTGTCTCTACATACAGACCGCTCAACTGTTCCAGCTCCGCAATCACCGATTCCGCCAGGCACGCCTTCGGTTCGGTTATCTGTAGTAGGTTGGAGAAGTTCTCTTCCAGCATCTTCATCACCGCAGCAACTTCCACCGGCCCTTGGGCCAGCCGCACACGCACTTCGTTTTCCACTGCTTCCAGCCAGCCGACATCTACTTCAGGATCGACACATCGCACGCGGCCCCAGTCGCGTGTAAAGCGCACCACAGCCGAATCGGGCCGTCCCGCTTCGCGCAGCAGCACGCCAATATTCACAAATTCGTTCTTTACCGGATCCGGTACATAACGAATCAGCGAAAATTCACACGGAATACGTCCACGAGGTTGCCGCATATTTTGTCCGAACTCATACTTCCATCACAAACCGTTGCGCTTATTGTCGTCCCTTCGCTCCACCGGAAACAGTCCTTTCGCCTTCCTCCCATCGCCTGTTCCCCATTTTGGAAAGGGTTGTCGCGAACTCTCCCGAAATTGCACAATCAGCTCTCGCACGCGGCTCCGCCGCTCCAGTAATACTGCGACCAATCGCTCCATGTCTCCCAGGTCGCCTCCATACCAAACCGGCGGCACCGTCTCTGCGATCTCCCAGATCGTCTCCGGCTCCATCTGTTCCACACGGCCCAGCCAGGGTTCAAAGCTCTGCCATCCGGCGACGTCTTCATATACCTGGTTACGTGCATATACCCCGCGCAAAGGAGCATCCGGAAAACTCCACTCTCCGGCATGAAAGCAGAACCCCTGATCGACAAACGTCGCCGTGTACCGCCGTTCGCGGGGCTTACGATGGAAGACCGCCTGCCGCCCATTGCTGTTTCCGGTCCACTTGTCGATTGTCAGCATCCCGGCGAACTCGCCCAGGTTGCGTACATCGCTCAGTTGTTCCTCTGGCAGAAAGTCCACCACCTGTCCCGGCATCAGGCCGCCCACGTAGCGCGAACCAAACTGCAGTCCCGCTTCGCATCGCTCCTCGGATCGCGCCAGATGAATCCGCAACTCCGGGGTGTTCTCAATCAGCCAGGCACTCACCTCAATCACTTCTGTCGCCGGAACCGACAAGCCTATCGTTTCTGCCATCCGCGTTGCTAGCAGTTCATTGGCCAGTACCCGTCGATGCTGTGGGTTGTTCTGAAATTTCACCACATACAAATGTCCATCCGAACCCAGCATCAAATGACTCTGCGCGCCGCCACGCATCCGCCGGATCTGTTGCACTGCTGTTACTGCCACGCGTTCGCACCTTCCCTCCCAGCGGAATCCTCTTCCAACCGCCACTGTCGGGATTCTATTACGATCGTCTCCCCGTCTCCGGCAAACTTCTTCCGCTTCGGGAATGTTCTTCCATCTCCGAGCGCACCGCCTGTGCAATTGCCATGGCTAGGACACAATCGTCGTGCGCCCCCGCTGCTGCCTCCGTCCGTCCGTCACTTTTTCTTACAAAGCTCCGGCACTCCGTTAACAGCTGTGCGCTCGAGAAGATCTCCGATTTCTCTTCAAGCAGCATTCCCAACCGTTCCAACATCGCCGGCCGGGAAATCGCTGAGGTTAACCAGCCCGCCTGTCCACGTTGTTCATAGATCGGCCCTGAATACATTCGGCGAGCCGAGGCCTGTTCGTTTATGCTCAGGTAGGCCAGTACCGCCAGGCCATGATTATTCCGCTCGATTGCCAGCAGGGCGTCGTTATATTCGCGCCCCAACTTGGCCACCGTCTTTGCCAGTTCTCGCGGAGCCAGATGCGCACGCAACTCCGCGCACTGTAATCCCGTCCTCCGCTCAACCACCTGAGCGCAGGCATAGTCGCCCCCCGTGCCTCCGCCTGCAGGATCGATGCCCACAATGTACTCCCGCCCAGGTTGCGCCGGATACCATACCTTTAGCTGTCCGTTCTCTTGCGAGAACAAGGGTTCCCGTACCTCGCGTATCCGTGCTTCCACCTGCTCCAGGTCAAAGACGCACGCGCTGCTGGCTAGGAAGCAACTCTCCGGATTCTCGGCATACTCCTGCGCAGCCAGTCGGCGAAATCTGGTCTTTAGCTCCCGGCGAAAGCCAATCTGCTTGGCTCGCAAGCCGTATTCCGCGGCCAGAGTACGCTCTTCTTCCGTCCAATCGTCCGCAGCTATCGGAACTGCCACATACTCCGACTCCAGCCACCAGGGGAAAAAATGCCGTACCGTCCCTGCGACTGCAGCGTTACACCATTCTTCATAGAAGCACCCTTGCGCTCCATTCGCGGTCGACTCCAGCACCAACTCGCCATTGGGAGCCAGCGCCGCCCGCAGGCTCGCCAGAATCGCATTTGCATCTCCAGCCCAGTGCGCAACTTCGGAGCAATGCAGATTTTGAATCGTCAATCCTCTTCCGGCATTCTCGTCGGCAGCGCTCACAACACGATACTCGCTGTCCAGCTCCGGGAAAATCATCTGCCCGGCATTGGCTCGTGACGCCCGTAGCGCTCCCTCTTGCAACCCCGCTGGCAAATGCTCGTAGAAGCGATGCACCATTCGGAACATCTGTTCCGCCGTTTCCCGGTTCTGCGCCACCTGTACCGTCAACGTTCCCGGCCGGGTAATGGTCTTTAGAAAGTAGCGGCCCGCAATCCAGGTGCTGATGCCCATTTGCCGTGCCTTCAGCACAATATTGTGCTGTCCACGCCTGTGTTCATAGGCCTTCTGTGCGGCATTGGCAGCTAATGGTGTCGTGTGGCCGTTTCTGTCGCGAACCCGCAATAGCGTTCGTGACAGCCACATCCCCACCGTGTCATCTAAAAGTTGAGGGGAGCGCCCATCCAGACGCTCCCCAAGCCAGAGCAACCGTTCTCGGTCACTCCATCCCTGTTGCTCCCGCAACAGCTGGTCTTCTTCTTTCACGAAATCCACCCATCCAGAACTGACTTGAGGATGGCCTCTGTTTAGTGCATTGCCAAAAAGCTATACACGCCCGCTGGTGGAGTGACACTTGCGGTACTCATATTGCAAAAGTGCAAGGTCACAGTGTTCGCCGCACTGGCGTACCCACTCAAGCTCACGTTCCCCAGTGCGCTGGGCGGTTTGATCGACCCAAGATTATCCGCCGCTGTTATTCCCGTCACAGGAAACGTTTGGTCGCTGCACGTTTGCGCAGAGATGGCCGCCGGTGTAATTGCGCTGGTGGAGTAGTAGGTCACTTCCCCAATTGTGGATCCCCCTCCGACAACAAGGGTCGCTGTCGTAACAGAGGTAGTCGCAGCTACCGTCGGGGTATTGATTGCCGTCTTAGCATTCAGCGTGCCTAAGTTAAAAATGCAGCTTGCGTCCGTTTTTCCAATTCCGCAATTTACGGTGTCAGCAGCCGTTCGATCGAGGAAAGTATCCAAGGTATTGGTTCCTACCGCTGAAAATGCATACCACTGACCGTTAAATCCTGCATTCGCCACAGGGCTGCTGGAAGCCGTGCTGGTCGCTGAGATGGAAGGATAAGTAAACTGGTTCGACGCGAAAGCGATAACGGGATAATTGGAAGCCGCAAGATTCAACGGCGAGTCCCAGGTCCATACCTTTGAGTTTGGATCCCAGTTTAAATTTCCTCCGTTAGGCATAGTTAAAACATTGAAATTACTATTGGCGCTATTGCACCCTACAGGAGCTGGCTTACAGTTAAAGACATCTACAACGCTACCAACATCGGGTGGTAGCGTTGCTCCATAAAGAGTCTCCCATTCACCGTTCACTTCTAGTCCTGCTACGGGCGCAATGTGAGTGCCGCCGTATCGTAGGTACATATTTTGTGGCGTATTGTTGTTGATACTGTATCCGATGAATCCAGATCCTGATAGAAGATCGTTATAGGAAATTCCATCGAGAGCTTGACCGGTGTTGGGACGCGGTAGGAATTGATCTGCTCCCGATCCGTGGTTGAAGGCCACAAGCAACCAGGGATAGTGTGCTTCCTCGACTGGATCACCACTCCCCCAATTCACAGTATTCGGCATCAAAGTCATTGTGCCATCAACCGAAGAAGTTGCCGTATCATAGACGCTTTGTACCTGCGCTGAGGGATAAAGATTGTAATTCATGTTACAGAACGTAGCTGTTCCAGAGGTAGGTGCAGTTCCGGTAGGTGCAGTTGGCAAGACATAACTAAGCCAATTTCCTGCTTTTGTTCCGTAGGATACGGCATAGTTCCCGTTATAGGTGGAATTAGGCGTAGTTATTGCCATCGTCAGTTCATTAAAATCAGAATAATCATAAATCCCTGCAGGCAAATTTCCAGCCATTTCGACAGTCTTATTGTCGGCCTGTAACACGAAGGCAGTCATGGTCAATGTTACGCAAAAGTCTGCCCCCGTCGCTGCAGTTGACGTTGTAACATTGCTCACGCCAAGAACGGCTGGGGTGTATCCAAGGTTAGGACGAAAGCTATAGTAGTAAAACTCATTTGGAGAGACAGAGCCTATGATTGGAAAAATCTGTTTAATGCTGTTGTAACTGGAAGTATTCGCAGTGTCTTCTACGGCATATTGGCACAAGCCACCCGTTGAAAATGTCATTCCGTTTGAGTGTGGGTACTGCATATTTGTAATCGTAATGGTCTGGTTCGTGCTGTTATAGGTGTAATTGGCACTCTCAAATGCTTCTGGTGATGCCAGGCACCCAACACCCGTCGCAGGCATATAGCAAGTTCCCGAGGAATTGGATGATTGAAGATTGCTCGAACTGCAATACCCTGCAGGAAGACCGGAATAACTGCTGACTGTATAGGGTGCTACAACATTCAATGTTACAGAAGCGGCGGGCTGAATCATGCCCGTAGCCGATGGAACAAACCCTGTCGGCTGGCTGCCGGCAGCACAGGTTCCTCCACCGTTATTGCTGGCAGCATTGCATAATTGCACCATGGTCGAGACAGGCCAGTTTGCTGCACTGTCGATTGCTGCAGGAGGTGTCGGAGCACTATTGCTAGCGGGTCCTGTTTGTGTCGGATTGGCATACCCCGTGAATGGGCCGCCACGGATAATTTTTGCAGATAACGTATCGAGGAGCGTACGATCCTTGCCTTCAGTTCCTGCTCCCGCGGTGGCGTTCGTTGGCAAAGCTACTGTGCCGTTTGGAAATGATCCGACGACAGTCCCCCTATATACTGCAGTATCTTCAGAAATGTTAAGGTCCCCTGAGTGGCATCCTTCATCATTTCCTGCAGACCACCCACCATCACACGTAACGGTTGTTGACATGGCTAGGCAATCGCCGGCTCCGTGGCAATTGAGTATGTTTTGAATTGCTTCCTGCTGACCAGAAGTGTATGTCGTTGTCGCAAGAACTAAATTGTGATAGTAGGGCTTAAATAAATATTCAGGCTCACCGCTAAAGTAATTATCAAAGTTAATTCCACCATCATAATCTGTTGTTTGTAGGTATTCAGAGCTAAGGTGGGACGCATCATACGTTGCCCATTGTTGATATGGAAGTGTGAAGTTAGATGTTATGGAATTCCCAGCAGACTGTGGGGGAGTTTGAGAAATTGGATTCTCATAATAATCTGCCGTGACTCCATTACGTTCATCATGCACATGGGTATTCGTCGGCCATGTCATGTTTTGGATATTATTTCCGTACAAGGCATTCCCGTAGCCCTTGGGATCTTCCGTGTTCCCATAAGTAGGTTCTACCTCGATAGAACATCCAGTGGTGCCACCTGGGGAACCCGATGCACAATACGTACCTTTTGTGAGGCTTGATATGCCATTATTCCCTGCACCTGTTTGGTACTGGCTGGCGTAATATTTCCCCTGAAATATGTTTGCCGCTAGGTTTGTTCCTGCAGGTTGTTGGATAACTTGGTTTCCAGAGGGTACTGTCGCTACCTTTTGGTTCAGAGATGAAGCAACGCTTTGTACGCTGCTATCCACATACTCTTTTGTCGCTGCCTGTAATGGGCTTTGTGGGTCTGCATTCAGGACAAGGGAACCGCCAAGAGACCCACCGCTCAAGGGCAAATAGTTATTCAATAAAACATCAACAGAGCTCTGACTCACGGTTTGTACTGCGACACTCGCTGGCATTACCTGACTCCGCATCGCAGTTATTGTCGTGGTCGCAACATTAGGTACAACCCAATATTCTTTACTGACCGTTCCATCATCCAGATGATAGACCGCTGTGTAGTAAGTTCCAGCGGGAGCAGCACCTACGTTTGGTGTCAAATTCAGAGTGACACTGCCGTTTGCTCCAATTGGTGCGGAAATGCTCCCCGCAGGAATCGCTTTCCCCGTTGCCGTCGTAAAAGCCGGCCAGCTCACGAGCAAGCTTCCAGAAGCATACGTTCCGTCGGCATGGTATATGGTGTCTTGGATGAGAGTAGTGGTTACTTGAGCGTAACTGATACAGCTATAAGTAAGTACGAGGAAGAATGCTCCCAAAACACTAAGCCAGGGAAATCCGGCCCGCATGCGCGGACTCCTGCTTTCTTCGGATGTACTACAGTTTTTTATGCTTGTCATTGTCATCCAGCGATATTGGTTTTTCTGTCGGTTCATGGTTGCCAGCACAGTTATCAGCCCGCTGCAGAGAAATCCGTAGCCCACTCAGGAGCACATCGCAAAGCTGTTGTTTATCCTTTTCTTGGGCCTGTTTTGCATCCGCCTTTGATAGCTCACATAGATCCAACAATAGCTTGGTTTGCTGATAGCCACCTGCAAGTGCCTTATCAATAAGTCCTTGGATAATGCCTGCCCAGGAACGTAAAACTAGATTACGCGCAAGAGAGGTGTAATCTTCCTGTGTTCTGTTAACTGTGCGGCGCCCCACACGCTTTTCCGCAGGAATGTCCTGTGCAGTGTGCTTCGGCAAGCCGTTCCATCCTAACTAAATTATTGTGGACAAAATGCAATGGAGGAAGCATCATGCTTCCTCCATTGTTTGCCGTCTTGACTTCTGTTACTAGAATAGCAAAGTCCAGCATGTACTTGCGCCAGACGTTTAAGTTGTTCAGTGTCTTGCTTTAAGCGCAATCTATCTAGTTGCTGTCTTGATTGCTTTCAGAATAGTTTGGTTCAATCCGCATTAGTTTTCTGTCCAGAAGAATTTCTGTCAAGTCATCCAATGCATCTCCATAACGTCGTACGATCGTTCGTAGGCTAACCCTTAGTAAGTGTGCAGCTTCACCTTGGGTGTATTCCTGTATAGCCACGCGGGTGAGTATCTGTTGCGAAAATGCATCCAGCCTCTCTATGCATTTCTCCATATCATGTACAAAAATAATCGCATCTTCAAAGCTGTTGATTCGATAGGTGCTCGTTTTTCCACGAAACACATCCTGCCCAAGAAAGGAGGGCATTCTGCCGACCCTCATGGAAAGTCGCATGTATCGACGCAACATGGCTTCAGTATATTTCCGATAAAATGCCAGCCCTTGTCGTTGGGCAGGTCGCCGTTCCTCAGTTTGCTTTTTTTCTCGTATGTCTTTTGGCCGTACGCGAGCTGTGTTGTCTGGCTGCAGTGTGCCATTTCCTTCTGCCTGCAGTTCGAATAGCCTCAGTGCTGAGCTCATTGTTTACCTCCAGTCCTCGCCAGCAGTTGTTGCTCGCAGGCATGAGAACCCTTGTGGGGGCGCCCTGTTCGACGGCGGCCACGAGGGGGAGGAAATTGTGCGAGCTGGGTATTACAACGTCGGCAGTAAATTCCATATGTACCAATATTTCGGAGCCATAAACGTCCACATCCCTCACATACTTTTAAATGCAAATGCGATTCATTCATAATCAGTTAATCTCCAAGGCAAGAAAAGCATTCACCCTGCTTCAGGCATGCGGTATCTTCGCCTAAAGCAAGGTTCAATTGCGGAGACTGCCTAGCCATTCAGACTCTGTGGTCTGCTACTGGCGCAGCATGCACGTCTCCGCCTTCTGTTATTTGTTCTGATATTTGGGAGTGTGTGGATTCAAGAACTCAGATTGAACAGCCTATTGTCTGAATGCAAAGATATGGCGAAACCTATCTTTGTTGTGGTGGACTTTATAGAAGAGCCTGCTGCTGTCTCGCTATGTTGAATATCGTCTAACAGATACTTCTCTATTGATACGAAATTCAAGAAAGCATACGTCTGACCGGCAGTTGGGGGAGTTAGGTCGGACATGTAACACCTCGTAATACTTATGCAGAAGTTTCCAATAAATATGCAAACCGGAAAAGTATGTCAAGAAAAATTTTTCTCACAGATAAGCGATGATTAAAAACACGGCAATTCCGTTTACTTTTTCAGAATCAGGCCTAATCTCTGGGCTAACAAAATGTATTGATATTAGCTAAGTGTTACTGTTCCGGCATGAATTTTTCACAGCTACACGAGAATCTCCGTCAGGAAATCCTGCGACGAATTGACCGCGGTCTGCTCTCGGGCTCCAGCCTTGCCCGCGTTACGGGATTCCGCCATGCTCACATCTCCAATTTTCTCAATAGCAAACGATCGCTCAGCCTCGAAGGCATGGATCGTGTTCTCTCTGCAGAAAATCTTTCCGTTATTGACCTTCTTCCCGCGCAGGCTACCGCTGCACAACCCACGCATAGCCAATCTCCTGCTTCTCTCGTATTGACGGTTCCAGTTGTCACCCACGCTGCAGCCATCTCGGAGGCACGCATTGCCTCGACTTCAATACTGGAGACCATCGACGTTGCAGATTCTGTGCTTCATCTCTCCCATGCACGCCTATCGGCTGGACGTCAGTCTTGGCAACGTTTTGTAGCCATCCGGGCAGATGCGGAACACGCTGCGGCCATGGATCCTATCGTACAACCGGCCTCGGTCGTTATTATCGATCGCCACTATCGTTCCTTAGCGCATTACCGCCCGCTTCAGCCCACGCTCTATGCCGTACAAACGATGGACCGCCTGCACATTTGTTTTCTTTCCTTTGAGTCAAACCGTCTCGTACTTCGTCCCCGCAACCATAACTATCCCGTACGTCTCGTGGAACTTTCCATACACGAACAGCCCACAGACCGTATCGTAGGGCGGGTCTGTTATATCGCGTCGGAGTATTGACACCAATCGCAAAGCGCTGGAGCACGCTCTTGCCTTCGCATCTCTCCGCAATTTGTTAGCATCGCTTTGGAGGAATCATCGGAATGGATCAGGCTTCATCGGTCGTTAACGGAACGCGTCGCAATGAGGACATTGCCCTCGATCTGCTCAAGTTCATTACAGTGACAACGGGCGTTGCTCGCCCCACTACCCCTTCGACGGGCTTTGTTGCTACGCCAGCGTCCAAACCGGAAGATCAGGTGACGCACCTGTTGGAGCTGTACACCCGTTGTTTGCATACCGTGGAAGGAAAGTAGTTCACGATCTTGCCATCCAATCGTCCGCTGCGTGTGGCTGTCGTCGGGGCCGGTATCTTTGGCCAAAACCACCTGCGCGTCTGGCGGCAAATGGAGTCTGCTGGCCATGCAGTCCAGCTTGTGGCTTTGGTGGAACCCGACGTGCAACGATCCGCGGTTTTAGCGGCGGAGTATCGGATTCCTGCATATCAGTCTGTCCGGCAGTTGCTCCTTGCCCAATCTTCGCTGGACGCCGCTTCTGTTGCGGTGCCTACGGTTCACCATGCCGCTGTGGCCTCAGAGCTTCTCTCGGCGGATATGGATGTGCTTGTGGAGAAGCCATTCACTGCCACACTGGAAGAAGCGGATGCACTCATTCGGCTGGCGCGCCGCCATAGCCGCCTCATCCAGGTAGGCCATTTGGAGCGCTTCAACCCGGCAGTTCGTGCGGTGCGGCCGCTACTCAACAATCCGTTATTTTTTGAGGCGCATCGACTCAGCATTTTTACCCTGCGCTCTCTCGATGTCGATGTTGTGCTCGATCTCATGATCCACGATCTCGATGTTGTGCATAGCTTTGTCGCCTCACCTGTACGAGAAGTCCGCGCCGTGGGTCTCCCGGTTCTCAGCTCCAAGGTTGACATTGCCAATGTGCGCGTCGAATTTGAGTCCGGCTGCATTGCGAACTTCACAGCCAGCCGCGTTAGCACCGAGCGGGTACGGAAACTTCGCTTCTTTCAGCCCCATCAGTACATCTCCATCGACTACGCACGCCAGGACGTACTCACCATAGACGTTTCCGGCCGCACCGGCTCTAGTGACCAGGCAAACGCAAACGTTGCGCCATCAGAATCGCATTCGGCGATTCGGTTTCAACCCGCAGATGTGCAGCATCCGACGCCGCAGCTGGGCCTGCGCAAGCTCGAAGTGCCGCCGGGCGAACCTCTGCAACTGGAAATGGAATCTTTTGCCGATTGCGTGCGCCAGCGCACACAGCCCATTGTGTCCGCTGAAGATGGCCGCGCAGCGTTGGCCTTGGCATTGGATATCTTGGCTGCCATACACGCGCATCATGATCGTGCGGATATCCATCGCGTCTTGGGCCGCTAGGTCTTGAGCCGTTGGAAAGATCGTTGGGAAATTTTCAACATAAGCGGGTCCGCTGTGGGTCTTTTCCTTCGCATGGCTGCGGAGAAACGGCGCAGTTCTACTGCAGGTGCTTCACAGCAGTACCGGCAGGAATCTTCAGTTGGAACTGATCGTCTGCCAAGGGCAGGTTCAATCTCAGCTTTTGGATTGTCAGATCGATCTCGTACTCGTCCTGTAGACGTTGAATGTTAATCTCCGTCGGAAAGTCTGTTTGTCCAAAAATCTGGTATTTGCTATAGGTAGCTTTGGTGACCAGGGTCCCCTTGTCATCGTAGATGTCTTGCTCATAAGGCAGCAGATCGGTACGGCTGATGTGAATCACGCGCACCGGAATCAACTCATTGCTACTGTCCTTGCGTCGCAAAATTCCCAGGTCGTAATCCGGCTCCTCCATCAGTCGCTTCGTGTGTGGATCTCGTACGACACGCGTTTCGTTGGTAACGTAGACCAACTCGTTTGGCTTCACACTCTGAACCAGCAGGGAATCCAGAAACACCGCAGGCCGGAGGTTTTCCAGGGGGTTTTTTGAAGGGTTTGTCACTGTTTCATTGCCGGTGATTGCCTTGTTCTTGGTAGGCATCAATAGAGTGAACTGGTTCCCGTTGCTCGCCATGTCAAAAGCGCGTGTCTCCAGCACAGGCACCATCCCCAGCACGCGCAGCATATCTGGCTTACGTAACAGGATGAAGCCCCGGATCGACGTATAGTCCGTCTCCTTGCCCTTGTTTGCCCCGCCAACAGAGGCACGAATATAAACCGTGGCACTCAACGAGTGGATGAAATTATATTGATTGTTGACTCGCAAAATAAGTTGTTCCGCGCTGGCGCTCACCACAACGTTTGCCGGCAGCGGCTTTTCCAGGATGCGCGTATGGCTCAGACAACCCGTGGTTCCCATCGCCGCAACCGACAGCAATGCCAGCAAGCACGTTCGCCTGCGGGTGAACATCCACATTTGCCTGAGGCGTTTCCCTCTCACTGGTTCCTTTTTACCGTCCGCTCCCGCGATGTTGTTCGTTTCTGTAGGCCGTCACGTTTTTTTCATGCTCTTCAAGGGTTGTCGCAAATCTGGAGTGTCCGGGATGCTCTGGGTCACTCACGAAGTACAGATAGTCTGTCTTTGCCGGTTGCATGGCTGCCCGCAAAGACGGCAATCCCGGACTGCAGATCGGGCCCGGAGGCAGTCCGGCATGCATATATGTGTTGTAAGACGAGTCTGCCTTCAGATCAGATGCATAAATCGTCCCGCGGTAGCGCTTTTCTAGCAACGCCGCGTAAATGACTGAGGGATCGGTATCTAGTGACATTCCTCGCGCCATCCGGTTCGCAAATACCCCCGCCACCAGTGGCCGATCTGCTTCCACTGGCGTCTCCCGTTCCACCAGCGATGCCAGCGTGACCACTGCATGTACGTTCATGTTTAGTCCCAGTGCCGTTGCCGCTTCCCGGAAGCGTCGTACCATCGTCGCTAGAATCTCTCGAGGGGGCGTATTGGGAGCCACCTGATAAGTATCCGGGAACAGATAGCCCTCCAGACTCTGCGCATTGGGGTCAAGATCTTGGATCAGATCGGTATTTTTTTGCTCGGCAGCCAGAAAATCCTCGTTTTTTCCCAGTCCAGCCCGTTCTATTGCCTGGGCAATATCGAAAATGTTGTATCCCTCTGGGATGGTAAGTGCGATGGTGTACACATCCCCGCTCTGTAACCGCTCATATACTTCCGTCATCGGTGCCGGATGATCAAAACGGTACGTCCCTGCTTTCAGCGTTCCAGCTTCGATGCGTGCCCATAGCGCAAACGCGTGCCTGCTGCGAATCACGCCATCAGCTTTAAGCTCAGTAGCAATCTGCCCAACCGAGGACCCTGGCGCAATGGTCACGATTTTCGTTGTCCCAGGCCCAGCCGGATATCGCAGCAGAAAATAAAATCCTGCTCCCGCCAAAACCACTGCCAGCATTAGGGATGAAAGGAAAAAGCGCACGTATCTCGAATGATCAGAAAAATTAAGGTCAAAAAAATCAGTTCAAACTGTTTTTTCTATTGTAGGCTCTCATTCCCCTTCTCGCAGCCATCTCTACGGTAGTATCGACTTCGTGGAAGGGCCTTTACTACCGCGCATTCTAGGCCTCGATCATGGGGATCGACGCATCGGTGTCGCCATCTCCGACGAACTCGGTATTACCGCCCAGCCACTGCTTACTATCTATCGCACCAATCGCCGCAATGACATGCGTTCGTTGGCCCGCATCATCCGCCGTCATGGCTGCAATACCATCGTCGTGGGCCTGCCGCTCCATATGTCCGGCGACACTGGCCCTCGCGCCATCGCCGCCACAGAGTTTGCCTCTCTTCTGCGCGCAGAATTAAAACTCCCGGTCGTTCTGTGGGATGAGCGCCTCAGCACCGCGGAGGCACATCGCCATCTCGACGCCGCCGGCCGCCCAGCAAATACCCGGAAACAGGTCATCGACCAGGTAGCCGCTGTCCTCATTCTGCAGAGCTATCTGGACGCCCAAAGCGGGTCTTCCTAGACCAATTCCCGGCCAATTTTCGACCGGTTTTCTTATTGCTGTTCGCTGGCAAGCAAGCCTTTCGTGTATTCGCTCTTTATGGAACGGCTGCGTAAGCTCTCTACCGCCGATTTGCACATACAGGAAAACTGGTCAGCCGTTTTGCGCCGCGCCAGGCCATAGAATCCGTATAATCAAAGTCTTGACAGAGATATTGCATCGCTGCCATTCGGGTGCTTTGCTGGCATCGCCACCCCAAAAAACAAGAAATTGGTTCCATGCCTGAACACATCAAAAAGAAACTGGAAGAAGAAATCCGTCTTCTCGAACACGAATTGGCGCACGAGTTGCCAGCTGAGATCAAAAAAGCTGCCGCCCTCGGAGACCTCAGCGAAAATGCTGAGTACCACATGGCAAAACAACGCCAGGTATTCGTCAACGCTCGTCTCGGACAGCTCAAGCGCCGCATGGGAGAACTGGCCCTGGTCAATCTGTCCAACATTCCTCATGACCGCGTCGCCTTCGGTTCCACCGTCCTCATCTACGACATCTCGAAGGATGAGAAGATTGAGTACAAGCTGGTTACCAGCGAGGAATCCGACGTCACTCAAGGCCTCATCTCCACGACATCCCCGATTGGCCGCAGCCTGGTCGGCAAACAAGTGGGAGATATCGCCACCGTGGTCACGCCCAATGGCAAGCGCGAGATGGAAATTCTCAAGCTGACTACCATTCACGACGATACAGACGCTGCTACAGTCGAAGAAAAGAAATGACCTGGACAAGCGCTTTCGGTCGCGGTTGTGCTGCCATCCTGCAAAAAATTGTGGATGGTCTGGCACTCACGCGCATTTCTCCGAACGTGCTCACCTTCATCGGTCTTGTCATCAACATTGGTGCGGCTGTCCTCTTCGGTTATGCCAACTCGCAAAATAATGTCCGCATGTTCTTTTTTGCCGGGCTGGTCATCATTGGCGCTGGCATCTTTGACATGGTCGACGGCCGCGTTGCCCGTCAGACCGATCAGGTCACCATTTTCGGCGCGTTTTTTGATTCCGTCATCGATCGCTACTCCGATGTCGCGCTCTTCTTTGGTTTGCTCGTGTATTACGCGCGTGGGGATCGCTTCTTTTACGTGGTGCTGGTTGCCTTCGTTATGACTACATCCCTCATGGTCAGCTACACCCGTGCTCGCGCCGAGGCCCTCATTGGCGCCTGTAAGGTAGGATTCATGGAACGCCCGGAACGCGTTGTGCTGGTCATCATCGGCGCACTCTTCAATCGTTGGGGAGTAATGGCGCCCGTCCTCTGGGTTCTGGCCGTGCTTTCCACCATCACCGTGATCCATCGCATCTCGTACACCTACCAGAACACCCGCAGCCTCTCCTCCGCGCGTTAGACCGGTTCTCCTGAAGGGGTATATAGCGCGGGAAACAAACTAACGCAGCCTTTCCTTAAAGAAAAGCTGCATGAAATGGCGCTGGCCGATATATAGCATCAGGAGACCGGTCTAAATTGACGCAGTAGTCTCATCCCACATAATTCAAAAGCATCATGAAGCCCCGGTCCATATGTTCCTGTTGATGACAGTGGAACAGCGTCAGCCCAGGATTATCAGCCACAAAGTCGACCTCCACTTTGGTGTGAGCCATCACATACACCACGTCTTTCACCACGCCGGAAGTCGGCTGCCCATTCACGCGCACCAGCTCGAAACTATGGCGATGTAAATGGACTGGATGGTCATCCGTGCTCTGATTGTCGAAAATCAGCCGGTAGCGTTTTCCCCGTTGCAGCGGCACCATGTCTGTCTTAGGGAAGGACTTCCCATTGATCGTCCAATGATCGAAGTCGCCGTAACCAGCAAATTTCGATCGGAAGACCAGCGGTACGGTCTCATCCGGCGTCAATGCTGCTTCTGTTCCGCCAAATTGCCTGTAATCCCACGGCATCAGCGCTGGAACAACCCACTGCGGTTTTCCCTGCTGATTGGCATACTCGACCACCATACCCATCCCGGCTTTGCGCAGGTGGTCGTGCACCTCGCCCAGAATCCAGATGCCCGGATGGTTCATCTCCACGATGGCGTCAATCCGCTCGGCTACCGCCAACTGCAATTGATCCACGCTCTTCGGAAAGGGAACCGGATTGCCATCCAGTGCGACCACGGTAAATTTGTGATTTGGCAACGCCAGGGTGTGTACCTCGGTTGCGCTCGCATTCACAATATGCAGCAACACGCGTTGCCCTGCACGCACACGGAGTGGCTCGGCTGCCCCCAGCAAATTGTCGTTGATGGAGGCGTATTTGTATTGCACCATCTCATAGCCATCGTCCCCGCTTACCAGGTAGGGGTCCCAGTCATGCAGCGCCAGAAAAATCTCCTGATCGTATCGCGCCGGGTTTTCCGGGGATTCAATCATAAGGAACCCGAACTGTCCCGTGTAGGTGGATTTTTTCAGGTCTTTTCCGGCATACGTGTGCGTGTGGTACCACCGAAATCCTGCAGGTTCCGCTACAAAGACATAGCGCTGGTGGCCGTGGGCAGCAATCCCCGGCGTGCCTTCGTCCACGCTGCCATCCACGTCGGCAGGGATATGCAGTCCATGAAAGTGAACAAATTCCATAGAATCCGTATCGTTGAAAACATCCACGGTCACCTGTTTTCCTTCGCGCATGCGCAAAAGCGCCCCCGGCACCGTCCCGTTATAAGCCAGTGTTTCGACAATCTTCCCTTTGGCCAACTCCAGCTTCATCGGAGCAATGTGAAGTATGTGATCGGCGACCGCTTCCCCTTGCAGCCATTGCGGCCTGCTCCATGTGCCTGCAGCCGCTACCACGCTGCACTGCTGGAGAAACTTCCGGCGGCTCATGCTCCAATCGTTCGCGCCCCAACGTTTTATCCTCCAGTCGTCCATTCGCCGCCTTCTGTTAAGAATCATTGCAGAGGCAGTTTCTTTCTTCAAACCTTCATCGTCCATCCTTCCCTCTTCAATCCTTCCTTCCATACAATCGGGAGTGGCCAAAAAAGCACAACCCATTCTTCTCGTTCACGGCGGCGCATGGGCCATTCCAGACGATATGGTCGAAGCGCATCAGCGTGGGGTTGCACAGGCCCTCGTAGAGGGCTATGCGCTGCTCCAGAAGGGTGCCTCGGCTCTCGATGCTGTTGAGACTGCCGTTGCCGTCCTCGAAGACGATGAGACATTCGACGCAGGCCGTGGCAGCTTTCTTACCCGCGACGGACGTGTGCAGTTGGATGCCCTGGTGATGGATGGCGCCACCATGCGTGCTGGAGGTGTCGCCTGTGTGGAACGTCTGCGCAACCCCATCCACGCTGCGCGTCTTGTACTTGATAAGAGCCCGCATGTCTATTTCGTCGGTTCCGGTGCCGAGGAGTTTGCTGCCGCTCACGGCATGCTTCTCATCGACAACGCGGAACTCGTCCTGGATCGCGAACGCCAGCGCCTATCCGAAGCGCAACAGGATGCGCACGCTGGCCTGCCCGATCTCACCTTTGCGGGCGATGAGACGGTGTCGCGCGGTTCATCTGCGCACGAAACCTCTCACGATACCGTCGGCGCTGTTGCTCTCGATGCTCAGGGGAACCTTGCAGCCGCCACCTCTACCGGAGGCACGCTCAACAAGGCTCCGGGTCGGGTCGGCGACTCATCTCTCATTGGGTGTGGCTGTTACGCAGATAATCTCTCGGCGGCTGTCTCGCTCACGGGCTGGGGAGAACCCATCATGAAGCTGGTTCTGGGCAAATGGGCCGTGGATCGCGTACAGCAGGGCAATCCTCCGCAGCAGGCGGCACAGGATGCCATCGCCTATCTCTTCCGCCGTCTCGGTGGACACGGCGGCATCATCCTTCTGGGGCCGGATGGCCGCTATGGCTTCGCTCACAATACCCCTCGTATGGCCTGGGGCATCCAGACCATGCACGGCGCTGAAACCGGCATCAACCTGAATGCATCGTAGTCAGGGGATGAGGTGCTTTCGGTACATCTCTCTTTAAAAAATGTATTTCTTGGAGAGACTTTTGCATTATTCCAAACGTAGACATGGTAGAAAGTCAGTCAAGAGGCCAATGTGACTCACAAGAATCTTCTTTTCAGCACACTCCTGATCGCATCGCTCTTGTTTCCTGCCGCCTGTGTTCTGGCGCAAGTCGATCAGCCTGCGCCTTCTTCCCATCATCATGAAATGCCGAAGCCCACGAACCTGCAGGTGCTTCCGAAAGACATCTCGCCGCAAGACCTGATGATGACGATGCATAATTTCACCGGTGAGCTTGGCGTGCACTGCTCCTTTTGCCATGAGGTGAATAGTCAGACACACCACCCCGATTTTGCCTCCGATGCCAAGCCGGAAAAATCAGCAGCGCGCGTCATGATACGGATGACGCATGATTTGAATGCCAACTATCTGACACGGCTTCCCGATCGTGACTCCAAAGCAAAGGTTACCTGTGGTACTTGCCACCGAGGACAAGCCGTACCTGCGGAATTTACTCCGGCACCCGAAGAGCACGGGCATATGCCTGCGATGCCGAAAGAGTGAATAAGGCAGACCGTCAGCGGCGCAAACGCGCATCCATTCGCTCCACCACTTTAAGATGAATTTATGCTCATTTTGGCATCTTCCTCGCCCCGTCGCCGGGAACTGCTCACGCAGGCTGGCTTTTCGTTCCGGGTTATGTCTCTACCCGTGGACGAAACTCGCCATCGCGGCGAAGATCCTGTTCTCTATACGCAACGCCTGGCTCGCGCCAAAGCAGAGGCTGTTTTTCGCGAACACAAATTTTCGGCTAACCCAAAATTACCGGCGTCCAGGGAACCGCTTCTGGTGCTTGGTGCGGACACCATCGTCGTTTGCGATGATCATATCCTTGGCAAGCCTGACGACCCTCAGGATGCCGTCCGCATGCTCAATATTCTCTCTGGCCGCACCCATCAGGTCATCACCGGGGTTTGTCTAATCTCTTCTGCAGGCGTGGAAATTGCGTCGGAAACTACGCATGTCACCATGCAGACACTATCCCAGCAGGAAATTCTCGACTACATTGCTACCGGCGAACCCGTCGACAAGGCTGGAGCCTATGCTATCCAGGGCCGCGCTGCGCGCTGGGTTCCGCACATCTCCGGCTGCTACTTCAACGTAGTTGGCCTGCCGATTTCGCTGGTGGCGAATCTGATGGAAGGCATGCAGGCAAAAATCGCAGCGACGGCTACATCCGTCGGCTCGAAACGCTAACAAATTTCACGGCCATCCTTCTGCAATGAGCGATGCAATCAAAATCGCTCATTGCAGGTTATTTGTAATAGAAACTGTTACAAACTATTTCCTGGTGTGAGCGGCGATCATTGCCGCCAGCAGCGCTGTCCTCTCCGGAAGTTGCTTTATGATCACAGATTCATGCTTTGCATGGGCGCCTTCACCAACAGCACCCATTCCGTCCAGGGTTGGAATTCCCAGCGCCGCCGTAAAGTTGCCGTCGGAACCGCCGCCTGTGCTGGCCTCTGTGAGAGAAAGGCCCATCTCACCGGCCAGCTCCTGCGCTTTTTGAAATAGCTTGATGGTGCCCTGTCCGCGCTCCATTGGTGGCCGGTTGATGCCGCCCGTTACCTGCAACGTGCAGGCCTTGTCCCGCACGCGCAGACTGCGAAACATCTTCTCCACACGCACATTGTCTCGCATCCGGGCAATGCGTACATCCACGTCGGCAGTGGCCGCTGCCGCCACTACATTGGAGCGCGTGCCGCCACGTACGACCCCGGGATTTACCGTCAGTCCAGTCTTGAGGTCGGTAAATCCAGCCACTCGTTCAATCAATCCCGCCAGTTCGACAATCGCGCTATGGCCCTTCTCAAAATCCACGCCGCTGTGTGCCGCAACGCCGTCGACATGCAGCTGATATTGCCCCACGCCCTTGCGCGCGGTCTTGTAGGCTCCCGGCTGCCCCTGCGCTGGTTCCAGCACAAAAACAGCAGAACATTCCTGCGCCAGTTTTTCGATCACCACGCGCGAACAAATGCTGCCAATCTCTTCCTCGGAAGTCAGCAAAAGGATGACCGGCGTTGCCAGCTCCTCCGCATCCAGCAGCAGGCGTATTGCTGTCATGGCCATCACGACGCCCGCCTTCATGTCATAGACCCCAGGCCCGAATGCCTTCCCGTCTTTCACGCGCCACGGCATGCGCGCCAATGTTCCCATCGGCCATACCGTGTCCAGATGGCCCAACACCATCAACGGGCGCAGATCCTTTCGGTCTCTGTCCTTTTTTTGTGGAGCAAAGCGAACCTCCAGTAGATCTCCAAACTTCCGTTGTCGGTGCCACCGGACACGGCCTCCCATCTCCTGCATCCACGCCGCAACCTGTTGACTGATCTGATCCACGGCCGTTTTTTCTTCGCTGGGAGATTCGATTCTCACCAACGCCTCCAGCCGCTGCAGTATGTCCTTTTGACTGTGAAGCGCTGCCCCTAGTATTTCCTTGGGTTTCATTGCCATCCTGCGTCCCTGCTTTCTGGTATTTTCATGATTTCAATCCACCTATGTACGCTACTGCGCGCACAATTTGTGGCATTTTCACCACACTGTAATGTTCTCTTTGCCATGTAACATCATTTTCGTCCCTCGTAACGGGAAGCGATTTCGTGGCTCATCGTCTGCAATTCGAACAGACCATCCGGGAAGCTGTCGAATTTCGGGGCGTCGGCATCCACAGCGGCGCACCGGTACAGATGCGTCTTCTTCCCGCGCCCGCCGGCGCTGGCATCCTCTTCCGTCGCATCGATCTCGACAACTTTGAGATTCCGGCCACAGGCCGCAACGTCGCCAAAGTAAGCTATGCAACCAGCCTTATGCGTCAGGGCGTCCTCATTTCCACCACGGAGCATCTGCTTTCGGCACTCATTGGTTTTGGCGTAGACAATGTCATCGTAGAACTCGACAATCTGGAACTGCCCATTTTAGACGGTAGCGCGTTTCCATATGTTGAAGCTTTTCAATCCGTTGGCCTGCAAACGCAACGCCGCCGCCGCGAATATCTCCGCATCCGTAAGAGCATCGAGGTGCACGAGAACGGAAAATTCATCGGCGTCTATCCCGGTGAAGGATACAGCGTTTCCTACGCCATCGACTTCCCGTCTCCCATTGGCCAGCAATCCTTTCAACTCGATCTGAACACCGGTGCCTACGCCTCGGAAATCGCCGCCGCCCGCACTTTCGGTTTCCGTGAGGATGAGCAGACTTTGCGCAACATGGGGCTCATTCGCGGGGCATCCGAGGAGAACGCCATCATCCTCACCCGCAGCGGTGTTTTGAATGGCCCACTGCGCTTTCCCAACGAGTTTGTGCGTCACAAGGTACTGGATCTCATCGGCGACTTGGCTCTTGCTGGCCGTCAGATTCAAGGCCATGTCGTTGCCGAACGCGCCGGGCACGCCATGCACACGGCGCTCGTTTCGCGTCTCATGCGCGACCGCTCTGCCTGGGAGCTGGTGCACCTTCCGGCAAGCGATACGGAGTCCGACATTCCAGCCACCCTTGCTGCCCGCATGGCAGCGACTGCCTGAATCCTTCCGCCCACTACACTGTTTTCATAGCACCGCATTCTCATCATGGCGCACTACAACAGTTTCATCCGTATTCCGGCCCTCGTCCTGCGTCAGCGTTTCCGCCCGCTGCCGCGGCTTGGCATGCTGGAAAGTGATCGAATCCACCTCCGCGTCTGGCCGACGGATATCGATTTCAATTTTCACCTGAACAACTCCCGCTTTCTCAGCTATATGGATTACAGTCGGGTCCGCCTAGCGGCGCGTCTTGGCGTGCTGGATATCGCTATGCAACAGCGCTGGATGCCGCTGCTCGGCGCCGTTCACATCACCTATCGTCGTTCGCTGGAACTCTGGGCGCCGTTCACGCTCACGACGCGCATGCTGGGCTGGGATGAAAAATGGTTTTTTATGGAACACGTCTTTCAAGGCGCCAGCGGTGTTGCTGCCATCGCCTGGGTGCATGGCCTTTTTCGTGACTCTCAGGGCAACATACCTCCGCAGAAGATCGTGGACATGGTCGCCGCGGGCATGGCATCGCCACCGCTGCCGGAGAGTGTGCGGGTAGCCCAGGCAGTCACACGGGACACGCTGGCCTCGTATCCACGCCAACCGGAGCAGAAGCCGTGACCCCTGAACGCAATCGAAATATAGCCAGCCAGCCTGCGCCAGGAATCGCATTCATTGGACTTGGAGCCAATCTAGGCGACCGTCTCGCCAACCTGCAGGCAGCCGTGGGGGCTCTGGCCAGTCACGGTACAGTTGTCGCCATTTCCAGCGTGTATGAAACAGAGCCCGTCGGCTTTCAGGATCAGTCGACATTTCTCAATGCAGCTTTGCAGCTTGCCACGCCGCTGGCCCCGGAAGCCCTTCTACGCGAGTTGCTAGCCATCGAGCGCAATCTGGGTCGCGATCGCACCCTGGCGCCCCCGCAAGGGCCCCGCACGTTGGACCTCGATCTGCTTCTCTACGAGGATCAGGTCCTTGCAACTCCGGAGCTGACGTTGCCACATCCTTCCATGCATTTGCGTCGATTTGTTCTCGTGCCGATGGCCGAAATTGCGCCCGAGCTGCGCCATCCAGTTCTGGATTGCACAATGTCGCAATTGCTGGACGCATTGCCGGATGCAGGTCCGAATTGCAAGGCCGCTGTAAGTCGTTTTGGTTCTCTCATGCAAAAGCCATGGGATAGCTTTCGATGAACTTTCGACTCACGGCAAGGAAATCTCTATGTGTCCAAATGCATCCAACCGTTGGTAAGAAAAATTGCGGTTAGGCAAAATTAAGTTCCGGAATGATCTGGAAAATGCCGACGTAACCGCCGGAGAAATTTATAAAAAATATGCGACTCGCCCAACTCCCCTGTACTTCCCAGGCGCCTGCGTCCAAGCTGCCCCAGCAGGTTCGTCCTCATCGCCGCCAATATTTTTTTGCATGCGTCGTCCTTCTGACATGCTGCATTGGCTGGATCGGCTTTGCCCAGATGTCCGACTATAAGGCGCGAGGCACGGAAATTCTGGCTCACCTCAACGCAGCCATTCATTTTTATCGCAATGCCACCACTTTTGAGCAAAAGATCGGAGAGCCAAGCGACACGCTCTACCGCGATGAAGCCGTAACACTGTCCACCCAGATTCTCCAACTCGCTTTTCAGTCTGCCAAGGCTGAGGCAGCTTTATTGCATGCTGAGCAAGCACAAGCCCCCGGCGCAGCTGCCAGCCCCCAGAGCGACGCCGTCAGCGCGCAGCAGAAGCGCATGGCCGATGTTGCAACTCATAACCAGGCACAAATCGAGCAATTAAAGGCGGAGATTGCCAAACTCGATCAACAAATACCTGCCGCATCGGCCGCAAAACGGCGCATTCAGCAGCAGCAGCGAGACACGCTTCAGGGGCAACTCGATCTCACTCAATCCATGCAGCAGGCGCTCAACAAGATCGTTTCCTTTGCCGACACCAACACTGCTGGTGCATCCGGTTTAAGCGGTGACATCACGCGTCTGGAACTTTCTGTGCCTCTTGTTTCCAATTCTGCTTCCACGCCTGCAAAGCAATTGCCGGGCGCAGTGCCTTCCGGGACGTCTCTACGCGGTACCCAGGGCACTGGCATCATCGGCCAGGCAGAGGTAGTGTTTGATCAATTGAGCATTATGCATCAGCTCGATAGCTGGATGAAAGACAATGACCAGCTTCGACGGCAAGCCGTCAAGCTCCACGATCCGCTGGTTGCGTTGATACGGCAGACCATCCAGCAAGGGCAGATTTTGGCCCAAAATTCAGCAGCAGCAAACGCATCATCGCAGTCCACTGCCAAGGTGGACCGCACCCGGCAACACGCACCTGCCAGTCCAGCACCTTCAAACGTCGTACCCACCCAGCCTGCTCCAACACTGCAGGACTTTGAACAGCTTGCTACCCGATTCAAACAGACCTCCGCAGCCTCCGTCCCGCTATCGCAGGAGATGCTGCTTCTCGACCAAAGCCATGCGAATCTGCAGCAGTGGCACGATTCGATTGATCGTGAATATAAGGATGTTTTGCGCTCTCTGATGCTGCGTGTGCTTGCGATTGCCCTTGCTCTTGGCTTCATACTGCTTCTTGGCGAGGCATGGCGTCGCGCCTCCGTGCGCTATGTACAGGACCTTCGCCGCAGAAGGCAATTGCTTGTCATACGGCGCTTTGTCATAGGCTTTTGTATGGGAGTCGTACTGATTCTGGGATTCGTTACCCAATTCAGCTCTCTGGCCACCTTCGCAGGGTTTCTTACCGCCGGCATTGCACTTGGCTTGCAGACAATTCTTCTGTCTGTCGCAGCCTATTTCTTCATCGTTGGCCGTTATGGCGTACGCATTGGAGATCGTATCAGCGTTGCCGGAGTTACTGGGGATGTCATTGATGTCGGCATTGTCCGCCTTTATGTCATGGAGCTGGCTGGAACCGGGATTGATCTTTCCCCAACCGGCCGCATAGCGGTCTTTTCGAATGCGGTCCTGTTCCAGGCAACTACGCCGCTCTTCAAACAAATCCCCGGCACCGCATACGGATGGCATGAGGTAGTCGTGAAGCTCAACGAGGCCGCGAACTACAAGGCGGCAGCCGAGAAAATTCTTGCAACTGTCACCGCGATCTACCAACGATACCGGGCCGATATCGAACGCCAGCACGGCAGTGTGGAGAGGCAGTGGGACATTCGCATCCTCATGCCAAAGGTGGAATCACATTTACAGTACGTCGATGCAGCTTTGGAAGTGAATGTGCGCTATCCCGTGGCGATCCATGCGGCTGCGGAGGCGGATGCGGAGATAACCCAGGCTCTTATGGCACTCAATCAGAGCGATGAGACAGTGAAGGCAGCCGTCGCCGGACCGCCGTTGATTCGTTCTACAGTAAAGATCTAAGTGTCAGTCGCCAACCGCCCGAAAAAAAACTCAGAGCCAAAGGTGTTCTGGTGCGATACATTTCAAAGTAGCAACAGAAAAAAGGAGATTTCCATTCCATGTCCGCAACGCAGCCTTTCTTCGACCGCCTGGAAGCTCGCATCGCGCCCTTCAACCTGCTCACGCATCCCTTCTATCAGGCATGGACTGCCGGAGAATTGACCCGCGAAGATCTACGCGAATATGCCGCCGAATATTGGCATCATGTCTCGGCCTTCCCGACGTATCTCAGCGCACTGCATGCGCAGCTGGAAGATACCGAGTTGCGCCGTACTGTGCTGCGCAATTTACTGGATGAAGAAGGCATCGACGCCGCAGACGGCAAACCGCACAGCCAGCTTTGGATGGATTTTGCCCATGGCATGGGAGCCGGCGATGCAGAAGTCCGCACACGCACGTTGCAGCCGGAGAGTGCTGCTTTAATCGCCACCTTCCGCCGTTTCGCGCAACAGGGTGATACCGCTGCTGCTCTGGCCGCTTTCTATGCGTATGAGTCCCGCGTGCCGGCCATTGCCCGTGAAAAGTCCGCAGGCCTGCAGCAGCACTATGCTGCGGATGCCGCTACTTGCCGCTACTTCACTCTGCATCAGACGGCGGATGTCCACCACGCAGAAGTCTGGCAGCAGGCTATTGACGCAGAGTTGCAGCGCAACCCAGCCTCTGCCGAAGCGGCGCTGGACGCTGCGGAAACCACCGCGAAGGCGCTATGGTCCGCACTCGATGGCGTAGAGCGCCTGCGCCAGCAGCGTGTAAATTAGCGCACACTTTTCTGTAATCCGGATGCCCATCCTTATGCCTGCATGGGGCGTAAGGATGGGCACTCACGTACAGATGCCCTTATTCCTGTGGAGCAATCGTGAAGGCGTAGCCGAACAGTGCAATGCCAATCAGTAATGGAATAATTCCGGCAACGTATACCGGCGCAGCGTGCACCATTGCGCGTAAAAAGATCATGACGCCCAGGCCAACCGCCGCTGTTATCAGGCCGCCCAATCGAAGACCCTCACGCTTGTTGATCTCAGCTTGTCTATGTTGCTCCCGCAGATAGGCCAACGCCGCGTCGGCACCCGGCCCGGGCGAGTCAACGATCTTCTTGATCGTTTCGTTCTTGTAATACACTTCTCGCTCGTTGCTACGTGTACCCGTCCAGGTAGCCACAGCAAGGAACGAAAAAAGCGCAATGCTGGCGATAGCTAGAAATAAAAAGACGGCTACTCCAGGATTCATTCCAAACATTGAAAATCTCCTCGGCGCGGCCCCGAAATTCCTCGAAAGTCATTAGATCCGCTGTATTCTGTCGGACAGGCCGCAGCAGGTTGCGGTTGCATTTTTTTCAAAACGATTCATCTGGAAGAAAATGCAACCAAACGTCGCGGGTGTATGTCGTACACCATGAGGCATGCTTTGGGCGCCAGCCGAAATCAATCCGAAGATCAGTCTGACGTTGAGAAAGTTCTCTCCGGAGACATTGCTGCGTTTGAGGGCATCGTCCGCCGTTGGCAGGGACCGCTCATCAATCTGGCCTATCGCTTCTGCCGTGATCGCGCGCGTGCGGAGGACATGGCGCAGGAAGCATTTCTCCGCGCCTACCGCGGACTGGCCAAGTGGCGGCGGGACGCGGCTTTTTCTACCTGGCTTTTTGCCCTGGCGACCAATCTCTATTGCTCGGAGCTGCGCCGGATTCCAACCGGGATGATGTCCCTCGACGAAATTGCCGAGCCGCGAGATTTTCGCGCAATGGACGGAGGCCTTGAGGAAGAAGATCGCGATCAGGCCGTGCGTCGCGCCGTGGACGCCCTGCCACAAAAGTACCGCGAAGCACTGATTCTGTTCTATTTTCAGGAGATGGATGTTCCAGCCGCGGCACAGAGCCTTGGTTTGCCGGCAGGGACCGTGAAGGCAAGATTATTTCGTGGGCGGCAGCTTTTGCGGAGCAAACTCCCAACGCTGCTCGGGGCGCGAAGCCTCCAGGAGGAGATATGCCCGAAGGAATGCACATGAACGACCAGGATTTGGATCATATCTTGTCCCGGGAAAATGCAGGGCACGACATCGTCCCCTCATCCGGCTTCGTCTCGTCGGTCATGGATGCCGTGCACCATGAGGCCGCAACACCTCCACCCCTGCCATTTCCGTGGAAGCGCGCCCTTCCCGGACTGATCGCCAGTCTTGCGCTCGCCATGGTGATGATCGTGAGCGTGGTGCGCTTCGGCGTGCACACCGCCTCTCAACTTGTGCCCGCTCCCTCAACCTCGCGCTTTTCTGCGCAATTGTTTGGTACGCTGACGCATGTTTTCGACGCATCGGTGCAGATGGGCGCAGGCTGGGTCCTTCTCGCACTTTTGTTGAGCCTCGTTACCGTGCGACTCTCCATGCGCCTCGCCGGGGTAAAGTTCTGATATTGGCATCGCATGCTTGTATAGCCTTTCTTGCGAAAGGGGAAGCACCCGGCTCGCTCTGAAAAATATCCTCCTTTCTGGCACTCGAGATTATGATGGGACAACATCTCTCGGAGAGAACAGAAGCCGATGGTTCGGAATACTTTAAAGCTCGTTTCTTTCGTGGTTTTTCTTACCGTTCTCATCCCAATGTCTAGTCGTGGCCAGCAAGTTACGGAGCCACCCAGCAAGATCACCTACCCTACTGGTCAAGCAGGCGTCTATGTGCAAGACACTAGCGGCTGGCGTTTGCTTTCTCAGAGCGCGCCTTCCAAAGTGAAAGTAAAGCACGGCTTTGTCAGTTCGCTATCCTAATGGTGCCGTCGCGGCTCCTATGGTGGTCGAATATTCTGGCACGCACGCTCATGTGCAGATCAATGCGGGGCGACCAGTTATATGCGTATATCACTTGATGTTTCCGAGCGCACCGTTGCTGGTTCGTCTCAAAGAGAAAAAACAAACACGGGAACTCGATAGCGGCAGCATTCGTGCCGTTCCACTTGTGGGTTCTACACGTGAGGCCCAGGCCAACGCCAGCAGTATTGTGCCCACCACCACGATCCACTCGGAAAACTATTTGGTTCTATTTCAGCCACAGGCAGATTTGGCTCCCGGCGAATATGCCGTGATGTTCGGAGCGAATGATCTGGCGATTCTGGACTTTGGCGTGGCCGTCGCCCAATAAACCAGCTACCCGTGCCGGATGCGGCGTCTTAATCTCGTTCTCCCCTACAATCGCAACAGGCATGCCGCTTCCTTTCACCATCCAGCAAACAGCCGACACTGCGCGTCGCGCTACCCTGCATCTGCCGCATGGAGCCGTCGAGACCCCGGTCTTTATGCCCGTAGGCACGGCAGCCTCGGTCAAGGCCGTCCCACAGCATCTGCTGGAGGAAATCCACACACAGATTCTGCTCGGCAACACCTATCACCTGTACCTGCGCCCGGGGCATGAGCGCATTCGCCGTCTCGGCGGCCTGCACCGGTTTATGAGCTGGCCGCATCCCATCCTCACCGATTCCGGCGGTTTTCAGGTCTTCAGCCTCAACTCACTGCGCAAGGTCACCGAGGAAGGCGTGCATTTCCGTTCGCATCTCGACGGGTCCTCGCATTTTTTTTCGCCGGAACACTCCATCGACGTTCAGATCGCGCTGGGCGCGGACATTCTGATGGTCTTTGACGAATGCACCGAGTATCCCGCCACGCGCGAACGTGCCCGCCAGTCGTTGGAGCTGACCCAGCGCTGGGCCCAGCGCAGCCGCGACCACTTTCTAGCTCACCGGCAGGAGGTCCCCTGGTTCGCCGAACATCACGGCCAGACGCAACATCTCTTCGGCATCGTCCAGGGCGGCATGTATCCCGATCTGCGCCGCGAATCCGCCGAGCGTCTCGTCGAACTTGACCTTCCCGGCTACGCCATAGGCGGCCTCAGCGTTGGAGAACCACGCGAGCGCACCCGCGAGATCATCGCCTCCACGCTGCCGCTGCTACCGGCAGATAAACCGCGCTATGTCATGGGCGTCGGCTATCCGGACGAAATTGTCGAATATGCCGCGATGGGCGTGGACATGATGGATTGCGTGCTGCCCACGCGCGCCGCGCGCCACGGCCTCATCTTCACGTCGGAAGGGCGCCTGAATATCAAGAATCAGCGCTATGCGGAGGACCAGCAGCCGCTCGATCCAGCCTGTCGATGCATGGTCTGCCAGCGCTACACCCGCGCCTACTTGCGCCATCTCTTCGCCGCACAGGAACCGCTGGCCGCCGTGCTCCATACACTGCACAATCTGGCCTTCTACCTTGACACGATGCAATCCGTACGCGATTCTATTTTGCTAGGGACTCTTCCAGAACTTCTTGGTCGTGTGCGGCAGCGTGAGAGCGCAGCAATCCAGGGAGCCTGATGGGTCAGCAACCTACAGGGAAGCAGCGGCAACCGCCTCTTCATCCGCTTTACAGCGCACACTGCCCAACGGCTTTTGGCGTCCACAGCGGGTACTTCCGTGAATTTTAGGGAAATCTCTGCGGCCAGAACTTCGCTGCGTGCAGCGCGTCTGGCAGCAATTTAGGATTGAGCTTTGACTTCGACTATCGCACTTCTAGCGGCTGCTGGTGTCCCGCAGAGCTATCTCACTTTTCTACCGTTCGTTCTCATCTTTGTCGTTTTCTATCTCTTCTTGATTCGCCCCGGCCAGCAGCGCCAGCGCAAATGGCAGGACATGCTGGGCAAGTTGAAACCGGGCGATCGCGTCACCACCAGTGGTGGCCTTCGCGGTGCCGTGCTGTCCATCAAAGATGATGTCGTGCAGCTTCGTGTGGCGCCGGACAATCTACGTCTGGAAGTCGCAAAATCCGCCATCACCGCTGTTACGACGAATGAAGAGGAGGCAAAGTAGCTTTGCACCGTCTTTCATCTCTCAACACACCATTTGATCCATCATTCGTAGAGTCCGATGCCTAAAAATCAAACCGGAAGAACAATCCTCATCCTCGCTATCCTGCTGGTCTTTGTCTTTGGTATCTTCGGAATCCCCAAAGGCTTCACCGGCGCAGACCTGAAATCTGCCTTTGTCAATCGCATCCACCTTGGTCTGGATTTGAGCGGCGGCACGCACCTCATCCTGCAGGTCATGGTCGGCGAGGCTGTTGGAGCAACCTCCGACAATGACATCGCGCGCATGCAGACGGATCTGCAACAGGCCGGCGCAACCGGCGCCATGGCCATCAAGCCGGATCCGAAGCAACACCCCGAAATGGTTCACATTCAGGGGGTTTCGCCCGATAAGGCCGGCGCAGTCCAGTCCATCCTGTCCGACCATTACGGCACGCAATACAACATCTCCTCCGGCGCGGACAATTCCTTCACGCTCACCATGAAGCCCACCGTCGTCACCGATTTGGAACAGCGCGCCCTGGCGCAATCAATTGAGACGATCCGTGATCGTGTCGACGGTCTTGGCGTCACCAATCCCGTGATTGAGGAATACGGTCCGGGCACCAATCAAATTCTTGTCGAGCTGCCGGATGTAGACGATCCCGCCAACGTCAAGAGCGTCATTCAGTCGACGGCCCGGCTGGAAATCCATGAAGTCCTGGGCGGTCCGTATACAGACGAGCAAGCAGCGCTGCAAGCCAACGGCGGCTCACTTCCCCTGGATGGGGAATTGATGAAGAGCAGCGATCTGTCCGCCGACGCGGGCCAGTATTATCTGCTGCGTCGCATATCCATCGTTGCCGGCAGCGATTTCCGCGATGCCCAGCCGTCGGTCGATGTAAACCAGCGTCCGGATGTGAACTTTATTCTCACCCGTGCCGGTGGCGACCGCTTCTACCAGTTCACCAGCACAAATATCGGCAAGAGCATGGCCATTGTCCTCGATAACTCCGTGCGGGAAGTGGCCACTATTCAAGGAGCTATTCGCGATCAGGGACAGATTTCGGGCGGCGGCTTCACCAAGGAGACGGCGGACAATCTCTCGCTCATGCTGCGCACCGGCGCGTTGCCGGCTTCCATTCACTTTCTGGAAGAACGCACCGTTGGGCCGTCCCTTGGGGCTGACTCCATCCGTCAAGGCGTGATTGCCGCGATCGCCGGTTTCCTGGCCGTCATGGTTTTCATGCTCATCTACTACCGTGGTGCGGGCATCAATGCGGACCTGGCCTTGATTCTGAACCTGGTCATCCTGCTCGGCTTCATGGGCTTTACCACTTCAGTTTTGACCCTGCCGGGCATCGCGGGCGTCATCCTTACCATCGGTATGGGCGTCGACTCCAACGTGCTGATCTTCGAGCGCATTCGTGAAGAGTTGCGCGCGGGCAAGTCAGCGGCAGCGGCCGTCGATCAAGGCTTCGGCCATGCCTGGCTCACCATTGTGGATACCCACGTGACGACCATCGTCTCAGCGGCCATCCTGTTCATGTTTGGAACCGGTCCGGTCAAGGGCTTTGCGGTCACCCTGACGTTTGGTTTGTTGGCAAACCTGTTTACTGCGGTCTTTGTCTCGCGCACTATTTTTGACGCGATTCTGAACCGTAAGCAGCGCGGCGAGGCGATTTCGATCTAACCGCAGCGCTTGCATTTGGCAATGTGGAGTGCAGATAGACTCTGCCTCTGCAAAAAGATTCGCCGGGATTCGTAGCTTGTGTGCTCATGGACTCCCGCAATGTAATTTTTGGAGTACGGCGTGGAATTTTTTAAACAAGTCGACATCGATTGGTTGGGAAAGAAGTGGTATTTTCTCGCCTTTTCACTGGTCTTCAGCGTCTCCGGGTTGCTGTCGATTCTCTTTTGGCATCACATTCCGCTCGGCGTGGACTTCAAGGGCGGCACGCTGATCACCGTCAAATTTGCTGATACCCCGCAGGTGCAGCGAATTCGTCATGCTGTGGACCATGCCGGTCTACACGACGTCAGCATCCAGAACTACAAGGGTTATAGTCGCGGCGACAACAATGAGGTCATTGTGTCGTTGCCGCAGCGGGACACCTCCGAGGCCGCGCTGGATTCGGGCCGCAACGCGATCGTGCAGACGCTGGAAGCGAATTACTCACCCACTGGCGCCGCAAACGCTGGCAAGCTGGATATTGACAATGCAACGCGGGAATCTCTGGCCGCGTTTCTCAAAAGTGCGGACCCGCTGCATATCAACGCAACCTCCAATTCCGACCCGCAATATGCCGCCATCGCCAATACAATCCTGAACTATCGAGACCAGGAAAAAGGCGGTTTGATTGACAATCTAAGCGAGCTGAATGGGCGCGCAGCTCCAGCCGTGGTCTCTGCTCTTCAGGCTGGCGCCTATAGTTCCGGCTTTACCATCCGGGATGTACAGATTGTCGGTCCGCAGGTGGGCGCTCAATTGCGCAAACAGGCCATCCAGGCAACGCTCTACTCCCTCGCCGGCATGCTGGTCTACCTCTGGTTCCGCTTTGAGCTGATCTATGGTGTTGCCGCGGTCGTCGCCGTTTTTCATGACACGCTGATCACCATCGGCATCTTTAGTCTCACAAATCGCGAAATGACGCTGACCGTTATCGCGGCCATCCTCACGCTCATCGGTTATTCCATGAATGACACCATTGTCGTTTTTGACCGTATTCGAGAAAACCTGCATATTATGCGCCGTGACAGCCTCTCGGATATCGTCAATCGCAGCATTAACCAGACGTTGAGCCGAACCGTGCTCACCTCCGGCCTCACCTTCCTGACCGTCCTTTCGCTCTTTATTTTTGGCGGAGAGGTCTTAAATGGCTTTTCATTTGCGCTCGTAATCGGTATTCTGGTCGGCACTTACTCTTCCATCGCTGTTGCCGCGCCAATGTTGGTTGCGTATCAGGACTGGCGCACGCGTCGTGGCAAGGCAGCAGCTCTCCCCGCTGGCAAACGCGCACGGGCTTCGTAGATGTACCCGGGGTTGCGCATTTTGGCGGCTTCGGGGGATTGGTAACGGTAATCGGTTGCAGTTCCAGGTAAGAAACATCGACTCCGGGAACAAAAAGCCGGGGGTTCGGTGTCTAACGTAAGGTGTACGCTCGAAAACGCTTTTTGAGGAACGGCCATGTTTGAAGATAGCCTGTTGGAATCCGGCAACCGAATCAAGACGAAAAGCAAGTATTGGATGATCGCGACCTTTACGTTCAATGCGATTATTATTGCCGTCCTGATTTTGATCCCACTGATTTACCCGGAAGCGCTTCCGACGCAGGCCATGGCGACCCTGCTGGTAGCGCCGCCGCCGCCACCACCACCACCGCCACCACCACCGCCGGCGCCCAAGGTTCCGCCCGTTAAGATTCAGTCGGAGATGCTGGACAACCAACTCCATGCCCCCAGCAAAATTCCAAAAGTAATCAAAATCATTAAAGAGAGTGCGCCGCCGCCGCAAATGGCGGGGGGTGTTGCCGGTATGGCCGGTCTGGGCGGAAGCGCAGGCGGCGTAATGGGCGGCATCATTGGCGGCATGGGCAATGGTCCTATCGTAAAGGCCGCACCACCGAAGAAACTTGTTGTTTCTTCAGGTGTTATGGCCAGCCGAGTCGTTTATCAGCCGAATCCTCTATATCCGCCGATTGCCAAGGCTGCCCGTATTTCTGGTACCGTGGTCTTGCAGGCCACAATCGGTAAAGATGGCACAATTCAGAACCTGCGTGTCATCAGCGGTCCCGCCATGTTACAGCAGGCCTCGCTCGATGCCGTTCGCCGCTGGCGCTACAAGCCAGTAGCACTGGATGGAATTCCGGTCGATGTAGACACAACAATCAGTGTTGTCTACAGCTTAAACGGTGATTAATACACTTTTGCAGGCCATGGTTGCAGGGCCTGATGCAGTTCGTTGCTGGTGCTCTTGGCCAGCGTTACTAAATGGAGTCCCGGAAGACGGATAGGCAACAATCAACGTTGTCTATAGCCGGAGCGGATGGTACCTTACGCAAACAGCCGCTTACAGAACTTTGCAAATTCCCGACTGCCGAAAAGTGGTCGTAGAAACGTGTTTATCCCCAAGGAGGATAGATTCCAGTGATTCTCGCTCATCTCACCCAATTTGCACCTCATACTACAGCATTGGCTGCGTTTTTCCAGGATCAGCCAGTTAGCTTCAGTCCTCTTGGTCTCTGGAACAACATGGGCTGGATGGCAAGAGGCGTCTGCGTGATTCTCTTCATCATGTCCATCTGGTCGTTGGCCGTCATGATTGATCGCGCTCTCTATTTCTCGGCTGCCCGCAAGCAATCTCGCGAGTTTGCCCCGAAGGTTGCCGGAGCTCTGAAGGAAGGTCGCCTGGACGAAGCCGTCAAGGTTGCCGACCGCAACAAGAAATCGCACTTGGCAGAAGTTGTCACCGCTGGTCTCCAGGAATTCCGCAACTACGGTAGCGGCGGCGCCATCACGGAAGAGCAGATCGAAGCCAGCCAGCGCGCGCTGGAACGGTCCGAAGCTATTGTTCACGCCAAGTTGAAGCGTGGCCTCGGCGCTTTGGCCACTATCGGTTCGGTTGCTCCTTTTGTCGGCCTCTTCGGTACTGTCGTCGGCATTCTGAATGCCTTCCAGCAGATCGCCACCCAGAAGACCTCTGGTATCGGTGCGGTTGCCGGTGGTATTTCCGAAGCCTTGGTTACGACAGCCTTTGGCCTTCTGGTTGCCATCCCAGCTGTTATGACGTTCAACTACTTCACCAATCGCGTGGAGTCCTTTGACGTCGAAATGGATAACTCCTCCAGCGAGCTGGTCGACTACTTCCTCAAGCAGAGCCATCGCCACTAAACGCATGGTTTTGTAGTCGCACACTGTTTGGAGAGCGGGAATCAGACCTATCCTGAAGTCCGGCTGGAACAGCCAGCCGGGCTTCGAAGGTCACCAGCCTGCAACCGACTATCAGCCTCCTTGCCGGAAGGGCGGGTGGCTATCATGATGGAGTTTATCCATGGCAATTACAGTTCGAGACGAAGGCGCAAAAGTTAACTCCAACATTAACGTCACACCGATGGTGGACGTGATGTTGGTTCTGCTGATTATTTTCATGGTCATCACGCCCATGTTGAACAACAAGGTCAACGTGAATCTCGCTAAAGTAGATACGCCGACCGCGATGCCAGATGCTGACAAGGAAGATGCCGTCGTAGTCGCCATCACGCGCGATAGCCGGGTCTATCTTGGCGCGAACCAGGTGTCCGTGACCGATCTCGGCCCCAAGGTGACCGATTTACTTGCGAACAAGCCGAGCAAAGAGGTTTATATGCGCGCGGATGCACGCGCCCACTATGGCACTGTGATGGATGCGATCGATAATCTCCGCACTGCCGGTGTCGATGAGGTGGGCCTGCTGACGGAACCAAAGATTCAGACGACACAACAGCCGCAGCAGCCAGTACAAGTCCAGTAGTCTAGATTTTTTTGAACGAATACGTCTGCCTGTGCAGGCATCTTCAAACGAGGGATAAACGATATGGGAATGACATCAGGCGGCCCCGGTGGTCTGAATTCAAACATCAACGTTACGCCGATGATTGACGTTCTTCTGGTTCTGCTGATTATCTTTATGGTCATTGTTCCGCAGACGCCGCACGGGTTGGATGCCTTGGTGCCGCAGCCGCCCAAGAACCCTCAGCAGGATAAGCCGAATGATCGTACCATCGTCGTGCAGATCATCCATCGTCCCGGCGGCGGAGAGCCCGGCTACAAGATCAATGAAACCGACGTTGCAGAAAAGGACCTGCTGCCGCAACTCACGACGATCTTCGCCTCTCGTGCGGAGCGCGTGATGTTTGTTAAGGGAGATCCGGATCTGGACTTCGCTACCGTAGCGCAGGTCATCGACATCGGTCACCAAGCCAATGTCGATCACATTGGGCTGATTACTCCTAAGATTGAGGCCGGCCAGTAAGGTCGGCACTTTCTTTGCCTGCATCGCGGCATCTTGCAGGTCCAACCCAGGGGAAATAGCAGGCTCTTGGCTCCATTTACCCTGGCCGTTGTGAATTCAGAAAAACCAAGTACAATCACAGAACAAGTGAATCGTTGTCACGCCCGTTGTTCTGCCAGTATGTTTCCTGTCATACCGGGCGGTTGAAGGAGAAATCAAGCTTCATGAATCGTAGCGCACGTTTTTCGGTAGTGGCAGCTTCCATGATCGTCTTGCTGACCTTGGCCACTGGATGCAATAAACTGAAGGCACGGGATCAACTGAACAAAGGTGTTCAGGCCTTTAAGAGCGCCAAGTATGAAGACGCCATCAACCACTTCCAGCAGGCGGTGCAGCTCGATCCGACTCTTCCCATGGCGCGTGCATATCTGGCCACGGCCTATGCGCAGCAGGTTATTCCGAATCTGGAGACGCCGGAAAACCTGAAAAACGCACAACTTGCGATCCAGCAGTTTCAGCAGGTTCTTGATAAAGAACCGAATGATCTGAACAGTCTCAAGGGAATTGCCCAGCTATACTTCAGCCTGAACAAGTTCGATCAGGCAAGGGATTATCAGAAGAAAGTCATCGCTGTCGATCCGAAGGATCCTGAAGCGCATTACACGATCGGCGTCATCGACTGGACGATCGCCTACAAAAACGCCATTCCCGTGCGCAAGTCCCTGGGCCTTCAGGATAATGGCGATGCCATCAAGGACAAAAAAGCGTGTGCGGATCTGCAGACCCAGAACGCGCCTCTTATTCAGGAAGGTCTGGATTACTTAAATCAGTCTGTCCAACTCCGGCCGAACTATGACGCTGCGATGGCATACATCAACCTGCTGTATCGCCGCAAGGCTGATATCGAGTGCGGAGATGACGATGCTCGCAAAGCAGATCTCGATCAGGCAAACCAATGGGCAGAAAAATCCATGGGCGCACGCAAAGCGAACGAAGCAAAGCAAAGCAGGCAGACGCAAGGCGGTATTGTCCTCGACAATAAGTAGGCCTCTCTCGTCCTTCCACATAAAAGCCTCCGGTATACCGGAGGCTTTTAGTTTGTTTCATGCAAATCGATCAAGAGCATTCGACGAGAATATCTTTACTGCATCGCATGGCTTCCAGCATTGCCGCGCAACACGCATGTTGGGTTCCACCATTCCGTTTCTGGCTGGAACAACAACACTGCTGTGGACATTGCCATCATGAACATGGCGTCTGGAGCCGGAACGCACTGTACGAGTCTGTTCCGGCCGTAACGAAAGTTGGATGTCGTTCCTGAAGTTGGACGTCGTTCCTGGGGTTCCGCTGAATTCGTTTAGTAAGAACGCTGGTAGGTGCGCGTCATTCTATCGTGCCAGCTCAGATTGTCCTCATCCAGCAATGCCCATGCAAATCCCAGCCCAAGTGGTAGTGCAGAAATCCACCACGCTGCGATGCGGCGGCGCAGGGCCGTACGGCTCGGATTTTCATCTTCAAACGTGCACAAGGCGATCCGTGCATAGTGCATGCCAACCGTCGCATCTCCCAGAGAGAAAAACAGGAACTGGTAGAGAACCCAAAGCGCGAGATAAACCACACCGCTCATGATCACGGCAGGTGTACCGGTGGGTAAATGCGGTGTTGATAACGCAAAAACAAACAGGAATGCTAGAAAAGCACCCGTCACCGCGCAGAAATCCACGGCAAAAGCCATAAGGCGTCGATCAATCGATGCGGATTGCAACGGCACGGACAACACATCGTAAGTATCGCTCTGGGTCTGCTCCGCCTGGCGTGGCTGCACGTCCAGGCATATCGAAGACCAGGTGGAAGCGCGATTCTGATGGGCAGCCGGTTCCGATACATCCATGATCGGTGTGGATGCCGGTGCTGGCGTTGGCGCCGTCTCGGCCTCGATGCCCGGCTCCACCTCAAAGATCCTCAATTGCGCCTGGGCCGGTTCCGCCGCATCTGGGCGCGACGGTCCAAGGGGGCCCTCCACCAACTGTGGACGAACTTTTTTCGTTGCGATCAACTCGCGTGGAAACTCAATAAGGTTTGCGGGCAGCGGAACAGCGGGCATAACGACAGATGCGGCAAGCAAATCTTCCAATGCAGGCTCTGCCTCCATCTCCGGAGCATGCACATTCATTTCGACTGAGCGGGCCCGTAGATCGGGCAATACAAACGTGCCGGTAATCGCAGGTTCCGGCGCTGCTTCAAACGGAATCTCCGGGGTAAGGTCGAATCTGCCAGCATTCTGTCGTAGCGTTGTCTCGGTCTCGTCTTTCAGTGAGGCGGCTGCAGGCAGCAATGGACTCGCAGAAAATCCATCCTCGGCAGCAATTCGTGAAAGCGTCTCTTCGGCTAAAGCACTGGAGTCGGCGGCTGGCTGTTTTGTTGCCTCAGTTAGGGCTTCTGCCGCAGCAGTATTTCGCCGCTGTAAAAGTTCGGTATATGTAGGCGTGGCTGCATAGCGTGCGGCCACAGAAGCAGCAATCCGGGCTGCCCGGTCATGCGCTGAGGTTTGGCCCAGACGCACCGGGTGTTGTCCCGTTGCAGGATGCGACGGTTCAGACCTGCGTGCCTTATGAGACTCCACGAGCTGAGAAATTTCGCGCTTCCAATCGAGTGAGCGAACAAGGGGTGCTGGCTCCTCGGACAGGAACGTGGCCGGCATCGACGCTGGGGATGCGTTGCTCAATTTCTTTAACCTCCTTTTATCGCACGAAATGCTGTACGAATGCTAGAGAAAATGCACAATATTTGCAGCATATGCCAAGCTCACAGGTTTTGCTGCGTTACGCGTCGTTTTTTTGTGAGACTTCGGGAGGGCGCGGAAAAGGAAACCAGGCGGAAGCCTTGTTCTCCTGCGCATGCAAACCGGATTCGTATGCCAGAGCTGCGGTTCAACGCGCCGGGAGAGAATCGAGTGTTATCGACAGGCGATACACTAAAATCTGCCCCGTCATGAGAGCCCGTATCTGTATCTTTATCACGCTATTTGCACTATGTCATCTGCAAACTCCGGCGTATGCATTGGCAGGGCAACTTCCAGGACAGGCTGCGTTCTCCGGCACGCCTTCAGTGCAGCGCGGGACCGCAACGCAATCTATTTCGGCTGATGCGTCCAGCAATCTGCCCGATGCGCCGGATGCTGCTCAGGTTCCCATCGCGCAGGTTGTCGTGCAGTCGCCTGTTGGAACTCCTGTAACAATGCATGCGCAGCAGCAGGAGAAGCAAGGCGATATCTACAACCTTCGCGGAGAAGTGGAGATCGATTACAAAGATTATGTCCTCCGCGCAGATCGCATCACCTACAACGCAGCAACGGGAGATGTGCGGGCGCAAGGGCATGTGCAGCTCGATGGTGGCCCGGACAATGAGGAAATTTCTGCGACCCACGGCGACATGAATCTAAACGCGCAAACAGGCCGGTTTTATGACGTTCTTGGCTCCGTCGGCGTGCTGCATGGTTCCGGTCAGCGTGCGGTTTACACTACGCCCAATCCATTTCTGATCAGTGGCAAGCTGTTGGTCAAGAGCGGGCCGGATTCCTATGTGCTCTATGGCGGCAGCATGACCTCTTGCCGATTGCCAAAGCCGGACTGGCGCATTCTCGCCCCTCACATCACGGTTGCCAATGGAACAGCAAAGGCATGGAATGCGAACTTCCGGCTGCTGCGTTATCCAATTTTCTACCTACCTTACGTTACGCATTCGGTAGACTCTTCTGGGCGTCAATCCGGCTTTTTGATTCCCTATCTAAGCAATTCCTCTATCAAGGGAAAAATTGTAGGCACCGCATACTACTGGGCGATCAATCGCAGTTCCGACTTGCTGGTGGCTGTCCAGTATTATTCGCTGCGCGGTTGGGCGGAGAGTGCGGAATACCGATACCGGGGTCGCGGGAACGACTTTGTTCGTGGCCATTACGATGGCCTTTTCGACTGTGCGGCATACCACGAGAGCAGTTCCTGCGTAAATCAAGGCGGTCAGGACACGGTCTTGGTGGGAAGGCGCGACCTGGATACGAACACGCATGCCGTGATCAATGCCGAATATCTCAGCTCCTATGTCTACCGCCTGGTTTTTACGCCCAACTTCTCGCAGGCCATTTCGTCAGAGGTGAAGTCCTGGGCATTTCTTACGCACCAGCAAAACGGTCTGTCTGCCAGCGCCGATCTGGAGCGTTATCAGAATTTTGAGAGTGATACATCCGGGGATGAAGTTCGCATTCTGCATCTTCCCAGGCTCGACTTCGACACCACCGATCACAGTTTCGGCAACTCCCGTGTGTTCTGGGGCGGACAGACATCCTTCAGCATGCTGTCGCGGTCCGAACCTGGGCTTGCCACGCGTCTCGCCGCTGCCCGGACGGATATCTTTCCTCACCTCATCATGCCCCTGGTGGAAGATGGCTGGACAATACGGCCAGAGTTGGGTCTGCGCGAAACGTTTTATTCGGATAGCCAGACGCTCACTCCAACGACACCCATCCAGCGTCACGCCAGCTTGAACCGCAAAGCTGTGGAAGCCGGCGTGGAAGTTCTTCCTCCGGTTCTGGAACGCGACTATGACGGAGATTTTCTTGCCCATCGTTTTGGCGTGGCCATCCGCCATACGATCGCGCCGGAGTTGCAGTATCACTATGTGGCTGGCATCGGCAACTTCAACGATGTGGAGCGCTTCGATTCTCTGGATATTTACAGCAACACCAATGAGCTGGAATATGGCTTGACACAGCGATGGTACATAAAGCCGCTCAAGCCGCATGTCTGCAAACCGGACGAAATCCCAACGGAAACAACGGATGCCGGCTCTGCTGTTGTGCAGCACAAAAAATCCGTGAAACAGGAGCAAAAAACCTGCGTCGGGGGAACGCAGGAATGGCTCTCCTGGTATGTCGCGCAGAAGTACTTTTTTGATCCCACATTTGGCGGAGCGGTCGTTCCCGGGCGACGCAACATCTTCACCGGCACGCTGGATTTCAGCGCCATCGCTTACATCACCTCGCCGCGGAACGTCTCTCCGGTGATCTCGCGTCTACGGCTGCGCACCAGCGGTTCGACAGACATGGAATGGGACCTGGATTATGACACGAAGGCTGGCCGCATTGCCGCCAACAACATCTTTGCGAACTACCGGCATGGCAGCTTTTTCTCCAGCTTTGGCTATGCGCTCATGAATGCTCCCGGGGAAAGCACGGTGGCCCCGGGACTACCCAGTCAAGTGACAAATTACAACCAGACACAGGGCCTTTTGGGCTATGGGGCTCCCACCAAGCTTGGCCTGAGCGCTGCGGCCGACGGAGGGTACGATTTGAAGCAGAACTCGCTGGAATATGCCGGTGTCCAGACCTCCTACAATTTCAATTGCTGCGGTTTTAGCGTTGAATACCGGCGCTATAGACTAGGAACCATCCGGGATGAGGGCCAGGAAAGCTTCAGCATCACACTGGCCGGTGTCGGATCTGCCGGAAATCTGAAACGGGCTGAGAGACTTTTCTAACCTTTGAATCAGTATTCATTTCATCGCTTGCCATTTTGACCAGGGCAAAGCGATAAAGAACATCTGCCTTCGGAATGGCTTTCTTCGCTAACAAGTATCCAATCCACGGCGTCTTTCAAAGATACGGACGAACCTGCTTCGCGGCTGGAGCATGTGATAATTAGGCTTATACGGTCTTAGTGAGGATTTCTTGCGAATTACGCGTCTTTGGCTTTGCCTTTTTCTGGCTGTGGTAACGGTTGGCTGTCATGCACAGCCCGCTCCAACCAGTACCGCCACAACAGCAGCACAGGCTGCTTTGAGCCGCCGCATTGAGATTAAGATCCGTACCGAGTTCAGCGTCCCGCCAGATTACACCGTGACCATTGGCAAGCGCAGCAAGAGCGACATCGCAGGTTTCGACAATCTTCCGGTGACATTCAGTCAGAACGGTCATCAGAAGATCACGAATTTCCTTCTCTCGACAGATAACAACACACTGGCGCGTATGGAGAAATTCGACCTTAGCAAGAACCCTCTGGCGGGAGTTTCGCTTGCAGGTCTTCCCGTACGCGGTGCGCCCCATGCTCTCGTCACGATCGTCAACTTTGACGATCTGGAGTGTCCTTTCTGCGCGCGTATGCACCAGGTATTGTTCCCGGCGACCCTGGACCGTTACAAGGGTCAGGTGCGCTTCATTTACAAAAACTTTCCGCTGGTCGAGATCCACCCGTGGGCTATGCATGCGGCCGTGGATGCCAGCTGCATGGCTGCGCTAAGCGACAAGGGATATTGGAATCTGGTCGATTACATCCATGCCCACGGCGACGAGATCTCCGGCAACCCGAACCAGCCCGATCTGCACGCCACCACGCAACGTCTGGATCAGTTGACAAAGGATGAAGGGAAACGGCAGGGTGTGAATGCCGCCCAATTAGACAGTTGCGTTGCCAAGCAGGATGAAAGCGGAGTTCGCGCGTCCATGAAGGAAGGTGACGCTCTTGGCGTGGATGGAACACCAACCCTGTTCATTGATGGCGAACGAGCCACAGGAGCGATTCCAGAACAGGTTCTATGGACTATTATTGATCGGGCCATTGTCGATGCCGGGGGGACCCCGCCGCCGGAACCGGCAGCTGGGCCAGCGAGCGGCACTGCAGCGCCCGCGTCGGGAAATTAGCAAAGCAAGCTGTCACCGTACAGGGAAATTCGCACGACGAAATGTTTAGGGCACGCGCATTTGTAGGTTCACACGAAGGACGCAGCTTCCAGAAACTGCGTTCCAGATGGAATGATTCGAATGACCGGTAAAGAACGTGAAGGGTTGAGCGTGGATGGAATGGTAAAGATTTTTTCTCGGATGCAGCACATGGACGCATCGGTAGCCAGCCGCCGTGCAGGTTTTCGTCTTCCGGAGTTGAAGCCATCGCGCATCGTACTGGGCGCGCTGCTGCTGACATTGATGGCCGGCTGCAACCGTACTCCCAATCCCGATGTATGGGCCACCGTCAACGGTCATCCCATTCAGCGCGCGGATGTCGAAAAGTATTACCAGAACAGTCTGAATCCTTCCCAGCCGGCCCCTACAGAGGATGAAGCATCCCGTCTGCGGCTGGAAATTCTACGTGGCCTGATCGATGACGAAATTACGCGCCAGCAGGCGGAAAAGCTGCATCTGGTGGCAACGGATGCAGAGGTCGACGCCAAGATTGCCGAAATGAAGGCTCCCTATACGGAAGCTCAATTTAACGCGCAATTGAAGGCCAAGAACCTCACCATCGATGATTTACGTCGCGATCTGAGCCGTTCTCTCACTCGCAATAAGGTCTTGAACAAAGAGATTGAATCCAAGATCAACATCACTGACGCGGATATTGCCAGCTACTACAATTCGCATCAGTCTGAATACAACCTCATCGAACCTGAGTATCACTTGGCGCAGATCATTGTGACCGATGTGCCGAACCAGCAACCAGGCAACCTGCAGAACAACAAGGCCAAGAACGACGCGGAGGCCAAGAAGAAAATCCAGGCATTGCATAATCGCCTGGAGAGCGGGGATGATTTTGCAACGCTGGCCATGAATTACTCGGAAGATCCCAATACGAATAGCAGCGGTGGCGATGCGGGCTTCGTATCCGAATCCCAGTTACGCGCCGATCCTCAGATATACAACGCTATCTCCCCACTCAAGCCCGGCGAGATTACGCCCATCCTGCCGCTGTATTCGCCGTCGAAGCAGATCATGGGATACAGAATCTACAAACTCATCGATCTGGAGCCTGCAGGCCAACATCTTTTGACCGACCCGCGTGTGCAGCAGATGATCCGTCAACAGTTGCACGACAGCCGTTCCCGCCTGATGAAGGAAGCCTATCTGGAAGTCATGCAGGACCACTCTCATGTCGTGAACTATTACGCCGAACAGTTGCTCAAGAACGTTCACTAGTCCTTGTTCTCTATGCGTACACGCTTTGCGATTCTGGGTTTCGGCCATCACGCGGTTCGCCGGCTGCTGCAGGGCTTTCGCGAATCCGCGGAATGCGAACTGGTCGGGCTGTGGCGGCGCAATCAACAGGCGGCCGCTGCCAACGCCAGAGAATTTGGCATAGCCACTGCCTTCTCGTCTCCCGAAGAACTTTGCGCCTCCCCCGCCGTGGATGCCGTCTTTGTTACCTCGCCCGATGCGCTCCATCATTCCCACACACTGCTTGCTCTGCAACATGGCAAAGCAGTGCTGTGCGAAAAGCCACTGGCCATGAACGCGCGCGAGGCGCAAAGTATGCAGGACGCAGCCCAGGCTCATGGTGTGCTTTTCGGCGTGGCGCAGAACTTCCGCTACAACCGCAGCGTGCAGGCCATGCGGCAATGGATAGCCGATGGAAAGATCGGCCAGCCGCTGTTGGCTCATAGCCAGTTCCTGTATCTCGCCGAAAAAAGTCCCCGCGCCTGGATTTATGATCCTTCCCTCGCCACAGGTGGACCCATCGCCGACGTCGGCGTGCATTGCATTGACGCATTACGCTTTATTCTGCAGGCAGAGGTGCAATCGATCACAACGCAGGCACACGGCGATGCGGAATCCGGCAATGTCGAGTCGGTTGCTTCGCTCCAGCTCGCATGCACCCAGGGCATCCTCGCCAACGTGACCGTGTCCACGCGCGCACCCTATCGCAGCTTGCTGGAAGTTGTGGGAACAGACGGCGTTTTACACGCAGAAAATGGGCTTACCGTTGACCAGCCCGTCACGGTTGAATTATGGCGTGGCGGAGCCTGTGTCGAACAGGAGACCATGAGCAACGCCGATGGCTATAGCCGTATGCTGGACAGCTTTGCTCTCGCCATGCGCGGCGAGTCCGTATATCTCGCTCCAGGTCTCGATGGCATCATCAATCAGCAGATTCTCGATGCGGCGTATCGAAGCGGCCACAGCGGCCGGCGCGAACCCATAAGCTAGCTTTCTATTCAATCACCGCCAGCACATCGCCAGCCTGTACCGTTCCGCCTGCTTCCACGTTGATCCGCGCCACGCGGCCAGCCTTCGGCGCCTTCAATTCATTCTGCATTTTCATGGCTTCAATCACCACGACTCCCTGCCGCGCTTCCACCACATCGCCCACCTTCGCCAGCACGCGTACCACGCGCCCCGGCATGGGAGCACGGATCGGTTGCGGCCCATCTCCTCCCGCAGCATGACGACTGCGTGCCCGCAGTGATCGAGGGTCTTCTATCGCGTATCCATAGCGCTGGCCATTCAGCAAAACAGCACGTCCATCGTGCCGCGCATCAAGAAGAACACGATACGACTTGCCATCAATCAGCAGCGAGAGAATACCCGGCTCCAGCAGCGTGGCGTCGACGGCTTGGGTCGATCCGTCCAGGGTGATGCGCGCTGGCGCATCCCCGTTCCCGCTTTGTATTTCCAGGCGGTGCTTTTTCCCGTCCAGCAGAACGTCGAAGATCATCCCCGCAGCGCCTCCCGTCGGGCCGCTTGCTTCCACGCGCTCGTCTCCGCTGGAGCAGCCTTCGCTGCGCACGCCGTTTTTCCCTGCATCTGTTCAAAGACGCCGGCGGCAATCGTTGCAACCTCCGCAGCATTTTTTATGTCTTTGTTCGCATTTGCTGCGCCGGTTGCTGGCTTTGCCAACAACCGCTCCAGGTATCCGGTATCGATGCGCGCATTCTGAAAATCCGCGTCCTCAAGAATGCGGCGAAACAAATTCAGGTTCGTCGCAATGCCGCCCACGTGATACTCCGCAAGCGCACGCAGCATGCGGCGGATGGCCATCTCCCGCGTTGGCGCAAACGCAATCAGCTTGGACAGCATCGGGTCATAGTCCAGCGGAACCGTCCAACCTTCGTACACGCCACAATCCTCGCGAATACCCGGTCCGGATGGCTGCAGCAGCCGCGTGATGCGTCCCGGCGAAGGGAAGAACTGGTTGTCCGGGTCTTCGGCATAAATGCGGCACTCAATCGCATGTCCGCGCAGATGCACATCCGTTTGCGCAATCGGCAACACCTCGCCGCGAGCCACCAGAATCTGTAGATGTACAAGGTCCAGCCCCGTCACCATCTCTGTAACCGGATGCTCCACCTGCAGGCGCGTGTTCATCTCCAGGAAATAAAAATTCTTTTCTGCGTCGACCAGAAATTCCACCGTGCCGGCATTGGTGTACCCGGCAGCCAGCGCCAACTGCACGGCTGTCTCGCCCATGCGTCGTCGCAAATCGGCATCGACCACCGCGGACGGAGCCTCTTCAATCACCTTCTGGTGCCTGCGCTGCACAGAGCATTCCCGCTCGCCCAGATAAATGCAGTGGCCGTGTTCATCCGCCAGCAACTGCACTTCAATGTGCCGTGGGCGCTCAATCAGTTTTTCAATGTAAACTTCATCCGAGCCAAAGGCCCGTTCCGCTTCGCTCTGTGCGCCTTCCAGTGCCGCTGCCAGTTCGGTCTCCGCAGTCACCGCGCGCATGCCCTTGCCGCCGCCGCCTGCTGCAGCCTTCAGCATGATGGGATATCCCACTTCCTGCGCTACCGCCTTTGCTTCCTGCAACGACGCAAGCGGCTGCACCGAGCCGGGTACGCGCGGCAATCCAGCTGCATCCGCCGTCTGACGGGCGCGCGTCTTGGAGCCGAGCATGCGCATGGCACTCGCTGGCGGCCCGATAAACTTGACGCCAGCCGCAGCGCAGGCATCCGCGAAGGCGGCATTTTCTGAAAGAAATCCATAGCCCGGATGAATCGCGTCAGCACCTGCTTGCCGCGCAATGTCCAGGATGAGATCTCCGCGCAGGTACGATTCTTTTGCCTGTGCCGGTCCCAGTCGGTAGGCCTCATCGGCATGCAGCACATGCAGGCTGGCGCGGTCCGCGTCAGAATAGACCGCGACGGTGCGGATGCCCAGTTCGCGGCAGGCGCGAATCACGCGCAGAGCGATCTCCCCGCGGTTGGCAATCAGGATTTTTTCGATCGATCGTGCTTTCTTCTGTCGCAAACAATCATTCTACGGCGGTTGTTTGTTACTCGGAAGTTATTCGTTTCTAAAGTCCAGTCTCCAATACACGCATGCGCGTTAGCGGTGCTGCATCTTTCCCCACACCAACCGCCCAATATCCAGTAACAGCGTTAGGGCGACGACAGCAGCACCTATCTTCAGCCCGATAAGCATGCAGGTGTTCAGTACATGGGCGAGCTGCTGATAGCCCACCACATTGCCCACCGCGTCCGGAATCCTTACAAACGTACGTGCACGAAGCAAGACCGCGAACATGATCAAAGCCACGCACTTGGCCGCGACCCCCTTGCCGATCTTCTGCCAGGCCTCGCGCGCATAAATCAAACCGCCGGCATCCAGTCCCAGTTGCGCCACCAGCAGGCACAGAATCGGCAGATAAAATCGGTGTGTCTCTGTGGAATAGGCCAAAAATCGCGACGCTGAACCAAAGATCATCCACGGATGGTGCGGCAGCAACAGCCACCACGCCAGAAACACGACGCCCGGTGCCAGCTCCATCAGTGCGTTTACAGGTACGGGCTTCGTTCCGCTTTTCTGCATTCTGGGCAGCGTGCTCGGATTCCACGAGTCGAAGATCTTCAGCTGGGTGTTGTACCGGGTTACGGCAAACTCCAGACCGGCAAAAACAATCGTCACCCATGCAAAGGTAATCACGGCAATCCATGGAAGTTGCAGCCACGCCTTCAACATCTGCCCCATGGAATTCGTGCCGACAGCGAACAGCACCGCATTCACAACGCCGTTGATCAGCACCATCAATACCAGCGCAATCTTCAGAACGTACCAGTAGGCAGGAAACAGGGCTGGGCCAATCAGATATTGCTGTAGCGAATAGCGGCTGGCTACCAGCATGGGATGGCCATGCTGTTTCAGAATGGCAGCTTGCTCCCCTTCGGTAAGCGAATGACCGAGCTCTTCCTCTTTGTCTTCCATTTGCGACAGAATGTTGGCCGAAAGTTCTTTCAGGATGTCGTCCTGGCGGAGCGTTTGCCGCCCGAAGGGCAGATATTTTCTTACGGCTTGCATGTAGCGGTTCAGCAGGTCATACCGGGTCAAAGTTTCCATGTCCGTTTCCTTACGAATGCGATGGGTCAATGTATGGATCAATACTTCGGCGGATCAATAATTTGAGAATCCGGCGGATCAATAATTTGAGAATCCGATGGATCAATAATTCGATGGATCGATGCGTTGATGCCGTGCCACTCTTCCAGCAGCTGTTGCAGAATTTGTTCTCCGTCTCCAGAAAGCCGATAGAAGCGCTTATTCCGCTTGGCTTCTTCTCGCCATTCGCTCACCAGCAGTCCTTGGCTTTCTAAGCGGCGCAGCAGCGGATACAGAGTGCTCTCTTCGATCTCCATGCCACGCTCGGCCAGTGCCTTGCGCAGCGTGTAGCCGTAGTGCTCCGCGCGCAGCTGGGCCAGTACGGCCAACACCAGGCAGCCACGGCGAAGCTCCATGCGAAGGTTCTCGAATTGGATTGGATCCAGGGTCATTCTGTGTCTCGTATAGTGTACAAAGCATACTATGTATCAAACAGTATAAAGATGTCAAGCCCAAAGGGAAAAATTCGTGTAGAGAGTTCTTAACCCCACTAAGTTATAGAAAAAACGAGTTCAGGCTCGTTCGAGCCGTTTGGAAGCTACCCCGCATTTCTAGTGCCTGACCGTGGTTGCGTTGGCTTCGACAACCGAGCCAAGCTTTTCCGGCCCATCGCCCCAGCGCCTGCGCAGCCGGCGATTCATCGGCTCGGAGTAGAACCGGGCCACCAGTTCGCCCAGCAGGCCGGAGCAAAGAATGACCGCCACGAACAGCACCGGCACTCCAAACAAGGGCTTTCCTGCCATCACGAAGAGCCCAAACAAGGCGAAGACAACGAACATGTGCGTCAGGTACACCTCGTAACTGCGCTGGCCAAGCGTCAGGAGAGGGCGGAAAACGCGCGGACTGCGCCATTGCGTCTGTGCCGCAACGGCAAGGATCATACAGGTGCCAAGTGCGAGGATCGTCATACTCAGTCCATTGCGACCCAGCCCCCAGCGATAGGCGCGGATCGAGAAACCGAGACTGAAGATCAGCAGCACTGCTCCCACGCTCCCCAACATCCAGCGAACATGCTGCGAGAGCACGCGTCGCGAGACAAAAAGCGCGGTCAGGCATCCGAGCGCAATGGCATCCATGCCTCCCAGGTACGAATATTCCCGCCAGACTCCGTTTCCGTGAGCCAGAACCGTGCGCCCGAAGGGTCCCAGAACGACAAACGTCAGAAGAATCGCGAGGAGCAGTTTCCCGCGACCGAATACCCGGCAGACAAGAGGAAAAAAGAGATAGAACATTTCTTCTACCGAGAGCGACCACAAAACATCCCAATTGCCCGGCAGATAACCTCGCCGTGCTTCCAGCACGTTTACGTGGAACGTGAGCGCCGCGAACAACGCTCGTCCCAGCCCGCCTGTCGTCTGAGAGACGACAAAGTGCTGCAAGCGCGCAAAGTGCAGCAGGCTCAGCACGGTCAATAACGCCAGCAGCAAGGGCGCGATGCGGGCGAAGCGCAATTTGTAAAAATCCTGCATGCTCACGCGAGACAGGGAACCCCAGCGCCGCAGTGTTGTGGATGTGATCAGAAAGCCGGAGACGGCGAAGAATATCTGAACGCCGTATTGGCCGTTCCAGACCAGGGAAGCGACAAGCTGTTTCGGAAGCCCCGCGGTGTAGGGCACACTCGCTCCGAGCAGCCGCATGTTGACGTGGTTCATCAGTACGAAGAAGATTGCGAGGCCGCGAAGTAGATCGACACCATCGAGTCGCTTCCAGCTATGTACCGGGCTCGCCGACTCGATTACAGGCATGCCTCATTGTGCACTACGACTCAAAACCCCGCAGCCTGCGCCGCCGTCACCGCAGCGCCCGTGACCGCCAGTTCGTCGCTCATGGGGATGATCTCCAGCATATAGCTCTGCAGCGGACTCATCTTCACCATCTGCTGCAGGTAATGGTGCATCAGTTTCAAATCCAGAAAGCGCACATTGAAGCCGGTAAAGTAGAAGCGCCCGGGGCCGTCCAGGTGGATGGCGTTGGCAGTTGCCGCGGCCAGACCGCGATGCCACAGTCGCGCAAAGGCTACACAACGCTCATCGCCCGCCTTGGCGGCGGCAAACACCTCTTCGGGTTCCATGTCCAGAAAGCGCAAACGCATCGCGCGCTGGCCCATGATACCTTCCAGATGCCCGCGTCCGCCGCAGCCGCAATAGGTCTCTTTGGCGTCCATCGTGACCACGCAATGACCACCCTCCCAGACGCCTTCCACATAAGGATAGCGGCCGTATCCGATGCCATAACCCAGCGACCAGACGCGGATGATGTTGTCCAGCCGGCCCATGGTTGCGGCAACGCCGGCTGCAATGCCGTCGGCATCGTTCACTATGGTGACCGGCGCGTGCAGTCCGGTCTTCTGCAGCGCGGCTGCCACGCGTGCTCCAATCCGCGCGCCTTTCAACTGCTGCAGGTTGGGTGAATCTTCCACAACGCCATTACGCACAATTCCCGGCAACGCTATGCCAACGGCATCCACTGTACCTGCCTCGCTGGCGCAGGCCATCACCTGATCCCGTACGAGTTCAATCAGGCCCTCCTGCGGTATATCGATCAGGGTATCGGTCGTTTCCGCATCTTCCTGGTAATAGTGCACGGCGGTGCATGGCTGATGGTCTTCGACCACTCCAGCGGCAACGCGTCCCGTCAGGACGACTCCAATACTCTTGCCCATAATGTCTCCTACCGCATCAATCCAGCTTGGACAGCCGATTCAATCCATTGAATGCCGCTGCCTTGTAACACTCGGCCAGGGTCGGATAGTTGAAGACCGTGTCGACAAAGTATTCAATGGTCCCGCCCAATACCATGACAGCCTGGCCAATGTGGACCAGCTCGCTGGCCCCTTCGCCAATGATGTGGACTCCCAGCACCTGGTGGGTCTCGCGATGAAAGATCAGTTTCAACCGGCCCGTCGTATCGCCACGAATCTGCCCACGCGCAATCTCGCGATAATAGGACACGCCCACTTCGTAGGGAGCATCTTCCTCGGTCAACTGCTCTTCTGTTTTTCCGATAAAGGAAATCTCCGGGATCGTGTAAATGCCATACGGATAGTAATTCGGATTGGAAGTCAGCGTGTCATCGCCCAGCACGCGCGCCGCTGCAATGCGGCCTTGTTCCATCGACACGGAAGCCAGGCTGGGAAAGCCAATCACGTCTCCGGCTGCGTAGATGTGCGGCACCTTGGTGCAGTAGTTTTCGTCCACGGCAATGCGTCCGCGCGAGTCTGCTTCCAGGCCCGCTGCCGGAAGATTCAATTCGTCCACATTTCCCTGGCGTCCCACGGCGTAGAGCAGTGCATCTCCGGAAAGCTTCTTTTTGCTTTCCAGATACGCAACCACGGTGCCGTCGGGCAGCTCTTCCACACTGTCCACTTCTTCATTCAGGCGCATGGTCACGCGGCTGTCGCGCAGGTGATAGCTCAGGGCCTCGACAATCTCCTGATCGGCAAATTCCAGCAGCTTAGGACGCTTTTCAATCAGCGTTACGCGCACTCCCAGCGCCGCGAACATGCAGGTGTACTCCACGCCGATAACGCCGCCGCCCACCACAATCAATGTCTTGGGCAGATTGCCCAGGTTGATCACCTGGTCGCTGTTGACGATGTTGCGTCCGTTGATCGGCACTTTGGCAGACGCCGCCGGTTTCGCGCCCACGGCAATCAGAGTGTTTGCCGCCTCGTAAACGCTCGAGCCGCGGACATTCGTGACGCGTATATGGGTTGCGTCTTCAAAGCTCGCTGTTCCGTTCAGCATCTCAATGTTGTTGCGCGACAATTGCGCCTCGGTCACATCCACTTCAGTCTTGATGACATGTTGCACGCGGAAGGCAAGGTCCGCCATGGTGATCTTTTCTTTCACCTTGTAGTTCATGCCATAGATAGACCGGTAGTTGTATCCGGAAAGATGCAGCACCGCTTCGCGAAAGGTCTTGCTGGGTATGGTGCCGGTATTGATAGAGCTGCCGCCGACCACTTCCCGTTGTTCGACCAGCGCAACCTTTTTCCCATTTTTTGCGGCAGAAATGGCTGCTCGCTGTCCGGAGGGGCCTGAGCCAATGACGATAAGATCGAAAGTTTCCATGCCTTCGTTAAATTCCTGATGGCGATTTGCCAGCCAATACGTCGTTGAATGAATCGTTTATGGCGTCGATGCGTTGGTGGTTCGTTGCCTCAAACCATCCCGGCGAGGATGCGCCCGGTACAGTTTCGAAGCTAACACAGCAGCATACGCCCTGAGATTCACTCCCGAGGTTTCCTGACATTGAATTCCTCTGAATATTTCCGTTGCCTTTGTTTCCCTTGCCATCATTCCCTTGGCAGATGCGCGGACGCACGCCAAATCATGCGGCTCTCTCTATTTCCGCTCATGGCAAAATTCACCAAATCATTACACTAGCTTGGACGCTTCTTTGTGCCATCCATGTTTCTTTATGCCATCACGAATCGCCATCTTGCGGGCGGCCAACCTGTCGCGCAGCGTGAAGGGCTGGTTGCATTGGCCCGCACGTGGGCAGAAAATGGCGTGGCTGTCGTGCAGTTGCGCGAAAAAGACCTGCCTGCTCTGGAACTGATCTCGCTCGCCCAGGCCATGCATCAGGCCATTCGCCAGGTGCGCGCGCAAATAAGCCCCATTCAAAAGAGCCCCGCGCAGATCAACTCCAGGCAGATCGACTCCAGGCCGCGCCTCGTCCTCAATGCTCCTCCTGCCGTCGCGCTGGCTGCCGGAGCCGACGGGGTCCATTTGCCGGCTACCCTGCTGGCGACGCATCCGCTGGACGAAATCCGCAGCCTTTTTGCCGCAGACTCCAATCCCTCTATCGGACATTTGGCTTCCCAGCATCACCCCGGGCAAGCCGGAGACTCCACGCAGGTATGGATCAGTGTGGGCTGTCATACGCTCGATGAAGTTGAACAGGCGCGAAATCAGCACGCCGATTGCATTTTGTTCGCCCCTGTCTTTGAGAAAAAATTTGGCGACAGGCAGCTTGGTGCAAGCCAGCCGGGACAGGTCCAGTCACTGCCCGGCGTGGGCATGGCTGCCCTCGCCGACGCTTGTCGCATAGCACATCCGGTTCCCGTAGTGGCGCTGGGAGGCGTCACGGCTGACAACGCGGCTGCCTGCATTGCTGCCGGAGCCAGCGGGATCGCCGCCATCCGCCTCTTTCATGCCTCGCCGCACGCATGGAGCACGCTCCTTTAGCGAAGCTGCCGCCATTGACGCCGCACCCCGCGCGCCGTAACCTCAATCGTAGGAGTTCGTCTCCCGACCTGCCGGTTTTCCACCCAAATCGCCGGACCTTAAATCCACGCCCCGGAGGCAAAGTCATGCTTCTGACCGTTGCGGAACTTGAACGCGCGCCCATTGAATTTGACCAGAATATTGCTCCCGATCAGATCGATTTTGGCGAAGAGCTGCACTCCATCCAGGATCTTCACGTAAAGGGCATCGCCGACCTGCTGCGGGAACACCGTGGTCCGCACGAAATCGTCGCCGATATCCGCGTCCGGGCCGGCTATCAAGCTCACGTCGAAGTGCTTTGCGCCCGTTGTCTGGAACCCGTCCAGTATCCTCTGGACAACCAGTTTGACCTGCTTTTTCGCCCTCTTGGCGTCGATGCCACCGGCGATGACCGCTCCATCTCGCCTTCGGAGACCGAAATCGGCTACTATGAGAAGAGCGGCCTGCTGCTGGAGGATGTGCTGCGCGAGCAGATTCTTCTCTCGCTGCCTGCGCGCACTCTGTGTACTCCGTCCTGCAAAGGATTGTGTACGCACTGTGGCCGCAATCTGAATACGGAAACCTGCGATTGCGCAGCGGATTCAGTGGACCCACGATGGTCCGCACTCGAAACGCTGGAGTCGATCCGCACGAAAGGCAAGCCGTAACCAGGTGAAATTTAAAGTTTAGTACCGGCCATCCGGTGGGGCTTCTGCATGCACGATCCTCTTCATTTTTGGAGAGAGATTCGGAATAACTCGCAGACACTACCGTGCTGGCCAGCGAAAGGAAACTCTCATGCCGAATCCCAAACGCCGCCATTCCAAGGCGCGCACCTCCAAACGACGTGCACATGATGCACTCACTCCCATTGGTCTGTCCGAGTGTCCCAGTTGCCATGAGCACAAGCTGCCCCATCGTGCCTGCCCGAAATGTGGCACCTACAAGGGTCGCGAAGTCCTCGAAACCAAGGAACAGAATTAGCTGATCTGTGCCCATGCTGATCGACATCGCACTCGACGCAATGGGCTCGGATAAATCTCCGGAACCGGAGATACGGGGAGCTATACTCGCCGTTCGCCAGCTTCCGGTGCGCGTGCATCTGGTGGGTCCGGAGCAGAAGCTTCGTAAGTTGCTGGCGCAGCACATGCGCCGCACTCATAACCGCCATCTGCCCATCCGTATCGTTCACGCAAGTGAGTGGATCGGCATGGATGAGAAGGCTGCGCTGGCGGTCCGCTCCAAGCGAGACTCCTCCATGCGCGTGGGTCTCAAGATGGTGCGCGAGGGTCAAGCCGCTGGATTCATCACGGCGGGCAACACAGGCGCAGCCATGGCCACCGCCAAGATGGTTCTGGGTACGTTGCCGGGTGTGGATCGTCCGGCGCTCGCGGCATTGCTGCCCACCAGCAGCGGCACGCCTTCCATCCTGCTCGATGTCGGCGCCAACGTGGACTGCAAACCGCAAAATCTGGAGCAATTTGCCGTGATGGGAGAAACCTACGCGCGGCATGTGCTCAAGATCGCCCGCCCGCGTGTCGGCCTGCTCTCAATCGGCGAAGAAGAGGGCAAGGGCAATGAGCTGACGCGCGAGGCCTTCTCGCTTTTGCGTCAATTGCCATTGAACTTTATCGGCAATGTTGAAGGCCGCGACATTTATAACGGCCGCACCGATGTCGTCGTTTGCGATGGATTTGTTGGCAATGTTGCGCTCAAGGCCTCCGAGGGTCTGGGCCGCCTGGTGCGAGAATTGCTGCGCGAGTCCTTGACGTCCACCGTCACGGCGCAAGTCGGAGCCCTGCTTTCGCGCAAGGCGTTCAACGATTTCAAAAAGCGTCTCGATTACTCCGAATACGGCGGTGCGCCGTTGCTCGGTCTACGCGGCGTCTGCATCGTTGGTCACGGCTCGTCCAACGACCGCGGCATCATGAACGGCATTCGTGTCGCTGCCGAATTTGCCCAGACCGGAGTCAACGGTCAGATCGAACGCGAATTTACAGAGCGCCCTGCTGTCTTTACAGAACCCGCGGCAAACCCGGAGCTGCCCCTGCAGTAATCCTTACCTTTTACGCTGCAAAGCAAAATACTTATGAGCAAGAAGATTGCCTTTCTCTTTCCCGGACAAGGTTCGCAGGCCGTAGGCATGGGCCGCGATTTGTATGAGCATTTTCCCACCGCTCGCGCGGTGTTTGAGGAGGCCGATGCCGCTCTTGGCTTTTCCCTCTCGCAGCTTTGTTTTGCAGGGCCGGAAGATTCGCTCAAGCAGACAGAAAATACGCAGCCAGCGATTCTCACTGTTTCTATCGCCGCCCAGCGAGTGCTCGCGGAACGTGGCATCTCTGCACAACTGGCCGCCGGACATTCCCTGGGCGAATATTCTGCGCAGGTTGCCGCCGGAACCATTTCATTCGTCGATGCCGTCCGCACTGTACGCAATCGCGGACGCTATATGCAGGAAGCTGTTCCACAGGGCGTGGGTGCAATGGCCGCCATTCTCGGTATGCCTGCGGATGCGGTCGAGGATGTTTGCGCGGACGCATCGGTAGAGTCCTGGGATGTTGTCTCCGCCGCCAATCTCAACTCGCCGGAGCAGACCGTTATCTCCGGCAGTGTTGCCGCTGTGGAACGAGCCGCCACTCTCGCCAAAGAACGCGGCGCCAAGCGCGCTGTCATGCTGCCGGTCAGTGCACCTTTTCATTGCGTACTCATGCAACCTGCGCAGGAGCGGCTTGCGAAAGATTTGCATGTGCTGGCTTTCGCCACACCCCGGATCCCGATCGCGGTGAATGTTGATGCCGTACTTGTCGCGACCGCCGACGCTGCCCGCGACGCGCTTATTCGTCAGGTCACCGGAGCGGTCCGTTGGGTGGAGTGCATGCGCCTGCTGATCGCCGAAGGCGCCACGCATTTTATTGAGGTTGGTCCCGGCAAAGTGCTCTGCGGCCTGATGCGCCAGATCGATCGCAGTCAGAGCTGTCTGAATGTCGAAGACTCCGCCAGCCTGGAAAAGACGCTGGCTGCACTCGCGGGCTGAAACAGAAAGGCCGCCTCCTTGCAAGGAAGCGGCCTTTTGCTGGAATCGTGATTCTGTTTTATATCTCTACAACAACATCGTCTCCGGTAATGGTCAGCGGATAGACATCCGTTTTTGTTTCCGGCGAATGGGTCACCGCACCGGTTGCCAGATCAATCTCCCACTGATGCCAGGGGCAGACAACCTTGCCGTCTTCGAACGTGCCTTCCGCCAGCGGACCTCCGCGATGCGGACAGACGTTGTTGATGGCCATCGCCTTGCCGCCGATCATGGCGACGCACAAGACTTTGTCCTGCACGGGGAATTCTTTGGCCTGGCCCTCGGCGGGTAAATCTGCCTTGGCGCACAACCGGATTGCTTCACTCATGCAAATGCCTCGCGGTTCGGGATTTCACTTTTCATTCTAACCGCGTATCGCAGCCATGACGGTCATGAACAGAATCGCAAGCACCCACCAGCCCACCACAACGATAGCCGCTCTGCTGCGTTTTACCTTGGCGATGGTGGCGCAGCCAATGACCATTAGAATCACTGTCCAGATGGTGAAGATATCGACGGATTGTAAGAGCGTGCTGACCCACTTCGGCGCATCCCCCAGATAAAATCCGACGTTTGTGCCCACGGGGTTGTTCAAATCGAACTGGTCCGCTCCCAACCCTGCAAACAGCGTGATACTCGACAGCAAGGATTTGATCAACAAGGGCATGCCGGCATAGAACCAGACCGCAAAGTATTGGGAAAACTTGGCCTGCGCGCCCAATCCGAAATTAAAGCTCACCATCAGGACGCCCGCTCCGATCAGTGCAAAGACCAGGATAAACAGCGGGGATGCGTACAGGGTCGCTTTGACAAAGACAGCAATCCCGGAATACATGCTCTGCAACTGGGACGGCGTCATCGAATTCATGCGTTGTTGCAGCGAAGGCTTATTTTGCGCGATGGTTTCGGCCACTTTTTGAAAGCCAATTTCATGCTGGATGGCAAAGAGAAAGAGGTAGGCCAGCACCACGCCCAGCAGAAACGGCAGCCACCAACTGGTGTTTCTGAGGATGTCCTGAAAGGTTTTTGTGGGAGCAACATACGCGTCCACGACTCGTTCGACCTGGCTTAAACCATTGATTGTATTGTCTGTTGCCTGACCTGGTGTTGCCATTGGCTCCGTCATCGTGCTTTCGCTCCTATGCGCCAGTGATAAGAAATCCGGCCTTCAGCATAGCCCACTCTTCCGGTAAAGGCAGCGTAAATTTTTAAATTTCAACGGGCGTTTTCGCTCGTTCCAATCCCGGTGATTTCGTGCATAATTCGGGCACTCGAAATAGGCAAATCCGATTGTCAACAGGAGATTGATAGGAAATTCCTATCGATGGCGTATTTTGAGGTATTTTCAGGTTTGCGGCGGCCGGAGGCCGGCGAAGGAATTGCGTGAAAATTGCGCAAAAGTGGTCTGACCAGTCGGTTGCGCCGTCTTTGGTCCGGGTGTATAAAGTGGGCAAGACGCGAAGTGCGGCAGTTCCCTCATCGATTGTAGATTGCGTCTTTTTCGGGACCTACCGTGTCTTTAGCAGAGTAATCATCAGAGCAATGCGCCGCTCGCCGACACAAGCGCATTGAAACATAACTTACAGATGCAGCCTTTGGTGGAGAGGAAAATGATATTTTGCTCGATTCCATCCACAGACAACCCGTTCATCCAATGTTGTTGAGGAGGATTCATGTCCGAACGAGATGACTCCCGCCCCGCTGTCTCCGATTCTGCCGAGCAGAGTCCGGCAAACGAGAAAATTTCTACCGGCATCAGCCGCCGCGGATTTCTGAAAGGCGCCGGCATCACCGCTGCAGGCACGGCCCTGCTGGAGGGCGTTCAGGTCTTCAGCCGGGAAGCGGTCGCCGCCACCACCAACACAAAGAATGTGCGCGAACTTGGCCCCGGGCCGGTTCCTGTCACGCTGCACATCAACGGCAAGGAACATGTCGTGCAGATTGAGCCAAGGACGACGCTGGCCGATGCGTTGCGCATGCAACTGGGCATGACGGGAACCAAGGTCGTCTGCGACCGCGGCTCCTGTTCCGCCTGTACCGTGCTGCTGGACAAGACGCCGGTCAATAGCTGCATGATGCTGGCCGTCGATGTGGGCCCACGCAAGATCACCACCATCGAAGGCATTTCGCACAACGGGGAGATGCATCCGCTGCAGGCGGCTTTTGTGAAACACGATGCCATGCAGTGCGGCTTCTGCACTCCGGGCATGGTGATGAGCTGCGCCTCTCTGCTGGAACACAATCCCAAGCCAACGGAAGCCGATGTGCGCCAGGCCGTCTCCGGCAATCTCTGCCGCTGCGGAACCTATCCGAAGGTCTTCGCGGCCACGCTGGAAGCCGCAGGCGTAACTACGCAGAACGCGTAAGGAGGAGAATCATGGCGACCCATACAACGAATTCCGGAAAAGATTCTCTGCTCCATGCCGCCTCCGCCGCTGCCACGGGCGCTATTGCCGGAGCCGTGACAAGCGACACCAGCAAGCACACCGTGATGATGCCGGTGGGCGTTCCGGGCTACACGCTGCACGAGGAAGCGCGGGAGGTGCCCATTACCGAACCGCCTGTGCTGCCTGTCAATAAAGATCTGAAGTTTATTGGCCAGCCGACCGAGCGCTGGGACGGTCACCAGAAGGCGACCGGGCAGGCGCAGTACACCGCGGACGTTCAGTTGCCGGGCATGCTCTACGCGAAATTCGTCAATTCCTCCGTGCCCCACGGCAAGATCATTTCCATCGACATGTCCGCAGCCGAAAGCTACCCCGGCGTGAAGTCGGTGCATGTGATCGAGCAGATTCTGGGGCCAGCCGAGCTGCGTGATCCGAAGGAAGAGACGCCGTCAAAATACCCTATCGTGCGCTACTCCGGGCAGCCTGTGGCCGCGGTTGCCGCTACCTCGCAACAGATTGCGGAAGACGCCGCGAAGCTGGTGAAGGTGCAGTACAAGGAGATGCCGTTTGTCGTCGATCCACTGGACGCGCGCAAGCCGGATTCTCCGCAGGTCTTTCCCGGCCCGGCCGATCAGGCGGGTTCCGCCGGTGGCGGAGGCGGTCCGCACAACGTGCCGCAGACGGGCAATATTCACGGACCTTCGATTCACACCAAGGGCGATGTGGAACAAGGGTTCAAGGATGCCGATGTGATCGTCGAAGGCCGCTACATCACGCAGGTGCAGACGCACTCGGCGCTGGAGACCCACGGCGTGGTCGCCGACTGGAAGCCGAACATGCTGACGGTCTGGGCCTCGACCCAGGGGACGGCCAGCGTGCGCGAGGAACTGGTGGGATTTTTCAAGCTGCCCAAATCGCAGGTCCGGGTGATTACGGAGTACATGGGTGGTGGATTCGGCGCGAAGTTCGGCGCAGGCAATCCCGGCGTGGTTGCGACGTCGCTTTCCAGAAAGGCGAACGCGCCGGTTCGTTTGATGCTGGACCGCAAAGAGGAACATCTGTCGGTGGGCAATCGTCCCGACTCGGATCAGAAGCTGCGCATCGGGGCCAAGAAAGACGGCACCCTGACGGCGATCGAACTGGTCAGTTACGGTACGGCAGGCTGCGGCACGGGGGCCGGCTGCGCAGGACCAGCCAGCAACATGTACAAGATGGTTTCGCTGCGTACAGCGGAGAACGATGTCTTTATCAATGCCGGTCCGGCATCGGCTTTTCGCGCGCCGGGTCACCCGCAAGGGGCCTTCGCGCTGGAGCAGGTGATTGATGAACTGGCGGAGAAACTGCAGATCGAGCCGCTGGAACTGCGCGACCGCATCGATGAAAATCCGGTGCGCCGCGTAGAGCGCCAGGTGGTTCGCGAAAGCGCACTCTGGAAGTCGCGCAATGCTGTCGCCGGTGCGGGCTCGGGCCCGGTCAAGCGCGGCGTTGGCGTGGCGCAGTCGGTCTGGTATCGCTTCATCAACATGAACTCGGCGGCAGAGATCCGCGTTCACAAGGACGGCTCGGTCGAAGTGCTTTCGGCGGTGCAGGACCTGGGAACGGGCATCAAGACGGTGCTGGCGCAGATTGTCTCAGAAGAATTCGGTATGCCAACCTCGCAGGTAGGCGTGAAGGTGGGCGATACCAACTATCCGGTCGGACCCAACTCCGGCGGCAGCGTCACGACGGCTTCGCTGACTCCGGCAGTGCGCGATGCGGCATGGCAGGCCAAAAATAAATTTCTTGCCAACATTGCTCCCGCATACGGAACCACGGCAGACGATCTGGAACTGGTGAACGGGGAGGTGCGCAGCAAGTCCGGCAAGATGCAGCCGGTCAGCTTCCGCCGCGCAGCTGCGAAGATGTCGACCGACGAGATTGCCGCGCGCGCGCAACGCATTCCGGATTACGACCGCAGCAAATACAACACCTACGGCGGTGTTGATGTGGCCGAAGTTGACGTGGATACCGAGACGGGCCGCATTTTTGTGCGGCGCGTGCTGGCCGTTCACGACTGCGGACGTCCGATGAATCCCACCGGGGTGATCAGCCAGATCAACGGCGGCGTGATCCAGGGAATTTCCTACACGCTGTTCGAGCATCGGCTGCTGGACCCAACGGCGGGTCACATGGTCAATCCCAATCTCGATACCTACAAGATTGCCGGGTCGCAGGAGATTCCGAAAATTGAAGTGGACCTGGTTCCGTCCTACATAGGGCAGAGTTCCACCGATGCCAGCGGCATTGGGGAGGCCGCGGGCATTGTCGCGATTGGCGCGGCCATCGGCAACGCCTTCTACAACGCAACCGGAAAGCGTATCCGGCAGATTCCCATGGTGCCAGCGCAGGTGCTGGCAGCGCTGGGGACAGCACCGCAATGGAAGGAGACGGTATGAACAGCTTCGTATTCGCCGAATGCACGACCGTGGATGCGGCCCTTTCGCAGTTAGAGGGGAAGGCCGTGGTGAAGGCAGGCGGCATCGACCTGCTGGACCGCATGAAGAACGGCATTGAAGCGCCTCCCAAGCTGGTGAACATCCATCACATCAGCTCGCTGCGCGGCGTGCATGAAACAAAAGAAGGTGTGACGCTGGGGCCGCTGGTGACGCTGACGGAGATCAGTGAACATCCGCTGCTGCAATCGCAGTACACGGTGTTTGCCGATGCAGCGGGCCATGCCGCCACGCCGCATATTCGCAACGTGGCCACGCTGGGCGGCAATCTGCTGCAGCGTGTGCAGTGCTGGTACTATCGCTCGCCGGATTACAAGTGCCTGCGCAAGGGGGGAGACATGTGCTACTCCCTGAACGGCATGAACCAGTATCATGCGATTTTTGACAACAGCGTTTCGGCGACGGTGGTGCCGTCTTCGACTGCGGTTGCTCTGACTGCGTTGAACGCCAGCGTGGAGCTGACCTCCGCGAAAGGCAAGCGCACGGTTGCGCTGCGCGATTTGTACGTGAAGCCGGAGGTCGATCCGGTGGCACAGACAGCGATCCAACCGGATGAACTGCTGACGGCGGTTATGATTCCGAAACCGGCCGCGGGCACGCGCTCGGCGTATCAGAAATATGGCGAGAAGGAGAGCTTCGACTGGGCGATTGCCGATGCTGCCGTGGTGCTGGAAATGCAGGGAGACCTGTGCAAGCGCGCGACCATCGTGTTAGGAGCAGCGTCGCCGACGCCGCGCCATGCCACGGAAGCCGAGGCGATGCTGAGCGGAAAACGGATTACGGAAGAGAATGCACGCGCCGCAGGTACGGCGGCGATGAAGGACGCAACGCCGCTGGCCATGAACGGTTATAAAGTGCAGCTTTTCCCGGTAGCCATCTACCGCACCGTCTTGCTGGCCGCCGGCAAGATGGGTCGCGATCCCAGCGCGGCTGGGTAACAGGAGGGAGAAACATGAGTACAACCGAGACGAAAGTGCAACCCTGCCAGTGCCTGCGTACGAAAAATCCTTACGGCACGACGGCGCAGAATTACGAGACCTGGGACCAGGGCATTGCGACGGCATCGAGTTATTGGTGTTTGAAAACGATGACGGTCGCGGGGCCGGATGAGCATTACGTTCACCTGGCGCGGTGCGTGCCGGGACGCCGTTGCTACGAGGCTCCGGAAGATTAAAGGCGGGGCGACAGACGCCGAGATTTCCTGTTGCCAATACAACCTGTGGCAGGTGCGGACGCTGCAAAGCATTCTCGCCTGCCATTTTTCTTTTGCCCAACGCTGTTTGCAGTGACGCGCGCTTAGTAGCGTAGCGCGATCAGATAGATTGCGACGGCAAGGCCGGATACGGCAAGAATGCCCGCCACGGTGAGGCCCATTGTGGAGGGCTTGCCAGTCTCGTAGGTTTCCGTAGACAGCTGGCGCACCAGGCGTACATGGTGAAAGGCTGCGAAGATGTTGACGAAGAAACCGAGGGCCACCAGCGCCACGCCAAACCATAAGGATGCCTGCAAGGAATGCGGCGCCGGAGTAGCCGGGATCTGCGCCGATGCGTGTACCGTTTGCAGTTCGCGCAGGAAGAGGCCGAAGCGAGCCACGACGAAACCAAAGCCCATGAGAGCCAGGCCGGTGCGAATCCAGGCGAGAAACACCTGTTCGGCGGCGAAGTAGGTGCGCGGGTCTTGCGAGGTACTCTCGGTCATGTCGGTAGCTAAGATGCGGTCTGCGTGGGATGCGGATTGCCAAGGGAGGAAGAATGTTTGCCGGGCGATGGGAGAGCTGGGTCTGGGAGTGGCTGGGTCTGGGAGAGCTGGCGATGGATGATTCCGCCAAGGGCGCGCACCGCATCTCACTTAAGGTAAGGTGCGGATGAACTTGAGAAGGAGAAGAGATATGCAGACCAATTCCACACAGAGTACGGGGATGAGTACCGGGATGAGCGCCGGGGCGACGCTTTTTCATCCGGCTGCAGGCATGTTCAGCAACTGGGAGTGTGCAAATGACGCGATCGCCGATCTGGCGCAGGCTGGATTTCCGGCTGATCAGATCGTTATTGCCCATTCGGTAGAGGGCGAGCAGATGGAGCGCGAGCATCCCGAGAAAGACTCGAACGAAAAGCACACCCTGGTCTGGAAGTTGCGGCGCAGCTTTCAACACGACCTGCATCATCACGGACCGGATGTGCTGGCCACGGGAAATCAGGATGCCGAGGCGGAAAAAAACGAACACCTCTATTCCGAGAAACATCTGAAGGACGTATTGCTGGGCATGGGGATTTCGGAAGAACTGGCCTGGTCGATGGATCGGATTCTCGGCAGGAATGGCGTGCTGGTGCTGGTGGGCACAAGGGACCAGGCGCGCCTGAACAAAGCGGAAAGAATCATCGAGAAAAATGCAGGACGCGTTCGGACGGATACGATGGCGGAACGGGCGCCGGCGAACGCATGATTGCTGCCGGTGCCGTGGAACAGTATTGGTTCGAAATGAATTTGCGGGATACAGCGCCATCTACGGGAGTGGGTCAATTTGAAATTAGCGTGGTGGATCAATTTGAAATATCTGGAAACATCCATCGCTAACCGACGGCCTGCCTTTTAGCTGCTCCTACAGATTGTTTCTGGATTGCCCGTGATTCGGGAGCGACCACGACTTCCTACAAGCCGACTTTTCGGTACGAATGCAGCCTGGCTGCGTGCATTGGCGATTTGGCAGCTACTTGAGATGTTCTGCGATGGATTTATATCTAATCCTTTCTATCTAATCCGTGGGAGCAGCCGTTCCGTCCGACCATTTGGATACCGAAATGATGAATTCGGTGATCGGCTCTGGAGAGTATTGATGCACGTACACCGGGGAGCCGGGGAGACCCGCGCCCCAAAGCATATCGTCTGTTTTGGGAAACCAAAACATTAAATGAGAATCTGCGTGTCCGTACTTGCGGCCAAAATACTGTTGCTTCGACATCATGTAGCACATCGAACCGGGTTCCGGCAGCGGGAGTTCTTTCTTGTTGAATGCGGCCTTGATTCTGTCGAACATCTGAGTCCGGGATAGCCCAGCCAATGCCAAGTCCGTCATTTTTAGAGTGAGTGGAAGGTGGGTTCGTGCCGCAGGAGGATTGAGGCAAAGCGGAAGCCGCTGATCGGGGTTCAAAAACTCCGGGTCGTCAAAGGGAGCCATCCACGATCGCTCCACGATACATACGAAACCGTTCTTACCTTTCACCGCAGTTTCGTAGCCATGCCGCCCAAGGACCAGGACCTCTGCGTCGCGTGAAATAGACTTAGGCGCCGCACTTCGCGCCAAGGCTATCTCGGCATTCCGATCCGCCATCAGGTATTGGTTGAGTGGGGCCATCCTGGAATACTGTGTTTTGGCATCCTGCGCCAAGGCCTGCCGCGATGCTGCAAAGACAGAACCGAGGACAAGGATTAGACACGCAACTACAGTAGATTTTATGCGGCTCATTGGTCCCTCCACGAAGAACCGATCATTCTGCACTCGTTTCGCCGACGGCAGCGTGCTGCCTGTCTTCACTTTGCTGTCGTCTGTTGAGAAGCAAAGGACAGGCCCTGGCCACTTGAGATCTGCACTCATGTATCCGTCGTCCTGCCGATTCTCCGGCTCTCGTCGCAATCCACTTGCATATTGCAAGTAGTATCACTATAGATATCGCTTGTTGCAATATGCAAGTGGAATGATTTTGAGACTGTGGGAACCTGGATGAGAAAGACACAGCACTCCGGTTGCCCAATCACTCTCACGCTGGAGATGATCGGCGACCGCTGGAGTTTGATTGTTATCCGAGACGTGATGTTTGGGAATCGCAGACACTATGGGGATCTTTTAAGACTGTCCGTCTGTTGATCTCAGCAAACAATCCGGCCCCCCAACTATTTCCAAAGCAATCCTGATGGTTGATCCAACGCGCCTGGAGTTTGCAGAGAACTCCGAATGCCTTTATGGTCAAGATTCAGCAACTGACCAATTTCCACAGATCAAGGAACCTTCTGAGCTACACTGACTCTCCGCTGTAGAGAAATTGCCTGTTCCATGGGCGTGCGCTAAAAAAAATCGAGATCGGAGACCGAGATGGAACGTGCTGACGAATTTCTGACCGTCGATAGCGCCTCGTCCCGGATGTATTGGGGCTATGCGGCCGGCTATTTCTCGATCGGCGTGGCGCACCTGATCGTATTGATGCATGGTTCTGAAACAGTTTATGCAGCAAGTGACGTCATCGTCGGCATAGCCCAATGGCTGACACTGGCTGCCGTGATTTGGCGTAGGCGCCACGCAAGTTTTCCTGACACTTTCCGTTGGGGAGTGATGATTGCAGCATTGGTTTTCGTCAACCTGGCGAATGACAATGATCTGGCCATCCACGTTACAGGCAAATATCCCCAGGTGCCCGGCGCATCTATCTTCTGTGACGCAGTGTATGTCGCACTCGTGCTTCTATCCTGTTCGACGACTTTTCGTGGCCGCACGATGAGGGCGACGAACCTTGTCGATGCAGCCATGGTCGTTGCATTAACCGGTTTCTTCTTCGTTCGAACTTTTTCCCTGGTCTCAATTTACGGCACCGACAACATCGAACATGTTCTGTTCATCATTCGGATGTTCGACATCCTCGGTATTTTATTGACGCTACGCGCCGTGGTACGCCTGCTGGGAGCAGAGAGCGCGCAGGGTAGACATTTCTTCTTCGTGCTATCGACATACCTCCTGACGAGTACAGTCTTTGCCGCGGTGCGCAACCGAACGACTCTCTTACCTCGCTCCTGGGGTTTCGAGCTTATGCTGCTGCCGCAGTTTGTGGTTCTCGGTTTGCTTTGCCTGCGAGGATTGCCTCGCTGGCTTGAGCGCTTCCAACCGAAGGTATCTCTGGTGGATATATCGGAAAGCCTGAGCCCATTTTTCCTGGGTCTTGGATTGTTGGGGGTTAGCTTAAGTATTTCCAGGAGCTACTCAACGCTAGGCGCCGTGGGCGCTTCGATCGCCGTGGGCGCTTCGATCGCCGTGATGGGTTACGGCGTCCGCAATGTGATTACTCAAAGCGAGCAGATGGCTACGGAGCGCTCGCTGATGTTTCTGCAGCGAGAGCTGGAGGCCCTCGCAGTAACGGATCCGCTTACCGGGATCGCAAACCGCCGTGGCTTCGACGCCGTTCTGGAACGCATGTGGAATCAGGTAGAGACTTCCGGTACGCAGATGTCGATCCTAATGATCGACATCGATCATTTCAAACGCTTCAACGATACCTATGGACACGCTTTGGGAGATCTCTGCCTGACTGCTGTGGCGAAATGCCTGGGCGAGATCCTGACCCCTTTCGGCTGCTTTGTCGCTCGCAATGGTGGAGAAGAATTTGCGGTCCTATTGCCTGCTGCGATGTTTCAACAGGCGGTGGATGTCTGCGAGACTGTTCGCCGATCCATAACAGAAATCCGATTGCCTAATAGAGAGGAACCACTGTTTATTACGGTGAGTATAGGGTTGGCAAACTCAGAGAAAAGTCAGGCTTCGAGCGCGAGGACCTTGCTGCTCATCGCCGACAAAGCTCTCTATGATGCGAAGAGCAGCGGCCGCAATCGGGTGGCATATCGCGAGACTCTCGATACAAGCCAAAATTCCGGATAATGCTCTCAAACTAACTTTCGCAACTAAGTGCCGTTGCGCTCATCGAGTTTTAAACAGGGAGCCTTGTGGCGTTCCGGGTGGGTGTCGGCAACTCGGAAATCATTCAGTCGTTAGGTTTAGAAGTTGATTGCGCGGGAAACGGGAAAGAGAGGTTTTAGCAAGAACAAAAGTATAAAGAATGCAATGGACCCACGACCCTCTTGTGGATGGGGTCGCCGTTTGCTTCCTCATATTGTTGTCTTATTTCAGATGTGGAAGCGTCATCTATTGAAACGTTTGAAATATGGCAGGATTGCTGTATAAAGGTTCCCATAGAAAAATGTCATGGGGAGTCGGTTGCATGGCTTGTATTCGTTCCTTCTGCCTTTCGCTCACGCTGGTGAGCGTGGTTGCTCTATCCGCTGCTTCGGCACAAACCCTTCGCGTGGACACGGCGCCTGCGGACGCTACGAATCATTTTGTGCCCAGCAAGACCTTCGGCGGAGGCGTTGACCGCATTCAGGCTGTTGCTGCCGACACGATACTGAGCAATAAGGCGACGCTGGCGCAGGTGGCGACCTCCGGCTGGCAGCCGATCACGTATCGACAGAATACGGAGCTGGCGGTGCAGGCGTGGCACTGGAATCCCGTGGGCACGTGGAGCGACCCCAGCGGGAAAGGCTACTTTACCGGCTCATCGACGCCGACAAAATTCATTCGCCACTCGTATGGATACTCGCTGCCGATGCGCGGCTTTACGCGCAATGACGGCACGGGCAACTCGGGCTATTCGCGCCTGACCGATGGCGACACATCGACCTATTGGAAGAGCAATCCCTACCTGTCGCAGCGTTATACCGGCGAGCCGGACTCGATGCATCCGCAGTGGGTGACGCTGGATCTGTCGGTCGTGCAGCCGGTCGACAGCATCCGCATCAACTGGGCCGCGCCGTATGCGACGAACTATGTGGTGCAGTACTGGAACGGGATCGACCCGGTGCACCTGCCGACGCGCGGCATCTGGCAGACCTTTCCCCACGGCATTGTCACCAACGGGGCGGGCGGCATCGCGACGATCCGGCTGACGGATGCGTCGATGTCGGTGCGCTATATCCGCGTGCTGATGACAAGCTCCTCCAACACCTGCGACACGCATGGCAGCGCCGACCCGCGCAACTGCGTGGGCTATGCGATCAACGAGCTGTACCTGGGAACGACTTCGGCGGACGGCGTGTTTCACGATATGGTGCGCCACACGGCGGACCAGGAACAGTCGGCAACGCTGTGTTCCTCGGTGGATTCGTGGCATGAGCCGTCGGACCTGTTGAGCACGGTGGAAACGCAGATCGGCTTCGATTTCTTTTTCACCAGCGGCGTGACCAAGGGATTGCCCGCCGTGATTCCGATTGCCATGATCTATGACACGCCGGACAATGCGGCGGCGGAGTTGAAGTATATCGAGGCGCGAAAATATCCGGTTTCGTATGTCGAAATGGGCGAAGAGGTGGATGGGCAATACATGTCGCCGGAGGATTACGCGGCGCTGTATCTGCAATTTGCCACGGCGCTGCATCGCGTGGACCCGAATCTGAAGCTGGGCGGGCCGTCGTTTGAAGGCGTGAATGAAGACATCAAGACCTGGCCGGATGCGGAGGGACGGACGTCGTGGCTGCAGCGCTTCCTCGCGTATCTGCAGGCGCATGGACGCATCCAGGACCTGGCTTTCTTTTCCTTCGAGCACTATCCGTACGATCCGTGCCACATTCCCTGGAGCAGTTTGTATGAAGAGCCGGAGCTGGTGAGCCACATCATGAAGGTGTGGGACAACGATGGGCTGCCTACGAATATCCCGCGGCTGATTACGGAATCGAACCTGTCTTCATCCGCCAGCGAAACGTACATGGATATTTTTTCCGGTCTGTGGCTGGCCGATTACATTGGATCGTTTGTGAACGCGGGCGGCAACGGCGTTTATTTCTTCCACTATCTGCCGCTGCAGATGGAACACGGATGCAACGATTCGGAAGGCACCTTCGGGATGTTTACCGTGAACAAGGATTACCAGATCCAGCAGCCGCTGGCGCAGTATTTTGCCAGCCGCATGATCAACTTCGAGTGGGTGCAGCACAATGGCGGCATGCACCGGTCGGCTCCATCGACGAGCACGTACAACGACGGCGCGGGACACGAGATGGTGACGGCGTACCCGGTGCTGCGTCCGGACGGCGAATGGTCGGTGATGATGGTGAATCGCGACCAGTGGAATGCGCACAAGGTGAGGCTGGTATTTAGCAACGGCGCGGGCGGGAAGGTTTCCGGAGAAGCGGGAACGTATCTTGCCGGCGATGTGCATGTTGCCGTTTTCGGAAGCGCGCAATACAAGTGGCATCCTGCGCAAAAAGTAGAGATGTCGCATCTGCCGAATAGCCAGAACAAAGTATCGCTGCAGGATACCGGCGGCAATGCGGAGCCGGATGGACCGATTGTGGAATCGACCGTGCAGGCGGGACAGGATACGGAGTATGAGATTCCGGCGGCGTCGATTGAAGTGGTGCGAGGCAAACTGGCGGCGCAGTGAGGGGAAGGCCGGAAGTAGAGGCAGTTTCAAACGGGCATGCCTGCCGGGAAAAACGGGAGAATGGCTGCGTTTTCGGGCAATTTGTCCAAAAAATGAGACATCCAGCGCCGTCGCGCGTACACTAAGGGTCTGCCTTTAGAGAGTGCCTTTGGGGCTGACCTCTTCCAGGCCACGGGAGTTCCATGACAACTGACATGCTTATCACCTGCTCCGACTGCGGACAGGAATTTACTTTCACAGCGGGCGAGCAGACGTTTTTTGCGGAGCGGGGCTATTCGCAGCCACGGCGTTGCAAGCCATGCCGCGAACAGAGCAACCAGGGCGGCCAACGCAGCGGTGGCGGTGCAGGATTCGGCGGCGGCGGCGGCGGTGGGCGGCAAGCCGAGAGCACCGTGGTGCAGTGCGCCAGCTGTGGTCAGCAAACGACAGTACCGTTTGTTCCGCGTGGAGATCGTCCGGTTTACTGCAAGGCATGTTTCCGCCCCAAGACGGGTGGCGGCGGCGGTGGTGGTCGCGGCGGAAGTGGTGGCGGCAGAGGCGGTGGTGGTGGTGGTCGCGGCGGAAGTGGTGGCGGCAGAGGCCGCTACTAGCCAGAACTAAGAAGATCGGAAGACTGCGGGAAATCCCCCGCTGACAGGAGTGGGCCGAAAGGTTCACTCCTGTCTCTTGTTGGCAGCTTCTGGTGGCAGGTCAACTGGAACCCCAGAGGATTTGCGGAAAGCCGGGGAACATGCACGCATCTCTATGCGTACCTTCGTGCGTACGTGTGTAAATTTACAAGTTTCGAGAGGCGTACATGAAGCTGTCTGTCCAGAAGGTTTTAATCACCTATTCCGCTGTTCTGAGTACGATATTCGCCGTTGTGTTGCTGATGGGTGCAAAGTCTCAGCGCATCAAGTCTTTCGATGAGATCCAAGTTCACCGCATTAACGTTGTCGAGCCGGACGGGACTTTGCGAATGGTGATCTCCGATCGTGATCTGATGCCCGGAATCATCGTTAAAGGTAAGGAGTTTCCCAAAGTAGACAGGCCAGAGGCCGGAATGCTTTTCTACAACGATGAGGGTACAGAAAATGGCGGCTTGATTTTTGGCGGTCATCGCAATGAAAAGGGCGACGTCATAAATTCAGGCGCCAGTCTCTCATTCGACCCATACGGCCAGAGCCAGCAACTTCTGCAGCTTGCCGGCGTGGAGGATAAAAATAACACCATTGTGGGACTCGCGGTGAACGAACCAAAGAATCATTCAAGGAACCGCCGCGTCTGGGTGGGACGCGGTGTGAATGACTCAGCGGTTGTGGCCTTGATGGACGCCAATGGCAGAAAACGCATCGTTATGCAGGTCGCTGCAGATGGAACGGCAAGCCTGGATTTCCTTGATGCCGAAGGACATGTTGTTCGGCACCTTATCCCCAGCAATTAGAGTTCTGATGAACGCGATGCAATGAAGTGACCCACTATCCGCAATCCTGGGTAGTGGGTCATTTTATTTCTGTTTTGAAGGGGCATGGCCTGTTTTCAGGCTGGGATGGCAACATCCGGGCGCGAGGAGCGGCGTCCCGAAGAACCGAAGCGCTTGGTTGTGCGTCCGCCGAAGGATTTTGGTTTCCGCGAGCCGCTGTTACGGAATTTTCCCGCGCCGTAAGGGTTGGTGGATTTTCCCGTGCCGCGATTCTGCGGCGGCAAAGGCTTTTCCGCAGGCAACGGATGCACGGCGCCTTCAACCAGATGGAGGCGATCCATGTTCAATCCCAAAGAGCGTTCCATCCGGCGCAGATCTCCGCGCTCTTCCGGGGTGTAGAAGGTGGAGGCCACGCCGCTGGCTGAGGCGCGTCCGGTGCGGCCCACGCGATGAACAAAATCTTCAGCAACCTGGGGCAGATCGAAATTCACCACGTGTGCGATGTGCGGCACGTCAATGCCGCGCGCAGCTACGTCGGTTGCGACGAGCACGCGATAACGCTTCTGTGTGAAGCCCTGCAGAGCGCTGTTGCGCTGGGATTGCGAACGGTCGCCGTGGATGACGGCGGCGCTGAGGCCGGCCTGCATCAACTTTTTACCCAGGCGGTCGGTGCCGTGCTTGGTGCGAACGAAGACCAGGCAGCTGCCTTTTTCCGATTCCAGCAGATGCTTGAGCAGGTCGATCTTTTTGTCGGTCTCGACGGCAAAGGCGCGCAGCGCGACGTTTTCGGCGGGCTTGCGCGTGGAACCGATCTCGATGCGAACCGGGTCGGTTAAGTAGGACTGCACGATTTCGCGCACGGGAGATTCGAGCGTGGCGGAGTAGCAGAGCGTCTGGTGCACTTTGGGCAGCATGCCGGCGATGCGCTGGATGGCGGGCTTGAAGCCCATATCGAGCATGCGATCCACTTCATCGAGAACAAAGATTTCCACGCCGTCGAGCTTGACCATGCGACGCTTCATGAGATCTTCCAGGCGTCCGGGGGTGGCGATGACGACACGCGCGCCGCCGCGGATGGCACGCATCTGATCGCCTTCGGAGAGGCCGCCGACCACGAGCGCGGTATCGCGCCGGTGGGTTGCGGGCATCAGCTTGCCATAGGCCGCGTAGACCTGCATGGCCAGTTCGCGGGTGGGCAGCATGATGAGTGCGGCGATGCCGCGCGGCTTGGATTTTGCCAGCTGCTCCAGCACGGGGATCAAAAAGCTGAGGGTCTTGCCGGTGCCGGTCTGGGCTGTGGCCAGAATGTCGCGACCGGTGAGCGCGGGAGGAATCGCGCCTGCCTGTACGGGGGTTGGAACGGTAAAGTTTGCCGCTGCAAGGCTCTTCTGGAGCGCCGGCAACAAGGGTAATTCGCTAAACAGTTTCACTTATTTCCTTTAAGTTTGGGTGCCAATCACACGAATGCACACGAGCGCGGAATGCGTTCCACGGGCAAACAGACTGGTCCTAAGGGAGCGCGCACGATCATCGGCAGCGCTGGCTTGGTGCGTTCAACAATGAATGACTTCAGGATTTCCTGAACGCTATTTCGCAGAATCCATCGGCGCACGATGAAGACAGAGTGACTGGTCTGCAAGTGCACGGCTGATCGTTTCTTCGGTTCTGGTCTGCGCGATATGCAACCGCTTGGCTGCCTTGGCTGTTAGTTGGCAAAGCGTAAAACGGTTGGGCACTCGACCGAGTGCCAGGTAAACTTCCTCTGAACGCATTGCTGGATCTCCATTCGGAACGACCAGCTCAATCGGACCCGGTGGTACCAGTCCTGCATTGACGGAGCAGAGGTTCAGTCCCCAGTATACCTGTTTTTACGCAGTAAGCTATCGAATTCGCACGCAGATGCGAGGGCATCGTTTCTTTGCAATGGGTTAGTGATTGTGGGCAGCAAGGTTTCCTGCTGCGCTTCCTGTTGCCGGTTTCGTGATGTCGCCGGTGCCCAGAGCTTTGCTCAGAAACTGAACGATCCGCTCGCGTGCGTCGTAGCCGTGCCAGGGCTCCGAGCTGGGAGCGCCGAAGATGCCCTCGGCAAGCGGGCCGTGGTCTTCGCGAGGGTACTGCACCATTTCCACGGGGACGCCTTCCTGGCGCAGGGCGCGATACATCTCCTGCGACTGGCCGAGCGGGTCGGTGGTATCGGCCTCTCCCTGCAGCAGCAGAAAGGGCGTTTTGGCGTGGGCTGCGCCGGACAAGGGAGATTGCCTCCAGGCATCGGCGACGGTTTCCCAGGGTTTGCCAAAATACCAGCGGTCGTACCAGGAATCGGACTCGGTGCCGTACTCGCTGTACTGGTCGATGACCGGTGCGCCGCAGATGATGGCCTTGAAGCGCGTGGTTTTGCCTTCGACAAATCCAGCCATCTCGCCACCATAGCTATAGCCGAAGAGCGCCATGTGGTTGGAATCCAGGGGAAATTGTTGCAGAACGGCGTCGACGCCGGTCATGATGTCGCGATAGTCGCCGCCGCCCAGATCATTTTTGTTGGCCGCGGCGAAGGAGGCTCCATAGCCGCTGCTGCCGCGCGGGTTGGGCAGAAAGACTGCCCAGCCGTGCCCGACGATGAAGTCGATCCATGCATCGTAGCTGTCCTCCCATGCGCCGAGCGGGCCGCCATGCACACTGACAATCAAAGGAACCTTGCCATGCGCGGCCTGGGGCGGCAGGTAGAGCAGACCTTCGAGATCGAAACCGTTATTTTTCCAGTGGACGGCTTGCGAGGGCACGCGGGTCCAGTTGGAGGGGATGAGTGTTGGCACGGCGAGTGTTTTGGCGGTATCGAGAGCGTCCAGGGTTTTCGCGTATCGCAGGGCAGTCGGTTGTGTGCTGCTGTTGGCGAGATAGACCCAACCGGTGTGGCGTGGATTGGTGGTTAACGAGTCAACCACCGGCGCGTCGAAATGCAGGAGCTGCATGCGGTTCTTGTTGAGGTTAAAACGCGCGACGGTCACGCGCACGCCGAGCGCGACGGACTGCAGGATGGTATCGGCATTGTCGGCAGCGATGGGGCCGGCATAGCCGATGGAGCCCTGAAAGCCGGAACCGGAGAAGCCGGAGCCGTGGAAGCTGCCGGTGAGGTTCTGCACAGAGTGCTGCGCAACGTCGTAACGATAGAGATCGGTGTATCCCGGTGGTGTGTCCTGCGCGGCCTGAGCAAGAAAGACAATCCATTTCGCGTTGCCCGACCAGGCTGTGCTATCGACCGTGGGCGGTATCTGCGGGATGCTGACGGGATGTTGCGGGTCGGCGATGGTGAGCATCCACGACGAACGGGCCGGGCCAAGATCGCTGGCGCCGTTGGGTTTTTCGGCGATGGCGAGCAGGCGGTCGGAGGCGGGACTCCACGCGACGGATTGCACATCGGGCGTGGTGGCCGTCGGCGTCAGCTTGCCGGTGGCGACGTCGAGCAGATAGAGACGGGTTGCGTGCTGGTCGTGATCGACCCAGGAGGCGTCGGCCTTGGCGTCGCGATTTTTCTTTTCCTCCGGCGATACCGGGTCTTTGGCGAGGATGGCGATGGTCTTTCCATCGGGCGCGATCTTGTAGGAGCTGACGTCGATCTCCTGCAGATCGGGCGTTTTCTTTGGAGTTGCTGGAGCTGTGGTTGCGGGTGGAGGCGGTACGGTTGGCGCGCCCTCGGCGGTGATGGGCGCGGGTGCAGCTTTCAGGTCGTAGACCACGGCTTCGCCGCCCTGCATCGGTAGCTTGTAGAGCTGGGTGTGATCGCCGCGATGCGCGAGAAATACAATGGCCGAGCCGTCGGGCATCCACGTGCCAGAACCCTCGCCGCTCTTTTCTTTCGCGGGGGTAAAGGTGAGCTGGCGGAAGGTGTTGTGCTCGATATCGATGAGCCAGAGATGGGACTTGCCGCCGTCCGCGGTGCTGTCGGAAATCTGCACCAGTACCTGTTGGCCATCGGGAGACAATCGCGGTGCGCCCATGGTGCGCGTGTGGCGCAGATCTTCGCTGGTCGGAAATTTAGAAGAGGACGCTGGACTGGAAGCAGCGCAGAAGGCGGCGGGGGAAACTCCCAGAGTGATTGCGGCAAAAATAGTGCACGCAAGACGTTTGCAAACGGGCATGCCAAAGCATACCGCAATGGTGCATCGGGCCAAGGGGAACAACGGAATTCGAAACAGCGCGGGTTACGCAACAATGCCCGTCACGCAACAACGCATCGAACGTTCTGTTGCGCGTTACATAACAAAGAAAGTTCGATGCGTTGGGAGTGTACCGAAGTGAAAGCGGAACGAAGCTATTCGGCGGATTTTTCTACCGGAACAGGCTGCGGGACGACCGTCTCGGCGACCGGAGGCTTGGGCGCAGCAGGCTTCTTCGGGGCTTCGGCTTTCTTCGAGGGAGCCAGAATGGCGTGCAGCGTGGTGCCTTCCATGCGCGGCATAAATTCGACAACACCCGCGTCGCCGATGTCCTGGATCAGACGATTGACGATTTGATAGCCCAGCTCGCGGTGCGCCATCTGGCGGCCACGGAAGCGCAGAGACGCCTTGACCTTGTCGCCTTCATGCAGGAAGCGCACGGCCTGGTTCTTCTTGGTCTGATAGTCATGCTCGTCGACGGTGACGGAGAACTTGACCTCTTTAATGGTGATGATTTTTTGTTTTTTGCGCGCAGCACGCTCGCTCTTGTCGCGCTCATACAGGAACTTTCCATAGTCCTGAATGCGACAGACAGGCGGCACGGCGTTGGGTGAAATTTCCACCAGATCGAGCCCGCGTTCCCGGGCGATCTTGAGAGCTTCAAAGGGCGGAAGAATACCAAGCTGTTCGCCGTTTTCGTCAATCACGCGGATTTCGCGCGCACGAATCCGGTCGTTGATGCGGATGAAAGATTTCGCCGAACGTTTATCGATGGTTCGCCTCCAGAGATCGGCGGGAATATAGTCCCGCCCGAAGCCGAGTATAGCATTTTGCTGTAAATATGCCGCCGCGGGCGTCCCGGCCGTAAGGGTCGTCGACGATGATCGTGCGTATCACCCGGCACAACCCCGCCAGGGATTGCCCAGCCTCACGCGATGGAGCGCATTTCGTCCGCGATTTTATCTGACAGGCGGTTTCCAGACAGGCCGTGAGCCGTCAGCCCGGTAACCTGAACGCGTACCAGCGTGTTCGGCTGCAGATTGCTGGCAATCTCAATGGAAATAAAGTTGTCCGTGAGGCCGTTGACGCATTGGCGATCGGAGATTTCTTTCGTTGGGATCAGCGTGACGGCACTCATTGGCTTTCCGATGAATTTTGACCGGAAATGAAGATTCTTCTGCTCGATCAAGGCGCGGAGGGCGGCCATGCGTTCCTGCACGGCAAGGGCGGGGACGGGGTGGTCGCGATGCAGGTTCCAGGCAGGCGTGCCGGGCCGGGCGGAAAAAGGAAAGAGATGCAGATAGGTCAATGGCTGCGCGGCGATGAAGTCGTAGCTTTCCTGAAACTCGGCATCGCTTTCGCCGGGAAAGCCAACCATGACATCGGCACCGATGGCGGCCTGGGGCTGGGCAGCGTGAAGGGCGGCAAGTTTGGCCGCATAGTGCCAGGGGCGATAGCGGCGATGCATGCGGCGCAGTACGGCGTCGGAACCGGACTGCAAAGGCAGATGGGCATGGCGCGCCAGCCGGGGATGCGGGCCGTGGCCGTATTGGGCGAGGAGCGCGATCAAATCTTCGCTCCAGTCCATGGGTTCGACGGAGCTGATGCGCAGGCGCGGAAGCGGCGTCGATTGCAGAATGGCCGCGACCAGATCGGTGAATCGGTCGGGAGTGGGAAGATCGCGTCCCCAGCGGCCCAGGTTGATGCCGGAAAGGACAAGCTCCTTGCCGCCGTCGGAGGCAAATTGCTGCACGGCATGGAGAATTGCCGGACGCGGCAGAGAGCGGCTGTTGCCGCGCGTGGTGGGGATGACGCAGAACGTGCAGCGATTGCCGCAACCGTCCTGAATTTTGAGGTTTGGGCGGGTGCGGCCCGCCTGGTGGCCTAAAAGAGCCGTCAGCCAGGGCGAAGCGTCGGAGGAGGATGCCGGGTGGGCGAGATCGGCGAAATCACTATGGGCAAAAACTACAGGATGCAGATGGGTGGAACCGGCGGCCAGGGTGCGGGGCAGGAGGGGTTCGACTGCGGTGAGCGGGACGAAGTTGCCGGCTGTAGAAAGATTGTGCGCAGCGATTGGGGCGACCTGATGCTTATGACTGTTGCCGATGACGGCGGAAACTCCGGGCAGGCCGGCGATTTCCTGCGGGGCACGCTGCGCGTAGCAGCCGGTGACCACGATGCGGGCGCTGGCGTTGGCTCGCTGCACCCGGCGAATATAGGCGCGGGCGTCGCGATCCGCCTCGGCGGTGACGGTGCAGGTATTGACGATGACAACTTCGGCCTGCGGCAGGGAGGAGGCTGGAACGAGGCCCAGCTGGTCCAATCCGGCGGCAATGGCGTCGCCGTCGGCCTGGCTGGCCCTGCAACCGAAGTTTTCCACGTGGTATCCTGCCATGTCGTCAGTGTAGCAATGGAAGGGCGCGTGAAAACGCCACCCTGTGCAGGTTTTGGAGAGGGTTTGAATGCCCTGCTCCAGTGCTCTGTTCCAGTACTCTGCTCCACCCCGGCTGCATAGCGGTTCTGGATTGAGAGGTATCTCCGATGAAGCGTCGTATTTTACTGGTCGATGACGAAGTGGCCATTTTGCTGGCCTTGAAAGCCATTCTGGAGATCAACGATTTTGAGGTGGAAACGGCTGCGTCGGCGCGCGAGGCCAAGGCCAAGCTGCGCACCTCGACGTTTCACATGGTCATCTCCGATATGCGCATGGAGGACGAAGCATCCGGATTAGAGGTGCTGCGGGCTGCGAAAAAGGCGCCATATCAGCCGGCGTTTGCGCTGCTGACGGCATTTCCGGAGTCCGATGACGGCTGGCGCAACGAAGGCGCCGACCAGATGCTGGTGAAGCCGATGAATACCAATGAACTGCTGCGCCAGCTGGAATCGCTGCTGGTAAGCAACGAAGACAAGAAACAGCACGCCGCCAAAACGGCGGTTCCGGTGCTGGCGGCCAGCGCCGCATCTCCGCGCAAAGGCCAGGGCCGCGCCAATGGGCGCAAGGCCACGACAGCGCAGGCGCGATAAGTTTCACAAAAACATTTGATCGATGTTCCGAAAAGATGTTCCGAAAATCCACGGGGAAATTCTCCCGTGGATTTTCTATTGGAGAACGACGCGCGCTTACTTCAGACTCACCTCGATGGGTGCGCCGTCGTAGGCCACGGTTTTGTCGGGGTTCGAGGCGATCTCCTCACCGGTGCCGTGGTTTTCTCCAACCAGGATGATGTGAAATTCACGGTGCTGAACCATGCCGGGGAAGGTGCCCGTGCGCGCGCCGATGGTGAGGGTTTGCGTGGCGTCCTTCCATTGCAGGGGAATGATTGCGTGCGCGCCCTTCTCATAGGCGTAGCTGTTGCCCTGATCTTCATACAGCGTGAAGGTTCCGTTGGCGCCGCGATAGATGCGCAGGTCGATCGGAGCGCCGGGCATTTGATTGGCGTATTCGATCTCCGGACCCATGGGCAGGATGGAGCCGGCCTTCACGTAGAGCGGAATCCGGTCGAGCGGCGCAGCGGCTTCGATGTGTTGCGCGCCGGGGAGTTTTTTGCCAGTCCAGAAGTCATACCAGGCAGCAGCGGGCGGCAGATAGAGCCAGCGGCTTTGCATGCCGCGATGCGTGACAGGATTGACCAGCAGCGCGGGGCCGAACATGAACTGGTCGCCAATGTTCCAGACATTTGGATCGGTGCGCCAGTCCATGACCAGAGGGCGCATGATGGTGCCGTCGTCGCTGGTCACCTTCCACGCCAGCGAATAGATGTAGGGCATGAGGCGATAGCGGAGTTTGTCGTAGCGGATGAGGATGGGCGCGACGGGGCCGTAGCTGAACAGCTCATTGGTATCGTTGGCGCGGTGCCCGTGGGTGCGGAAGATGGGGCAGAAGGCACCGTACTCAAACCAGCGCACGTAGAGTTCCTGATACGCGGGGTCGCGTGTGTCGCGTGCGTAGGGCGGCCCGTAGCCGCCGATGTCGGTGGTCCAGTAAGGCATGCCGGAGAGCATGAAGTTGAGTCCCGCGGGCACCTGGCGCTGGAGCGATGTGAAGGTGCTGTAGACATCGCCGGACCATGTGGTGGCGGCGTTCCGTTGTTCTCCGGCGAAGGCGGAACGCGTGAGCAGAAAGACACGCTTGTCGCTGCCGCTGGCGCGCCAGTGCCGATAGACGATGCCGGTGTGCATCAAGGGAAAGATGTTGGTGTAGAGCGCACCGTTGCCGATGAAGAGCTTGCGATCCTCGAGCGAAGTATTGCTTTCGCCGCCGTGCGGGTAGGCGATCTCCGGCTCGGTGCTGTCGAGCCAGAAGGCATCCCATCCCTGCGCGAACAGTTTGCTGACGAGATGGTTCCAGTAGAAATCTCCGGCGGCGGGATTGGTGGGGTCGTAGTCCGTGGTGCCGGGAATCATGAGACCACGTTGGAGCATCTCCTTGTAATTCTGGGATTGCGGAACGAGGAGGCCCCAGACGCTGATCATGGCGTGGACATGCTCGTCATGCAGTTGGCGCAGCGTGCCGGGAACGTCGGGATATGCGTCAGGTAGGAATGTCGGGTCGCCCTGATGGACCCACCACTTCCAGTCCTGCACGATGGCATCGAGCGGCACATGCTGCTGGCGATACTCCTGCGCGATCTGCAGCAGTTCCTGCTGGGTTTTGTAGCGATCCTTGGATTGGAAAAATCCATAAGCCCATTCGGGGAACATGGGAGCGTGGCCGGTCAGGTTGCGATAGGTGTGGAGGATGGAATCCATCTCCGGGCCATAGAGGAAGTAGTAGTCGATGGCGTGGGCTGCGTTGGCGCGGAAGCGCAGTTCGGAGGCATAGCGGTTGTCAAAATAAGAGACGGCAGCTGTGTTCCAGAAGATGCCATAGCCGTTGGTGGAAACCATCAAGGGAATGGCGACGTCGGTATTGACCTGGCCGAGTTCCAGGATGGTGCCGCGATCATTGAAGACGCCGTCCTGATGCTGGCCGAGGCCATAGAAGCCTTCGCGCACTTCAGGATAAAACTGGTCCATGACGCGATAGAGCTGCTGGCCGTTGACTGTTTCCGGTTGATAACGGCGCGGGGCATCCACAAATTCGCTGAGAAGAAGTTTGCCCTGGGCATCGAAAAATTCCAGATTGCCGAAGGCGAGCGAAATGCGTACCTGCAGCGTGCCGGTGTCGAGCGTAGCCACGGAGGGATTGCCGGGTGAGGACGCGGCTGTTTTTTCCGGCATGTGCAGCGTGAATTTTGCGCCACCGCAGGCTGAGGCCGGCGAGATCATCCAGGGCTGCCTGGGTGTGGCATCGGCAGCATTGCCATCGGGACTGGCAACAACGTGGATGAGGTTGGGGCCGCAGACGGTGAGGCGAAGTTTGTCGAAGGGAGTGGTGACCAGAACGCCGTCGGGTTCGGTTGCAATCTGCACAGGCGTCGAAGGACTGCTTTGCGTGGCCTTGTTTTGTGCATGGCATCGGCTAGCCAACAACAGAAAACCAATTCCCGCTATCAGGCAGAGCACTGCGCGCCCTGTGTGTCTTGCATATTTCATTGCATTCTCCTCGGCATATTCCTTGCGACCAACATCATAAGGTGAGGAAAGGGAAATACGAAGCATAACGGCATGAAATGCGGAAATCTAAGCGCAGCGTTGAGCGAGCTGAATGTGAGACGATGAAGACTGGTTCCTCATGACAGCCCATCGATTTGCCATCGCGATCATGGCTGCGGGCAAAGGCACGCGGCTCAAATCCAAACGTCCAAAGGTGCTGCACACGGTAGCCGGAAAGCCGTTGCTGCAGCATGTGATTGACGCCGCACTGCAGGTGGTTACGGCGAAAGAGATTTTTGTCATCGTCGGGCATCAGGCCGAGATGGTGCAGCAGGCCCTGGCGCACACGGGCGCAACCTTTGTATTGCAGGCGGAACAGAAGGGCACCGGACATGCGATCCAATGCCTTGCTCCTTTTGTTGCCGGCTTTGACAACCTGCTGGTGCTTTCCGGCGATGTTCCGCTGATCACGGCCGAGACGATTACGCGGTTACGCAATTTTCATTTGAAACAGAAGGCAGCGATGACCATTCTGACCTCCAGGCCGGAGAATCCGTTTGGCTATGGGCGGGTGATTCGCGCCATTCCTGTGTCTGCGGATACGGATGTGCCGGACCCGGAGGTGGAAGCCATTATTGAGCAGAAGGCGTTGACACCGGCGCAGCAGAACGTACCGGAGATCAATACCGGCATCTATGCGTTTCGCACGCAGCCGTTGTTCGCGCAGATCGGCAAACTGACCACGAGCAACCCGCACGCAGAGTATTACCTGACCGAGATGGCGGCTATTCTTCGCCGTGCAGGCGAACGTGTGGTGGCACTGGAGGCCAGCAATGCGACGGAGGTGCTGGGCGCCAATACGATTGAAGAGATGATGCAACTGGACGCCGCCATGCGCATGGCCACTGCACGGCGCTGGATGGCCGAGGGCGTGAGCATCTTTCGCCCGGAGACGTGCGTGATCGATGCCGATGTGACGATCGGCGCGGATACGACTCTGGAGCCGTATGTGCAACTGCTGGGCAAGACGCGGGTGGGAGAAAACTGCTGCATCCGGTCGCATTCGGTGGTGCAGAACTCGACGCTGGGCGATAACGTGCTGGTGCGGAATGGCTGCGTGCTGGACGAGGCCGAGGTGGGCGATGGCGCGTTTTTAGGGCCTTATGCGCATTTGCGGTCGGAGAGCCGCATTGGCAAAGCCGCGCACATCGGCAACTTTGTCGAGACCAAGAGCGCGACGGTGGGCGATGGGTCGAAGGCGAATCATCTGACCTATCTGGGCAATGCGGAGATCGGCGCGGGCTGCAATATTGGAGCCGGCGTCATCACATGCAACTACGACGGCGTAAACAAGCACCCAACCAAAATTGGAGATGGCGTGTTTGTCGGCAGCGATGCGACGCTGGTGGCTCCGGTGAAACTTGCCGATGGAGCGTATGTTGCGGCCGGGTCGTGCATTACCGACGATGTGCCTGCGGATGCGCTGGCGCTGGGCCGGGCACGGCAGATAAACAAGCCGGACTGGGCGCGGAAACGGCGCGCCGAAAGAAAAAAGTAAAACCAGGGTTTAGTCAACTGGACCTAGTCGATTTCTAAATTCAATGGAACTTTTCGGATGAGCATTCCGTAATGCCCATCAAGCTGTTCAGTGGATTTCAAGCAGGAGTTTCTTGCGATGACGATTCAAAAATCTATCGCGGTAATCTTGATCCTCTTCGCGGGTTCAATCTCTGCCGCCATTTCGGGCTGCAAAAGTTCCCGTACCGCCAGCGCTCAGAACTTGAGTGGTGCTGGCGGTTCCGGTCCTCTGAACATTGACAAGATGGGCGGTGCGATCGAAGTGACGAATGCACCCAACGGAGCTACCCTCCACACGATGGGCGGCGACATCCATATCGGAAATGTAGGCAGGTTCGCTAATGCAAAGACGATGGGCGGCAATATCACGATTGACCACGCCAACGCCTCCGTCGATGCAAAGACGATGGGTGGAAATATCACCGTCATGGACGCAACTGGCCCCGTCCAGGCAACCACCATGGCCGGGGATGTCATGGTTCGCTTGATTGATTCCACCTCCGAGCGGCGCGATGTTCACCTATCTTCAAATTCAGGCACGATCACGCTGATCGTACCGAAAGACTTCCCGATGGATGTTCAAATTAAGCTTGCATACACCAAGAACGCGGACAAGACATTCGACATCCACGACAACGTTGGCCTCACTCGCCACGAAAGCGCCGACTGGGACACATCCAAGGGCACTCCGCGTAAGTACATATACGCCCAGGGCCGCGTTGGCAGTGGTCAGAATCATGTGGAAATCGATACCATCAACGGCGATGTAGTTCTCAAGCAGGAATAGCTCTGCACAGCAAGTTGAGCAGCCATTCTGCTTGAGCTCAACCTCAAATTCCTAGTGTTGCGCTGGGCCGGGCACGGCAGATCAACAAGCCGGACTGGGCGCGGAAACGGCGCGCCGAAAGAAAAAAGTAAAAAGCGGGCAAACGGAGCGATTGCCGGAAGCCATTGATTTTAGAATCGTTAAGTGGGGATTCTTAATCGGGAGCGGACGGCGATGCGGGCAGGAATAAAATTTGGTTGACGGCATACCCACTGGTTGGTATGGTACACGACATGATGAGTTTCGTTGTCCTGACCGACTCAAGGCATGAATCCAAAACAAAGCTGCTGGACGCGGCGCTGCATGTCATCCGCGCCAAGGGCTACACCGCGACAAGGATCGAAGATATCTGCGCGGAAGCCGGGCTGACCAAAGGCAGCTTCTTTCATCATTTCAAAAACAAGGAAGAGCTTGCGCTGGCCGCGGCGGCGCATTGGGGAGCGATCACGAGCGGATTGTTTGCCTCCGCGCCGTATCGATCTCTCTCGGACCCATTGAGCCGTTTGCTGGCGTATGTGGATTTCCGCAAGGCGATCCTGCAGGGCGAATTAGCCGAGTTCACCTGCCTGGTGGGCACCATGGTGCAGGAAGTGTACGAGACGCATCCTCCCATTCGGGATGCCTGCAACAAGAGCATCAGCGAACATGCGGCCACGCTGGAACCGGACATTGCCGAAGCGATGCGCATATACGGCATCCATGGGGAGTGGACCGCGAAGAGTCTCGCGCTGTACACGCAAGCTGTCATTCAGGGCGCTTTTATTCTGGCGAAAGCGAAAGACAGCGCGAACGTTGCCGCCGACTGTCTCGATCATCTGCGCCGATATCTGGAGATGCTTTTCATGCAACCCCAACGAGAGGAAATGAGATGAACAGGAAAACAGCAGAGACAAATGCATTGCTGGCCTTGGTGATGGCTGTTGTGTTGAGCGCGTTGTGGCCGGCGCGAGCGCAGGATCGCAAAACATCGTATCCCAACATGGCTCCAGTCGATCAATATCTCATGGCGGATCGAAATGCCGAGATTGCCATGGCGCGAAGTGCAGCGCCGGAGGCAATCTCTCGCGATGCCAAAGTGCTCGTGCTTGGACGGCACGGCTACGAAACCGCAGTCGAAGGCAAAAACGGTTTCGTGTGCGCGGTGGAGCGATCCTGGATGTCTCCCTACGCTTCCTCACAGTTCTGGAATCCCAAGATACGCGGTCCGATCTGCTTCAATCCTGCAGCTGCCCGATCCGTGCTGCCGATTACATACAAGAGAACGGAACTGGTGCTGGCTGGACGGTCCAAAGCTCAAATGATTGCCGGCGTCAAGGACGCGATTGACAAAAAGGAGGTGCCGCCGCTGGAACCCGGAGCGATGACCTACATGATGTCGTGTGAAAGCTCTATCGGCAACCCCCTCGGACACTGGGTTCCCCATCTGATGTTTTATGTTCCACGCACCGATGGTGCGGCCTGGGGTGCGGATCTGCGCGACTCTCCGGTCTTGTTAAGCCGTCAATTTGACGGTGGGCCAGAGGCAGTGACCGTGTTCATGATTCCAGTGCTTAACTGGTCGGACGGAACACCCGCTGCTTCCGGATGCGGAAGCGGGAACCAGAAGCATGGAACCACCTGAGGACAGGATGGCCAAAACTAACTTCAAATCCGTGGACGCGTACATTGCGTCGCAGCCTGAAGCCGCGCAGGGCTTACTGGATCTCGTGCGCAGCACCATCCGTAAAGCTGTACCCGGCGTCGAAGAAGGGATCGCATACAACATCCCTACATTCAAACTGCATGACGACCCGGTACTTTATTTTGCCGGGTGGAAGCAGCATTACTCGCTGTACCCCGTTCATGATCGCCTGGTCGCTGGGTATAAGGGCGAGCGTGCATCGTACAAGGTCAGCAAAAGTACGATCCGCTTTCCGCTCTCCGAGCCCGTCCCGGTGAAGCTGATCGAACACATCGCGAAGTTCCGCGCCAAGGAAGTGGCTGCGCGTGAGAAGGCGGTCCGCGGCGAAGAGCATCCACTACCAGAGAAACACGATGGCAACCGCAAAAGGAGAATCTGATGCAACTGACCGAAGAACCTGAGATTGTGACCTGGCCTGAAATACATTACGTGTTCATCGAAAAAATCGGGCCCTTCCAGGAGAGCGCTCCGCAAGCCTGGCAAAGCCTGCATCCACTTGTTCCTGCGATTGCAGAACACAACGAGATCACGGGATACACGAGCCTCTACAAGGTAGGGCCGAAGATTTACCGCGCGGGTGTTTCGCTTGCGGCAGCGCCGGAAGATTTACCGGAGGGTCTTGCATACACAAAATTCAACGGCGGCAAGTACAGCCGTTTTGTTTTGACGGGACCCTATTCCGACTTGCCCGAAGCATCTTGCCGCGTCTCCCAGATTGTCTCGGAGAGAAAAATCCAAGTTCGCGACGACTGGTGCATCGAAAATTACGTGAACGATCCGAGAACGACGCCGGAAGAGCAAGTGATCACCGAGATACTTGCTCCGACGGTGTAAAGAACTTTACTCACCGTAGAACCAATTTTTATTGTGCCAGTGGTTTTGCCTTCGCAGGACATTCAACCCAAAGGAGAAAACGTCATGGCAACCGCAACACTGAAAGACCAGTCTTTAAAAGATAAAGCCGACATCCTGACCGTGATCGAGACGCTCAAGACGGCGCACCACAACAAGGACGCCGCTTACTTAGCGGCCCGGTTCACGCCGGACGCGGCCATCTTCAATCTCGCGCCGCCGCTTGTCCATCATGGAGTCGATCTCCATGAAAAGCAGGAGTGGTTCGATTCCTGGGATGGCCCCATAGAAATGGAACCCAAGGACTTTGACATCACCGTGAGCGGAGACTTCGCGTTCTGCCACGGCTATATGCGCATGGGTGGAAATAAAGTCGGCGTGGACCAACGCATCAGCTTCTGGATGCGCGCGACCTTCTGCCTCCAGCGTAGCGGCGACACATGGCGGATTGTCCACGAGCACACGTCCGTGCCCTTTAGTATGGATGGCAACCCACGGCCTGTTTTTGACCTGAAGCCGTAGCGTTGCCAGGCCAACTTTATAGGTCTAAGCGGAAAATGCCGTATGCATGGAGAGTTGCCGGCGCAGCAGCAGCCGCGCCGCGTGCAGCGTCTGACGTACGGCAGCGACAGGGCGCGCAACAAGTCCGGCAATGCGCTCCGGGCTGTATCCTTCGACATCGCGCAACAGGAAGAAGAGCCGCTCGGTGTCGGGCAGACCCCAGAGCGCTTCTTCGAGCTCCGTGCGTCGCACATTGCCGATGGAGATTCCGTCCAACTCGCCAGCGGGCATGGCTGCTTCGAGTACAGAAGCAAGAGAAAAGCGCTGCGCGAGTTCTGCCAGCAGGGCATTGTCAATTTGATCCAGATCAGGCTGTCCGGCGCCGGCGCGAAATGTCCGAATGAACGTTGCTTCCAGAATTTTTTCCGCTTCCAATTCATCACCGGTCATGTAGTAGGCAATGGAATAAACATGATGACGATGGCTGTCGAAAATGTCCCGCTGCCGCTGACCGTGAGTACAGAATTCTGCATTGGAGACGATAAGGACGGTAGGGAGAGACGGAGAGATCTGTTCAAGCATGGGCAAGAGGTGTGTCCTTTGTGTTGGTACTGCCAAACGGGAACTAAAAAAGTGACGAACAATAAAAGTGACGATCGAACAATCCGATGCTTTCGTACTGGAAACAGCACGTTCGCTGCCAAGCGGATTGGAATTTCCGCAGCCAGCCATGCTGGAGGGTTCGATTTTGTACAGTGAGCTGGGCTATTACGTTGAAAAAAAACAGGTTAGTATTTTGTCTGGATATTGGCAGGTGGGCCATCTCTGTTCTGAAGGAAGGGCTGCATGTGGGCATCCAGATGCCACTTATAGGCAGCTACATGCCATGCTCCCCCGTGATGAGGAGGAATACAGGGGTTGCAGTGGGAAAAAATTACCTGCTACGCTGGCCCAATATGGAACGATGCGGGCCCGATATGGAATGGGGATGTTACGAAAGAGTTACGTGGGTGCAGAATCCTGTGCAAATCCTCCATCATCATTAAGATTGACATAGACATCTGTTGAGTGATCATGCCGAATGCATTTCAATCCGTAGCTGCCCCGGCCTTCCAGCCGTATGGGGCGATCCATGCGCGGATTCTTGTTGCCGATTCCGACGCGGAAGCACGGTCTCTTATCTCCGGTGTGCTGGAGCAGGAGCACCACGCTCCGATCCTGGTGGCAACTGCAGCAGCGGCCATCGAGCAACTCTCCCAAGATGCCAGCATCGATCTCATCATTTTTGAATTCGCCGATACGGGCCAGGACATGCTGCAACTGCTGGAGCGCCTGCGGGCACTGCGGCCCAATGCTCCGATCGTTCTGGTTGGCGCGGTGACGGATGTCTCGGCAGCGATGGCTGCGGTTCGACATGGCGCTTACGATTATGTGCCGAAGCCGGTTGAGCAGGAGCAGTTGATTACTGCCGTGGACCGTGCGCTGGAACATCGCCGTCTGATGCAACAGAACGATCTCTATCGCCATAATCTGGAACAGTTGATTGCCGCACGCACGGAGATGCTGCAACGCACCATGCATGATCTGGAGCGTTCCTACGACATTACGCTGGAGGCGCTGGGCGACGCACTGGATTTAAAGGACTCGGAGACCGAGGGCCATTCCAAGCGCGTGACGGCATACACCATTGCGCTGGGTCGCGCGATGGGGTTGAGCGAAAGCGAACTGCGGGTGATTGGCCGCGGAGCGTTTCTGCACGATATTGGAAAAATGGCGATTCCGGATGCCATCCTGCGCAAGCCGGAGAAGTTGACAGCAGAAGAGCAGGCGATCATGCGCGAACATTGCGTTCGCGGATATCGCATCCTGCGCAAAATTCCGTTTCTGCGCGATGCCGCGGAGATTGTTTACAGCCACCAGGAGCGCTACGACGGAAATGGATATCCGCGCAACCTGCGTGGAGATCAAATTCACATCGGTGCGCGCATCTTCTCCATTGCCGACACGCTGGATGCCATTACTTCCGACCGGCCATACCGGAATGCGAACAGCTTTGCCGCAGCGCAGGCGGAGATTCTTCGCTGCTCCGGCACGCAGTTCGATCCGGCTATCATCGATGTCTTCATGCACACACCCGACGCCATCTGGAAAGAGCTGCGAAATGCCATTACGCAGCAGGCGAAGAAATTTTCTCCATTCACCTTTGCCTTTGAAGGCTCTCAGCGCCAGGTATCCGGATCGCCCAAGAAGGCATCTGAGTAAGAGCGCAGAATTTTTCATGGAGAAAACAAAACCTATGGGCATCCTCAGCAAAGAGCAGGTGAATGATGTTATTCGCGCTCTCCCCGGCTGGAAACAGGACAATGGTGCACTGGTTCGCGATTATAAGTTTGCAGATTTTGTTCATGCCTTCGCGTTTGTTACGCGGCTGGCTTTGATGGCGGAAAAAGAAGGCCATCATCCGGATATCGACATTCGGTACAACAACGTTCGCGTGGGGCTGGTATCGCATGATGCCGGCGGCATTACGGAACGCGATGCCGCCATGGCGACGGAAATCCAAAAACTGTCCGTATAAAAAAGCGGATATTCAAAAAAAAGACAGCGATCAGCAAAGAAAAGACAGGGATTTGTGTCGCCTGCGTTCGTGTTGATTGCGCATGATGAACCTTTATCTGGGCGCATCTGCGTCCATGGGGTACCTGCAGCCCATGGACCGGTATACTGCTGGCCATGTTATCGCGTACATTTTGCACCGTTCTATTTTCCCTGGCAGCCTCTGCATGCCTGTTGGCGCAGAGTGCTCCGGGCAGCTTTACCCTGACATCGCCGGACCATCGTTTACAGGTTCAATTTGCAACCGTGTATGGCGGCAAGCCAAACACAGAGAGCGGTGCGCTTGTCTACTCCATGACATACGACGACAAGCCTCTGGTGGAAGATTCTGCGCTGCGCTTGAAGTTTGCGGGGCAACTGCCGCTGGGTGGAGACGTGCATCTGGCGAAGGCTACCTCCGGGACCGGCGTCGATGACTATGCCGTGCTTGCCGGCAAGACGAGCCATGTGCACGATGCGTACAACAGCGCCATGATTACGCTGACGGAGCCGAATGCATCGGCGCGCACCATGATGGTGGAAGCACGCGCGTACAACGGCGCCATTGCTTTTCGTTACGTCATTCCGCAGCAGACAGGGCTCAGCGATTTTCGTCTGGAACGGGAACACACGGAGTTCCACATCAGCAAGGACGCATCGACGTGGGCACTGGAACTGCCGAATTTTCGCTCCATGTATGAAAGCGAATATATCCATTTGCCGATCAGCGCTTTTTCCAACCAGGGAGGGGTGGACAGTCGCTTCCTGATTGGATTGCCGCTATTGATGCACGTTCCCGGCGTGGCATGGATGGCCATCACGGAGGCCGACCTGGAAGGCAACGGCGCCATGTATCTGACAAATTCTTCTGACGGATGGGGAGGGCGTTCGTTTGTATCCGAGCTGGCGCCACGATTCGACGATCCACGCCTCGCCGTCGTCAGCACACTGCCGCATCATTCGGCGTGGCGCGTGTTTTTAGTGGGAGACGAACCGGGGCGGTTGATTGAATCCAACGTCATCGACGACCTGAATCCACCGGTAGCGATCGCAGATACAAGCTGGATTCATCCGGGCAAGGCATCGTGGGACTGGTGGAGCGGCGACATCGGCGCGGACGGCAAACCTGCTTTCACGACAGAGACGATGAAGTATTACGTCGACTTTGCCGCGCAATCGGGATTTCCATACATGCTGGTCGATGCAGGGTGGTCGTTGGACAACGACATTACCAAGCTGCGCGGGAATGTGGATGTGCCGGCCGTGGTGCAATATGCCGCGAGCAAAGGCGTGAAGATCTGGATATGGATGTCATATGAGCCAACGGCGGCGCAGATGGACACCGCATTTCCTCTCTTTGAAAAATGGGGCGTTGCCGGGGTCAAGATCGACTTTATTTCGCGTGACGATCAGCAAGGCATTGCGTTTTATTATCGGGCCGCACACGAGGCAGCGGCGCATCATTTGATGGTCGACTTTCATGGCGCCACGAAGCCCTGGGGACTGGACCGGATGTATCCCAATGTGCTGGGATATGAGGCCGTGCTGGGAATGGAGCAGTCCAAAGCGGGCACGCGAGACAATCCACTGCATCGCACGACGATTCCATTTACACGCATGCTGACCGGACCGATGGACTACACGCCGGGCGGTTTCGACAATGTAACGGAGGACGAATTTATTCCGCGCTCCGTGCATCCGATGGTGATGGGTACACGGGCGCAGCAGTTGGCGCTCTACGTGATTTATCGCGCACCGATCCAGATGGTATCCGATACGCCTGCGAACTATGCGCATCAGCCTGCATTTCAATTTATCCGCGATGTTCCGGTGACGTGGGACGAGACCCGCGTGCTCAACGGATTTCCGGGAGAGTCGGTCACAATCGCCAGACGGAGCGGGCAGGATTGGTATCTGGGTAGCATTACGAATTGGACGGCGCGCGATGTGAACCTACCGCTCAATTTTCTGGGCAATGGCCGGTATACGGCGGAGATTTACAAAGACGCCGCGGACGCCGATCAGAATCCGAAACATGTTCTCATCGAAAAGAAGACAGTGCAGGGGACGGATACATTGCGCGTGCATCTGGCATCCGGTGGAGGCTGCGCTATTCGATTTGTGCGCAAGAAATAACACACGGAGCGATGGAGCCGAAGCGAAGACAGCGCGAATGTGATTGCATTCCGTTGCTGCGGAGATGCGTGTCCGCTATGCATGAAAGCCTTTTCAACACAGCATGCGCGTCGAGATTGCTTGTAGCAGCGCGGCGAACTTGTCATACTGGAACGTAGTCCATAAAAAATGTTGAAAGGTTTTTGTGAGAGCGCGAGGTCCGGTTTTTCGAGTTCTCCCACCAGCGGCGTGCGCCATCCTTTTGATCGCGGCCAGAGAGACCGCGTTCGCTCTTACGGACCCGGCGTCACACGTTGGCTCCATGCCGACCAATATTTTTTCTCCTGCATCCACTCCGGCGCGGGAATCGTACGCGGCTACTTTGTTCGTGTTTGGTATTGTTGCGTCGATCTTTGTTGTTGTCGGTGGGTTGCTTGCCTTTGCTGTGATCCGATACCGGCAAAAGCCTGGGGAGGAACTTGCCGAGCCGCCGCAGGTATACGGCAGCAACCAGATTGAGCTGGCCTGGACGGTAATTCCGGTGCTCATCGTGGTGGTGTTGTTTCTGGTTACGGCACGCGTGATTTTTGGTGTGCAGGATGCACCGCATCCGGCGAATGCATTGGATGTAACCGTGGTGGGGCACCAATTCTGGTGGGAGTTCCGTTATCCCAAGCAGGGCTTTGTTACGGCGAATGAGTTGCATATTCCTGCCAGCAACCCGAAGGACCCGCAGCCTACGTTTCTGACTCTGGTTTCTGCCGATGTGGACCATAGTTTCTGGGTGCCGAAGCTGGGAGGGAAGACCGACCTGATTCCAAACCACGTGAACCAGATGTGGCTGGACCCTTCGCAGCCCGGCGTGTACCTGGGACAGTGCGGACAATTCTGCGGCGCGGAGCATGCCAAGATGCTGCTGCGCGTGTACGTCGATACGCCAAAAGATTTTGCCGCGTGGGTGCGGGGACAACAGCAGCCTGCAGCGACTCCAGCTACGGATGGGACCGATCCGAATGTCGCGGCGGGCAAACAGGTGTTTTTTACCAATTCCTGCGTCAACTGCCATACGATTGCAGGCACACCCGCGAAGGGACGCTTCGGTCCGGACCTGACGCACCTGATGAGTCGCGATACGATCGCGGCCGGTGCTGCAGAGAATACAGCGGCGAATTTACGCCAGTGGGTAAAAGATCCCGATACGTTTAAAGAAGGCTGCCTGATGCCGGCGATGAAATTGACGGACCCGCAGCTGGACCAGATTACTGCTTATCTTTCCACGCTTCACTAGCCAACGCAGGAGATGCGCTTCATGGCGGATTCATTGCCACTGCCCGGTACGGTCGATCTGACAGCCAGCGTACCGTCGCGGCCATTTGTGGATCTGATGCATGACTGGGTCACGACGGTCGACCATAAGCGGCTGGGCCTGATGTACATTGCCTATTCGCTGTGTTTTTTGCTGGCTGCCGGAGTGGAAGCGCTGCTGATACGCATCCAGCTTGCGATTCCGAACAACACGTTTGTTACGCCGGAAGTCTATAACCGATTTTTTACCATGCACGGCACCACCATGGTTTTTCTGGTTGGCATGCCGATCCTTTTCGGATTTGCAAATTATCTAATCCCGCTGATGATCGGCGCGCGGGACATGGCGTTTCCTCGGTTGAACGCTTTTGGATTCTGGATGACGGCCTTCGGCGGCATCCTGCTGTACTACAGCTACATTGGCGGCGATGGATTGTATGGCGCAGGCAGCGCGCCGGATGTGGGGTGGTTCGCTTATGCTCCGCTGACAGCGCGGGCATTTTCCCGGGGTCACACCATGGACTACTGGGCGCTCTCTCTGATTGTGATGGGCTTCGGCACCATCGCAACGGCGGTCAACATTATCGCCACCGCGCTGTGCATGCGCTGCAAGGGAATGACGCTGATGAAGATGCCGCTGCTTCCCTGGCTATACGTGGTGGTGTCGTTCATGGTGCTGATTGCGGTGACACCGTTGTCGGCGGCACAGATCATGCTGCTGATCGATCGCTACCTGGGCGGGCATTTCTTCGACACGCAGGCGGGCGGTTCGGCGGTGATGTGGATGCACTTCTTCTGGATCTTCGGGCATCCGGAGGTCTACATTCTGGTGCTGCCCGCATTCGCATTTGCCAACGAAATTATTCCCGTGTTTTCGCGCAAGGCGATTTTTGGATATCCGGCGATGGTGGCTGCGTCGGTGGGCATTGGATTTGTCAGCCTGGGCGTGTGGGCGCATCACATGTTCACCATTGGCATGACGCCGATGTCGAATACATTTTTTGTGCTTTCCACGATGCTGGTGGGCATTCCAACCGGGATTAAAATTTTCAACTGGCTGGCGACGATCTGGGGCGGTCACATTCGTTTTGCAACGCCTATGCTGTTTTCGGTCGCCTTTCTCTTTCAATTTCTCATCGCAGGGTTGACCGGAATTACGCTGGCTGTGGCTCCGTTCGATTGGCAGGTACACAACACGTACTACGTCGTCGCGCATTTCCACTATGTTCTGGTGGGCGCGATTCTGTTCATGATCTTCGCGGCTTTCTATTATTGGTACCCGAAGATGACGGGAAGAATGATGGACGAGACGCTGGGAAAATGGCACTTCTGGCTGATGCTGATCGGGTTCCATCTGACCTTCGACTTTATGCACATCCCCGGAATTCTTGGCATGCCGCGGCAGATCTACACGTACGGGCCGGACCGCGGCTGGGGCATGTGGAACATGATCGTTACGGTGGGCGCGTTTGTGCAGGCGATTGCGGTGTTGATCTTTGTGTTCAACCTGGTCCGGTCGTATTTTGTCGGCAAGCCGGCGGGGCCCGATCCGTGGGATGCGTGGACGCTGGAGTGGAGCACGGCTTCTCCGCCGCCGGTCTATAACTTTGCCAAGTTGCCGGAGGTGCAAAGCAGAAGACCGCTCTGGGACTTGAAACATCCGGAAGATCCGGACATGAACTACGAATGATCGAGGTTAAAGCGTGAGCGCTGTTCCTATCGTAATGCCCGCACATCATCCTCCCGCAGAGGAGAATCTCTCCCGTGGCACCGTGGGCATGCTGTGCCTGATCGGCGGCGAGTCTGCCATCTTCGCGATTTTCGTGGTTGCCTATATTTTCTACATCGGAAAAAGCCTGAGCGGACCGACGCCGGGCCAGCTTCTGGATGTTCCCATCTTCACGACCATCTGCCTGCTTTCCAGCAGCCTGACCATCTGGTTTGCAGAAAAGGCGTTGCACAAAGGAGCCATTCGCGTATTTACCGCGTGGTGGGCCGTGACGATTGTGCTGGCTGCGATTTTTCTGGGCGGCACGGCGCGGGAATGGTACGGGTTTATTTATCACGATCACTTCACGATCAAGACCAATCTGTTTGGTACTACGTTTTATTCTCTGGTGGGATTGCACGCCACGCACGTGGTTGTTGGATTGCTGATGTTGTCGCTGGTGCTGATCTTCGCGTTGATGGGAAAGATTCAGCAGCATCATGCCGATCGCGTTGCGGTGCTTTCTCTGTATTGGCATTTTGTGGATGCGGTATGGGTGGTGGTTTTTACGGTGGTGTACATCATCGGTCGGTGACCGGAGGAGTTGGAGGAAGCTATGGCTGTGGAAGATCATCACGCGGATTCAGCGGAAAACACGATTGCATTGCCAGCTCCAACCGCATGGCCATTCGTGCTGGCATTTGGGCTGACGCTGCTGGCCGCAGGGCTGGTGACGACGCTTGCCATCGGTGTGCTGGGCGCTGTGTTGACGCTTGCGGCAGCTATTGGCTGGTTCCGCGAGGTGCTGCCGCATGAGCGCCATGAACTGGTGCGGCTGGAGCCGTATGCCATGCAAGTAGAAACGGCTCGTACCAGCGTGACACGCATTGAAGTGACGCTGAGCCACCGCGCGCGCCTGCCGGTAGAAACGCCGTCGATTCGCGCAGGCATCGATGGCGGCATCGCCGGTGGCGTGGCCATGACGGGGCTGGCGCTGCTTTTCGGCTTGATCGGATATCACAGCATCTGGTACCCCATCAATCTGCTGGCAGGAGCTGCTATTCCCGGATGGGCGAATTACACGACGGCGCAACTGGTGGTCTTCCACATGGATGGATTTTTGATTGCCAGTGTGATTCACGTGATCACGTGCCTGCTGGTGGGCTTGCTGTACGGCGCGATGTTGCCGATGTTTCCGCGCAGGCCGATCCTGATGGGCGGATTTATTGCGCCATTTTTGTGGACGGGACTTTTGTATTCCTCGATTAACATTGTCAATCCGTTGCTGAATCAGCGCATTGCCTGGGGATGGTTTGTGGCGTCGCAGGTAGCCTTTGGACTGGTTGCGGGTTTCTTTGTGAATCTGCACACGAACATTCGCACGCGGCAATATTTGCCCTTCGCGGCCCGGGTGGGACTGGAAATGCCGGAGTTGATGGGCGATGGCAAGCAAGGGAGCGGGAAAGAATGAAAGATGCAGCAATCCTTGCGCGGGCCGCGCTGCTGTTGCCACTGGTGCTGGCAGGCTGCAGCCGCATTCCCGGTAAACCAACGCCGGGCGATGAAGTCCCGCGTCCAACTGCAATTTTGAATTTTGCGACGCTGTATGGAGAGAATTGTGCGGGCTGTCATGGCGCCAATGGACAACATGGAGCGGCGATTGATCTGGGCAATCCGGAATATCAGGCCCTGGTAGACGACGCAACGCTGCGCAATACCATCGCGCAAGGTTTGAAGGGAACGCTGATGCCCGCGTTTGCGCAATCGGCCGGCGGCATGCTGACAGACCAACAGGTGGATGCGCTGGTAAAGGGAATGCGCGCCCACTGGGCCAGGCCAGCGCAGTTTGCCGGGGTTGTTTTTCCGTCCTACAAGGCCGACATGACGGGGGACGTGGCACGCGGAGAGATTGTTTATAACAACAACTGCTCCATGTGCCATGACGAGGCGAATGCTCCCTCCGTCGGGACGGGCCCCATTACGAACAAAAATTTTCTATCGCTCATGAACAACCAGGTGCTGCGCACGATCGTCATCACGGGCCGTCCTGATTTCGGCATGCCGGACTGGCGCGAAAGAATACCGGGCGCGCCGATGAGCAAGCAGGATATTGCGGACGTGGTGGCATGGCTTGCTTCGCAACGGCCGGTGACGCCGTCGGCAGAGACACAGCCAACTCCCGCGCAGCCAACCACCCAAATGCAACCTGCCCATGCAGGCAGTCACGGAGGGGCAAAATGAGCCATCAAGATCCGGTTCCCGACGAACCGAAGAAGGAAACCGATAGCAAACAGGATGCCCGCAACCTTTCCAGAAGATGGTTTCTTGTCAAGTTAGGCGTGGCGTTCAACGCCGCGGTCGGTCTTGCCGTGACGGTTCCTGTCCTCGGATATCTTTTAGGGCCTGTAAAAAAACATGGATATCGCTCGTGGATTTCTCTGGGCGCGATGGGTACGTTTCCTGCAGGCGAAACGCGTCTGGCGGAATTCATGAATCCGTCCGGACATCCGTGGGACGGCATGACGGCGAAGACCGCATGCTGGGTGCGCCATGTGAGCGAAGAAAAATTTCAGGTGTTTGCCATCAACTGCGCGCATCTGGGTTGTCCTGTGCGATGGTTCGCGCAGTCGCAACTCTTCCTGTGTCCTTGTCATGGCGGCGCCTACTATGCCGATGGCTCCCAGGCCGCAGGACCACCGGAGCGCGGCTTGTTTGAGTATCCCTACAAGGTTGTCAACGGTGAGTTGATGATCGATGCCGGTCAGATGCCGACGCTTGCCAATGAAGCGCGCCTGTACCAGATCGATGGGAAGGATTCGAAACCATGCGTCGGTTGAAAGAGATATATGAATGGGTCAATCGCCGCGTGCAGTTGCAGGATTTTGTGGTGGAAGAGACCACGCACCCGGTACCGCGCAAGACGGCGAGCTGGTGGTACGTCTTTGGCAGCGCCAGCTTCACGCTGCTGATCTTCCAGGTTTTTACGGGCATTCTGCTCGCGCTGGTGTATGTTCCCTCTGCCGGGCATGCGTGGAACAGCCTGCAGGTGCTGAACCATCAGCTACCGCTGGGATGGTTCCTGCGCGCCATGCACGGATGGGGATCGAACTTTATGGTCGCCGTGGTGCTGATTCACATGGCGCAGGTTTTTTTGTTCGGAGCCTATAAATTTCCACGCGAACTGACCTGGACGGTGGGGGTTTTTCTATTGCTGCTGACGCTGGGCATGGCGTTTACCGGCCAGGTGCTGCGTTTCGATCAGGATGCATTCTGGGGGCTGGGCATTGGCGCATCGATGCTGGCGCGGGTGCCGTGGATCGGCGGATGGCTGGTGCAGTTTATGCTGGGTGGCCCGACGATTGCCGGCGCCACCCTGACACGATTCTTTGCGCTGCACGTTTTTATTATTCCGGGAATGTTGCTGGCGCTGGTTGGGCTGCACGTCTGGATGGTGTTGAAGCTGGGCATCAACGAGTGGCCGATGCCGGGCCGCGTTGTTCGCCGCAGCACATACATTCAGGAATACAAAGAACTGGTGCGCAAGGATGGAATTCCTTTTGTGCCGGATGCGGTCTGGAAGGACATTGTTTTTTCCGGCGCCATCCTGCTGGCTGTCGCGGTGTGCGCGTTTTATTTTGGGCCGTTTGGTCCCAGCGGCATGCCCGACCCAAGCATTATCCAGACCGTTCCAAAGCCGGACTTCTTTTTCCTGTGGATCTATTCCATCCTCGCGTTTCTTCCTCCAAGCCTGGAAACGCCCTTCATGCTGATTGTTCCGGTGCTGGCCGTCGCTATTCTTGTCTTTCTGCCTTTTTATGCGGGTGAGGGTGAGAAGCACTGGTCGCGGCGTCCGGTCGCGGTGCTGGCGGTGATGGTGATCGCTATCGCGTGGGGAACGCTGACGCATCTGGGTACCTATACTCCGTGGAGTCCGCACATGTCGGCGTGGAGCAGCGATCCCGTTCCGGTGGAATACCTGGAACATCGAACGCCGCTGGAGCGGCAGGGTGCGGTTGTGTTTCAGAACAAGCAATGCCGCGATTGTCACGCATTGGGCGGCGTGGGCGGCATGCGCGGACCCGCACTGGATGATGTGGCAACACGTTTGACGGAAGACCAGATGATTCGCCAGGTGCTGCAGGGAGGCGGAAATATGCCTGCGTATGGAAAACAGTTGTCTCCGGCAGAGACGACGGCGCTGGTGCGGTTTCTGGATACGCTGCATCCGAGCGGCCAGCCGGCGGCGGAAGATACATCGCAGCAACACGGCCACGCGCCGCAGCCTGCGAGTCCGTAGCCATGTCTCCGCTGGAAAGATCGGTGCTCACGGCGTGGTCGTTGCCGTGGGTGCCTACGTTGCTTTCGCTGTTAGGGCTGATTCTGTACGTTCGCGGATGGCGCATTCTGCATCGCACACGTCCGGGGCAATTTCCGGTCTGGCGACTAGTGATGTTTGTCGCGGGGCTGGGTTCCATTTACATTGCGCTGGGTTCTCCACTGGATGCCTTCGACGACGTGCTGCTGAGTGTGCACATGATGCAGCATTTGACGTTGATGTCGGTCGCGCCTCCGTTATTGCTGTTGGGTTGGCCGATGGTTCCAATTTTGCGCGGCCTGCCCAAGTGGACGATGCGCGCCGGGTTGGCACCCGTGATTGCTTCGCCGAGAATGCATCGCCTGGGACGTGCGATCACGCGGCCAGCATTCGCGTGGATCGTGATGATCGTGGCGTTCTTTGGCTGGCACACGCCACCGGCATTTCAATTGGCGGTGCGTTCGGAAAACTGGCATGAGGTAGAGCATGCCTGCTTTCTGTTTACGTCTCTGTTGTTCTGGTGGCCGGTGATACGGCCATGGCCCAGCAAGCCGCGGCGGCCGCGATGGTTTCTGCTGCCTTATCTGCTGACGGCCGACGTTGCCAACACGATTCTGTGCGCGCTGCTGGCGTTCTCCGGACATTTGTTTTATCCCGTCTACGCGCTGGTGCAACGGCCCATCGCCATTACCCCGATGCAGGACCAGGTTGCCGCGGGTGTGCTGATGTGGGTGCTGGGATCGATTCCGTTTCTTGCCGCCAGTGTGGCCGTAACCGTGAGCCTGTTATCGCCTGCGCAGAAAACAATGCCGCACTATGCGAGTGCGACATCGGCGAGTGCGGCATCGCGTTGATGCCGCAAAACGATGCGTCAGTCGTTCTCCATTTTTCCGGCGTAAATCTGATACTGCAGCGCGTCCCGCTGCGTTGCATGGGGATGGAAGGTGAGGATGGGCATGCCTTCGCGCCGCAGCGCGGCGTTCAGTTGCCGCAGATCGGTAGACTGAATCTGCTTCCACTGTTCGAGAAGCCGGTTGAGTTCGGCGTCTGTTTTGGCATAGCGATTCTGGAGCATCACGGTCGGGGCAGCATCGGCGGATTCTGCCGAACTGCCGATGTCCTGCAAGTCTTCGGCAACGGCTGACAATGAGTTGGGCGACTCCTCACCATTGCTTCGCGCCAGAGCATCGAGTTTCTTTTGCAGCCGCTTCGCTTGCGCGCTGCTTGCATTCTTTGGAGACCTGGAAAGCTTTGCTTCCACTTCGTTGATTTGTGCGAGCGCCTGGTGCGCCTGCGTGCTGGCGGAACGCACTTTCAGCCCGAAGGCGAGTTGCTGCTCCAGTGCCGCCTGCGATACCGGCGCGCGCGGATCGAGCTTGACGGTCAACGGCTGCGTGTAGGAGGTGCCATCGACCGTGAGCCGAACAGTGTATTGTCCCGGCACGGCCATAGGACCGCCGGTAGAGAAGGGATTTCCGCTGCCGGGCGCTCCGTCGTAGCGAAGGTCCCAGACGATGCGATTCAACCCTGCGTCGGTGGTGAGATGTTGCGGCGGCTTGAGCCAGTAATCCGGAAAGTCCGCTTTATTTCTTGGCAGCGGCGGTAGGGGCAGACTGGAATATTGCCGCACCACGTTGCCGTGAGCGTCGAGAATAGTCAGTTGAATTGGTTGCGCGGGCTTGTCGCGCAGCAGATAACTGATGGTTGCACCATCGGGCGGGTTGTAGGATTTGGGAATCTCCGGCGGAAACGGTGTGCCTTCAAACGGCACACGGCGCACGCGATAGGCCACGGGAGAAGCAAACAAGGCAGCATTGGCATTCTCTGCGCCAGGGGACATCTGCCGCAGCGGACTGAAGTCGGTGAGCACCCAGAAGGCACGGCCATGGGTTCCGGCGATCAGGTCCGCGCCATGAATCGCAAGATCGCGAACGGAGGCGGGCGGAAGGTTCTGTTGCAGCGACTGCCAGTGATCGCCGTCATCGAAGGAGACATCCACGCCAAGCTCCGTGCCGGCGAAGAGCAGTCCCTTACGTTCGGTGTCCTCGCGCACAACGTTGACGTAGGCCGGTGCGGAAAGACCATTCACAATCAACTGCCATGTCTGGCCGTAATCGCGCGTGCGATACATGTACGGACGGTAATCATCCAGAATGTGCCGGTCGACGGTCGCATACGCCGTTCCCGCATCGAAGTGCGAGGCCTCGATGATGCCGATCAAACTCCAGGGCTGCAGCCCTTTCGGAGTGACATTGCTCCACGTCTTGCCGTTGTCCCGCGTCAGATGAATGAGGCCGGTGTCGCTGCCTACCCAAATGAGACCGCTTTGGATGGGCGACGGTGCAATGGTGTTGATGACGCCGTAGCCGAGGGCCACAGTGTTCTGGATGGTAGCGGGTGCATTGGCTGCTTCGTTCGAGGCATCGTCGGATTGGCTGGATGTCTGCGTGGAGCCGGTGAGATCGCCGCTGATGGTTTGCCAGCTCTTGCCGCCGTCGCTGGTTTCCATGACCATCTGTGCCGCGGCGTAAAGCGTGTAGGGCGGCAACGGAGAGATGGCAAGCGGCGGCGTCCAGGGATAGCGGTAGGGCTCTTTGGAAATATTCGTCGCCACTTCGATGTGTGGGGTGGGAGAGATATCCTGCACCTGGCGCGTGCGCCAATCGAATTTATTGACACCGCCGCCCGTGCCGGAGGAATAGACGATGTTGTCATCGTGCGGGTCGGGCAGCATGTAGCCGCTCTCGTCTCCGCCGGCGCCGCACCAGTCGCGCGTGGTGACTTCGCCGTTGGCGCCGCGGCTATTGATGGCGATGGAGCCGCTGTCCTGTTGCGGGCCGTAGATGCGATAGGGGAAATGATTGTCGACGGAGACGTGATAGAACTGACCCGTCGGCTGGTTGTACCAGCTGCTCCAGGAGTGGCCGCCGTCGATGCTGATGGTGGCGCCCTGATCGCTGCCGGAGATCATGCGGTTCGCATTGGTGGGATCAATCCACAGAAAGTGATAGTCGTCGCCGCCGGGAGCACCTTTATAGGAGATGAAATTCTTGCCGCCATCGGTGGAGCGATAAATGGCGACGTTGGACAGATAGACGACGTCGGGATTTTCAGGATCGACGGCGATGCCGCTGAAGTACCACATGCGTTGGCGAATGCGCGGATCGGTTCCTACGAGAGTCCATGTCTGCCCGCTGTCATCGGAGCGATAGAGGCCGCTTTTTGGCGCGTCGATGATGACGTAAACGCGTTTGCCATCGGTGCCGGGAGCGACGGCAATCCCGCTTCGTCCCCAGATGCCATCCGGCAAGCCGTGGCCGGTGATCTGGGTCCAGGTTTTGCCGCCGTCGATGGATTTGTAGAGTCCGCTGCCGGGGCCTTTGGTTGGCGCATAGATCGTCCAGGGAACCCGATGCGTCTGCCACATGGAAGCGTAGATGACGCTGGAACTTCCCGGCACGCCGTCCAGGTCAATCGCGCCGGTTTCGGCATTCTTATAGAGAGCTTGCTGCCAGCTTTTGCCGCCGTCTTCGGTCAGAAAAACACCGCGCTGCCGGTTCGGGCCATAGGCGTGTCCAAGAGCGGCGACGAGAACATGATCCGGATTTTTGGGATCAATCCAGATGCGGCCAATCTGCTGGGTGTCCTTGAGGCCAATGTTGGTCCATGTCTTTCCTGCGTCGGTGGATTTGTAGACGCCGTCGCCGAAGGTGATGTCGGAGCGCATGTCCGCTTCGCCGGTTCCGACATAGAGAATATTCGGATCGGAGGGAGCGACGGCAATCGCTCCGATGGACGCGACATCTTCCGCGTCAAAGATTGGTTTGTAGACAACGCCCCCGTCGGTGGACTTCCACAATCCACCGCCAACTGCACCGACGTAGTAGGTGCGGGGATCTCCGGGTACGCCGGCGACGGCAACATCGCGGCCGCCGCGATAGGGGCCTACCAGCCACCACTGCAGGGCGGAAAGATCCTTTGCGGGAACGGATGCGTTGGGCTGGGGATTGGCCTGGGTATTAGCCTGGGCCCGTGCTGTGGAGGGAAGTAGTTCGCAGGCAAGGAAAATCAAAAGGCACAAAAACAGGAGATTTCTCCTGGAGTGATTTTGCAGCATCGTCATCCTCGGCTTCGTCGATCTCTCAGCTACAACGTTAGTCCATGAGGGCAACGGATGGCACAAAAATGATGGCAAGCGGAAAAGCAACGAGAAAAAATTCGCCGGAAGCAACTGTCATCGTGGAGAGGATGGTTGCTTCCGGCGTTTCACGGCTGCTATTTGATGGTGCCGTTCAGACCTGCGGGAAAGAAGCCGCCCGGGGTCCCGCTGGCGCTGGCGTAAACAATCGCCAGAACCTGCGTTGTGGTTCGCGCAAATGCAAGCGCATTGGCATCCGCATTGACGACGGTAGCGGCGGTCTGGTTTGCCGAGCTGCCGTTGAGGGCTACGGAAACCGTGCCGAGGCCGACGTCATCCGGAGTAGACGCAGCTGTTCCATCGAGTGTTGCGCGGACACCGGAGATCTTGGTCGCGAGACCATTGATGCCTGCGGATGGAGTGGCTGCATCCATGCCATAGAGTACGGTGCGAACAAGGCCTGCATGATAGGCTTCGACCGCCATGATGCCGGCTGCAGCATCGAGGTAGGCCGGAGTGGTGAGTAGCGCGGCCGCACCGTGATAGGCCGTGACACCGACATCCTCAAAAATATAGGAGCCAAGCAGGAAGTTGAGATCGCTGGCGAAGGGATCGAAGCCCGGAACGCCAATGAGCGTACCAAGAGCTGCGAAGCTATTCAACAGATCGATGTTGGGCATGGCCACGGCAGACATGCCGAGAGCGCTGCGCAGGAACGAGACATGTTTCTGTTCTTCTCCCGCAGTTTCGGCAGCGTATCCTGCGATGACCGTGCTGACGAAGGGAACCATTGGGTTGGACTTTACCGTAACGGTGCCTCCGGCTGCTCCCGATCCGCTGGTGATGCCAATGCCAACCTGATCGATGGTTTTGCCGGTGGTGGCGAGCGTGTAGTACTGAGCCTCAAGATATTCAAGGTTCAGAGCGAAGTTGAGGATATCGCTATCGTTGATGGTGCTTTGTGCCTGTGCCTTGCCTGCAAATGCCAGGCCGGCCAGAGCGGTACCGCCGAGGACGAGCATCGCACGGCGACTGGAGAGGATTGAATCTACCTTTTGAGTTTCTGCGTTTGCCATGGGTTTCCGTCCTTTAAGAAGCGGTTGCTGTAATGGTGCCGTTGAGTCCTTTAGGGAAGAATCCGCCCTTCGTGACTACTCCGGCCCCTGTCGCGTAGACGATGTGGAGCACCTCATCGGTCGTCCGGTCGTATGCGATTGCCGTGGTGGGGGCACAGGCTACGATGTTCATGCCAGTGATCTGCGTCTCATTGCCGCCACCAAGCGCTGCACGCACGGCGGAGACCTTGTTGGCGTCCGTCAGATAGGTGCTAACGCCGGAAGAGACAGAAAGGCCGTAGATGAGCGACCGGATTTCCGCTGCGTGGTAGGCTTCGACGGCGAGGATGCCTGCGGCTGCGGTCAGATATGTCTTGTTGGTAAGCAGCGTTGCCGCGCCGTGATAGGCGGTGACGCCCACATCCTCAAAAACGAAAGCACCGACCAGAAAACTATTCGAGTCCGCAAAAGGATTGAAGGTGCTGCCGATGCCGGCGGCACTGGCCAATCCATTGAAGCTGTTGGTCAGATCAATTGTGGGCCGTGGCACCGCAGCGGAGCCAAGCGCCTTGCGGAGGAAGCGAACGTGGTCCAATTCATCCTGCGCAATCTCAACCGCGTACTGCTGGAGCGCAGCCGTTGGGAAGCTGACTTGCGTTCCGCCTGTAACAGAGCCAGCGCTGGAGCCACCGGCATCGGTAGAAGAGAGGCCAGTTCCGGTAGCGGCACGCAGATAAAATTCAGCCTCAAGGTATTCCAGATTGAGGGCGAAGTTCAGGATATCCGCATCCGTAATTGCAGGTGGCGTTGGGGTTGTGGTTGGGGTGGGTGTTGTGGTCGGTGCAGGTGTGCTGCCGCCTCCGCATCCTGCGATTAGGGTGACAGCGGCCGCGGTTCCAGCACCAGAAAGAAACGTGCGGCGAGAAACTGCATTTTTGATGAGCAGATCCAGCTTATCCACGATGTACCTCTTCTAAATTCGAGTTGCTTGTTGCCCTTCACGTGGATAACGGTGGAGTGGGGACAATGGATTTAGAGAGGAAGTAAATAGTTTGGGAGAACCAGCGTCGATAGGAGTATGAGACTGGCAACAATGTTGCTGTCATCAAAAAAATGAGTTCAGCACGGCAGACAGACGGCAATGGAAAGTGGGATGAGCGCCGCGCTTCTATCTATGGATGGAATCTATGGAATTGAACGAGATACATGGTTGAGCCGGGTGACCCAGCAATGCAAGACCCAAATCAATATTTCATCCTTAATTGGAGTAACTGTTATGGCTGCTTCAGGAAATTTCCCTGATCCAGTTCGCTGAACGCCTGCCGTAATTGCTCCTGCGTGTTCATGACGATGGGGCCGTACCATGCCACGGGCTCTTCGAGCGGTTTTCCCGAGACGAGCAGGAAGCGGATGCCATCGTCTCCGGCCTGCACCGTGACTTCGTCGCCGCGATCGAACAGAACGAGGGAGCGATTGTCTGCGATCGAAGGCGGCGCAGTATCCAGCCACTGCACTCCCTCGGTGGGAACGGCGAGCGGGCCAGAGGCATTACAGAACTTGCCCGATCCGGAGAAAACATAGGCGAACGCATGACGCATGGTCTCCACCGGCAGTGTCTTTCTGCGGCCCGGAGCAATGGACACGTCGATGTAGGTCGGATTGGTCGCGATGCCATCGACGGGGCCAACCTTTCCCCAGAAACTTCCGCAGACGACGCGGACCTCGGTGCCGTCGTCGTCTTTGATTTCAGGAATGTCGAATGCCTTCACCTCCTGATAACGCGGAGAGGTCATCTTTTGCGATGCGGGAAGGTTCGCCCACAATTGGAAGCCATGCATTCGTCCCGCCGGATCGCCCTTGGGCATTTCCTGGTGGATGATCCCACTGCCTGCCGTCATCCATTGAATGTCACCGGCTCCAATGGTGCCGTGGTTTCCCATGCTGTCGCCGTGGTCCACGGTTCCGGCAAGGACGTACGTGACGGTTTCGATTCCACGGTGAGGATGCCAGGGAAAGCCAGCCAGATAGTCCGCGGGAACGTCATTGCGGAAATCGTCGAGCAGCAGAAACGGGTCGAAGTCGGAGGTATTGTCGAAGCCGAAGGCACGGCGCAGATGCACGCCCGCGCCTTCCAGGGTTGGCTTGGATTTGATGAGCCGCTTGACGGGGCGAATGGACATGTTGGCCTCCAGAATTGGGAGTCTACCTTGTTCCGGGCGATGCTGCCAGGACTTGCTGTTTGCATTGCTTAGAGGAATCTTTCAGCTATCGCCCACCTAGCTATCACCATAGACGGGGATGGCGGCTCCATGAATCACTTTGGCATCATCGCTGCACAAAAACAGGATGACGCGCGCGATGTCCTCCGGCTTGGGCCAGGTTGCAAAATCGGCGCTGGGCATGGCCTGCCGGTTGGCCGCTGTGTCGATGATGCTGGGAAGAATGGAATTGACACGCACGCCGGTGCCTTTTGCGTCTGCTGCAAGACTATCGATCATGGCCAACGCAGCGGCCTTGGACGCAGCATAGGCGGACGCTCCGGCAGCATGATCGAAGGCTGCCTTTGCCGCAACGTTCACGATCGTTCCATGCTTCTGTTGCAGCATGGGCGCGATTGCGGCACGCGACAGCACGTAGCCCGCGCGCAGATTGAGTGCCAGCATCTGATCGAAAACCTTTGTCTCCATCTCCCACAACTTCACGCCGCCAGCGTAGCCGCCAACGGTGTTCACCAGCGCATCCAGCCGGCCATGTTTTGCAAGGATTCCATCGACGAATTTGCTTACGGCAGCTTCCTCGGTGACATCGACGGATTGCCCTTCCAACGATGAGCCGTTCACACCAGCCGCGCTTTGCAAAGTGGAAAATTCTTCCCGATGGCGATATGGGACCACGACGGTCGCGCCTTCCTGAAGGAATGCCAGGCTTACCGCACGGCCCAGTCCACCGGTGCCACCGGCTACCAAGATCACTCTGCCTGAAAAATTACGGTTCATTTTATTCCTCGCGTCCTGTTGCATACTCTGTGCAACGACAGCCCTGAAACACATTCTACGACCGGGCTCGCATCCGTTCGACTCGATGCCAACGAGATGCCAGTTCGATGACGATGGAGAGGAGAATGATTCCGACGATGGCGTAGGCAGATTCCCGGCTCTTAGGATCGGCCGCAAACTGAAACAGCATAATGCCAAAGGCGATGATGCATAGAAAGCCTGCGACAAGAGAGATCCATCCGCGGCTGTTTGTTTCTTTTGCAAGCTTGAAGTTCACGAAGTTGACGGCTGCAAACACGACGAGAAAGCCACCGCTGGTGGCTGCGGATAAAGCCTGCAGTCCGAGTGCATAAACCGTCACGATGGCGAGAAGCGCAACGGCAGCCATACTGTAAACAGCTCTGCCGGAGATCTTCACAGTGAATATCTTCGGTAGTTCTGCATTTTCACCCAGCATGACGGGTAGCTTTTCTGCGCCGAAGAAATCGGCATTGATCGCGGAGGCGGAGGCAAAGACAGCGCCGAATACCATCAATCCAAATCCAAAGGAACCCAAAAAGCGCTGCGCCGTTGCGGATAACGCAAAGTCGCGGGCAGCCTTCATGTCATGAAAAGGCATGTGTCCGATTGCAACAATTGTCGCGAGCACATAGATCACGATCGCCGTCACAACGCTGCCATAGAAGGCAATCGGCAGTGTACGAGCGGGATTCTGGATGCGCTGCGCCGCGTTCGAGATGAGCTCGAAGCCCTCGTAAGCGAGAAAAACCACCATGCCGCTGGAAATGATTGTTGTTGTGGAGACCCACTCGCCGATCCCGAGCCGGCCCCAAGTCGGATGACCCAGCAGGAAGCCTCCAACGATGAAGATGGCAAGAATGCCGAGTTTTCCTACATTGAACACGTCTTCAAAGCGCGCCATCAATTCCGCACCGGCAAAGTTGACAAGAGCGAGAAATAGGATGGCTACCGACGCAACAACACGCGTCCAGAATTCGTGCTGATCGGGTGGCAGGAAAGAAACCGAATAGGCTCCAAGAGCTCGTGCATACACGGCCATGATGGCGACGTAGCACAGGATCAGCAAAACGTTGATGGATGCTGAGAGCACACCAGTACCGAACCCCAGCCGCACGAACGTTACGGTGCCTCCAGAGCTGGGATACTGAAGCGTCAATCGCACATAGGAGTAAGCCGTGATCAAGGCAATTGCGCCGCCGACCAGAAACGATACATAGGTCGCTCCACGTGCCCCCATCACGGCGAGTCCAAAGGTTGCGAAGAACCCACCGCCGACGATGCCGCCGATTCCAATGGATAACGCACCTAAGAGACCAATGTCGGGTGGAGGGCCAGGGTTCACTGGAGTTGGCATCACCGGAGCTGGCATTATTTTCTCCTGTCACTTGCAAATGGGCTCGGCGTCTACGAGCATGGTATCTGTCTCTATACGGACTGCCAACGGAAGTTCAGCATTTACGTAGGTTTTCGGGTGTTGATAGGGTTGCCCAGATGTGAAATGGATAGAGGCGGGCAGTCGGATTGCGAAGACGCGAGGAGGAACGCATCTTCTTATATAGAAACGTTGCGCCTGGGGCAACGGTATTCTGGACAGGTAGGTTCCGCTAAATCTATTATTTTTCACACCGACAGAAAACTGCTGTACCGTTGCGGCAAACCGCAGCTCCCTCTTCGTTCAGCAGGAGCGCCAGAAAATTTATGAAGGAGATGCAATGACAACGACCCCATCGATTCCTACCGCTGAAACCGTGTGGACGAACAAGCTTTACAGTGATGGCTGGCGTGCGGGTTCCGCAGGCACCATCGACGTCATCGAACCCGCTACGGGTGAGGTGTTGGCTACAGTGGGCGCGGCATCTCCAAATGAAGTGGCGACTGCTGCGAAGTCCGCATTGGTGGCACAGGCGAAGTGGGCTGCGATGCTGCCGAATGATCGTGCAGCCATCCTTTTTAAGGCGGCTGAAATTTTCGAAAAGGCCGTGCCGGAGATGAGCCTTTTTATCGCGCGCGAAACCGGCGGGCTGCTTGCAAAAGGCCAGCGCGAGGTGCACGCGGCAGCGCACATAGTGCAGGCAGCCGCTAGCATGCCGCTGCAGCCGCAAGGATTGGTGCTGCCGCAGATGACGGGGAATTTCAATTTTGCGCAGCGCGTTCCGCGAGGCGTGATTGCTGTGATTTCACCATTCAATTTTCCGTTGATTCTCTCGATCCGCGCGGTCGCCCCGGCGCTGGCTGTTGGCAATGCGGTCATTCTGAAGCCAGATCCGCAGACGCCGATCGGCGGCGGGTTATTTATTGCCAAGGTATTTGAAGAAGCCGGTTTGCCGGAGGGCCTGCTGCATGTGCTGCCGGGTGGCGCGGATGTTGGCGAAGCGCTTTGCACCGATCCGAACATCAGCATGGTTTCGTTCACGGGATCCACGGCAGCGGGCCGCAAGGTGGGCGAAATCTGCGGTCGGCATCTGAAGAAGGTGGCTCTGGAATTGGGTGGTAAAAATCCGCTGATCGTTCTGGACGATGCCGATGTAGATGTCGCCGCATCGAACGCGGCCTGGGGTAGTTATTTATTTCAAGGGCAAATCTGCATGTCCACGGGAATCGTTTTTGCGCATGCGGCCATTGCGGAGAAGCTAACTGCCAAGCTGAGTGAAAAGGCCAAGGGTTTGCGCATTGGCAATCCGGCAACGGAACAGGTAGCGATTGGCCCCATGATCAATCAGCGGCAGCGGGATCGCGTGCATGCAATTGTGCAGGAAGCGGTGCAACAGGGCGCAAAACTGGCAGCGGGGGGAACGTACAAAGATTTGTTTTATGCGCCGACGGTGCTCAGCGGGGTTCGCCCGGGGATGCGTGCGTTTGAAGAGGAGATATTCGGCCCGGTTGCCGTGGTTGTAACGATTGCTTCCGACGATGAAGCCGTTGCCCTGGCCAACCAGTCGGCATACGGGCTGGCGGCTGGAATTCTGTCGAAGGATGTTGGGCGTGCGATGGCTTTGGGACAACGACTGAAGATTGGACTGCTGCACATCAACGATCAGACGGTGAAGGATGATCACGTGAATCCATTCGGTGGCCGTGGAGCATCCGGCAATGGATCGAGCATCGGAGGACCGGGCGACTGGGAAGAATTTACCCAATGGCAGTGGGTGACGATGAAGAAGCATGCCACGGCGTATCCCTTTTAAAGGAGTGCAGCGTCGTCCCACGGGCATCTTGCAATGCAACCTGCTGCGTTACACTAACCATCGCGCACCGATTTCTTCGTCCAATCTTCCTTCGGTGCGGATTTGCCGATATCTTTTTGCAATTTCGTAAAGTGGCTCCGGCCGGCTGAGACTATTTTTTGGAGAAATGATGAAAGAGCAACGCATTGGCGTCATCATGAATGGCGTCACGGGACGCATGGGGCTGAATCAGCATTTGGTGCGATCGATTCTTGCGATTCGTGCGCAGGGTGGAGTTGTGCTCGCGGATGGTTCACGACTGATGCCGGACCCGATTCTGGTGGGGCGGAACGCCGCGAAGCTGGAGATGATTGCCAAGGAACATGGCGATTTGCGATGGACGACGGATTTGAAGAAGGCATTGCATGATCCGAAGGATGCCATCTACTTTGACGCACAGTTGACGGCGTTGCGCGCGCCTAGCGTGGAAGCAGCCATAGAAGCCGGCAAGCATATCTATTGTGAAAAACCCCTGGCCGTGGACTCCACTGTAGCTCTGGCGCTTTTCAAAAAAGCCAAGGCAGCGGGGATCAAGCACGGAGTGGTGCAGGATAAATTATTTCTTCCCGGCATTCGCAAACTCAAGCGTCTGATTGACAGCGGCTTTTTTGGAAAAATTTTGTCTGTGCGCGGTGAGTTTGGTTATTGGGTTTTTGAAGGAGACTGGCAACCGGCACAACGACCTTCCTGGAATTATCGCAAGGAAGATGACGGCGGCATCATCGTCGATATGTTCTGCCACTGGCGGTATGTATTGGACCACACGTTTGGCGCGGTGCGAGCAGTGCAATGCCTGGGTGGAACGACGATCAAAGAGCGCTTTGATGAGCAGGGCAAGCCTTACAAGTGCACCGCAGACGATACTGCTTACGGAACATTTGAGCTGGAAGGAGGAATCGTTGCGCAGATCAATTCATCCTGGTCCTTCCGTGTTTATCGCGACGAGCTTTTCAGCATGCAGGTGGACGGCACATTGGGCAGCGCCATTGCGGGCCTGCGTGAATGCAAGGCGCAGCATCGCGTGAATACTCCGCGCCCGGTTTGGAATCCGGATGTTCCCAATCCATTTAACTTTCGCGAGAGCTGGCAGGATGTGCCGGACAATATGCCTTTTGACAACGGCTTCAAAGTGCAATGGGAACTCTTCCTTCGCCATGTGGTCGAGGGTGCTCCGTTCCCTCATGATTTTCTTGAAGGTGCGCGCGGAGTGCAGCTTGCGGAGCTGGGCCTGAAGTCCTGGCAGGAGCGCCGGTGGCTGGATGTGCCCGTGCTAGAGGCATAAACATGGCGCAGACCCTACGGCTTGTACGCTCCGACGGTTCCTTCTACGACTACACCTTGAGCGGGAACAGCTTGCGTGTTGCGAAGGATGTGCGCTTTGAAAAGCGCATTGCGTTTGCAGCTGCGCACGTCGTCGTCGATCCGGCACGGACTGTCGAACCGCTGACGCAACCCGTCATCGATTGGGATGCGACGATTGCCTATCGTGAACATTTATGGTCGCTGGGGTTTGGCGTCGCGGAAGCAATGGACACGGCGCAGCGCGGCATGGGATTGGACTGGCCGCAGGCGCTGGAACTGATTCAGCGAAGTGTAGGTGCCGCAAAAGCCAGCAAGGGAAAGATTGCCAGCGGCGTGGGTACGGATCAATTGCCGCCAACAGCAAATGTAACCTTGCATGAAGTAACCGATGCTTACCTGGAACAATGCGCAGCAGTCGAGGCGGCAGGCAGCCAGATTATCCTGATGGCCAGCCGTGCACTGGCGCGCGCAGCAGAGAGTGCCGAGGACTATGCGCGTGTGTACGAAAAAATTCTGACGCAGGTGCGAGAACCCGTCATTCTGCATTGGCTGGGGCCTATGTTCGATCCCGCACTGGATGGCTACTGGGGAGGGAAGACGATTGCCGAGGCGATGGATAACTGCCTGCAGGTGATTCGCAGCCATGCGCCGAAAATAGACGGCATCAAAATCTCATTGCTGGATGCAGAACTTGAGATTGCAATGCGAAACAGACTTCCTGCCGGCGTTCGCATGTATACGGGCGACGATTTTAACTATGACCGTCTGATTCGTGGAGATGACGAGGGATACAGCCATGCGCTGTTGGGCATCTTCGATCCAATCGCGCCGGCTGCTGCATTGGCGTTGGCTGCACTGGATCGTGGAGAGCTGGAGGGTTATCAGAAATTGTTGGAACCTACCGTCCCACTCTCCAGACATATATTTCAGGCGCCAACTTATTACTACAAGACCGGCGTTGTTTTTCTGGCATTCCTGAATGGATTTCAAAAGCACTTTCGCATGATCGGTGGGCTGGAAGCGGCGCGATCCATTTCTCATCTGTGTGAACTTTTTGTTCTCGCAGATAAAGCGGCGTTATTGCGCGATCCGGATCTGGCAATGAAGCGCATGCGAAATGTCCTTTCGCTTTCGGGGGTTGCATGAGCTTGCTGGAACGATTGAGCCTGAATCAAATCACGACGGAACCCTGGTCGTTGGAGCAAACCGTCGCGGGCTGCGAGCGCAACGGCATCTCGTACATCGGGGCATGGCGGCACAAACTGGAGGGCGATGCGGTCAAAGCCGCCGCTATCATTCATGGCGCAGGCCTGCACGTTTCCAGCCTTTGCCGCGGTGGATGGTTTTCCGCTCCCACTGCGGAAGCACGACGGGAACGCATTGCGGATAGTCGCCGCGCTGTCGAAGAAGCAGCGGCTCTGGCGGCTCCCGTGCTGGTTATGGTTGCGGGACCCGCCAATGGGCAGACGCTCGATGACGCGCGCAAGACTGTTCTGGATGGGATGGCGGAGATATTGCCTGTTGCGGAGAAGGTTGGCGTGGTCGTAGGAATCGAACCGCTGCATCCCATGTACGCGGCGGAGCGTTCTGTCGTTGTTACGTTGAAGCAGGCGAACGATATGGCCGAGCAATGCAATCATCCAGCGGTGGGCGTGGTCGTCGATGTATTTCATCTCTGGTGGGACCCGGAAGTGTTCCATGAGATCGAACGCGCCAAAGGACGCATCGTCGGATTCCATGTTTCCGACTGGCCTGTGCCGCTGCCTGGAATCCTGATGGGGCGCGCCATCATGGGAGACGGCGTCATCGAGATTCGCCGTTTGCGGCAGGCTGTTGAAGCAGCGGGTTATGCGGGGCCGATCGAAGTGGAAATATTCAACGACGACGTTTGGAAACATGTGGGCGATGGCATGATCGAAACGATCAAACAGCGCTTTGTAGAACATGTGTAGGGCGATTTAGAAAATTTCACGCCAACAGTTGGGTAACCGCGCGTTGCGCTTCGCCGATGGATGCACGATGGTCCATAATTCCTGAAAGATCGGAGTTGGCAAACGCGATGCGGTTGAAAGGTGCGCGCCGCAAAATCTCGCGCGGAGCCGGCTCGTCATTCTCACCAAAGAAAAATCCCGGTTGCGCACAGAGATAGGCATGGCCCCAGCGATTCAAAATAATGCCCGCGATATCGTTTCGCGCATCGAAGCCCCAGCGTGCAAACATCAGGCTGAACTGCTCCCGAAGCGAGCGTTCATATTCGGAGAACGGCGTGCTCAGCATCTTCATCCGTCCCCGTGTTGCCTGTTGCTGAAGCGGCAATCCCGGTTCCGTGAAAAGAATCTTCAGAGTCAGCACGGTCGGCGAATCCGGACTGATGGTTGGCCCGGCAGGGCTAAAAATTGGCATTTTGCGTACGGCAAACGAATATCCCAGCCCTTCGTACCATGAGCACTCGCTCATGCCTGCCTTTGCTAAGAAGCGCCAATTGGTCAGGGCAATATTGGCTACAAGGCACGGCATGCGGAAGAATTGCCGATAGGCTTCGCGATGACTTTCCGGTAAATCCTGAACGACACGCCATGTGGACCATCCACCGGCCATCACGACGGAACGAGCCTGTACGCGGCGCAATTTTCCTTCATGCAAATAGGTAACAGTCACGGTTTTCGCCATTGCAGGATCGCCGTCATGCTTCACCGCTAACACAGTCGAGCGCAGACGAATTCGCACGGGTTGGTGGGGCCGATCCAGAGCTGCGAAGTCGATGCGTGCGCGACATACGCCGCGCAACGTCAACGGTCCGGGAATTGCGTCAGGAACCAGCGCCTTCATCTGGTATCGCGCGATTCCAGCATTGCCGCCGGGAAACATCTGGCTGCCTTGTTTTTGGTCCCACGGGTACTGCAGGTCAGGAATAAAATCGGCGAGTGCCGAAATCGCATCGGCAGACGCCCCCGCACCGCTGGCAGCATACGGCATGTAGGTTCGTATGGTTTCGCGGCTCAAGCCGTCTTGCCGGATCATGCGGTCTTCCTGGGTCATGCGATCCAGCGCACGCGAAGCGGCATCGCCGTATATCTTTGGCTGCAGGTCTTGAGATTCCCGTGGTGTGTTCGATGCAAGCAGCTCCCGTTTTATCTCTGCGGGAAAAGGCGCTCCCTCCAGGTGCTTGCCCCATGGATCGACGACCCACAATCCTTCCGGATGCCCGAACCGTTGCCCGAAGAACATGCCGAAGCTCTTTCCATCTCCGGCATACGTGGTATTTTCCAGAGGAATTTCCTCGGAGCTGCCACCCCATGTCTGATATTCGAGTCCCTGCCCATCGAAACCCATGGATTGATAAAACGCCAGCAGGGACGAGCCCTGCAGCGGAGGAAAGAACATCGCCGACCCCTGGGGTGCAATCAGGCGTTGCCCGTTCACATCAAACTCGTTTCTCCTCGCCTCTCCACCAAATATGGAGTGGTTCTCCAACACCAGGCACGATTTTTGCTCCGTATGCTGGATGAATGCCTGCGCCGCGGCCATGCCGCTGATGCCGCCGCCAACAACGACACAATCGTAGGTTTCCTCCGCTGTAGCGGCGCTATCAAGGGATGCGTTATAGACTTCATCGCGGATGGTGTGCCCGGCAACCATGGTGTTGTGCGTATTGCCGTTTGCGCTGCTGTAATCGCCGACGCCACCGTAGCCGTCCCAGTCTTCCGCAGTAAGACCGTAGATGCGACGATCGTCTCCATTGTTTTCCGCAGCAGCCGTCGATACCGGAGAAACGTAGTCCTCGCGCGTGATCTTCTGGTCCATTCCAAGCAGAGTATTGCTTGCATCATTTTTTTGCGGCGAAGACTTCATTGACTCCCATCCATTTCGCGACGACTGGTTCCGTTGGCCCGCGGGATCGATTCCCGGGACTCACGCGTATTCGATCAATTGCATAAAACCAAAATCCATGTGCAGTTGCTGATGACAATGAAAGAGCGTGGGGCCGGGCTGGTTCGCCACCAGATCGACATCCACAACACCGTACGCAGGCAGCATGACCGTATCTTTCAGGATTCCAGCCATCGGCACCTCCGCGACCCGTTTTAACTCGAAGCTGTGGCGATGCACGTGAATGGGATGCGCGCAGGCCGTCGCATTTACAAAGCGCAGCCGGTATCGCTCACCCTCACTTACGTGGAGAGAAGGCACGTCCGGAAAAGATTTTCCGTTGATGGTCCAGGTGTCCATACCCATCGCGTTGTCCTTATGCTTGCCGGGTGCGGCTTTCTTTTCAAAGAGCATGGTGACCAGCTTCGCAGGCTCAGGAGGCATGGGCGCCTGATCGGAAAACAGGCCGTAGCGCCAATCCCCAAATTGCCAATGTCCATCGTGCCAATTGATCGATTTGGGAGATTCCCATTGGGCTTTTCCTGTCTGGTTGGCATATTCCACCACCACGCCCAGTCCCTTCTCACGCTCCAGATGGCTGGTTGAACCCAGCACCCATGTGCCCGGTTGCGTCATGTCGACATACGCATCGACGCGCTCGGCAACGGCCAGCGAAAGAACTTCCACTGCGGCGGGATGCGGCACAGGGTTTCCATCCAAAGCAACCACGGTAAATTTGTGCCGCGGCAGAGATAGCAAAACATTTTCTGTAGCGCTGGCATTGAGAAAATGAAAGAGAACTCGCTGCCCTTCTTTGACTCGCAACGGCTCGCCTGCGCCCAGCAGCTTGTCATTCAGAGAGGCATATTGATAGGAAATCTCAGGACAATTTCTCCAGGTCTCTTGCATCTTTGTGAAAGACGGTTCCCAGTGGTGCACGGCAAGAAATATTTCCTGATCGTAGTTTCCCGGCTCATGTTTCGGATCGATGTAGAGGAAACCATACTGCCCCGTATACGTTCCCTTCGCCAGGTCGCGGCCTGCCCGGATGTGGGTGTGATACCAACGGGAACCGGAGGGTGACGGCGTAAAGCTGTAGCGAAACGAACTTCCCGGCGAGATGATCGGCGAACCTTCTTCCGATGCTCCATCCATGTGCGACGGTATATGCAGGCCGTGCCAGTGAACAAGATCTCCATTCGCAGTGAAATTTGTGACGTCCACCTGCACGGGTACTCCCTCCCGCATGCGGAGCAGCGGACCCGGCGCGTGTCCGTTATAGCCAATCGTATGGACGACGTGGCCCGGAGCCAATTCCACCGCGACTGGACGAATGTCCAGTTTGAAAGTCTGGGCCGGAGATGTCGTGAGGTTCTCGCCGATGAGAGGTGCATTCAACGCACAACCGGCAGCCAACACACTGGAAGTTTTGAGGAACTGTCTACGATCCATGCATACGCCTCCTCGTCCATTCTGTAGTGAATGGAAAACAGACTCTATCAGGCGCGATGTAGCGAGTCAGCGTGGTCATCCCTGCTTCATACATATCACGACGCGACTCCTCGATCGGCTGTGCTTTATCATTCGGCTGTTTGCTGCCATCTCCATTCGATGATCCGATTCGCGGTTTCTTTTTGAAACGCATTGGCTTGTCACTATACTCACCCTGTATTCCAAGCAGCGTAATTGTGAGGCATGAATGAAAAGCAAATTTCTGGTTTGCTGTCTTCTGGCAGTTCTTCCTTGTCTTGTCTTCGCCCAGGAAGCGCCATCTTCGGCTCTCGCGCACTCGACCCAGCTTATCGTGGTGACAACGTCCGGCTGGAGTGCTGTGAGCGGCCGACTGCAGCGCTATCAGCGTTCGGCACCGGGGGATCGGTGGCGCGCAGCCGGAGATCCCATCACCATCGTCGTCGGGAAAAAAGGATTGGGGTGGGGCATTGGCGTGGTGTCCATCCCTGCTGCACGCAATGCCGATGACCCTGTAAAGCGCGAGGGAGACCGCAAATCGCCTGCTGGAATCTTTCGTCTTGGAACTACCTTCGGCTACGCGCCCCACAAGCCGGGCGATTGGAAGATGCCGTATCTGCCCCTCACGCCATCCATCGACTGCGTGGACGATTCGCACTCACGTTATTACAACCAGGTGATGGATCGCTCCACCGTATCGGTCGATTGGAAGAGCGCCGAACATATGCGCGATGCCGGTGAAGCCTACCGTTGGGGGCTTGTCATCGACCACAATACCACCGACCCTCGCCCCGAAGGCGGTTCCTGCGTCTTCATGCATATCTGGGCTGGGCCGGGCATGGGCACCGTGGGTTGCACGGCCATGCCGGAACAGCAGGTCAAACAAGTCCTGGGCTGGCTGAACCCTGCGGCGAATCCGCTTCTGGTGCAGATGCCGTTGCGTTCCTACCGGCTGATAGAAAAGTCTTTCCGTCTGCCACCACCGCCTGCGCCTTCTTCTCTCTGAAGCGGCAAACGGACGCGCGCACGCTATCTGCCTGCGAACTGCACAGGACAGAGAACACAGGAGGGAAAATGGATCGAAGGCAATTTGTCCGTGGTTCGATACTTGGAGTTCTTGCGTCCGCCGGTGCAAGATCGATGATCGCTGAATCCATGGAGGCTGCGAAACGCGCGCGCATTGCGGTTTCCTCTTATTGCTTTTATGAATATTTTGAAAATACGAGAGAACAGCCGGGCGGCAAAACGATCGACCTGCTTGAATTTCCTGAGATGATCGCGGATCGTTTTCATCTGCACCATCTGGAAATTCTTGCCGGGCACTTCGCCTCAACCGAACCTTCATATCTCAAGGAAGTGAATATCCGATTGAAGCGGGCTCACTCCTCTATCGTGAATCTCCCGCTGGATATTCCGGGAACGTCCGTTGGAGGCGGACTTTCCTCGCCGAATGCGACCGATAGAGAACATGTCATCGCATTGTTTCGGCCCTGGCTGGATGTAGCGCAAACAGTGGGTGCCCGTTCCGTGCGATGCGACCCGGGCAAGATCGACAGTGCGAATCTGTCTCCAACCATTCAGTCGTATCAGACGCTTGGAGCCTACGCTAAAGCGAAAAATCTCTTCGTGATTGTTGAGAATCACGGTGGTGTCGGTTCAGAACATCCAGAGGAACTGGTGCGAATCCTGCAGGCATCCGGCGCAAGCGTTGGCGCCCTGCCGGATTTCGGAAATTGGCCCGATCAAGCCACACGCGAACGTGGTTTGCGATTGTTGTTTCCTTTAGCGCGGACAATCTGCCATACCCGGGACACGGAAGGGGACGGCTCCGGCGGGCTGATTCATTTCGATCTGGGCCAGTGCGTTCAAATCGCCAAAGCGGCCGGTTACAAAGGTTTCTACTCGATCGAAGCGGAGGCCGAAGGCGATGTCCCCGCGAATATTCAACATGTCTACGATGAACTTATGAAGTCCATCTAAAGGAAGTCTATGAAAGAAAAATCTGACCTTGGTATCACGCGTCGGGAATTTGCCGTTGCAGCCGCCGCGACAGCCGCAACCTTCATGATTGTTCCCCGGCACGTGCTGGGCGGCACGGGATATATTGCGCCGAGCGATAAAGTGACGATTGCATCAATCGGATTGGGCCGCCAGGGATTGGCGATCACGATGGAGCTGATGTCCAGACCGGAGGTGCAGATCATTTCCGTTTGCGACTGCAACCGGGAGAGCAAGAATTATCTGGAATACGAGCCCAATGCATTGCTGAATGCCGAGCGCAAACTTCTGGGGCCGGGATTTGCGAATTGGGGACAAGATTTAGCATCGCCCGGAGAGAGACAGGTCACGCGGAGTTTCCGGTCCAGCCTGGGAACAGGAGGGCGTGAGCCGGCGCAGCGTCTTGTCGAGGCATACTACGGAGTACGCACCTCGAAGGGCACCTACAAAGGCTGTACTGCATATAACGACTACCGCGAATTGCTGGAGAAAGAGAAGGACCTGGACGCGGTTTACATAGCGACACCCGATCACTGGCATGCACCCATCTCCATGGCCGCGATGCGCAAACGAAAGCATGTGCTGTGTCAAAAGCCCATGACGCATACGATCGGCGAATCGCAACGGGTAGCGCAAGTCGCTCGGGAAATGAATGTCGCCGCGGGTATCACGGTGAACAATCCTTCCACGAGCGAGACGAAATTGATTGCGCAATGGATTGCTGCGGGCGCAATCGGAAATGTTCGCGAGGTTCACAACTGGTCGAACCGTCCGTCATGGCCGCAGGGCATCGATCGACCTTCCACCACGGATGCTGTACCGCAGGGTCTGGATTGGGATTTGTGGCTTGGCCCAGCAGAGCCGCGGCCATTCAGCCATGAATATCTGCCCTTCGTATGGCGAGGCTGGTACGACTTCGGTTGCGGATCCTTTGGCGACATGGGTTGTTACAGCTTTGCGGGGATTTTCAAGATACTTGGCTTGACTCCACCGACGGCAGTGGAAGCAACGGCGTCGCAGACCTCCGGCGTTACTTATCCCGGTGCTTCTATTGTTCATCTGGACTTTCCGCAGCAAGGGGCTCGCGGCCCGGTGCGTCTTACCTGGTACGACGGAGGTTTGCAACCTGCGCGTCCAGCCGGATTACGCGTGGAGGATGAACGATTTTTCAAGGAAGGAGGAGAAGGAGTTATGTACGTGGGAGATCGAGGGTACATTTTAGGTGCATTCAATGGTGATACGCCGCGCGTCTACCCGGAATCCAGCCAGTTTGTTACTCCCCCTCCAAACCAGGAAGAGTGGGATGAAATGCATGACCTGGCGGTGCTGGAGTGGATTGCAGCCTGCAAGGGCGGCCCTGCTCCTCTGTCCAGCTTTGAGTTGCAAGCTCCTGTCACAGAAACATTTTTGCTGGGTTGCCTGGCACAACGGTTTCCCTGGCAGCGTCTGGAGTGGAACACGGCGACCAGACAAACGAATTCCGAAACGGTGAATCGCTATGTGGACCCACCGTATCGACAAAAGTATCTCAGCGATTGAGCGTCGAAGAATGGCAACGCGCGGCTGATGCTCGCAGGAAATGCCGCAGTCACTGCCCCACTGCACAAAAGTTGGAGGAAGGTGCGGCGATTCGTAGCCATAAGAAGTTGCAGCCTTCGACAAGCTTATCTGAGTGCGCGATGGAAGCGGCAAGTTGCGTGCGCCTCTGGAGAAATTCAGGTGAGGGATGATTGTAAAGAAGCGAATCTGGAGAATAGCGCTTATCTTTTTTATCCGGAAACTGAGGAGGAGCGAATGACCAGATTGGGCGTCACCTGAATATTTTTCGGCTCGGCCGCGCCTTCCCGAATCAATTGCAGAGCGAGATTTCCCGCGTGCTCCCCGAGCAGACTGGTGGACTGATCGATGGAAGAAAGAGGGACACGAAGATAGGCGGAATACCGTACATTTCCGCAGCCGACGAAGGCGATGTCCCCGGGGATCGACAGACCAGCTTCCAGTGCGGCCTGCATAGCGCCAATTGCGATCAGATCGTTATAGCAGAAGACCGCATCGGGACGCGGTTGCAGCTGTAAAAGCTCGCGCATACATCGATAGCCGGCGTGTTCGCCCGTTTCCTCCACCCGGGAATTGGCGACAATATAGGTATCGGGCAACTGAATTCCATGCTCCGCAAGTGCGGCCTTGTAGCCTAGAAGCCGATCGTGCCCGGTGGCCAGTTCGGGACCCGCTATGTGCGCAACTTGCCGTTTCCCGATATCCAGCAGATGCTGTGTGGCGAGGTGTCCGGCGCGGTAGTCGTCGGTGCCGACAAAATTGGCGCGCAACTTGGGAAAATTGCGGTCGATCAGGATAAAAGGTGTCCGCTGGTCCTCAATTCCATAAAAGCCTTGCAGCGTTGGCTGGCAGGATGCGATCAAAAGAGCATCGACGCCACGCGCGAGCACCGTACGAATCTCTCTCTGCTCCAATGCCGGATCTTCTTCAGAAGAAGTAAGAATCAAGCCATAGTTGTTCTGGCGCAGCACGCCGTTCAGCGATTTTGCGAATTCGGCGAAGAATGGATGCAGCAGATCGGGAACGACAAGGCCTACGCTGAAAGACTTTCCACTCGACAGGCCCCGTGCCATCATGTTTGGCCGGTAATTCAGTTCGGCCATCCTCTTCAGGACACGCTGACGCGTTTCTTCGCCGATATCGCTTGCTCCCCGCAGAACCTTCGAGACGGTGACAACGGAAACGCCTACATCACGCGCAATGTCTTTCAATCGAACTGCCATGCAGTGAATCCTCTACCAAAGGGACAGTATGTAGCACAACTCATTCATTATGCATCGGGCGGATGTATTGCGGTGAAATGGGAATTCCAGTACAACTGCGTTACTGCTCCCAACGCATGCGATCCATAATGCGGCTGGATGCGCGCATATAGTTGACAGAGAGATCATAAACAGCAGCGTGAGGTACAAAATGTGGAAGCTATGCCAGGCTGGTTTTGCTCTTTCACTTATTTTCCTGACTGCGACAGTAAGCCAGGGTCAAACAGCTCCCACCAATCCGACAGCAGAGCTGCTACTGCAGCTTATTCGCATCAATACCAGCAATCCTCCTGGCAATGAAGAGAAGGTAGACGAGTTTCTTGCAGCAAAGCTCAAGCCGCTCGGCTTCCAGGTGGAGATCATTCCAACGCCGGCTGCGGGAAAATCCGTTTTTCTTGCGCGGCTCAAAGGAAATGGAACGAAAAAGCCGATTTTGCTGGCTGCGCACGCTGATGTCGTGGGCGTGGAACGCGCCGGATGGAGTGTGGATCCCTTTGCCGGCGTTGTTGAAGGAGGATACATCTACGGTCGCGGCGCCATCGACAACAAGGGTTCGCTCGCAGTCTTTACTGAGGCGCTGATGCGTCTGGCGAAAAATAAAGTTCCGTTGGATCGGGACATCATCCTGCTCTCAGAGGCGGATGAAGAGAGCGGACCCTACAACACCGAATGGCTTGCCGAGCATTATTTCCCAAAGATTGACTGTGCGGCAGCTTTGAACGAAGGAGGGTGGATCATACAAAATCCGGATGGCAAGGTGCGGTACGTCAGCATCTCGACTGCGGACAAAATTTCCGTGTGGCTGCAGCTGACCGCTCACGGAGTTTCCACGCATTCTTCCATGCCCGTTCCCAACGATGCGATTTTCCATCTTGCCAGGGCGCTGAATCGTCTTGCCGACTATGACCCAAAAGTGCAATTGATTCCCAGTACGCGGCAATTTTTTCTCACGCTCGCGAAGACAAGCCAGCCGCCGATGTCGACCGCCTTTTATAACCTGGTAAACGGAAAAAATCCTGAGCAGGTTGCCGCCGCCGACAAAGAAATCAGCAAAAATTCGTTACTCCACGCGATCATGCGCAATACGATCGCACCGGTATATCTAGCTGCAGGTTTTCGCGGCAATGTCATCCCCGGCATGGCGGCAGCGAAAATCAACCTGCGGTTGATTCCGGGAACAAAAATCGACGACGTGATTCAGGAAATTCAATCTGTAATTCATGATCCGTCAGTGGATGTGACGCTTGCGAGCGGAGCCGCTCCGGGCACAAAAGATGACATCCCAGCATTGCGCGCCCACATCGAAGCAGAAAGCAACGTGGCACTGTCCTCTACCGATACCGACTTATATAAAGCGCTGGCTGCGCAAGCCCAGGCGGAATTTCATGCACCGGTCACGCCGTATCTGTTTCAAGCTGGAACAGACGCGGATGCATGGCGCGGCCGCGGAATTCCCGTGTACGGTATCTATCCGTATCCAATTCCCGCAGCGGACCTTTCGGGGATGCACGGAGACAATGAGCGGGTCGCGATACGCTCGCTCGCCGAGGGCACGGACATGATCTACAAAGTGCTGGTGGAAGTCGCCGCGCGACCCTCCCATGGGACCTCCGGTAGAGACTGAAAGGTTAGCCAGAACCCGGAACGTTACCGTACGATTTGGGATCCCAGTTGTGACTTTCGATCAGGTCACCCGATTAACGTCACCGATAACGAGAAATAGAAGATTTCTAACAGGGTTCCGTTCGATGGAAATAACGGGTCTTTTAGTAAATAATTTGTAATCTTATACTTATGTGAAGGATGGCTGGCACGAAGAATCGAAAAATTTTCCTATTGTTCATACGATACCGATTATGTTATACAGGTAAACCAATAGCCGAATGAGGAACAAGCGATGCATCTGTGTGCACCTTTTGAGCTTCTTAGAAAAGGAAATGGATGGACCGCTATCCGGTTCGTTTCTGCGAAAATTGGCGAGTGCAGGATCGATCCAGCTTGATCCAAAGGAAAAATGTGTGGCAGTTTCGTTCGTTACGATCAGGGTAAGAATGGGTATTCGGATTCGGTGATTTTCTGTTACGGCGACCAGACGAAGAGTTCACTTTCTGGCGCGATGGTTCAGACCGTCGATACACAGCATGGCGATGTAATTTTATGGAGGCAATTGTGCAGATCAATCAGTTTGGCGTGAGGACATCTTTATTTTCAAGGCTCGTATCTATCGCCCTTTGTGCCATTTTTGCGGTCTGGTTTGGGGGCACCCTGGCACTGGCTCAAACTAACACTGGCTCGATCGTGGGAACCGTGCGCGACCCTAGTGGCGCTGTTGTCCCAGATGCCCATGTCACCGTCACCGATATTGCAACCAATGTGAGCATGTCGTTCGTGACAAACGCCGACGGCGAGTACCAGGCATTGCAGCTCATTCCGGGAGTCTACAGCGTTAAAGCGACGAATCCGGGCTATTCCACCGTGGTGCAGTCGAGCATCACCGTCAACGTGCAGTCCAGAGTCCAGGTAGACTTTGCTCTCGCCCTGGGCAAGGTGCAGCAGCAGGTTCAGGTCAGCGCGGAGTCCCAAAGCCTCCAGACGCAGTCGGCGGCTGTGACAGGCGTGCTGACTTCCCATGCAATCAACAATCTTCCTCTCAACGGGCGCGATTACGATCAGCTTGCGCTCACTGTACCCGGTGTCTTTCACGATGCCAATTCCGAAGTGGCGAACCCAGCCGAAGGACGCTTCAGCGCCAATGGAAATCTGGAACTGCAAAATTACTATGAGTTGGATGGCATCGACAATAACACTGGATCGGAGAACCTCCAGGAGCAATCAGCGCAGGCGGTTATCCCGCCTCCGGACGCGTTGCAGGAATTCGTGATCCAGACCAGGACCTACTCGACAGAGTTCGGCACCTCCGCCGGAGCGGTCGTCAATGTTTCCACCAAGTCGGGAACCAATCATTTCCATGGAGACGTATGGGACTACCTGCAAAATAGCGCGCTCGACGCCAACACCTTCTTCAACAATTACGGTGGGTTGCCGAAAGGACACTTCAGCCAAAACCAGTTTGGAGGTACGGTCGGCGGCCCGATCTACCGCAATCGCACTTTCTTTTTCGTCTCGTTTGAGACTTTGCTGAGCAGCCAGGCTACAACGGTGACTTCCACGGTGCCCACACCGAACATGAAAAAGGGAGATTTCAGTGCGGTGGCCTCTACCTTTCCAATGACGGCCGAAGCCGGCAACCAGATAGGTTGCATTACCAACAATGTGGTCGCAAAGGGTTGTATTGATCCGGTGGGCCAGGCCATCATGAACCTGTATCCGGATCCCACCCCGCAGCTCTCTCCCAACGGCGACATCAACGCGTTCAACGGGAGCGCAAACTACCAGTTTGTGACCACTGTTCCGAACGATACAAAGACGTTCGATACGCGCATCGATCATACCCTCAACAAGAAGAACCAGATATTTGGCCGCTACGCCTTCGACCGCTCCAACTATCAGTCGCCTTTATGGACATCGAATCCCATTGCAGGGAACGGCGACTTTTCCACGCAGTACATTCTCCATGATCAATCCCTGGCTTTGGGATGGACATACACCCCATCCTCTTCGCTGGTAAACACAGCACATTTCGGTTATCTTCGGGATTTTTCGCATAGCGATCCGGTGGGTCTCACCCTTGGGGTTTCCGATGCTCCGCAGTTTGGCCTCACCGGCATTCCGGTCGGCCCGGAGACGGCAGGTCTCCCTCCGAATTACATCTTTGGCCTGACGACAATCGGTTCGTCGATTTACCGGCCGCAGTTTCAGGTAGCTCAGGTATTTCAGGGCGTCGACGACCTCTATAAACTGATAGGCCATCATAGTCTGCAGTTTGGCTACGAATATCACGAGAATTCTCTGAACTTTTTCGATCTCGAGGCCCCGCAAGGCGTCATCCTTTCCACCGGCATTTACAGCAATACATCGGGATTTGGCGTCGCCGACTATCTTATGGGAGATGTAGGCGAAGCTATTTATGAAACCGCCCTTGAAGTAAATAACTACATACGGGGCAATTCGGTGTACGGGCAGGATACTTGGCGTGTCACGCCGAACCTTACGGTCAACTATGGCGTTCGCTACGAGCGGTATCCTCCATTCTGGGTGAACCGCGAGAATCGGACATCGAACTTCAGCGCGGCCAATGGGGGAGAGATCGTCACGGCAACCAACAACGGCATCTATGGTCGCACACTGATCCATCCCGACAACCTGAACTTCTCGCCTAGAGTCGGATTCGCATACCATCCTTCGCCTCCGATCGTATTCCGCGGTGGCTTTGGAATTTTCCATCAATTCATCAATCGCATCGGGTCGGAATCCATGCTGCAGCTCAATCCACCTCAGTTGCTCGATGTATCTCTCGCGCAGTCCCAGGGCAGCACCACTCCGGTTTTCCAGCTCAAGAATGGATTTCCTGCTCAGAAGTTTATCGACGAAGGCATCGTTCTGCCTTCTCTGCAAATCCGGGCACAGGATCCGAATGAGCGCACCACCTATGTGGAGCAAGCCAGCTTTGGACCGCAAATTCAGGTCAGCAACAACACGGTGCTGAACCTTACCTATGTCGGAAACTGGGGACGCAAAGAGAACCGCCTGCGCAATGCCAACCAGGGGCAGCTCAGTGGCTTCAGCGGCGGGTCTCCGCTTATTTCCTTCCCGTATGCCAACCTCAATACTCAGGGCGTCACCACTCCGGCGCTGTTAGGCGCGGGCAATCACTCCTTCCTGGAACTGGCCACCAATGACGGCAACACCGATTTCAGTGCATTGGAAGCCGATCTCCAGCGCAGGCTCAGCAATCGGTTGATGTATCACATCAGCTACACCTGGTCGCATAACATGGCGGACTTTGTGGACAACCTGACGGGAGGCTCAACGCCGCAAAATGCCTATGACTACGCTCATGAAATGAGCAACTCCGCGCAGGACGTCCGCAGCCGGTTTGTGGCTAGCGGCACTTGGGCGTTACCCATTGGTCAGGGCGGTTGGGTGATGAACAATAGCAGCAAGACGGCCGAGCTTCTCGGCAACTGGCAGGCAAATGCAATTGTCAGCCTTCAGACCGGCATACCGTTCGTTGTATCGGCTCCGGATGAAAGCTATACCGGCTCGAACCATGCCTCCTATCCGAACTGCGTGGGAAATGCTTTTGCTGGAGCCTCCAAAAATCCAAAGGAATATGCCGGCAGCAATGCCCCTGGCTTCTTTATCAACGCGAATGCCTTTGCCGTTCCGGCAGCCGGAGATTTCGGCACATGCCGTCCCAATGCATACCATGGCCCGGGACTCAACGAGTCGGATCTGAGCCTGTTCAAAAGCTTCCCTCTGATGGGCGAGCGCCGGCTTGAATTCCGCGCAGAGTTCTTCAATGCATTCAATCACCCGAGCTTCCAGAATCCCTACGCCACCATTCCAGCCCCGGGAGCGTTTGGCAAGAGCACGGGTACTACCACCAACCCCCGCGAAATTCAATTTGCCGGGAAGCTTTACTTCTAAATATTCCGCGACACGATCATGCATTCGTGTCGCGGAATATCCACGTTTCGTTGCCTATCAGCCTTAGGAGAAAACCGATGAAGGCTCGCGCATTTTCTTTCCCCGTGTTGGCTGGGTTTCTTGCGCTCGCGCTAATCGTTGTTCCTTTTTATAGCGCGAGCGCGCAAACTTCGCGCTCAGAGAAAATCCAGCCGCGTCAGGATGCGTTGGCCATTCCAGCAGATCGTGGCGCAGCTGCGCTTTGGCAAAGCTTATTGAAACTTCATACGCGCGCGAGCATGTTGATGATTACCGCGCATCCCGACGATGAAGACGGCGCCACGCTGGCGTACGAATCCCGCGGATTGGGTGCGCGCGTTGCGTTGCTGACGCTGAATCGCGGAGAGGGCGGCGCCAACGTGATGTCGTCCGACCTGTGGGATGCGCTTGGCCTGGTGCGAACGGAGGAACTTCTCCAGGCGGACCGTTATTATGGCGTGCAACAGTATTTTTCCACCGTCGCCGATTATGGATTTTCGAAGAGCCTGGCGGAGGCGAAACAAAAGTACACGGAAGATCGGCTTCTTTACAATGTCGTTCGGGTGGTGCGGATCACTCGACCGCTGGTCATCACGTCCGTTTTTGTTGGCGGCCCTTCCGACGGGCATGGGCAACATCAGGCTGCTGGAATGATGGCGCAGGAGGTCTTTAAGGCCGCGGGCGATCCGAATGTATTTCCCGATCAGATCAAGGCCGGTCTTCGCCCATGGAACCCGATGAAGGACTACGCCCACGTCCCATTTTTTCTGGAGGAGGGCAGCGTTTCTCCTAAGGGCTTGTACGACTACGCCGACCATCATTGGTATCCGGCTGGAGTGCAGAACTACATTACAGGCAAATGGGAACCGGGTGCCGTTTCCGCAGACGTCACGATCCCGGTTGGCGATGAAAACAGCATCATCGGCTTGAGCTATCGACAAATCGCGCGAGAAGGGCTCGGCTTTCAGAAGTCGCAAAACGGTGGCCCGGCCATTCCCGATCCCGGCCCGGATTCCTCCGCCTACCATCGTTTTGGTTCGCGCATTCCAGTCACTGGCCCGGAGAAATCCTTTTACAGCGGTATCGACGTTTCTCTGTTGGGCATCGCCAGCCTTGCTAAAGGTGAGAAGCACGGTTTTCTGACCCAGGGACTGACGCAGATAAATCAGTTGGTCGAACAGGCGATGACCGATTTTTCACCAAACAATCCCGGCGGCATCGCCAGCACCCTGGCGAAAGGGCTGAGTGCAACCAATGCACTCGTACAGAAGGTGAACGACAGCGCGCTGTCCGATTCCGCGAAGTACAACGTCTTGCACGAATTGCGAGTCAAGCAGGCGCAATTCAACGACGCTCTTTGCCAGGCTCTGGGTGTATCGATTGTGGCCCACGTAGCGCCAGAGCACCCACTCACAGGCCCCTTCGCCCGTTTTTTCGGGACGCAGCCCAGTTTCCAGATGGCAATTCCCGGACAGCAATTTTTCGTGAAAGTTCACGTGGCGGATGTTGGCAGTCTGCCGGTGCAGATAAAAAACATTTCATTGGAAACGACTCAAGCCTCCATGTGGACGACAGGGGCTGACAATCCTGTATCGGGTCCTCTGGATGCCGATCACGCCATGGACGCCCGTTTTCATGTGACCGTTCCCGACGATGCCGGTTTTACGCAGCCATACTTTGAACGTCCGGATATCGAGCAGCCGTATTACGATGTGCTCGACAAAAAGTATCTGAACCTGCCGCTCACGCCGTATCCCCTGGATGCCTGGGTCACGATGGACTTTCAAGGAGTGGAGTTACATCTGGGAGAAGTGGTGCAGACGGTGAAGCGGGACGTTGGCCCCGGGCTGGTACAAGATCCCATGCCAGTTGCCCCGGCCATTTCCCTGACGATGAATCAAAGCGCCGGAATTGTCCCCCTCGATAAACGCTCCTTCACAATCACGGCTCTGGTGCATAGCAATGTAAAAGGTCCTGCAAAGGGAACAGTCAGTCTGGACTTGCCCGCAGGTTGGCAGTCGAAGCCTGCCTCAGCGGATTTCGCCACCGCACAGGAAGGCGAACAACAATCCGTGGCATTTACTGTCTATCCGCAAAATGTGGAAGAGAAGAGTTACACGGTCACCGCAGTGGCCACATATGCTGGACATTCCTACAAGCAAGGCTATACGACCGTCGGGTACCAGGGGCTGCGCCCTTATTTTCTATACCGCCCATCGACGTATACCACCACCGGCACAAACGTCAAAGTTGCGCCGGGCCTGAACGTAGGCTATATCACAGGCAGTGGCGACGATGTGCCGCAGTCGCTGGGGAACCTGGGAATCCATGTCCAGTTCCTCACCAAAGACGGCCTTGCAACGGGAGATCTTCAGAAATACAACGTGATTCTGGTGGGTGTGCGCGCCTATGCTGTGCGCGACGACCTGCGCACCTACAATGGCAGGCTCCTGGATTATGTGAAAAATGGGGGAGTGGTCATCGTCCAATACCAGACCCCGGAGTTCGATCACAATTTTGGGCCGTATCCTTATAGCATGACCTCGGACCCGGAAGAGGTGACCGACGAAAACTCTTTCATGAAGATTCTCAAGCCTGACAACCCCGTGCTTTCATGGCCGAACAAGATTACAGAAAAAGATTTTCAAGGATGGATTGAAGAACGCGGCTCGAAGTTTATGAAGTCCTGGGACCCGCATTACGAAGCGCTTCTGGAGACGCATGATCCCGATCAGGCGCCGCAGGAAGGTGGCATGCTGTATGCCAAATACGGGAAAGGCATCTATGTCTATACCGCCTACGCCTTTTATCGTGAATTGCCGCTGGGCGTTCCCGGTGCCTACAGACTGTTCGCCAATCTTCTCAGCCTCGCCCACAATCCTCATGCCTCGTCAGGAGCGGAATAGAACAGGGTCCCGGAAAAGGCCACGCGCCAACAGACATCCACATTGCGGCAATTTAGATAGCCCCGACGACGAGCTTTGTATTTCCAAGGAGATTTTTGCAGGAAAGTAATCCGCATCTCGTCCGTGGAATTGGCCTGTGGGGCGCGATCTCCACCAATGTACTGAACATGGTGGGAGTTGGCCCCTTTCTCACCATTCCCCTTGTGTTGGTAGCAATGGGAGGCCCCCAGGCGATCTTAGGCTGGGTCCTCGGCGCTCTCATTTCTATCTGCGACGGGATGGTGTGGGCCGAACTCGGCTCGGCCATGCCGGTTTCCGGAGGCCCATATCACTATTTGCTGGAAGCCTTCGGACCGCGCAGCTTTGGTCGTCTGATCAGCTTTATCTTTCTGTGGCTGGCTTTGATTATCGGTCCCATATCGGCGGCTTCCGGGGCGGTTGGCTTCGCGCAATACGCACAATATCTTCTTCCCGGCCTTTCGCATTGGCAGTTTATCGCGCTGGCCGCCGTGGTCTGCCTCCTCAACACCTTTCTGATCTATCGCGACATCCGAACCATCGGCATGTTGTCCGGCATTATCACCGTCATCGTGATCGGGACGACCTTATGGATTATCTTCGCGGGTGTCACGCACTTTAACCCATCCATGGCGTTCAGTTTTCCTGCAAACGCATTTCATATCTCCCACAAGTTCTTCCTTGGGCTGGGATCGGCAACCTTGATCGCGCTGTACGATTACGGCGGTTATTACAATGTCTGCCTGATTGGCGAAGAGGTTCGCCATCCGCACAAGACGATTCCGAGATCGATCATCCTGTCGATTGTCTGCGTGGGGGCGATCTACCTGACGATGAACATCTCCATCCTCGGCGTTATACCCTGGCAGAACGCCATGCACTCGCAGGCGATCGTTGCAGAATTTATGGAGCACATCTATGGAGCTTTCGGTGGAAAGGTAGTTTCCGGGCTGATCCTCGTGGCTTCCTTTGCATCCGTATTTGCCATCCTGCTCGGCTATTCCCGCATTCCTTACACCGCCGCCGTCGATGGAAGATTCTTTTCAGCGTTTGCGAAATTGCATCCGACTGGAAAGTTTCCTTATGTGTCCGTTCTCGCGATGGGAGTGCTCGCAGCGGTTGCATGCATCTTCAGCCTGGCCGAGCTGATTACGATTTTGATTATCATTCAGACGATGGTTCAATTCATCGGACAATGCATCGCGGTAATAATCCTCAGGAAACGTCGAGACAAAAACTCGGATATATACAAAATGCCGCTGTATCCGCTTCCGGCTCTCATCGCGCTTACAGGCTGGACCTATATTGTTGTTACGAGTGGAGTGAAGTACATACTGCTCAGTCTTCTATTGATTGCCACCGGTGCGATCGCATACCTTGTTCGGGCCTATCGTTCCTCTGGCTGGCCGTTTGGTGTCGCATGATGAAAAGCTACGATGCCGCTGTTGTGGGAGAGGTTTTTACAGACCACATATTTTCCGGGTTCGCTGCATGGCCTCCGCCCGGGGTGGAAATCTTCACGCAGGATTATGTGCGCGAGGTTGGCGGCGGCGCTGCGAACACGGCAAGCGGACTGGCGCGGCTCGGGCGGCAAACCATCCTGTTTGGCATTGCCGGCATAGCGGACCAGCACTGGCTGACGGCGCGCCTGGCTGCGTTCGGCGTTCGACTGGACGGAATGCAATTTGTCGAAGAACCCACCGGAGTGACCGTCAGTATCTCCACCAAAGAGGAGCGTACTTTTTTTACATATCCAGGAGCGAATGCCTTGTTGCCGCAATACATTTCTTCTCCGGATGTCGTTTCCATGCTGTGCGAAGCGCGCCATGTTCATTTTGCGATGCCGCTGGCACGGCAGATTGCTGCAACATTGCTTCCTGAACTGAAGAAGGCCGGTTGCACGCTTTCCATCGATGTCGGCTGGCAGTTGGAATGGCTTACGGATCGGCAAAATATAGAAACCTGCGTCGAGTGCGATTTCTTTCTGCCCAATTGGAAGGAGGCGCAGGTCTTCACCGGCGCCGATACACCTTCCGCAATGTTGCAGGCCTGCGTAGATGCTGGAATTTCCGGAGCCGTGTTGAAACTGGGAGCAGAGGGCGCCGGCATGATGGTGGATGGCAACGAGCTTTCCGCCTCGACGGGTTCAGTTAAGGTAGTCGATACGACCGGGGCCGGCGACGCATTCGATGCCGGTTTGATTGACGCCGTACTCGATGCAGTTCCGGCGAAAGAGATGCTATATCGCGCGTGCATTTCCGGGGCGCTTTCCACGCGTGCCAGTGGAGCGTTGCAGGGACTGGCGACGCGCGAGGAGATGAAGGAGTTCTATGACCGAACACAGCAATCGTAAAATCGCGCTTCTCGGAGGCGGCAGTGTGCGTACGCCGCTGGTTGCTTTCGGCATCAACGAGTCGGCGAAGCACCTCGGCGCGGAGGAATTTGTTCTTTACGATCCTGACAAAGAGCGCGTCCGCATAATGGGAGAGCTATGCAAAGCCCTGGTCGCGCGCGAAGGCGGCAAACTGCGAATTCGCGTAGCGGCCAGTCTGGAAGATGCAATCAGCGATGCGACGTTTATCTTGAGCAGTGTTCGCGTCGGCGGCATCCAGACGCGCGCAACCGATGAACGCATTGCGATCGATCATGGATATCCAGGCCAGGAAACCACCGGACCCGCCGGCGCCGCCATGGCCCTGCGTACCGTTCCAGTCGCCATCGAACAGGCGCGCATGGTCGAACGGCTTGCTCCGAAAGCATGGCTCATCAACTTCACTAATCCTGCTGGCCTGATTACGCAGGCGATCCTGCAGCATACGGGAGCGAATTGCGTCGGCATCTGCGATACGCCTACAGAACTCTTCCACCGCATCGCTCTCGCGCTCAAGGTATCTCCCGACGAAGTTCGCTGCGATTATGCCGGTCTCAACCACCTGGGCTGGGTGCGGCGCGTCTGGCTTCATGAGCAGGATGTTATCGGCAAGCTGCTTGCCGACGACGCTGTGTTGCAAACACTCTTTTCCACTTCGCTGTTCGATTTTGACATGCTGCGCGTCCTCGGCTTGATTCCGACGGAGTATCTGTTTTTTTATTATTCCCGCAGGCGGGCGCTCTCAAACCAGCGGAATGCCGGGTCGACTCGCGGCGAAGAAGTGGTCCGCTTGAATACGGAATTGATGAAGCAGCTTAATTCCGAAATTCAATCCGGCAACGGAGCTGCCGCTCTGGCAACCTATACCGATTATCTGAATCAGCGTTCCGGTTCTTATATGAAGCTGGAAGGCGCGTCAGGATCGGCGTTCGATTCGGGGACAAAACTTGTCGAAGATCCGTTTCGCGCTGCCACCGGATACCACCGCATCGCACTGGATGTGATGAACAGTCTGTGTGGTGATACGCCTCGGCGCGTTGTCGTGAATGTCCGCAACCACGGCGCTGTCTCGGATGTGGCGAGTGACGATATCGTCGAGGTTCCCTGCACGATTGCGAACGGAATGATCACTCCCGAGGCGTGCGGCTGGTTGCCGGAAGAGGTGAGAGGTCTGGTTCTGGCAGTGAAAGCATACGAGCGGGCCATCATTGAAGCGGCGGTGACGGGCTCCGAGCTTCTGGCCAGAAAAGCGATGCTGCTCTACCCGGCCATAGGGGAATGGGAACCAAGCAAGGAATTGCTGTACGACTTCCGTAAGAAGAAGTCGATCGAACTTCACTAACGGCTCTTCAGACTGCGGATCGCTGCCCAATACTCCGAGACTCCTCATAGCCTGCAGCAGCAGGTTCAGGGCCCGTTTCGGCCTGAATGGCGTCACCGTTACCGTACGGAGCGGTAACGGCGTGGCCCGGCTCTGTAAAGAAGCTGGAAATGGCATTGCAGCCTTGAGAAAGATGAATTTCCCTGTTTTATTGCCATCAAGCGAACTGGGAAGAACAGCAAGAACTCATTGCTTTTACGTTTCCGATTACGTAAAATGATTGCAGATGGTGCTGGAGGAGGTTCTGCCATGAGTAGTGCAACCGCGGAAAACCCGATGCAACGACTGGACGACTGGGACGACTTTGTCGCTTCGCGGTATCAGGAAGGCAAGCCGCAGGAAGAGTTCCGCAATTACGATGCCGAGGCGAATCCCGGCGTCGCGGAATTTTACCGGCAGAACCATGCTCACCAGACCTTCGATTTTGTGCGGTCGAAGGAGCAGGAATATCTGCCGCTCCGCAAAGGCAAGAAAGGGATCTGGGAAGCAGCCGAATTTCTAAACACGCTGGTCGATGAGAGCGACCCCGACACGGACTTGACGCAGATCGATCATCTGCTGCAAACCTCCGAGGCGATTCGGCGCGATGGCCATCCACGCTGGTTCGTGCTGACCGGATTTGTCCATGATCTGGGAAAGGTACTGTGTCTCTACGGAGAACCGCAGTGGGCCGTCGTCGGCGACACATTTCCTGTGGGATGCGCCTACTCCGACCAGATCATCTTCCCCGAATACTTCGCTGCCAACCCCGATTCGCAAAATCCCAAATATCAGGATCTTTATGGGATATATCAACCCCACTGTGGCCTGGACAACGTTCATCTGTCCTGGGGACACGATGAATATATCTATCAGGTGGCAAAGAAGTACCTTCCGGAACCGGCGCAATACATGCTGCGCTACCACTCGTTCTATGCGGCGCACAAGCATGGCGCCTATCGCCATCTTATGTCGAGCCATGATGAGGAAATGCTCGAATGGGTGCGGAAGTTCAATCCTTACGATCTTTATTCAAAAGGCGCGACCAAGCCGAACATGCTGGAGATTCGCCCCTATTACGAAGACTTGATCGCAGAATTCTTCCCCGAAAAAATCGATTGGTAAGCAGCGCCCGATTAGCGGGCAGATTGCGATCCCTGTTGCAGGACCTGACTTGCGCGATTCAGGGCTGCCGTCAGCGCCTGCCATGAATCACTCTTTGAATCACTCTTTCACTTTGTCAAATACAAATGTGGCTGCTGGTGCTCCGCCGTTCAGTGAGACTGTCATCGTGAGGATGTTTTCGTCAGGGGACAAAGTGTAAGCATATTTCGCGACGATGTCGGAGCCTTCGTGCGTGAGGCCTTCGACGACCACCAGCGAATTGCCCTGCCATGTGGCGGAGATGCTGTGCAGGGTGACGGGTGGGATGCGAATTCCGTCACCTGCCGGGAGGATTGTCTTGCGGCCATCCGTGCTGAATCGAAGCACATATTTCTGCGTCTTGCGTCGTCCTTCGGAGATCACACTTTCGCGGATCTCTCCATCGCGCTCCTCAATCGTGTCTGTACGGCTGCTTGGGCCCTGCAGGTCTCCATAATCGCTCTTATCCACATTGAGCTTCCATGTGCCGCTGAAGTCCGGTTTTTCCAGCCCCCATCCAGTGGCGCAAAATGCCAAGGCCAGAAGCAACGCAACGATCGCTTTTCTATTCATGACGCATTCCCGATCACTGGACTGGTGACGACGTGTCAGATAACCGCACGGGAGAGCCTGCCCAGTCCGCGCCCCAATGCGACGGAGCCGGACCCATGACGAATTGCAGCAATCCTCCAGCCACGATCTCGTCATAACGGAGGACAGGGGCGGTGAGCGGCTTGCCGTTCAAGGTTGCCGATTGGATATAGAGATTCGTTGCGGAATTATTTTCGGCGCTTATCGTGAAGCGCTTGCCGTTTGCCAGCCGCAAGGTCGCTCTTCGAAAAAGAGGACTGCCGATCATATATTCTCCGGACGCGGGATTGACTGGATAAAAACCCAGCGCGGTGAAGACGTACCATGCGGACATCTGTCCGCAGTCGTCATCGCCATCGAGACCGGAGGGCTGATTGGCGTATTCATCCTCGGCAATCTCACGGACTCTGGCCTGCGTCTTCCATGGCTCGCCGCCATAATCGTATAAGTAACCGACATGGTGACTCGGTTCATTGCTGTGCCAGTTATGATCTCCCTCAAAGTATGCGTCAAGCAGCGCATCATACTTTTTATCTCCACCCATAAGCTGAACCAGGCCCGGAATATCGTGCAACACGTCCCAGGTGTAGACCCATTTGCTTCCCTCGGTCCATCCGGCTCTGGGATCGGCCCACGATCCATCGGAGTTCCTCGCCTGCATGAAACCTGTCTGGCGATTGAAAAGGTTTTTGTAGTTCTGCGAACGCTTCAGGAAAAACTGGTATTCCGTGGTTTTCCCCAGCGCTTTCGCTATCTGCGCTACGCACCAGTCGTCGTAAGCGTCTTCGAGCGTGCTGGAGGCTGACTCCGCTGTCTTATCTGCCGGGATGTATCCAAGTTTCTTCAAATAAGTGAGCCCGCCGCGCGCTTCATAGGGTGTGTGCGGCTCACGGTCTCGCCATCGCCGTGTCGTGTCCCCATCTGGAGGAGTCATCGCATCCTTGTAGACTGCGTCCCAGGCGAGGTTGTAGTCGAAGCCATGAAAATGCTCGTTGATCGCTTCGGCCACCAGCGAATCCGCATGTGTGGCAATCATGATGTTGGTATAAGAAGGATTCGGCCATTTGGGCATCCAGCCTCCCTGCTGATAATCCTGGAGTAGCGCCTGCACCATGCCACCGACCCGTTCCGGTGAGTCGAGGGTCAGCAGGCTGAACTCGGCCCTGAAGATGTCCCAGATAGAGTAGTCGGTATAGGATGCGCCTGTGTGCACCTTGTCGTCGAATGCGCTGTAATATCTTCCGTACTCGGAAAAAGTGCGCGGATAAAGCATGGCGTGATACAGGGCGGTATAAAAGATGCGACGCTGATCCACTGTCGCTCCGGCGATATCGAACTGGCTTAACTTTTTGTTCCATGCCGCGCGCAGGGCGCGCTGCACACGTCCGAAATTCCAGTCCGGAATCTTTTTCTGAAGATTCTCTCGCGCCTGCGCGATGCTGATGAACGAGGTGCCAATCCGCACCTCGATGACCGCTCCATGATTGATATGAAATTTTGCGTAAGCGCCCGTTGCACCAACAGTTCGAGCAGAGTCCGGATAGGTTCCCGATCCGCTAAAGGCCTGATGAAACTGAATGACAAAATATCCTTTGAAATGAGGCAATGCGAAGGGCCCTAGATTCGAATCCATGCGGTCGGGGTTATAGCCGGTGATCTCTCTCGCCGCTGCATCGACGTGAGCATACCCGGCAATGCCGGGGCGGGATGCCTCCACAAGCACGAGGGCGGACGCGTTTGCCGGGAACGTGAATCGCAGATAGGCGCAGCGCATGGTCGCCGTCATCTCGGTGCGTATCCTGCGCGACTTGCCTGCATCCATCCAGACCGAATAATAATCAGGGCGGACGATTTCGTCGGTATGGCGAAAGGGAAGTTTCCGCTCGTCCGGACTCGTTTTGAGTTCGCCGATCTCCGGCATCAGCGTGACGTATCCATAATCGCCCATCCAGAGCGCGGGCTGATGCGTTCCGATAAAACCTGAGATTGCCGTGTCCTGATATTTATAGGAGTTGCCGCCCTGCTTGTTCTGGCGGGTTTGCGGCGTCCAGCTTGTCATGCCGAAAGGCGGAGTGACGAAAGGCATGGTGCGGCCATAGCCCACGGGGCCGCTGCCTGTACCGATGTAGGAGTTCACCCATTGCACCGGGTCCGCGCTGGCATGCAACGCAGGCGTGATCAACGTTAAAGCGGCAAAGAGAAGGAGTGCTGTCGCGCATACCGTCCGCGACGGAATCAAGAAGCTGTGGCTCATTTGCATGGCCTGCCGGCATTTGCTGTGCGCCCGCGTCATTTCTCCTCCTGCTTTTCTTGAGACTCGACGAAGCGGGGATCGATTGCGGCAGTCACCACCCGGGCGAAAGCATCCACTGTACAGGCATAGGCAGGCGCTGGGCCACTGCATCCGGGAACGAACACGGGAGCGATCGAGGGCTGGTCAGAGGCAGTCAGGGCGCGAAGGGAGCGCATCTGGTCCAGTGTCTGGCTTATAAAGAAAACGCTCACTGTATTGACACCCGTTGAGCGGCTCCTGTGTACCTCAAAGACCAGCGCGCTGCCCGGAGGAGTTGCATTGAAGGTCTGATCGGGCAGAAGCCAGTCCATGCGCAACAGGCCGCCCAGCCAGGTAAGGTTCGCATCGTGTCCATCGAGTAGAAAGAAGTGATCCTGTGACGTGCCGAGCCGGCCCGGTACGTTGGAGCCGCTGGCGACGCTCTGAATCGTATCGCGGATATGCGCGGCGAGATCGGACGCGGCGACCTGTGTCGCGTAGGGCGTGCGAAGCATGAAGTCATGGTAGCGGGTATTCATCTCCATGAGGTCGTTGAGGTTCTCGCGAGAAACACGTCCCCAGCCGACCTGATTTATGGGCAGGCCCTCGGTGTACTCAAGCAGAAAGTTCTCGGCAAAATCCGCTCCCAGAGCAACCGGACTCTCCATGCGCGCGTCGCGCGGAGATGCTGTGCCATCCTTCACCATGACGGTGCGGAAGTCCGGCGTGCGCGTGTCGCAGTTTTTTCCTGTGCAATCCAGCAGGACAGTGTGCATTTCCCGGAGCGGACGGGCAAACGCATGTGTGAACCAATCGGGTTGATCGGCCATTCTGCCCAGAGTGGCGTCGATAAGCTTCTGGCGATCGACGAAGCTGCTGGTGGATGGGCCGAAGAGCGGATTGCGCTGGTTCCTGCGGTAATGAACCTCAATAGCACACTCCGGGGCGAGACCGGACAGCATCGCCTTCGCGGAAGCAATCGTACGCTGCGTGGTGTTGGCTTCCACATAGATGCCGGGATGAGCGCAGGAAGGGTTCCGCAACAGGGATGGATATCGCGATCGATAGTATTCGCCAAGCTGGTGGAGCGCTTCGGCGCCATGCGGAGTGAGCACGCCAGGAGCGACCGGCCATGACGGCCAGGGCTGCGCGTTGTATGAGCCGGAACGCGTCTCGCTCTCAATTGGAGCCCTTACCCCGTGCCGCGCCAGAACAATGACTGCGAGCACCTGGTCATTCTTCGAAACATGATCCCGTTGCCCTTGCGCAGTAATCGAGAGCAGCACACACGAAAACAGGAGAAGGCAGAGCGAAAAATGTGTTTTCGCATTTGCGGCGGAGAGCATCGGCAGGTATTCCTCCCAGGAGAGTGGAGCATAAAGATGAAAGCAGCATCAGGCCGGAACGATGCAATAGCCGACCGGACATGGATGGTTCCGGCCTGAGCGGTGGTGAAATCGTCAGTGTGCCGTGGCAGCCGTTGTCGCGGACGGGCGGAGATCCTTTGCATCCTGTTTCATGTAAGGCGCCAGCTCCTCATATTGATCGGTCGCAACGAAATTGACACCTGCAGCAATGGCCGCCTTCCAACGCAGAATCACAGCAGCTTTCGAGCCGAAATTATAGTATTGCCCCCATCCCTGGTCGTCCGCTGGTTGAAAGCCATCAAGAGTATAAAAGCGGACCCAGTAGCCAAGCTTATGCGCGTGCTTGACGATGGCTTTCAAGCGCGCATCATCCGCGGAGGTCCAGTCTCCCGCATGATTTTGTCCGCCTTCCTCCACGGGATACCAGGAGCTGTTGACCCAGCGGCGGTAATTGGTAGGTCGCGCACTCAGCAGTTCTTCCGGTGGAATCGCGACGGCCCAGTGCATGAGTTGCTTCATCGGCATTCCCTTGGGTACAGGATGCGTATGCGCGGAGCCGAAGACGCGCAGCTTCACGCCTACCGGCAGATCGTCGAAGAACACTTTTTCCTGCGCGTCCGAATCTTCCGTGATAGCCAGGATGGGTCTGCGCTCAATCGGAGAAAGTCTGCTGGGATCGTCGGTCTTGACCGCGGTCGAGAGCCACGGCTCATATTCGCCCAGTAACTGCCACACGGCATGCAGAATCTCCGGACGAGTGTCCTTGAAGTCGAAATGCAGGATGATCAGCGGCCACTCGTTACGCTTATTTTCAGCAAGCGCCTTCTCTACGACGGGGCGTACCTGCTCGAAAAAGTAGTCGCGCAGTGTTGGTTCGTGCCCGGTTGGTTTGGGCGTGTGGGAGACAACGACGCGTCCTTTGCCGGTCGCCGGATCCACATACCAGGCCAGATCCTGCTCGATCGAAACCGGAAACCCGGAGTTCAGCGCGCGTTGTATCCGGTTATTCCATTGACCGTCGTAGGGATAGCAGTTGTGCGCATCCAGAATGGGCCGATTGTGATTCAGAAAATTCAGGTCTGCCTGCTGCGCTGCCGCAATCGGCACAAAGAACATCATGGCCGCCAGTGCGGAAACCCATGCGCATTTGTTTCGAAGCATTCGGAAACTCCTTGCCGGGAAAGGGAGAGACAGGCCTGGTTTGGCTCTGTCTCTCTTTGCATAAACTCTTACCACGAAAGACGCAATGCGAGCTGCATCACGCGTGGGTCGCCAGACAAGGTTGTAATGCTGGCCACGCCTCCGCTGGTAATGTTGCCCTGAGGCTGACCGAACTCAGGAGTGTTCGTAACATTGAATACCTCCCAGCGCGCTTCCACGTTCCAGCGATCGCCGAAGGGAAACTCACGCAGCAGGTTTGCATCGAAGACATCCGTGCGAGGTCCGCGCAGAGTGTTGCGGCCCACATTGCCGATGGCTCCAACCGCGGTAACGGCGTAGGCATCGGTATAAGACGCGGGAGAGTGGCCGGCACACGCAGTATTCTTGCTGGCATAGAACCAGCAGGTTGGATCGCCGACAATGTGGGCTGTACCGATCAGGTTCGGCACGGCTGTGGTGTAGCCGTAGGGGTCGAGCGCGGCGTTGCGCTGGCCATCGTTTTCATTGATCTGGAACGGGTGGCCGCTGTAGTAGGTATAGACGCCCGAGGTTTGCCAGCCGCCGAGAACCCAGGCTGCGGGGCCGTGGTTCAGCATCGGTTTCCCGTGGCCAAACGGAAGTTCATAAACATAGCTTACGGCGATGCGGTTAGGAACATCGAAGTCGCTGGGACCGTACCACGCGGAGTAGTCGCGTCCATTCGGCGCATCACCGGAGTTTGATTCGAGTTCTTCCGGCGTATTGTCCAGACTGCGGGAGTGAGTGAATGCGGCGCGGAGGTTCCATCCGTTGGAGAAGCGGCGGGTAAGACTGGCCTGCAGGCCGTTATAGTTGCCATGGCCGATCGGTGACGTCCACTCGATCTGGCCAAAATTAGTATAGGGAACCGTGCCCGTGCTGACATTGTTCTCAATGAGCGGCTGATTGTAATTGCGAATGACGTCGAGGTGCGTGGACTTGGTGCCGACGTAATCCACCTCAGCTACCCATGCACTGCCGAACTCCCTCTGTACGCCGAGGCTCCACTGCTGGACGCTGGGATCAGGATCGTTGACGGGAACCGAACGGATGTGGAAGGCAGTCAGGTTGTTGAAGTTAATGGCGCTGGGGTCGAGAAAGTTCGAGGGAAATCCGATGGCAGGGGTCAACACCGGAGTGATGCTGCTGGCCGGTGCTTTATTGACGAGGTTGGGGGGATTCAGGGCAAGCTGATCCTCGCTGCCGATGCGCTCAAGCAGCGTGTAATACACGCCGTATCCACCGCGAATCACGGTTTTTGTATTGGGCGAGAAGGCGAACCCTACGCGGGGACCAAAGTCCTTCGTGTTGGGCTGAACAATGGTGCGGTCCTGCAGAGAGCCGCTCTTTGCGAAAACCAGCGAGCCGGAGTCGGGATCGAAATCCGCCATGCGGTTCCGTCCCTCGTAAGGCGGGGAGGCGAAGTCGTACCGAAGGCCAAGGTTAAAAGTTAGCTGCGGCGTGACCTTCCAGTCGTCTTCCACGAATCCGGATGCCATCCAGAGTCGCTGATCGACAAAGAAAACGTTCGTGAGCTGTGTGCTCTCCGTAGCGCCAAGCAGTCCGTCGGCGTAGGAAAGGCCGGTGCCGGAGACGCACTTGCCAGGCGCAGTGTGCTGGCAGGTAAAGACTCCGGTGAACCCGAGATCGCCGCGCGTGCCCTCCTCATCCTGAAAGAGGTTGCGCATGGGGAGGTAGAGACTGATGCCGGCCTTGATGGACTGCCGTCCGTGAACCATGGAGAACGTGTCGCTGTACTGGTACTGCATTGGAACCTGCTGCTTGGGCAGATAATCCGGTGAGCCTTCAAACGCGTAGTTGGAGAAGGTAGTCAGGGGAATACCGCCGCCGGTTGCAGGACTATTCGGGATGCCCGGCACGAAGTCGCCAGCCATCTGAGATAGATTGAAGGGCTGCTGCACCGCATAAGAGTAATTGCGAACCCAGCCGAAGCGGAACTCGTTCACCATGCTCTGGCTCAGGATGTGTGTCCAGCCGAGTACCGTGCTGTAGTCGATAAGGGTTTGATTGCCCCACGCGGAAGTCGATGTTCCGTCGGCCAGGCCACCAAGATAGCCGGGGATCGCGCGATAGCGGGTGGAATAGTTATAGCGCACAAAAAGATTGTCGGTTGGCGAGGCTGTCCAATCCACTCTGCCGTCGTAACTGTCGTCGTTATCTACGGCCTGGGCGTTGCGGGTAAAGTTGTTAAGGTCCGCCGGACTGCCGGGGGTCGTGGTGTTCGGCAGCGGGAAGAGCGCCATCAGCTTCGCCACTGCGGAATCGATTCTGCCTGTGGGGATTTTATTGTCGTTGAAAGGCTGGCAGTTGGAACCCGAGTAGGCTGGTGCGCAGGTTGTGGGATCGTAGATCGTCGGGTACGTTACACCGACGGCAGCGGCCGTTGCAGGGCTGAAGTCGCCGGTGCGCTCGTTCGGCAGAGGCACGGTGGCGATACGCGAGACTCCTTGTTTAATGCGTGTGCCTTCGTAATCGAAGAAGAAGAAGAGTTTGTTTCTGAGAATGGGACCACCGAGGTTTGCACCAAACTGGTTCTGATTGTCTTCCGGCTTGGGCAGACCGTTGCGGTCGGAAAAGAAGTCGTTGGCGTCGAAGAAGTTGTTGCGAACATACTCATAGGCCACGCCGTGAAATTTGTTCGTACCGCTTTTGGTGTTGACGGACACCACGGCTCCGGGGCTTCGCCCATATTCAGCAGAGTAGGGATTGGTAATGATATTGAACTGGGCGATGGTATCGACCGAAGGATGGGAGGCTTCGGTGCTGAGCTCCTGCACATTCTCCGAGAAGGTGTTGTTATCGATGCCGTCCAGGATGAAGTCATTTTGCAGAGAATGGACACCATTTACATTGAAGTCGCCAGTACGGCCTGCTGCTGTGTTGCCGCTCTGCTGTGTATAACGGCTGATCTGCACGCCGGGTACCAGTCGCAGCAGATCGTCCCAGTTGCGCAGATAGAGCGGAGTCTTCTCAATCGTTCTCTCCGTGATGACCGTGCCGATGGAGGCGTCATCCGGAGAGAGCATGGGCGCTGCTGCCTGCACCGTGACCGTCTGCTGCGTCGAGCCAATCTGGAGATGGAAGTCCTGGCGAGCCTTTTCGCCCACCTGCAGAGTAATCTGCGCAGTCTCCGAGCGGAACCCGGTGATGCTCACCGCTACCTGATACTGGCCGATCGGCAGATCCTGAAAGGAGTAGAGTCCCGCTGCGTCTGTCTTCACCAAGCGCGTGTAGCCGGTGGCGCCATCGGTCACCTGCACGGAGACGTTAGAAAGGATCGCACCGGTTTGGTCTGTAGCCAGACCCGAGAGGCTTGCAGTGTTGACTTGTCCATGGAGCAACAAGCCCCCTGATACGAACATCAGGAGAAAGACGATTCGGAAAAATAGAGAGCGCATCGGGTTAATCCTCGCTTAATTAGTTCTGTGTGGGTTGAATCCGAAGAGAGTAATGATCGACAGCTGGGCTGACTTCTGCCTGCCGCTTGCGTGCATTCTCCCAAAACCGGCATCACAAGGTGCTGAATGTAGGGTTAAAAGACATGAGCCGGGGGTCGCTCGATTTCTTGCTCGATCTGCGTACTGGAACGAAAGCGGAGACATCTGTCCACAACACGGACAGAGCGGTATCTGCGACTGGGCCGCTAAGGCCGCCACTTCTAAAGCGGTAACGCTGGATTTTGTCTTAGGTTCCAAAAATGTCTCTGGGGCTGGCCATCGAGCAACGAATGACCTGCTGTTGATCTAGCCTGCGTCCAGTACCCATGATGTAAGCTTCGCGATGCACGCAAAAGTGTCTACCCCGTCCATACCCCTGTGGTTACACCCAGGAATTTGTGTTTAACCGAGTGATTCCGGAGTGCTTACCGTGAATATTAAGTTTCGGTGAACGAGCTGGAATGTCCGGAGACGGCAGGCCGTTTTTATCGCACGTTTACATAAAAACCATAGCTTGGTTGGAGGGCTGTGTTGCGTTAGCGCTCGCCCAGAGAAGCCTTCATGGGAGTTCAAGCAGTCGTAGATCGGCGATCGAAGTTGTCACCGTTTCCGAAGGAGTGGCCCGAGTGGCTCGCTCAGGATTCTCGATGGCATAGTGTCCAGCGTATGGTTGCCAGCCGCCACTTTGCGCGGTCCGCTCTGTTGTCGAAGTTTCTTCTATATATTGTTGCGGAGACGATCGAGGGCCGGCAGAGCGAGATCACGGAGCATCAGATTGGCGTGCGTGTATTTGAACGGGCACCCAGCTACCGTACGGTCGAAGATAATATCGTTCGCAATTATGCGCGGCAGCTGCGGCGCCGCCTCGCAGATTACTACCAGAATGAAGGGGCTTCCGAGCCACTGCGCATCGAGGTGCCTGTCGGCGGCTACGCGCCCATCTTTTTGCCGGCTTCCGCAAAAGTGCCTGCAGAAGAGGATCAACAACTGCCCGCGGTGATCGACCCGCAATCGGAGCCAACCAACTCCGCGGCTCCGCATCGCGGCGTCGCGGCTTTGCTTCGATCGCGCTGGAGGTGGTTGCTGCTTGGCCCGCTTCTGATTCTCGCTTACAGCGCGGCACTGGTCGGTATCACCTGGTACACCGCGCTTCGATTCCACGCGCGGCCGCACGCCTCCACTTCGACCGCGCCGCTATGGGCGGCAATTTTTAATAATTCCACAACCAGCTACATTGTTCCCGCCGATGCAGGCTTCAATTTGCTTGAAGACGTCTCGCAGCATCCCATGCCGTTGGCAAATTACATGGAAGGAGGCTATCTCAATCTGCCGCTTCCCAGCCTCGATGCCCATAGCGCAGGCGACCTTCGCACACAACAGTTCACCAGCTTTGTCGACCTGCAGATTGTCACATCGCTGGAACGGCTCCCGGAATTTAATCCGCAGCACGTCATGCTGCGTTTCCCGCGCGATGTGCATCTTGAGGATCTGAAGAACGCCAACGTTGTCATCCTGGGTTCAGAGGGAAGCAACCCCTGGGCGGCGATCGCGGAGAGCAATGCCAATTTCCGCATTGTCGATCAGGGAGAGATGAAAGGCGCGGTTGTGGTGAATTCCAATCCGCGCCCCGGAGAAGCGAGCTTCTACATGAGCCATTGGAATGAGCCGGCGCACGAGACGTTCGCGGTGATCGAGTATCTACCGAATCTCGCCGGCACCGGACGCCTTCTCCTGCTGCAGGGTCTGGATGTTGCAGGAACGCAGGCTGCTGCTGAGACACTTTTGCACCCCTCAGCCATAGCTACTATTCTTCGCCGAGCCACTCGGCCCGACGGATCGCTGCGCTTCTTTGAGATATTGCTGCGTTCGACAAGCATCCAGTCGAATGCGATGGCGACGCAAGTGATCGCCAGCAGAATCTATTAACAATTTCGTCATGCCAAGGAACTACGTCTGCGTTGGTTCCATGGCTGCATGGTTTGGCGAAAAGGTTAAACCCTGCATCCAGTCAAAAAATTCACGCTGCAACGCTGCCATAGAGGTAAGGCATGCAAGCGTCTGTCATCAGGAAGGCGGCGGGAGTTTAAAAGGACACCAGTATTTCGACCGGCATAAATTATTCACCATAAAATACTTGGTGGAGGCGGCGGGAGTCGAACCCGCGTCCGAAATCATTAGCAGTAAAGAGACTCCATGCGTAGTCGCGTTCCGATGGTTTTCGCGATACGCGCTCAGAACGGACAAGATGCGCGCAGCACTAGCCTGAAGATCTCGTCCTGCAAGCCCAGACGTAGCTGGCAAGACCAGTCCGCTGTATGACGTTCTTCTCCAACCCACGGACGAAGCCAAAGAGAACGGCTACTTATTTAATTAAGCAGCAAGTGCTAGCTGATTATGGTTAGCAATTGTGTTTTTGCAAGCGATTACGGGTGCTCACACCCCGGCATGCCTCTTTACCGTAAGCGATTCCGTCGAAACCGTGACGCCCCCATTTGGGGCCGATGTCGATCGCATCGGCATTCAAAGAACTCTCTCTATTGTACGTCGATTCCGGTGGGAGGGTTTTTCTAGTCCCATCTCAACAATGCTGCGCTGCCTGCGGGAATCTCGCAAACCACGGTGCCGTTGCGAACCGGTAAGGTTTCTTTGCGTTCTCCTTGCCAGGAGCCGTTGTCGCCCACGACAGCTGCGTCAAAGGTCACGTCGTTGGTGTCTTCCAAACTGGGCGCCAGCAGACGTTGCACGCGAACGCGTTGTGCCGAAGCGCCGGACTGGATGGTCAATCGCGCGTGATTCGACGCGTCTTTGTTGATGATGGCTGCCTGCAGCGAGCCATTCGCGGCGCGCACGGCATAGGCCTTCAGCAGTTGCGATCCGCCCGGCGCCTGCAGATCGCTGGCAATCAATCTGCCTCCAACCAACTGCGAGATCATCAGGATGCCGTAGTACTCCGGCCGCGCAACAAATCCGTTCGGGATCGTGCCCACAATGGGCGCATACCAGCCATAACCGCCGCCGTGGAAGTTGATGCCGCTGGCGCCAAAAGACGCGATCTGGAGCATCAGATCGGCAGCCCATAGGGCCGAGGCGAAGGTATTGCTGACGCCTTCTTTTCCGCCGGAATAGCAGGAGTTGGTCTCGGACAAACGATACGGCAGGTGCGAGAGAGTCATCGCTTCTTTGATCGCCGGGATGGCATTTTCCATCTTTGGATTGGGCGACAGCAGGCGCTCGATCGTCATCGACGGATCGGTTGGCGGTCCTTCCGCGTAGTAATGCGTGGACAGCAGCACCACCTGCTCGTGGAACTGCTTGGCAAACTCAACGACAAATGCGCTGGTGCCTGCGGTGTCTGGCCCGGCAAACTTCGCCGCTGGCACGCGCGCATGGATGGCGTCGTAGAACTGCTGCCAGTCCTTGGCAAAGGCAGCGTAGTCATAGGTATGGGGGCGTAGACCGTTGTTGCGGAACAGGTCCGCTTCATTGCCAATCTGAAGGAGGACCAGCCGATCGCCGAGTGTGTCGGCAACAAAGGCCGCTTCGTCGGCAGCTAACTGCGGGGTGTTTTTCCCAAGGTTCAGACCATAGTAGGCGCGCCAGCCGGTTGCATCCAGAAAATCGCGCAGATTGCGAATGGCCTGCGGCGTGGTTTGCGTTGGCGGAGCGGGTTTGCGGCCTTTATCCGGGCCAACCGCCGCGGGAATGGCGGAGGGTGGTTGTGCCGTCGGATGCGGTGTCCAGGTGGCATATTCGCTGGTGTTGCCGCCAATCCGCAGAATGCCGCGTGGCGACAATCCGCGCACATAGCCGATCAACTCGCGATTTTCGGAGGAGAAATATTCGGGGTGAGCAAGCTGGGCCGTCTCATAGCTCAGGCCGACAAAATCCTCACCCAGCGCAGTGCCGAGCTGGTTGGGATGGACCGTCAGACGCGCATCTATAGTGGGCGTGGCCTGGGCAAACGAGAAGCGGGACAACGTAGCTGCCGTAGCTCCGGCAGCCGCAGAGAGCAGAAAGTCGCGACGATTCATAGGCGAGAAACAGTGGAACACTGACGCGGCCAGAATGCAAGTTGGACGGTTCCCGCAAAACTAACTAACGCTTGCCGGAGCCACCAAGAACCAACAACGCGCCGCCGCCAACAATGAGAATTACGCCCGCTATCGGTGGAATGGGAATCGTGCGGGTTTCTTTTCTCTGGGCCGTGATGGGCCCAACTTTCAATATCTGTTTGTGGTGCGTGTAGGTGATGCCCTGGTAAACCAGCGCGAGAATTCCGAGAATTACAAGAACCAGACCTGCTGCTTTCATGAATGGGGGACTCTTTCTATTCGTGCGCAGACGCTATCGTGAGCAGACGCGCACCTGGGCCTACGGTACCTTAGGATGCTCGGCTGCTTCTGCCGGTTGCGTTTCACCGGATTTGGCGCATTGGGCCCGGCTCCGGTATACTTGGAGATGCTGTAAACGCTGTTTTTTTAGCAGGATACGCATGCCGAAAATGAAGACACACAAGGGCGCTGCCAAGCGGTTCAAGAAGACCGGAACCGGTAAGATTAAACGCGGGCAGGCCACCATGCGGCACCTTCTTACGTCCAAGGAAACCAAGGTAAAACGCCATCTGGCGGGTTCTGCCCTGGTTTCAGATGCGGACTATGCGAAGGTTGCCCGTATGATTCCGTACGCCTGATCGCAGTTGGGCCGCAAGCGTTCGTGGCCCCCGGAACGCTCGTTCGTAGAGGTTCCGTAGACGATCCAGAGCCAGCAAGCGTGTGAAGAGGTAACCAGCGGCCCGCAAGGGTTCGCCTCCTGCCTCCAGCCGCATTTTATGAAGTAACGCAAAAAGGAGCATTCACCATGCCTCGCGTAAAACGTGGCAATAAACGCAAAGAGTATCGCAAGAAAATCCTGAAGCGAGCCAGTGGCTACTTCCTCACCAAATCCAAGCTCTACCAGGCGGCAGAAGAGGCCGTCGAGCGTGGGCTCAAATTTGCCTATCGCGGACGCAAGGAAAAGAAGCGTCAGTTCCGTTCGCTTTGGATTGTGCGCATTGGCGCGGCTGCCAAGTTGAACGGCCTGAGCTATTCGCAGTTGATCCACGGCCTGAAGCTGGCCGGCATCGAGCTGGATCGCAAGATTCTGGCCGAGATTGCCGTGCATGACGCCGAAGGTTTTGCCAGCCTGGCAACCCAGGCCAAGGCTGCCCTGCAGAAGGAATACGACGAGAAGAAAGCCGTAGCGTAACTGCCATTTCATGTTTCAAGGAACGGCGCGGCTTTCTGCCGTGCCGTTTCTGTTTTGGCGGCAATGCTCGCCGTCGAAAAATTCGTAGCATGGGAACTCCTCTCGCCACAAGAATTCCTGTCGCGGTGATTTATCCTCAAAGTCAAGACAATGACGCAAAAAGAGATACCCCAACTGGCTGCGCATGACGAGGTTACGCTCGACCGCGCCTTTCAGGAACTGTTGCATACGGCGCAGCAGGAGGCAGGACGTATTGCCTCGGCTGAGGATATGGAGCAGTTTCGTCTGCATTGGTTGGGTCGCAAGCAGGGCCGGCTGAAGAGTGTGAGCGATGCATGGTTGAAAACCGCACCGGCAGACGCCAAAAAAGCCATTGGGCAGCGATTCAATCAGCTGAAAGAACGGATCGACCAGGTGCTGGAAGCGGGCGCAATGGTTAGCAGCAACGTGCAGCCGGGGGATGCAATCGACATTACGCTGCCCGGTATTCGTCCCGGCATAGGTGCGGAACATCCGCTGATCAAGACGCTGCATGAAGTGGTCGGCATTTTTCAGCGCATGGGCTACTCCGTTGGTGTGGGACCGGAAGTTGAAACCGACTACTACAACTTTGAGAGTCTGAATTTTCCGCCGAACCACCCGGCGCGCGATACGCAGGACACATTGATTGTCGCGCATCAGGAGCACAAACCGCTGCGTGACCGCCTGCTGATGCGGACGCACACCTCGCCGGTGCAGATTCGCACGATGGAGCGGCAACCGCCGCCGGTGCGTATTGTGATCCCGGGAAAAGTTCACCGCAATGATGCTGCCGATGCAACGCACTCGCCGATCTTTCATCAGGTGGAAGGCCTGTGCGTGGACGAAAACATTACCTTCAGCGATCTGAAAGGCACGCTGGATCATGCGATGAAAGAACTCTTCGGTTCCAGCGTGAAGACGCGCTTCTTTCCATCATTCTTTCCTTTTACCGAGCCGAGCGCCGATGTGCAGATCAGCTGCATCTTCTGCGGCGGCAAAGGCTGCCGCAAATGCAAACACTCCGGTTGGATTGAGCTGCTTGGCTGCGGCATGGTGAACCCGGCGGTTTTTGGATTTGTGAGTGAGAAGCAGCCAGCCTACAACCCAAGGAAGATCTCCGGCTTCGCCTTTGGCATGGGCATCGACCGCATCGCCATGATGAAGTATGGCATCAGCGACATCGGTCTGCTCTATTCCGGCGACATGCGCTTTCTGGAGCAGTTCGCATGAAGATTCTCTCTGCATGGTTGCGGGCCTACCTGCCGACGCTTGCCGTCACCGACCGTCAGCTTGCCGACGACCTGACGCTGCGCGGCATTGCTGTCGAAGGCGTCTTTGATCTAGCTGCGAAAGACGGAGGCGCTGGAAATGGCTCGCTCTTTGAGATGGACATCACGACCAATCGCGTCGATGCCATGAACCACTACGGCATCGCGCGCGAGGCCGCGGCCATCTACAACATTCCGCTGGCATCCCTCGATACTGCATTGCCCAAGGGCAAGCCAATCAGGCCTGCATACCCCGTGAGCATTGAAGCTCCCGATCTCTGCGGACGCTTCACGGCGCGTGTGCTGCGCAACGTGCACATTGCGCCCTCGACAGCGGACGTCGCTGAGCGGTTTGCGATGCTGGAACAAAAGCAGATCAGCAATGCCGTGGACGCGACGAACTTCGTTACGCTGGCGATGGGCCATCCCACGCATGCTTTTGATCTGGATAAAGTGGAAGGCGGCCTGGTCTTGCGGCGCGCGCGCAAGGGCGAACGCCTGAAGCTGCTGGATGGAACCGAACGGACGTTGGTTCCTGACGATCTTGTAGTTGCCGACGAGCGCAAAGCGCTGGCGCTGGCCGGCGTGATGGGCGGTTGGGACACCATGATTACGCCGCAGACAAAGAATATTCTTGTCGAGGCAGCCTGGTTCGATCCCGCAACCGTGCGCCGATCGTCGCGCCGGCACGGCCTCCATACAGATGCATCGCACCGTTTTGAACGCGGAGCCGATTTCGCCGCACCGCCGGTTGCCTCGGCGCTGGTCTGCCGCTTGATTTTGGCTGCTGGTGGCGAGATCGAAGGCGAGTTGGTGGATGTTATTGTGCCTGCGCAGGTCGCACGCACCGTAGATCGTGCAACCATCCAACTTGCAATCGGCGAAGTTGCGCGCATATTGGGCCGTACTGTGGACGGCCAGGCGATCGACGCCGGAACCATCGAGCGTTATTTAACGGCACTTGGCTGTCGTATGGCGAAAACAGGCGATGGCACGTATTCCGTCCATCTACCCAGTTGGCGGCTCGATCTGGAACGCGAAATTGACCTGATCGAAGAGATCGCGCGGCTGCATGGCTACAATCGCTTCGCAAATACGCTGCCCTCTTTTGCAGGAAGCGTAGTGGAGTTGCCAACGGCAGCCAAAGAGCACAGAATCCGTTACAAATTGCTGGGTGGAGGCTATACCGAGGCCATTTCCAGTACGTTTTGTTCTGTAACAGAAGCAGTTACATTTACGCCGCTGCCTGACAACGTGGTGCCGCTGGGCAATCCTCTCAGCGAGGAAGCGGGATGTCTGCGGCCCTCATTGGTGCCGGGAATGCTCGCCATGCTGGCGCACAATCTGAATCATAGCGTGGACAATGTCCGCCTCTTTGAAATGGGCACGGTTTTCCTTGGCAGCACGGATCGCGTACACGAACATCCGGCGCTGGCGATGGGCGCCACCGGAACCGTGTCGGGCAACGTTCATGGAACGGCTCGTCCGTACAGCTTTTATGACATGAAGGGCGCAGTGGAAGAGCTGCTGTCGGCTTTTGCTGCGCGCTCGGTTTACTTCGACGCCTTCCCGGCGGATGCCGGCCTGATGCCAAAATGGCTGCACCCCGGCCGCGCGGCGCGCGTGGTCGCGGATGGCTCGACGATCGGCTATTTTGGCCAGCTTGCTCCGCAGGAAGCTGTGCAGCGTAAGTTCAAGCAGGATGTTTTCGTTGGCGAGCTGGACCTGGAACGGCTCTTTCGTCAGGAATTGAGCGGGATTGTCACACAGCCCATCTCACGTTTTCCTGCCGTGGTGCGCGATTTCTCTTTCATCTTCCGCGATACCGTGCGCTGGGAGCAGATTGCGGCTTCGCTGCAGTCGCTGGGCATTGCAGAAATGCGGCGAATGGAACCGCTGGAAATCTTCCGTGACGCCAGGGGAAAGACTGTCCCGCAGGGCAGCTATTCGTTGCTGGTGCGCACGGTTTTTCAGTCGCAGGAGCGTACCCTGCGCGACGAAGAGATTCAGAACTGGTCGGATCAGGTGATTGCGCAGTTAACGGCACTTGGCGGGATTTTACGAGGTTGATGGGGTTTTCTGTGCATTTCTTCTCGTTTCGGCAATCATCCCGCGTTATACTGCGCCAAGAGTGTTCCCCCAACTTCTATGAATATGACCGCAGTAAAAGATCAGGAATTGACGCTCGCCGCTGACACGTTTTCCGCCCTGGAACAACGCGTGGTGCGCACCATTGAGCTGCTTCGCACGGAGCGCGAACAACGCGCTACGCTGGAAAAGCAAATGGGCACCGTGAAAGAAGAACTGGAGCTGCATGTGATGGAGGTTTCTGACCTGCGCCGCCAGCTGGCCGAGTTGAACAAAGAACGCGATGCCGTACGCCAGCGCGTGGAACGCCTGCTCGAAAACCTCGATGCCATTGCCGCTTCCTGAACCGGAGAGGGAGGAAGTTTGCATGGATACACAGAACCCAGAGATGCCGAAGAGCGAAAGCATCGTCGTGGACATCTACGACCAGGCATATCATCTGCGCGGCACCGACCCAAAATATCTGCAGCAACTGGCCGCCCTCGTGGATGCCAAGATGCGCGCTGTCACGCAACAGGGCTCCACGGTGGATTCCCTGCGTGTTGCGGTGCTGGCGGCATTGAACATTGCCGATGAACTGGTGACGCTGCAGCAAAAGCACGACACGTCCAATGGCGCTGTTGAGGCCAACATCAAAACGCGCGCCGAAACTCTGGCTGAGATGCTGGATGCTGTTCTCGATGGCACGCGCAAGGCTGGATAAGATCATCCGGCAACTTCAATAAGCGATTTGTCGCACGATGAATTGTCCGCTTTCGGACAGTGTTTTCTATTTTCGGACACTCGTGCGCCGCGCTAAAAAATAAAACTCCGAAAAATCAATGATTTGTAGGCTGTTGCATTTGGCCGGGAACGTGCACCCTCTTTCTTGCGTATCCACGTGTGTCGAGGATTGCCATGCCAACTTTGCTGCAGGATATTCGTTACGCTTTACGCAAGCTGCGCCACTCGCCCGGCTTTGCGCTCACGGCCATTGTCACGCTGGCGCTTGGCATTGGCGCGAATGTGGTGGTCTTCAGCGTGCTGAACGCACTGTTGCTGCGGCCCATGAATTTCCGCGACGCAAAGCATGTGTTCATGCTGCAACACCCGCATGAAGACGGTTTTTTAACGCTGGCGAATTCTTATCCGGATTACAAGGACCTGCGCGACCGCAACATCACATTCTCGGCACTTGCCATGTACAATTTTGCCCGCATTGGCCTGGAAACCTCGAATGGTCCACAGCCGGTCTGGGGTTATATGGTCAGCGGAAATTATTTTGACATGCTGGGCGTGCGGCCGTATCTGGGACGGATGATCCATCAGGCGGACGACACCAACCCCGGCGCCAGCGCCTATGTGGTGCTCAGCTACAACTGCTGGCGTAGCAAGTTTGGCAGTGACAAAGGGATCGTTGGCCGCGTCATCCATCTGAACAAAGTTCCGTATACCGTGCTCGGAGTGGCGCCCCGGGGATTTACGGGAACGGAGCGCTTCGTCTGGCCGGACGTGTTCGTTCCGGTAATGAATCAGGCCCAGATCGAAGGCTTTAACTGGATCCATAGCCGCGATGAGATGGACGTATTCCTCGTTGGCCGCGTCAAGCCCGGCATTACTGCAGCCGCGGCAACAGCAAACCTGAATGCGGTCGCACATCAGCTTGCAAAAGAATATCCGCAAACGGAAAGCAAGCTTGCCTATGAACTGACGCAGCCGGGATTTCTGGGAAATATGCTGGGTGGTCCTGTGAAGGCGTTCCTGCTGGGCGTGATGTTGCTTGCAGGTTTGGTTTTGCTGGCCGCGTGCGCCAATCTGGGCAGCCTGTTCGCCGCGCGAACTGCGGACCGGGCGCGCGAACTGGCCATCCGTGTGGCCGTGGGTGCAGGCCGGTCCAGGTTGTTGCGCCAATTGCTGACGGAATCGATCGTGCTATCGATATTGGGCGGCATGGCCGGGTGCGTGGTGGCTGTCGGCTTGTTGCATGCCTTGAGCAACTGGCAGCCGACCACAGCGTTTCCGATTCAGGTCGTTGTGGAACCGGACAAGCTGGTCTACTTCTTTGCCTTCGTTGTGTCCGTAGCTACCGGAGCCTTGTTCGGCTGCGTGCCGCTGCGGCAAATCTGGAAGACCGATCCGAACCAGGCCATCAAGAGCGGGACAAGCACGATGCAAGTGGGCCGTACATGGGCCTTTCGCGATCTGCTGCTGGGATTTCAAATTGCCATTTGCTGCCTGCTGGTCACTGCATCGCTGGTTGCTTTGCGGGGATTGGGGCGCACCCTGCATGCCAACTTCGGTTTCAATCCGAACGGTGTGACGGTGGCCGCGGCAGATCTGCAACTGGCCAACTACACCGCTGTCGGCGCGGCACAGTTCCAGAAGCGTCTGGCGGAGGAGGTTGCGCACCTGCCCGGTGTGACGGCCGTGGGGTACACGAGCGCAACTCCGTTGAGCGTGTACCAGTCGCACACCAGCATCTACACGGCAGACACGGTGGATTTGAATGTCGAGAACACCAAGTTTGGCACGAATTATTATCGGGTCTCGCCGGGATATCTGACGGCCGCAGGAACGCGCATTGTCGCAGGCCGGAACTTTACCGAGCAGGATGATGCGAAAGCGCCCAGAGTCGCCATTATCAACCAGACGTTTGCACGAATGTTGTTCGGCACGACGGATGCCGTTGGAAAGTACATGAAAGCCTTCGGCGACAAAATGGAAATTATCGGCGTCGTGGAGGATGGAAAATACAACACAATCAGCGAAGATCCATCGCCGGCGCTCTTCCTGTCGATCCTGCAACGCACCAATACATCGATGTTCCTGCTGGTGCGCTCGCAGCGCGATCCGCGCGATATGGCGGTGGCCGTTCATGACACCCTTCGCCGCCTCGATCCGAATCTGCCCATCTCCAGCCTCGGTCCCTGGCAGGATGCGCTCGGGCTGGCGCTGATGCCCGCCCGTGTCGCCACTCTCGCTCTCGGCGCCTTTGGCGGGCTGGGAATTCTGCTGGCCATTACCGGAATCTTCGGTCTTGCCTCCTACACCGTCAGCCGCCGGATGAAGGAACTGGGTATCCGCGTTGCGCTGGGAGCGTCGCGCGGGCAGTTGCTGCGTGCAGCGCTGTACAGGCCGATGGTGTTGCTTCTGTCAGGCTCTCTGGTTGGTCTTGCGCTGGGCATTGCCGCCAGCCGCGTACTAGCCAGTATCGTGTACCAGGCCACGCCCAACGATCCCGTTGTGCTGGCCGGTGTGGTGTTGACCATGATGCTGGTCGGCACTCTTGCGACGTGGATTCCCGCCCGTCGCGCTTTGCAGGTCGATCCAAAGCAAATACTGCGAGAAGAATAAAACTCAACCCAAAACCCTCAACCAAACGATGAAGGAGTTGCACAATGAAACACTTTTATAGGATATTTGCGCTTTTTTTCTGTTTTTTGGCTACTGCAATTGTGGCCAATGCTGAACTCCCTGCACTCCAGGGAGGTGTCATGCTCTCCTGTTCCGGGTTGCCGTGTGTGGATATTGCACTGAAGAATGGAAAGCATCTGCGCATGCTGGTGGATCTTGGCGATGAGAATTCCATCGTCGATTCTGCCGTGGCGAAAGATCTCGGGCTTGCGGTGGAACCAGCGTCCGTTACCGATCGGAGTGGAAAAGCAATTCCAGGCTATGGATCAGCCACTCTGGAAGGCGCCCGTCTGGGCGATGCTTCGCTCGGTAACATTCCCGTGCTCGTAGTGAATATCGCTTCCGCTATCAAGAAGGACGAGATGCCGCCGGCGGATGGCGTTTTGTCTTATCCGGCGTTCAAAGATCGGCTGCTGCGCCTGGACTACAAGCGCAAGACCGTCAGCGTGTCCGAACTTCTGACTGCCGATCCTCCATGCCCGGGATTTTGCGGTAATGTCACGCAGCCGACCTTTGGCAACGGACGTCCGCATGTGCTGGTGACGACCGGCTTTTCTGTCAATGGAAAGCCCATCACAGCGCAGATTGACACGCTGTACAGCGGAACGATGCTGATCTATCCAACGGCGGTAGACAAGCTTGGCTTGAAGTCGGAGAGCGCAACCAGTGCAACACAGTTGTTTCCCTACACCGACGGCGGCGTAACCATGAAGGAGGCCCATGCCCGCAAGGAAGCATTTGGTTCCAAGGAACTTGCCGGCAATGGTCCTTTATTCTTTGCGACGGCCCAGGTGCATGTGCCGGACGGAATGTTCGATGGAACCGTTGGGCAAGGACTGCTCGCCGGGCATGTTGTCTATCTCGATTTCCATTCCAATCATTTCTGGATGACAAATTGAGGGGATATTTCATGGAATAAGCCGAAGGCGTCTGGCTGCAGTTAGCAGGCTTGCTAATTGCAGCCTTCACCATTAGCATCCAAGTTAGAAACCGGCCTGCAAAGCAGGTGTGGTGGTCCACGCTGGTTGAACCTACATTCATTGAACAGGGGACTCGACTCGATAAATCGGCTCGGTGTGCAGTGTCCGCCAGTCCGGAATGCCTAAAGAGCCGCGGAGAGTTCCCACCGTCTTAGGACGGGTTCACCGGCGCACTACTGCACGGCCCAGCGGGTCGGTTTTTCGTACCTTCCGCTGTGTATCCACGTCTATTTCAGTTCGGCCCTTTCACTCTTCCAACCTATGGCGCTTGTCTGGCTATTGGCCTGGTGGCGGCCCTGTTTTTGGCCTTGTACACGGCGCGCAGGCTCCGGGTTGAACCGGAATCCATGTGGAACCTATGCATGCTGGTCGTCTTCAGCGTACTGCTGGGAACAAAGCTCCTTTTAATTGTCACCAACTGGCATGATTTTCTTCACTACCCGGTGCTGATGCTGAGCCTGCCGGTAACGCGTTCTATAAGTACGTTGCTCAGCGGATTTCTATTGGCGCTGATCACCGGCTTGATCTACATGCGGGTGAAGAAGATGCCCTGGCTGCGTACCCTGGATGCCGCTGCTCCCCCGTTGGCCCTCGCCGCTTCCATTGCATCGCTGGGTGCGTTTGCAGCTGGCTCCGGCTACGGCACGGCCACAACGCTTCCCTGGGGAGTAATATTTCGCAATCGCTGGGCCGCTTATTGGTACGGCACGCCGCTGGGTGTGCGCCTGCATCCCACGCAGATGTACGAATGCGTCCTCGCATTTTTGCTGTGTGTATTTCTGTTGTGGCTGCTGCCACGGCGTCGCCAGGATGGCGAAGGAATCGGCGCATGGCTTTTCCTGTACGGACTTGTCATTTTCTGGCTGGATTTTTTTCGCGGCGATGCGAGCAGAAAAATTTTCTTCGCGGGCACATTTTCCATCACGCAGAGCATCGCATTTGTCGTGGTAATTGCGGGCGCACTGCTGTGGCTGCAGCGTCCGGCGCCGTCCGCAAGCGCGCCAGACTCCGCGTCTGACTCCTCATCGGGAGATGAAATGCATGCCGACTGAAAATTCAGAGCGGCAATTCCAGGTGGATGCCTCGACCGCAGGCCAGCGGCTGGATCAGTTTCTTGCGCAGCAGTGGGAGGATGTCAGCCGCTCCCGGGTGCAGCAGATGATCGCGCGGGACGCGATTCTGGTGGATGGAAAAATCCAAAAGCCCTCGTGGAAGTTACGAGAGGGAGAAACGGTGCGCGTGTTGGGCGATCCGACACCGGAGCCGCTACACGCCGAAGCCGAAGCCATTCCGCTGGATATCGTGTATGAGGACGCCCATCTTGCCGTGATTCATAAGCCGGCGGGCATGATGGTGCATGCCGGGTCCGGCGCCACGGAGGACGCGCGCAATCGCGGCACCCTGGTGAACGCGCTGTTGCATCACTTTGGCCAGCAGGGCACGCTTTCCACTGTAGGAGGCGCGATTCGTCCGGGGATTGTGCATCGTCTGGACAAGCAGACCAGCGGGCTGATTCTGGTGGCCAAAGATGACCGCACGCATCGCCGACTGGCCGAGATGTTCTCCAACCATAAAATCGAAAAAACTTATATCGCTCTCGTGCATGGCCATGTCGCCAAAGACACCGGAACGCTGGATGCCGCCATCAGCCGGGATCGCATGCGCCGGACACGCATGACCACGCGGCGTAGCGGAGGCCGCAGCGCCGTCTCGCACTATCGTGTGCTGGAGCGCATGACGGGTCCGTTTGGAAAATTCTCTTTGGTGGAGGTGCGCATTGAGACGGGCCGCACGCATCAAATCCGCGTCCATCTTTCGTCCATCGGCCATCCTGTTGTCGGAGATACGCTCTACGGCGCGCCGCACGACATCGTCCCTCCCGTTGTGCCCGCTGCAGGGCGGTCTGTATCTGTGGGGAAAACAGGCCGGACAGCCATGCGTCGGCCGAAGGCCCCTGCGTCCGCTACCCTCACGCTGGACCGTAACTTTTTGCATGCAGCCAGGTTGCGGTTCCTTCATCCGGAGACGGAGAAACCTCTGGAGCTTGAGGCGCCGCTGCCCCTGGAGTTAACATCTGTGCTCCAGCGCTTGCGGAATGCAACAACTTCCGGGGTCACTGGTAATATTTAGACAGATGGTGGAATTGGGTTTTGTCGTCCGGCGCTGCGCATTGCGAATCTCGCAATGCTTTCTTTGCGTTGTAGTGCTCTCAGCCTTTACATCGGCGTCTTTGGCGCAAAGCACCGCTTCGCCGGCTGCCAATACGCCTGCTACCCAGCCTCAGTCCGCACAGAATCCACCAGCGACATTGCGCACACTGCCGCATGCGACACCAGGAGAGGCCGCAACCCAGGGCCAGTCTTCTGCAGGAGCTCCCAGCGTAGCTTCGGCCCCCGGGGCTGCCGGCTCGCAGGAAGGCGAATACAGCATTCGCACTTCGGTCAACGAAGTCGATCTCATCTTTGCCGTTGTCGATAAGCATGGTCACTTCGTCAACAACCTGACAGAAAATGACTTTGCGCTTTTGGATAACCGCATGCCGCCGGAAGAGGTCTACAGCTTTAAACAGCAGACCAACCTGCCTCTTCGCGTGGGCCTTCTGATTGATGCCAGCAACTCCATCCGCTCGCGCTTCCAGTTTGAACAGGAAGCAGCAACGGAATTTCTTCTCGACATTCTGCGTCCCCAGGTGGACAAGGCTTTTGTAATGGGATTCGATGTGGTCCCCGACGTGACGCAGGGTTTTACGAACAATGGAGATCTGCTGGCCACGGGCATCCACAAGCTGGAACCCGGCGGTGGCACAGCGCTCTATGATGCTGTCTACACTGCCTGCCGGGACAAGCTGTTACCGATGCATGGAACCACGGCGCTGCGCAAGGCGATCATCCTGGTCTCCGATGGTGACGATAACCAGAGCCATACCGACCTGGATGACGCGATCAAGATGTGCCAGCGAGCCGATACGATTATCTACGCCGTCAGCACCAACAACAGTCCCAGCCGCGACCGCGGCGATGATGTCCTGAAGGCCATGGCCGAGGCCACCGGCGGCCGGGCGATTTATCCCATCGATATGGAACATGTGGCGGACGCCTTCCGCGCCATTCAGGATGAGTTGCGCAGTCAGTATTCGCTGGTCTACAAGCCGGCGGACTTTAAGGCCAACGACTCTTTTCGCCCCATCTACCTGGTGACGATGGATCGCCGCTACAAGGTGCGCGTCAGTAAGGGTTACTTCGCGCAGAAATAAGCGCTGGACCGGTTTTTCTTCGGGTGCATACCGGGACTGGTCTACTGCAGCAAGGCCAGCAGTGCGGCTTCATCGAGAACAGGCACGCCCAGCGTGCGTGCTTTGTCGAGTTTGGAACCAGCCTCGTCTCCCGCAACCACATAGCCTGTCTTTTTGCTGACCGATCCGATCACGCGTCCTCCGGCGCGCTCGATGCGCTCCTTCGCTTCGTCGCGTGTCATATTGGGCAGCGTTCCGGTCAGCACAAAGGTCAGTCCCGCCAGCTTCTCCGATTTTTCTTTTACTGTTGCTACAAAGTTGAGTCCGGCTTTGCGCAGCCGTTCCACCAGATCCTGATTTGCCGGCTCCTCGAAAAATTCTCGAATCGCTGTCGATACGCGCGGACCCACTTCGGACACACGCTCTAAATCTTCGTTGCTGGCAGCCATCAAGGCGTCCATCGAGCCGAAGTTGTCCGCCAGCAACTCCGCTGTGCGAGCGCCGACAAAGCGAATGCCCAGTCCGAAGAGTACGCGATCGAGCGGTGCCTGCTTGGAACGGGCAATCTCCTCGAGCAACGATTGCGCCGTCTTTGCGCCAATGCGTTCGAGCGATAACAGCATGGCTTCATCCAGCAGATAAATGTCGGCGATGCTGTGCACCAATCCGCGCTCCAGCAATTGCGTGACGACGGCTTCGCCCAGGCCCTCGATGTTCATCACGCCACGAGCGGCAAAATGCAGCAAAGCTTCGCGCAGCCGCGCCGGGCAATTGACGTTGACGCAGCGATAGTCCACCTCGCCTTCTTCGCGTACGACGGCGCTGTTACAGACCGGGCAATGCGTCGGGAAGACGAACGGCCGCGTATTTTTTGGACGCTTCTCGCGCACCACTTCGACGACCTTGGGAATCACATCGCCGCCGCGCTCCACCAGAACGTAATCGCCAATCTCCAGGCCCAGGCGCGTGATCTCCTCCGCATTGTGCAGCGTGGCGCGGCTGACGGTTGTGCCGCCAATCGCGACGGGCGTCAGCGCGGCTACGGGAGTTAATTTCCCCGTCCGGCCCACCTGCACCAGAATGTCTTCAACCTGCGTCACGGCGGCGCGTGCGGCAAATTTATAGGCGATCGCCCAGCGTGGCGCCCGGCCTGTAAATCCAAGCCGCTGCTGCAGTGCAATGGCGTTCACTTTGATCACGACGCCGTCAATTTCATAAGGCAGGTGCTCGCGCTGCGTCTCTGTCTTGGCGATGAAGTCGATCACAGCGTCGATGCCGGTGACCACGCGGCGATGCGTATTGACGTGCAGGCTCGCCGTAGCCAGCGCATCGAGCGCCGTGCTTTGTTTCGGGAAGAAGCTTTCGCCGTTGACCAGGGCAAAATAAGCGTAAAAATCCAGCCGCCTCTGCGCGACAATATTCGGCTCCAGGGTGCGGATGGTCCCGGCGGCGGCGTTGCGCGGATTCGCTGCAGGCGTCAGGCCCTGTTCCTCGCGTTCTTCATTGAGTTTTTGAAAGGCGGCGAAAGGCATCATGACTTCTCCGCGCACTTCAAAATTCTTCGGCAATTTAGCGGCGTGCAGTTTGTCCGGCGCAATGCTCAGGGGCACGGAGCGGATGGTCCGCACATTCGTCGTAACATCTTCACCGATCGTGCCGTCGCCGCGCGTGACGCCGCGCACCAGTCGGCCTTCTTCATAGCTAAGGGCCAGCGACAGACCGTCCAGCTTCAATTCACAGATGTATTCGACCGTCTCCGTTCCAAGCAGCGCATGCACGCGGCGATCCCACTCGCGCAGTTCGTCCTCGTTGTATGCGTTGTCCAGCGAGAGCATGGGCCGCGAATGCGCCACCTTGGCAAATCCATCCTTGGGTTTGCCGCCGACGCGCTGCGTGGGAGAGTCCGGCGTTATCAACTCCGGATGCGCTGCTTCCAGCGCGCGCAGCTCATTCAGCAGCGCATCGTATTGCGCATCGGTAATCTCCGGTGCATCCTGCACGTGATAGAGATATTCGTGGTGGCGCAATTGGGTGCGCAGAGCTTCGATTTCTTTGGCAATCTGCCTGGCTGTCTTTGCGTGGGCCATCGAACTGGATTATAGAAACCTTCCGCGCAGAAATCTGCCTGCCTCCGTGTATGCTCAGTTTTAAATGGAACCAGTCACCCATTTCCTTACCGGCGCATGCCTGGGGCGCTCAGGATTCAACCGCAAAACGGCCTATGCAACGTTGGCTATGACGCTGGCAGCCGAAGCGCCGGATATGGATGTCTTCTGGGCATTTCGCGGTCCGGTTGCAGGGCTGCAACATCACCGCGGCATCCTGCACACATTTATTGGAGCGCCCTTCCTGGCTCTGATCGTGACGGGTGTTGTCTGGTTATGGCATCGCTCATATGGTCATCGCCGCTTGCGCGAGGACAGTCCGCCGGTTCGCTGGGGGCTGATCTGGTTCTTCGCGCTGCTGGCGGATTTCAGTCACATCTTTCTGGATTGGACAAATAATTACGGCGTGCGGCCATTTTTCCCATTCAACCCGCACTGGTATTCGGGCAGCTTCGTTTTTATCTTTGAGCCGGTGCTCTTCGCCATCCTGTTGGTGGGACTGGTAGCACCGGCGATCTTCGGCCTGGCGGACCGTGAAATCGGCGTGCGCCGCACCCGCTTCCACGGCCAGGGATGGGCCATCTTTGCGCTGAGCGCGGCGGTCATGTTGTGGAGCTGGCGCTGGGCCGAACACAAAGTCGCACTCGACATGGTGAAAAACCAGCCGTTTACCACGGAATCCGTGACCCGAATCTCCGCGAATCCTTATCCGGTCAATCCCTTTCGCTGGTTTGTTGTTGTGGAGACAAAGGACTACTACCAGACAGCCATTCTGAATACGCGCACCGGAGAGATGGCTCCGGAAGATGTCTACTACAAGCCGCCGGTAACCCCTGCGATTCTTGCCGCCAAGCGTTCCTGGCTGGGCCAGGTATTTCTGGATTGGGCGCAGTTTCCGCTGGTGCAGGAAGCCGGTGTCTTCGGCCAGCAGCCCGGTGGCGGCCACTATACGCAGGTCAGTTTTCAGGATTTGCGCTTCGCTTACAACGCGATGTTCCTTCATGGCCGCGGTGACAATCCGCTGGGAGGAGTGGTGACCGTCGCGCCCAACGGGGAAATCGACCAGATGGAAATGGGTGGCCGCATCCAGCACTGACCACCAGCACGGAGTGTTGAGCGCAGGCAATTTGTTTGCAGGGTCGAATCTATGTGCAGCTGTATCAATACTGCCTTGACCGCATTGGGTTTACACCAGAGAATGAAGACTCAGGCTCAGGCGAAGCGGCAGTTTCGCTTGCCCGGGTCATGAGGAGGTTCATGGTCGGCTATTTATTTTTGCTGGCGGCAGTGTTCAGCCGCATTCTTCCGCATCCGTGGTGGGGCTTTACCGCAGTGGGTGCGTCGCTGCTGTACTTCGGCGCGCGTCGCAGCCCGTGGCAGTATTTTCTGCCCGTCGTCGCGCTCGCGGCAACTGACTATTACCTCACCGTCTTCGCCTATAACTTCCCTTTCCACGTGCAGGATTATCTGGTCACGTGGGCGTGGTACATTGGCGCCTGTCTGCTGGGCTGGGCGATTCTGCGCGGGAAAGTAACGCCGGGTCGCGTGATCGGGGCCGCTCTGGCCTCATCGACCTCGTTCTTTTTGCTCAGTAATTTTGCCGTCTGGATGGGCTTTGGTTCCTATCCGCACACGCTGGGCGGATTGGGAGCCTGCTATTTGGCCGGACTGCCTTTCTACCGGAACGACGTGCTTTCCACCACGTTGCTGCTGGGCGCGGTTTTTGGCGTGCCCGTGTTGGCGCGGCGCATGGCCGAAGCGTGGGAACAGCGCAACTCCGGAGCGATGGTGGGATAAGCCGAACCACGCGTATCTGTTTGCAAAAGCCGACGCGGATTGCGTCGGCTTTTTTCTTGAATACGCGTGGTTCGATGTGCAATGGATGTCTTTACGACGTGGTCGCGCGTTTGCGCCACCGGCTCTTTGCCAGCATCCATCCGATCCCGGCGCCAATCAAAACTGCAAGGATTACAAGAATCGCCACAGTGTGATTGCGCGCCTGATGGATAACGATGTCGACGATCTGCGGCCCAAAACGTACGGTCAGGATGCCCAGGATCAAGTAGTGCAGGGTCCGCCCACAGAAGACGGCAGCCATGTAGGGCAGCCAGCGCATCTCGAAGACCCCGGCGCCGAAGGCGAACAGCTTGAAAGGCGTTGGTGGCGGCAGGGCTGCCGGAATCATTACGGCAAAAAACTCCTGTCGTTCAAAGCGAGTGCGTAACTGCTCATATTTTGCCCGGTCCACATGGCGCAGCAGGAACAGCTCGCCGCCGGCGCGGCCGACAAAAAACGGAACCAGCGCGCCGATTGCCGACCCCAGACCCACCATGACGGCATACAGCCAAAAGTGTTTGCGGTCCGCCCATACATACCCGGCAACGACGATGTCCATCGGAATGGCCAGGGTGGAGGAATCAATCGCAGCCAATGCGCCAACACCCCAGAAGCCGAGCGGCTTCAGCACACTCAGCAGCACAATTTTCGAGTGGACCAGCCACAATACAATCTTATGTTTCAAGACATGGCTTTCATTTCAGGGATTGTCTTGCGGGTGCGCCCGGGAGAGCCTGCGGTGACACATGTTCCGTTTTTCCTGCCAGCAGATCGAGCGCATGCGGGATCAACGGAAGCAGGGCTTCCAGCGAATGGACAGCACCGCGCGGGCTGCCCGGCAGGTTCACGATCAGCGTGCTGCCCCGTGTGCCGCAAATGGCGCGGCTCAACGGCGCCAGATGGGTATCTTTCATGCCTTCGTAGCGCATGCGTTCGGCCAGACCATCCAGAATGCGGTCACAGACGGAGCGCGTGGCCTCCGGGGTTACGTCCCGTGGGCCAATGCCGGTACCACCCGTGGTGACGACCAGACGCGCTTGCTCCGCAGTCCGGCAGAGGACGCTTGCAATCTCCTCCATGTTGTCCGGAACGATCAGGCTCTCCCGAATGACGAATCCTGCCGCTCGCAGACGGCTGGCCACGGCGGGTCCGGAGGTATCTTTCCGCTGCCCGGCAAAGCAGGAGTCGCTGACGGTAACGACCACAGTAGTCACATTGCTGATTCTACCGGTTTTACACCTGACAGCCGGGCTGGCTTGTCAGAAGATGAGACAATAGAATGAATCAACAGGTTCGCGCGCTGGCCCATCGTGTACGGTGGATCGTGGCGGCGTGCGTTCCTCTGCTGTGCATGGCTGCCACACAAACACCACCGAGTCCACCGGAACGTCCGTCGGAGCCACAGCTCGATGGATCGCGTTCGCGCTATGAGTCGTATGAGCATCACGAACTCATCAGCCTGATTGACAACCTGGAAGATGACCGTTCCCGTGCGCGCGTGCGCGAAGGCATCTGGGTTTCCATCATCTTCCATCTGTTATTTTTCTGGTTCCTGATCTACGGTCCGCATGTGTTGTTCCATCGTCCGCTGGTCGTCAACCCGGCAGACGTGTTCAAGAAGCACGACGCGCAGATCGCATATCTGAATCTGCCTCCCGATGCGTTGAAGGCGCTGAAGCCAAAACCGACCAACATCATCTCCGACAAGGATCGCGTCGCGCAGAGCAAGCGCCCGACATTGGACAAGAAAACGCTGGAAGAACTGCAGGCCATGCAGCGTGCGGGAAATCCCGCGCCGCCGCCTCCACAACCGGCTCCGCAACAGCAGGCACAGGCTGCTCCGCCACAGCCGCAGCAACAACAGCAGGCTCCGCCGTCAGAACCGAAACCGCAGCCCAATGAACAGGCTCGCATGGAGGCTCCGTCTGCGCCCAGGCCGCAAGCCAGCGAGCAGCAGCTGAACCAGAATTCCAACATGTCTGTGGGCGAGATGATTCGCCAGGCGGAGAAGAACGCTGCGAAGAGCAACGGTCAATTTGGCGAGAATGGTGAGAATGCGCCCTTGGCCCATCCCGGCATGCAATCCGGTGTGCAAGTCCTGAGCGACACCATGGGCGTCGATTTCGGTCCGTACCTGCGACAGGTGGTCGAGGCCACGCAGAACAGCTGGGACATTTTGATTCCAGAAGCAGCGCGCGCGCCCTTGCTGAAGAAAGGGAAGGTCGCGATTCAGTTCATCATCGCGCCCGATGGCAGCGTGAAGCAGATGCAATTGATTTTGCCTTCCGGAGATGTTTCGCTGGACCGCGCCGCATGGGGCGGCATCACCGGCGCAGCGCCGTTTCCTCCGCTGCCCAAACAGTTCAAAGGCCCCTATCTCGCGTTGCGCTTCTATTTCCTCTATAACGAACGGCCCGGTGAGGGCGGATCGCAATGAGCGAGCCGGGCGTGCGGGAGTTGCGCCGCCGTCAGGCAATCGGACTGCTCTGGCTGGCGCTGGCGGTTCTGCTGTTCGGCGCATGGCGCGCAGGCTGGCATGCCATCTTTCTGCAGCGCTGGTGGAGGCTGTGGTAGCCTCGCGCAAATCGCAGGCAGACCCATTGAGTGAAAAAGAGCCGCTGCTTGTCGTTGTTCTGGGTGCAACGGCCAGCGGCAAGACAGCGTTGTCTCTGCGCCTTGCCGAAGCCTTTCAGGGCGAGATCGTCAATTGCGATTCTGTCGCCGTCTATCGCGATCTGGAGATTGGCACGGCCAAGCCCTCGGCGGAGGAACGCCTCCGCGCACCGCATCACATGCTGGACATTGTTTCTCCGGAGACACCGTACACGGCCGGCGATTACAGCCGCGATGCGCGCAGCGTGCTGCGGCAAATTGTGGAACGGCAGCATCTGCCGATTGTTGCTGGCGGTACAGGACTCTATCTGCGCGCGCTTCTATTGGGGCTTTTTGCAGGACCGCCACGGTCGGAGACGTTGCGCGACCGTTTGCGAAAACGCGCGGCGCGGCAAGGCAGCGCGCATCTGCATAAGCTGCTTACACGTCTTGATCCAGCCTCCGCTGCGCAGATTCATGCCAACGACACACCTAAGTTGATGCGTGCATTGGAGATCTGCGTGACGGCGCGCCAGCCCATGTCGCAGGCGTGGAGTGCGGGCAGAGAGCCGCTGCAGGGATTTCGCATGCTGCGCATCGGCCTCGATCCGCCGCGCGCGGAATTGTATGCGCGCATCAATCAGCGCGCGGCGGTGATGTTTGAACGCGGGCTGGTGGAGGAAACGAAATCGCTGATCGAGCGCTATGGTTCTGATTGCAGGCCACTTGCATCGCTCGGATACAAACAGGCAGGGGCATTGCTGCAGGGCGCGTTGTCTCGCGACGCGGCCATTGCCGCCACGCAGCAGGGACATCGCAATTATGCCAAGCGCCAGGCCACATGGTTTCGGCGCGAACCGGAAGTGCATTGGCTGCAAGGGTTTGGCGACGATCCGGAGACGGAAACAGCGGCGATGACGCTGGTGCGCAAAAGCCGATAGCGGATCTTTATTGCATCGTCAACGGCTGGGCTGACAATGCTGAATTCAGTGCCAATTCGAGCACGTTAGCGCACTCTCGTTTTCGGAAAATCCGATGAATCAAAGAGGATTGATAGGAAATTCCTATCAATGGCGTATTTTTCGCCTGGATGTGATTTTCGCCGTGCGTGTTTTGGCGACGGAACGAGCGTTCTGTTGTTATTCCGTCCAGAGGCGAAAGACGAGCGAGCCATTGGTGCCGCCGAAGCCGAAGGAGTTCGATAGCGCGAGGTCGATCTTCGCCGCGACAGGCTTTTTGGGAGTGTAGTCCAGACGGCAGTCCGCATCGGGATGATCGAGATTGGCGGTGGGCGGCACCATCTGATTCTGCAGAGCGAGTATGGTGATGCCGGCTTCGAGGCCGCCAGCGCCGCCGAGCAGGTGGCCGGTCATGGATTTCGTGGAACTGATCTTGAGCGTGCGGTTGCTGGCATGTTCGCCAAACACCGTCTCCATGGCCTTCGATTCCATGGCATCGCCCAGCGGAGTGGAAGTGGCATGGGCGTTGACGTAATCAATCTGCACGGGCTCGATACCGGCGCTGCGGATGGCGTTCTTCATGGCGCGGGCGCAGCCTTCGCCTTCAGGAGCCATGCCGGTCATGTGGAAGGCGTCGGCGCTCATGCCATAGCCGATGATCTCGGCCAGAATCTTTGCGCCACGGGCTTTGGCGTGCTCCAGTTCTTCCAGGATGAGAATGCCAGCGCCTTCGCCGACGACGAAACCATCGCGGTCTTTATCGAAGGGACGGCAGGCGTGGGTGGGGTCGTCATTGCGCGTGGAAAGCGCGCGCATGGCAGCGAATCCGCCAATGCCCATGGGAGTGATGGAAGCCTCGGCGCCACCGGCAATCATCACGTCGGCGTCGTCGCGTTCGACGGTGCGATAGGCGTTGCCGATGGAGTGCGCGCTGGTGGTGCAGGCCGTGGCCGTGGCCTCATTGGGACCCTTGGCGCCGTAGCGAATGCTGACCTGTCCGGCGGCCAGATTCACGATGGCTGCGGGAATAAAAAATGGCGATATCTTGCGCGGACCACCGGCGAGCATGGCGCTGTGTTCGCGCTCGATGACGTCAAACCCACCAATGCCGGAGCCGATATGCACGCCGATCCGTTCGGCATTTTCCGGCGTAATTTTCAAGCCGGACGATTCCATGGCTTCCTGCGCGGCAGCCATGGCGAAGTGGATGAAGCGTCCCATCTTGCGGGCTTCTTTTTTATCGATGAAGTTGTGGGGGTCGAAGTTCTTGACTTCCGCAGCAAAGGTGACCGAGAAGCCGGTCGTGTCAAACGCCGTGATGGGGGCCATACCGCTCTTGCCCGCCAGCAAATTACGCCAGACCTCCGGTGCTGTGTTTCCCACACCGCAAATCAGGCCCAGCCCGGTAACGACGACACGACGCCTCAAGGTCTACTTGCTGCCTTTCCCGTGCTCGTTGATGTAATTGATCGCATCCTGCACGGTCTTGATCTTCTCGGCGTCTTCGTCGGGAATCTCGATGTCGAAGGCCTCTTCAAACTGCATTACCAATTCGACGACGTCGAGCGAATCGGCACCCAGGTCTTCCTGAAAAGACGCACCTGGGGTGACTTCGGCTTCATCCACCTGCAGTTGTTCCACAATGATCTGTTTTACCTTTTCGTCTGTTGCCATGTCTCTCTCCTGAAAATTTCTTGTAGGCCTTTATTATGAACGATTGCCATAATCATTGGGCAGGGCGGCCAAGATTGCAGCCGAATTCCGCACAAATGGAGAAACCAGTGCCGGATGCAACATTTCGGTGGGAACCGATGCCCCACTTTTCCAGCCTGTGTTTCTCCTGCTCGAATCTCCAAGTGTACTGGGGCCTCCCGGTAGTGTAAAGCAATCTGCAGGGAGCGGTGGTGGGTCAGTTTGAACTTGGGTGAACGTGGTAGTACCGCCGCGTGGTTTCCACGACTACGCCGGCCAGTGCATAGGTGGCAGCATTTACAGCAAGGACGAAGTAGAAAGTTTGCGGATGTTGGCTGGCAATCGAAATCGGGCAGGTCAGATGGGCGAGAGCCCGCCCGACGCCGTCCGTACCAAGCGGATTCGAGAGCGTCACGGAGATGTAGATTCTCCAGGCGACGACAACAAGCGCACCCAAACCCGACCAAATCGCGATTCGGAGTTTCATGCCGCTTCCTCTTCCGTATGCTCCAATCATCCCACCGAATCCCTCAAATTCCAAACTGACCCACACCCTGCAGGGAGCTGCGCAGCAGGGGATGGGCGTGCTGGGAGGGGCAATCCCGGATAAAGTTAGAGAGGAAGCTTTGGCGAAGGTGGCCGCGGCGTAGAGGAAGCGGAGGAAGCAGAGGCAAACGATGAACGCAGAAGGAATCGGAGTGATTGTTACCGCGGTGGCGGCGCTGGCGATTGGATGGTGGCTGGGGCGTGCACTGGCGGCGGGAGCCATGCGGTCGGAGCTGGCGGCCCGGAAGCAAAGCGTGGACGACCTGGCGGTGAGGAACAGCAAGCTGGAAGAAGAGCTGGCAACCCTGCGCGGACAGGTCACGAACCTGACCAGCGAAAACACGAGGCTGCAGACGCAACTGGAAGAGGCGCAGCGTTCCCTGGCCAGTGAACGAGAGATGCTGACACAATCGAAAAAAGAGCTGACCGACACATTTAAGGCGCTCGCTGCCGAAACGCTGAAAAGCAACAACGAGCAGTTTCTAGGATTGGCCAATCGTCAGTTTGACGCGAAACAGGAATCCATCGATAAGCTGCTGCAGCCGGTAAAGGAAACGCTGGGCAAGCTGAACGAGCAGACGCAGCAACTGGAAGTGAAGCGCGAAGGCGCGTACGAGAAGCTGGGACAGCAGCTGCTGCGGCTGGGAGAAGATCAGGCGAGACTGCAACAGGCTGCCACGAGCCTGTCGTCGGCACTGCGGGACACGCGCACGACCGGCAAATGGGGGGAAATTGTTTTACGCCGCGTGGTGGAGCTTGCCGGAATGACGGAGCATTGCGACTTTACGCTGCAACAGACGCAGGACGACAATCGCCCCGATCTGATTGTCAATTTACCGAATGGCCGCAAGATCGTCGTGGACGCAAAGACATCGGTGAGCAGTTTTCTGGATGCCGCCGAAGCGCAGGATGAAAATCTGCGGCAGCAGAAGATGAAGGAGCATGCCAGGAACATTCGTGCGCACGCGCTGGGACTTGCCAAGCGCCACTATGAAAAAACATTTGAAGACGCCATTGATCTGACGGTCTGTTTTATACCCGGAGATGTGTATTACTACGCGGCGCTGCAGGTGGAGCCTGCGCTGTTTGAAGAGGCCGCGAACGAAAAGATTATTTTTGCCACGCCGACCACGTTGATTGCCTTGCTGAAGGCCGCAGCGTTCGGCTGGCAGCAGGATTCCTTGCGGCGCGAGGCGAAGGAGATTCTGAAGCAGGCGCAACAGGTATATGAGCGGCTGACCACGACGGCCGGGCACCTGACGACGCTTGGCTCCAGCCTGAATAAGAGTGTGGAGAGCTACGACAGGCTGGTGGGTTCTCTGGAGCGCAGCGTGTTTCCGCCGGCGCGTCGCATGCGAGAACTGGGCGTGAGTGGAGAAGAAATGGTTTCGCCGACGCCCCTCGACAAAACCACGCGCCAATTGCAGGCGCAGGATTGGAAGATGCAGGATTCGACGGACAGACTTTCTTTGGCTGCCGCAGCGGACGACGAACCGGCATCCTAAGGGTGCAGTATTTTCGCCGCGGCGCGAATGGCGTCGGCGACGGCAGCCGCGTCTCGCGCAGCAGCAACATCGTGAACGCGAATCAAATGCGCTCCGGCGAGGATGGCTGCGGTGTGTGCGGCCAGCGTGCCATGCAATCGGGCATCGGGTGAGGGCTCCTGATCTGTTGCTTGTTGGATGGTGCGCGTCAGGAATGATTTGCGCGACGCACCGACCAAAAGCGGATAGCCCAGCGCATGCAGCCGGTCGAAGTTTGCCAGCAGCGGATAATTTTCCTCGCCAATCTTGCCGAAGCCGAGGCCGGGATCGAGCACAATATTTTCTTGATGGACGCCGGCATCGCGCGCGCTCTGCGCTCGCTGCGCCAACTCCCGCAGAACCAGGGGCACAATCTCCTGCGGCGGAATTGGGGGTTGCGCGCGCCATTCCTGCGGACGCCCGCGTGTATGCATCAGCAGCACGCCGCAGCCGAGCGACGCACAGGTCGCGGCCATCGCGTGATCCCACAAAAATCCGCTGACGTCATTGACGATCTCCGCACCGGCGCTGACAGCGGCCTGGGCCGTCTGCGCTTTGTAGGTGTCGATCGAAAGGATGGCCTGGGGCCGTTGCTGGAGCACGGCTGCGATGATCGGCACAACGCGGTCGATCTCCTGCTGCGCGGAAAGCGGCGGATGGTCGCCGGGCCGCGTCGATTCGCCGCCGATGTCGAGAATGTCGGCGCCTTCGTCGAGCAGGCGCAGGGCGTGTTCGATGGCGCTCTCCCGGGCGAAGTAGAGACCGCCGTCGGAGAAGGAATCCGGCGTGACGTTGAGCACGCCGACAATCTGCGTGCGCGTGCCGAGCGGCAGGGAGCGCGTGCGCAGCTTCCAGTGGAAGAGCGGGCGTGGTGCGACAGCCATGCCCCTCATTCTAGCGATGTGGAGATTGGGCGGTGGTGGAGTTTGCCTGGGAAGTCCCTCAGCGGCTGAAGCCGAGGTCTAGCCATTCTCTATCCCCCGGCTAAAGCCGGGGGTCTACCCAAGAGCGATGGCCAAACTGCACCACTACCGGAGATTGCTGCGAGATAGTGATGCAAGGGAGCGCGTGTTACACTCGCGACCATCATGCATTTTCGTTTTAAGAGCTCATTGTCTCTTTCTCTGCCTCTGTTCTGCTTCTTGCTTTTCTTTTCACCAACACTGCATGCCGCACGGCATTCGGCGCGAAAAGCGCATGCTGCTTCGCCTGCGCTCACACATAAAATCGACGCATTGCTGGCCGCTCCGGGCGCGGCGCAGGCGCATTGGGGCATCTCCGTCACCACGCTGGACGGCCATCCGATCTACGCCAAAAACGATGGACAACTGTTTGTCCCGGCCTCCAACAACAAGCTGTGTACGACGACGACGGCATTCGCGCTGCTGGGGCCAACGGCGACGGTCACCACGCGGGTTCTGGCCAGTGGGCCGGTGCAAGCTGACGGAAGCCTGAACGGCGACCTGATATTGCAGGGCAATGGCGATGCGACCATGTCGAACGTCGTGTACCCGTACAAATTGAAAATGGAGCAGACCAATGCGCCTTTGGCGGCGCTGGCGGCGCTGGCCGACCAGGTGGTCCAGCACGGGGTGAAGTCGATTTCCGGCAACATTGTCGGGGACGATACAGCGTTTCCTTATGAGCGGTACGGTGCAGGCTGGTCGTGGGACGATCTGATGTGGGATGACGGAGCCCCCGCGACGGCGCTGACGGTGAATGACAATACGGTGAATCTGAACGTTATGCCGGGAGCGCAGGCGGGCGATCCGGTGACGATCAGCTGGGACCCGGATGTTCCGTATTACACGGTGGAAAATACGGCGACTACGGCAGCCGCCGGAGGACAGCCTTCGCTGGGCGCGGATCGCGAGCCGGGATCGAGCACAGTGCGCATTTTCGGCACCCTGCCAGTGGGCGGTACGGGCACACACCTGGCGCTGGCGATTCAGGACCCGGCGCAGTTCGCGGCAATTGCCTTTCGCCAGATGCTGATTGCGCGCGGCGTGCAGGTGACCGGCACGGCGGTAGCGCGGCATCGCAGGTCGACCGATACCACGCACTATCGAGCCACACGACAGGTGCCGGTGAATCTGCCGCAAGCGCTGCCGGTGACGTTGCCGGCCGAAGCGGAAACATCGGGGGCGACGGTTCTTGCAACGCGCACGTCGGTTCCATTGATGGAGGACCTTACGCTGACCGACAAGGTGAGCCAGAATCTCCACGCAGAACTTTTTTTGCGCCGGCTGGGCAAGCAATACGGCACGGATGGCTCCGTCGTGCAGGGAGCGCGGGTGGTGCGGCAATTTTTGATCAATGCGGGCGTGGCTCCGGAGGATTTCTTTTTCTATGACGGCTCCGGCATGTCGCACAACGACCTGATCGCGCCGCGCGCGTTGACGCAACTGCTGCGCTATGTTGCGGCGCAGCCCTGGGGAGCGCAGTTCCGCACCGCGCTGCCGGTGGGCGGTGTGGATGGAACGCTGGACGACCGCTTTCTCAACACTCCGCTGCAGGGGCATGTTTTTGCCAAGACAGGGACGCTGAATGGAGTGAATGCCCTGAGCGGATATGTCATCGCACACAGCGGCCGCACGCTGGTATTTTCCATTCTTTGCAATGCGCATAGCCCGGACACGCCGGGCACAACGAAGACGATCGATGCGGTTCTGGCTGCGATTGCCGCGGCGAATTAGATCGGCATCTCCACGCGCGGCCTGGAACCGAGTATGGTGATAGCCACAGTCTTTTAAAGCAAAAGCACAAGTTACACCTTCTGTGCTTTTGCTCCAGGGGGAGAGATATGCCGGATACAAAACCGCAGTCCTACGCCAACCACAGCCGCTTCGATCCGTGGTTTCATTTCTTTCTTGCGCCGGTGCTGATACTGACGTTTCTTGGGACCATTGTGCACCTGGTGCGGCATCCGCATCTGATGAATGGATGGCATGTCATTCTGGCGTTTGCCTTGATCGTTCTGGCCGTCAAGTGCCGCACGTATGCGCTGAAGGTGCAGGACCGCGTGATTCGCCTGGAAGAGCGGATGCGTCTGCATGCGTTGCTGGCGGAGCCCTTGCGTGCACGGATTGGTGAACTGGATGTGAAGCAACTGGTGGCGCTGCGCTTTGCTTCCGATGCGGAAGTTCCAGCGCTGGTGCAGAAGACGCTGGACGAAAAACTTGATCCCAAGCAGATCAAGCAGGCCATTCAAAACTGGCGTGGGGATTATCTCCGGGTGTGATACCCAGGCTTCTATTCAAGACGAAAAAATGGGGGCCGTTGATCAATAGAGACGGAAATCAACGGAAAGGTCGAAGAGAAAGGGGACCGGCAGGCCATCCTTTCTTGCAGGCTTAAATTTGAGGCTTTCGAGAAACTCGACCCCTTTCTGATCCAGATCGTTCTTCGCCGACTGGACGACCTTTACCTGCGATATGCTGCCGTCCGTGCCGACAAGAGCCGAGATGATGACAATTCCTGAATATTTTGGGTTTCCCCCTTTGTGGCTTGCGGAAGCCGGACTGACTTGCACTGGTGATGCGTTCGAATGAGGTTGCGGCGAAGAGATGAGCGTGGGCGGCTGTACCCCGCCAAAATTGAGTTGGTAAATATTGAGTTGGTAAACCTTCGACTGAATCTGACGGCGACGTTGGCTGCGCTGATCGGCGGTTGCTTGCAGGGCCTGTTGCGTGCCCGGACATGGACCGCTGCCTGCTTCGGATAATACTTGCGGCGAAGCGACCGTCTCGTTGTTCTTATTCGATTTGACGCGGAAGCCGGATGCGCGTGCCAACCTGGCCAGCCTTTTCGGAACGTTGGATGAGAGAACCAGAAAGTCGGTTTTTGCCAGTTCCGGAGAGTAGACCTCTTCGGCAATTCCGGGAATTGCAACCGATGCGTATTTTCCGTTGTCCTCTAAGCTGGCGGGTTGCACCAGCTGACAGGAGGGATTGAGATACTGGTGCAGCGTAATGGGAAATGCCGCATTTACCTTGACCGATTGGGCGCAAACACAGGAGCACATTGCGAGTACGGAAATGACACAACAAGATGCCTTCCCATTCATCTGGCGATCTTAGCACTCGGATAGTAGACGCAGGTCCTATAACGATTCGCAGCAATGTCAGAATCAGGCGCGGTGGTGCCGATTGCATGGGAAGTCCCGCAGCGGCTGAAGCCGAGGTCTAGCCATGCTCCATCCCCCGGCTAAAGCCGGGGGTCTACCCAAGAGCGATTGCCAAACCGCACGACTACCGAATCAAGATTGATTTTGCAAAACATTCACTGCGACGCGAGAATAGAAGGTTGAACCGGGGAAGCAGACGAAAACTTTGAAGAGACCGATTGCATCGCTTTTATTTTTTGCCGGCGCGGCCATGATGTTTCTGGCGGGATGCCATCCCCTGCCGCCGTCGAAGCCACTGGATCAACTGACGCCGATTGAGATGCAGGGTTACGCAACCTTTCAGGCCAACTGCGCGCGCTGTCACAACGCCAACAGCACCCGCGGCCTGCATGGGCCGGGATTGCAGGCGCTCTACAAACAGCCCTATCTGCCCAGCGGCGCACCGGCCAACGACGATCGCGTGCGTGCGGTGATTCTGCATGGCCGGAACATGATGCCGGCATTCGGCAATACTCTGGACGACCAACAGATACAGGTCCTGCTGGCCTATCTGCATACACTGTGACAAAACGAAATTGACAGAACAAAAATGACAGACCCGATCAAAACAAACCCGAACAACGTGGATGACGACGACAACGAAGACGGCCCGAAACCTACCGGGAGCCTGCCCGGCATTGCAGCCATCTCGATCTGGCTCCTGCTGGAGGCGCTGATTGGCGTGGCGGGTGTTTTCACGGGACGCTTTTCCGGCCACGAGACGCGTTTGGCAGTCCTGGCGATTACGACGCTGCTGGCGTTGAGCAGCCTGGGCTTGTTGCGTCTGCAGCGCTGGGGCTGGGCGCTGGCGCTGGCTGCGGCGTTTTTGTCCAGCACCTATGGGCTGTACAGCATTGTTCGATTCCACCAGACGCAATACTGGGTGCTGACGCTGGTGAACTTCGTGTTCTTTTTCTATCTGATCCGTCCCGAGATACTGAGCCGTCTGCGATAAGCGCGGCAGCGAGTGCGCGACATGCATGGAAACGACATTGTCGCCATCAAACGACAGATATTTGTGCATGATCGAAATTGCGTAAGAAGTTTATTATCAAGAACTTTCAAATTGCGTGGTGGGATGAGACACAACCTTTGCGATTCGATCCAACTCTAAGTACATGAGGTGAACGAATGCGAGGATTTAAATATCTTGCGGTAATAGCAATTGCTATTGGCCTTTGTTTTGCGGCCACCCCCACAGCCCAAGCCCAGGTCGGAATCACCATCGGAGTCGCCCCTGTATGTCCATACGGCTACTTTGACTACTCTCCCTATAGCTGCGCTCCCTATGGGTATTACGGTCCGGAATGGTTTACCGGCGGTATTTTCATCGGGGCCGGTCCGTGGTTCCATGGTCCCAGAGGCTTTCATGGTCATGTAAACAACCGGTATGATCCGCACCACGGCTATCATGGCGCGATACCACACGCCGGACAAAGAGCTGCCCATGGCCCTGCACCCAGCCACTTCAAAGGGAATGAAGCGCGGGATGGGCGCGGACACACCGTGAACGAACGCAGCAGTAAACACTAAAAACGAAAAACAGTGCGGCAAGCGCGAAGCGCTGCAAAAAAACCGGGGCCACACGTGGCCCCGGTTTTTGGTCTCTATTCCAGTGTTTGCCGGAAGGAGTGCAGTGTTTGCCGGAAGGAGTGCGCTTGCAGCGTAAGGCATTGCTCCGCAAAAAATGTTTGCAGGCAGTAACGCTCAGAAGCGCGTCCGCGTTTCAGCGTGCCTTCCACGTTCCGGCACACCTTCCACGATGGAAACCAGTTCTCCCGGTACAGGAATTATGTTGCGACAGTCCAAGCCTGCGCTTGCGAAGAGCGCTTTCCACTGGAGGGCGCTGCGCTCTTTTCCTCCGGTGACGGCCAGCATGTTGAGGTCGCTCATGAAGCGATGCTCCAGTGCGATATCGGGATGATCGACGACATCCGGCAAAACGAATTCGATGACGAGCAGACGGCCTGTTGCGGGAAGAACGGCGCGGCAATTTTGAAGAATTTTGATTGCCGCTTCATCGTCACGGCCATGCAGTACATGTTTGATCAAGTAGACATCGGCACCGGGTGGGACGGCGTCGCTGAGATCGGCGGCAATGAGTTTGCAGCGCGCGGCAAGCGGGCCGGTTGCAAAACGCGAGGTTGCTGCAGCGATAGAATCCGGAAGATCGACCAGCATGCCGTTGAGATGTGGAAAGGCGGTCAGGACGGCATCGATCAGCGCGCCACCGCCGCCGCCAAGATCGGCGACCGTATGGTAGCCGGAGAAATCCCAGGCACGGGCAATGGGCAGGTAGTCTTCCGCGGGCGCCGTTCCCATGACCGCGCAAAAGATGGCGTGGGCGTTCGGATCTTTGGACCATTGCGATGCGATGCCTTCGCGCTGCATGATGCTCATGGCATTCTCGCCGGTCCGGATGCACTCGGTGAGATGGGACCAGGAATCGGCGAGCAAATCCGCCCAGAATACAATCGCGGCCCATTCGGAATTGGGCGCGTCTTTGCGCAGCGGCTGGCCAAGCGGCGTCAATACGAAGGATGCCGGCCGGGTTTCTGCCACAACGCCGAAGCTGGCCAGGGCGCGCAGCAGACGATAGAGCGAGGCAGGCTGGGCGGAGCAGAGGGCGGCCAACTGATCGACGGTTCGCTCCTCGCTTCCCATGGCATCGGCCACACCGAGGCGTGCGGCAGCGCACAGGACCCGGCTACGGGCATAGCCCATCGCCATTTCGGTGAGCGTTTTGTTTTGCGCTACATTGCCTATTCCAGCGCTGGCTTCCGGCATGATTTTTCTCCCAGCAGCCAGCATAGATCGTTTGCAACCGGGAGCAGAAGAGGTTTCGGAGCAGAAGAGGTTTCGCAATTCCTGTAAAGATCCTGAAGTCCGGTCTGAAAATCCTTTAGCCGCTACAATAGAAAGTTCGCTATGGCTACCGTTGCTGACCTGATCCAGATCGATCTTTCGCCGAAACGTCCCGTGCCCAAGCCGGAATGGTTGAAGGCGCGCGCGCCGATGGGCGAGACCTATCACAGCCTGAAGAAGCTGGCGCGGGATCTGAACCTGCATACGGTGTGCGAGTCCGCCCACTGCCCGAACATTGGCGAGTGCTGGAACCACAAGACGGCCACCTTCATGATGCTGGGCAATCTGTGCACGCGGCGATGCGGTTTTTGCGCGGTGCCCAAAGGACGCCCGGAGGCGATCGATTTTGACGAGCCGCGCCGCGTGGCCGAAGCCATCGCCACGCTGGGCCTGAAGCATGCTGTGATTACCAGCGTGAATCGCGATGACGATGTCCTGGGCGGCGCGCGGGCCTTTGCCCTGGTGATTGCGGAGATTCGCCAACAGGCGCCGGGATGCCAGGTTGAAGTGCTGATCCCGGATTTTCAAGGGAACGAAGAGGCCATCCGCATTGTGGTGGAAGCGAAGCCGGAGATTCTGAATCACAATACGGAAAGCGTGCCGCGCCTGTACCGCGCCGTGCGTTCCGGGGCGCGCTATGAGCGCACGCTGCGCCTGCTGGAATACGCCAAAGAACTTGACCCGAAGCTGATTACCAAATCCGGCGTGATGGTGGGGCTGGGTGAGGAGATGCACGAACTGCTGGACGTGTACCGCGACCTGGCGCGCGTGGGCACGGACATTCTGACCATCGGCCAGTACCTGCGGCCATCGCGGGATCATCTGCCGATGATGCGGCTTTATACTCCGGCGGAGTTTGCCTGGATGAAGGAAGAGGCCATGCGTATGGGCTTCCGGCACGTGGAGTCGGGGCCGCTGGTGCGGTCGTCGTACCATGCGCACGAGCAGGCGGAATCGACCGGCCTGACGGCGGTGCGGTAGGTTTTCGGCGACACGTTACAGCATGAAACGGCGCAGCGGCTGGCGACGCTCCACCCGCATCAGCCAGGCCAGCAGACCAAAGTAGACAAGCAGCACCGTGATTACCTGAAAGGCCCACCACAACATCCGGCTGCCGGGATAGATGGCAACCGTGAGATTGAGAACTAAAAAGGCAAGCGCGACCACGGCAGCCGCGATGCCGGAAATAATACGGCCACCCACCTGCAGGTAGTGGTTGCAGTAAGGGCAACGATAAAAACCTCTCAAGCCGGATTTAAAGAAGGCAGTCCAGCGGCTTTGCGGTGCCGTGCATACGGAGCAACTGAACATGGTCTGAATTCTGGACTGTGAGGAAGTCAGCATTGACCTTATTGTGCGTCAAAAACTGCTGAATGTGTAGAGTTCTGATGGATTGGATGGCCTGCGGGGTTGCCTCCAGTTGGTTCTCTTGTGCGTAGCCGTTACAATTACCAATTGCAAGCGAGGGAAACGACTATGGCAGTCTCCGCAATGGCTGGAATTCCGGCACTGAAAGATGTGTATCAGCAACTGAAGACCCGGATGGACAAGTCCGTCGAGGACTTTCGTACCGGGTTGGCCTCCACGCGTACCGGTCGCGCTTCCGTGCATATGCTGGACCAGGTGAAGGTGGCCGCGTACGGCACGGAGATGCCGCTGAACCAGGTGGCGCAGGTGAGCGCGCCGGAACCGCAGCTGCTGCTGGTGCAGCCGTATGACCCCAGCCTGATTGCCGAAATCGAAAAAGGTCTGCGCACGGGGCAGCAGGCCTTCAATCCGCAAAATGACGGCAAGTTGGTTCGTGTGCCTGTTCCGCCGATGACGGAAGAGCGACGCCGGGAAGTGGTCAAGCAGCTGAACAAAATGCTGGAGGACCACCGGACAGGAATACGGAACATCCGCCGCGACGGCAATGACCTGATCAAGAAGGCAACCAAGGAGAAGAAAATCTCCGAGGATGAGGAGAAGCGTTCCTTAGAAGAGATGCAGAAGCTGACCGACGATGAGATCAAGCGGATGGAAGAGCTGTGCAAGTCCAAGGAAAAAGAAGTGATGCAGGTGTGACGAAAAATTTCTCTTCTGCGGACAGGGGGGGCGGCTTACCGGCAATCCGAAAACTGCACCGCTCAGGAGACTTGTGCAGAGTCTCCCCAGGTCTTCAACCCATCCAGCAATCTCCGGATCGATCGTCGGACGAGCATTCGGAACTGGCGTTCCGTCAAATTGAACCGGCCTGCGTGGTAGAGCGCCACATACCCATGGGCATGCGCCCATAACTCCATCGCAACCTCCCAAACATCGTCCTGCTTCAGTTCACCGGTCTGCATCCCTTCGGCAATAGCATCTGCAATCGGATTCAGGGTCGGCGACTGGCGATTTCGAAACCCATCGGGAAACTGGCGCGCGCCTTCTCTGTTTTTAGAAAAGACATAATCGAATACCCTGGGCCGGGCGAACGCATAATCCAGATACCCGTCCATGATCATCAACAGCCGCTGGTTACGGGGAGTCTGTCGCTGTCGTATTTCAAAAAAGCGGAGCAATTTTCCGAATTCCGCATCGGTCACGGACTTCAGCAGCGCCTGGCGATCCGGATAGTAGTAATAGATCGCCATGGGCGTAATTCCGAGCTCTCTCGCAATGCGCCGCATGCTTACGTTTTCGGGTCCTTCTTCTTCCAAAATGCGTAACGCGGCCTCGGCTACCTGTTTGGCCAGCTTCTTGTTGCGTTCCATTTATACATCGTATAATTAATTTAACTATACGGCGTATAAATATGTACGCAATCCCCATATTCACAATCCATGGAGCGGTATTGGATTGCGAGGAGAATCATGCGTTTCTTCCGTTTATTACTTTTCACTCTTGTTTTCTCTTTCAGCGCAGCCGCAGTGGTGGCGCAGCAGACGAAGAACCATGCGCTTTACACCGTCGGCATGACGACACGCGCATTTGTCGGTGGGGCAAGAAGAAATTGGCAGGATACAGGTCCGCGTCCTCTCAATACCGTAATCTGGTATCCGGCTGTTTCCGGCGCTCCCCTGGGATCTCTCCCCGAAGATCCGAAGTTTTTTGGTAATCCGGCATTCGGAAAGTTTTTCGTGCAGATCCCCGTTGCATTCAATGCGCCGCTTCTCATCGGGACGCAAAAGCGTCCATTGATCCTCCTCTCGCATGGGTCTTCCGGCATCGGACTGGAGTTCCTGTGGCTGGGAACTTACCTCGCATCGCACGGCTATATCGTGGCGGCCGTCAATCATCATGGCAATACTGCCGCGGAAGGCCAACTTCTCGCGCAAGGCTTTCTGGAGTGGGAGCGGCCTGAGGACCTCACCGCCGTTCTCAATAAGCTGCTGGCCGACCCTGTCTTTGGCAGGCAGATCGATCCGAATCGTATCGGAGCGGCCGGTCACTCAGCCGGGGGCGCAACGGTTATCCAGATTGCGGGAGGAATCTACAATTTCGATGCGATACGGGACTATTGCAACTCCCCGCAAAGTAAAGGCGACGCTACGTGTGAGCCACGGGAGCTTATACGGAAATCGGTCGCACAACTGGAAGAGCTCAGGAAGACGGACCCGGTTGTGCAGGCCTCCTTTCTGCAGCAACATGAATCGCACCGCGATCCGCGCGTCAAGGCAGTGTTTGCAATGGCTCCCGCGATTGGCCCGGCATTTACCCCGCAGGCTTTGCGTGCGATCGACATTCCAGTACAGATCGTTGTCGGAGATGCGGATGATGTGGCGCCGATGGCGACGAATGCAGAGTACTTTGCCAAGCTCATCAAGGGAGCGAGGCTGACCGTGCTTCCTCACGTCGGTCACATGACCTTCGGGAGCGAATGCACGCCACTGGGCAAAGAGAAACTGGATGGGTGCCGCGATGGTGCTGGAGTGGACCGAGCCGCCATTCACCGGGAAGTGGAGGAGCAGGTACTGGCGTTCTTTGGAAGTGTATGGGCTCAGGAATGAAGTTGCTGGAAGAGATGCAGACGCGGACCGACGATGAGATCCAGATGAGATCCAGCGGATGGAAGAGCTGTGCGAGGCCAAGGAAAAAGAAGTGATGCCGGTGTGACGGAAAATTTCTCTTTTGCAGACAGGCCGGGGCCGCTCGTCAGGAGCGGCCTTTTGCATGCGCGGTGCCTGAGCTTGTGTGATCCAGAATGATGCGCCACCCCTGCGGTGTTCGCTGAAAGAGCAGAGAGAAGACACCGCCGGCATCGCCGCCCGCGGCCGCGGTGCGCGCCAGATGGAAACGTCCTGTGACGGAGGCGTATTGCGGGCAGAGAGGCCGGACTTCGAGTTCCGAGAATTGCAGGGTGCCCATTTGAGATTTGCTGGTGTATGCCTTTCGGTAGCGGGCCAGAATGTTCTGATAGCCTTTGGCGACGTGATCGGAGACAAAGGTCGTATCCGGCGAATCTTTGTAGCCCTGCATAAACGCCACAACATCGCCACGATTCCAGGCAGCTACCTGGGCGTCCATCACGGCATGGATGGCTGCCGAGGTGCTCGTCTGCGCGTCGACGCCGGATGCCGGCACGGTTTGCGCCGTCGCTCCAGAATGGGCCGCTAGAAACGCAGCGAAGGCGAAAAGAATGATTCCCGGCATCCGGATGATTCGTTTGCAGTGCATGGGGTCCTCCGACGGCAGTTGGGTGAAGATCGGCGCAGCCGACACACCCGGAATATACCTGTTGCCGAGGAGCATTTAGAAGCCAACCAGCATAAAATTGTGGCATGGCTTCCAACCCTGATGGGACTTCCAGCAGAATCGTGCATGCGGTCTGTTCGCATGACTGCCCGGATTCCTGCCGGGTGCGCATCACGGTGGATGGAGACGGGCGCGCCACGCGTATTCAGGGCGATCCGGACCATGCAGTAACGCGCGGTTTTCTCTGCGGCAAGGTCGCCAAATATCTGGATCGGGTGTACTCGCCGGATCGTCTGCTCTATCCCATGCGGCGACGCGCGGGCGTTGCCAAGGGGCCGCAGCCGAGGGGCGTGGAGGCGCAGGCCTTTGAGCGCATCGGCTGGGATGAGGCGCTGGATACGATTGCCGCGCGGTTTCATGCAATCAGCGAAGAATTTGGGCCGGAGTCGATTCTGCCCTATTCCTACGCAGGCACCATCGGCGCACTGAACTACGGTTCGATGGATCGCCGTTTTTTCAACCGCGCCGGGGCTTCGCAACTGGAGCGGACCATTTGCTCGGCGGCCGGCGGCGATGCGCTGATGCATGTGTACGGCGTCAAGCTGGGCACGGACACAGAACATTTTTCCCATGCGCGAACCATCCTTGCGTGGGGAGCCAACATTCACGGCAACAATATCCACCTGTGGCCGTTTGTCGAAGAGGCGCGGCGTAAGGGCGCCCGGCTGGTGGTGATCGATCCGTACAAAACGCGCACGGCCAGCGTGGCGGACTGGCACCTTGCGATTCGACCGGGAACCGATGCGGCGCTGGCGCTGGGCATGATGCATATCCTGATCGCAGAGAATTTATACGATGCGGACTATGTCGCCGATTGCACGCATGGATTCGATGCCTTGCGCGAGCGCGTGGCCGCATATACGCCAGAGCGCGTCTCAGAGTGGACGGGGCTGAGCGTCGAAGACATTCTGCAGCTTACGCGGGAATACGCGACATCGCAGCCTTCGGCGATCCGCATGAACTACGGCGTGCAGCGCGCGCAGAACGGGGGCACGGCGGTGCGCGCCATTGCCATGCTGCCCTGCCTGATTGGAGCGTGGAAGCGACAGGGCGGGGGAGTGCAGCTTTCGACCAGCGGAGCCTTCCAGTACAACCGGAGGGCGCTGGAGCGGCCCGATCTGGCCGAGGCCAGCCCGATTGGCCGGCTGGGACGCGAAGTGAATATGTGCCAGCTGGGCGACGCGCTCAATGATCTGGATACGCCGCCGGTGAAGGCGCTGTTTGTGTATAACTCCAACCCGGCTGTTGTGGCACCCAACCAGAATGCAGTGCTGCGCGGCCTGCGGCGTACCGACCTGTTTACCGTGGTGCACGATCAATTTCTAACGGAAACCGCGGAGTATGCCGACATGGTTCTGCCGGCCACGACTTTTTTTGAGCACAAGGATTTTCAGGGCGCTTACGGGCACTATTACCTGCAAATCTCGAAACCGGCGATTGCACCGCTGGGGGAAGCGCGCCCGAATGTCTGGATCTTCAGCCAGTTGGCGCAACGCATGGGATTCGAGGAACCCTGCTTCCGCGATACGGAAGACGACATGATCGCGCAGGCGCTGGATACGAATTCGCCCCTGCTGGAGGGAATAACCCCGGAGCGGCTGGAAGCGGAGGAATGCATTCGGCTGCGCTTTGCGCAGGAGCAGGAGCCCGGCGGCGTATTTCTGCCTTTCTCGACAGCCGATTGGTTCCAGACGCCCAGCGGCAAGGCGGAATTTTATTCCGAGACGCTGGCCGCGATGGGACTGGACCCGCTGCCCGCGTTTGTGGCTCCGTCGGAATCGCGTCATGCCCCGCTGGCCAGCCGGTATCCGCTGGAGCTGCTGCCTCGTAAGGCGGACAACTACATGAACTCCACATTTGCCAATCTGCCGGGAATTCAGGCCATGGAGGCCGCACACGCGAACCATCTGGAGATGCATACGGAGGACGCAACGGCCCGTGGAATCCGCGACGGCGATGCGGTGGAGATATGGAATGGGCGGGGAAGTATTTTGCTGCAAGCCAGGGTGAATGGAAATGTCCCTGCCGGAGTGGTCGCTTGCCGTTTAGGATGGAACAAGCTCTCCAAAGATGGACAAGGCGTGAATGTTTTAACCAGCGAGACGCTGACTGACATCGGACGGGGTGCAACGTTTTATTCCACACTGGTGGAAGTACGCAAAACGGTCCGCGATTTGAGCGTTTTGGCGGCGGATTGAGAGTGTATCGGGAGCAATGGACCGGGATGCCATGTATTGCGGGTTTCCAGTGCGCCGGGTGCGGAGAGTGGAATGAAACGGTTGTCGATGAGTCTGCCGGCGACCGCCAACAGTACGTGGAAGATTGTCAGGTCTGCTGCAAGCCGAACGTTCTGGAAATACGATGGGACGCTGCAGCCGACGAGTATGGAATCCGCGCGGAGCTTGAAAGTTAGCCTCTGTATATTGAGAAAACTCCAGGAAGCCGCGATGCGGCCTCCTGCCACCGAAACAAAGAATCTGAGCGGAAGACGTTGCGCGTTGGGAAGCTGCGGCTCTGTCCCGTATAATCGTCTTTTCCTCAGGAATCGATTTTTTGCAGTGAGGGTGTGCTTATTTTTCCCGTCAGCGTAGGGGGCTTTTGTGTCCCATCCCAACCGTCCACGACTGTGCGCCAATGGGCCCGCAGAGCGGCCAAGTCTCTGGCGCTGCTGCTGGTAATCCTTGGCACTGCCTCTGTCCTCCGGGCACAGTCGAATATTGTCAGTGAGATTCGTGTCATCGGCAACCGGCGCATTCCAAAAGAAACCATTCTGGCGCGTATGTTCACCCATATCGGCGATGCATACGATCCGGAGACCGTCGAGCGCGATTTCAATTCGCTTTGGAATACCGGCTATTTTGAGAACGTGCAGATCGACCGCGCGGACAGCCCCAAGGGGGTGATCCTGACGGTGATCGTGCGCGAGCGGCCGACTATCCGTGAAATCCACTACAAGGGGCTCAGTTCGGTGTCCGAGTCCGATGTTCTGGATCGCTTTAAAAAGGCGAAGGTGCCGCTGAGTGTGGAAAGTCAGTACGACCCCACCAAGATCAAGCTGGCCGAGACGGTGATCAAGGAGCTGTTGGCCGAGCATGGCCACCAGTTCGCCATCATCCGGACCGATATCAAAACGATTCCGCCCGCTTCGGTTTCCGTCAACTTCCTGATCAAGGAAGGACCGACGGTGAAGGTTGGGCACATCCGGTTTGAGGGCAACAAGCAGGTTTCCAGCCGCGTGCTGCGGGCTTCCATGAAGAACCTGAAGCCGATTGGAATTCCGCACTCGATCATTCTGGAAGACCTGTTTGCGCGCACCTACGACGAAAGCAAGCTGGAAGAGGATGCCGAGCGCGTCCATTACGCCCTGCGCGACCGTGGATACTTCAAGGCCAGCGTGGACACGCCGGAGACGCATATACGCAACGAGGGCGGCATCTCGATCTTTACGCTTCGCAAGCGCAAGGGCAAGGTGATCGACATCACGATCCCGGTGGAAGAGGGCGATCGCTACCGGCTGGGCGGCATTACCTTTACCGGAAACAAGCGGGTCAGCAACGTCAAGGCGCTGCGCAGCCTCTTCAAGCTGAAAGATGGAGAGGTGTTCGACGCCACCTTGATCGGCAAGGGGCTGGAGAACATGCGCAAGGCCTACGGCGAGTTGGGATACATCAACTTCACCGGCGTCCCGACCCCGCGTGTGGATGAAGCCAAGAAGCTGGTGTATCTGAACGTCGATATCGACGAAGGCAAGCCGTACTACGTTTCCCGCATTGAATTTCGTGGAAACACCACGACGCGCGACCGTGTTATTCGCCGTGAACTGCTGATCCAGGAGGGCCAGGTCTACAACAGCCGCCTGTGGGATTTGAGCATATTGAGGCTGAACCAGCTCAACTACTTCAATCCACTGAAGGCAGATCAGGATTCCGAGACGCACCAGGATGCCGACAACGGCACCGTGGACCTGCTGTTGAAGGTGAAGGAAAAGGGCAAGAACAGCGTCGGCCTGAACGGCGGCGTCAGCGGTCTTTCCGGCGCCTTCCTCGGCGCCAACTACCAGACGAACAACTTCCTGGGACTGGGCGAGACGCTCAGCCTGCAGGCTGCGCTGGGCGATCTGCAACGCAACCTGACCTTTGGCTTCACCGTTCCCTACGTGGAGAACCGTCCGCTCACCCTGGGCTTCCAGCTGACGACGCAGAAGACAAGTTACAACCAGACCAAGAGCTACCAGGCGCTTTCCACCGGCAATGCAAATTACGACGCTGCGCAGAGATCGAACTTCCAGAACTTCAATCAAAAGCAGACGGGAGTCACGGTTTCCGCCAATTATCCGATTCCCCGGACATTCAAGCGTATCGGTGTCACCTATTCGTTGAATAAGTCTGCCATTCAGGCGTTCAGCGCCGCGACGACAAACCTGTTCCAGTTCCTGAACTTCCGCCACGGAACGACGGGCCAAAGCGCGTTGAACGGCATCATCACCAGCCAGTTGTCGCTCAGCTATGCCTACAGCACGATCGGCAATCCATACCGGCCACGCAATGGAAAGAGCCTGACGGTCGTTGTGCAGGGTTCAGGTTTGGGCGGCAATGTCAGCTTCATCAACCCAACGGTGGAATTCAAGTTCTTCAAGCCGATTCACGTTCTGCGCTTCAGTCCGGATGGCCGCAACGTGTTCGGCTATCGCTTCCAGGCCTCGTACGTTCAGGGCATTGCCGGATTGGTGGCGCCGCCATTCAACCGCTTCTTTACCGGCGGCGAAAACGACCTTCGTGGCTTCGATGTTCGATCCGTGACGCCGTATGCGTTTATCCCAACCAAAGTTCTCTTCAACCTGGTGAACGCGGACGGCTCGACCGTCCCGAAGGACCCGACCAATCCGAGCCTGGGTCCCATCCAGATTCCGCTGCCGGTGTACGCGCTGTCGCCGATCGGTGGCGATACGCAGTTCACCAGCAACATGGAATATCGCATTCCCATCGCGGGGCCGGTTACTTTCGCCTTCTACGATGACTTCGGCATGAACATGGCGTTGAATCACAGCCAGCTGCAGGAAAATCCGCAGGCGAATGCCACGCTGAACAGCGGACTCTATGGATGTCCGGTTTACAACAACGGATCGTGCCAGGGTGGATTTCCGCATGTCTTCCCGAATCGCCTGGGAGCCGTTCCCGGCACCAACTTTGTGCCTCGCTTGTCCGTGGGAGCGTACATATCCGTACTGGCGCCGATCATCAATGCACCCATTCAGATTTACTACGCGTTCAATCCTGCCCGTCTGCACCAGCAACAGGATAGAACGGTCTTGTTCGATCGCAGCTACTTCCCCCAGGGAGGGGCCGGCGACTTCACCTATCAGCAGGCATTGTCTTACTACGGTTCCCTATACGACATATGGGAGCCGCGCAAGACCATTCGTTTGACGGTCAGCACGTCTTTCTAGCACGACGGTCGCGGGAGGCAGGGCATCTCTGCAAAGACAGAAATGCCCATGTCTCCCGGTTTGACGCATGGATAGCGCATCCCTATAATTCGAACAGTTTCCGGCAAGCCTTATATGTCGTTGTTCCTCCCAGCAGACGGATTGCATGGGAACGGCTGTTTGCCTCCAGGAGCAGTCAGTTGTTATAGGCAACACATAAGAGAAAAGCCATCAGCCGCCGCGAGCGGTATCCAGATTAAAAGAAGTCATTAGCACGAATCCATAAGGAGTTCTGAATCAACATGAAGCTCTCGTTACGAGTCCTGATCGCGCTGGCTGCAATGACGGCAACCGCCGCCATAGCGCAATCCACTGTTCCTTCTGCGCCGCTGCCTGCGGGCCCATCGAAGGTCGCCATCATCGCTTTCCAGCCCGCTGTGGCGCAAACCAATGAAGGGCAGCGGGATTTTGGTCAGATCCAGCAGAAATTCGCTCCTCAACAGGCCCAGTTGAAGGCCCAGAACGACGACATTGACTCACTCAAAAAGCAACTGCAGGCAGCCGGTCCCAGCCTGAGTGAAGATGCGCGCGCAGATCGCGTCAAGGTGATCAGCGACAAGGAAAAATCCTTGCAGCGCAGCGCACAGGATGCACAGGCCGATTACCAGCAGCAGATGAGTGAGGCCTATCAGAGGCTAGCCCAGAAGTTCTATGCCGTGCTGCAGAGCTATTGCAAGAAGAATGGCTACACCCTGGTGGTGGACATCAGCTCCCAACAGAGCCCTATCGTCTACGCCGCCAAGGAAGCAGACATCACGCCAGCAGTGGTTGCGCTCTACAACACGCAGTCCGGCGTGCCTGCACCTGCCAAGACGGAGGCTCCAGCGGGACTGACGCACAGCACGACCCGTCCCCATGCATCCGGGGTTGCGCACTAGCCCGAGGCAAAGCAGTTGAAAAAGGCGGAAGAGCTGATGCTCTTCCGCCTTTTATTCGCTCCGGAATTCTCTCGTGTTTACGAGGGCGCGTTCCCCGTAGGCTTTCTGTGGAAAAAACTGTGGAAGAAGTCTGTGCCAACAGGAAGTCCAGCGACGAATTCCTGAGGTACCGTTTCGTGGACATACTCCGCGAAAACTAACCCGTTTGCAGGCAATCGTTTAGTTTTCCGCCTTCCCGCTGTGGCTTCATTCCGGCATCCGATCGGGTCCAGACAGGCAACAGGAAGGTTTCCACAGATATGTGTGAATGTCTGTTGAACCCAAACCGGAAAATAGCCAATAAAAGGCCCATTTTAGTTGGGGTCTGTACGCTCTGACAGGCTAGTCTTCGCCGACGCGCAGAACGGCCAGGAATGCCTCCTGCGGAATGTCCACTTTACCGATGCGTTTCATCCGCTTTTTGCCCTCTTTTTGCTTCTCCAGCAGCTTGCGTTTGCGGGAAATATCGCCGCCATAGCACTTGGCGATGACGTTCTTGCGCAGCGCGGCGACAGTTTCGCGGGCGATGACTTTGGCGCCGATGGCGGCCTGGATGGCGACCTCAAACATCTGGCGCGGGATCAGTTCCTTCATCTTGGAGGTAAGGGCGCGGCCACGGTCGTAGGCGAAGTCGCGATGCACGACGATGGAAAGCGCGTCGACCGGCTCGCCGGAGACCAGAATATCCATCTTGACCATGGGCGATTCCCACGAGCCGGACAGATGATAATCCAGGGACGCGTAGCCGCGCGACACAGATTTCAGACGATCGTAAAAGTCGAGCACGATTTCGTTCAGCGGCAACTCATAGGTCAGCATGACGCGTGTCGGGCTGACGTATTCAAAATTCTTTTGCCGCCCACGCTTGTCCTCGACCAGTTTTAGAATGCCACCCACATACTCTTCGTTGGTGAGGATGGTTGCCATGATGATGGGCTCTTCGATCTTGGCGATCGAGCTTGGCTCCGGCCAGTGCGCGGGGTTGTCCACCTCCACGACGCTGCCGTCGGTGAGCGTGATGCGATAGCGCACGCCAGGGGCCGTGGTGATCAGGTCCAGATCGAATTCGCGCTCCAGCCGCTCCTGAATAATTTCCATGTGCAACAGGCCGAGAAAGCCGCAGCGAAAGCCGAAACCAAGCGCGACGGAGCTTTCCGGCTCGAAGAAGAAGGAGGCATCGTTGAGGCGCAGTTTTTCGAGTGCATCGCGCAACAGCGTGTGTTCATGCGCGTCCACGGTGTAGAGACCGGCGAAGACCATCGGCTTGATGTCTTCGAATCCGGGCAACGCATGCGCGCATGGCCGGGCAACATCGGTGATGGTGTCGCCGATCTTGGTGTCGGCAACATTTTTGATGTTGGCGATAAAAAAACCTACTTCGCCTGCGGTCAACTCACCGATCTCGACTGGCTTTGGCGTCAGCACGCCGAGAGATTCGACATCAAAGACGGTGCCGTTCGACATCAGGCGAATCTTCTGGCCCTTGTACAGTCGCCCGTTGATGATGCGGGCCAGCACGACCACACCGCGGTAGGCATCGAACCAGGAATCGAAGATGAGCGCCTGCAGCGGTTCCTCGATGTCGCCACTGGGTGGTGGAAGCCGGTGGACGATGGCCTCCAGCACATCGGCAACGCCGAGGCCTGTTTTGGCGCTAACCGGGAGCGCGTCGGTGGTGTCCAGTCCCACGGTCTGCTCGATCATGTCCTTGGTGCGCTGAACGTCCGCGCTGGGTAGATCGATCTTGTTGATGACGGGAAGCATATCCAGCCCGTTGTTGATGGCCAGGTACGCATTCGCCAGGGTCTGCGCTTCGACGCCCTGCGAGGCATCGACCACAAGCAACGCGCCTTCGCAGGAGGCGAGAGAGCGCGAAACTTCGTAAGAGAAATCGACGTGCCCCGGCGTGTCGATCAAATTGAGCTGATAGGTTTCTCCGTTTTGCGCCTGATAGGCCATGCGCACGGCGTGGGCCTTGATGGTGATGCCACGCTCGCGTTCCAGATCCATGGCGTCCAGCACCTGGGCGTGCATCTCGCGCGCCGTGACAGAGCCAGTCAGCTCCAGCAGACGATCGGAAAGCGTCGACTTTCCGTGATCGATGTGAGCGATGATGGCGAAATTGCGTATGTGCAGGCGGTCCATGCAGGTTTGCCGAGTAAGAGAGGCTTGAGACGGACTCCGTGCGCAGATTGAGTACAGACTGGTAGAGCTCGGTACAGCGGTTGGAACGTTCTCTCAGTCGTAGTCTACCATCTGGCGTGAGGGCAATTTGCGCCTGCCGGAGTGCGCTCAGGACATACAATAAGAGAAACTACGACAAATTTTCCTGCATGAGGTTTGCTTCCGTTTCTGTTACCGGCATTTCTGGAGTCGCTGCCCTGGCCGCATTGCTGCTGATGACCGGGTGTGCCGCAAAACAGCCCGGCGCGCTGGCCCATACCCAATCGCAGGCTACGGCGCCTACGCTGACGGCGAAACAACAGCCATCCGGCTCGCCCACGGCAACCACCGCTGCAGCCCATGTACCTTCCGCCGCGACCGTACAACAGGACCAGCCGTTGATCGATGCTTCCCAGCAGGCCTACGCCAGCGGTGTGCAGCACTATAAGGCGGGCGAGTTTCAGGAGGCGCGTTCGGAGTTTGACCGCGCCGTCGATATCTACCTGACCAGCGGCCGCGATTTGAAAGCCGATGCGCGGCTGAACGATGCCTTCGAAAAACTGGTGGACAATATCAACTCTCTGGAGATGGATGCCCTGCAACAGGGCAGCGGCTTCGCCGAGCAGGAGGCTGCTCCTGTGGATGTTGCCAACGACATTACGTTTCCGGTCGATCCGAATTTGAAGGCGCGCGCCTTATCGGAATTGAAAACGACCCAATCGGATCTGCCGCTGGTGGTGAACGATTACGTGGCCAGTTACATCAATTATTTTTCCAACTCCACCAAGGGCCATAACACCATCGTGCACTCGCTGGAGCGGGCAGGACATTATCACGCCATGATCGCCAAGGTGCTTGCCGAGGAGGGTGTTCCGCAGGACCTGATCTACCAGGCGGTTGCGGAGACAGGCTTTCAGCCAAGGGCCGTCAACCGGCGTTCCGGTGCGGGAGGAATGTGGCAGTTTATGCCCTCGACCGCCAGTCTGTATGGTCTTGAGCGCAATGGCTGGGTGGATGAACGCTTCGATCCGGTGAAATCGACGCATGCGTATGCCCGCTACATCAAGGCGCTGCACAATCAGTTTGGCGACTGGTATCTGGCGATGGCTGCGTACGATTGGGGCGCCGGCTATGTGCAGAAGGCTGTCCAGCGGACCGGCTATGCGGATTTCTGGGAGCTGTACCGGCGCAATGTGCTGCCGCAGGAGACGAAGAATTACGTCCCGATCATTCTTGCCGCGACCATCATGGCCAAGAACCCGACGCAATATGGGTTGACGGATCTGGCGCCCGATCCGGCACTGATGGCGGACAGCGTTCCGGTGAAAACCAGCATCGATCTGCGCCTGGTGGCGGACCTGGTGGGCTCTACGCCGGAGGAGATTGCCAGTCTGAATCCAAGCCTGCTGCGCATGCGCACGCCGCCGGATATGACCTTCGATTTGAAACTGCCGGTCGGAACAAAAAATCTTTTCGAGCAGCGCGTGGCGTTGATTCCGGAAGATCACCGCGATTCCTGGCGTTATTACATCGTCGCTTCCGGCGACAGCCTGGATACGGTTGCGCAGCGCTACCATGTCAAGGCTGCGGAGATTGCCAGCCTGAATGAATTGCACTCCGGCGACGCTCTCGATGCCGGCACAGGCCTGGTGATTCCTGTTCCACTGGCGCGCGAATCCACGGCATCGCGCACGCGTTATCGCGCGCGTCGCGGAGATACGGTGGTGACGGTCGCAGATCGTTTTGGTGTGACAGCGGCCCAGTTGCGACGCTGGAATCATCTGCGCGGAAACCGTCTGCCATCGGGAAGACTTCTTTATATCGCGCAGCCGGTGTATCGACACAGCAGCCGGCGCACATCGAAACATCGTGGCCAGAGCGCGTCCCATAGCAAGGCTCCCAGCGCATCCCATCATAAAAAGACGTCGCATCGCCGGTCTTCGCATACGGCGATTGCCTCGGCTGCATCCAATTCAGGTGCAAGCCACTAGCGGCGCGCTTTCATTTTCCGGACCAGCGGTAATGAAACGTGCTGACTTCTCACTTGTGTTTCCGTCCAACTCGTAGCATTCTGTTGCTGGTACCAGAATATGATTCTGCGCTGGTGTGCAAGCGTGCAATCATGGAAGAACAGCAGTTTCGAATGCGCGCAGAGAGTGGCTTGGAGGGACGATGGGCGAGGATATGTTCAAGCGGATGGCACGAGAAGACGATGAGTTCGACATGGAGCATGGCGAATTGCACAACGACATTGATGATGACTACGAAGAAGACGATGAAGAAGAAGTGACGATTTCCATTACTTCCGACGATGATGACGATCACGATCTGGACCAGGACGACGACATGGAGCTTCATCTGCCCGTGGCGCCTGTCATGGCTGCTCCCGTGACGCCGCCGGTAAAAGCCGCAGCTCCGATAAAGAAAGCGGCCAAGGCTGCGCCGGCGAAACCAGCAAAGAAAGCAGTAGCGAAGAAAGCATCCAAACCGGTTGCCAAAAAGGCAGCCAAGGCTACCAAGAAGGCGGCAAAAGCTGTTAAAAAGACAGCGGCCAAAAAGGTAGCGAAAAAAGTTCCAGCCAAAAAGGCTGCGAAAAAGGCCATTAAGAAAGCGGCCAAAAAAGGCAACAAGAAATCAACAAAAAGGGAGAATAAATTGGCGGTTAAAAAGGCAACGAAGAAGGCAGTAGCAAAGAAGGTAGCCAAGAAGGCTCCGGCGAAGAAAGCCGTAGCAAAGAAGGCGGCCAAGAAGGCTCCTGCAAAGAAAAAGGCAGCAAAGAAAACCACCAAAAAGAAGTAGTTCATCCACAGGCAAGCAAAAATGCCCGGCCATCTGGCCGGGCATTTTTGTCTCCAGAGAGGATTGCGTACGACCGGGATTGCGTAGGGTGAAAAATGGCGAAGCCATACGGCTTCGCCATTTTTTGTGTTCAGGTGTGTGCAGGCCGGAACGGCTAGCTTTGTTTTTGCAATTCGTGAATGGCGGCCAGAACCTCGGTGCTGTGGTGGTTGGGATCGACACCAATCCACTCCTTCACGATCTTTCCTTCCGGGTTGATCAGGAAGGTGTTCCGCTTGGCGATCTTGAAGCCCATGTAATTGCCCAGGGAACCATACTGAGCGACCACGCTGGTATCCGGATCTGCCAGCAATTTAAAGTGCAGGCCATCGACGGCGCAGAATGCCTGATGGCTCTTGACCGTATCCACACTTACACCGAGAACGACCGAGTTGGCGGCATCATATTTGCTCATGTCCCGCTGGAAATGCTTGGCCTCAATGGTGCAGCCGGAGGTCTGATCCTTGGGATAGAAGTAGAGGACCACCCACTTGCCGTGATACTGATTCAGGCTGATGTTGGTGCCTTCCTGCGAAGGAAGAGTGAAGTTGGGCGCCATCTGACCGACCGTCGGAATGGAATCCGACGCAGCCATAGCGCGAATGCCGAAGAAGCCGACGGCCAGTAAAACCAGGGCAGCAGCGGCAGCAATAGAAACGCGTGTCATGTTCATAGACGGAATCTCCAGTGGCTTTAAGAGTACAGAGGACGCTGGGACAGTGTCTACCGGCTGCGCGTGACCTCTATGCTCCGGTCACAAAGGACGTGGCAGGGAGACACTAACAGGCCAAAATCGCGATGCCAGCGGCATTGGCGGCGGCAAGCACTGCGGGAGAGTCAAAAACGAGGGTCTTTCCCGCGTCGAGAGCGAGACAGGTGGCCCCGGCCTGTTGCATGGTCTGAACGGTTTGCACGCCGATGACGGGAACGTCGAAGCGCATATCCTGTTTTGGCTTGGCGACTTTGACGACGGTGAGGCTGCGATCCAGCGTTGCGTTGGCATTGCCTTCGGTCCCGCTATCCAGAGATCGCATGAGTTCGCCAGCGCGCAGAATGGTGGCATCGGTGCCCTCCATGGCCTCGATGGCCACGCAGGCCTGCTCGGCAATCACCACTGTCTGGCCAATGTCGTAGCCGGCAATGGCGCGCGCCACGTTGCGTCCGTATTCGATGTCGCGCCGTTCGCGTTCCGTAGGATGCCGTGTGGTCAGCACGCCGGGCTGCACCAGCAGAGGTTCCAGATACATGGTGGAAGAGATCAGCGTAATGCCTTCATCGCCAAGCACCTTGGCCACAGCGCCCAGCAGCATGTCGGTGTTGCGCGTGCGCAGGGAGAGCAGCAGCTTGGCCAGCCGCCAGTCGGGACGAATGCTGGAGAAGATCTGCTTGTGCTTTACCTGGCCGGCCATCACGGCCTGCGTAATGCCAGCCTGCTGAAAGGTTTCGATGAGCCGGGACAGCTCCCCCAGCGAAAGCCAGTGCACGCGGATGCCGGGATCGCTGGCGGCGCGCTGGTCGATCTCCGGGTTTGTCTCTTCGCGGATGGCCGCAACCACAACCTCAGTACCCTGCGCGCGGGCAGCATCCAGCAGCAGAAAGGGAAAGCTTCCGTTGCCTGCGATGAGGCCCAGCCGGGCTATCTTTGGCGTAGCGTTTTCAGTCGAGATGGAGATGTGTGTCATCGGAATGCGGGTTTGGTTTGTTCTGTCTACTTGATCACACCGCGCTCGGAGGCCTCAATGAAGGCGATCAGATAGGCCACGCTTTCATCGGGAGATTTTCCCGCACCGGCCTTCATGCGCTCCAGCGCCTGCGTGGTGTTCAGCTTTGCGGCCAGCAAGGCGCGATAGGCATTGTGCAGTTGGCGAAGCTGGTCTTTGCTGAAGCCGCGCCGCTCCAGACCAATTTTGTTCAGGCTGTAGGCGTGCGTCTCGCGTTTGGCCGAGGTGAGCGAGTAGGGCAGCACGTCCTGGGTAATGGTGGTGCCTCCGCCAACGTAGGCGTGCATGCCGATGCGGCAGAACTGGTGAACCGGACAAAGCGCACCGACGGTTGCATAGTCCTCCACTGTTACGTGACCGGCAAGCGTGGCCGCGTTGGCGAGAATGCAGTGGTTGCCAATCTGGCTGTCGTGGCCGATGTGCACGTACGCCATGATGAGGCAATGGTTGCCGACGCGCGTGGTGCCTCCGCCGCCCGCCGTGCCGCGCGAGATGGTTACATATTCGCGAATGACGGTGTGTTCGCCGATCTCCAGTTGGGTCGGCTCATTCTTGTATTTCAAGTCCTGCGGCGCCACGCCGAGAGCGGCAAAGGAAAAGATGCGCGCTCCCTTGCCGATGCGTGTGTGGCCGTCGAGAACGACATGCGAGACGAGCTCGCAACCATCTCCGAGCACGACATGCGCGCCGATGGTGCAATAGGGGCCGACGCTGGTTGTGGGCGGCACAACAGCCGTCGGGTGCACGATGGCGGTTGGGTGAATGCTCACGCTTCGTTGCTCGTGTCCATATTGGCAACTTGATCGGCAACCTGAGTTTCCGCCGATGGCGCCGATTGCCGGTTGCGAGGCACAATCTGGCACATCACGATGGATTCGCAGACCAGTTTGCCTTCGACAAACGCCTTGCCCTGCATGCGCACGGCGCGAGGACGCCAGTTGACCACATCCACCTCAAAGCGGACCTGGTCGCCGGGAACCACGGGACGGCGAAAGCGCGCTTTTTCGATGCCCGTAAACAGCACCAGCTTCTCGTGCCGGTCGGGAAACTCCGTCAGCAACAGCGCGCCCCCGGCCTGGGCAACCGCTTCAACCAGCAAGACGCCGGGCATGATGGGAAAATTCGGGAAGTGGCCTTGAAAGAACGGTTCGTTGATGGTGACGTTCTTGAGGGCGACAATGCGCTTCTTGCGCACGATCTCCACAACGCGGTCGATCAGCAGGAACGGGTAGCGGTGGGGAAGAATGGCCATGATCTCGACGATGTCGAGGGGGGCCTTCAGCCAGGTTTCTTCAACGGGCAGGGTTTCGACGGTTTCCATGGTTAACCAGCCGATTATAAAACGATCGTGGCACAACCGTGGTCCGATGTTGTGCGCGGAGGGGGCTCTTTAGTGAATATGCTGGGCGGTCAGGTCCGCATCGAACATATCGTCGCGCAGGGGAACGTTGTACTCCACGCTGTAGATAAAACGCTCATTCGTCATGTCGCCATTTTGATAGCGCGTGATGGTGAAGGGCGTCGGAAAGCCGTCAATCAGGTGGTAATCGTCGTACTCTTCGGCGTCGTGGTTCTTGTCGTGGAACCGGGGATCGCGCCAGTCCCAGCTGTCGCGCAACGGCAGATGGCTTTCGGCATCCATCTCGAGCGTCACCGAGTCGTTGTCCTTGTTGATCAGGGTTACCTGATCGGCCAGCTTGCGCTCCACCAGGGTCTGCTTCCCGTAAATGAGAATCGTGTCCGGGTCTTTGTACCATTGCTGCAGCACGACGCGCAGGGAGTGGTCGTGCCGGCGCAGATACTCGTCATATTGTTCCTGGGGCAGCGCATGCTTGCCTTTGTAGGTGATCTCCCAGGCGGTGCGCCCGGTAAAGATCTGCACGACATTTTTCTTCTTCGTGTATTCGATGCGCTCTTTATCCGGAGGGACGAAGGTATCGAAGAATTCGATAATGGAGCCGGAGGGATGGCCTTGATAAAAGCCTGACGACCGTCCGTGAGTTTTAACGCTCTGTATGTTCAGCCATGCCGGGCCACCCAGCGCCTGAATGGTGGCGTCGAGCACCTGGCGCGCTTTTTTCTGATTGGCCAGCACGGCAGGGTCGGTCTCCTGCGCGCGCAGCATGCACGGAGCAAGCAGCAGAGAGACCAGCAGCAGAGAAACCAAACCGAGGGCCAAGCAGAAGCGCATGGTTGTTGAGAGGCGAAATGGCTGCAACGGGCTGCCCGGTGCAGGGCAGCCGCGATGAAGCTGAGCCGACAAGAGTCGGAGCTTATCCGGCATGAACCGGAACTTAGCCGACGAGAACCGCTCCGCCATTGACATTGAACACCTCGCCACTGATGAAACCCGCGAACGGCGTACACAGAAACAGGATAGGACCAGCGATCTCCTCCGCAGTGGCGACGCGGCCTGCGGGAATCACGGCAAAAATTTTGTCGCGCGTAGCCGGGTCGTGCAGAGCCGCTGCGGACATGTCGGTATCCACCCATCCCGGCGCTACGGAATTGGCGTAGATGCCTTCGCGGATCAACTCACTGGAGAGGCTCTTGGTAAAGCTGATGAGGGCGCCTTTGCTGGCGGCGTAATCGGAGTGGTTGGCCTCTCCACGCTGGCCTGCGGTAGAGCTGACCAGTACGATGTGCCCGGCGGCCGCCGCCGGAGCGGGCCTGCCCTGCTTCCGGATCTGAGCGACGGCAGCCTGGACCAGGCCAAAGACGCTGTCCAGATTGACGTGGATGGTGTGATGCCACTGGTTGTCGGTCATCTGGTCGATGGGTGCGTCCACCGGCGGCCAGATGCCGTGGTTTGCCACCAGGCAATCCAGACGGCCGAAGGTGCGGACGGTGTCTTCCACCAGAGAACGCCCATGGGCGGGCGCGGACAGGTCGCGATGAACAGCGACACAACGCTCCGGGCCACCGCATTCCGCGGCCAGCTGCTCGGCTTCTTTTTGTGAGGCGCGATAGTTGAAAACGACTTTGGCTCCGGCGGCAGTGAACAGGCGAACGGTTGCTGCGCCGATGCCGCGCGAACCACCGGTGATCAGGGCGACCTTACCGGCCAAAGATAGGGATACTCCCTTGTCAGACTCCTTATTGGTCATATAGATGACGCTAATTGAAGCGCGTTTGGGAAGCAAGACGCAGCGGGAATTCGACGGCGAAATTTCATTGTCGGCAGGCCGGTGGAACGTACTGTGGATTCGCGGCTTGTTGCCGCCGCAGGGCATTGTCAATGGCCGCAAGAGCAGAAGAATTCTGTGCCTGAAGCAGGTTCTCCGTGCAGGCGATGCCCTTGAGGGTGACGTCTTTTTCAAACACCTGATGACTCCATGGCAGATAGAGCAGCGCTCCAAATATATGGCTGCAATCTTTCGCCTCGCAGCCGCTGAAGGTGACGCCAAATTTCTCGCCGACTTTCGGCACCAGTGCCAATGCATCGGAGTTCGCCAGCTGGAAGGGCCGCTTGAGAGATCCTGAATCCCAATCGACATTGGCTTCACCGCCATCGCGCAGAAATACGACCAGCCGCCAATGGCCACGCTTGCCGGTGAGCGCAACGGCGTAAGGGGATGCATATGCGGGTGCTTCCAGCTGATAGAGTTCGAGACCGTGATAGGTCAAATACTGGCCCATCCGAGCGAGGTCCTGGCCACCGTAGCCCATTTGCGCATGAGCGCATGGACAGCAGAGGAAACAAGCAAACAGCAATGGGAACAAGCAGCGACGCATAGACATAGTATTGGGATGCTCCAACTCGCAATTCCAATTTAAATTTGCTCAAAGCGCGGCGAGCACGCGGCAAACACGCTCCAATTCCTTTTCGGTGTTGTAGTAATGCACGGACGCGCGGACCATCTCGGTGAGGTTGCGGGCTTCCATGTCCAGCCGCGTTCCTTCCGTGGAGGTAGTCCAGACGTTGATCTTCTGCTCGCTCAGCCGTGCCCGGATTTCCTGGGGCGTGAGACGCGCATGCGTGAACGTAACAATGCCCGCGCGTGGATGGCCGGAGCCGGGAAGATCGCGGACGGTAATGCCGGGAATTTTTTCGAGGCCGCCGCGGAGCATTTCCCCCAGCGCCGCAACGCGTGCCTGAATCCTGTCCAGGCCGAGAGCCAGCGCGTATTCGACGGCTACGCCCATCCCCAGACGGCAGGCCAGCGAAAACTCCCAGGTCTCAAACCGCCGGGCATCGCCGCGAATTTCATACTGGTTGGGTGCAGTCCAGTTCGCCGAGCGCATGTCGAGCATCGGTGGCTCCAGCTGTTCCAACAACGATTGCCGTACATAGAGAAAGCCGGTTCCACGCGGCCCGCGCAGATATTTGCGCCCCGTGGCGGAGAGCATGTCGCAGCCAAGCTCGGCAACGTTCAGCGGCATCTGTCCGGCGGACTGGCAGGCATCGAGCAGAAAGGCAATGCCGTGCCGGCGCGCGATGCGGCCGACCGCGGCCGCAGGCTGCACCAGGCCGCCATTGGTGGGTACATGGGTGAGCGCGATGAGCTTCCCGCGGTTTTTGTGCGTGGCGATGGCCGCTTCCAGCGCCGGCAGAGAGATTTCGCCATTCGTCTCGCTGGGTACCACTTCGATCCGCACGCCGCGCTGCCGCACCATCTGCAGGAGAGCGATGTAGTTGCTGACGTATTCATTGCTGGCCGTGAGGATGACGTCGCCACGCTCGAAGCGCTGCGCGAAGGCGTAAAAGGCCGCGTCCCAGGCGCGGGTGGAGCTATCGACCAGAGCAATTTCTCCGGCAGAACAGCCGAGCATGCGGGCAAGATTTTTGTAGATGCGCTCGTGCTCATCCTCCGTGCGCTCGGCAGCTTCGTAGCCACCGATTGTCGCTTCGAGATCGAGATGCGCCTTGACTCGCTCCAGCACGATGGCCGGCGGCAGGCTGGTACCGGCGTTGTTCAGATGCAGAAGATGTTCACAGGCAGGGGTATCGGCACGAACGGCGGTGACATCGATCGAATCTATATTTGTCGAGGCTGGATTTGTCGAGGCTGGATTTGTCGAGGCTGGATTCGTCGAGACTGGATTCATCGAGACTGGATTCATCGAATCTGGCGGCACAGGAAGAAATCTCCATGGGAAGAATTGCGAGGAGTGCGTAAAACTCCCGCTGTCTCTTTATACTGCTAACAACGTATGCAAGAATTTCACCCTGTCGACGAACAGCTCGCCTACCTGCAGAAAGGTGCGGCGGAGATTATTCCACTGACCGAGCTGCGCGCGCGGCTGGAGCAGTCGCGCAAGGCCGGCAAGCCGATGCGCATCAAGGCCGGGTTCGATCCGACCGCGCCGGACCTGCACCTGGGCCACACCGTGCTGATCCGCAAACTGAAGCACTTTCAGGACATGGGGCACACGGTCATTTTTCTCATCGGGGACTTCACCGGGCTGATCGGCGACCCGACCGGACGCTCCGTGACGCGCAAGCCGCTTTCGCGCGAGGAACTCGACAAGAATGCCGAGACCTACAAGGCGCAGGTCTTCAAAATTCTGGACGCGGAGAAGACGGAGGTGCGCTACAACTCCGAATGGCTGGACAAGCTGGGCTTTGAGGGCATCATTCGCCTAGCCGCGAAGTACACCGTGTCGCAGATGCTGGAACGCGAGGATTTTCATAAACGCTTCAATGCTGAGCAGCCGATCAGCCTGCACGAACTGTTGTATCCGCTGGCGCAGGGGTACGATTCGGTCGCCCTGCAATGCGATGTGGAGCTGGGCGGGACGGATCAGAAATTTAACCTGCTGGTGGGCCGCGAGATGCAGCGCCACTACGGGCAGCCGTCGCAGATTGTGCTGACCATGCCGATTCTGGAAGGGTTGGACGGTGTGCAGAAGATGTCGAAATCGCTGGGCAACGCGATTGGCATCAACGATCCGGCGCAGGAGATGTACGGCAAGCTGATGTCGATCTCCGACGAGCTGATGTGGCGCTACTGGACGCTGCTGACCGATCTGCGCCAGGAGCAGATTGAGCAAATGCAGATAGATGTTGCCAATGGCGCGCTGCATCCGATGGAAGCCAAGAAGAATCTGGCGCGAACGATCACGGCTGGATTTCACAGCGAAGAAGCCGCGCGGATAGCGGATGAGAATTGGGCGAAGCAGTTTCAGAGGAAAGAAGCGCATGAGGCGATCGAAGAAATAGAGATTGAGGCTGCGGACGGGACAACATCGCTGCGAATGGATGATGTTGTGTTTAAGGCCGGCCTGGCGGAAAGCAAAAGCGATGCTGCAAGAAAGATCAAGCAGGGAGCCGTGAACATTGACGGAGCTGCGACGCAGGCAACGCATCTCCCGATTGGCCAGCTTCCGCTGATTCTTACGCTACGCGTCGGGAAAAAAATGAAACGGGTCACGATTCGCAGCTAGCCAGCTTGCACACAAAAAACTTGTGCATCGGCACGGCCCCGATTACCCTGATTCGCATGGCCCTCCCCAAGCCCTTTGTTCCCCTCGGCGCATGCGCCGCGATGCTGCTGCTGTGCCTGCCTGCTTCTGTATTTGCCGTAAAGGTGCATACGGTCGCGCTTGGTGCAGCGCGTAAGGTTCCCTACACGGCTCCCACGCTGGCGCCGAAATCGGCGGACGACGAACCCGGCACGCTGCGCGTCCGGCCTCTCGTGATCGACGGCCGTGTGCTGGAGTGGACGGCGGGCGGAATGCACGAGATCACCGATCGCAGCTTTGTGGTTCGCCGCGTGGTGCGGTTGAACGATGCGTTGCCCGGCGAGCCGGACACGCACTGGATATGGAGTTTAGGCCCGTGGCTGCTGGTGGATCGTGTGACGGCGCACGTCACCGTGCAGCGCCTGCCGGATTTTGATCCTGCCGTCTCGCAGGTCGTCTGGTTCCGCGATTACGCGGCCTACTGTGGCATCAACACGACGGGCAAACATTTGTATGCCGTGGTGGCGCAACTGGGCGTGCGGCGGCCGCTGGTAGCCAAGGCTCTGAGCAAATGGACGGCGGACGATCATCCGACGCCAGCCTGCGCCGACTCCACCTGGCAGCGGCAGCCGTTGCAGGTAACGTTCCATCCCACGGGGAGCGATGCGGTCAGCTATCAGTTGTACGGTCTGACCTCCGCGCTGGTTGAGGGCGGCGAATCTGCAGACGACCAGTAGCATCCGTTATCGAACGCTTCAATTTTTCCGGACGAGAGCGGTGTCTGAAACGGTTGCGTCTGCAGCAGGTTGTTTCAGCTCAAAGAGAATTTGATCGTGCGGAATATCGAAGATCAGCCGATTCGATTTTTCAAGGAACGCATTGCCAACTTCCCCGTCGATGCCGCTCCGGGCGCTGACCCCGCGTGTGGCCGTTGAAAATCCAATACGGGGCTGACTTGCCTTGAGCGTGCCGACATACACGGAGTCGATGTTGGCACGCATGACGAGATATTCGCCGCCCAATCCATAGGCTTTCTCCACTTCCTGCCGCGGCGCCAGGCGTTTCAGGTGGTGCTTGATCTCAAATTGTCGATAGACCAGCATTGTGTCGTCGCTTCCTGTGTCGACTTCTACGGTTGCATCAAATTCCTTCTTTTTTGCAAATTGCAAACGGCACGTAACCACGGGTACGTGATCTTTCACGGTTGCGGGAATGACATAGTCTGCATCCGGATAGCGATAGTCGCCGGGTGGAAAGATACTGAGAATGTGTTTCTTGAAATCCAGCTTCACAACATAATGTTCAAACAGCGGAAAGCCAAGGATGCCGTCAATTCTGTGATCGGCTGCATGTTCCAGGCCGCTCATATCCACAATGAGCAGGTTTTCTTTTAGATTCAGCGAGCCGATATCTACTGTTGCTTTCACGGAGGATGCAACGTATGTACTGCCTTCTCCCAGCCCCAGGTCCATAAGACTTTTGATCGACCGGGGTTTTATATGGAAGGCCTCGGCAGTGTGTAGATTGAATCCGTTCTTGGTGGACCCGCTGTCGAGAAGAAAAACCATTCCATGCTGGCCGTTGACTGCGACGGTGACAAAGATGTGCTGTTGGGAATACAAGAAGCGGACTTTGGCCAACGGTTTGGCGGTCTGAAAGTCGATGGAATTATTGGAAAGGAAGGGTAGAGGTTTGGGCAGGCGTGCCTGGGCCAGGATCGGGGCCGCGATGGGTGCAGCCATCGTGCATAACGCAAGGACTATGCCGGTGATCATGCTGCGCCCCCCTTCATTGCATTCGAATATATTGCAAATCTTATGGAACTGCACAGAGTTCCGCGCCGCAGGGACGAGGGGCGGCATTTTCGGAAGGAATCGGTTCATACTCAAGGTGTATGAAAGATTTTGAAGCACTCCTGAAAGAAGCGGAAGCGGCGCACGGACACCTGTGTGCCGGACAGGTGCTGGGTGTGCGTATGGCCATGCGGGGTTGCCAGCAACTCGGCATCGACGATCCTCAGGGCAAGGATCGCAAATGCCTGGTGACGTTTGTTGAAATCGACCGCTGCGCGACCGATGCGATTGCCGTTGTCACCGGCTGCCGGTTGGGCAAGCGCGCTCTCAAATTTCGCGACTGGGGCAAGATGGCGGCGACGTTTATCGATTTGTCCACGGGTCGCGCTCTTCGCATTGCAGCGAAGGAGTCTTCCAAAGATGCCGCGCGCCAGTTGCATCCGGAGATAGACAATAAAAACCAGCAGCAGATGCTGGCCTATCGCGAGCTGCCCGACGATGTGTTGTTTGCCGAGCAATGGGTGCAGGTTCCGCTGGACGCAAGGGAATTTCCCGGCTACAAGGCAGAGCGCATCGCGTGTGCGGTTTGCGGCGAGGGCATCAACTACGACCGCTTTGTTGTTCGCGATGGCCGGAAGCTGTGCCAGGGCTGCGCCGCTCCGGAGGCGCGTTACTATCAGCCTGTACAGGAAGGCCAGACGGCAGACGCACCGGAGCCGATGCCTGTTTCTCAGAATGATTGCAAGTGCGGCTGAGCGACTGCAAGTGCGGCTGAGCCGGTACGTTGCCGGTCTGGATACAATCTGGAGCAAGAATTCTGGGGCAAAAAAGAATTCCGAGCGATCGAGACACATCCTGCGTCTTTGCTAATAGAACGACAAGGCTAATAGAACGGCAAGGCAGAACAGGCCCATAACTCAATGACGGTAGCGGAAGGTCAACTCTTGCGTTGGATGGAAGCTGGCGCAGATGCTGTTGCGAGCGATCCCGCAGCGGCATATGCGGTGGATGTTGCGGCGCTGGCAACGGAGTATTCGGCCATCCTCTACCGCGTGGCTTTCAGCGTGTTGCGGAATGCTGTGGATGCCGAGGATGCGGTGCAGGAGACCTTTCTGCGCGTGCTGCGCCACCGGGAAAAGCTGGGGGACATTCAGGACATGCGCGTATGGCTGGTGCGCATTGTGTGGAACCAGGCGCTGGACCGCAAGCGCAGGCAGAAGGCGATGCCGCTGGAAGACGAAGCGGCGCAGTTGATGGGGGCTGTGGCGAGCGGCGAGTTGCGCGCGGACGCGGCCTTGATCGCGGCACAGGGACAGGCACGCATTCTGCAGGCCATCGATTGCCTGCCGCGCAAGGAGCGCGAAGTGCTGCTGCTGTCTGCGATGGAAGAACTGGCGACGGCGGAGATGGCCGCCGTACTGGGCGTGACCGAATCGAGCGTGCGTTCACGCCTGTTTCGGGCAAGGCAACGGCTGCGCGAGCGACTGCAAATCAGCGAAGGGAGACGGCGAGGATGAAGCACTCCGTGAAAACGGCAATGGAAGCGAGCATGGAAGCGGGCATGGAAGCGGGCATGGAAACGGAAAGCATGCTGGATGCAACGATGCTGGATGCAAGGATCGACGATGCTCTCCGCGCTGCCAGCCACGCTGCGCCCGCACCGGAGCTGGCCCAGCGGATTGTTTTGCGGCTGGAGAGCGCGGCAGTCGAAGACCGTGCCGGACGCTTCCGTTGGCCCCGTGTGCTGGTTCCCGCAGCCGGTTGTGCCGCGGTAGCGCTTCTGATGGTTGCAGGTATGCGAATGCATGAGCGAGCGCAGGCGGGTGCGAAGTCTGCGATGACGTCGCGGACAGAGACGGTGGCCGCAGTGCCAGGAGAAGCAGTTCCGGAAACAGATGCGGAGGAAGCGACCGCACGGCGCGCCAGCGCACGAAACGCCGAGGAGGATGGGGCCGGCTTGAAAGCACGGGGCAGCAAATATGCGGCACGAAGAGTGAGCCGACCTGTTCGGCAGACGTTCCCCGATAACTATCCGCTGACGCATCAGGAGCGCCTGCTGGTGCAACTGGCAAAGACGGTCAATCCGGCGGAGTTGCAGATGCTGAACCCGGTGTATCGCGCCGCGCAGGAGGCAAAAGAGGACGCAGCCTTTGAGGCGTATCTCCACAGTTCGGCTGCGGCGAGCGACAGCAGCACGGCAACGAATGCAACGCCTGCTAAAAATCAAAACAACGTGCAAGCGACACAGGCCTCACAGGCTGAAACTCCACAGGCCGAAACCTCACAGGAAGGAACCACACTATGAAGATGTCGAAATCTCTTTGGATTGTTCCCGGAGCCTTGCTGCTGGCCAGCGCCATGAGCCTGCCTGCAGCAGCGCAAGACAACGCACCGCCGCCGCCGATGCCTCCGCAACAGATAAGTGGCGCTCAGCCGCTGCCACCACTGGCCCCGCTGCGACGGACCGACAGCATGCGGGAGACGGACTCTTACCGGCTGGTTTACACATTGACGGAGAGCGAAAATGGCAGGCGGATGGGCGTGCAGCACGAGGAACTGGTGGTGGCTACCGAAGGGCCACCGTCAGAATTAAAACTGGGCAGTCGCATTCCCATCAACGTCGGTGGGAACGAAAATGCAGCCTTAAGCACTCAAATTGAATATTTCGATATTGGGCTGAATATCAGTGCGAGGATGTTGACCTTCGCCAATGGCGTCCAATTGAACACACAGGTCGAGCAATCTTCCATCGACGATACGCAGAAGCAAGAACCGTCACAGCGCCCTATCATTCGCCAAACGAACCTGCGTACCTCGATGAGGGTGGTCGAAAACAAGCCAATCGTTATCGGCTCGCTGGACCTGCCGGGCAGCGATCATCATCTGCAGGTGGAAGTGACGATGACCCGCGTGCAATAAATTCGTGCAATACATTCGTCCGGCGTATGCGCAAGCTGGATCACGCATCTACAGCGCGATCCAGCCCTTGTGAATGGCATACAGCGACGTAGTGGCGAGCAGTATCCATAACGAAATTCCCTGGATCATCGGGCGCACGCCCACCTCGCGCAGTGTTTTGCGGGAGATTCCGGTTCCGATCAGAAACAGCGTTACCGTCAGCCCTTTCTCTCCCAGCTCCGCCAGCGGCTTATATGCAAAAGCCAGCGGATGGACATAGCTCTTCATGACGGCAGCCATGCAGAACAGAAGGATGAACCATGGCCAGCGAATGCTTATCCTGCCGCGTTCTCCATCGCGCGCGCGGCTGCGTATAACAGCGGCGGTCACAATCGCGAGCGGCACAATCCACAAGGCGCGCGTCAACTTGACTGTGGTGCCAACGGTCAGGGCCACGGCTCCGTATTTTGCCGCCGCACCGACCACGGAACTGGTATCGTGAATCGCCAGTGCGGCCCACAGGCCAAATTGTGTCTGGGACAGGTGCAAGCGCGTTCCGATGAACGGAAATATCAGCAGAGCAACGGAATTGAGCGTGAATATGGTGCCCAGCGAGACGGCCATCTCTTCATCGTTGGCCTGGATGACGGGGCCAATCGCGGCGATGGCGCTGCCGCCGCAGATCGCCGTGCCCGCAGAGATCAGAAACGACTGTGTCTTGCCGACCTTGAAAACACGGCCGAGAAGAATGCCCAGCGAAAGGGCCACGGTAATGCTGATGGCCGTATAGACAAAGCCGGAGCGTCCAGCGCGGATCACCTGCTGCAGGTTCATGCCAAAGCCCAGGCAAACGACCGATGCCTGCAGCAGAAAACTTGACAGGCGTTTGCTGTCCACGTGGTACGGATGTTCGAGAGTCAAGCCATAGACCAAGCCGAGTACCAAGGCCAACGGAGTGGAGATGAGTCCGCTGGCGGCGAGGATGAGGCCCACGAAAAACAAGTTCTTCGTCATAGCTTCAGTCTCCCGGGATCGAGACAGAGCGTCCAATGTGTAATTTTTATGAGCGATTCGGAATGCTCATGGCGGTGATTCCCGGCTGGTAACAACGCTGTCCACAGGCAAGACGGGTTCTTCCTGATCAGGAGAGCCGGACAAGCCGATACAATCATGCCTACGGATGGACGTGAACAAGCAGGAACAGAACAAGCCGGAAGGCAGCGTGGAGAGGACACAGCGCATGGGTGGGCGCAGCCTGCAATGGTTGCGGCCATCGCATGAACACACCGCATTTTCCGCCACAATCCTGCTGATGCTGTCGGCGTTTCTGTCGCGCATCATCGGGCTGGTGCGGATCAAAGTGATCGCGTACTTTTTTGGCGCCGGTTCTCTGACCGATGCCTACAACGCAGCCTTCCAGTTGCCGGACATGATCAGCTATCTGCTGGTCGGCGGCGTCGCTTCGATCACCTTTATCACCATTCTTAGCCGCTATCGGGAACAGGGAAAAGAAGCCGAAGGCGAACAGGCCATGTCCGTCATTCTGAGCACCATGCTGCTGGTGCTGGGCGTTGCGGTTCTGCTGGGAGAGTTGTTTGCGCCCATGTACACACGCGCCTTCTTCCCGGGATTCAATGCGGAAAAGGCCGCGCTCTGCACACACATGACGCGCATTCTGCTTCCCGGCCAACTTTTCTTTTTTGCCGGAGGCGTGCTGGCAGCCGTGCTGCTGGTGCGCAAGCAGTTTGCCTATCAGGCGGTCTCGCCGCTGATCTACAGCCTGGGCATCATTCTTGGCGCGGTTCTGCTGGCGCGATATTTCAGCGTTTCGTCGCTGGCTATCGGCGCATTGGCCGGCGCTTTTGCCGGGCCATTTCTGCTGAATGCGATTGGCACACGCCGTGCCGGGTTGCGTTTTCGTTTTCAACTCAACTGGTCGCATCCCGGTCTGCGCGAATGGGTTCGCTTGTCGATTCCGCTGATGCTTGGCGTCTCGCTGGTCAGTGCGGACACCTGGATTTTGAATCACTTTGCTTCGCACGGACTGGGAGACATTGCGCGGCTGAGTTATGCCAAGCAACTTTTCACAGCACCCATGGCCATTCTCGGTCAGGCGGCCGGCGCAGCTTCGCTGCCGTTCTTCGCCGCACTGATCGGCAAAGGCCGCATGCAGGATTTTGCCGCATCGGTGAATCGTTCGGTCACGCGCATCTTTGCTTTTGCATTTCTGCTTTCCGCATGGATGATCGGCCTGGCGTATCCCGTTGTGGACTTTGTGCTGCGAGGCGGGTCTTTCCATCATGCGGATGCGACAAAAACGGCGCTCTATTTTTCCTTGTTTGCCGGATCGCTCTGCATGTGGTGCGCCCAGGCCATTTACGCGCGCGCATTTTATGCGGCGGGGAACACGTTGACTCCCATGGTCGCCAGCACGCTGATTACGGCGGCATCGATTCCGCTCTACTGGTTCCTGTTTCATCACATGGGCGTCGTGGGCCTCGCGCTGGCCTCGGATATTGGCATTGTTGTGCAAACGCTGGCGCTGGCGTTGCTGTTGGATTGGTGCAAGCTGGTTCGAATCCGCGGCATGGAATTTTCCGAGCTGGGCCGCGCGTTGCTGGCTGCGATTGCAGGCGGCTCGGAACTGTTTCTGCTGGCTCGGTTGCTGCCATCTGCCGGAACAATTCCCCGGGACATGCTGCAACTGGCATGCGGCACGGTGGCGTGGTTCCTTACCTGCTGGGTGATTCTGTATGCCACGGGTTCCACGCTGCCGCAGCAGTTGATCACGCGACTGCGCAGCCGCAACGGCGCCACGCCTCCCGTTGCGGTCTCTTACGCAAGCGAGAACGATCAGTCCGCGTCGTAGTGCGGGCATACGAGAAAATTAAATTCAGACTCATGCCGAACGAAGAAAAAATTCCGCAGCCGCCCTTGATCGAAGGCGAAGACTACTATTACGACGGTCCGTACATGGTGTTCACTGCGGCCTATCATCGCAAGCGCGGCTCTTGCTGCCAGTCCGGTTGCCGCCATTGCCCGTACGGATTTCAGAAGCAGTCATCCGAGAAAACATCCACGCAGGATTGAGCCGATTCAGTAACGCCAGCTGGTGACATCGGCCCCGGCGGGCGCAGTCTGCAGCATGTGGTCGACCATCTGCGGCAGCACGCGCTGGTTGACGGTCAATGCGCCTACATCCTCCGGCACTGATGCATCGCCGAAATAGCAATGCGGCAGGCCCGGTCCATAGTCGAAGGTCGCATCGCTGTGCGGATGGCGCGTGGTCTTCAGGTAATTCTGCATTAAATGAACCGCGTTGTTTAGATAGAACGTGTCGGCATCGCCCACGGTAATGTGAATTTTTCCTTCGAGCCTGGGCCCAAGGGTCTGCCAGTTTTTCTGCAGGATCGCGTCGAGATCGTAGTGGTCATGCCAATAGGCAACCACGGTTTTGTCGATCACGCCGGTGCGCTTGTCGTAAATGGGCCTGGGGTAACCATCGGCGCCCATCGGGGAAAACACCGCCTGCCAGATGTCGAACTGTTCGCCGGAGCGGCCATGCGTTCCCAGCACATATTCATAGCGATTGGCAGGTTCCATCTCGGCGTTGATCGTGCCATTGGGGTCGCGCTCTTCAGGAATCGGGATGCGGTCAAAATCTCCGAATCGGAAGTAGGCGTTTGTGTCGTGGTAAAGATCGACATTTTGATACGCGTGAAAATCGATCGGGTCCGGACAGCTGGCCCACACGCCGTTGTAAAAGTCAGGATAAAAAATCTGCGATGCCAGCGCCTCCCAGCCGCCCGTCGAGCCGCCATAGGTCGCCCGCGCCCAGCCCTGGCCAATGCCGCGATAGCGCTTTTCAATCTGCGGAATCAGTTCTTCCGTGATGGCATCGCCATAGGGGCCAAGGTTCGCAGAGTTGACCGCGTAGGAATCGTCGTAATACGGGTTCGCATTCTGCACATAGAGGAGGAGGACGTGCGGCAGACGACCGGATGTCCAGTCCTGATAGAACTTGTAGCTGTAGGCGGCGTAGGTGCGATCAAAGCCTTTCATATCCGGCGTGGGGGGCGTGGAACGAAATGCGACGGTGGTAGAGAAGTCGCGATGGAAGTGGTCCTGCCACACGATGAGAGGATAGTGCGCATCGGGATGCTGCGCCCATCCCTGGGGCAACAGCACATACGCGCTGAGATACACATCGCGTCCCCAGAACTTCGAGAGCTTCTCGCTGCGCATGCGCACGTGCTTCAGCCAGCGGTTGTCCGACGGAGCCTGTGACTGGGTGAGCGGAATCGAAGCGTCGATATCTTCGCTTGCAATCTGCTCCGGGTCCAGAGGCGGCATGACGGAATTCAGCGTGATGCGGATTGTGCCTCCAGCCCTGGGATCGAGATGAATCTTCTGCGGCGTGGAGAGCAGGTTTCCCGGCTTGATGGTCCAGTTCTGGCCTTCGCCGTGGTCCGGCGGCAACTCGACGACATTGCCTGTGGCCAGTTTGTATTGCTCATACACATTCAGAATCGCCTGCACGTTGTAGTCGCCCGGCGGCAGGTTGGAGAGTCGCTCGATGGGGAAGCCGACCGACGTATCGTCGACCACGATGGTTTTACCCGGAGCGAAATCTTTCACATCCACGCCAAAGGCCTGTTGCGATGTATAAGAATCGTTGATCTGGAATCTTGGTTCGCCGGAAAAATCTTTGGAGATCGCGAGCACCAGATGGCCGGTGAATGGCTTGCTATGGCTAGCTGCCGCCGGCAGCGTCACCTCAAAACGAAGTGAGGATCGGGTGCGAGACGCTTTGTTTTGTGCCGTTGCGCAAAGTGGAAGACTGAGAAGAAGGAAGACAGAGATTCGATACCGGCGCATGCGGACCCTCAAGGAATTTTGAAGGTCAGCATACGCTAACGGCGGAATTTCACAAATCGGAAAGCGCACAGGAGTGTCGCATTCTTATTTTCCCGATGCAGGCTGGGCTCCCGCAGGCGCAGGCGCAGGCGTTGCCGGGCTGGCGGCAGGCCGAACCAGAAGCGCCAGGCGAGGGAAGCTGAAGCCGCCGGAAGCATCGTCAATCACGTTGACCTGGCAGGTGTAGAGTCCGGGCGTCAGCTTGTCCAGCGGAACATCGACGAGATATTCGACGGCATCGCGCTCCGGCACGTTGATTTTATCGACGGTTATGAGGGGCGTTTGATAGACCATCTTCGATCCATCCAGAAACTCCGCATTGCTCAAGACGCGCACCGGCGCATCTTCAGATTTTTCCTCTTTTCCATTTACGCTGACATGCCCGGGATCATAGACCTCATAGAGCATATAAAGATGCTGATTGTCTGCGAACACATGCGGGACATTGGGAATCCACTGAACGCCATTGCGCACCAGCGGGTCGGTACTCTTTTTGGTGAAGGGCACGCTCTGGCTCGACAGCACGACGGAACTCATTTTGACTGCGGTCTTCTTGTAATCCGGCACGGTAATGTCGGCCTCAAAGGAGCCCATGCGTCCCGTCTCGTTTTCGCGCACCACAAATTTCAGTTGATAGGTACCCGGGGCCAGCGCAAATCCCGTTGTGTACTGGATGTTCTTGTGCCGTGCCTGCTGCGACGTGTCCAGCTTCAGCTTGACGGTATCGCGCACGTTGCCCACTTCCATGTTCATGTGGTTTTTTACGACGCCGATGACATCCAGAGTTGCCTTGTCCTGATCGCTCTTCTGCGTGAACGGAATCTGCGAACCGGGAACGATGAGCGAAACGGGAACGAAGAAGCGTCCGTCGCCGGTGCGGAAATAGAAAGCATCCAGATAGACCAGAAGATCGGTCGCGGGCAGGTCGCTGTCCAGTTCCTCCTGCAATTCGCGTTCGCGATCATCTTTGGTGGTGTGGCGGAAGTCCGCAGGCGCGTAGTAACCGGCTCGGTATTCCAGCTTGACGTTGCTGCGATTGATGCGAATGGTCAACTTTCGATACTTGCCATCGCGCGCAGGGTTGGAGGAGCGAAATCCAATCATGTAATACGCCGACGTGTCGTGCTGGATGCGTTGAAAGGCGGGAGCAAAGTCGTTGGTATCCAGGAAGGCTTTGCCTCCGGTGTCTACGGACAGCGTGGACAGCGTCTCCTGCGAGTCGAAGTTGGCGTCCAGCTGGCCTTGCACGGCGGAACCGTTGAAGGCGGCGTTGCCCTGCAGGCTGGCGGTCTGCGCATCTCCCACGGGCGACAGAGCCTGCAGGCCGCGGATGTCTGCGCTGTAGATGGACATGTTCGCACGTACAGCGGCGTTGACCGCAGCATGCAGCGATGCCTGATTTTCAATGCCGGTCTTGGTCAGGCCGCCGGAAAAAAAGAGCAGCGATTTCTTCGCGTTGATTTTTTCCAGCGAATGGGCAATATCGGCGATGGCGTAGAGTTTCAGGTCCGTGTTGATGTAGTTGTATTCGCTCTCGTCGGGAGAGTAGGAAGCGCTCAGGTCGGCAGTACCGGCGGTGGTGCCGTTGCCGCCAGCGGCCAGTCCCTGGCCTTCATTGCCGTTGTAGCGATCCAGGCCGGCCAGCAGCAATTGTTTGTTCGCCGTAAAATCCTGGTCCACGCTGAGGGAGGTGCCAAAGGAAACCAGCGCAGCCATATCTGCCGGTTCCATCTGGTGCTGTACGTAGTTCTTTGCCGCCGCTACCGCGCGATCCAGATCTTCCACCTGCATGGAGGTCAAATCGAACATCATCACGATGAGGCGATGATTCTGCAGTGCAGCCTGGTTGACGGTGCCATTGCTGTTCAACACCGGAGTCGTGGCGGCCTGTCCGCTTACGGTGCCCTCGGCGTTGGTTACGGCATCCACACTTTGAAAATCGAAGCTGAGAATGTGCTGCTGCTTGCCGTTTTCCAATACAGTGAAGTCGTCCTGGGTAAGTCCGCGAACGATCTGGCCCGTTTTTTTGTCGCGCACCACGACGTTGGTCAGCACCAGATCGCTGCGCACCTTCAGGGTGAAGGTGGTGCCTGCGGTGTTCTGGCCTTTGCTGGTGGGCAGAATCTGCGCAAAGCCGCCCGGCGTCCATGGATTGACCAAGAGGCAACAACTCAGCAGTGCTGCCGGAAAGCATTTGCGATGGAGGGATGACAGACGCATGGTTTTTCCTCTCCTAGAAGCGAAAGCGCGCCAAGAAATTGATCTGGCGCATGGTTGCGGCAGAGGTGACCTGACCTGCCGTCAGCGAGCCAATGGAACTGTTCACGGTGGAATACTGCACCGTGTTGAAGACGTTGTCCGCCGTGCCGCGCAACTCCAGAGAACGCGTGCTGCCAAAATGCAGAGTCTTCGACAGGGACATATCGGTTTCCACGATGCCCGGTCCGGGTATGGAATTGCGCGAGGCATTGCCGTACGCGGGAGCGCCGGTTGTCGGGTTGACCGGTGGCGCAAAGGCGGAAAGATTGAACCAGCGTTCCAGCGTGCCGCCCGTTGCAGTCAGCGAAGAACCCGGAATACGATTGGGGCGCTGGCTGCCTGCGGAACCACGGGCAACATCGGCGCTGGTGGCGCTGTAGTTTGGCGAAAGCGGTGTTCCTGTCGCGAACTCAAAGGTGCCGGAGATAGAAAAATTGCTGAAAGCGTGGGATAGCCACGAACCGCTGGTCAGGAACCGTGTCTCCGGCCCGAAAGGCAGTTCGTAGAGCCAGTCGCCGGTGATCTGATGGCGAACATCGAAGGAGGAGTTGCCTTCTTCCGCCAGAATGTCCTGCTGGTTCTGCGCGACGACGGAGGTGGAGCCTCCAATGGAAGAAGCATCATCAATGGAATGCGAGTACGTGTACGTAGCACCCATCGAGATGCCACCTTGCAGACGCTTGCGTAAGCGGACCGCGAGTGCGTTGAAGTTGGAGAAGGCAATCGAATCTTCATAGTCAAACGAGGGGTAATTTGGATTCAACAGGCCGGAGAGTTGGCGGTTGGGCGCATCCACCAGGTCCAGATGCGTTCCCTTGGCGCCGTTGTAGCCCACGTTGAGCACAATGTTCATCGGCAGCGTGTTCTGGATGTCGAGATTCCACACCTGCACATATCCCAGCAGATATTTTGGATTGACCGAAAAATTATTCGTGATGCCGCTGGGCGTCGTTGCACTGGTCAGGGCGGTGGCAAGTTTGAGAGAAGGCGCACTCTCGGCGGGCACGATATTGGTGAGCGATAGAGCAAAAGGAGGCTGATAGGCCAGCCTCTGAATGAAGTTGGCATATTGCCCTGTGTTGAAGTTGATGCCGTAGCCGCCGCGCACCACGGTAGTGCCGATCGGACGCCACGCGAAGCCCACGCGTGGGGCGAAATCCTTGCGATCCGGGTAGACCAGCGAGCGAGGATATTTTCCGCGGACCGGACCGACTCCGTTGGGCAGCACGACCGCCAGTTCATTCAGGCTTGGCGTAAAGTCCAGGGTCGCCAGGCGATCATCCTTTTCGACGTAGGGAGAAAAATACTCATAACGCAGGCCAGCGATGATCGTTAAATTGGCCAGCGCGTGCCAGTCGTCCTGCGCAAACAGGTCCCAGACGTTCGACCGCAGATAATATTCGCTGCTGCCTTGCTGCACGGTTGCTTCCTGGGGCAGGCCGAGCAGGAAATCCGCAAAATCCGCACCGGAGGTTTGCTTTCCGGGGGTCGAGGTGGAACCGGGTTTTTCTGTGGCAAAGCCGGTGAAATAAAAGCTGCCGGTGACGTTGGTTCCGCCCAGCAGGTTGAGATGAATGCGCCGGAAATCTCCGCCAAAACGCAGGTTGTGTTTCTTTCCGGTCCACGCGATGTTTTCGCTGGCGATGATGGTCTGGTTCAATCGCGTGCTGGGCGCCTGTTCATTCACGCCACTGAATTGCGAGAAGACCGCGTTGGGTACGCCATAGTTGAAGGGGTTCGAGCCCAGTCCCTGAATGCCTGCATTGGCCGCCACATCCGTGTGGCCGGTAAAGTAGTTGCTGATCTGTGCGTTGGTGCGGTTCAGACCGCCGGTGGAGTTGAACGTCCAACGGTTGTAGCCGATCACATAGCCTGCATTGATGGCGTATTGATACGTCTGGTTGGAACCGCCCAACCGCGGAAAGACATTCAGCAGATCGCTGGAAGAGTGATTGAAGTTGAAATTTACATTTACGTTTTGCGTCAATCCATGATTCGGCTGCCCCAGGAAGGTGCGCAGAAACTGCGGCAATGCCGCGCCTCCTCCGCCGGAGCCGAAATTATGGGTAAACCGCATGTTCACATGGGTCGTATTGGACTGTGCCGTTGTCAGGTATTGGAAATTCTGTATTGCGCCGGGCTGATTCGGCAGGGGGATATATTGCAGCAGCGCCTTTGCCTGCTGGTTGATGGTGTCAATTTTATTGCCGGAGAATTGCGTTCCGGTGTCCGGGTTGTAAATCGGAATTACGCTGGTTCCGGTGCCTGTGTAGTGCGAGAAGTCGCCGCCACGTTCGGCCAGCGTCGGCACCGTTGCATATTGATTGAACGGGTTGGAATTGCGCGTGATAAAGAGTCCCAGAAACATGAAGTTTGCGGTGCTGGGCTTGATGAGGCCGGGAATCTGCGGCGGTCCGACAAAGACCAGGCCAGCGCTATTGGTGTTGTACGGGGGCTGCACAACCGGCACGCCCGTTACAGAAAACGGCAGCGCATTCAGCGCAGAATTTCCGCCGGAGTAGAACACGCTGCCGTGCGGCTTGGTTGGATTGAAGTGGCGGAAGAAGCCGCCGCCGCCACCTCCTCCACCACCGCGCCCACCGCGACCGCGACCTCCGCTTTGACCGGGAACTTGCGATAGTGAATTCTGCGCCCGCATATCGTCCAGGCGCTGCTGCAATTGTGTCTGATCAATGCTGGCAAACGGATTCACCGTGCCAGTCTGTCCGTTGACAGCGACCGACTCCGTTGAAATGTCCGAATTCTGTGCGGCGCCGGACAGATTTTCACTTCCAGCGCCAGCGCCCATCCCTGCAGCCTGCGCCAGATTGCTTAGATTCTGCAGCATGGCGCGGCTGGGCATCTGCCCTGCATTCTGGGTGCCGGAGCTTGTCGCTGTTGTGGAGCGCGAGGCCAACGTCAACGCAAGATCGACTTGCTGTTCGCGATCGGCGGCGTCCAGCAACGCCTCTTTCGTTTCGATGGCAAAGCCGGCGAGTTCAGCACGCACCACATAGCGGCCATTTTTTGGAATCCGCATGGCAAACTCGCCGTAGATATTTGTCACCGTGGCATATTGATCGCCGGTCAGTGTGTTGGTTGCCAGAATGGTGACGCCGGGCAAAGGCGTGGTTCCGGACTTGATGGTTCCACGGAGTATGCCGCCGGCTGTGACTTGCTGGCCGGTGGTTGCCGGCGATTTTGCCTGCTGTGGGCGGGATGGCGCGGCCGGTGCGTCCGGCATCGGGGCAACAGCAGCGGAGGCAGCAGCCTGTTGCGCTTGCCGCGCCTGTGCCGGCGAAGCGGTTTCTGCGGCGAAGGAATGCTGCGATGCAAGCGTTATGCTGAACGCCATGAAAATGGCCGCGAACGTGCGAGGGATGACGATGGTTTTCACGTATTTTTGGCCCAACTTTTCCTCGATGTCTATAGATGCGACGATGGTGGCGGTTGCAGCGATGGTGCCGATTGTGACGACGGTGCCGATTGCGACGATGGCGCCGGTTGCGCGTGATGTCTTCCAGCGTGTGCCATGTCTACGATGGCCAACACGGTTGGCACAAAGATGCCGTTCTTCACGCTGCCTTTTCCACGAACAGTGTCGCCCACCTTCAAATCGCGCAGGGTGACGCTCTGGCCGTCTTTCCTGAACGAAGTTGTATCGTCTACGGCAATCACCTGGGTCTGGTGGTCCATGCGGTCGACGGTCAGCTTGAGTGTGTCCATGTCGATATTGGTGACCTTGCCCGCGATCCATGTTTTGCCCAGGTCGGCCCGCATCTTCTCGACCGTGGCCGCGTCCACATCGCCAACAAAAACAGCTCGCAGCGTGTGTGCCTTGTCGTCCAGCTCTCCGGCGGCCATCAGCATGTCTCCGGCATGGATGTCGGTGACCTTGACCGGCTGGCGGTTCTTATAAATGCGCGTGTTATCGCTGCAATAGACGGTGTACGCCACGCCCTCTTCCGTTTTGATTGCGATTTCGCTGCCCTGGATGCTGGCCACGGTTCCACGCACATTGGGCAGGTCCGGAAATCCCTGCCGCCCTTGTCTGCCTCCGCCACCCATGCCGCCAGGTGCGCCCTCTTGCATTTGCGCAAAGCTACACGGCGCTGACAGCAAAGTGCAGGCGAAGATGGACAGGGCCAACGCCGTTAGCCAGCGTTTGGCCGTGTGCCGGTCGTTTTGTGGCATGTCCGGTCGCATGTCCGGTATCCTGATCCGATTTTTCATAATAAGGTTGGCCTTTCTTCGCTGAACATACGAAAACTCTCCTGGCCTGGTTCAAACGGCGAAAGCGCCTAAGGGGGGCCAGACCGGTAAAAGCTGCACAATCCGGGATTATGGTACCCGTTCCCTAGACGCAACAGGACGAGAGGAAGACGCATGTTTGACTGGGTGCTTTCGGTTTCCGTAACTATCCATCTCTGCGATACGCTGCCTCTGCGATACACTGCGCCTAATGGCCAAACCCCACACCCACCCTCATGAAGAAGACCATTTCCAGTCGAGCGAAACGGTGCGCGACGTTGTCATCGGCATGTCCGATGGCTTGACCGTTCCGTTTGCCCTGGCCGCCGGGCTATCGGGCGCTGTGGGCTCCACGCACATCATTGTGCTGGCAGGTCTGGCGGAAATCGCTGCCGGTTCCATCGCAATGGGCCTGGGCGGCTATCTGGCCGCGCGCGGCGATGCCGAACATTACGTCAGTGAGCGCCAGCGCGAGGAGCGCGAGATCATTGAGCGGACCGCCGACGAAGAAGAGGAAATTTACGAGATTTTCGATAAATATGGCGTCTCACGCACGGAAAGCGCGTCTGTATTGTCCGCGCTTAAGCGCAACCCCCAGGCGTGGGTCGATTTTATGATGCGATTTGAGCTGGGCCTGGAGGAACCGGCCCGTGCGCGCGCCCGCCAAAGCGCGCTTGTCATCGCGTTCTCGTATATCGCCGGCGGATTTATTCCGCTGCTACCCTATATGCTGTTGTCCAGTTCCAGCTCAGAGGCGCTACGCGCTTCGGTGGTGATCACCCTGGTGGCGTTGTTCGTATTTGGTGCAATCAAAGGACGTTTGACCGGGGCCGGCACCTGGAAAGGGGCATTGCAGACCTCCTTTATCGGCGGTTTGGCTGCGGCAGCGGCCTATGCGATTGCCAAGGCTCTCAGTGGGCGTCCAATGTAACGTACACGGTGTCTGTTGCATCTAAGCTCAGGATTGAAAATTGACTGGAGGACCGCGTTGTCTGTGAAAACGATGCTTCCGCTTAGACAGGACAGGCAAAGTGCTGCGGCTCCCGATACCGGTCTGCTGGCCCGATTCCGGCAGGTGCGTGCGATGACCCACCGTCTGACCGCATCGCTGACGCCAGAAGACCAGATGGTGCAGTCCTGTACCGAGGCAAGTCCAGCCAAATGGCACCTGGCGCACACATCATGGTTTTTTGAGACCTTTATCCTGCGTGAATACCTGCCGCAGTACCAGCCCTACGATCCTGATTTTCTCTGGCTCTTCAACAGCTACTACAAATCGCTTGGCGAGCACCCGGAGAAGCGCCTGCGCGCTTCGTTTTCCCGGCCTTCGCTGGATCAGGTGCTGGCGTATCGCCGCCATGTCGAGGAGAATATTGCCCGATTGTTGGAAGGGGATGCATCTGCAGAGGCCCGGGAGCGCATCGAACTAGGTTTGCATCACGAACAACAGCATCAGGAACTGATTGTGACCGACATGAAGCATGCCTTCTGGTCCAACCCGCTGCAGCCGGTCTATGCGCAAAACGCCAGCGCGCAAAATGCTCTGCCCATGCGCCCGGAAAATGCCTCTCCGCGACGCTGGTTCTCCTATGCCGGTGGGTTGGCGGAGATTGGCCATAACGGGGACGGCTTTGCGTTTGACAATGAATTGTCCCGTCACCGCGTGTATCTCGAACCGTTTCGACTGGCATCGCAGCTGGTTACCTGCGAGGAATATCTCGCGTTTATCGAAGACAAGGGGTATCGTCGCCCCGAGTTGTGGCTCTCCGATGGCTGGGACACGGTGCAGGCGCAGAGCTGGGAAGCGCCGCTCTACTGGCATCAAGACAGGCAGTGTATGCGTAGCGTGTTCACACTGCATGGGCAAGTCCCGCTGAAGGAATTGCTGGCGACGCCGGTCTGTCACCTGAGCTATTACGAGGCCGATGCGTTTGCCCGGTGGGCTGGGCATCGCTTACCCACGGAATTCGAATGGGAGCATGCGGCGGCTATCGTTCCGGTCTCCGGCAATCTGCTGGAAAGCGATGCTCTGCATCCCCGGGCGTACACGGAAACGCGAGACGCTCAGCACCCGGCGCAACTCTTCGGCGACGTTTGGGAGTGGACGCAGAGCGCGTATCTGGCCTATCCCGGATATCGCCCGGCCAGCGGCGCGCTGGGAGAGTACAACGGAAAATTCATGTCCAACCAGTTTGTCCTGCGCGGCGGTTCTGCTGTCACACCGCAATCGCATATTCGCTCCACTTATCGAAACTTTTTTGCTCCCGCCACGCGCTGGCAGTTTTCCGGCATTCGCCTGGCTGCGGATGGAGATCCTGCGTGAATCGAACCTATGAAAGCCCTGTTGTCCATCCCGCGGTTGGTGTTCTCGATAGAAACGTGGCGGAGGCTGTCCACAGCGGACTGACCGCTCGTGCCAAATATCTGCCATCGTGGCTTTTCTACGATGCCGCAGGCTCGCATCTCTTCGACCGCATCACAGAACTCCCGGAGTATTATCTGACGCGCGTGGAGCGGGAGATTTTTCATCGCAACGCCGAAGAAATGATTGCGCGCGCTGCCGGAAGTGAACGCCTGACGATCATTGAGCTGGGTGCGGGCAGCGCCTCCAAGACGCTGGTTTTGTTGCGCGCCCTGGTAGCACGGCAGGGAACTGCGACCTATGTTCCGGTGGACGTCTCCTCGGCTGCCCTGCAACTGGCGCAGAACAATGTTCGCAAAGCGCTGCCGCATGTCGATGTGCAGCCGGTGCAGGCGGAATATATGCGCGATATGTCGTTGACGTCGCCCGGAGATTGTCGCTGCATGGTGCTGTACATCGGTTCCAGCATCGGCAACTTCGATCCTCAGGAGGCAATCGAGTTATTGCAGCGCCTGCGCGCGCAGCTGGAGCCCGGAGATGCGCTGCTGCTGGGTACAGACATGGTGAAAGATCTTTCCACGCTGCTGCCTGCCTACAACGATGCCGCGGATGTGACCGCTGCCTTCAACAAAAATATTCTGGTGCGTTTGAACCGGGAACTTGCGGCGGATTTCGATCCGGACGCCTTCGATCATCGCGCCATCTGGAATCGCGAGCATAGCCGCATCGAAATGCATCTGGTCAGCCGCAGCCAGCAGGCTGTCCGTCTGCAGGCGCTGGAATTTTCCATCAAGCTGGCAGCAGGCGAATCCATCCACACCGAGAACAGTTACAAATTCACACCCGCCGGCGTCGAAGATCTGTTCGAGAGCGCAGGCTTCATCGCAGAACAGAGCTGGTACGACGAGCACCATTGGTTTGGCGTGCATCTGGCGCGTGCCACGGATCGCCTGGAATTTCCGCTGGAGTCGGACGAGCTGGAGCCCGGCGAACAGGTTGCGTGAGCGGCAGGAGCCGGTGTCTCTTATTCGCCGGCGATGGTCATACCGTCGATGCGAAGGGTCGGGCAGGCGACGGAACCGTAGAAGATCAGGTCATTGCCAATGGCCGTGATGTTGCGCAGCATGTCTTTCATGTTTCCCGCAATCGTGATCTCTTCCACCGGGTAACTCAGCTCGCCGTTTTCGATCCATAGGCCGGATGCTCCGCAGGAGTAATCGCCGGTGACGCTGTTGCCGCCGTGACCGATGAGGCCGGTAACAAACAGGCCGGCTGGAATCGCGGCAAGAATCTCCTGTTGCCCTGCGGTTCCCGGTTCCAGATAAAAATTCCCCGCGCCAATGCCCGGCGTTCCCGCCAGGCCGCGTGCCGCGCTGCCGGTCGATTGCAGGCCCAGCTTGCGCGCCGTGTAGGTGTTCAGCAGGTAGCTTTCCAGCACGCCTTTGTTCAGCACAACGGTTCGACGCGTCGGCAAACCTTCGCCATCGAAGGGCTTGCTGCCAAAGCGTCCCGGCATGGTGCCGTCGTTGACGATGGTGATGTTGTCTCCGGCGACAGTTTCGCCGAGCTTCTCCGCCAGATACGATGCGTTGCGATAGATGGCATCGCCATTGACGGCATGCAGCACTTCACTCAAAATCGACGGCGCAATCTCCGGCCCAAAAACGATGGGCACGCGCTGGGTTTTGATCTTGCGCGCACCCAGCCGCCGCACGGTGCGCCGCGCCGCTTCCTGGCCTACGGACTCCGGCGTATCCAGCAGCCGTAGTGAACGTGCATGGGAATACCAATAGTCCCGCTGCATGCTGCCGTCCGGCGCCTGGGCGATGGGCTGCACGACGATCGAGCAGTAGGAAGTTTGATATTCGCCGGCAAAGCCGCGCGAGTTGGCCATGATCTTGCGCCCGGTTGCAGCCTGGAAACCGCTGCCGCTGGAGTTGGTGATGCGCGTGTCGGCTGCCATGGAGGCAGCTTCGGCGCGGCGCGCATACTCGATGCGTTCCTGCGCGGGCAAGGAATACACATCGTCGTAGTAAAGCTCCAGATCGCCGGAGATCTTGCCGAAGGCTTCTTTCTCCGGCAGTCCGGCAAAGGGATCTTCCGACGTGATGCGCGCCAGCGCGATGGCTCCGGAAACAAGCCGCTCGATGCCCTCGGCGGAAAGATCGCTGGTGGACGTGGATGCCGTGCGCTGGCCAATCAGCACGCGCAAACCCAGCGCGCGCGAGCCGGACTCTTTCAGTGTTTCCACCTGGCCCAGCCGCACCTGTGTTTCAAACTCATCGCCATCGGCGTAGACGGCCTCGGCATCGCTGGCGCCAGCCTGCAGCGCTTTGGTAACAATTTCGGTTACAAATTGTTGGTCAATATTCGATGCGGTGTGACTGACGGTCTGGATATCTGCTGTGCTCACTCAAAGTCCTCTTAATCGCGCGAAGCCGCACGTGCAAATGCGGCTAGTTTCCCGTGCCACCGACGGTCATTTTGTCGAGCTTGATGGTCGGCATGCCGACGCCGACCGGAACGCTCTGGCCGGCTTTGCCGCAGGTGCCGATGCCTTCGTCGAGTTCCAGATTGTTGCCCACCATCGAGACATATTTCAGCGCCTCCGGCCCGTTGCCGATCAGCGTGGCGTTCTTTACCGGTGCGGTGATCTTGCCGTCTTCGATCAGATAAGCTTCCGATGCGTCGAAGACAAATTTTCCATTAGTAATGTCCACCTGGCCGCCGCTGAAGTTGACCGCGTAGAGGCCGCGCTTGACGCTGCGCAGAATGTCCTCCGGCGCATCGTCTCCGGCGAGCATGTAGGTGTTGGTCATGCGCGGCATGGGGATGTGCTGATAGCTTTCGCGGCGTCCGTTGCCGGTGTCGGCGATGCCCATCAGACGCGAGGAGAGTTTGTCGCTCAGATAGCCTTTCAGAATGCCGTTTTCAATCAGCACGGTTTCCTGCGTGGGCGAACCTTCATCGTCCACATTCAGCGAGCCGCGCCGGTTGGGAATGATGCCGTTGTCGACCACTGTGACTTTTGGGCTGGCAACCTGCTGGCCGATCAATCCGGCAAAGGCGGAGGTTTTTTTGCGATTGAAGTCGGCCTCCAGGCCATGCCCGACGGCCTCATGCAGCAAGATGCCCGGCCAGCCGGGACCCAGCACCACTTCCATCTCGCCCGCAGGAGCAGGCACGGCATTCAATTGCAGCACGGCCTGGCGCGAGGCTTCCACGGCGAAGTGTTCGGGTGTTTTTTCCGTCAGAAAAAAATCCATCATCACGCGACCGCCGCCGCCGCTGGCGCCGCGAGTCGAGTTGGAGCCGTCCCGGGCGATGACATGGACATTGAAGCGCGCCATCGGCTGGGTGTCTGTGGCAAAGCTGCCGTCGGAACCTGCGACCAGAACGCGGCGCAATTCGTCGACAAAGCTGGCGCGTACCTGCACAATGCGTGCATCATAGGCGCGTGCCGCGCGATCGGCGCGCATCACCAGATCGAGCTTTGCGGAAACCTCGGCATCCACGCTGGAACCGGCAATGGGATAGAGCGCCGGCGACGTAGCTTCGCGAAATCCGGCAACGGGTTGTTTGGCTGGACCGCTGGCAATGTAGGCAGCGGTGCGCGCGGCCCGCAACAGGCGGTCGGCGGAAAGATCGTCGGTGTAGGCATAGCCGGTGCGCTCGCCGGAAACCACGCGAATGCCGCAGCCTGCGCTGATGCCCTGACTGGCGGATTTGACCAGCGACTCATCGATGCCCAGTGCGCTGGAGGCAACATACTCAAAATAAAGATCGGCATAGTCTCCGCCAGCGGAAAGCGCTTCGCCCAGGCAGCGTTCCAGCAACCGTTCGCTCAGGCCCATCCGCTCAAAAAAGAACTGTCGTGTTTCATTAGAAGACTGCGTGGGTGCGTGGCTCATGCGTTCCCTTCCTGCGGGCTGCGTAACATCATCGACCCTCTTATTTGATTGTAGGTTTCAGGAAAGGTCGCAGCAACCTGCCCCTGTGATAGCGTGAGAAATATGGAACAGGATCTCCGTTATCCCATTGGCAAATTTGTTCGCCCCCAGACCTTGACCGCGCAGGAGCGCGCCGAAGCCGTTGCCGCGCTGGCTGCCCTGCCAAAGGCACTGGAAGGCGCTGTCAGCGGATTAACAGAAAAACAACTGGATACACCCTATCGCGACGGAGGCTGGACGGTGCGACAGGTGGTGCATCATGTTGCCGATAGCCATATACAGTCCTATTCGCGTATCCGTATGGCGCTCACCGACGACTGGCCGCCCGTAATCCCCTACAAAGAAGCGGCGTGGGCGGAACTGGAAGATGCCCATACGCTGCCGGTGGAAGTCTCTCTGCAATTGCTGGCTGCGATGCATCTGCGCTGGGCGACGCTGTTGCGTTCTCTGAAAGAAGAGCAATGGACCAAGCGCGGGTATAAACATCCTCAAATGGGCCAACAGACCCTGGAGCAGGTTGCGGCGCTCTACGCATGGCACAGCCGGCATCACACGGCGCACATTACCGGGTTACGCCAGCGCATGGGATGGTAGAGGCACCCAAATCGGCGGACGCACCTGCTCTGGCAGAGCTGACCGAACGGATTGCAGCGTTTCTTGCCGATCATCCCGCCGCCGCATTGCTCGAAGAGGGCAAGCTGCTGTTCGACTTTCGTACAGCACGGTACTCCGTGGAAGCCGAGCATGGCCGCTGCGTGCTGCATCTGTGGTCCGAAGATCGTAATTTTATTCGTCGCGTGGTCGGCATCACGGAGCGCAAAGGCGCGCTGCGACTGAGCGTGATGCGTATGGGCCACGCCCGACCGCAAACGCTGGAACTGGTTCCGGACCGCGACCGTCGCCAGCCATCGGAACGCGACGCCACACGCACAAAGTATCTGCATGTTTTAGATCGTGTGTTCACGCGGCAATTTCCAGAATGGAAGCTGGATGGTCTGCGCACGGCGATGGATCTGGAACGCAGCTTCGGCCCTGCGTATGCGCGCGGCATGCACCTGCGCGGCACGACCGCGTGGGCTGTGATCGCCGTCAATGCGGAAGAATCGCAGGCCATCATCGACGGCATTCTCACGCTGGGCGTTCTGTGGCTGCATGATTGCCGCGAACGCAATGCCGGTAAACGCGCGATTGAGGGTTTGCGGCTCGTGTTGCCTGCCGGTACTTCGGAGCTGACGGCGGCGCGGCTGGCCTGGATGCATGCCAAAGCAGCCAAGTGGGAACTGTATGAACTCGACGAGCGCAATGAAGAGCTGTGGCTGCGCGATCCTCAGGACCGGGGCAATCTGAAAACGCACCTGGTGCATGCGCCGAACGCCGCGGCTGCGCAAGAACGCTTTGCGGCGACGATGGAGCGGGTGCGGGCCATGATGCCGGAGTCGTTTGCCGCGCAGATGGAGGTCGTCATCCGCAGCGGCAGCGAGGTCGGCTTCCTGTGGCACGGGCTGGAGTTTGCACGCGTGCGCACGGAACTGGCGGCAAACAGCTTTAGCAGGACGGAGGAAATTACCTTCGGCGTGGGCGCCAGCGAGACCGCGCTGACGGAAGCGACCGAACCGGCATTGCGCGAACTGCTGCAGCATCTGGTGAATCGCCGCCGTCCTGATGGCGACAAGCGGGACGCGCTCTATCGTCTGCAGCCGGAGCGTTGGCTGGAGTCCGGATTGCGGCAATCGCTGGATCTCATCGATCCCCAACTGGAGCCGCAGCCAATCTATGCACAGGTGCCTGCGTTTTCCGCGGCAGACCGTGCTGTGCTCGATCTGCTGGCTGTGCGTCGCGATGGGCGCCTGGCGGTTCTGGAGTTAAAGGCGGAAGAAGATCTGCATCTTGCGCTGCAGGCGCTGGATTACTGGATTCGCGTGCGTTGGCATCACACGCAGAATCAAGACGCTGCAAAAACGGAGCTGCAACGCTTCGGCTACTTCGCGGAGAGGACGCTAGCTGCCGAAGCGCCGTTGCTGTATCTGGTGGCGCCGTCGCTGCGCATTCATCCGGCAACGGAAGCCGTGCTGCAGTATGTTTCGCCGGATGTGGATTGGACCCTGGTGGCGCTCGACGAACACTGGCGCGAGCAAGTGCGTGTCGTCTATCGCAAACGTCGCATGAAACATGCGTGACGCACTTTCTTCGGATGTTTTATCCGCAGGAAATAGTGGGAGCAAATGCCTCTTCGTCCGTGGCGCGCATTTCCATGATTTCGGTTCGCGTTGCAAAGAACCGCTCCACGGTGTCGAGAATGACCGCTTCGGTTTTGGCTTCGTAGATGGACTTGCGCAAGGCCGCTCCGCCGGGAACGCTGTGCGTGAACCAGGAGGCGAACTGCTTCATCTTGCCTGTCGCTTCCGGATGGCCTTCTTCGAGCAGCATGGAAAAATATGTCCGGATCATGCGCGAACGGTCCATCTCCGTGGGCTGCGTGTAGCGGCCTTCGGCGGTGTATTCGGCAATCTGGCGGAAGATCCACGGATTGGCAGGCGCGGCGCGGCCAATCATCACGGCATCGCAGCCGGTCTCGGCCACCATCGCGCAGGCGTCTTCCGGGGTGCGAATGTCGCCGTTGCCGATGACGGGAATCCGCACGGCATCTTTCACGGCGCGAATCCACTCCCAGCGCGCGACGCCGGAGTAGCCCTGCTCGCGCGTGCGTGCGTGCAGCGCAAGAGCATTCAGGCCGCTGGCTTCGGCGAGTTTGGCCAGCTCCACGCAGACGATCTGAGCGTCACTCCAGCCCATGCGGATTTTGACGGTGAAGGGAATGCGGACCGCAGCGCGAACCTCTTCAAAAATGCGAGCGATCAAGGGCAGGTCGCGCAGCAGGCCGCTGCCGCCATTGCAACTGACGACGCGCTTGGCCGGGCAACCCAGATTGAGATCGACCATGTCGAAGCCGGCATCCTCGACAATGCGCGCGGCTTCGGCCAGCGTCTCCGGATGCGAACCGAAAAGCTGCGCCGCGATGGGATGCTCATCCTCGTAATACGTCAGGTAGCGCTTGCGTTTGGATTCGCGCATGCGCGACAGGCCATCGGCGGAGGTGAACTCCGTCATGATGAGCCCGCAGCCGGATTGCTGATTGCTGATGCTGGCAGCGACGCCCGATGCCAGCGCTGCGGCTTCCGATCCCTCAGCGCCTGAATTTTGCGCCGTGCTGCCGGTGAACAGGCTGGCGTTGCGGATGAAGCGGCGGAAGATGGTGTCCGTCACTCCGGCCATGGGAGCCAGCACGGTTGCCGGGGCAATCGGCACGGTGCCGATCGTCATGGACGCAGGCACGCGCACGCCGGCCGGCATCGCGTGTTCCGCCGGATTGTCCCATTGCTTTCTCATGGCGAATCGAAATCGTAGTGCAATCAAAAGGCCCCCGCCGCAGCGGAGGCCTCAGTTGTATGCGCCCAATGCGGTTGCTTACTTGGCAGCGGCAGCGGTCTCGGCCTTGCCGGTGTCGCTCTTGGCGTACTTGCGGCGGAAACGCTCCACGCGACCGGCGGTATCGATCAGCTTTTGCTTGCCTGTAAAGAACGGGTGGCAACTGGAGCAGATTTCCACGTGAATGTCGCCCTTGTGGGTCGAACGTGTCTGAAAGCCCTCTCCGCAGGCGCATTGCACGCGGATAGTCTCGTATTTGGGGTGAATCCCTTCCTTCGGCATAGGACAAAAACCTTTCTTAAACGTACCTCCTAGAATATCCGAGTTTCCCACAGTTCGCAACGCGATTTGCTCCGCACTTCTGCCCGCTTCGGCTGCCACGCGGCTACTCTGTGCTGCGATACTACGAAGGAGACGGAGATGCCGATGGCCGAAGGACTGCGCACCAGGAACCCGAAAACAGGCACCCCGGTGTGTCCACGCTGCGGCGGAACCGGGCTGGCTGTCATCCTGCGCGACGATGGCGAACAATTTGCCGCCGAGTGCGACTGCCACATCGCACGCAAGGCAACGCTGCGGCTGCAACGGGCACGCATTCCCGAGCGCTACACGCACTGCATGCTGGAGAGCTTCGAGACCGGATTTCGCGGCGCCGACTCTTCGCTCGGCATGGCCCTGGTTTCTGCCCGGCGCTTCGCCGAGAGCTTTCCTGTCGAAACCGATGGGCGCGGCCTGCTGCTAACCGGCAGCATCGGAGCCGGGAAGACGCATCTTGCCGTGGGCGTGCTGCACGAGCTGATTGAAGGCAAAGGCGCTCTCGGCCTCTTCTGTGATTATCGCGAGCTGCTGAAGGAGATCCAGCATTCCTATAATCCGCAGGTGGCGACCACGGAGCTGGATATTCTGCGCCCGGTTTTCGATGCCGAAGTTTTAGTGCTCGATGAGCTGGGCGCGGTCAAGCCGACCGATTGGGTCTGGGACACGGTTGCGCACATCCTGAACACGCGTTACAACCACAAGCGCACGACCATCATTACCACCAACTATCCGAACCTTGCTCCGGCAATGGTGGAAGCGCACGGCGCACAGACACAGCGTGCCGCGGCTGCCCGCGCCATGCGCGAGGAAACCCTGGGCGACCGAATCGGCGAGCGCATGCGCTCTCGTTTGCAGGAGATGTGTATTCCGGTGTTGATGCAGGGGGAAGACTTTCGCCAGAAGGTGCGGCGCGCCAGCTTTTAGCGGCCACAGAACTTTAGGCGGCTACGGAACCTAAGAAAATTACAAAACTGCGCCTGCCGTTGCCAGCAGCAACAGCGCAGCGGCCAGCGCGGCTGCGCGATAGGCCCAGTCCGCCATGGGTTGTGCTGCAACCGCAGGACGCGCGGTTCGTAAATCCAGAGCGGGCAGCGATGCTTTCCAGCGTTTTCTCGACATGCTTCGCATTTTGCTCATCCGCCTTTCTCAGGCTTTCTTTCCTGGGACTTTACGGCGCCTGCAAGCCGCGTTGGCCTGCACGTTCCATCGCGCCCTGTCACCTACCAATATGACGTTGTTTTCGGCAGAATGGATTCGCAGAATAGGAAATTATCAGAAATTTTTTCGGGACCGTTCGGATTGTTCTTTTCTTCCATGGCGCCTGGTGTGGCGGAATGCAGATCTGGTCCTTAAAGCAACGTTACGAAAGCAACGGCACGAAAGCAGCGCACCAAAGCAGAGACACGGAACGCGCTGTTGCCGCGGCCCGGTAACTGGAAAACTGGTCTAGAATCATGCCATGTCGACAGACCCCACAAATCCGGGCGATCGCAGGGATGCAAAGGAATCGCAGGATGCGCACCCTGCCCCTGTGTCGGAGATGTTCTCCGCGGGCAGGCCGCATGACGAGGAGCAGGGCCGAAGCTGGCTCCCCTGGATCGTAGCCGCCGCAATTGTGCTGGTTGGGCTGGGGCTGCTGGCGTTTTTTGGCGGCAAAGGTGCGCCGTCCTCGACCCCACAGGATGCCACGCTGCAGCCAAGCCCCTACGCCGCCAGCTTGCGGTTGGCGAATCTGCATCTGAGCCAGGCCGCGAACTTTGCCGGGGGACAGGTGACGTATGTAGACGGCAACATCACCAACAAGGGCAACCAGACCGTAAACGCCATTACTGTCGCCGTGACCTTTGGCAACGATGCCGGGGAGCAGCCCCAGGTGGAAACCGTCCCTCTCCTGCTCATCCGGACGCACCAGCCCTACATTGATACGGAACCGGTCAGCTCGGCACCGCTGGCCCCCGGCGATACACGCGAGTTCCGTCTGATCTTCGACGATATTTCGCCTATGTGGAATCAGCAGACCCCAGCCATCCATGTTGTCGGCGTGCGTATGGCCGCTGCTTCCTAACGTTAGCCAGCGCACAGTGATGGCACTGTTTTCGGCCTCTGTAAGTTGTCGCAATTCTGGTGCATACGGCAATTTTTTCTTGATCGCAAGGAAGGATTTACCCGACCGGGAAGAAAATACCAAAGCTCCCGGGGTAATCGAGAACCGTCATCCTTCCTGTAAGTCTTGCAATATCAACATCTTATAAATTTAATCAGAAAGAACGGCCGCTTTGGCCCCCCGGTTGCTTTCTATATTCGCGTTCAGACATAAGAACACACAGTCTTCACTTGTGCGTTGTATGTCACGGAGAGTAGATCAATGAGCAGACAGGGAAAAAGACAAAACGCGATCACCTTTATCGCAGCCGCAGCAGTTGCTGCGGTGTTTACACTCCCAGCCATTGGTCAGAGTGCCACTCAGTCCAGCACAGCTCAGGTTCAAACCGGAACATCCACGGCGAATACCACCAATTCGGAACTGGGCAAATACAATTCCCAGTACGCCACGGGTCAGCCGCTCCAAACCCAGTCGCATGAAGGGTTTTGGGGTCATCTGAATCCTCTGGCACGCAAAAAGTGGGTCAATCGCCAGGTAACGCCGGTAAAAGATCGCCTTAACGAGCTGGATCAGTTGACGGCAACCAACGCTCAGGGAATTAAAGATCTGGATGCCCGCACGCAGGCAGGCCTGAAGCAGGCCGATGATGCCGCCGCTCTGGCGGATTCGCACGCGACCGTAGCCGGCAATACCGCGACGCAGGCGCAGCAGTTGGCGCAGCAGAGCAGCACCAAGACAGCACAGCTGGACACGACCGTCAACGGACTGGATCAGTATCAGTCGGCAAGTCAGATTGAAATTCGCTTCCATGGCGGGCAGAGCGCCCTCGGTGACAACGCCAAGGCAGCTCTCGATCAGGTCGCCAGCCAGCTTCAGGGCCAGCATGGATACCTGATTGATGTACAAGGTTACTCTTCCCTGCGTGGACAGGCGGGTGTGAATGCCTCACGCAAAATGGCCGCGGCCGTCACGCGTTACCTGGTTACCGAACACCAGATACCGCTCTACAGAATTCGCCAGATTGCGCTTGGCCACACGCCGATCGCAACTCAGGATCAGGATGCATCCACTACTCACTATCGCGGCAGCATCGTGGAAGTGAATGTGATGCACAACAGTTTGTCAGCCTTGAGCGCGTCGAACACCGGCGGCTCTCCAATTGGTGCGACGCAACCCAACCCTGCGCAGTCCTCCTCGAATGGGGTTGCGTCGCAGCCAACACAATAAAAAAAAGGCGACTCAAAAGCTCTCACACAAGAGAGAACCAAGGCAGATTGGCCCCTCCATCGAGGGGCCCTTTTTTTGCTGCCAACAGATTTCCTGCTGAAGAAAACTTCTTCCCTTAAAAAAATTCCCTCCTAAAAAATCCTGCGCGGAGATGTTCGCGCGGAGTAAGGCAATGCATGGGGAAAGAAAACAGCCAACAGCTGGGTGGTGCAGGATGCGCTCGGCTTTCGCCAACGCGCCGCGTTGCAAATCGAGACGATCCCCATTAAACAAACCACCGTTTGCTAGACTCAGCAGAGGCGATGCGACTGGAAGGCGAGCAGGCAGATATCGCCAACGCCCGATAGAAATTGGAGAAAACCGAGGAAATGAAATTCAGATCTATCACCCTCGTGATGGCAGTTTTCGTTGGCCTGTGCGCGACCACAGCAGTCAGCCACGCTGCGGAGAACCCGCAAAACAGGATCAGGAAAACGGTGGACGCAGCGATCCAGCCAGTGATGGCGAAATATAACATTCCCGGCATGGCAGTCGGCATCATTGTCGCGGGTAAGCCCTACGTGTTCCTCTATGGCGTGGCGTCGACGGAAACCCGCCAGCCGGTTACGCGCGACACCATGTTCGAACTCGGATCGGTATCCAAGACATTTACGGCGACGCTGACGTGCTATGCGCAACTTACCGGCCATCTTTCCCTGTCCGACAAGACGAGCAAGTACCTGCCGTCTCTGCAAAATAGTAAGTTCGGCAACGTCAGCCTTCTCAACCTGGGTACGCATACGCCCGGAGGGCTTCCATTGCAGGTGCCGGATAACATCCAGAACAACGACGAGTTGATGCAGTATTTCAAGCAGTGGCAGCCGGCCTACGCGCCGGGAACCTATCGAACGTACACCAATCTCGGCATCGGGACGCTCGGCCTGATAACGGCGAAGAGCATGGGGCAGGATTTTGCCACGCTGATGGAACAACGCCTGTTTCCCGCGCTCGGCATGAAGAGCACCTACATCCACGTTCCGGCCGCAAAAATGGCTGACTACGCGCAGGGCTACACGAAGGAAGGTGCTCCGATCCGGATGGCGATTGGGGTGCTGTCTTCAGAAGCCTATGGCATTAAAACGACGGCTCCGGATATGGTCCGCTTCATGGAAGACAACATGCGTCTTGTCAAACTGGACAGGAAGTTCCAGCGTGCGATCACCGATACCCATACCGGCTACTTCAAGGCTGGGCCGATGACGCAGGACCTGATATGGGAACAATACCCGTATCCGGTGACGCTGCATGCGCTGCTGGATGGAAACTCGGCGGCCATGGCCTTTCATGCGACGCCGGTGACTGCAATCCAGCCGCCAGAGAATCCGCGCGAAGATGTCTGGATCAACAAAACCGGCTCAACCAACGGCTTCGGGACATATATAGCATTCGTCCCGGAGAAGCGACTGGGAATCGTCATGCTGGCCAACAAGAATTATCCCAACGATGCGAGAGTCACCGCTGCATTCAAAATCCTGACGACGCTTGCCGATGGCAAGCAGTGAAACGATGGAGACCATGCATCGCTATTGTTGTCTTCCTCTTCTTCTTCTGGCGGCCCTTCTAAGCGCGCAGTCAGCCGAAGCTGCCCAACCAGCGCCTGCGGCCAAGGACACCGTAGTGCTACAAAGAGTTCCAATCCCGGGAACCGGTCGCGAAATGGGCATGGGTATCGCGGAATTCCCCCCGAATGCGGCTAAGCCGCTGCACAAGGCCACGGGCCCTGAGGTTTGCTATGTGCTTCAAGGCGAGGTGACGGTGCAGATAGAGGGGCAGCCGGCAAAGATCTTTCATGAGGGTGAGACGTTCCAACTCCCGGCAAATGTCGTACATGTCACAACTGCCGGCCCCGCAGGTGCAAAAGTCGTTGCAACCTGGGTCTACGTTCCCGGGAAGCAATTTAATATTCCGGTTGCACACTGACGCAGACCGCGGGCGCTAAAAAAATCTTCCCATAGATGTTCGAGTGGAGTATGCTCACTTCCATAGACATTCGAGTGGAGTGAGGCAATCTCATGGGTAAAGAGAAGCCGGCAGGGAAAGAAAAGCAGCCAACGGGCGAAATGCTGCAGGGCACGCTGGACATGCTGATTCTGCGCACGCTGGTGATGGGACCGGCGCATGGTCACACCATTGCGCATGTCATCGAGCACACCTCGGAAGACGTGCTGCAGGTGGAGCAAGGCTCTCTGTACCCGGCGCTGCACCGGCTGGAAGATCGCGGCTGGGTGGCCTCCGAGTGGGGCGTCAGCGAGAACAATCGCAAGGCCAAGTTTTACAAGTTGACGGCGGCGGGCAAAAAGCAATTGCACGCGGAGACCCATCGCTGGCTGCAGGTCGTGGGCGCCATCGGGCGCATACTCGGTGAGGCTGCCGAGTATGCGAAGAGAGCAAGCAGATGAGCGTTCGCAGATTCTTTCGACGGCGGCGGGAGGATGCAGAACTGGCCGAGGAGATGGAGTCGCATCTGGCGCACGAGCGCGACGAGAATCTGGCACGCGGCCTTGGGGAAGATGAAGCGCGGCGAATGGCGGCTCTCAAGCTCGGCAGTACGCGCCGCGTTCGCGAGCAGCTATGGAAGCAGAACAGCTTTCCTTTACTGGGCGACATTTATAGAGACATCCGCTATGCGGTCCGTACGCTGGCGCGCACACCAGGCTTCTTGATCGTGGTTGTTCTGGTGATGGCGCTGGGCATTGGCGCGAACGTCGCGCTGTTTACCGTGGTGCGCTCCGTGCTTCTGAATCCGCTGCCGTTTAAAGATGCCAATCGCCTCTACAGCCTGTATGACCACGACACGGATGGAAAGTCGGCGGATATTCCAGGCTCGGTTGCAGGAGGAGATTTTTACGATTGGCAGCAGCAGAGCCACGGCTTTGAGCAGATGGCTTTGTACAAGTCGTACGGCTTTAATCTTTCCGGCCAAAGCGGCCAATTGCCGGAGGCGATCGTTGCCGGCAGCTGTTCTGCGAATTTCTTTTCCATGCTGGGCGTGCGGCCTGCTTACGGACGCTGGTTTCTCCCCAGCGATGACCGCGCGAACGCCACAGCTACCACGATGTTGACGTGGTCCTTGTATCAGCGGCGTTTCGGCGGGGATCCGGCAATTGTTGGCAAGACCATTCTGCTGGATGAAAAACCCTACACGGTTATTGGCGTTTTGCCCTCATGGTTCCGCTATCCGGATGAGCGCACGCAGCTGTGGGTGCCCAATCGCGTCGTCCTTCCGGCAGACATGATGGAGATGCACGGCGGCGATCATACGTTTACCGTGATTGGACGCCTGAAGCAGGGAGTTACGCCGGTACAGGCCATTGCGCAGATCAATGCGATCCAGCATCACCTGCACCAGCAGCTCATCACGCAGGCCGTTTCCGACGGGGCCGACATGCGACCGATGATCGACGATCTTGTCCAGGACGTAAAGACGCCACTCTACGTTTTGCTGGCAGCGGTCGGCTGCGTTCTGTTGATTGCCTGCCTGAACGTTGCCAACCTGCTGGTGGCGCGCACCGCGGCGCGGCGCAAAGAAGTTGCCATTCGTGCCGCGCTGGGCGGCACGCGCTGGCGCTTACTGCGCGAGCAGTTGACGGAGAGCCTGCTGCTCTGCGGTGCGGGCGGTCTTCTTGGCGTGTTTCTGGCTGTAGGAGCAGTTCACTGGTTGAAGATAACGCGCGAAAATCTACCGCGCGCCAACGCCATCCATATCGATCTGCCTGTACTGCTCTTTGCCGTCGGCATCACCTTGCTCTGCGGCATATTTGCCGGCATCGTTCCCGCGCTCTCGGCGGCCAACAAGAAAATTCTCTCTGCGCTGCAGGACACGGCACGGTCAGTCAGCGGAAGCCAATCGCGCGCGACCCTGCGCAAAGTGTTGTTGACGACAGAGGTTGCGCTGACTGTAGTGTTGCTGATCGGCGCCGGGTTGTTGCTGAAAAGCTTTCTGCAATTGCGTTCCACGGATATCGGTTGCACCACGAACAATGTTCTGACCATGAGCTTCGTCTTGTCGGACAGCAAATATCAGAAGCCGGAGCAGGTTGCGAGCTTCTATGAGCAGCTGTTGCAGCGCGTGCGTTCGTTGCCCGGAGTGCAGGCTGCTGGATTGACGCTTGCCGTGCCGGGGTCGGGATTTCCCGGCAACCTACACTTCAATATCGTGGAGCACCCTCCGCTGCCCAAAGGCAAATACATTTATGCCATGATGGGAGCCGTCGATCCCGGTTACTTCCAAGCCATCCAGATTCCACTGCGCAAAGGCAGATTCTTTACCGACGGCGAGCGATGGGACAACGACCACGATGCCATTGTGAATGAAGCTTTCGTTCGGCAATATTTTCCGGGCGAAGATCCGTTGGGCAGACATATTCACACACGCTGGCGCACCGATGCGGGCGAGGAGTATGCGATTGTCGGCGTGGTGGGAGACACGCGATATGATCTGGCCAAGCAGCCGGAGCCGACGATGTATTTTCCCATCTACGACGGAAATGCGGATGCCGCGACCCTGGTGGTGCGCTCGCAGCACGATGTCGCCAGCCTCGCTCTGCCCATTCAGAAACAGATCGCGCAGCTCGACCCTGATCTGCCGGTCTATCATGTGCTGACGATGGAGCAGCTCATTGGGCGCTCCACACAGGATGCCAGCTTCAATGCCACGCTGGTGCTGGCCTTTGCAGGATTGTCGCTGGTTCTGGCTGCGGTGGGACTCTACGGTGTGCTGTCGTATCTGGTGACGCAGCGCACCAGCGAAATTGGCATTCGCATCGCGATGGGTGCGCAGCGCAGCCAGGTGCTGGGGCTGGTTCTGGGAGAAGGATTGCGCCCGGCATGGGTTGGACTGGCACTGGGACTGCTTGGCGGCGGCATCGCAGCGCGGTTGATTCGAGAGATGCTGTACGGCGTCAAACCGCTGGACTGGTCTGTCTACGCAGTTGTCGCGGTAGCGCTGGCCCTGGTTGCATGCGTCGCGTGCGTCGTGCCTGCGTGGCGCGCTTCGCGGCTCGACCTGGTGCGTGCCCTGCGCGCGGAATAAGGCGCGTTGTTCCAGCGTTACCAGGGGTTCTTTGCCAATTGTATGGAACCAATCCATCCTTGCCTGCGTACAGCAGGGATAGGGAAGTTGTTTTGTTATAAGAATGCCCTTCCTGTGGCGTTCCCACAGAGAAGTGTGGCATACTGATGTGGCCGTACCACAGGAGCGCGCAATGGTGGATTCCAAACTCGATTTGCTACAGGGAACCTTAGACCTTATGGTTTTGCAGACATTGGCCGCGATGGGCGCCCAGCATGGCTACGGGATTGCCCGGCGCATTGAGCAGGTGAGCGGCGATGCAGTGTTGCTGAACCAGGGAACGATCTATGCTTCGCTGGTGCGTCTGCAGCAGCGTGGATGGATCTCCGCCGAGTGGGGTGTTTCCGACAACAATCGCAAGGCCAAATTTTATTCGATCACCCGCACGGGCCGCAGACAGATGGCAAATGACGCCGCACACTGGCAACGGCTGGCCAACGTCATGGGCCGCATGCTCGCCATGCAGGAAGATGGGGGTGCCCAATGATGGCTTCCATGCGCGAATTGCTCAACCGTATGCGCTCCTTCTTTCGCAAAAAGGAGTTGGACCAGGATCTGGATGCGGAACTCGGCTCGCACCTGGAACATGCTATCGACGAGAACATTCAGCGCGGCATGACGGCGGAGGAAGCGCGCCGTCAGGCGCTGATTCGCATCGGCGGCGTAACGCAGGCCAAGGAGCAGCAGCGCGAGGCCCGCGGTTTGCCTGCGCTCGACATCCTGATGCAGGACCTGCGCTACACCCTGCGCACGCTGCGTCGCGATCGCAGCTTTGCGCTGATCGCAATCTTGATTCTGGCTCTCGGCATTGGCGCGAACATCGTCGTCTTCAGCGTGGTGAATACCATCCTGCTGCGTCCGCTGCCATTTCACGACCCGCAACAGCTGGTCTGGATTACGGGAGGAAACGACGCGAAGAACCTGTCGAACGTTACCTATCCCGTGGCGATCTATGAGGATTACGTACGCCAGAATCAATCCCTGCAAAGCCTCACATCGTATTTCGCTTTCTCTGCGGCCAATGAAGATCGACTGATGGATCATGGGGTAGAGAAACCCATTACAGCTTTCATGGTTGCCGGCAATTTTTTTCAAACGCTGGGCGTTCAACCGACATTGGGCCGACTCTTCACTCCAAACGAGTGCCAAAAAGGGGGAAGGCCGGCAGTTCTGTTGACCTATCCATTCTGGCGGCGGCAATTTAATGCCGACCCATCCATCGTCGGAAAAGTTGTCACGATGGACAATCAGCCGGTAACCGTCGTCGGCGTGCTGCCGTCCTCATTCAATTTTGGCTCGATCTTTTTACCGGGGATGAACGTGCAGGTCCTCTTTCCCATCATCATGGATGACATCCGCAATGAGGGTGACGCGCTTGCGCTCATTGGCCGGCTGAAGCCGGGAGTGACGGTTGCCGGGGCGCAGGCGGAAGCAAACGCTCTCTTTCCGCGGATCAATGCCGCGCACCCGGAATTTGGGGGTGGATTTCAGGCAATCATCACGGGTCTGAAAGACCACGTAAGCGGAAACCTGCGCCGCTCGTTGATTGTGCTGTGGTCCGCTGTCGGCCTCATTTTGCTGATCGTCTGCGTGAACCTGTCCAACCTGATGCTGGCACGCGCCGCCGCGCGGAGCCAGGAGTTTGCGCTGCGTAGTGCGCTCGGCTCCGGAAGGCTTCGCCTAATCCGGCAACTGTTGACGGAGAGCCTGGTTCTTTCCATCGCGGGGGCATTCCTGGGATTGCTGCTTGCCTGTGCGGGCATTTACGCTCTGGCTCACTCCTCCAGCATCGCCATTCCCATGCTGAACAGCGTTACGGTCAACGGTACCGCCGTCGGCTGGACGGTACTGATCACCGTCGCTACCGCTGTATTTTTTGGACTTGCGCCAGCACTCAAAATGTCCGGAAAGAATCTGCAGGAGTCGCTGAAGGAAATGGGCCGGGGAAGCAGCACGGGCAAAATGCATGAGCGCCTGCGCGGGACGCTGGTCATTCTGGAAGTGGCTCTCTCCTGCGTATTGCTGATTGGTGCGGGACTGTTGCTGCGCAGCTTTCTTCGCATCATGGATGTCGATCTGGGATTTCAGCCCAGCCATGCCGCAACAATGCAGATTGATTATCAGGAGCAGAACGACTACAAGAATCCGGATCGACGGTATGCCGCGCTACAGGAAATTCTGCGCCGCGTACAAGCCATTCCGGGAATTGAGGCCGCCGGAGTTACCGACAATCTCCCCCTGGAACGGAACCGCGGTTGGGGTTTTTCCGCCGTGGGCAGGGCCTATACCAAAGAAGAGGAAAAGAATACGGACGCCCTTGTCTATATCGTGACGCCGGGTTATCTCGGCGCCATGGGCATGCATTTGATTGAGGGACGCGATATCAGCTGGCAGGACAGCTCGAAAAGCGAACCTGTTGCCGTCATCAATGAGACCGCTGCGCGTTTTAACTGGCCCGGCCAGGACCCGATTGGGCGCATGGCGATGGTTGGCGGTAGAAAAAGCCGAATCATCGGTGTGATTTCCGATGTGCGGGAAAGCAGCGTGGAAGAAAGATCCAGCAGTCAGATGTATCTGCCCTGGTCGCAGAATGGCCCCGAAGGTAACAATCTGGTGGTTCGCACCAAGCTCGCGCCGGATGTGCTGGAATCGAGCGTGATGAGTACGCTGCGATCGATGAATCCGGCGCAACCGGCAACGGAGTTCCGGCCTATCCAGCAAATCGTGGATCGTGCTGTGTCGCCGCGCCGCTTTTTTGTGCTGCTGGTGGGGGCTTTTGCAGCGCTCGGCCTGATTCTGGCCTCGCTCGGCATTTATGGCGTCATCTCCTATTCGGTCACGCAGCGCACGCAGGAGATCGGCATCCGCATGGCCCTGGGTGCAACCATGGGCAGAGTGCAGCGCGACGTCCTCTGGAGGACGCTGCGGCTGGCCCTGCTCGGCATTGCATTGGGGGCGGCACTGTCGTTCGTTGTTGCGCGGTTGATTGCCGCACTTCTATTTGCGACGCAGCCGACCGATCACGCGACGTTCGCCGGTGTCGCTCTTCTGCTGATTGCTGTCGCCTTTTTTGCCGGATATATTCCGGCGCGCCGGGCTTCGCGCATTGACCCGATGATTGCGCTGCGCAACGACTGACCGGCTGTGCGCGGAGCTGAAAGACGGATGTGCTGCTATCCCACGCGCATCCGTCCAAATTCCCGGTCATTTTCCGGTGGTTTTGCCGGCATTGAACCGTTTTCGGGGCAGAATTTCCCGGTATCCGCGAAGGCAAGCCGAAACTGCGGCAAAAATGCCCTTCTGCGTTGACTCTGACGGGGAAAATCCGCTATTCTAAAAGCCTTGCGCAGTCTCTCGCTCGCTGGCAGGGGTCATGAACACCCGGCTCCGCGGCAGGCGAACCTGAATGGCCGCATGGAGTCTGTCACAGCTGGCCATCGTATCGGTCTTCCGTTGTGCAGCAGTTGGGAAGACCTGACGTACTGCGACCAACGTACGCGATCCGTAAAGCAGACCGCGGTTGTTATGGGAGCCGCGCGCACGATTGCGTGGCGAACGAGTTTTGTAAAGAGAATTTGCCGGGAGAACGGGAACAACGATGTCGACTTTTATTCCGAAGCCGCAAGACATAACGCGCAAATGGTTTGTGCTCGACGCCAGCGGGCAGACGCTTGGCCGCCTGTCTACGCAGGCCGCGCGCGTGCTCAGCGGCAAAAACAGCCCCAAGTACACGCCCTATATTGATACCGGTGACCATGTCATCGTTCTGAACGCAGAAAAGGTCCGCCTGACCGGTCTGAAGAGCCAGAAAAAGCTGTATCGCCGCTACACCGGTTTCCCCGGTGGATTGCGCGAAGAGTCTTTTGTGCGCTTGCTCGACCGGCGTCCGGAAAAGATTGTGGAGCAGGCGATCAAGGGCATGCTGCCGAAGTCCAAGATGGGCCGGCAGATGGCCACCAAATTGAAGGTGTATCGCGGCGACAAGCATCCGCACGAAGCGCAGAAACCGGAAGCGCTGGCGATTGTTCTGTAGTTGCACGCAGAACAGCAACGAATTTTTGCAGTTTGAAAAGAGATAGCGAAAACGCATGGCAGAGACAATTCAGTACTACGGAACCGGACGGCGCAAGTCGAGTGTAGCGCGCGTATTTTTGCGCCCGGGCAGCGGCAAGTTCACCATCAACGGTCGCGCCTTTGAGGAGTATTTCGTTACCGAGCAGCAGCGTGTATCCGCACGCCGCGTCCTGGTGATGACCGAGACAAGCGGAACGTTCGACGTTCTGGCCACGGTGAAGGGCGGCGGTGTATCTGCGCAGGCAGATGCAGTGAAAATGGGTACGGCCCGCGCTCTGGTGGAGTTCAACGCGGAACTGCGCCCCACGCTGAAGGCTCAGGGACTGATGACCCGCGACGCCCGCATGAAGGAACGCAAGAAGTACGGGCAGAAGGGCGCACGCGCTCGCTTCCAGTTCTCCAAGCGCTAGTCGCCGGGAGTTGCTGGCTGCTGGACGGCTGGTTGTGTGTCGCAGCCGAAACAAATTGTGTGGAACGCAGTTGAAATTTCCGCTGCGTTCCCCGATGTTTTTTGTAATTCAATCTCCCGCGCAAGTGGGATAAATCCCGGTCAGGCTTCATGCAGGCATTGCCGGGATGCAAATAAAAGAGGAGGTCGTTTGGCCACTATCACGATGAAGGAGCTGCTCGAAGCGGGAGTCCACTTCGGGCATCAGACAAAACGCTGGAACCCAAGGATGAAGGAATATATCTTTGGCGAACGCAACGGCATTTACATTATTGACCTGCAGAAGACCTTGAAGATGTTCAAGGAGGCCAGCAAGTTCGTCACCGATCTGTCGGCTGAAGGCAAGGTCATCATGTTCGTCGGCACCAAGCGGCAGGCGCAGGACGCCATTGCCGAAGAGGCCACCCGTTGCGGCATGTTCTATATCAATCAGCGTTGGCTCGGCGGCCTGCTTACCAATTGGGTCACCGTGCAGAAGTCTGTGAAGCGCCTTCAGGAACTCGATGAGATGGCGACCGACGGCCGTTACGACCTGCTGACCAAGAAAGAAGTGATTCGCCTGGAGCGCGAGCGCAAGCACCTGCAGGCAAATCTGGCTGGCATCAAGAACATGCGCCGCCTGCCGGACGCGATCTTCGTTGTCGATTCCAACAACGAGCAGATCGCCGTCAAGGAAGCGCGCAAGCTGGGCATTCCCGTCGTGGCTGTGGTGGATACCAACTGCGATCCCACGCTGGTCGACTACATTATCCCGGGCAACGATGACGCGCTGCGCGCCATTCGACTGTTTACGTCGAAGGTCGCCGATTCCATCGTCGAGGGTGTGCAGGCCGCAGGGGACAAGCAGGCAGCCGATATCGCCAGCATCGCCAGCGAAACACAGGATGGCGAAGCCGTGGCGGCGGGCAGCATCAGTGCCAACGCCTACGATCCGGACCTGGCTGACGAAGATGTGGATTTGGAACAGGCCCTGGGCGGCGGTATTCGCAAGGCTCCGGCGGCCGTGACCGCTGCGGCGGACGAGCCGGCGGAAGTGGCCGAAAACAGCCTGTAGTTCTTCGGGGGCTGGTTTTCCGGCTCGATTCACTTCATTTTGTAGCGTGGTCTGCTGCTCGCATCCCATCTCGCATCCGGGCGATGCCGGAACCATCCAGTGGTCCACGCGCATCCAATGATGGTGTTCGATGGGATGTCCAGGTCTGTAGTTTCCGGGGTTTGTTAGCTTCCGGGATATGCGGGACCAGTGCAGGCCGTTTCCGGGAACTCCATACGTTTTAAGGTTCGATACAGAAGGATTGGTACAAGAGGATGTCTACCGTGACTGAAAATATCTCCGCCGCAATGGTGAAAGAGCTGCGCGAAAAGACGGGCGCTCCCATGATGGATTGCCGTGCCGCGCTTGTGGAAGCAAAGGGCAACACGGAAGAAGCCATCGTGGTGCTGCGCAAACGGGGTATGGCCTCGGCGGCCAAGAAGTCGGGCCGGACTGCCAGCGAAGGCGCGGTTGGTACCTACATCCATGCCGGCGGCAAGATCGGCGTGCTGATTGAAGTGAATTGCGAAAGCGACTTTGTCGCCCGCACTCCGGACTTTCAGGAGCTGCTGAAGGACATCGCCATGCACATCGCCGCGACCGATCCGCGTTACATCCGCAAAGAGGACGTGACCATCGAGGACCTGGAGCGCGAGAAGGAAATCTATCGCGCGCAGGCCGCACAGACCGGCAAGCCGGCGCCTGTGGTGGAAAAGATCGTCGAAGGCAAAATGGCCAAGTTCTACGAGGAAGTCTGCCTGCTGGAGCAGCCCTTCATCAAGGAACAGACGGTCACCATCGGCCAGCTGGTCGCGCAGAAGGTGGGCAAGCTGGGAGAGAATATCCAGGTGCGCCGCTTCGCTCGCTTCAAGGTTGGCGACGCGAATTGGACCGTCGCGCAGATCAAAACATCCGCAGACGAAGCTGTCTCGTAAGTTCTCTGCAATTCTCAACATTAAAAAGCGTTCGCTGCGGCGAGCGCTTTTTCTTTTGAAGCAGACATGATGTGTAGCGATGTGGAAGGGCGTTAGGATTGCTTTCAAGTTGTCGACAATGATGAGTGGACTAATGTCTTTTCATCCGGCGCCCATAATTTGCCGAAATGAGGGAAACGGGAGCGAGCGGGACCGGTCCTCGGAATTCGACTTCTCGTGAGTTTCTGCGCTCTTTCCCTTGACAGGACTAAAGGCGGCAGCGTAATTTGCCATTAGGCTAATTAGCCGAATGGTGAATTAGATGCCTGACCGTCTCAGTACGACCTTTGCCGCGCTTTCGGACCCTACGCGGCGCGCAATCCTGGCTCGCCTGGCTTTAGGAGAAACGTCGGTCAAAGATCTCGCAGAACCGTTTTCCATTACTGCTCCATCCATCACCAAACATCTCAAGGTCCTCGAACGTGCCAACCTCATCACGCGCAGCCGCGACGCGCAATGGCGTCCCTGCCGTCTGGACGCGACTCCGCTTCGGGATGTTTCTGACTGGGTGGCGAACTACCGCCTATTTTGGGAACAGAGTATGAATCAGCTTGATGACTATCTCTCCACACTGGAGCAGAAGGAGGCCAGGAAACATGCTCGCAAAAAGAGATCTTGAAGTTGCCGTGACTCTTCCCTCGGATACAGAGATTCGCTTTACGTGTTTCTTCCGTCGCTCCCGGCAGATTCTCTTTGAGGCGTGGACTCGCCCGGAGCACATTCGCCATTGGTGGGGCTGCCATGGCGCAAGTATCTCGACCTGCGAGATCGATCTACGGATCGGGGGGTCGTGGAAGATCGTGCTGCGGATGTCAGACGGAAGCAGCCATTCGTTTCACGGGGTGTATCGCGAGATTGTGCCTGGAGAACGGCTCGTCTACAGCGAGTGCTACGACATGCCGCAATTCGGCAACCCCGAATGGCTCACCACGGTCACATTGGAGGAAACCGAGGGGGGAACGAAGCTTACGCACACCATCCGACACAGTTCCCGTCAAGTGCGTGACGGGCATCTTCAGGCAGGAATGGAAACCGGAGCCGTCCACCAGCTTCGTCATCTCGACGAATACGCGGAACGAATGCTCAAAGACCGTGAGCAGAGCTAACACAACCGACTCAGCGCGTCGGCTGCACCTATGCGGCCCTATTGCAACCAACACGAACCTTAAGGAGAGATTTCAATGAAGCTCTATGCGCAACTCAACTTCGGCGGCAATTGCGAAGAGGCATTCCAGTTCTATGAAGCGAATCTGGGCGGCAAGGTTCTCATGATGATGCATCAGGACCAGGCCCCTGGCAGCAAAGCGACGGGTGATGCAGGGAAGGCCGTTATTCACGCGCGACTGGCCATTGGGGATACGGTGCTGATCGGAAACGATGTTCCCTCATCGGTATTTGAGAAGATTAGAAGCGTCTATATCTATCTCTCTGTTGGCTCATCGGAAGAGGCTGAGAGGGTATACAAGCTTCTCGCCGAAGATGGACAAGTCTACATGCCGCTCGAAGAGACTTTCTATGCGACTCGCTTTAGCCAGTTGCGTGATCGGTTCGGGGTGTCATGGTCGATCATCCATGAGCGCGCGATGGCGCAGTAATCTCCGCAGAAGTCTTGTTGAGAGCGTAACGCAACGGGCGAGCTTATCGCCCATCGATCCCCGTCTGTTGCGATGCAACTGCTGGACACGCGGACCATGCTGCTTAATATAGCTCGAAGGCCCAGATCGTTTAGAACGGAACGAGGGATGAATCACCGGTACACGTGTCGCTGTCGCATTTTAGTAACGATATGTCGGCATAGCGGAAGTGACCTGGGGCGTGATTCCAGCATCCGTCAATCGCTTCCGAATCACGGGCTATCCGGAAATTAACCACCCACCCACCAATTTTCCTGCCATTTCATCGACCCATCCAATGTGCGATACTCCAATAGGCATATATGTATAAACGCGTCTTATTGAAGCTATCGGGAGAAGCGCTGGCGGCCGGTCGCGGTTTTGGTGTGGATACCGTTCGGGTGCACGAAATTGCCGATGAAATCGCCCAGGTTCGAGACATGGGCGTGCAGATGGCCATCGTCGTCGGCGGTGGCAATTTTTTTCGCGGCGTTGCCGAGCAGGCGCAGCAGATGGATCGCGTTTCCGCCGATCACATGGGCATGCTGGCCACGGTCATCAACGCGCTGGCCATTCAGGACGCGCTGGAAAAGCACGATGTGCATTGCCGCGTGATGAGCGCTATCGCCATGCATCAGGTGGCCGAACCCTATATTCGCCGCCGCGCCATCCGGCACCTGGAAAAGGGCCGCGTTGTGATTTTTGCCGCTGGAACCGGCAACCCATTCTTTTCGACCGACACGGCCGCTTCGCTGCGCGCCATGGAGATCAAGGCCGACGTGCTGCTGAAGGCAACCAAGGTGGACGGCATCTACAACGCCGACCCGGTGATCGACAAAACGGCGGTCAAGTATGAAGAAATCAGCTACATGGAAATCCTGCAACGCAATCTGCGTGTGATGGATATGACGGCGGTCAGCCTTTGTAAAGACAACAGTTTGCCGATGATTATCTTCAGCATGAATCAGCCGGGAAATATCTGCCGCGTCATCGCGGGAGAAAAAGTCGGCTCACTCGTGACGGCTTAGAGCCATCCAACCTTTTATGGCCCTGGCAACCCCATCCGTTCCAATCGCTCTTGCTCGCAGACCCATGCTCCCGGCCCTGACCGGACTGCGCGCCTTCACAGCAGCCAATATCGTTTTCTTTCACTTCTGGAACCCGGAATGGTTCGGCCCGCTGGCCCCGATGATGAACAACGGCTACGTCAGCGTCAATTTTTTCTTTGTTCTTTCCGGCTTCATCCTCGCCTACAACTACACGGACCGTCATGCGCAGGGACGTTTTCAGGCGCGCGAGTTCTGGCGGACGCGTGTGACGCGCCTGTACCCGGTGTATATTCTTGGGCTGCTGATCTCCTTGCCTATCCTGGCGCTGGAGTGGCGCTTCCAAACGCCGCTGCATTTCTGGCAGGGCATGGTGCTCACTCCCCTGATGCAGCAGGGATGGAGTCCGCGGCTGGCGACCTTCTGGAACACTCCGGCGTGGACGCTGTCCTGCGAGTGCGTCTTCTATCTGCTGTTTCCCTGGCTGCTGACTCTGGCGTGGCCGCGCGGCCATCGCAAATTGCTGCTGCTGCTGCTGGGGCTATGGCTGGCAGCCCTGATATTGCCTTCGATCTATATGATTGTGCGTCCGGACGGTCTGGGGCCCATCACGCGTTACTCCAATAGTTATTGGCTGCGCGCCGTCAAGCTGACGCCACTGCCGCATGTTCCGGCATTTTTGTTCGGCATCACGCTCTCCCATTTGAACGATCGCCTGAAGCTTTCCAATCGAAAGCGCTTTGTGCTGGCCACGGCGTCGCTGGTGACCATCTTTTTTGTTCTGCAGCAGGGCGCGAAGCTGCCTTTTCTGCTGACGCACAATGGCCTGCTGGCACCGTTGTTCGGCGGCGTCATTCTGGGACTTTCCGGCACGCACCCGCTGACCACCCTGCTGGGTTTTCGCCCGTTCGTCCTGATTGGCGAGGCCAGCTATTGCCTGTATATTCTCCACTTCAATTTATGGCCGTTGATTCATACCTCCGGCATGCTGACAGCCCTGCATATTGCGCAATGGGACCCGTGGATTTCCTACATCTTGCTGGAAGTCGCTGCCGTCGCGGCCTATCGCTGGATTGAGCGGCCCGGCCGTGGCTGGATGCAGAAGCTGCTGCCCGCACCGAAGCAAGCAACGCCACGATGACCTGCGCGCAGAACAGCGGCGCGTGCCATGCATTTCGGCTGAGGAACAAGCTTTAGGAAACAAAAAAGACCCGCGCAGAGCGGGCCTTTTTGCTGCTACGTGTTGTGTATCCGCTATGGTGTGACGAGCGATACCGGATGGGTGGCGTTGGCCGCGGCAGCCACGCAGGTCGGCTGCGGGTTCGCCCTAAACGGAGTATTCAGGACCTGGATCAGGGCTCCGGTGCTCGAATTCAGTTCAAAGCCGCTGGCCGTGTTGTCCAGAAAATTGGATGTATAGAGAAAGCGTCCATACGCCGGCTCGATCACCAGGCAGGTTGGCCCGGTGCCGGTTCCATAACTATGGCCGCTGGTGAGTGCCGTTGGAACGCCGGTGGTCTGGTTGATGGTGTAAGCCAGGATGGTGTTGGTATTAAAGTCGGTCAGGTAGAGGAACTGGCCGCGCGGATCGACAATGACAGCATTCGGCAAGCCACCCGTTGCGTAAGGATTCCCCATGGATTGCAGGCTTTCGTCCTTCTGAATGGTATAACCGAACAACTCGTCGGAGCTTTGGTCTGTGACATAAACAAAGCGACTGCTTGGGTCGCTGGTAATAGCACTGGGCACGACGCCTGCCGGGAAATTGTTATTTGTGAGCGCTGTCAGCACGCCATTTGCTTCATTGACCCGATAGGCATACACAGAGCCGTTGCCCCCAGCGCCCGTTCCCTGATTTGCCACATACAGAGCGCTGCCGGAAGCCGTCGCCGTGATGCCAATGGGCTGGGAGTTCAGAACCGCCGTGGAGGCATTGAGGGGAAAGCATTTTCCCGACGTGACAGGATCCGTTACCGGCTTGCCAAGACTTCCATCCGTGGACGAAATCGGGAAAACCACAACGCAGCCATAGGTAGCGGGATTGTTCGCAATCTGATTGATGTTGAGAGGTGTCGCCCCACTGTTGTTAAAGACTGGAGCATAAGAATCGACAACGTAAAGAAACTTGGCTTTGGGGTCGATGGAAACCGAAATCGGATACGTGCCGGGCGTGTTGTACGTGTGCTGCGCGTACAGTTTTCCATCCACACCGATGGCGAACTGGACCACGGTATTGTCAATTTCATGCACGACGTAGAGCCACTTGTTCTCATGATCGATGGCGGAGGCGATGGGATATTGACCGCCGGAAGGGAAAGGCGAGTTCGCAACCTGGGTCAGGGCGCCTGAGGCACTGTCGATCGTGTAGGCGTTGATGAGGTTGGATTGGGCCGTAAGAACGTAGACATAACCAAGGGTAAAGCTTGGATTGCAGGCGGTAATGCTTAGTCCCAGAGCCAGAGACGCAACTAAGGCCAGAGTGATCCGGCCATATTGACTCCACTTCATGCGTTTCCTTTGTCCCCGGCCAAAAAATGACCCAGAGGCTGCGCTTTGCAGTTTACTGTTTTGGGTTGATTCCCATTCATATTGTAAAAGCGTCCGCACCCTTGTGCCAGTGATGGCGACGAAAACAGTGATTGTGCGGCAAATAGTTATCGCCGCGGAACAAGTTTCCTGGGATTTCTACAAAATTCTGGCGCCGTGTAAGGGTGGCGAAACAAAGAAAAGACCCGCGCGCGGCGGGCCTTTTCTCTTTCCTTGTATGGTACGGGTGGTTACGGCGTGATGATCTGGGTCGGATGCGCGCCATTGGCAGCCGTCGCGACGCAGGTTGGCTGACCACTCGCCGGGAAGGGAGCGTTCAGAACCGTAGTCAGTACGCCGGTATGCGGGTTCAGTTTGAAACCGCTGATTGTGTTGTCCAGCAGGTTGGACACATAAACGTAGCGTCCATATGCCGGCTCAATCACAACGCACGTCGGTCCTGTACCGGTGGAAGACATTGCTGTCGATACTCCGGAGGGGTTACCCGTGGAGGCATCGATGGTGTAGGCGCGAACATCGTTGGAGTTGTAATTTGTGACATACAGGAACAGGCCGCGCGGGTCTGCCACGATGCTGTTCGGATAAAGGTCCGTTGCAAACGGGCCGTTCACCATGGACTGCAAAGCTCCACTGCTCAGAATCACATAGCCCAGAAGCTGGTTGGAGTACTGGTCTGTAACGTAAACAAACCGGCCGCTGGGATCACTGGTGATGGCGCTGGGTTTTACACCTGCCTGGAAGCTGTTGTTGGTCAGGGCCCTCAGCACGCCATTGCTGTAGTTCACAGCGTAGGCATAAATGGAGTGCGTTCCCTGATTTGCGACATAGAGGTAGTTCACAAATGCCGTCGCGGTGATGCCGATCGGCAGGGAACCCGCAGCCGGCCCGACGCCGACAGGGAAACATTTGTCTCCGGAAACAGGATCCGTGACCGGTGTTCCCAGGCTGCCATCCGTGGATGAGATCGGATAGACGACCACGCAACCCTGGGTATCCGTGTTGGTGGTATCGACCGCAGGGGTCTTAGGATTTGATTTCGGCGGAGTAAACGTGTCGTTGTTGTAGGCCGGTGCGAAGGAATCCACGACGAACAAAAATCTGTTTTGCGGGTCGATGGAAACCGCGATCGGATACCTCCCCGGTGTGCTGTAGGTGTTGAGAGACGCCAGAGTGCCGTCGTCCCCGATGGAGAACTCTACGACCTTATTGTTATTTTCATGCACAACGTAGAGCCGCTCTTCCGGATGATCGACGGCAGCGGCGATAGGATAGTCGCCGCCGGAAGCATACGGGGAACTTGGAATCGGCGTGAGAGCACCGGAGACGCTGTCGATCCCATAGGCGTTGATGAGGTTGGACTTGGCCGTAAGGGCGTAGACATAACCAAGAGTAAAGCTTGGATTGCAGGCGGTAATGCTTAGTCCCAGAGCCAGGGACGCAACTAAGGCCAGAGTGATCCGGCCACATTGACTCCACTTCATGCGTTTCCTTTGTCCCCGGCCATCAAAAAATGACTCAGGCGCTGCGCTTCGCAGTTTGCTATTTTGGGTTGATTCCCATTCATATTGTAAAAGCGACCGCATCTTTGTGCCAGTGATGACCACGAAAACAGCGATTGTGCGATAAATACTTGCCGCTCGGTGACGGTTGGACGATTTCTATAGAAAAGCTGAGGGTCTGCCGTGGCAGACCCTCGTGCCTGTATCCTCTTTCGAGCCGTTAAAAGACCCGTCCCGATACAACCAGGTAATTCGGCTGCAGCGGTGCGTTGGTCACGGCGCCGCGCGTCAGGGCAGAAAGCTGTCCTGTACTGGCGTCGATCACATTGCCGGTGATGGTGCTGTCATTGTAGTTGGCGACATAGAGATATTGGTTCGAAGGATCCTCAACCATCCATATCGGGCCGGAACCGGCGGGGTACGAGCCGGGCGTGCCGGGCGTGGCGCCGGGGAGCAACTGCAACTGCCCGTTTGCCGCGGCAATCGTATACGCCGTAATCGTGCTGTTGGGCGCATTGATGGATGCCGGGCCGAAGTTGGCTACATAAAGATGCCGCACGCTGGAGTCAGTCAGGAATGCATCCGGACCCACAGCAGTTCCGACGTTGTTGACCGGACCACCCACCAATGTCTGCAGAACGCCACCCGTACCGATCGTAAAGGGCAGAATCTGGTTGGATTTCGTATTGGCCAGGTAGAGGTACTTGCCACCGGGAGCGGCGTACATGGTGCTCAAGGCGCCCGGAGCGGCTCCCGTTTGCAACGGCTGGTTCTGCGTCAGCACCAGTTGGCCGTTGGAGCCATTGATCAGGTAGGGGAACACATCCGGCGTGAACGTTGCACCCGTGTTCGGGTTGATGCATGTCGTGCTGGTCGAGGCATACCCCTGATCGAGAGTGAACAGGTAGCCCTGCGCGACGACGAGCTGCACGGGCTTGCAGTTCACCTCAAAGTAGGGCAATTGCGTCCCACTGGTATTGAAGGTGTTCTGATTGGTGATCAGCGTCAGCTTGCCGGTGCTGGAATTGATCTGGAACGCGGTGATGTCGCCGCGGCCAGAACCATCGGGAGCGACCTGGTCGGCAACATAGAGATACGTTCCGCTGGCATCGAGAGCCATGGAAACCGGGCTGCTGCCAGAGGTGAAATAGTTGCCCTGGAACGTAAGCACGCCAGAGCCGCCGATGCTGTACATCGAAACGCTGCTGGAGCCTTTGTTCACGACGGCCATCAACTGACCACCGGGAATCAGCACTTCCTGCACCGGCTTGTTGCCGTTTGCCGCAAAGGGCGAACCCGTGATCGCCGTCAGATAGCCGAAATCGTGATCGATTTTAAAACCGGCAATCTGGTTGAGCTGCTGTCCTGGTGTGGATGTTGCGATTCCATTTGCGGTTACGTACAGATAACCAACGGTATAAGTGCCGCAAGCGATAAAGCTGAGGCCCATTCCGAGAGACACGATTAAGGCCAGAATTACGCGGCCGTATTTCCAAAACTTCATGTGCATCCTTGATCCTCTGCGCGTTAGACGAGCGAGGGCTGCCACTGGCAGCGTTTTATCTATGGGATTGCTTCCTGTCCCAATTGTAAAAGCCGGGAAGTGTTTGTGCCAGCGCATGCCTATTAGAGTTTTGAGGGTATGTGCCAAAATCAGGCATAAACAGGGGGTAGGAGGGAACCGGACCGGCGAGATTTTTTTTTGCTCCCGGTTCCGCTCGGGAGTGGGTTCGATTACCAGACGCGGCAGGCATTCTCCGCCATTGGCGCATCCGTTTGCCGCAACCTTGAACAGCGGACTGCGGGATGGAAGAACAGCGGACTGCGGGATGGAAGAACAGCAGACTGCGGGATGGAATTAAAAAATCTTGACCCGGAAGGTTAGGTATTGTTTGGGGTTTTTCCGGATGGCCATCAGCAGATCGTGCGTGTCCTGCATCACTCTGTCGGCATTGTTGTAGAGCGAGGGATCTTTCAGCAGCTTGCCGGCCGTCCCCTGGCCCTCATTCAGGTGGCTCAGCAGAACATTCATCTGCGTGACGGTGTCATTCACCTTATGAGAAAACTTCGGGTCTTTCGCCAGCATGCCCAGAGTGCCTTTTCCCTGGTTGATCTCCGCCATCAACTCGTTGGCTTTGGCTGTCGTCTGGTTCAGATTGTTGTAGAGCGAGGGATCTTTCAGCAGCTTGCCGGCAGTGCCGTGGCCGGAATCCAGTTCTGCCGTAATGTGCTGCAGATGCGAGACGGTGTCGTTGAGGTGGTTGTAGAAGGTTTCGTCGTGGATCAGTTTGCCGAGGGAGCCGTGCCCTTCGTTGATCTGGTCGGCGATATGCTGCAGGTCGCCGAGGGTTTTCACGGCATGCCGGTACAGTTGCGGGTCATTGACCAGCAGGCCAACGGTGCCCTGCCCGGCATTGATGGCCCTGGCGATCGTGTCGAGCTTGGCAAGCACCCGATTGACCTGCTGGATGGTGCCCTGGCTGGACTTGATCACTTCCTGAATGCTCGGCGACGGCTTGACGGCGAGCGAGTCGCCATTTTGCAGCTCCGGCCCAACCGCATCCGAGCTGTCAATATCGACGATGGTGTCTCCAAGAACGCCGACTGTGCTCAGCGATACTACGGAATCTTTGTGCAATTCCTGGATATAACGAGTGCTCAGACGCATGGCGACTTCGACCGGCGTCTTCTTGCTGGTCGGGTCAATGCGGATGCTCTTGACCGTGCCGATCACCACCCCTTGCAGGCTGACCGGCGCCCCTGGCTTCAGCCCGGAAGCATTTTCAAAGTGCGAATATACGAGGATCCGGCGATGCAGAAAGCCGCCCATGGAACCGGACATTAAGGTGACAAGCAAGGCCAGCGCCACGGAGGCCACGACCACCAGCAAACCTATTTTTAGTTGCGACCAGCGCACTTCGTGCTGATTTGGCACGTTTCTCTCACCTTAGGCACCGCGTGTGATCGTCCCACCAGAACTGAATCCAAAGCAGGAATTACGTTGAGGATAGCAGACCTCTGCTTGATTGCAGGTCTTTTAGGTGGCACTTCTTTTTTACCTCAGTTTCAGATGCCGTCGTTGCGGGATTCGTTGCAGGTCATTCTGCATGCGGCGCAGTCGATCTTTCCTATGTTATTGATTTGCTAGGGGTCAATCTTCAAACAACACCTGCGCCAGTGCGTAGACAGTCGTATGCGTGATCGAAAGAGCCATGGTTCGAACGCGCATGCGGGCAGCAATCTGCGCGGCGCGGCCGTGCAGTAACAGTCCGGGACGGCCTCCGGGTTCGCGAATGACCTCGATGTCTTTCCAGCCCACGCCATGCTGAATCCCCGTCCCCAGGGCCTTGGCTGCCGCCTCCTTGGCGGCGAAGCGGGCGGCAAAACTTTCGGCGCTGCTGCGTTTGCGGAGGCAATACTGCATTTCGCCGGGCAGGTAGATGCGCTCCAGGAAGCGGGCCGGGTAACGGTCGATTATCTTGGCAACCCGGGCAATTTCCACCAGATCAATCCCAGTCCCTACGATCATGGTTTGCACAGTACCACGTTGCAGCGTTCCCTATGCAAGAAATCATGACCGTCCAGCCACTCGCATGTCCGTTGCCGACTTATATATCTGTTGCACGCAGCAGCCTGAGCATGGAATTGCGGCCCCATAGAAACCCCTGAAGTCCTGTGGCTTATTGACCGATAAAGTTCATGAAGGCTTTTGGCAGGTTGGCGCACGTCCATGATGGCTTGCCCGGAATCGCGGAGACTTGTCCAGAATATAGAATCACCCTGCTTAGAAATCCGAAGTGGCTGTATCTTCACAAACGCATGCACGATATCGCTATTCACGGCTACAGCTCTCTGGAGCCACCGCAGCTTCAGGTCCGGCTGGTTGATCAGATCCTAGATTGCCGGGGATGGGTGCTGGAGGAAAAGCAGCTCACGCCGCTTTCCTATCAGATTCGTTTTGAAGTGGAGCTGTGGAACATCGTGGAGATGTATAGCGCTCTGCAGCGTACCGGTATCCAGTTCACTCGCACGGCCCACCGCGCGCTGACGGAAATGTGTCTGTGCCAAAAGCATCTGCCGGAATCGGAGCAAATACAGATCGTCACCATTATCCTGCGCGTTGGCATGCTGCAGGAAGAGAACGTCCGTTTCCGCCGCTTTCTGCGGTCCCGTCCCGCGTAATCCCCGATCCAGCGGAGGATTATTTCTGCATCCAGACCTCCATGCCTACATTGGCCGTGCTTACCTCTTTCCTGCTGAATGGAATGCCGGCAAGCATGCGTTCAAATTCCGGTGGGGTGTAAGCGCGCTTCAGCAGCATGAAGCGAAAGCTCAGAAGCGTGAACCAGCGGCTGACGAAGCCCAGATTCATATGGTCCACGTATTTTTTGATCTCGGACATCGGCGTGTCTCTTCGTAAATCGACGATCAGTGCTGTGCCACCCGGACGCAGGACGCGGAACATTTCCTTGAGCGCTTTCTGCGGCTCAGAGAAATTTTTAAACGCTGCCCGGCACACCAGCAGACCGAAAGTATTTTCCTGAAACGGCATCGCCGAGGCATTGCCCAGCAGGAAGTCAACCTTGACGCCGACTTCCGCTGCATTTTTCTGTGCCAGTTCCACAAACGTTTTGCTGATGTCCAGCCCGGTGACGCGATATTGTCCCCCTTTGGCCATCTCGATCGCCAAAAAACCGGGGCCGGGAGCAATCTCCAGAACGTCTCCCCCGGTTGGCTTGAGAGCCTTCAGCCGTTCGGCAAGCGTGCTGTACTGGGCCATGTCCTTGCGCGTTGTCTTGTCATACCAGCGGGCGATGGAGCCTTCCATGCCCATTCCTATGTATCCTTTTTGTGTTGGAGTCGCCATCATCGTAGTAGAATTTCCTTATATTCTAAGTATCTTATAAAATAAGATACTTAGAATATAAGGAATATGGAAAGCAAATGTCAACGAAAAATCGCGCTGTTCTGCACGAAACCTTCGTGCATCTCATTCGTCGTTTCATCGCCGGAAGCATTCTCTACAACCAGCAGGTTGCGGACCAGGTTGGCCTGCGCCTTACCGATATGCAATGCATGAATGTGCTGGAGATGCTTGGCCGTGCCACACCGGGCCAGCTTGCCAAATCCACAGGGCTAACCACCGGAGGTGTGACCGTGATGCTGGATCGGCTGGAAAAGGCGGCCTATATTCGACGGGTGCCCAATCCAAAGGATCGCCGCAGCGTCCTCATCGAAATTCGCCCGGAGAAAATGAAGAGCGTGCAAGGTTTCTACGAGGAGATCAATAAGAACCTGGACGCTTTTCTTGCGGAAACACCGGAGACGGACCTGCGAACGGTCGTCCGTTTTTTTACGCGGATGAACACGCTCCGGACCGGTGGCGCATAAAGAAATCCGGTTGCCTCGCGCAGCTAGCCGGCTTCGACCAACCCGTAATGCCGCTGCCAATGGGCCTTCAGATGGCTCCAGACGGCGGTAACCATTTCGCGCGACATTTCTTTATCGCCGCCTTCGACAAAGCGATGCGCTTCCTGCCGCGCCAGCTCCAGCAGTTTGCGGTCGCGCAATAAATTGGCCACGCGAAAATCCGGCAGCCCGGCCTGTCGCGTTCCGAAAAATTCACCGGGGCCGCGCAAAGCCAGATCCATTTCGGCCAGCTGAAAACCATCCTGCGTGCGAACCATCGCATCGAGCCGTTCTTCGGCCTGCGGCGAGACCTTGCCGCCGGTCATCAGAATGCAATAGGAGCGTGCCGCTCCGCGCCCAACGCGTCCGCGCAATTGGTGCATCTGCGCCAGGCCAAAGCGCTCGGCGTGCTCGATGACCATGACGGTGGCGTTGGGCACATCGACGCCGACCTCAATCACTGTGGTCGCAACCAGAACGTCCAGCTCGCCGCGCTGGAAGCGGCGCATATTGATCTCTTTTTCGCCGGCGTCCATGCGTCCGTGCATCAGACCAATGCGCAAGCCTGCAAGGTGGGTGGCGCGCAGCTCTTCAAACATGGCGACGGCGGATTTCAGCGTGGGCTTGTCGCCCTTGTCTGCAAAAAGAGAGGAGGTTTTTTTCGCAGACTTTTTGCGTGGCCTGGTTTTGGCCGCGGTGCTCTTCGCGCCTTTTTTTAATTCTGCTTCCGGCTCTACATCCTGGGGAAAATCCAGCTCCGGCTGGTCGTCGCTTGGCCCTTCAATCACGGGATAGACGATGTACGCCTGCTGTCCGGCCTTTACGTGCTTGCGCACGAACGTCCAGACCTCGGCTGCGCGCTCGTCGGTGGTGCGGCGCGTGACGATCGGCGTGCGTCCGGGCGGCAGCTCGTCGAGCACGCTGACGTCGAGATCGCCATACAGTGTGAGCGCCAGGGTTCGAGGAATCGGCGTGGCGGTCATTACCAGGACGTGCGGCTCGGCGGCATTCGGTTTCTTCATCAGGCGGAAGCGCTGCATCACGCCAAAGCGATGCTGCTCGTCGACAATGACCAGGCCGAGATTGGCGAACTCCACCTTCTCTTCGATCAAAGCGTGCGTGCCGATCACCAGATCCGCTTCGCCGCGAACGATGCGTCCGCGATTGGCGCGCTTGCGATCCTCCTCCAGAGAACCGGTCAACAAAATCACGTTGTACGGCGGCTTGCGGTCGGTGCGTTCCAGCAGCTTGCGCGCGGCCAGGTAATGCTGCGTGGCCAGAATCTCCGTGGGCGCCATCAATGCAGCCTGATAGCCGTTTTCGATGGCGATGAGCGCAGCCTGCAGCGCGACAATCGTTTTGCCGGAGCCAACGTCGCCCTGCAGCAGACGGCGCATCGGTGTGGGTTGGCGCATGTCCTGAACAATTTCGGCCAGCACACGCTTCTGGGCAGTTGTGGGATGGAACGGCAGCACGTTTTTCAGCGCCGTGCGCACGCGTTCCTGCGTGGCAAAGGAAAATCCGGCGCGTTCGCGCATGCGGCGGCGCTTCAGCTCCAGTCCCAACTCCAGATAAAACAGTTCCTCGAAGATCAACCGCTGGTGGGCAGGCGTTGTTGCGCCCTGCAATTGCGACATCTTTGTGCCGACGGGAGGAAAATGCACATCGCGCAGCGCTTTGGCGCGGTCGGTCAGTTGCAGGCGTTCGCACAAAACGCTGGGCAGCGTTTCCGGAATGCGATTGCCCAGGTCTTCCAGAATGCGATAGATCACGCGACGCAGCCAGCGCGAGCTGAGCCGCGCGCCACCGAGCGATTCATACACAGGAACGATGCGGCCCACTTCCAACAGCGTGGTTTCAGCATCGTCGGGGCCGGGAAGAATTTCAATCTGCGGCTGGATCATTTTGAAGCTGCCGCTGCGGCTGCGCGATGGTTCCACCTTGCCGTAGAGCGCCAGCATCTGGCCGGGCTGGAACTTGTCCTGCAGATAGGCGCCGTGGAACCACATGCATTTCAACGTTGCCGGGCCCTGGCCCACGGTCATTTCGAAGATGGGCATGCGGCGTGTCCGCAACAGCGTCGAGCCGCGCACTTCTCCGATGACGCTGGCGGTTTCTCCCGGCACCAGCTCGTTCAACGCGCGGGGATTGGCGCGGTCTTCATATCGGAATGGCAGGTGGTAGAGCAGGTCTTCGACAATGGCAATCCGTTTCTCCGCCAGCTTTTCGGCAAGCTGTGGACCAATGCCTTTCACGAATTGCACGGGAGTGTCGAGTGCGAGCACATTCTGGATGCTATCAGCAGCTTGATGCTCTCAGGCAGTGGTAGCGGTTCTGACGTGCGTGGTAGTTATGGGTCGTGGGTCTGTTTTCGGATTGCCCGTAATTCGGGAGTGACCGTAACTTTCCACGAGACGAAAGCCGGGCAGATCGCCCAGATCAAGGAGTGCGTTGGCGATTTGGAACCAACGGAGACAGACCTTCATCCATCCCGCCTCAATGCGGCGTTACGCGATCCGCTGAACCCATTGGCTCCGCCAGGCGGGCGCCTCGAAGGGATCGGCGAAATACTGTGTCTCGTGCACAACCTTACCGTCGCGGAACTCCATAATGCTCACTGTGTATGCTGGTCGCCCCTGGTAGGTGATGGTGTATTCCGTGATCCAGAGATCACCGTTTCCGAGAATTCGCCTGACGTTGAAACCCGAAGGCTTGCCGGGGTGATGACTGCGCAAGGCCTGCAAATTGCTTCGCCCGAGGATTCGCTCGCCTGACTGAGGATAATCACAAATGGCATTGTCATCGTAGATATCGTGTTCGGCATTTGCATCGCCTGCTGCAGAAGCGCGCCAGTGCAAATCCAGTGCTTCCCGTATTTGTTCCTCTTGCATACGCTGCTCCAAGTATTGTTTGGCTTTCATGATGATCTACCAGTCCGGTTTCGGCTAGCTGCGGACCAATGCCGTTCACGAATTACACGGGAGTGTCGAGTGCGAACACACTCTGGATGCTATCAGCAGGTTGGTGTTCTGATGCGGCGATAGCGGTTCTGACGTGCGTGGTAGTTATCGGCAGCAGGTTAGTCTCCGGATCGCCCGTGACTCGGGCGCGACGAAGGGTCTTCTGCTCGTGTTGGTTATGCTTAGAGAATGCGTTTGGCAAAGAGGGAATTGACTCATGAGAACTGAGAAGGATTTGCGGTCTCTAGTGGAAGATTGGATTCAGGCGTGGAATGCCAAAGATCTGGATCGCATAATGCGGCACTATGCTTCTTCTGTCGTGTTCGAAGCGAACACGGTCGTCCGGCGCTGGAACCGGCCCGATGGCATATTGCGAGGTGAAGACGAACTCCGCGAACATTTTCGCATGGGTTTGGAGGTTGCCCCCACACTCCACTTTGAGCTGGAGGAAGTATTTACCGCTCCGAGCGGATATGCCGCGTTATATCGAAGAGACAACGGCAACCGCGTATTGGATGTAGTGGAGTTGGATAGCTCTTTGAAAGCGGCGGCCGTCAAAGCGTTCTATCTGAGTCAGCAACTATAGGCTGACAACTCGCGAGTTGTCAGCAATCCGGGGACGGATTCACTGCCGTGGTTTGCTACACTTTCAACACTCGTGCCGCATAATGCATTGGGAACCGACGCAATATCTGGATCAGCCGATGAAAATTGTGCAACTGAACCGCATCACCAAGAAGTACGACACCAAGATTGCCGTGCAGGACCTGAGCCTGGAGATTGAAGCCGGCACCATGTTCGGCCTGCTGGGGCCGAATGGCGCAGGCAAGACTTCAACCATCCGCATGATGATTGGCATGACGCTGCCCGATACCGGCAGCGTCTCGCTGTTTCAAGCGCCGTTTACACGGAAGAGCCTGCAGCGTGTGGGCTATCTGCCGGAGGAACGCGGCCTGTACAAGAAGATGAAGGTGATCGACCAACTGGTGCTGCTGGGCCAGCTGCGCGGCCTGGATGCCGCAGCGGCAGAGCAGCGTGGGCGACGCTGGGCGGAGCGGCTGGAGATTGCCGACTCGCTCGACAAGAAGACCGATGAACTGTCGAAGGGTATGCAGCAGAAGATCCAGTTCATCGCTACGATCCTGCACGATCCGGAACTGATCATCATGGACGAGCCGTTCTCCGGACTGGACCCGGTGAATACTATCCTGCTGCAGGACGTGCTGGTGGAGCTGAAGAACCAGGGCAAGGCGATTCTTTTCTCCACGCATCACATGGAACAGGTGGAGAAGCTCTGCGAGTCGATCTGCCTGGTGAATGGCGGCAAGGGCGTTCTCTCCGGCAGTGTGCGCGAGATCAAAGCGCGCTATCCGCGGAATCTTCTGCGCATTCACTTTGAAGGCGACGATAAATTTTTGTCCCATCCGATGATTGCGGAAGCCAAGAATTACGGCGGAAACGCGGAGATCCATCTGAAACCCGGCGCCGATCCACAGCAGATTTTATCCGCTGCCATGGCCAACGCCCGCGTCGACCGTTTTGAGCTGATGGAGCCAACCCTGGAAGATATTTTTATCCAGACCGTGGGAGGCAAGACCGATGCGTAACATATTTTTAATTGCCCGCCGAGAGTACCTGGAGCGCGTACGCACCAAGGCCTTTATTGTTTCCGTGGTGTTGTTTCCGGTTTTGATGGCGCTGTGTGTCGCCGTTCCCGCGTATATAGCGTCCAAAGGCGCCGGACAGAAAAACATTGTTTTCGTGACAGACGATGCAGTCCTGGGACAAGCACTGGTGGGCGAACTGGCCAGCGACAAAGATACTCGCGAAATGAGCGTGACGGTGGATGCTCCAGCGGAAAGTCTGCGACCGCAACTGAACGAACAGGTGCAGACCAAGAAGATCGACGGCTATCTCTGGATGGGAGACAAACCAGCCTACTACTCGAACTCTGCTGGAGATCTGGAACTGGTGGGGACGCTGGAGGATGCCTTGCAGCGTGCCCTGGCGCACCAGCAACTGGGCGGGCATGGCGTATCGAGTGCGGAGGTGCATGCCATCTTCGCTCCTGTGCATATCGACATGCGGCTGGTGAGAAACGGCATGGGAGCCAATGCGCTGAGCACCTACATCGCCGCGATTGTGCTCATGATCATGTTGTATGGATCTCTGATGTTCCAGGGCAATGCGGTGAGCCAGTCTGTGGTGGAGGAGAAGACCTCGCGCATTTTTGAAGTGATGCTGGCCATGGTGAGCCCGAAGGAGATGCTGGCGGGAAAGCTGCTGGGCGTGGGTGCCGTGGGGCTGACGCAGGTCAGCATATGGCTGGTCGCCGGAGTGCTTCTTTCCAGTCCGGGCGTGGCCATGATGCATGCTTCCAGCGAGTACACGTTCCATCTGTCAGCGTGGAACGTGGTCACGTTTGTGATTTGCTTCCTGCTTGGATTTCTGTTCTACAGCGCGTTGGCGGCCATGCTGGGTTCCATGGTGAATAGCAATCAGGAAGCGCAGCAGTTGAGTCCGTTCATCAACATGCCATTGATCCTCTGCGTCCTTTTATTCCAGGCCGTGTTGTCCGATCCATCCGGCAGGTGGGCCACGATTCTCTCCCTGCTGCCGCCGTTTGCCCCGCTGCTGATGTACCTGCGCATCATGGTCCAGACACCGCCGGTGTGGCAGATTGCCTTATCCCTGGTGTTGATGCTTGGGGGTGTCTGGCTGGTAATCGCGCTGGCTTCGCGCATCTACCGGGTGGGCATTTTGATGTACGGGAAACGCCCCACGATGCCGGAACTGCTGCGCTGGCTTAAATATAGCTAGGGTCTGGGCGGTGTTTGCGCGAGGGGAAAACAGGCGAAATTGCCGGTGGGGGTGGGCCGGGCGTACCGGACGCCGGCGGCACACCCAGCATCTTTCTTTGAAAAATAGCCTTTTAAGCCTTTGAAAATCGCTTTCCGTGCGAGTATGCTTTGTGCCAGACGTGGTAGGTGGCACAGTGATGCCTACGATGCGCGAAACCGGGAGGTCGATATGGACACTCTGGGTATGTGTTTTTCTCGCCATCGGAATCACGTTGGATGGCGGGCAATGCGCGTACGCGGTGTCCTATTCCCTTGCCATTTCCCGGCCCACTTCTCGAGTGATCGTAATTCCGTTTGAATATGTGCGCGGGCACATCTTTTTACAATTGGAGCTGGATGACGAAGGCCCAAGTACGATCATGCTGGATACCGGTTTTGTCTCCGATGAAAGAACGATCCTGGTAGATACTTCGGTTGCCAGACGCCTGCGGCTGCGCAGAGGAGAAAAGCTCGACGTGGATGGGATGGGAGAAAGCGACGTTCTAGCCAGAAAAATCCATGACATCGATATTCATCTCAACGGAAACGTGGAGGTGCAGAGTGCAGCAGAATCCATCAATTTATCTGCGTTGAGCCACGCGCTCGATCACCCGCTGGATGGCATTCTTGGTTTTGCTTTTCTTCGCGACTATGTGACCGTGATTGACTACACCCACAGCGTACTTCGGCTTTATCCCCCTGCACACTATCATTACCACGGAGACGGCATACAGCTCCGTATGGACAAAGCGAGCCCGGTGATCCGGGTGAAGGTGGTGATGCCGGATGGAAAAGAACGATGGACGCAGTTGCTGATTGATACAGGCAGCGACTCCGAGCTGCTTTTCTATCGCCAGTTTGTTGTTAAGTATGAGCGCTCATTGATGAGCCGGGATAGTCGCCAGACGACCTATATCGGATTGGGCGGCACCTATACCTGTGACGTGGTTCGGCTACGCAATATCCAATTTGGCGATATTGCTTTAGGGGACAGCCTGATGTTCAATTCGCCGTACGTTGACCTGGCAAGGATGACCGCCGGCGCTTCGGCCAAGAGTCATCTGGATGGACATCTGGGAAATCCACTTCTGCAGCACGCCAACGTGATCTTCGATCCGTCGCGACGGCGATTCATACTTGAGCCGGTCCAGAAGCGAGTTCAGTCCGTCGTACTGCCCGGCGAAGTGGGCGTTGCGATGAATAATTAAATTCGTATCCACTGCCTGAAACAACTACACTCATCTGCCTGAAACAGCTACACTCATCGCGTGTCTTTACGTTATGGATTCTGGCGACGCGCGGCGCTGGCGTTGCTGCCGCCCATAGGAGCGGTGCTGATCCGTTTATTGGGATGGACGCTGCGCTTTGAGGACATTGGCGCGCCCGGTTCCCATGCGGATGACAATCCCGGCACGCGCGTCTACTGCCTGTGGCATCGCTGCCTGCTGGCCATTGCGTATCACTTTCGCAAACGCAGGATCGCCATCCTCATCAGCCCGAGCTTCGACGGAGAACTGATCACACAGACCATTCACCGTGTTGGCTACACGCCGGTGCGGGGCTCCAGTTCGCGTGGCGGAGCGGCAGGATTGCTGGGTATGCAGCGGGCGCTCGAAGACACCAACTATGCAGCGTTTACCGCGGATGGACCGCGCGGGCCAGTCTATGTCGCCAAGCCCGGCGGTGTGAAGCTGGCGCAGCAGATTGGGGGCGGCGTGGGAATTTTTTATGCGCTGCCGGAGCGTGCCTGGCAGCTTCGCTCCTGGGATCGCTTTCTGATTCCCAAACCATTTTCCCGCGTGGTGATTGCGTGGGAAGCTCCCATACCGGTACCCGCGACGGCAGACGCTGCGGAACTGGAGGCTGCACGGGTCGCCGTGGAGCAGGCACTGGACCGCGCGCGCGTGGCTGCCGAGCAGTATGTGGCGGCAATGCATCCAGCGGATCGTGCCCGTTAAAATCAACCTTGTGCCCGGTTCCGGTCTTGTTACGGATTTCGATTATCCCCTGCCGCCCGAACAGATTGCGCAGGAGCCGCTTGCGGATCGAGCGGCCTCGCGCATGCTGGTCTTCGATCGCGCGACGGGAGCCTATGCCGATGCATCGTTTCGCGATCTGCCGCAACGGTTGCAGCCGGGCGATCTGCTGGTGCTCAACAACAGCCGCGTGATTCCGGCACGGCTGTTTGCGCGTCGCGGCGGACTGCATGCGCAACCGGTCAGCGCGAAAAATCCTACAGCAGGCGAATACCTGCGTGGCCGCATGGAAGTTCTGCTGACCACGCAGCATGCACCCCTGGAATGGAGCGCACTGGTTCGTCCGGGCCGCAAGCTGCCGGTTGGCGAGAAGCTTCTGTTTTATTTCGAGGAGGGTGCAGACGCTTCGCCCACACCGCTGCTGGAAGCGGAAATCACCGGTCGCGGCGAGTTCGGCGAGCGCCGTTTGCGATTTGCGCCGGTGGCGGATTTTTATGCTGTGCTCGATCGCCTGGGGCGTATGCCGCTGCCGCCGTATATCCATCGCAACGATGCACCCGCGGACCGCGAGCGCTACCAGACGGTGTATGCGCAGCAGCGAGGCTCGGTGGCCGCTCCCACGGCGGGGCTGCACTTTACGCCGGAGGTGCTGGATGCCATCCGGGCGCGCGGGGTAGAGATTGCTTATGTCACGTTGCATGTCGGCCTGGGAACCTTTCAGCCGGTGCGCGTGGCGCGTGTGGATGAAATTGTTCTCCACACCGAACGGTATACATTGCCGGCTGAGACGGCGCAGGCACTGAATCGCGCTCAGAAAGAAGGCCGTCGCGTGGTTGCTGCCGGCACCACAACGGTGCGCACGCTGGAACACTGCGCGCTGCAGGCGGCTGACGGCGATTTGCAGCCGCACTCCGGAGAAACGAACATCTTTATCGCGCCGGGATTTCGCTTTCGCCTTGTCGGTGGCCTGCTGACGAATTTTCATCTGCCGCAGTCGACTTTGCTGATGCTGGTCTGCGCCTTTGGAGGCCAACGGCCGGTACTGGCAGCCTACAACCACGCGGTCCGGCAGGGGTATCGCTTCTTTTCCTATGGCGATTGCATGTTTCTCGCCTGAACTTCCCGCCGCAGATTGGTAGACTCATCGATGATGCCTGCGACGGAATCTCCAAAGCCGACAATTTTCCTGCTGGACACGATGGCCTTCATCTTCCGGGCCTACCACGCCATGCAGCGCCAGCGCCCCATGTCCACGCGTACGGGCATTCCGACAGCTGCGGTATATGTTTTTGTGAACATGCTGAACAAGCTGCGCAAGGATTTTTCTCCGGAATATCTGGCTGCGGTCTTTGACGTCAGTGCACCGCTGTTGCGCGATGAGCAGGCAAAAGCGCTCACGACGATCCGCAAATTCAACATCAAGACACAGACCTTCGATGCCGTGGAATATGCAGGCTACAAGGCCAATCGCGAGGCCATGCCGCAGGACCTGGTGCAGCAGTTGCCGTACATTCGCCGCGCGCTGGATGCGCTGCGCATTCCCATGCTGCAGTACGAAGGGTATGAAGCGGATGACGTGATCGGCACGCTGGCGAAGGAAGCGGCGGCGGCAGGGCATCCGGTGTACATCGTTTCCAGCGACAAAGACATGATGCAGCTGGTGAATGAGCAAGTGCGCGTGCTGAATCCCGCAAAAGACAACCTGGTGCTGGATCGTGCGGGGGTGGTGGCCGCGCTGGGGGTGGAACCGGAAAAGGTGATTGACGTGATGGCGCTGCGCGGCGATGCCATCGACAACGTTCCCGGCGCGCCGGGCATCGGCGATAAGGGATCGGTGGAGTTGATCCAGCAGTACGGCAGCGTGGAGTCCGCGCTGGACCACGCGAGTGAAGTGAAGCGCAAGACGTACCGCGAATCACTGGAAAATAATCGCGACACCATTCTGCTGAGCAAGGAACTGGTCACGATTCATACCAGCGTTCCTGTTCCGCTGGATTTGCAGCAGATGCAGACGCAGCCACCGGATGCTACGGCGTGCCGTGAACTTTTTTCGGAGCTGGAGTTCACGTCCATGCTGAAAGAACTGGGCGCAAGCGCTTCGGTTCCGCAGGCCCAGCAGACGGAGTATGTGCTCGATCCATCCGCAGCCGATGTTGAAGCGTTGCTGACGGCGGCGCAAACGCAGGGGCTGTCCGTTTTCTACACCGCGCAGGATGCGGCAAGTTCCAAAGACGAGGAGACAGAAGAATCGGAAGAAGCGCCGCAGAACCTGTCGCTGCTGGATGTTGTGGAGCGCAAAGAAAAAACGGCGCAGGCGGCGCAAATGCTGGTGGGTGTGGCGGCGGATGCATCGAAGGGACTGCAGGCATCGCTGGAAAACACGCGTGTGCGCACGGCGCTGGAAGATGCTGTGCTGCCAAAGTCGGTGCATGATCTGAAGTCGCTGATGCGCGCGATGCAGCAGCAGGGAGTTGCGCTTGCAGGCGTGCGCGACGATCTGATGCTTTACTCCTACCTGGTGAATCCGACGCACGGCAGCCACCGGCTGGAGGATGTTGTGGCGCGCTTCGGCAGCCAGCCGTTGTCGCGGGAGCCGGAGAACCTGCTGCCGGCAACCGCAGCGGCCATTGCGCAGCTGGCGCCCGTTCTGCGCAAAGATCTGGAAGCGGCCAAAACGCTCGAAATCTACGAGACGATGGATCTGCCGCTGGTTCCAGTGCTGTTGCGCATGGAGGATGCGGGCATCCGCATCGATCGCACATTTCTTGAAACCATGTCGTCGCGGTTGAATGTGTCGCTGCATGCTTTGGGCGAGCAAATTTTTGAGCAGGCCGGGCATCGCTTCAACATCAATTCTCCAAAACAACTGGGCGACGTTTTATTCAACAAGATGAACCTTCCCAAGCCGATGAAATATGGCCGGGGCAAGGTTGTGTCCACGGCGCAGGATGTGCTGGAGGAATTATCGGAGCACCATGCTGTTCCCCGTTTGGTGCTGGAATATCGCCAGCTGGCGAAACTGAAATCGAATTACACGGATTCGCTGCCATTGCTGGCAGACGCGCAAGGCCGCGTGCACACGACGTTCAATCAAGCGGGAACAGCAACGGGCCGCTTGTCCTCCAACAATCCCAATGTGCAGAACATTCCGGTGCGCAGCGAATTGGGCCGCGAAATCCGCGCGGCGTTTGTGCCTGCGCCGGGAAATATTTTGTTGTCGGCGGATTATTCGCAGATCGAGCTTCGTTTGATGGCGCATTTCTCCGATGACCCCTTGTTGTTGAAAGCGTATCGGGAGGATGCGGATATTCATACGCTGACGGCGTCGGAGGTCTTCGGCGTTGCGCCGGAGAAGATGGACAAGGAGACGCGCAATCGCGCCAAGGCGGTGAATTTCGGCATCGTCTATGGTATTTCGCCGTTTGGCCTGGCGCAGCAGCTTGGCATTGAGCAAAGCGAAGCGCAGCTTTACATTCAGAAATATTTTGAGCGTTATCAGGGTGTGCGTGTCTTCATCGACCGGACGATTGAGGAAGTACGCCGGGACCAGAGCGTGCGTACGCTCTTTGGCCGCATTCGACCCATTCCGGACATCTCCAGCCGCAATGCCAACCAGCGCGGCTTTGCCGAACGGACGGCCATCAACACGCCGCTGCAGGGAACGGCAGCCGACATCATCAAGCTGGCGATGATTCGCATCGACCGCGAGATGCGAGAGAAGCAGATGCGATCGCAGATGGTTCTGCAGGTGCACGATGAGCTGGTTTTCGACGTGGCGCCGCAGGAGCTGGAAGCCCTGGCGAGCCTGGTGCGCGAAGCGATGGAACATGTGATTGAGTTGAAGGTGCCGGTGGTCGCGACGATTGCGTCCGGTCCTAATTGGCGCGATCTGAACCAGGTGCATGCCTGATGGTCAGACGCCGATTTCGTCGCGGATAGCGTCGGCGATGCGCGTGGCATGACGCTCCATGACTTCGTTCGATTCGGCTTCAATCATCACGCGCGCCAGCGCCTCGGTGCCGGAGTACCGCACGACGACCCGTCCATTGCCATGCAGTTCTTCTTCCGCTTCGCTGATGGAGCGGGCAACGGAGGGGATTGCCTCCAGCGGTTTTTTCTCGCGCACGCGGACATTTACGATCACCTGCGGGAAGACTTTCAGATCCTGTTTCAATGCGGCGAGCGATTGCTTGGCACGATGCAGAATGTCCAGCATGACCAGCGCCGTCAGCAGACCGTCGCCCGTGGTGCTGCGGTCGGTAAAGAGAATGTGGCCGGACTGCTCTCCGCCCAGAACCGCATGGCTTCGCCGCATCTCTTCCAGAACATATTTGTCGCCGACCGGGGCGCGGAGCATGCGAATCTTGTTGCGGCCAAGCGCAGCTTCGAGGCCCATGTTGGACATGGTGGTCGCGACTACAAGATCGGAATGCAAAAGTCCGCGTGCCTGCAGATCGCGCGCAGCAATCAGCAGTACGGCATCGCCGTTGACGACGTTGCCGTGGGCATCGGCAAACAGAGCACGGTCGGCATCACCATCGAAGGTCATTCCCAGATCTGCCTGGCTGGCGACAACTTCCCTGGCGACGATCTCCGGATGCAGGGCGCCACAGTCTTCATTGATGTTGCGTCCGTTCGGATCGCAATGCGTCAGCACCAGATTGCCGCCCATTTGCGCAAAAAGTTGAGGAGCGATGGCACTGGCAGCGCCGTTGGCGCAATCCATCACGATGGTTTTTCCATCGAGGCGAAGTTCAGGAACATTGCTCTGCAGAAATTGAATGTAGTCGTTGCGAAATGTGGGATTCACGGGAGGCAGAGAATCCGCGACGCCGGAAGGTTCTGTAGCGTTGGCCAGCCGCTCGAAAATTTCGGCCTCAATATTCAGCTCAACCGAGTCGGCGAGCTTGTATCCATCGGCGCCGAAAACTTTGATGCCGTTGTCCTGCCAGGGATTGTGCGAGGCGGAGATCACGATTCCGGCAAAGAAACCATGCGTGCGCGTAAGGAATGCAATACCCGGAGTTGGAATGACGCCGGCATTTTCCGCTTCGACACCGCCGTCGTGCAATCCCTGCGTGAGCGTTGCGGCAATCCAGTGGCCGGATTCGCGCGTATCCATGCCGAACACGACGCGCGGCGCGGCTGCCTGTTTGCGCAAAGAATGCGCCAGCGCCAAGCCGATGGCGTAGATGGTTTTGCGGTCCAGGGGCGCTTCCCCAGCCACAGCGCGAATTCCGTCGGTACCAAAAAGCTTTCTCATTCCTGACTACTTCCGTTGATCGTATTTTCTATTTCACTCTGTGCGGTTGTTTCCAGCACACGCGTTTTTGCACTTCCACGCGCAAACCGGATACGCAAGGTGTCCTCTGCATGCAACTGGGACGCGTCTTTCACGAGCTTGTTTTGATTGCTGTAAACCAGAGCGTAGCCGCGGTCCAGAACTGCCAAAGGGGACAAGGCCTGCAGATGGTCCTGCGCGCGCTGGCTGCGGTTTCGCTGCCGATCCAACTGGGTGCGACTGCTTTGCTCCAATCGCTGACGCAGCGTATGCAGGCGTTCCCGTTGCAGCGTGAGCTGGCGTCCCACGTCCTGCCGCAGCAGACGGTCTTCGAGGGTTGCGCATCGCTGCAGAGCCGAGGTGCGGGTGCGATCCCACGCAGCTTCCACGCGAAAGCGAAGTTCATCCACGCGTTGCTGCCGGCGAGCAAATCCATCGCGCATACGCGCAAAGACCGCCGTCACGCCCAGGCTGGTATAGGGCTCGCGCGCCAGCAGAAGCCGGTACCGCATGGCCCGTTCCAGCCGCGTAGCCAGGGCCTGCAAGGTTTCATCGATGCGATATTGCGCGTCGGTGATCATTTCCGCAGCGGCAGAGGGAGTGGGTGCGCGCAGGTCAGCGGAAAAATCCGCGATGGTAAAGTCCGTTTCATGCCCGACGGCAGAGACGACGGGCACGCTGGAAGCGCGAATGGCCCGCGCTACCAGTTCACTGTTGAATGGCGCCAGGTCTTCCAGTGATCCGCCTCCGCGCGCAAGGACAACGATCTCTGCAACTCGATTTGTGCTGAACCAGGCCAACCCCTGCGCAATCTCCTCCGCTGCGGCTTCTCCCTGGACTGCAGCCGGGTAGAGCAGGATGTTGATGCGAGCGTGGCGGCGTCCGAGAATGTTCAGCATGTCATGGATGACAGCGCCTGCGGGTGACGAGATGATGCCAATGGTTTGTGGAAACGCGGGGAGCGGACGCTTGTGTTCGTTGGCGAAGAGACCCTCGTCCTTCAAGCGCGCATAGAGCTGCTCGAAGGCCACTTGCAGGGAACCTTTGCCGCGCGGCTCCATGGTTTCCGCAACCAGCTGCAGCTGGCCGCGATCTTCGTAGACGGAAATTTTTCCGCGTACCAGAACTTCCAGGCCATCCTTCGGCGCAAAGCGGAGCATGCGCGCGGCGGTGCGAAACAACACGACCGGCAACTGGCTTTCCTGGTCCTTCAATGTGAAGTAAACATGGCCGGATGCGGCCTGGCGCAGGTTGGATATTTCCCCTTCTACACGAACGTCCAGATAATCGCGCTCGATGTGGCGACGCACCTCGGCCACCAGTTCGTGTACTTTCCACGGTGCACGAACCATAGCGGATGACGCGGTGTCCTGCTCCTCAGGAAACAGGAAACCCATCTGCGGGCGTTCGGTCGCGTTCCGGGGTGATGATTGCTGGTCCACAAGGGTCGAGTCTAGCACTGAACGTAGTTGGTTCGTAGTGTTCCGCCTAGCGCCTGAGCCGGCTGAGGATGTAAAAGGCCAGCGACAGAAACAAGCTGAGCAACAGAGACGTGGCGAGCGGGAAGTAAACGGAGCTATGCTTTCCGCGCCAAGCAAAATCTCCGGGCAAGCGGCCAAGAGGCAGACCTATTTTGCCAGCCAGCAGGAAGAGGCTTCCCAGAACGAGCAGCAAAGCTCCCAGGGAGATCAACCAGCGGCCAATTTCATTCATCCTTTTAGTTTAGGCAGGCTCAATAGCGAGCGTCCAATGCCACGGCATTAGGACGCAACACTGGACGCCAGAATTTGCGCGGATTTCGTTCCTGTAAAAAAAATCTAGCTTGCGGTTTGCAGCAGATCGTCGGCTTGTTGCAACAGTTCTTCCGGCTGCACGGGTTTCACCATCACACGGTTCGGAACTTTGAGTGTGCGGGCACATTGGCGGGCAGACTTCAGATTGGTATAGTGGCCGGTCAGCAGCAGTACGCGGCAACCGGGAACTTTTTTGGTAATGGAGGCCACAACCTGCAGACCATCCATCCCCGGCATGGAAATGTCACATAGTAAAAGCTCCGGAGCAAACCCTTCCACACACGTCAAAGCATCGTTGCCGGAATACGATGCTCTGCAGTCGAACCCGCGCTTCTGAAAGATGAGACACAAAGTATCGGCCACAAGCGGTTCATCATCGACCACCAACACTCTTGGCTTCATGGCAATGCCTTCACACAACTGAATTTATGGGCGCTGCTTTCAGGGTACCGCGTGGATGGCTGAAGGGTGTGATAAACAAGAGAAATCCGCAAAAATTTTCATGGCATGCATACCTATATAGACAGGTACATCGCAGGGGGAGCCAAAGGAAATCATCCCAAAGGTGGATGCCAACGCGGTACGATGCTTGCTAAGCCGGAGAGGGAAACAGTCGTGCATATTCTAAGTCTGATTGCCGGATTTTTGTGTATCTTCATCGTGTTGCTGGACGCCTTCCAGACCATTATTCTGCCGCGTCGCGCAACAGGGAAACTGCGGCTTACGCGGCTGTTTATTATCGGCACCTGGGTGCAGTGGCGCTGGATGGCGAAAAAAATACGAAATCGCCGTCGCCGGGATGCCTTCCTCAGCTATTACGGGCCGTTGTCGTTATTGCTGCTGGTCATTGTGTGGGCGACGGGACTGGTTGTGGGCTATGCCCTGCTGTTTTACGGGCTACACACACCATTTACCGATCCGCACGCAGCCAATCGTCTGGAAACTGATCTCTACGTCAGCGGGACGACCCTGTTTACCCTGGGACTCGGCGATGTGGTGCCGCACGTGCAGTGGGCCAGGCTGTTGATTGTGCTGGAAGCAGGGACGGGGCTTGGATTTGTTGCCGGAATGATTGGATACCTGCCCGTGCTGTACGGTGCGTTTTCCCGTCGCGAAGTGACCATTGTGTTGCTGGATGCGCGTGCCGGATCGCCGCCGACCGCAGTGGAGCTGTTACGCCGCCATGCCGGGGAGGCGGGCAGTTCCGCGTTGCAGACGTTGCTGGTGGAGTGGGAGCGATGGGCCGCAGAACTGCTGGAGAGCCACATCTCGTATCCTCTGCTCTGTTATTTTCGCTCGCAGCACGACAATCAAAGCTGGTTGAGCGCGCTGGTTGCGATTCTGGATGCCTGTGCGCTGATGATTGCGACCATGCAGGCACAGTCGACGCGCCAGGCACAACTTACGTTTGCGATGGCGCGGCATGCTGTGCTCGACCTGGAACAGATATTTCTACCTTCACCGCAACCCATCGTTTCGAATCGTCTTCCCGAAGAGCGGGTTGAATATATCTGCCAGATATTGTCGGAAGCCGGGTTTACGCTGTGCGGCGCGGCGGATTCCATCGTGCGGTTGCGTGAGCTGTGCGCCATGTATGAGCCGCAGGCGGAAAGGCTGAGTCGTTTATTGATGTTGCCGCTGCCGGCTTTTTATCCAGACGCGAATAAACGCAACAGCTGGTCCACCGTGGAAAAACTGCGTATGCAGACGGAGGCGTCGCTGGGACGTAGCAGCCAGGATGGAGGGGCTGCCGCGCATCACGCGATCGCGGAAGACGCACACCTGTTTTAGCTGTGCGGGAAGCGCAGATGAATGGTGAGGCCTTGATCGGCCGTCCGTTCCGCCCAGATGCGGCCGCCGTGCTGCCGCATGATTACGCGGCACAGGGCCAGGGCAACGCTGCTGGAGCCAGCGGACTCGTTGCCGGATTTATCGGTGAAGAGTCCCCCAGCCAGGTTGCGCTCCAATGCTTCGGCATCGACGTCGTAGCCATTGTCTTTGATATAGATGTGGAGCTCCTCCGGCGTGTCATCGAAGATGATGGCAATGGTAGATCCCGGCGGGGAAACATGGATTGCGCGGTTCAATACATGCAGAAATACTTCCAGTATCTGCGGCGCAACCACGGGCATCGTGACAGGCTGGGCCGTCAATTGCAGATGCACATTGGCAGCCGAGACCAGGGGTTGCAGAGAATCGATGGCCTCTTGTGCCAGCGATGTGAGGTCGCATAGTTCGGGCGCCTCAGTAAAATGACCCGACTGAATTTGCTCCAGCTCAATGCAAGTATTGGCGAGCTGCAGAAGGTGCGAGGCGTTGGCCAGAGCGGATTCCGTAGCCTCTGCGGTGGAGGGGTCGATTTTTGCCATGTGCGATGACAACAGGCTCAGGTTGCCAAGCATTCTTTCCAGTGGGGCACGAAATTCTTCTGCCATGGACGCAAACAATGAGCCGTTGGCCGCCTGAGTGTGCAGGTTCGGCTGGAAGCAGAGCACGCCGCCAGCGTGCACACCTTGTTCCGTGAGGGGCGCCAGCGAAAAGCGCACAGGGACGGCGGAGCCATCGGCACGACGGAAAACATCCTCATCCGTAATGGCGTCCGCTTGCTGGAGCGCATGATGGATGGGACAATTTCCATCGCAGGGCTCGTCTGCTTCCGGATGCACGGTTACATGGAGCGAACGCCCGAGCAGCAGGGACGGAGGAAGATCAAAGAAGCGAGCCGCAGATGGATTGGCAAATATGATGCGGCCTTCAACATCGTAGGCAAAGATGCCATCGCTTACCGAGCGCAGGACGGAGTTACTTTGATGCAGGATGCGCTGCATCTCCGTTTGTTCTGCAGAGCGCACCAGATATTGACCGAAAAATGCGCACATCTGTTCCACGCTATAGACCAGTTCAAAGTCCGGCCTGCGTTTGCGGCGATGATAGAACTGCAACGTGGCGAGCAACTGATTGTCTGCGCGGATGGGCACGCCCCATGCGGAGATGATTCCTTCGGCCATCAATTTCTGGCGTCCCTGCAATTCCTGCTCCGACGAAACGTCTTCAATCCATAGCGCAGCCTTCCTGGTAAGGATTCGCCCGGGAATCTCTTCGCCTTCCGCCAGCGTGTCCTGCACTGTGCTGCGGAACAAGCTGCCATCCTGGCGCTGGGCACGGCTGTACTGGCTGGCGCAATGCAGGCGCGCCGGATGTTCCTGCACCAGCCACAGATCGGCAAAGTCTGCATTCAAATGGGCGGCGAAGACCTGTAATAACTCCGGCAATAGAACATCGATGGAGACGGCTTTTGCGAGTATGCGGCCTATGTCGCCCTGTATAGCGAGATGACGTTCGCGGCGATTGCTCTCGGTTACGTCGCGGAAGGCAACCTGGACCGTCTGTGGCATGCCATTCTGCGGCTTGAATGCCAGCATCACTTCAAGTTCTGCTTCGGCGCCATCCTGCTTGCGCATCTTGAGGATGCGCCGATCGACAGGCTGCCCATGCGTCACTTTGCGCAACAGCGCTGCCGCCGCTGCCTGTTGTTCCATCGGGAAAACGCTCTCAAAGCTGGCGCCGATGACCTGCTCGCTGGTTTTATCCATATAACTGAGCCACGCTGTATTCACATATTGATAGCGGCCCAGGTTGTCCAGGATGGCCATCATCTCCTGCGTGTGCTCGCACAGGTTGCGATAGCGTTTCTCGCTTTCGCGCAGAGCTATTTCGGCATCGTGACGCGTGGAGATGTCGGTTGCCGTGCAGACCAGACCTTCGACTTTGAGTGCCGTATTTCGTAATGGAGAAAAAGAACAGAGCGCCCAGAACCGGCTGCCATCCTGGCGTTGAAATTGCAGTTCCACATCGCGCATGCTGGAACCGCCATTCGCGCGAAACAGCTCTGTAAGCAAAATAGGGCCGTCGCCAGCCTGGTTGCCGGAGAGACCTTGCGCAGCGGCAGCGTGCAGCGAAGAGGCCGTTGGCAGTTGCGCCAGCCGGACATATTCTCCCGGAGCGAGAACATTGGGAAGATTTGTGTCCAGCGGAATTTGCGCCTGCCATCCCAGCATGCGCATTGCCGCCGGATTGGCATGGAGAACCTTCCCCTGTGCGTCGCAGGTAAGCACCATGGTGTCGGTGGAATCGAGGATCTGCGATTGCAGGCGGTCCTGCGGGGATTGTTTCTCATTCTTCCGTAAACAATATTCCAGTACGATCATCAACGCTGCGCCAGCCAGCAGAAGCAGGATGAGGCTGAGCCACACACTGTCAAACCAGGGCGCCAGTGGCTGCATTATGCTTTTTTCCGTGCCCTGCGCCAGGCTGCCGGAATAGTCGGCCATCGCGTTTTGTGCGCGATGCAGGTCCGCCAGCAAGCGGGATTGGTCCTGGGCGGTGGGAGGCGTGATCGAAGTCGTCGTGCGATCCAGATCGGCCAATAAGGCAGCCAGGCTTGCGCGAATCTCCAGCAGTAGCGCCTGACGATGAGAATCCTGCGCCGCAAGCTGCTCCAGGCCCATCCAGTTGGCCTGCAGTTGCATGCGCTGCTGGCGATAGTCCAATTGGTACAGAGTGCTGGATTGCGTGGTTGCCATGGCAAGGGCATCCATGGCAGCCTGCGCCGCAGCCACCTGCATGCGCTCGCTATGCAGATAGGCCGGATTGCGCGTCAGAAGCTCGGTTTTCCAGATGCGCTCCTGCTGGGCGGTGCGCCGGACGGAGACAGCGACCGCGATGGCGAGCCCAAGCAAAATGAGGCCGAAGAGGAGAAGACGCGTGTGGCGCCGCATGCTACACAATTCCTTTACAGCAAACTTTCAGGATAGGGAGCGGCATGAAGGAATTCAAGAAACACCACAACGATGCTGCTTGCAAGAAAGCAAGCGCACGGTTCTGGAGACGAACGAGATCAGCAGAAATCAGCAAAGGTACACAGCGTTCGTAAAGGTGCACAATTTTCTCAGGCCGGATGCCGGATTCGAATGCCGCTGCAAGCGCAGTCAAACCCGGGGGCCTGCTGTTAGCCTAACGTTTGCCATGGCCAATCGGCTACTAAAATTCTGTTGCCGGCAGAGGCTACTGCTGAGGAATTTCTCAAGAAATGGTTGGACCAAGTCAGGCTGTAACGGGTTCCAGCAGATGTGCCCAGCGGCGCTCTTTGCGCTCTGCATAAGCGCGTTTGTGATAGGCGTAACCGGCAATCAGCGGCAGCGCCAGCGTTGCCTCGCTGTAAACCATCTGTTCGAAGGTGGTGTCCACTTTGCCCCAGGAACTGGCTTCTTTCAGCGTGCTGGAAGACAAAGCTCCATCGCGCACGTCGGCCACGGTGATTTGGATGGCGTACTTATGCATGGGAGCTTCGTTGCCCAGAATGTCCGCCGCGACGACGATGTCCTGCGCAAAATTTTTCGGCACGCCGCCGCCAATCATCAGCAGGCCGGTGGTTGGGTTGGCGATCTTCAACTGCGTCAATTCGTAAAAATCTTTTGCAGAGTCGAGCGAAACTTTTGGCTTATCCTGCCGTGCGTGCTGGTGGGCAACCAGGCCAAAACCAGCCGAGCAGTCGCTGAATGCCGGACAGAAGATGGGAATCTCTTTTTGATATGCGGCCAGCACGATGGAGTCCACGCCGCCCTTGGCGGGTGTTTTTCCCTCCTGCTCCAGATAGGCGCCCATGGCGCGGATGAACTCACGCGAGCTGTGCGGACGGGGCGGCAGCGCATTGGCAATCTTTTCTGTCGTTTCGTCGCAGTGGCGCAACTCTTCTTCGTCGATCAGCGTGTCATAGATGCGGTCAATCATCAGGTCGCGCAGTTCGCCGTCCAGCGTGCCGGATTTGTAGGCTTCGTCGGCCATGTAGTGCTGAAATCCAAGCGCTTCAAAGAAATCCTGATCGACAATGTTTGCGCCGGTCGAGACGATGGCATCGACCATGTTGTTGCGCAGCAGGTCGACAAAAATCTGCTTCAGACCAGCGCTGATCAGGGAACCGGCCAGACACAGGATGACGCCGCACTCCTGATCTCGCAGCATGCGCGTGTAAATGTCGGCGGCGCGGGCCAGATCGCGGGAGCTGTAAGCCATGTGCTGCATGGCATCGACCAGCCTGGTTACGTCATGCTGCTTGATGTCGATGTGCTGGATTGGGTGACTGAGTAGTTCTTTCTTGGTCGGCATACACCTCAGAATAACAAACTCCAACCTGCATTTTCTGTGGCTTTTGTGTGAATTCCCGGCAAATGGCGCAGAGAAAATAAATGGCGAAGATGGCCGATGCACGGCGGCAGCGGTATTGCGCGGCAATGGTTGCCCGGTATTCCGTAAGCGCCAATATACTCGGTTGCATGCGGCATTCTTCGGCTCATCCATCTCTTTCGTCGGCACTTCTTCGCAACGTTGTTCTCGGATTGTTGCTGCCTCTGATTGCCGTGCCTCCCTCGTTTGGCTGGGGGAAGGATGGGCATCGCATCATCAACCGGGTTGCGATGGAGAAGCTGCCGGCGGAGATGCCTGCGTTTCTGCTGACGCCGCAGGCGCTTCAGGAGATTGAGTATCTTGGCCCGGAGCCGGACCGCTGGCGCTCCCCGGCGGAGCCGGAGCTGAATGCAGCGCAGGCTCCGGAACATTTTTTAGATTTAGAGCTGGCCGACCTGGTTGAGCCGGACGGCCTGCCGCGGTATCGCTTCGACTTTATTCGCGATCTCTATGCCGCGCAGAGGCAGCATCCGCAGCTGGCAGAGAACCTGACACCGCAGCGTGTCGGATTGCTTCCCTGGCAGGCAGACGAAGTCTTCGAGCGGCTGAAGGCGGACATGCGCGGATATCGCGCGCTGCTGGCTGCGCATGAAGATACCCATGCTGTGGAGCAGGTGATTCTCTACGACATTGGCTGGCTGGGTCATTATGTTGGCGACGGGTCGATGCCGCTGCATACTTCGATCAACTACAACGGCTGGGTTGAGCCGGAAAATCCGCATGGCTACACGCGCGACCACAAGATTCACGCCCAGTTTGAGACGGAGTTTGTACATAACAACATTCGCGCCCATGACGTTGAGCCGCTGGTGCCAGCCAGTCCGCAAGTACAGTCCCAGCCGTTTCAGGATTTTATATCGTATCTGCGCGTGAGCCATCAGCGTGTGGACGAGACGTACCAGTTGGAAAAAGATGGCGCCCTCAACGGGAAGGGAAACGCGCAATCCCGCGCGTTTGTCGAGGAATGTCTGGCAGCAGGAGCCACTATGCTGCGCGACATGATCTACACCGCGTGGGTGCAGAGCGCGCAGCCGGTTCCTGAAAAGAATTAAGTCGTCGGCACGGGTGCGGGGCACGGTCAGCGTTCGCTGTCCAGCATTCTCATTTGATGTTGGTCGTAGCGCGTACCGGCCACGGCGTCAGCAGGAATCGCTTCTTCGATGCGGGCCAGATCCGCAGACGTCAGTTCAATGGCAAGAGCACCCAGGGATTCGTCCAATTGCGTCCGCTTGCGCGCACCGATGACGGGAACGATGTTCTTTCCCTTCGCTAATACCCAGGCGATGGCCAGTTGCGTGGGGCTTGCGCCCTTGGCTGCCGCGATGGTCTTCAGCACCTCTACCAGGCGCAGATTCTGAGCCAGGTTCTCACCGCTGAAGCGCGGCAGGTACGCACGGAAATCACCCTTGGCTGCGGGAGCCGATCCGCTGAGCAGGCCTCGCGACAGAACACCGTATGCCGTGACGGCGATGCCAAGCTCTTTGAGCATCGGGAAGATGGTGGCTTCCGGCGAACGGCTGATGAGGGAATATTCGATTTGAAGATCGCAGATAGGATGGACGGCGTGCGCTTTGCGGATGGTCTCCGGTCCCATCTCCGACAAGCCAATCGCACGGACGTACCCAGCCTTCACAAGATCGGCAATCGCGCCGATGGTGTCTTCGATGGGAACATTCGGGTCGAGACGCGCGGGGCGATAGATGTCGATATGATCGACGCCCAGACGGGTGAGGCTGTGCGCCAGAAAATTTTTAACTGCTGCGGGTCGCGCATCGAAGCCAAGCCATGCGCTATCCGGGCCACGCAAGGCTCCGAATTTTACCGAGAGCAGCACCTTGTCGCGATGGCCGCCCTGCAGCGCGCGTCCCACCAGCATTTCGTTGTGCCCCATGCCATAGAAATCCCCCGTATCGAGCAGCGTGACGCCGCGTTCGATGGCGGCATGAATGGTGGCGATGCTTTCCTTGTCGTCGGAATGGCCGTACATGCCGGACATTCCCATGCATCCGAGCGCCAGCGGAAAAACCTGCGGTCCATTGGTGCCGAGTTGGTGCGTCTGCATTTCGTTGCTGATTGTCATGGGTAAGCCTCTTGCGATGAGATGCGAGTACGCATGCGATCGACTCGGCAGAAGCATTGTATGTGTGTTAAATCTGCTGGATCAAAGGGAGGGATTCTTCAGAGGACAGTTTCCGGATTGTCGGTAATCCGGAAGTTAACGCTCAAGTCAGTCAACACAAGCCCGTTTCACAGGACTGATCCCCATTTCAGTACAAGCCCATCTGCCACCGTTGCCCGCCGTGATCTTGATTTGCTGTGGATAGGAAGAGAGCATGGCTGTGAATCTCCCACGAACGAAACGCTGCACCACCTACCATTGAAGGCCCTTTATTCATCGTGCTCTAGCGGTCCTCCTTCCTTTGCGGCCACTGCAAACCATTGAGAAACGGGGAGCTACACGGGGATTGTTTAAGTATCTGCTCCGTGCCGGTGAAAGCACTTCACGTACTGCATGCGGAACGACTCATCAGGCTCTCTCTCCCGTCGCTCACTCCATGCGCAGCGCCTCCATCGGATCGGTCCTCGAAGCGCGCAGCGCCGGGCCCAGGGCGGCGATCAGCGCCACCATCCCCAGCGCGACGAGCGCCAGCAGCGCTATGCCCAAGTTTGTCGTCGAGACTCCGTAGAGAAAATGACCGATCAGTCTGGATCCGCCGGCGGCGATCACGGCGCCAACCAATGCGCCCGCGCCTACCATGATCGCTGCCTCGCTGAGCACCAGGCGCAGCAGGTTGGTGCGCGTGGCTCCCAGGGCGAGCCGGACTCCCAGTTCCGGCCGGCGCTGTTCGACGTCGAGCGCGAGCACACCGAACAACCCGACCGCGCTGAGCAGCAGGGCGATGCCGGCAAAGGTGTTGCTGAGTAAAGCGATCAGCCGTTCGCTACCGAGCGACTGGTCGATCTGGTCGGGCAGAGATAGAAACGACATATATCCCGTAGTCGGCGCGTAACGTGCGAGTGCGGCGCGGTAGGCGGTTGTGGCGTCGGCTGTCGTGTGGCTGCGGATGAGGAAGCTGAGGTTGTTGTAATAGCCTCCGCCGGCCACCGTGGATTCGCCAGCTGGAAAGTACAGGGTGGGCGGTGCGGGATCGCGCAGGCTGGCATAGCGCGCGTCTTCGGCGATTCCGACAACACGGCATTGCGCGGTAAATGCCGCTTGCCCGCCGAAGGAAGACTTGATCGATTCCCCGAGCGCAGGGCCGCCCGAAAACAGCAGGCGCGCGGCAGCCTGGTTCACGATGCAGGTCGAGCGATCGCGATCCGCCGTGGTGAATTCGCGACCGAGAAGCAGCTGCGTACGCATGGTGGAGAAGTAGCCCTCGCTCACCTGGTTGAGAGATATCTTGTGCTCGCCCTGGGACGAGCCGACTGACTGGGCGATAATTTGCGGAGCGTAGCCGCCGACCGGAGTGACCCAGGCGTAGGCAGCGGACTGTATTCCGGGGGAAGCGCGCAGGGTGTCTGTCATCTGCTGGAAGGTAGAGGCGATTTCGGCGGGAGTCTTCTTGAGTGCTTGAAACTGCGCCGTGACCATGGTGATGTGCGATGGATCGAAACCGGTATGGTTGGCGCGCAGGTGCAGCAGGGTCTCGGAAAAAAGCCCGGCGGCGAAAACCAGCACCAGCGCGACCGCGAATTGTGCCGGGATGCACAGCCGTTGGCCAACTCCCTTGCGCCGTCGGTTGGTGCCGGCGGACCTGAGAAGACCTGCCGGCGCTGCGCGGCTGGCAAATATGGCCGGGGCGAGGCCAAAGAGCAGCGTGGTGAGGATGGCGAGCGCGCTGGTGAAAGCCAGCACACGCGGATCGGGACAAAGTAGAAACGGCTCGGACGATCCAGGCGGCGTGAGAAAGGTGGAAAGCGCACGGGTGCTGGACCAGGCCAGGGCCGCGGCTGCCACCGAGCCAATCGCCGCCAACATCAGCGATTCGATGAGGGACTGCTGGACGATCCGCCGCCAGCTGGCACCGAGCGCGGCACGTACGGCAAACTCATGCTGCCGCGCCTGGGCGCGAGAGAACTGCACGCTGGTGAGATTGACACAGCAAAGCAGGAGCACCAGGAGGGCGATGCCCTGCAGCAGCAGGAGAGATTGCCGATTCTGCTTTCCAATGTAGGCGAAGCCATGGCCCTGGGATTCGGCATGCAGCGTGGCGCCGCGAAAATCGGGAATCGTCCGCCACTGCACGGGCAGGAGTATCTTGACTTCGTCCTGCGGGATGCTTGCGAGCTCCGCGTTCAGCTGGCGGAGTGTACTGTCGGGGCGCAGACGACCGAGCACCATGACCTCCGACTTCTGCGGCGACTGGAAGACATCCAGATCCTTCGCCGGGAACAGCGCGGAGAGAAAGTGCATGGGCAGCATGATCCGTTCATGCGTACCCAGAAAGACTCCTGTGTAGTTGGGCGGGAGCACGCCCACGACGGTGACCACGTACCCGGAAACTTTGATGTGCCGGCCAATAATCGCTGGATCGCCGTGGAAATTATTTTGCCAGAAGCCATAGCCGAGGACCGCCGGCCAACCGCCCACAGGCCCTCCGGGTACATCGTCCGCCGGGATGAGCAGCCGACCCAGGTAGGGCCGCACGCCTAACATCTGCAGCGCATCGCCGCTCACCATGTCCCCCACGATGGAGCGCAGCGTTCCCTGTTGGTCTGCAACCGAGAGCATGTCCGAGCTCCAGCCGGAGAGCCCTTCGACGCTCTTGAGCTGGCGGTGCAGCTGGTCCAGCCCATACAACGACTGGACCGGAATCAGCTGCTGGATTTTCGGGCTCTTGAATCCGACCGTCACCAGATGATCAGGCTGCGGTATGGGGAGCGTTCGCAGCATGGCATCGTCGATGAGCGTAAAGATGGCTGCGTTGGCCCCAATGCCAATGGCAAGAGTCAGGATCGCCGTGGCCGCAAATATCGGAGACTTGCGCAACTGCCGCAGCGCAAACCGGATGTCCTGCCAAAGTGTCTGCATGCTCACTCCATGCTGATAGTTGTATCGCATTCACGTTGTGCAGGTGCGACTGACCCGCCACATTTTGAAAACGGTTGGCTTGTCGGAAGCGATTTAGATAACTTCCGAATGGCGGGCAAAACCGGAGATGGACCTGCTCGCTGGATTTTTATTTCGACTCACCGGTGACGGCATTCCATTACGTCAAAATAAAATTGTCAGTCATGTCGGCGATGTAGTCGGCAATCACGCAACTTCCTCTTCGCTCGGTGAAGGGAATGCCGGAATCCAGCCACGGCTGTATCGCCGTGGCGAACAGCCCATGACTCTTTTGAAGGCTTTGCCGAAGGCGCTTTCGGATTCGTAGCCGAGCGATACGGCGATTACGGAAATGGAATCGTCGGAATTCTTCAGCCTGTCGCCGGCCAGCAACATCCGCCAACGCGTCAGGTACTCCATAGGAGTCTCCCCCACCGTCTCTTTGAACCTGAGAGCAAAGACCGATCGCGACATACCGACATGCTCCGCCAGTTTCTGCAGCGTCCATGGGTGCCCGGGATCGTCGTGGATGGATGTGATGGCTGCGCTCATCTGTTTGTCCGCCAGTGCGAAGAGCCAGCCGACGCCTCCTCTCGCCGCATCCGCAAGGTGCAGCCGAAGAGCCTGGATGAGCATCATGTAGGCGAGTTGCTGTGCGATCAGAGAGCCGCCCGGTTGCGGATCGCGCAACTCCTCCTTCATCCGTTCCAGCGACCAGCGCATTGCCGCTTTATCCGACTCTTTCCGGATATGCACGATGGGCGGCAGAGACCTCAGCAGAATGTCGGCATGTCTGCCAGTAAGGACGAAATGCCCGCCGACAATATAGTGCTCCCCACTTTCATCCTTGGAGACTGCGCTTCCAGACATTCGCGCTGAGCGAAGCGTGTTGAAGTCGACAGGCGGGAGTGACAGATCGGTCGTGAGGCAGAAGGGCAGCCCACGCGGCAAAAGGAAACAGTCGCCCGCCGTGAGGAGCACCGCATCGGGAACGCCTTCCACAGACAGCCAGCATTGGCCGGAGACCATGGCATAGCACTTGATGCCTTGATGTTTTGGGAATTGGATGGCCACGTCGCCAGCCACCCCGAAGCCGCCCGAGATATAACTCCGTAGTTTCAGCAACGACAACACATCGGAGAGTGGGTCCATGCAAGAGCCTCCGGACGATTGAACCAATAATGCGGACTCTCAGTATAGATCGTATGCACCATGTGTCCCATCTAGTTATGCAGGCCGCCGATGCGCCCTCTCATCAGCGAGCAAGCGACGATTCAGCGAATCAAGGACGACAAGCAGCGTCCTCAACCGAAGTAAAGGAGAATGCATCATGCGTATTTTTCTCACCGGCGCAACAGGTTTTATCGGTTCAACCATTGTTCCGGAACTCATCCATGCGGGCCATCAGGTGCTCGGACTGACGCGGTCGGAGGCGGGCGCCAAATCTCTCATTTCTGCCGGAGCCGAGGTCCATCGAGGCGATCTGGAAGACCTGGAAAGTCTGCGCAGTGGAGCGGCCAAATCGGACGGCGTCATCCACACAGCCTTCATTCACAACTTCTCGAAATTCGAGACGAACTGTGAGATAGACAGGCGCGCCATCGAAACGATGGGCGACGTGCTGGTTGGATCGGACCGCCCGCTGCTCATTACCTCCGGGACCGGAATGGGGAACGCTGCCTCAGGTCAACTCGCAACCGAAGATCAAGTCAATTTTAGCCACCCGAATCCCCGTATCGCTTCGGAGCTAGCAGGTGTCGCCGTGGCGGAGCGCGGTGGGAATGTGTCGGTGATGCGTCTTCCTCAGGTTCACGATACGGTCAAGCAAGGCCTCATCACCTACGCGGTCCAGCTGGCTCGTGAGAAGGGTGTCTCGGCGTACGTAGGGGACGGACGCAATCGCTGGCCGGCGGCGCATGTTCTCGATGTTGCCCATCTCTACAGGCTGGCGTTGGAGAAGCACGAAGCAGGCAGCAGATACAACGCTGTCGCTGAAGAGGGAGTATCCATGCGGGAGATCGCAGAAGCGCTTGGCCGAGGCTTGAAGGTGCCGGTAGTCAGTCTGTCTGCGGAGGAAGCGCCGGCTCATTTTGGCTGGCTCGCGATGTTTGCGGGCTACGATATGCCGGCTTCGAGCGCACTGACACAGAAACGGCTGGGATGGCATCCGACCGGCCCCGGTCTGATCGCCGACCTCGAACAAATGCACTACTTCTAAGCCGGAACAGACTGCGTGCCGGCGGTTGCCTTTGCGCCGCTGGTGCGCAGTTGCACAAGTGGACTCGCGAATGGCGGGCAAACCGGAAACCAAACTGCTCGTTGGATTTTTATTTCGACTCACCGGTGACGGCATTCCATTGCGTCAAAATAAAATTGTCGGTCATGCCGGCGATGTAGTCGGCAATCACGCGGGGCGCGCCTTCGCTGGCGATCTGTGCGGCGTGGCTGGCGGGAAGCTGCTCCGGATGCTGCATCCAATGCTCGAAGAGGCCACGGATGATTTCGCTGCCCTGAGCATGGTCCCGCAGCAGCTCCGGTGACTCGTACAGGTGCTGGAAGAGATAGCGTTTGGCCTGGTGGCGCTGTGTTTCCATCTCCAGAGAAAAGGCCACCAGCCGCCGGGGGCAGGCGCGAATATCGGCAAGAGTACGGACGTCACTGGATGCGGCCTGCAGGCGCGTCGTTGCAATCAAATCGCCGACCAGAGCGTTCAGCATGCGCTTCAGAGACTCATACAACAGCAGCTTTTCCGACGCGTCCGGATGCTTTTTAGCAAGCTGCTGAAAAAATCCGGCAAACAACGGCACATTGGCGCGTACATCGGCGAGATCCAGAATTTCCGACTCGATGCCATCGTCGATGTCCGCTGTAAGATAGGCGATCTCATCGGCGAGGTCGATGATTTGCGCCTCGAGGGGCGGCCGCTGATCCAGAAAATATTCCGCCAGCTCGGGATGATCCTCCACGCGATAGTCACGGGAGTGCTTGACGATGCCCTCGCGCACGGCCAACGTGAGATTCAGGCCGCGAAATTCCACGTAGCGCTGTTCAAAGTGCTCGACGATACGCAGGGCATGCAGGTTGTGATCGAAGCGCAGGCCATATTGTTTCAGCGCAGTGTCGAGTGCATGCTCGCCGGAATGGCCAAACGGTGGATGGCCGATGTCATGGACGAGCGCCAGCGTTTCCGTCAGATCTTCATTGAGTGCGAGCGCGTTGGCCACGGTGCGCGCAATCTGCGCGACCTCAATGGTATGGGTGAGGCGGCTGCGGAAGTGGTCGGAGTAGCGATGGGTGAAGACCTGCGTCTTGCCGGCAAGGCGGCGAAAGGCACGCGCGTGGATGACGCGATCCCGGTCGCGCTGAAAGGCCGTGCGATAGGCATGAGGCCGTTCCGGATATTGGCGCCGGACGAGCGGGTCGTCCGCGTCGTCCGACACTGCACAGGAACTGAGAGAAGTCGCGTGCATGCGGCTTTTTCGATCAATTCGATATGTGTTTCGTTGCGTGCCGGGGAGACGTGGATTCTTCCCTTGCCAGTTTCACTTTTGCGCTCTCCAGCTTCTTCTCCACTTTATTCACATCGACGGGTTCCGCATCCGCGGCAACGGAGCGGGAATACTCTCGCAGGGAACGCTCCCATTGCGTCACGGCCTGTTGCAGCCGTCCTGTCTTGGCGTACAGTTCGCCGAGATGGTCATGCACGGTCGGGTCGTTCGGCATCAACTCGCTGGCCTTGTCCAGATTTTCTTCGGCCAAGGCATATTGGCCCAGCTTCAGATTGGCCCAGCCGAGCGAGTCCAGGTACGCGCCGTTCTCCGGGTCCAGCTGCACGGCGTGCTGGATCAATTTGACGGCCTCATCCAGATTCATATTGTGGTCGGCCATCATGTATCCCAGATAGTTCAGCGTCAGCGCATTGTTCGGTGCGATGGCCAGCGCTTTGCGGAACTCGGTTTCCGCGACGTCATAATGCTTCTGGCGTTCCTGCAGCGCTCCGCGCAGGAAGTGAATGTACACCATGTCCTGCGGCCGAGGACTCAGCTTCTCTGCCTGATCGATGGTGTTTGCCGCGTCGTTCCAGCGTTCCATGCGGGTATACATCTGCGCCAGCGTCAACCAGACAATGCGGTCCTGCGGTGTGCCATTCAACGTCGATTTGGCGAGAGCAATGCCCTGGTCCGCTTTGCCGGTGTCGGCCAGTTGGCCGGCCAGGGTCAGCTTCATATCCACGTTTTTCGGTTGTGCCTGAACGGCCGCTTCCGCGGCAGCCGTCGCCTGCGGCCACATCTTGGCATCGCGGTAGGCGTCCACTTCGCCCTGATATCCGCGAGCCGTGTAATCGTCGCCCATGGCGATCATTTTCTTGTAAGCGTCCACCGCCTGTTCCGTTTTGCTTTGCTCGCGATAGATGGTTGCAAGCCGGTCGAGGAAAATGGCGCGATTGTTTTTGTCGCCTTCGCTATAAACGCCATTGGTATGCGCGGAGGCCTGCACCAGCTGCTCCAGGCCCGCAGCCGCAGCGGTCAGATTTCCCTGGGCTTCATCGAGCAGCGCCTGGTTGTAATGCACTTCGACAGAATCCGGCTCCAGCGCCTTGGCATGTTCGAGCGCGGTTTGCGCTTCGGCGAGATGTCCCTTGCCTCGTTCCAGCTCCGCTACACGCAGGAAAGACTGCACGTCCTGCGGGTCTTCCGCGGTGAGTCCCTGGTACAACTTGAGGGCCTGATCGTTCTTGCCGGTTTCGAGCAGGTCCTGCGCGAGTCCGCGTTGTGCGTCCAGGTTGTCCGGATCGGCATCGAGCGCGCTCTGATACGCGACGATGGCATTGTCGGTGTCTTTCAACTGGTCATAGCTGTTGCCCAGGGCGAACTCGATCTTCCCGGTTTGGTCGTCGGGAGATACGTTCTTGAGCACGGCAATAGCCTGCTTTATATCTCCCTGGCCGCTATACAGGCGAGCCAGATTCAGTACGGCGTCTTCGGAGTTCGGATCGATCTTGTGCGCAGCGTTAAACTGCTCCTGCGCGTGCGGCATGTCATGGTTCAGCGTGTAGAGCTGGCCGAGCAAGAGGCGATTTTCAATTTTGTTGGGCTGCAGGTCCACAATTTTCTGAAACTCGCCAATGGCCAGGTTCAACATGGAGGCCGAAGGCTCACCGGAGTCCGTATCGCCCAGAGAACGCAGGTAAACGCGTCCCAGCAGCTTGTGGGCATCGAGATTGTCCGGATGATCTTTCAATACCTGCTGCGCGGTGACGATCGCCTCGCGAATCCGTCCCATCCGGAAGTAAAGCTCGCCCAGACTGTTTTGCAGGAACGGCGACTTGGGATCGCTGTTGATGGCCAGCTTGTATTGCTCGATGGCTTGCGTGGCAAGATCGGTGCGCCCGTACTCCGCCGCGGACTGTTCGTACATGTGGCCCAGGGCAAAGTGATAGTAGGCATCGGCCTGGGCTGTGGTGCCGGCATCGGTTGCCGGCGCAGTGGCTGCCGGGGGCGCTTGATGCTTGGCGAATGCAGAGGAGGAAACCGCCAGAACGCCAAGCATGACAAACCCTTGGAGTGCCAGATGCGAACTGCGCTTCAATCCGTGGAAATAAGCCTTCATTGAGAACACTTTCTGGTAACAGCGATGCTCGGCGCTTCGCTGGGCCAATGGAACAGCAATCACCCTACCGAATTGGACACTTTTTACGCGAAAAAGACGCATCCAAGCGGCAAATGGCGCACCCACTGCTCGTATAGGTGATTGTACGCTCTGACATGCTTATCAATAGCTGGGAAACAGGGTTCGATTCTGGGTTCGTTTCATCGGGTTGTGATGGAATAACTTAAGCTCTGACCGGCAACGATATCGACGCAAGGCGACTGCTTGCCGGCCAGCAGGAGGGAATTTATCGTGCTTTTGCTGGAAGGGGTGGTTGTTTCAGGAATGGGAAATTTTTCGTTCTGGATCGACAAACTGCAGGCGCATTACGCGCAAAAGACGGGCATGCGATTGTTTCCCGGAACCCTCAATATTCGCCTGGATCAACCCTACTTTCTGCCACAACGAGTCCTGCGACTAGAAGCGCACGAGTATGGTGGAACGGTGTCTGTGAACATGGTGCCGTGCACCATTCGCGGCAAGAAAGCATTTCTGCTTCGCACAGATGCCAATGAGCAGGAGCGTGGGCATCATCCCAGAACGATTATCGAGATCGCAACGGACGTTAAACTGCGGGACTATTTTCAGCTGAGCGACGGAGATCGCGTTCAAGTCGAAGTGCACGATCTCAATTGAAGGTCGAGTTTCGTAGCCACCTGCAATTCAATGTCTAAAATGGCGCATGCCGGTAAAGGCCATCGCCAGGCCGAGTCCGTCGGCAGCAGCAATCACTTTGCCATCGTTGACGGAACCGCCGGGTTGAATGACGGCGGTCGCTCCCGCCTGCGCGACGGTTTCAAGACCATCGGGGAAAGGAAAGAAGGCGTCGGAGGCGGCCACGCAGCCTGCCAGGGGCAGGATTGCTTTCATGGCGCCAAACTTCGCGGCGTCTACGCGACTCATCTGTCCGGCGCCAATGCCCACGGTCTGCCCATTGCGCGCGTACACGATGGCATTGGATTTCACATGCTTGCAGACACGCCAGGAGAAGAGCAGCGCCTGCAGCTCCACTTCGCTGGGCGGGCGCTTGGTCATGATTTTCAATTCCTGCACTGTGACGTGGCCGCGGTCGGCATCCTGCAGCAACAAACCGCCGGAGACCTGCTTGATGACGCGCGGCGTGTTGGATGGAAGCGCCTGAACCAGGCGCAGATTCTTCTTGGCGGCAAAGATTTCTCTGGCTTCCGGAGTAAAGCTGGGCGCGATGATGGCCTCGACAAAGAGCTTGGCGATTTCTGCGGCGGCCAGTCCATCCACGGGCCGATTGATGCCAACCACGCTGCCGAAGGCGGAGACGGGATCGGCAGCCAGAGCCTTCTGGTATGCCTCCAGCACGGAGTTGCCCGTGGCCGCACCGCATGGATTGGTGTGCTTGATGATGGCGACTGCGGTCTGGTCGAACTCCTGCGCCAGCTCCCAGCAGGCGTCCAGATCGACCAGGTTGTTGTAGCTCAGCTCTTTTCCCTGGAACTGCTGCAATCCTGCGATGCCGGCGCCGCTGCCATCGCCGTAGAGAGCGGCGCGCTGGTGCGGATTTTCGCCATAGCGCAGCGGCATCCGTTGCGCATAGGCCAGCCGCAGCGTGGCAGGAAACGGTGCTTCTGCCGCGTCTGGCAGATGGAGAGCAGCATCTTCCTCGGGCAGTTCGGGAATCGCGTCGAGAGCATTGGCAATAGCCATGTCATATTTTGCCGTCAGGGCGAATGCCTGTTTTGCCAGCCGCCAGCGCGTGGCCCGGCCCAGTTGGCCCTGATTGGCATGCAGTTCTTCAATCAGCGATTCATATTCTGCAATGGAAGTGACGACGGCGACATCTTCAAAATTCTTGGCCGCGGAGCGCACCATCGACGGACCGCCGATGTCGATGTTCTCGATGACATCACCGAAATGAACGCCGGGCTTCTGCAGCGTCGCTTCAAACGCGTACAGATTCACGACCACCATGTCGATGGGAAGGATGCCATGTTCGGCGACGGCCTGTTGGTGTTCCGGCTTGGAGCGAATATGCAGAATGCCGCCGTGGACCTTGGGATGCAGTGTCTTCACACGGCCATCGAGCATCTCGGGAAAGCCGGTCAGATCGGAGATGTCTTTCACCGGCAGGCCTGCCTCGCGCAGGGTACGCGCTGTTCCGCCGGTGGAGACAAGCTCGGCTCCAAGCTGATGCAGGACTTCAGCAAAACCAACGACACCATTTTTGTCTGTGACGCTCAGCAGAACGCGACGGATGGATTTCAAGCCACTCACGATGGGAACTCCTTAAGAAAAGCGAAAGATATCAGGAAACTATGATTTTAATGCAACTCGAAATACTTGCTGGTGGATGGAATGTTTGACGGCAGCGATTATTTCCTCGTCGAGATTCCATATTCATACGTTTCCGGTTGAGGTGGCGCGCAGAAAAAATAATTCTGAGAGATGTCGTTGCAGAGTGGTTTGTAAATATCTGTTGTGCGCACGGCATGCTTAAAGAATGGAGAAACAAACAAAATGCTGATACGTTTAATTTGAGAAATTAAGCATAAGTCCGAACAAATCTAACAAATCTAAGGATAAACGACGTTATTGGCAGCGTTCATCCGTTCCGGTGAGGCCATGTACGATAAAGCAGTGAATCCAAGCCGAAGCAGGTTGTTTCCTTATTTTTTACTTGGCGTGATCCTGCTTGTAAGTTTTCTTTCCTACCAGGCGAAAGACCTTCGTCTGGACGACGCCATGATTTATGCTCGCTACGTTTCCAACGCGATGCACCACCATGGATTTGTGTATAACCCGGGCCAGAGAGTCAACGCGCTCACATCGCCCCTCTTCACATATTTGCTATTCGCTCTATCGTTGCTTACCAGAAATGTGATTTTTTCGGAATACCTGCTCTGTGGCGTGGCCCTGGTATTTGCCATCGTGGTTGTTGCACAAGAGGTTGAGCCGCTGATAGGAACTGTTCCGACTTACCTGACAGGCCTGATCATAGCCAGCACAACATACTTCTATTCCGTCATAGGCATGGAAACTTCGCTTTTTCTATTGATGCTCGCACTCTGCTATTACGCATTTAGAAGAAGCCGTTATATGTTGCTGGGCGTCCTTCTTGCACTTACGATGCTGACTCGTCCAGAAGGCGGCTTGATGCTTCCTGTCCTGTTTATCGAGCATCGCCGGCTCAAGCGAGCGAATCCGAATATCAAGGCATGGATCGCACCGGTCGTAATATTGCTGACCTATGTGATCTTTAATATCTCGTACTACGGCCACATTCTTCCCGATTCCGCTGCAGCGAAATTCGGTCAGGGAAGTTCTGGAGCCTGGGGGCGGTGGCCAACAGCATTTCTGCGGTTCTATGACACCATCGCTTTCATGTTTGGGTGGAGCGGGCAATACTACGTGGTCGTGTGCATCCTGATATTTGGTGCGATAGGTTGCTGGAGTTTGAGAAATAGTTCCTGGGGCAGGATATATTCCTGGTTCTGTATCGGACTCGCGCTGTTTTATATCTTGTTTAATCTTCCGGCATATCACTGGTACTATGGGCCGCTTTTCTTTTACGGATTTTGGTTTATGGCTGCCGGCCTCATGGAAACAATTCAAGCAAAGCGGTGGAGGCCGCTTGTTTATGCTTTCATGGCAATCCTGGCGATCAGTTCCATCGCCTACTCTTCAATAAAATTGAAAAACAAGGCCGACAGCGTTTATATTGCGCCGTATTACTCGATTGCAGAATGGCTGAAGTCAAACACCGCACCCAATGTATCGGTAGCATCTGCGGAAATTGGCGTCATAGGGTATTACTCAGAACGTCCGACCATCGATATTCTTGGCTTAACAGATCCTGGGAATGCGAAATTTATAGCCGATAAAGACAACGGCAGTTGGCTGAGCCTGGACAAACCTGACTATGTAGTCATGCATGATCCGGCATGGCCCTGGGAGCAAGTTGTTCTTCAAAATGGAACGTATGAAGAAGTTCCATGGCGTTCGTTCCGTGCAATCAATTCCTCAGCTGCTCAAAATGAAACGAAGACGAAGATATTCTGCATTCTTTGTACACTCCGCCGCTCTCATGAACCGGGATACGCGAGTATCTCGGAACTTCTTTTCTCAACTCACATTTTGATGACATTCCACCCTGTTCATCAAACAATCGGCGCTGAGACAGACACCAACGTAAAGTTATACAAACGAATCGAGCAGTAACCAAAGCCTGCATGGATAGCGGCTTTCGACGATCGCTATCGATATCTCAAAAATTTTATTTAATGGGATCGTTAAGGACTTCGGAACTGCTTTGTTGCAATGCAGCGGGAGCAGGATGGGTTTCTGCTCCCATGGAATGCACACCTACAGGGAAACGAGTCTACCGCAGGCCGCCGGAGGCCAGCAGAGTTTCTCCGGTCAACCATCCGGAATCGGTCGATGCCAGAAACACTGCGATGGGCGTAATGTCATCCGGTTGCCCGATGCGGCCGAGCGGTGTCTGCGACTCCAGGTTCTTCTGGAAGTCGCTGCCGATAAATCCAGCGGTATGGGTGCCTTCGGTCTCAACCATCCCCGGGTTGATGGCGTTGACGCGAATTTTCTTCGGCCCCAGTTCTTTCGCGAGCACACGTGTTACGGAATCGACCGCGCCTTTGCTTGCCGTGTAGACGGCGGATGCCGGAGGGTTCAGCACCGTGACGGTCGAGCTGATGTTGATGACGTTTCCGCCTTCGGGCCCGAAATGCTTTGCCGCTTCCTGCGTGGCTAAAAGCAGGCCAAGCACGTTGGTATTGAACTGGCGGTGAAAGTGCTCTTCGGTGATTTCATCGAGCGCGGCAAACTCGTAGACGCCGGCGTTGTTTACCAGCACGTCCAGTTTTCCGAACGCCTTCTTTGTTTCCGCGAAGATTCGCTTTACGTCGGCTGCTTTTGCGACGTCGCCTTGTACGGCGATGGCCTTGCCACCCTTGCCGGTAATCTCGGCAACGACGCTGTCCGCGCCCTGTTTGCTGGAAGCATAGTTGACCACAACGGAGGCGCCTTCAGCTGCCAGTCCCTTTGCGATGCCAGCGCCGATGCCCTTCGATGCGCCTGTAACTACTGCTACTTTGTTCGCTAATTTGCTCATAGTCCTGTCTCCGTCTGAATCTTTTCTGTTCGATAGTTTGACAACTATCATAATGATGAAGAGAACCGGAGAAGGGTTCAGTTTTTGCGATTAAATTCCTGCGAGCAGATCAAGGTAGGCGCGCAAAACGTCTCGCCGCAGAATAAGGTTGGCGAACTTTCCCTCGCGGACAATCTCGATAAGTCCTGCCATTTCCAGCTCTTTCATGTGATGCGAGAGGGTCGCGGCGGTGACGGGCTGAGAGCCACGCACGTCCTGGCAGGGGACGGGGCAATCCTGCTCACCAATCTGTTTCAGAATTTCGTAGCGGCGGGGATCGGCCAGGGCCTTCGCAATCAGATGGACCTGTTTGCTGGAGAGCGTTTTCTTTTTTGAAACGGCCATATTGGTATCTTCATCCCCGAGAACAATGTTGCTACCCCTTGTACCAGCTTTATGGCTGAATCGCCATTTCAGGCGAGGCGAATCCGCATAAGAATCGGGAAAGTGGAGGGTAACGTTGTCATCCGGCGCGCGGCATCGTAGCTTAAACAGTATGACAATTGCACGGCAGGGGGATGGACTGGAAAGTACACGCCGCCCAAACGGGGAGCCACAGATATTGCCGCCAGCAGGGGAAGATTATCGTTCCGGCAATGGCTCATATCGCATTGATCCGGCCACGGTGTTGCAGCATGAACAGGAGCCCTCTTCCAGTTCGCGCATTCTGATTGGCTGGCGCTACGCTCCCGCGACGTACATTCTGGTCGGCATCAATGTCGCCGTCTACGGATGCATGGTGCTGGGCGGAGTTTCCTGGTGGGCACCGACTGCCGGACAGATTCTGCATTGGGGAGCCAATCGCGGCGCTAACGAAATTCTGCAGGGTGAATGGTGGCGGCTGCTGTCGGCAACTTTTGTCCACGTCGGCATTATTCATATTGCCACGAATATGTGGTGCTTGTGGAACCTGGGCCTGTTGGGAGAACCGCTGCTGGGTACCTTTGGCATGTTTGGCGTCTATGCGCTGACGGGCATCACCGGCAACCTGCTCAGCTCGGCTGTCAACCCAGGCATCGTGGGTGCGGGCGCATCGGGGGCTGTCTTTGGTCTGGCCGGCATCCTGATCATGCTGTTGAACGGGCCGCACTTGCCTTTTCCGCGGGAGGAGCTACGTCGTCTGCGCCGCAGCGTCATCTACTTTGCCGTACTCAACCTGGCGATTGGCGCGTCCACGCTGCTGTATTCCGGCGGCATCAAAATCGACAACATGGCCCACCTGGGCGGATTTCTCTCCGGCCTGGCGCTTGGTGTACCGCTGGCGCCTGTGCTGGGCACCGGGAAAGAACGCTATCAGCGCCGCCAGCGTGTCGCGTTTTCTGTGCTGGTGGGCGGATTGTTGTTATTTGGCTACGGAATGGTTCGGTTCTGGAAGTCCTAGGGTTAACAGACCGGGACGCGTCTTACGAAGTGGTGGCAAACTTGCGGACCATGGCCAGCAACAGCTTGCGGTCGCTGTCATTCAGGTTGGCGGCGTAGCGCCGTATCTGAATGAGAAAGCGCAGTTCTTCATCGGTCAGGTTCTGGGACTGCATCTCGTGATGCAAGGCGTCTTCGGCAAAGAAACCGGCCAGCGGCATATCCAGCGCACCGGCGATCTTATGCAGGGTTTCGAGAGAAGGGACGGTATGGCCGTTCTCCACGCGCGATAGATAGCAGCGCAGCAGGCCCGTCCGCTTTTCCACATCGCCTTGCGACAACCCCTTCTGTAATCGAAAGCCGCGAATGGTGGTTCCTATTGCAATGGTTCCCATCGGTCGCTCCAAAGAAATAAAGTTGTACCGCAGTCATCTCTGTACTGCCTAGTCATTGCAGACTTAGTTAACACCTGAAAAGCAGCACAATACAAGAGAATTCTTGCTGGAACCCAAAGAAACAATGGCTTAGGGGATGTATAGTTCGCTATCGCCGTTACCCGGTCGTTACAGATCTTTTGGCTTCTCACCGGAAAGCAGGTCCAATGGAATGAGGAACATGCTGGCAACCTGTTCAGGGTTCAGGCCGGCTGCAAGTAACTTCTGGGCCATCGCGATCTGTTGCGCTTTGTACTGGTTACTAGGGACGAACGGTTCCGCTATGAAGTCGCTCTGTGCTCCCATACCCTGGCGGACGGGATCGCCTTTCTCTTTCGCCATACCGCGCCCTCGTTTCAAATTATACGGCTGCGGATAGGAACCGCACTGCTGCCAAACCGGGTCAGCCCTTCAGGTTCTTCGCAAAGAAGGCGGTCATGCGCTGTTCGGTATCTTTGGCATCCGCGGGCCGATAGCCGGTCTTGTTATTGGGATTTTCAAAGGCATGTCCTGCGTCGGGATACTCCTTCACGTCCACGGGATGGCCCAAGGCCTTCATCTGCTGGGCAAAGGCATGAACATCGGCGGGCGTGATGCCGCGATCCAGAGCGCCATAATTTCCCAAAATCTGCGCGTGGATCTTTTTCAGTTGGGCAACATCGGTTTCCGGTGCGCCGTAATTGATGGCCACGGCGCGTAGCGAGGGTTCGGCGATCGCGAACTGCATGGCAAAACTGCCACCCATACACCAGCCCGCGGCTCCAATGCGATGGACGTTCACGTCCTTGCGGGTTTTGAGATACGCAACCGCCGACGTGAGATAGGCCACGCCGCGATCCTGCTGCAGCGCGCGCATCAACTCGTGCGCCATCTCCATGTCGGTGTAAGGAGCCACCTGGCCGCGGTAGAGATCGACGGCCAGGGTCACGTAGCCCTGCTGGGCAAAGTCGGCAGCCTGCTGCTTGATCCAGTCATTCAAGCCCCACCACTCATGGATGATTACGATGGCCGGAAACGGCCCTGCGCCCGCAGGCTTGTAGAGCAATCCATGCACCGTCTCGCCGTTGCTTTGAAAACTGATGGGTTCGCCAGCCGGAGCCGTGGCTGCGCGCGCAGGCCATGCCAGCGCGACAAGCAAGCAGAACAAGAGGGTGTAAAGCGAAATGCCGAACGCCGGACGGCGCAGCATGCAGAGAGAAGTTTTCATTTTGGGCTTCCTTTTCCAGTGTTGCCGGGTTCGTTTCTCTCGACCCTTCAATCCAGAGCCTTGCGTCAGCAAGCACAGGAAGAAACAGAGCTCACGGGCGACCGGGGAGATCAATCCGTAGGAATGCTACACCCGGAGTGGGATTGTTGTTGTAACGCGGATGATCCTGAAATCCCAACTTGCGATAGAGCCGATAGGCATGCGGCATTTTCTCCGGAATCGTATCCAGATAGAGAGACGCATGACCCATCCGTTTGGCCGCATCCATGGCCGCACAAACCAGCGCGGCACCGATGGCCCGGCTGCGAAATGCGGGGCGCACCCACATGCGGCGAACTTCTCCCACGGTCTGGCCGTCAGCCAACTGGATGCTGCGCACGCCGACACATCCCGCGGGTTGGCCATCGCAGACGGCCATCAGAAGCGTCCCGGCAGGAGGAGCATATTCGGCAGGCAGGCAGGCAAGGTCGTGCTCGAAGCCTTCCACGCAGACGTGCTCCGGCCCCAGCGTCGGTATAAGGTATTCCATGTATTCCTGCAGCAGGATGCGCATGGATGCGAGCCCAGCCGCATCGGCGGCGGTGACGGGTTGAATGGTGATGGCAGCTTGAGATTCCGGCATTCTGCACCTGGTGTTGACGGGCCCTAGCCCATGTACATGCCGCCGTTGACGTCCAGCACATGCCCGGTGATGTAGCCGGCTTCGTCGGTAGCAAGAAAGGTGACGGCGTGGGCCACATCTTCCGGCGTACCGGCGCGGGCCAAGGGAATCTGCGTCGTCATGGCGCTGCGCTGCTGGTCATTGAGGACCGCCGTCATGGGGCTTTCGATGTAGCCCGGCGCGACGGCGTTGGCGGTGATGTTGCGCGAGGCCAGTTCGCGCGCCAGCGACTTGGTCAGCCCGATCAGTCCGGCCTTGCTGGCGGCATAATTGGCCTGTCCAGCCTGCCCGGTCTGGCCCACTACGCTGGTGATGTTGATGATGCGGCCCCAGCGTGCCTTCAACATGCTGGGCATGATGGCCTGCGTCAGCAGAAAGGCGCCGGTCAGATTGGTGTTGAGCACCGCGTCCCAGTCGGCGCGCTTCATGCGCAGCATCAGCGTGTCGTGCGTGATGCCGGCGTTGTTCACCAGAATCTCCACCTTGCCGTAATACCCCAATACGGCCTTTGCGCCAGCCTGGATCGAATCCTCGCTGGCCATATCCAGGGCAAAGACCGTGGCCGTGCCACCCGCAGCCTCAATTTCGGCAGCAACTTCGGCCAGTTTGGCCTGATTGCGCGCAGCCAGTGCCACTTGCGCTCCGGCCTTGGCAAGCGCCAGAGCGCAGGCGCGCCCAATCCCCTGGGATGCTCCCGTTACCAAGGCCACGCGGCGGTTCAGAGATGCCATGCCATCGACTCCTGCGTGCAGAAAATTTTATTCAGCAAATTTCATCGAACAAACATCATCCAGCAAACAAGAATTATAGAAGGCGGGGGGTGGGATGCCTGGTTGAATCCGCTTCCAGCCAACGTATAGCCATCCAGAGATTGGAATCGGCGCGAATTCTGCACGCCCGGAACTTGCCCACGCCAGGAACTTCGTTTCCTCGATGCAGATGGCAGCCAGATAGCTTCGCCTGAAGGTGTCTATCGAAAAAGGATGCATGCCGGGAAAAGGATGCATGCGTAGCCTTCCCTCCAAGAAAGGCTGCACAGAAGCCAGGGCCAGGGCTAAGTGCTTAAGGAGGAGCTATAAGCTATTTCAACAGGTGATTGTTTTTCTATGAGCCGCACGATGCAAGTTCAGTTATTGCGCGTTCCCTGGAACGATCCTGTCCCTCCCCGGTCATGGAAGGTTCCATTGAATGTATTGCCCTGCACGACTCCATTCACACGCGGTCCGGTGACCCTTCCCCGGAACACTAATACACCTCTTGTTTTTGTTCGGACAACAAGATGCTGCTTTTCAATCGTGCCTTCAACTCCACCGGACTGATGCGGCCCTTTGAAGTGACCTTTGACGACGCTACCTTCCTGTTGTAAATCCAGATACTTCGTTGAAGTGGTTCCGTTCGGATCGTTGCAGTATAAAGTCCACTTGCCTGTAACATTCGCAGGAGGTTTCGGCGCCGGCGCCTGCTGAGACCATGCCGGAGGTTGACAGAGAATCATCAGTCCCAGGAAAAGCGAGAATAAACCATAACTATATTTGGACATGATAATCTCCCTATTCATTGAGTCGTGTGAGTCACACGCCAGAAGTTCTATGCCGTTTCATCCTACAGCCGTATCCGATAAAATTTTCATCGATTTCCGGTTGGATTGGCACCGACGCGAAAGGATTCTCTATGTTAAGCCATAGCTTCACTCGCAGGGCTGTCATCCGTAATCTTCTTCGTACAACCGCCTTCGCCGCCATCGATATCCCCGCACTCCGGTCTCTCGCCCAGTCTGAGTTCAGCGGCACCACCGGACAACAACGCGGGGAAATGGGCCGTATCGCCGGAGCCTTTCGGCGACAATATCGCGTGCCTGCCATGTCGATCGCTATCTCCAGAAACGGTCGCTTTGCCTATGATAGGGCCGACGGTATGGCCGACCATCAGCATCTCACTCAGGCTCAGCTTGATAGCCTTTTTCGCATTGCGAGCCTTACGAAACCCATTACTTCGGTCGCGATTTTTTCTCTTATCGAACAGGGAAAACTCAACCTTAACGACAAAGTCTTTGGCCCCTCAGGTGTTCTCGGCACACGATACGGCAAGCCACCGTACAAAATTTATGTTGCCGACATTACCGTGGATAACCTTCTCACACACACTGCTGGCGGATGGCCGGCTGGCGACGCGGATCCTATGTTCCATAACGACTCGTGGGATCAGACAAAGCTCATTACCTCGACAATCGAAAACATCCCACTTACGAATCCTCCCGGAGCACAATGGGCATACTCGAACTTCGGATATTGTGTTTTGGGTCGCGTGATCGAGCAGGTAACCGGCCAGCCTTACGAGTCTTACGTTCAGACCAGCATCCTCGCTCCTTGCGGCATTACCGGCATGCAAATTGCCCGCAACAAGGAAAGGCAGAAAGCTCCAAACGAGGTTGTCTATGTGGGGCAATACTCCGAAGACCCATACAAAATTAATATCAATCGCATGGATTCGGACGCTGGATGGATCGCCTCTTCCACGCAACTTGTTCAATTTCTCAATCATGTGGCCGGAGCTCCGGATATTCCCGCGCTCCTTAAACCTGCAACGATCCGCACTATGACAACGCCGGTCGCGGTATACCCCGCCGGTCCTGCTCGTTACGCTCGCGGTTGGATGGTAAGTGGGAACGGGAACTGGTGGCACAGTGGAAGCTTGCCTGGGTCGACGACGATTATGGTCAGGACCGCCAATGGTCTATGCTGGGCCGCGCTGTGCAACACGCGCACGGAGCCTCACAGCGAAATGGATAGTGCACTCGACAGGACGATGTGGGATATGGTCGGGAGCGTTCCCGGCTGGAATGTGTAAGGCTGTTCTGATGCAATACGAAGCGCATGGACAGGCATGTGTGAAACGATTGCCAATGAACCCGGAAACAGGCGCAATCCCTGCAGGGAAGTCAGAATCGGAATGAGTGAGAAATCCATTGAGAGGAAACAGGATGGCGGCAATCAAAACATTTAAGGTTCTCGGAGAGACCGTTGAGATTTTGGTGAATCGACAGGTGAGCGGCGGAGGGGCCGCAGTGATGACACAGCTTTCGCCTCCGGGTGGCGGGCCGCCGCCGCATGTTCACACACGCGAAGATGAAACGTTCACCGTGCTGGAAGGGGAGTTTGAACTGTTCGATGGCACGGCATGGCGCTCGTTGCGCCGGGGAGAGGTGTTCTTTGCGCAACGAGGCAAACCTCATGCCTTTCGGAACTCAGGCAGCACGGATGGCAAGATGCTCATTTTTATTTCGCCGGCAGGATTTGAGGAATATCTCGAAGAGATCAGCCCGCTCGCGATGCCGCAGGATATGGAGAAGCTCCAGCAGATTTCCGAACGCTTCGGTATTCGTTTTGTTTAGGGCCGGATCGCAGCTCCGCTGACAGAGATGCCGATGCCTCAGGCGAGAACGTCCAGGATGGCGTCGAGGTTATTTTCCGCTGCCTGGACGCTGGAACCGCTGGCGCTGGCGCCGGGCAGATTCGGGACCGAGGCTTCGTAGGTTCCTCCCGATCCATCTACGCTGATCGCGTAGTTCTTGCCTGACACGGTATCGGAGGCAACAGCAGCCAGCGTTTCGGCTTGCGCGGCGCTCTGGGTTTGGGCTGTGGTGGTGGAAACAGATGAAAGACTGGAGATCTGCATGATTTCCTCCTGACAGGGAAATGGTGCTTTCAGGTCATTCATCGGCAGGGTGGCGTGGAGCTTTAAGAAAATTCTTCGCGGCCAGTTGCTCTTGCGTGCCCAGTTTGGCTATGTGCATGGAAGGATTAAGATTTTCTAGTTTCTCCAGCGTGCCGATGGCATGCCGGTTGCTCTTATTCCGCATAGATTCGGACCGAGAGGAGCCAACGATGCACGTTCACGGTCACATGAACCCGTATATCGGGGCGTTTGAGTCGCATCAACGCGATGCGAAAGCAATTGCAGCCGAGCGAGCTGCCTCCGTACGTAAGAAGTTAGCCGGTTTTGCCTCTACCGGAGGCGGACAGGGAGTATCGCAAGGCGCTGTCGGCGCGGCCCGTTACAACAGTTCGGGAAACCAATCGAAATCGGAGGAACAGGAAAACGCCGATTTCCGCGGTCATTTTTCTGCTTCCGTGTAGCATAGGCGTCGCAGTTCCGGCAGCATGTCGCCCTAAGCCGCGACTTCGTGCCGTATGATCCGAAAACGCTCCCGGCGATGCGGCTGCGGCCAAATTCCGCGCCTGCGGCCATCCTCGGGAGTCCGGACAGCCTTCATGGCATGAAACTCTCTGCATTCTGGCCCGTCTAAGATAAAGTCCAGCCTCATTCGAGATGTCTTCCATGATTCGAAATGCTCTCCACTTTCAGATTCGTTGTCGTATATCGCCCCGTTTTTTAGCAATCCGCTTTTGGTCTGCGATGTTTGTGGTTGCCCTTTGTGCCGCAACCGCATGTGCGCAGGAAAAACCAACGCTGCAGAAGCCGACGCTGGAAAAGCCGGCGCAGGGAAATCCCACCCTGAAGGTGAGCGTGAAGGTTGTCACCATGGCGGTGACCGTGCGCGACAAGCATGGCAACATTGTGAATGACCTGACGGCCGACGACTTTACGCTGACCGACAACAGCCATCCGCAAACCATCAAATATTTCACACACAACACCAACCTGCCCTTGACGCTGGGCCTGCTGGTGGATACGAGTGGAAGCCAGCGCAACGCGCTGAGCGACGAACAGAAATCCAGTGAAGACTTTCTCGATCAGATGCTGACCGATCCCAAGGACAAGGCATTTCTGATCGAGTTTGCGCGCGAAGTCGATCTGGACCAGGACACGACGTCTTCCAAAGACAAGCTGCGCCATGCACTCGACAAGATGGGAACGATGGGAACACCCGCGTTTGGGTCGCAGAACACAAATCAGGACCCCAGCCAGGATTCTGGCGGCGACAACGGCCAAAACTCCGGGGGCGGTCATCATGCCGGGGGCGGCACAACGCTCTATGACGCCATCTTTCTGGCGTCGGACGAATTGATGTCGAAGCAGCAAGGGCGCAAGGCCCTGATCATTCTGACCGATGGCGTCGATCGCGGCAGCAAGGAGACGCTGAATAGCGCGATTGAAGCCGCACAAAGAGCCGACACCGTGGTCTACGCCATTTATTTCAAGGGGCAGGAGGGCCAGCAGCGCAGCAATTCCTATCCCGGTATGGGACGGCACGGTGGCATGGGCTACCCCGGAGGCGGTTATCCAGGCGGGGGTTATCCCGGTGGAGGGTATCCGGGCGGAGGCTACCCGGGTGGAGGTTACCCCGGTGGCGGCGGAGGTGGTCGTCGCGGCAATCCGTATCCAGCGCACGTCGACGGAAAGAAAATTCTGCAGCAGATATGCGGCCAGACGGGCGGCTTTATGTATGAAGCCAAGAAGGACAAGACCAGCGACGTCTACGCCAAAATTGCCGAAGAGCTGCGCGGCCAGTACATGCTGGGCTATACGCCGAGCAAGGACGATGCCGACGCCGGGTATCACCACATCACGCTGACGCCGAAGAAGAAAGACCTGTACGTGCAGACGCGCGACGGATATTACGCCGCGGAATAGGGCTGATTTGGAAGATTCATTCCAGAGTGCGGTGCAGATTTATCTGTGCAAGCCGGGGCTACAGGTTCCGCTTCTACGTGAGCGGTTCGCCGGTGTGGATATGTCCGGATTCTTTTGGAATGGTGAGTTCGTCTTCCACGACGAGCTGCCGCACATGCAACCGGCCCACGTAAAGCTCACCGATTTCGGTCCGCCCCAGTTGCGAATCGCGGATCGACAGACGGCGTATGACGAATCGGCTCGCCACCACGGTGCCGATCGCGACAGCTCCCAGCGCCAAGGCTCCGATCGCAGCGACACCGACCGCACTGGCCGCGATGGCTGCGGCTGCCATGCCAAATGAGCTGCGGAGTGTTCTTGCCATGGTTGCTTCCTCCTGAAACATAAGATCGCTGGATGCGCTGCGGGGATGTATGCAACGGTACCACGGGCCGGCTGTTGCCGGGATGAGCCGTCTTTTGCAGGTGGGAGGAAGGTTACGCCGCGGAAATATCTGGGCCGATATAACACAACTGCGCCACGGAGAAATTCTTCGCAGCGCAGTTGCGTCGTGAATCTTTAGACAAAAGACTAGTGGTTACGATTTGCGGCTTCCGCAGCCAATTTCAGTTCATTATTGACCTGGTCCAGCAACTGCTGGGCCCTTCTTCCATGACCACCCATGTGTTCGTGATTGTCTGTCCGGGCAGCGCCGATTTGCATGGAGGCCTGGATCGCCAGCCTTTGTGCCTGGGCCAGGTGGGGATGACGTGCGGGGTCAATGTTGCTGACGGGAGCCTGCTGTGCAATGACCATACCGCTGGCAGCGATGGCTATGGCGAGTGCTGTACTGCCAAGAGCGAGTTTCAATTTCATAGGGATTTCCTCCAATTGAGACGTTATAGAAAATCTTTCCACAAGCCGGGGCAGAACACGTTACCAAGGGGTAACTGGCGACGCAATAGGCTGCGGGCCACAAATATACCAATTGGAGATGCGGACGTCGAGTGCTCGATCGGGTGGACTGGGCGGATGCGTCACGCCAAAGCCAGGGCCGGTTGCGGATGCCAGGCGTAGATGGCCAGTTCACGGGCGAAGTAGAGAATCGGTTGGGTCTGCGGCAGGCGGATGCCGTGGGCTATCGGCAGCTCATTCAACTCAATCTCGGCCTCGGCTTCTTCCAGCGGCCAGGGCGCATGATGGACGTTGCCTTGCAGCAGTTGTCCGCGCCGGTTGGTGGTGAACAGGCAGTAGCGTTCGGTGAGGAAGTGCTCGATGGACCCGGCCAGTCTGCGCTTCATCCGCTGTGTGGGGCCAAGACCGCGATAGCGCGCGCGAAAGCGGACAGGCTGGCCGGCCAGCAGACGTTCGCTGGAATATTCGACCGTGCCGCTGCCGTTGGTTTCCGCATGCATGCGCGCCCAATAGTAGGGCAGGTGAAACCACATCCGCGCTGCCATGACAGCCAACGGGTTCGCCGCGTCCAGGGAGAAGAAATAAACGCCGGGAATTCCGGTGCGGCGGTCGCGGACATAAGTGCGCAGGTTCAACTCCGCAAAACGATTGGCTCCGGGAACCGTTCCAAGGCCGCGAAAGCGAATGCGGTCGATGGTGAAGGGCACGACGCCGATCCAGGCATCGCCGCTGAAGCAGTCGACGGTGAGGCCGTCAGGCAGCAGGTAGGAGATTTCAGCGGCTGGGACAGGCCAATGCGCAAACAACAGACTGTGCCAGCGCTGCTGCATTACCCAGGGACGCGTCGGTAACGCCCAGGGTCGATGATCGACGATGGAAAGGACTTCTCCCATATTGGCAGCCCGTAGCAGGACAGGGTTACGTAGTATTTTACGACGGTTTCTGTTACTGCCGGGTTGCCACCGGGCTGGGGGAAAACCGTTTGGAAAACTTTCCACCGTCTCGTTTGCACCCACTGCGATACCCTGAAAGCCACAAACATTTTCGTGAAAAAATTAAGCGCCAAAGATTTCTATTTATGACCAGCGATACCCCCACTCCTACGATTCCAGCTTCTCAAGAGCCAGCGAAGCCAGCTCCTGTAAATACCGCGTCTTCCGCAACGGCCGGTTCTGCCGCGATCCACGACGCAACGAGCGACGATACCAACGTATATGCCGTTCACGGCGCGGACCCGGAAGTGCTGGCCTACGCGATGGCCAAGTATTCGCGCTCCGCGCTGTCGATGAAGGAGTCGCTGCGCGAGCTGAACAGCCAGCGCGCCGAGCAATTTCTCAACACGTTTTATTTTCAGTATGGCCATCGCTCCATCGCCGACCTGGCGCATGTCGCCTTTGCCGTGGAGCGGCTGTCGTTGCTGGCTGCCATTGTGCTGGTGGATGAGCAGCGCTGGGATGGGCAGGAGCGGTCGACGCGCTACCAGAATTTTCGTAAGAGCGGCTGGTATCGACCGGAGTTTGGCGCAGAGATCGAGGCAAAAAATCTCTATACGGAGAGCATGGAAGGCTTGTTTACCGCGTATGAAAAGCTCTCCAGGGAAACGTTTGAGTTGCTGGGCCAGCGCATCGCCAAACCGGAGGAGATGAAGCAGGAGGCCTACGACCGCACGCTGCGCGCCCGTGCCTTTGATGTGGCGCGTTACCTGTTGCCGCTGGCTGCGAACACTTCTCTGGGCCAGATTGTGAATGCGCGCACGCTGGAGACGCAGGTTTCGCGGCTGCTGACCGATGCGCATGAGGAAGTGCGCCGTCTGGGCGAACGTCTGCGCGAGGCCGCAGCCAGTTCCGCATGGAACGTGCAGACAGCTGCGCTGGAAGCACTACAGAAAAAGATTGCCGCCGTCGATCCCGCGCTGGGCGAAGAAGCCGCTGCGTTGCTGCTGCGCGAAGTGAAGACGGCGCCCACGCTGGTGAAGTATGCCGCGCCCGTGGAGTATGTGAGGAAGGTGCGTCCCGCGCTGGAGCAGGCGGCGCAAGAGTTGATGAAGCAGAAACGCATCCAGGCCGCGCCGCTGGTGGATCTGGTCGAAGATTCTGCCACAGGGAAAAGCGGCAATGCCGAGTCGATCGAGATCGAGATCATCACCACGCTGCTGTACGGTGCGTGTCATTATCCCTATCGGCAGATTCGCGATCATGTTGCCGCGCTCGATGCCGCCAAACGCGATGAGCTGTTGTTGCTGGGGATGCAGGATCGCGGACGCCACGATGAATTGCTGCGCGCATTTTCCTCCGGCTATGGCTTCCGCTTCGACATCCTGATGGACATCGGCGGATTTCGCGACATGCATCGCCACCGCCGCTGCGTGCAGACGATGCAGAGTTTCACCAACGCGCATGGATACGAAGTGCCGGAGTTGCTGCATGAGACTCCAATGTACGGGGAGTACGAGAAGACGCTGCGCAAGGCGCACGCAATCTTCGATCAGCTTTCGTTGGCGAACCTTCCCGATGCCGCGGCCACGGCGCAATATGTGCTGCCGCTGGGCACGCGTTGCCGTTCGCTGTTCAAGATGGATTTTGCCGAAGCGGTCTACATCTCCGAGTTGCGTAGCGCACCGCAGGGCCACATTTCCTATCGCCGCGTGGCGTGGGAGATGTATCAGGCTATCGCGAAGCATCATCCGAAGCTGGCGCAGTTCATTCGCGTGACGGACATCCACGCGCCGGTCGATCCGTTACAGCGATAGGGCCGTTCCATCGATAGGATCGTTACAGAGATAAGGCCACTGCAGCGAGCGCGCGTTTCGGCATCGTTTGCCCTAGGAGAAAAACGGAGCGATCTGTTCTTCTCGCGGCGGCTTGGTGAACGCGCTGACCAGCACCAGACAAAGCAACGACACCAGCAGCGCGGGGAAAATGGCGTCGCGATGCGCGAGCGCTGCCGGCAGATACTGGCGGACGAAGGCCGTGTCCCAGAAGACGGTGACTAAGGTGCCGGCAGTGATGCAACTGACAGCGCCCGCTGCCGTGGCGCGCTTCCAATAGAACGCGGCGAGAATTACAGGCGTCAGCGCGGCGGAATAAATCGTATAGGCATAGAGCGCTTTCGCCAGAATGGATTGCGTATACGCGCCTTGCATCAGCGCCCAGATACCGAGCAGCACCACTACCAGCCGCGAAATGATGAGGATGCGTTTGTTGCTGGCGTCCGGCTGGATGTAGCGGATAAAGACATCGTTGACGAGATTGGTGGCGGGCGAAAAGAGATAGTTGTTCGCCGTCGAGATGACCTTGGCGAAGACCGCGCCCATTAGCAAGGCACCCAGAATTGCGGGCAGACCATGCAACGCCGTGTAGGCGATGATCTCGCGCGGATGCTGGCTGACTTCGCCCGTAGGATAGAGCGCCGAGCCAATGACGGCGATGGCGACGATGATGGTTTCTAAAATAAGTGTGCCGATGATCCAGCCGACGACCGCGTGGCGCGCGTCTTTTTCCGATTTAGCGGAAAAGAATTTCTGGTACATGGATTGATTGCCCAGCATCAACAGCATGGTCGGCAGAAAAAATTCCATGGCGCGGACAAAGGTGATCGATCCCAGCACCTGAAAGTGGGTTGCGGGCAAGGATGCGTGCAGGCCAGCCCAGCCACCGGCATGGTGCAGCAGGATGGGAACTGCCACAATGCAGGCCACCGTAACCAGGATGCCGATGGCGACGTCCATATACGCGACCGAGGACATGCCAGCCAGCGCCGTGAACAGAATGACAAAGGCCGCGATGATGTACATGCCCAGCGTGCTGGTGATGACCGTGGGAAAGATGAGATGCAGAATGTCGCCACCGCCGCGCAGTTGATAACTGGCGATGGCCGTATAGGCGAAGAGGATAGCGATGACACCGAGTATGCGCGCGGTCTGGTTATAGCGTGCTTCCAGCAGGTCGGGAATGGTGAACTGCGCAAACTTGCGGGCGCGCGGCGCAATGAAATAAATCAGCAGCAGGCCAACCCAGCCTCCGGCAGGTTGCCAGAGTGCGGCAAATCCATTGCGATAGGCATTCTCTGCCCCGGCAAACAGCGAGCCGGCGCCAATCCACGAAGAGAGCAGCGTGAAGACGAGTACATAGGCGGGCAGCGAGCGGCCGGCGACCAGGTAGTCGGCCCTGGTCTTGACGGTGTGAACGCGGGCGAGAGAAACCACCAGCAGCGTGAGAGAGACAGCCGCGAGAACAATGGCGTAAAGCGATAGCATGCACCCAACCTGAACGGAGAAGGTAAATGAAGGAAGTGGAACCGTTCAGTGTACTGAACGAGTGCAGGATTGGATATGCGCATCGCCTGCGCGCGGCAGCTTCCGATTACAGAGCTTCGCGCGCACCAAAGATGGCTGTACCGATACGCACGCAGGTTGAGCCTTCTTCGATGGCGACAGAAAAATCGTGAGACATGCCCATCGAAAGCTGGTTGAGGGAGAGTTGCGCGTGTCGCTGCGCCAGCGTGTCGCGTAACTGGCACAGGCGACGGAAATAAGGCCGTACCTGTTCGAGATCGTCGGCGTAGGGCGGAACGGTCATCAGGCCGCAAATGCGCAGATGCGGCCAGCCGGAGGCGTGTTCCAGCACCGCAGTCAACTCGGGGCTTTCCGGTAATAAACCATGCTTCGAGTCCTCAGGGCTTAATTTGATTTCCAGCAACACAGGCAGCGGCTTGTCTGCTTTCGCTGCGGCCAGATTCAATTTTTCAGCCACGCGCAGAGAATCGACGGAATCAATCGCGTCCAGCAGCTGGGCGGCGCGCGCTGCTTTGTTGGATTGCAGAGGGCCGATGAGATGAAACTTTGCCGGAGCGTCGCCGGAGAAAATTCCGGCGGCGGCCAGCGCGGGCTGCTTGGCGGCAAACTCCTGCACACGATTTTCTCCGAAGAGACGCTGACCGGCAGCGTAGGCTTCGACGATTTGCTCGGCCGGATGCAGCTTGGAGACGGCCATCAACTGCACGTCTTCGGGTTGACGTCCTGCGCGGCGGCAGGCTGCTGCGATCTGCTGCTGAACCTGCGCGATGTTATCGGCAATCGACATGGAAAGGCCGTTAGCGGCCGTGCTCTTCAAGGAATTTTTCCACTTCGAGCGCGGCCATGCAGCCCGAGCCAGCGGCGGTGATGGCCTGCCGGTAGCGGCGGTCCTGCACATCACCACAGGCGTACACGCCGGGCACGCGGGTAAAGACGTTGTTGTGCGTGAGCACATAACCGTCGTCATCCAGATCAATCTGGCCGTGAAACATTTTGGCGTTCGGTATGTGACCGATGCCGAGGAACATGGCGCTGACGGGCAGAACGCTGATCTCCTGCGTGGCCATGTTGCGCAGCTTCAGTCCGGTGACTTCCTTCTGCTCTGCGCCCAGGACCTCTTCAACGGCCGTATTGGTAAGAATGCGAATCTTATCGTGCGCCAGAGCGCGATCCAGCATGATCTTCGAGGCGCGAAACTGATCGCGGCGATGAATGAGCGTGACTTTAGTGGCAAAGCGGGTCAGAAAAATGGCTTCTTCCATGGCCGAGTCGCCGCCGCCGATGACGGCAATCTCCTTGCCGCTGAAAAAAAATCCGTCGCAGGTGGCGCAACTGCTGACACCGTGGCCAATCAGCACCTGCTCACTGGGCAGGCCCAGCCAGCGTGCGGAAGCTCCGCTGGCGATGATCAGGGTGCGTGTGTGCAGAGTCTCTTTGCCAAGATTCAACGCGTAGGGGCGCTTGGATAAATCCACGCTGACCAGGTGGGTCATGCGCAGCTCCGCACCAAAGCGGGTCGCCTGCTCCTTCATGTTTTCGATCAACTGCGGCCCTTGAATGCCTTCGGGCCAGCCGGGAAAATTTTCCACCAGCGTGGTGATGGAAAGTTGACCGCCAGGCTCGTGACCTTCCAGTACAACGGGTTTCAGGTTGGCGCGGGCAGCGTAGATGGCAGCGGTCAGGCCAGCGCAGCCGGACCCAAGGATGACAGTGTCGTGAATGTTTGTGCTCATGGGTTCTGTATTCCGATTGTACTGGCCCGGGATGGCGGCCACGCAAGACCGATGGTACGACGTCTGCGTGGGGATTGGATGCTTTTCCGTTGCTTCCGGATCTATTTGCACCCATTCTGAGAACATCCTGTGCAATGCAGCATCCTAATCTTGTATGGAAATGAGCGAGACTATGCCCAAGGAACGTGTGCTTGTCGTTCCGTATGCAACCGGGAAACGACCGAAGGTGGTTATTGTGGGGGGTGGTTTTGCCGGTATGAATGCCGCCATGCAACTGGCGAACCAGCCGGTGGATGTGACGCTGGTGGATCGTAGAAATCACCACACGTTTCAGCCGCTGCTGTATCAGGTGGCGCTGGCAGTGCTGTCACCGGCGGACATTGCGCAGCCCATCCGGACGATTCTGCGCAAGGCGCCGAATATTGAAGTGGTGATGGATGAGGTGACGGGCATCGATGTGGAGGCGCGCTGCATCCAGCTAAAAAGCGCCACGCAAGGGCATTATGATTCGCTGATTCTCGCTACGGGAGCGACGCATTCCTACTTCGGTCATGAAAACTGGGCGGCGCTGGCTCCGGGATTGAAGACGGTCGAAGATGCCATTGAAATCCGGCGCCGCGTATTGCTGGCCTTTGAGCTGGCCGAGCGTCAGAAGCTGGAGACAGGAACCCATCCTCCGTTGAATTTTGTCGTGATCGGTGGTGGGCCGACGGGCGTGGAGCTGGCGGGCGCGATCTCCGATATTTCCCGTGTCTACATGCGACACGATTTTCGCCATATCGATCCAGCCAAGGCGCGCGTCATTTTGATCGAAGGCTCTCCACGCATCCTGGCCGCCTATCCGGACGATCTATCGCAAAAAGCGTATGAGTCCCTGAACAAACTGGGCGTCGAGGTTTACACGAATACGCATGTGACGGACATCCAGCCGGGATATGTGATAGCTGGGGACCGCAGGATCGAATCGGTTGCTACGTTGTGGGCAGCGGGTGTGGCGCCGTCCCCACTGGGAAAAATGCTGGGAGTGCCGGTCGACAAGCGCGGATGCGTGATCGTGGATGCGTATCTGAATCCTCCCGGGCACCCGGAGATTTTTGTCTGCGGCGATCTGGCGCATGTAGAGCAGGACGGACGGCAAGTTCCGGGTGTGGCGCAACCAGCCATGCAGATGGGGCATTATGCCGCGCAGGAGATTCTGGCCAGTATGGAGGGCAAACCGCGCAAGCCATTTCATTACTTTGACAAGGGAGATATGGCGACCATTGGCCGCCACTCTGCCGTGGCCGACATCAAGTGGCCTTTCCACGGCCACTGGAGCGGCTTTCCGGCGTGGATGACGTGGCTGGTCATTCATATTTATTTTCTGATCGGATTTCGCAATCGCGTGGCGGTCTTCTTTCAGTGGGCCTGGACGTATCTCACCTTCACGCGTGGAGCGCGGTTGATTACCGGCAGCCAGACATTGCCGGGCTGGGATGTTTTGATTGGAACGGAGAACGAACCTGCTGAAAAACCGCTGGATGCGACATCGCCGGGAGTAGTGGAGAGCCAGCGCAAGTGCAACTGAGCTGCGCGGCTAAGGCAGAAAATCGCGCAAAAGGAAACGAGGCAGCCCGAAAGCTGCCTCGTTTGTTTCTGATGCAGGGAACAGCGCTTATGCCGATACGGTCTCGGCGACTTTCACTTTGACCGGCGTTAGCCAGCCGTAGCGGTCTGCGCGTTTGCCCGAGGTGATGCCGAAAAACTCCGCAGCCAGTTGCCTGGTGATGGGCCCGGTGTTGCCGTCCTTGACCAGAACGCGATCGACGGAGCGCAGCGGTGTGACCTCCGCAGCCGTGCCGGTAAAGAAGGCTTCGTCGGCAATATAGAGCAGTTCGCGCGGCAGAGCCTGCTCCACCACGGTCAGGCCCATGTCCCGGGCCAGCGTGATGATAGCGTCGCGCGTGATGCCGGAGAGCACGGAGTTGGCCAGCGGCGTGGTGTAGAGAATGCCAGTGCGGACGATAAACAGGTTCTCGCCGGAACCCTCCGACAGATAGCCGTTCACATCGAGGGCAATCCCTTCGGAATATCCGTTGGCCGCGGCTTCCATGCGGATCAACTGCGAGTTCATATAATTGGCGCCCGCTTTTGCCATGGACGGCATGGTGTTGGGAGCCAGCCGGTTCCAGGAGGAGATGCAGACATCGGCCCCGCCATCGCCAGCGACATATTTTCCCCACGGGAAATTGGCGATATAGATTTCAATGGGAGATCCCACGGGACTGACGCCGATTTCGCCGTAGCCGCGAATGGCAATGGGCCGGATGTAACAGGGCGTGACGCCATTGGCCTCCACGACATCGACCACGGCAGCATTCAGCTGCTCCAGCGTGTAGGGCAGCTCCATGCGATAAATCTTTGCGGAATCCAGCAGCCGTTGCATGTGCTCCGGCAGGCGGAAGATGGCCGCGCCCGTCTCTGTCTGGTAGCAACGGATACCCTCAAACACCGAGGACCCGTAGTGGACGACGTGAGACATCACGTGGATATTGGCCTGGTCCCACGGGATGAGCTTTCCATTGTGCCAGATGTTTTTCGTCGGCTGAATGGGCATGAAATTGAAACTCCTTTCACGGGTGAACCTTCGATTATATCGGCAGTAACGGTATATGCCCTGCCTGTGAGCAGGGATTTTCTGGAATGGCGGGTGTTTCGGGATAAATTGATAGAGAAGCAAACGTTTCTTCCCCGCTTGCAGAGGCCCCATGCGACTGGAAATTGCCAATCTGCTGTTGTCGAACCCTGCCGGCATGGCGGAGCGGGGACTGCATTCGACGTACGTGCGGTTTTCCGTGCTGGCCCTCAGCTCCATCTTTTTTCTGGTCGATCCGTTTGCCGCGATCCCGACATTTCTGGCTGTGACGGCGGATGCCGATGACGACCACCGTCGCCGCATGGCGCGCAAGGCAGCCATCACCTGCTGTATCGTGCTGACCGCATTCGCCGTCGCGGGGCGGTTGATCTTTCACATGTTCGGCATCACGCTGCCTGCATTTGAGATTGCCGGTGGCCTGGTGCTGCTGCTGATCGGCATTGACATGCTGGAGGCCAAGCGCTCGCCCACGCAGGAATCCAGCGAAGAAGCCGCCGAGGCCGAGAGCAAGGATGATGCCGGGGTGGTTCCGCTGGGCATCCCGATGCTGGCTGGTCCAGGCGCCATCTCCAGCGTGATGGTGCTGGTGGGTCAGGCGCCAACGCCGTGGCAGATGGCCGCGATTATCAGTGCGATTGTGATTACATCGCTGACCAGCTACTGGTTATTGGCCAAGGCAGGCCGGGTGAAGAAGGTGCTGGGAGAAACGGGAATCCGCATTCTGGTGCGCATCATGGGTCTGCTGCTGATGGCGCTGGCTATGCAGTTCTTTGTGAATGGGCTGACCGATCTGGGTGTGATCGCGCGGCAGTAGTTTCTTGCGCATGCGTGCCGGTTGCGCGATCTATTCCTTCTTGAGCGCCAGATTGTTGCAGGGTTGGGCGTGGTGCAATTGTTCGTCCAGATAGCATCGCTCCGGTTCCAGGCCATAGGCCGCGCGGCGATGGTCCAGATGCTTGGGGCTATAGATTTTCCAGGCAACCAACTGGGCCTGCTTGCCGCAGACCAGTTGCGTCCCATAGGTTTGCGCATCGCCCTGATTCATCTGCATGCGGTCGAATAAGGTGGCGAAGACGCGCGGATCGCCCTCACCCTGCTCCAAAACCTGTTGCAGGTCGGGCAACACGGTATCCAGCACGTGGTTGGACTGGTGATTCATCAGACCGAAGAAGGCCTGCGCGGCGGGAACACCAACCATCGTGTAGGTCGGCATGCCGTACTCCTGCAGAATGGTCTGGATGCCAAAGCCGACCTGCCCTTCCAACTGGGCAACTTTTTTCGGACTCACGTCGGAACGGGAGTAGGCCAGTTGGTCCATCTGGACAAGCTGCTGAATCTGGGCGCCAAGTTCCGGCGTGGTCAGACGCTGGGTGGTGGAAAGGGAGATCATGTCTTCCTGGCCGAGCCGGACGTGCAGGAAGACATAGGCATCGGGCCATATGGTTCCTGCCTCGGCTGCACCGCGCACGACGGCGATCATGCGTCCAAGAAAATCCGCTGGCGTATCGGCGAGCAGCACGATGAAATCCGTCGCGGCTTTTTCTCCAACAACGGCGTTGGTGGGCAAGCCTTGCTGCTGAAAGATGGCTTCCACCTTTTCGGCAGTATGGTTGCCTTGCAGGCGTTGCATATAAAGGGATTCGATTTCCGCTGCTTCTGCCGCAGAGGCAGGCGCGGGCGCAGATGCAGGAGAATGCGAGCCTGCAGGGAAGGCCCAGGACGAAGCGGAAGCCACCGCAACGGCGAGCAGAAACGCTCCATTCAGGAGTGCTGCATAATGACGCCGGAAAGGATGCCGGGCATGCGCCATGACAAGTAATATAGGCCGACGGATTGGCCTTCGTCATCCGGCTTGTTCACGATTTGAAAAATGCGACAGGGTTCGACGCTCCGTACGCCTGCCGCAACCTGAATCAGCAAACAATTTATACCAGCGAGGCAAAGATACGCTGTTGCCCGCGTGTTTCCGGCGGCGCCGCAGCGGAAGCCGGCGGTTTTCGGATCGTTGGATTTTGCGCAGATTGCACCAGCACAGACTGTTCCAGACGGAATTGTGAAACCATCCGGTCCAGTTCCAGCGCCAGAGCATTGACACGCTGGCAGGCCGTGGCTGACAGGTGCGAGCCTTCCGCCGTCTGCGCCACGGTGTTGGCAATGGCATCCATGTTGCGGTTGATCTCCTCGGTAGCGCTGGTCTGTTCTGTGGCTGCCGTCGCAATCTGGCTCACCATGTGCTGGACCTGCTCGGCAGAGGTAATGATCTGTCGCAGCGTTTCTCCGGCTCGCTGCGTGCTCAGCACACCCAGCTCCACTTTTTCTCCGCTGGAGGTCATGGCCGCCGCCGCCATGCGCGTCTCCTGCTGGATGGCCTGTACCATTACCTCAATTTCCCTGGTGGCCTGGGCAGTACGTTCGGCCAGCTTGCGGACCTCCGAGGCAACCACGGCAAATCCGCGGCCATGTTCCCCGGCACGAGCGGCCTCAATGGCTGCATTCAGCGCCAGCAGGTTGGTCTGTGAGGCGATCTCTTCAATCATGCCGGTGATGTGGCCAATCTGGCCGGAGCGTTCGTTCAGGCTGGAGAGTTTGTCTCCGGCCTCATGGGCGTACTCGGCCACGGACCGGATTACGTGCACAGCTTCTTCGACGATCAGGCCGCCGTTGCGGGCTACCTCCCCGGCTTCCATGGTGCGTTCCGCGGCGCGGTGGGAGCTGTCGCGAATCTCGCGGATGGTGGCGGCCATTTCCTGCATGGTGGCAGCCATCTGCGCGGTCTGGTGCTTCTGCGTTTCAGTGCTGCTGGCCGCCTGCTGCGCAATGGTGGCAATGCTCTCCGTGCTTTCGAGCACCTGCCGCGATCCACCCATGACGCTTGCCAGGGTCTGCGAAATTCGCGCCAGAGAGCGATTCAGGGTTTCTCCCATCTGGCCCAGATCATCGCTGGTCGTAATCTCCACGCGATGCGACAAATCTCCTTCTCCCAACCGCTCCATGGCGTATTCCAGCGGTTGCAGGCTGCGCCGGATGGAGCGCGAAAACCAGAAGGAGACACCGATACCAGCGATGCAGAGCAGCGCCAGAACCAGAAAAACGAGATGCTGGCTAAAGCTGACGGCCCGCACTGCATCTTCCGCCCAGCCCTCGCCGCGTTTACGGCCGCTGATGGCCAATTGGTTCTCCAGCGCCTGGCGTTCGGCGGCAATGGGCAGCACGCGCGTCTTGTACATGTCCCATGCATCCAGCTTGTGGCCAGCTTCGCTAAGGGCACGGGTCTGCTCCCATGTGGCCATCAAATCGCCTTGCTTCAAGGCCAGTTGCGTCAGGATGGGTTGATCGGCGGGGATCAGTTTCTCGTATTGCTGGCGCATTTGAAACATGGCAGCGTTGTCGTGGACGATCAGGGTTTCCTGTTGCGCCATCGCAACGGGGTCCACCACGTCGATATGCAGTTGCATGGCGTTGCGCTGGTCCTTGGCAATGGATTGCAGTTGCCCCGCCATGTACAGGCCGGGCAGGGAATCGTGCACCAGCACGCCAATGGCCTGCTCCGTCCGCTTGGTGCTCAGGTAGGAAGCGATGCCGATGGTGGTGTTCAGCGCCACCAGCAGCAGGCAGATCAACAGAATTTTCCGGCTTAAGGTCCAGTACGGCATAGCTTGCTAACTCCGTTGTGCGAGGGATTCCGGTTGCGCAGTTTCTATTCGTGTGCGGCGATCGTAAACAACACGGCCAATCCTTTGTATCGGCAGATGGAGGCGGGTCTTCACTCGACAGCTTTGCCGGATGTTAGAATCCGGCGTGAAGCATTCCCAAAAAGAACGTGGTTCCCGAACCGCATCCCCCACCCTGCACCCAACATCTACTTAGGTTGGAATGGGTTTACTGGAGTGAACGATGGCAGACGATAAAGAACGGACACGCGCAGTCGACCTGGCACTGGCGCAGATTGAAAAGCAGTTTGGCAAAGGCTCGATCATGCGCCTGGGCAGCAAGGAGGCGATCGTTCCCATTGCGGTCATCTCTACCGGGTCGATCTCCTTTGACGCAGCACTCGGCGTGGGCGGACTGCCCCGTGGCCGCGTGATTGAAATTTTTGGCCCGGAATCCTCCGGCAAAACCACCATCACGCTGCAGGTGATTGCCGAAGCGCAAAAAGCGGGCGGCCTGGCGGCCTTTGTGGATGCCGAGCACGCGCTTGATCCCATCTATGCCCGCAAACTGGGCGTCGATATCGACAACCTGCTGATCTCGCAGCCGGATTACGGCGAGCAGGCGTTGGAGATTACCGAGGCGCTGGTACGCTCCGGGGCCATCGACGTGCTGGTGGTGGATTCGGTGGCGGCGCTGGTGCCGAAGGCGGAACTCGATGGTGAGATGGGCGATTCGCACATGGGTCTGCAGGCACGGCTGATGTCGCAAGCGTTGCGCAAGCTGACCGGTACGGTGTCGAAGTCGCGCACCAGCCTGATCTTCATCAACCAGATTCGCGAGAAGATCGGCGTCATGTTCGGCAATCCGGAGACGACCACGGGGGGCCGCGCGCTCAAGTTCTACTCCTCGGTGCGCGTGGATATTCGTCGCATCGGCGCGGTCAAGGAAGGCGACGTGGTTGTCGGCTCACGCACCAAGGTCAAGATCGTCAAGAACAAGGTGGCCGCACCCTTCCGCGAGGCGGAGTTCGACATCCTGTATGGCGAAGGCATCTCGCGCGAAGGCGATGTGCTCGATCTCGCCGTGCTGCATAACATCGTGGAAAAATCCGGTGCGTGGTACAGCTTCAGCGGGGAGCGCATCGGCCAGGGCCGGGAAAATGTCCGCCAGCACTTCAAGGACAACAAGGACACTTTCGCCCGCGTCGAAAGCCAGCTACGCCAGAAGCTGGGTATCGCCAATAAGGGTGACGTTTCTGTTGTGCCGCCGGTGCCCGCCAATGGCGCTGCAGCCGCGCAGGAAGTGGTCAAGGCGGGAAAGAAGTAGGAAAGGCATCGCAGGCAAGGGCTTCTGTCAGCAATCAAGCCGACAGAAGCCCTCGATTGCGTTATGCGGGATGGAATCGTAGAATCGCGATTTGTCGTGAACACAGTGCGCGCCATCTATCCGGGGAGCTTCGATCCGTTGACCAATGGTCATCTGGACCTGATCGCGCGTGGCTCCAAAATCTTCGACCATCTCGTGGTCGCGGTTCTCAACAATTCCGAAAAGCAGCCATTGTTTCCTGTCTCCGAGCGTGTCGAGATGCTGCGCGAAACAACGCGGGAGTTTGGCAACGTCTCGGTCGAGACCTTTGACGGTCTGCTGGTGGAGTTTGCCCGCCAGCAGCGCGCCCAGGCTGTGCTGCGCGGCATCCGCGCCATCAGCGACTATGAGTATGAATTCCAGATGGCGCTGATGAATCGCCGCCTGGCTCCAGAGCTGGAAACCGTTTTTATGATGCCGGCGGAGAAATATTCCTACGTCAGTTCCCGGTTGATTAAGCAGGTCTTTCACCTGGGTGGTTCGGTGGAGGGATTGGTGCCGCCCACGGTACTGGAACGCATGCGTCGCCACCGCCAATAGAACGAAAAGCGATAAACCCGTACGACGCCCTTGGCCAAGAGGCGGCAATCTGCCAAACTATCTATATGACTGTACCCGCCGCCCAAAAAATCTTCGCCGACCGCGTCAGCCGCATTGAAATCTCCGCCACCATGGCCGTAACTGCCGAGGCAGCCAAGCTGCGCGCCAAGGGTGCCAAGCTCGTGGACTTTGGCGCGGGCGAGCCGCATTTTGCCACGCCACGCCACATCAAAGACGCTGCTATTGCCGCCATTGAAGCCAACTTCACGCGCTATACCGTGGTCGGTGGTATCCCGGAGCTGCGCCGGGCCATCGTCGATCGCCATGCCGCGGACTTCGGCAGCGACTACACGCCGGACGAGGCTGTCTTTACCACGGGCGGCAAGCTGGCGCTGTTTCATGCCATCCAGGTGCTGGTGGATCACGGCGATGAGGTCGTGTTGCCGGTGCCCTATTGGGTTTCGTTCAAAGACATCATTCAATACGCAGGCGGCAAGCCGGTTTATCTGCAGACCAGCGAAGCGGACAACTTCCGCATCACAGCGAAGGCCATTGAAAGCGCCATTACACCGCGCACCAAGGCGATTATTCTTAATTCGCCCTCGAATCCATCGGGCGCCGTGATTTCACCGGCAGACCTGGAGCACATCGTGCGGCTGGCTCATGCACGCGGCATCTATCTGCTGCTGGATGAGTGCTACGCCTATCTTCAATACACCGGTGTCCCCATCTCCGGCGGCTCGTTTACCGATTGCAAGGAGCACCTGGTTGTTCTTGGCTCGCTGTCGAAGACTTATGCGATGACCGGCTGGCGTGCCGGATTCGCACTGGCTCCCAAGCCCATCATCGCCGCCATGTCCAAGCTGCAAAGCCAGGACACCTCGTCTCCTGCAGCCTTTGTGCAGAAGGCTGCCATCGCCGCGCTGAACGGCTCGCAGCAATGCGTCGCGGAGATGCGTCAGGATTATCTCTCTCTGCGCGATCAGATTCTGGCCAAGCTGAAGACGATTCCGGGTATCACCTGCACGGTGCCCGAGGGTGCGTTCTACGTATATCCGAACGTCTCGGCGTTTCTCGGCAAGGGCGGCATCCGCACGACCACCGAGCTGGTGACGAAGTTGCTGCATGAGGCACACGTGGTCGCCGTGCCGGGCGAAGCCTTTGGCACCAGCGAGCACATCCGGCTGTCGTATGCGGTTTCTCACGCCGACGTGGACGAAGGGCTGAACCGGATGAAGGAATTTTTCGCGAAGCTGAGCTGATGCACATATGAACTGGATTTTTCGTGCGGCGCAGCCTGCGGATGCGAATCGAATTGCCGAACTGGTGAACTATGCATTTCAGGTGGAGCGGGCGTTTAAGAATGGCGACCGGACCACGGCTGCCGAAATTGCACGCATGCTGGGCAACGGCAAATTTGTCCTGATGGAACGTGACGGCGTGGCTGGCGCCTGCGTGTATGTCGAGCAACGCGTAGACCATGCCTATATCGGCATGCTTTCCGTAGCTCCAGAGTTGCAGGGCACCGGAGTGGGTTCGCAACTGCTTGCAGAAGTAGAAAACGAATGCCGCGGCGCGGGATACAAAGCGCTGGATCTTCGCTTCGTTCATCTGCGTACGGACCTTCGGGCGTATTACCTGAAGCGTGGATTCGTGGAAACCGGCATCGAATCGGCTGCGTCCGTGGGTGCGTCGATGACTGCGTTTACGGTGCCGGTGCATTTCATCGCCATGTCGAAAAATTTGTAGTGTCGGATCGTTTGGCCGGCGTGGTTGCGTCTTTGTTGGCTTCATTCCAGGCATCTCACCGGAACGTGGAAAGGTGATTTCTTTCGATGCCGGAATAACGCAGGAGGCACAGGATGAATGCCGAGGAATTCCGGGCGTCCGTTGCACAACAGGAACCGCCGGATAGGCTGCAAACACCGCTCGCGGCGCTGTGGTGGGATGCGAAAGGGGACTGGACGCACGCGCACGCGCTGGTAGATGCGCTGGAGACTGCGGATGGCATGGCGGTTCACGCTTACCTGCATCGCAAAGAGGGTCAGACCTCGAATGCCGACTACTGGTACCGGCGCGCTGGGCGTACATTCCACCGGCCAACATTCGAGGCCGAGTGGCAAGCATTGGTTGAGGGTCTTCTCTCGGATGCATAACGATAGAGGGCGGAGCTTGCGCGTTCGATGGTCAATTCGGGGAATGCAGTGGAAGCGTTGCGCTGGAAATTTTTCTTCTCACCAACTCCGATACATTTGTAAGTAGCAACTGTTCTTGAATGTCGATTGCGCCCATGCCAAACCTGTTTCCATTCCGTCTGAAGCCATGGTTTCGCACCCGCATCTGGGGCGTGCGCGACCTTACTCCCTGGTACAACTACAAAGTTGGCGAAGAGCCCATTGGCGAAGTCTGGCTGACTGGCGACGATTCCGTTGTCGATTCCGGACCGCTTGTCGGAACAAAGCTGGCGGCTGTTTTCGCGCAGCATCGTGAGGATTTGGTGGGCCAGGAAGCTGCGCATGCCGAGCGTTTTCCGTTGCTGATGAAGGTGCTGTTCCCGCAGGAAAAATTGAGTGTCCAGGTGCATCCGGACGATGCACTGGCGCGACTGCATGGCGAACCGCACGGGAAAACGGAGTGCTGGTATGCGCTCGACGCAACGCCGGACGCAAAGGTCGCGCTGGGCTTTCGTGCTGGCGTTACCGAGCAGGATGTGCATATTGCCATTGAGCAGAAGACACTGGAAGATCTGCTGAACTGGATTCCCGTCGTCCGGGGCGACATGATTTTTGTCGATGCAGGCACGGTGCATGCCATTGGTCCGGGATCGGTCCTGCTGGAAACTCAGCAGAGCTCCGACATGACGTATCGCCTGTACGACTACGGTCGTCCGCGAGAACTGCATCTGGAGGACGGCTTCCGTGCCATGCGGTTGCAGACCGATGCCGGCAAAATAGAGCCGCGCAGACATGGTGAGGAAACTTTGCTGATCCAGTCGCGGTATTTTCGCGTGGATCGCTTCACGCTGGCGCAGTCCCCGGCACCGCATTCGTTTTCGTTGCGCAGCCAACCCGACGCAGCGGAGAGCGTCGTGCAAATGGTCTTTGTCGCGAGTGGCCGCGGAACTCTTCATGCAGAGGGTTGCGAGCCGATTGCGCTCCAAGGCGGAGAATTGGCCATCGTTCCTGCCTGCACGAAAGAATGGCAAATGGTTGCTGCCGAGCCGATGGAACTGCTGCGCGCCCTTCCTCGATAACGTCTCTTTGCGCGGATATTCGACGTTTCTCTACAGCATTCGCTACCATAGGGCGTACTGACAGCACACACAATGGATTTTCGACCTATCATTCTGGCGGGTGGCAGCGGTACGCGCTTCTGGCCGCGCAGCCGCCGCAGTCAACCCAAGCAAGTGCTCGCGCTGGACGGCGAACGCAGCATGATCCAGCAAACGGTGGATCGCCTGCTGCCGCTGGCTGCGATAGATCGCTTTTGGGTGATTACCAACGGGGAGTTGCAAGGCACGATTGCAGAGCAGCTTCGCGGCATTCGACCGGCACAGGTTCTTGCCGAGCCTGAGGCGCGCAACACGGCTCCGGCTGCCGGCCTGGCGGCGTTTTTGCTGGAACGAACCGCACCGGAAGCCATCCTCGGCATTTTCCCCGCAGACCATGTCATTCGCGACCCGGCACGCATGCACGCCGTGCTGCGGCGCGGATGCGAAGTGGCTGCAGCGGGGGAGAACATCGTGGTGCTGGGCATTACGCCGACGCGTCCGGAGACGGGATACGGCTACATCGAAACCGGCGCCAGCATTGCGAACGATGTGCTCCGCGTGCGGCGATTCACGGAGAAGCCCAATCGGGAGCGCGCCGAAGAATTTTTGAACGCGGGCACCTATTTCTGGAACAGCGGCATCTTTCTCTGGTCGGCACGCACGCTTGCCAACGCCATCCGCGAAAATCTTCCGGAGACGGCGCCGTATCTGGAAGAGATCGCGGCCAGCTTCGGTACAAAGGATTTTGCCAGCCGCTTCGCCACACTGTATTCCAGATGCGAAAACATCAGCGTCGATTATGCTGTGCTGGAGCCGCGTTCCGCCAAAGGGGAACACCGCTCCAATATCTACTGTCTGCCTGCGGATTTTGGATGGAACGATCTTGGCTCCTGGGCTGCGTTGTATGAACACTGCATGTCGACGGGCCAGCATGTTTGCGATGGAGAGAATGTCGTGGAAGCCGTTGCGCAGAGTCTTCTCGATGCCGCAGGAAATTACGTGTATGCACCCGGAAAGCACGTCGCGCTGATCGGTGTCGAGGACCTGGTGGTAGTCGAGACCGACGATGTGCTGCTGGTAACCAAACGCGACCGCTGCCAGGATGTTGGCAAACTGGTGAAGCAGCTGCAACAGAAAAAGCAAGACGAGCTTATTTGAAACAGTGATAGTTACGAATAAAGAATGCCTTTACAGAAACCCATAAAATTTGGCACCGATGGCTGGCGTGGTGTCATTGCCGATGATTTTACCTTCGAGAATGTGCGCATTGCCGCCGCTGCCATAGCGAACTACGTTCTAGAGAATGAAGATGCGAATCGCGGCGTCTATATCGGCTATGACACGCGGTTCGGCTCTGCGCGTTTTGCACGCGCCGCTGCAGAGGTGGTGGCCGGCGCGGGCATTCCGGTATGTCTGTCCTCCGGCGTGACGCCAACTCCGGCATTGTCGTACGCCATACACCAACAGGGTGCTGCCGGTGGCATCATGATTACCTCCAGCCATAATCCGTGCCAGTGGAATGGAGTCAAGTACAAGGCCAGCTATGGCGGCTCCGGGAAGCCTTCCATCATGGCCAGGATTGAAGCCCTGCTGGGCAAACCAATCTCGCCCGCGGCGAAACCGGCAGAGATTGCGCTGACGGATTTTCATCCCGCTTATGTGAAAGCCATTACGCGCTTCGCGGACATGCAAACGATCGCCGGCAGCGGCTACCGGTTTGTTATTGACGATATGTATGGAGCCGGAGCGGGTGTGCTGGCGGGTATCTTTTCGCAGGCGAGCGTTCCTTTTGTAGAAATTCGTAAGGAGCCCGATCCGCTCTTTCCCGGCATCAACCCGGAACCGATTGCGCCGCATCTCCGCGCTGCGCAGGATGCTGTCATCGAACATCGCTGCCAGGCCGGCCTCATTACGGATGGCGATGCCGATCGCCTGGGCGCTGTGGATGAGCGCGGCAACGTGGTCGATGCGCACAAGATTTTCTGCATTCTGCTGCGCTGGCTGATCGAGCGAAAGCAATGGCCCGGAGAAGTAGTGCGCGCTTTCAACACCACGCGCATGATCGATCGCATTTGCGCCCGGCATGGCCGCAAACTGCATGAAGTGGGTATCGGCTTTAAGTATGTGTGTGACCTGATGTTGGAACGCGACATCCTGATGGGCGGAGAAGAATCGGGCGGCATGGGGATTACGCGTCATCTGCCGGAACGCGATGGCCTGTTGAATGCACTGTTGCTGGCGAATGTGATGGCGGACGAACAGCGCACGCTGGGCGAACTGGTGGCCGATCTGCAGCGCGAATATGGCGAGCATTATTATGGCCGGATCGATCTGCATATCGCCGAGGATGTAAAGAATGCAGCCATTGTTCGTGCGCAGGCTGGCGTGAAGGAGTTTTCAGGAATGGCAGTAGAGCGGATGGAAACACTCGACGGGATCAAGTTTTACTTGAAGAACCCGGAAGCGGCCACAAAGCCCAATGTAGCGGAAACATGGCTGCTGCTGCGCGCCTCGGGCACGGAGCCGCTGTTGCGCATCTACGCGGAATCCTGCTCACAGGAATCGGTGGACACCTTGTTGGAAGCGGCACGAACCTTTGCGTTGCAGGCTGGCGGTGCTGCGTGAAGGGGACGAGTGTGCAACTGGAAGTTGGCGGCATGCTTTTTGATATGGACGGCGTGCTGATGAGTTCGCTTGGCTCGGTCGAACGGAGCTGGAAGCGCTATGCCGAAATGCGCGGAGTCGATGTGGCGCTCGCGATCCAGACGGCCCATGGGCGCCGCGCCATCGAATCCGTCCACTACCTGTGCCCTCACCTCGATCCGGCTACGGAACTCGGCGTGATTGAGCAGATAGAAATCGAAGACAACGAAGGTCTGGTTGTTTTGCCGGGCGTGGTGGACCTGTTGCAATCGCTTCCGGCGAATCGCTGGGCGATTGTAACTTCCGCAACGGAACGATTGGCGCGGAGCCGATTGGCCCACGCGGGAATTACTGTGCCGAAGAATTTCATCACGTCCGAGATGGTGACGGAAGGAAAGCCGCACCCCGAGCCGTATCGCCGGGGCGCACGACTGCTGGGGCTGGCACCGGAAGATTGCCTGGTGATCGAAGACGCGCCTGCAGGCGTGGCAGCCGGCAAGGCGGCAGGCTGCCATGTGGTTGCCGTGTTGACCACGCACGCGCCAGAAACGCTGCAAGCCGCAGACTGGCGCGTGGCTACGCTGGCCGATATGAAAGCCACATCCAGCGGTGGGCGTCTCGATGTCACCTTTACTCCGCAGCCCTGAAGAATCTTTTTCCGGAATCACAAGGCTGCGGAAAAATTATCAGGCTACGGCAGAGGTGAGTACTGCGACATGTTCTCTGGCAGCCTTGCGCCCGGCCTCGGCATTCTCCGGTCCCATGGCCTGTTGTTCTGCGTGGACAACTTCTACCTGCGGGATACCTAGAAATGCCAGAATCGTGCGAATGTACGGCTCCTGCTGGTCGAAAGCGCTGTAGGGAGAGCCGGGAGCATAAGCGCCTCCGCGGGCCGACAGGACGATGGCGCGCGTCGCCTTGGAGAGGCCCTTCGGACCGTTTGCAGTGTACTGAAAGGTGCGACCGGCGCGGGTTATCTGGTCGATCCACGCCTTGAATGGAGCGGGAACACCAAAGTTCCACATGGGTACACCGAGCACAACAATATCCGCCGCGAGGAACTCATCCACCAGCTTGTCGGAAAGCTCAAGCGCTTTTTTTTGTTCCGGCGTCCTCGCAGCGGCATCCGTATGAGAGGCGTGGATCCAGGGCTCGGTGACAAATGGAACGGGATCGAGCGCAACATTGCGCACAATCACGGTCCCGTCGGGATTCTGCTTTTTCCATTCTGCGACATACTTCCGGGTCAGTTCGCGGCTGACGGAATCGGTGCGTGGGCTGGAATCGATCTGCAAGAGTGTGGGCATTCGAGTTCACCTCCGTGGGTTGATGTTTTTCGAAAATTATCGTTGCAACGAAAGTCGTTGCAATATCTATTTCAATAGATGAGAGCCTGGGAGGCGGGATGCAGGATTTTTGTGCCGATTCGACAAAAATTCACGTTCCGGGAGCCGGTTGTGCATAATTATTGACATTCGGTGCAAAACTAGTCCTAAAATCGGGCATATAGTGGAGTGTTGCGGCAAGCGCTCTTCCTCTGCGCCGCAGTTTCCCAGCGGCGGGTTGGTCGGGGCTATCTCCAGAGCCATTGCTGACAACTGTTATTTCGCCTTCGTCGATCGCATATTTTGTGGCATGATGCAGTGAAATTCACCACTGCAATTTCCTGTGAGTGAAATCACCAGCAATCGTGACCGCCACGAATGATTTGCTCTTTCTGCCTTTCTAAAGATCGTGCGCTATGCCAGTGCGCGGATTATGCCGTTGAAAGGGGACATGCCATGATGAATATTCAGTGCGCGAATGCTGCGTGCAGCGCGGAGTTAAAGTATCTGCGTGGCGGTCGACTCTACCTGCTGGAGAGAGAGTCTTTTCAGCAACGCAACGACGGGGTTCGTTCTCTTTCCGGGCATGTGAGCATGCGACGATATTTCTGGCTTTGCCAGTCCTGTGCAGAGCACTATACGATTCGCCGCTGGACGGAGCAGGGCATTGAGCTGTCTCTTCGGCGCAAGTCCCCGGTTGCCGCGCTGGCGGTGATTCAGCACGACCAGGACTGGATGCTGCCGGGACTTGTCGGCTAGGACAAAGCGGGGATGGATTAGAATCATGCAATTAAGTCCTGCACGCTATGTCTATCCTTCGAAGCTGTTCCCGCTATCGCTGGTTGTTCTGGTTGCATGCCGGCATTCTGCTATTGCTGGCCGTCAGCCTGCTTCTTCTGCACCTGCTGATTAGCAACCTGCTGATTAGCACGTTTGCCGCGCTTTTCGTTCTGATGGTGACAGGGTTCTTCCTGATTCTTTCCGGCCTGGTGGACTTTGGCGCAAGCGTGGAAGCCCTGCTCGACAAGGAAGCGCATGCGTGGCTGTGGATTGTTCTTTCCGCCGCAGTTATTTTTGCCGGCGTCGTCATCTTTTTATCTCCGCAGCTTTCCATTCAGCGCCTGCTGGATTTTGCCATCGTGCATGCCCTCGCGCTCGGCTTTCTCGAGACGCGCCTGGCGAACCGTCTGCAGCATCATCCGGTTGCACGCGCGCGATTGCTTGGCTTTGGGCGCCTCTCCATCGTCTTTGTCGTGTTGCTGTTGATGGGCATCCTCTATGGCAGCCGCTACTCTATCCTGGTACTGGCTGCGTATTGTCTGGTGGTTGCTGCCGAGTTGATTTTCCTGCCACGGGCGATCCACGAGCATCAGCACCTGCATACTCTGTCCGAAAATATGTCACGTAACCCATCGGGGAAGTGATCGAAGCAAATTCTCTCCCTATTTTCCACCTACGGTGCAACTATCCTTAGGAGACAAGAGTCTTATTGATAATCGTTAGATTGCTGGAGTAGTAGGAATAATATTGCCTCCTGACGATCCTATTCTCTTTTTAATCAGCCGCTTACAGAGTTCTTGTTGCTGTTTTAGGAGTTTTCATGTGGATTGTTCGCCTTGCACTGCGCAGGCCGCTCACCTTTATCGTTCTGGCCATTCTGATCTTCATTCTGGGGATCTTCACTATCCTGCGCACTCCGACGGACATCTTTCCAAACATTGACATTCCAGTCGTCAGCATCGTGTGGGGTTACACCGGCTTGTCCCCGGACCAGATGTCCACGCGCATCACGGCCAACTTCGAGCGGGCGCTCACCACTACCGTCAACAACATTGAGCACATCGAATCCCAATCGTTGACGGGAATTTCAGTCATCAAGGTTTTCTTTCATCCCGGGACCGATATCAATGCCGGGCTGTCGCAGATCACAGCGATTGGGCAGACATTACTGCGTAGCCTGCCGCCGGGCACGCAACCTCCGCTGATCATTACCTACAACGCGTCCAGCGTTCCGATTTTGCAGCTTGGTCTTTCCGGCAAAGGGCTGAGTGAGCAGAAGCTGTTCGACCTGGATAACAGTTTTCTGCGCACGCAACTTGCCACCGTGCAGGGAGCGGCCAGTCCGTGGCCATATGGCGGCAAGCAGCGCCAGATTCAGGTGGACATCAATTCTGCCGCGCTGCAGGCCAAGCGGCTTTCTCCAGCCGATGTCGTCAACGCTCTGGGCAACCAGAACCTGATTCTTCCCGCAGGCACGGAAAAGATCGGGATGTATGAATATCAGATAGAAACCAACAGTGCGCCACGCACCATTGAAGAATTGAATAACCTGCCGATCAAGACTGTCGATGGAGCCACGGTCTACATGAAGGATGTTGCGCATGTGCGCGACGGCTTTCCTCCGCAGACCAACATTGTGCGCGTGAACGGACAGCGCGCCGTTCTGGTGACCATCCTGAAGGCCGGCGATGCGTCCACGCTGGACATTATTTCCCGAGTGCGCAAGGTGTTGCCGATTGCCGAAGCCGGCATGCCAAAGCAACTGCGCGTTGCCCTTCTGTCGGACCAATCGATTTTCGTTCGCGGCGCTATTACCGGTGTTGCGCGCGAGGCGATCATCGCCGCGCTGCTGACCGCCATCATGATTTTGGTCTTTCTCGGCAGCTGGCGCAGCACGCTGATCATTGCCGTTTCCATTCCGCTGTCAATTCTTGTTTCCTTCATCGTGCTGGGAATGCTGGGCGAGACGATCAACCTGATGACGCTGGGCGGAATGGCGCTGGCGGTGGGCATCCTGGTCGACGATGCAACGGTTGAGATTGAGAACATCAATCGCAATCTGGAAATGGGCAAGGAAATCGAGCAGGCAATTCTGGATGGCGCCGCGGAAATTGCCATTCCCGCTTTTGTTTCCACGCTTTCCATTTGTATCGTTTTCGTTCCCATGTTTTTTCTGGGTGGTGTGGCGCGCTATCTGTTTGTGCCATTGGCAGAAGCGGTTGTTTTCGCCATGCTGGCGTCGTATTTTCTATCGCGCACCGTTGTGCCGACGATGGCGAAGTATCTGCTGCAGCAATATGAAGAAGGGCATTTGGAGCAGCGGCGCAACAGCTCCAATCCTTTTGTGCGCTGGCAGATGAAGTTTGAAGACGGCTTCGAGCATATCCGCACGGGATATCGCGATCTGCTGGCAGTGTGCCTGGAATATCGCAGCATCTTTGTTCTCGGATTTTTTGCCTTTTGCGCGTTGTCGCTGGTGGTGATTTATCCCTGGCTGGGGCAGGATTTTTTCCCGGACGTGGATGGCGGACAATTCAAATTGCACGTTCGTGCGCAGACGGGTACGCGTATTGAAGAAACAGCCCGACTGTGCGATGAGATCGACAAGACCATACGCGAGGTCGTTCCGCAAGATGAGATGGACAGCATCATCGACAACATTGGTGTCCCCTATAGCGGCATCAACCTGTCCTATAGTAATTCGGCAACCATTGGCTCATGGGATGCGGACATTTTAGTTTCGTTGCAGCGCAAGCATCATCCCACGGCAGACTACGTGGCAAAGCTGCGACAAGTGCTGGCGAATAAATATCCGGGAGTCACATTTTATTTCCTGCCGACAGACATGGTGAGTCAGATTCTGAACTTTGGCCTGCCGGCTCCTCTCGATATTCAGATTGTTGGAAACGATGCCGAGGCCAACCATGCATTCGCAGAAAAAATGATGGCCCAGATCCGGCAGATTCCCGGCACGGTCGATCTGCGCATCCAGCAAGCCTTCAATGAACCGAATTTCACGGTGGACGTGGACCGCACGAAGGCCCAGCAGGTGGGCTTTACGCAGCGGGACATTGCCGGCAATCTGCTGGTTGCGTTAAGCGGCAGTTTTCAGACATCGCCCAGCTTCTGGCTCGACTGGAAGAATGGCGTCAGTTACGAGATCGCCGTGCAGGAACCGCAATACCACATGGATACGCTGCAAAATCTGGAGAATATTCCCATTACAAATGGCAGCGCGTCGCCACAAATCCTGGCCAATGTGGCCACGTTGAAGCGCGGTGCGGAGCCAAGCACCGTCAGTCATTACAACGTGATGCCGGTTATCGACATTTACGGCGCGGTGCAGGGAACGGATCTTCGCACCGTGGCCACACAGATTGACAAGATTGTGAAGCAGGACAAGGGAAACCTGCCGCGCGGCTCGCAGATCATCATTCGCGGGCAAATCGAAACGATGCGTTCGTCGACCGTCGGCCTGATCGGCGGATTGCTCTTTGCCATCGGCCTGGTTTACCTGCTGATTGTCGTCAATTTCCAGTCGTGGCTGGATCCCTTCATCATTGTGGCTGCGCTGCCGGCTGCGCTGGCCGGAATCGTGTGGTTCCTGTTTATTACGGGAACGCACATCAGCGTCCCCGCATTGACCGGCTCCATTATGTGTATGGGCGTCGCCACGGCCAACAGCATTCTCGTCGTCAGCTTTGCGCGCGAGCAAATGGAGCAGGGCCACTCGTCGCTGGAGGCAGCTCTGGTTGCAGGGTATACGCGTTTCCGTCCCGTACTGATGACGGCGCTGGCCATGATCATCGGCATGGTGCCGATGGCTCTCGGTCTGGGTGATGGCGGCGAGCAGAATGCGCCGCTGGGCCGAGCCGTGATTGGCGGTTTGCTGTTTGCAACCGCAGCGACATTGTTCTTTGTGCCGGTCTTCTTCAGCATCTTCCACAAGAAAGACACATCGCATCAGGTTGTTCCTTCGCAGGAGGAAACACTGTGAAGCATACGCACTCTCTGAAGGTAACGGAGGTATCTCGATGAGCCACACGGAGCATTCCGCATCGCCTGGCCCGCAGAACGCACCAGAGTCCCCGGTCGATCTGAAGACCACGCCGAAGGCCAGGAAGCGCATGCTGATCCTGGTGATTGTTCTGCTTGTTGTTGCCGTGGTGGTCGCTGTCGGAGGCATTATTCCTCGCGTTCGCGCCCGCACTGCGTTGCGCAACGAGACCGAGCAGTCCGACATTCCCACCGTAGCACTGACGACGGCCCAGCCGGGCGAGCCAACACGGGAGATTATTCTGCCGGGAACTGTCCAGGCATTTGAGGATGCGCCGATCTATGCCCGCACGGATGGCTATGTCAAAGCGTGGTATCACGACATCGGCTCGCATGTTCGCAAGGGAGAGCTGCTGGCGGTGATTGAGACTCCGGAGCTGGATCAGCAAGTGAAACAGGCTCAGGCAGATCTGAAAACAGCACAATCCAATCTGCGTCTGGCGCAGATAACGGCGAAGCGGTATCAGGGGCTGATTGCCACCGATGCTGTCTCGCGGCAGGCCACGGATACGGCAAACTATTCCGCTACGTCGCAACAGGCAGCCGTTGTTTCCGCCCAGGCCAGCCTGGGACATTTGCTGGAAATGCAGTCTTTCGAGCGCATTTATGCGCCCTTTGACGGAATCGTGACGGCGCGCAATACCGACGTTGGCCAGCTGGTGGATTCCGGCAGCAACGGCGGCACCGGCAGCGCTGCTGGATTCACGGGCAATGGGATGACGACCAATCCCTCCACTCCACAGGAACTCTTTCATGTTTCCAGCACGCGTGTCCTGCGTATCTTCATCGATGTGCCGGAGCAATTTGTCCCCGCCGCCAAGCCCGGAGTGACTACGGACATCACGCTGGCCGAATATCCGGGGCGCACGTTTCGGGGAAAGATCGTGCGCACGGCCGACGCGATCGACCTAAACACACGGACGCTCATGGTCGAAGTCGATATCGACAATCACAAAGGCGAGCTGTTGCCCGGTGCGTATGCCCAGGTGCATCTCAAGTTGCCTATGACGCAGCCTGCATTGATCATTCCCGTCAGCGCGTTGATGTTTCGTTCTGAAGGTTTGCGCGTGGTCACGCTGGATGACAACGATCACGCCGAACTGGTGCCGCTGACGCTGGGCCGCGATTGGGGTACGAAGGTCGAAGTCCTCACGGGCCTCCATGCCGGGGAGCGCATCGTTGACACTCCACCGGATTCCATCGTGGATGGCGAGCAGGTACGCGTCGTCAGTGGTCCGGGTGCGGACGCTCCCGGAGGCGCACATTCCGAAGGTGGGCACTCATGACGCGTGCGGCACATCCAAACACAGCGAACGGGGTTCGTCTTCTTAGTGCGGTGTTGCTCGCCGGCACGGCGATTCTGACTTCGTTACTGACGGGCTGCATGGTTGGACCTAATTACAAACGGCCCTCGGCGCCGGCAGCTCCGGAATTCAAAGAGGCTGCGGGATGGCAGCCCGCGCAACCGGCGGACCAGCAGGTTCGCGGCAAATGGTGGCAGGTGTATGGCGACACCGGGCTGAATGCGTATGAAGAGCAGGTTGATGTTTCCAATCAGAATTTGAAAGTAGCTGTCACGGAATTTACGCAGGCTCGCGCGGCGATTCAATACAATCGCTCCAATCTGTTTCCCACCCTGGGGATCGGCGTCAGCGCAGCGCGTCAGCGCGGTTCCACCAATCGCGCCACATACTTTAACAGCATCACGAACCAGTACAACGATTTTGATTTGCCGCTCAACGTGAGTTGGGAGCCGGATTTCTGGGGTCGCATACGGCGTTCCGTTACACAGGCGCGAGAAAATGCGCAGGCCAGCGCTGCAGATGTTCAGAATGTCCGCTTAAGTCTGCAGGCCGAACTGGCGGTGGATTATTTTCAGCTACGCGGTCTGGATGCGCAGAAGCAGATTCTCGATCAGACTGTGGCTGCGTATGAGAAGTCGCTGCAGCTGACACAAGACCTGTTTCATGGTGGGCTCGGTTCGCAGCTGGATGTGGCGGAGGCACGCACGCAGCTGGAGACGACACTCGCGCAGGATCAGGATGTCGGCGTAGCGCGTGCACAGTATGAGCATGCCATCGCGGTACTGATGGGGCAGCCACCGTCTTCCTTCTCGATTGCGCCGCGCGTGATTGCTGCCCAGCCTCCTGCGATTCCCGTGGGATTGCCATCGCAGTTGCTGGAGCGGCGTCCGGACATTGCCGCGGCGGAACGCACCATGGCCGCCGCCAATGAGCAGATTGGCATTACCCGCGCAGCCTACTATCCAACATTTTCTCTGACTGGTCTGGGAGGTTTTGAGAGCGCGCATCCGGGCAACTGGTTTACCGGGCCCAGTTCGCTGTGGTCTTTCGGCGTGTCCGGGAGCGATGAAATCGTCGATTGGGGACGGCGTCATGCGCAGGGCGTGCAGGCGCAGGCAGCCTATGACGGCAATGTCGCTACCTATCGACAGACGGTGCTGACTGCGTATCAGGAGGTAGAGGACAATCTCGCTGCACTGCGCGTGCTACAGGGAGAAGCCCAGACCCAACAGGATGCCGTTGCCGCGGCGCAGCAGCAGGAACAGATTGCAACGAGTCTATACAAAGGCGGCCTGGATACGTATCTGAATGTCATTACGGCGCAGAGCATCACGTTGTCGAACGAACTGGTAGCATCGCAGATCGGTACACGCCGCATGGCCGCCAGCGTGCTGTTGATCAAAGCACTGGGTGGGGGATGGGATGTAAGCCAGTTGCCGAAGTTATAAAAGACATCCACAAAACGTAACGATACGGAGAAAGATTATGAGTCAGATGGATATAGACATCGAAGATGCAAGGATGACCACGGAGGAAGCAAACGGGGGCATCGGTGCGCTGGATCGCAGCTGCATGCATGACCGCATCTGCTGGACCATCCTCGATCGCATTTCCGATGGCACCTATCAGCCCGGAGATCGCCTGAAAGAGTTGACTCTGGCCCGTGAATTTCAGGTAAGCCAGGCTCCGGTGCGAGAGGCATTGCGCAAGTTGGAAGCCGTGCGCGTTCTGGAATTGGAACCCTATCGCGGCACACGCGTGCGCGCCATTTCTCCACGTGAGTTGCGCGACACCTATGAACTGCGCGGTGTTCTGGAGCAGGCGGCGACGCAGTACATTCGTGGATTTGCAGCTGCGGACGTGGAGTATCTTGAGAAGGAATTTGCCGCGATGCAGGCAGCCGTTGTTGCCGGAGATTTACTGAGTGTGGCCCTGCACAACAAATATTTTCATTGCCACATTGTGCTTTGCTGCGAAAACAAGGAGCTGGTACGTGTCTGGAAATCCCTCGGTATCGGCATGCGTTCGCGTCTGAATGTGCAGCGGATGGCGGACTCTCACCGCTTGCCTGAAGCCGTCGCCACGCACGGACCTATTATCGAAGCCTTCCGCGCCGGCGACCTAAAGCTCGCCGGCGATCTGCTTCGGAAACACTCCTTCCAGGCAGTTGAGGACCTGGAATAGTCTGTATGCAGCACGCCCTCCAGGGAATGCCTAAACCGGACCGGGCGATGCAGAGCCCCGGAGGATAAAAGCATGGCGGCAAATTCCAACCCTCTCGTTCGGACCATCCTTTGGGTTGCTGGAGTGGCTTTTCTCATCTTCCTGGGCCTTCAATGTATACGACCTAAGTTGACGAATCCGCCGGTAACAGCAGACCTGCAGGCGCCGCCGGAAGTGAAAACGATCCTTAGAAATTCCTGCTATAGCTGTCACTCCAATGAAACGAAGCTGCCATGGTTTGACGAGGTGGTTCCAGCGTACTGGCTTGTGACCAGCGATGTGAACCAGGCTAGAAAGCATCTGAATTTTTCAGAGATCGGCGCCGAACCGGAGGCGAAGCAGAAGGGTGCATTGTTCGAAGCAGTCAATCAGATTCAACTGGGAGCCATGCCGTTATCTGCGTATCGGCGGGTGCATCCCTACTCCGTAGTAACCCCGGCGCAACTGGCCGTGCTGCGTGCGTACCTTGCGCCGCCATCTCCCGCGCCAGCGGCCACATCCGCCGAGGTGACCGCCGGAGACACACAATATTCCCAATGGGTTCAGGCCGATGGCACAACGCCGTCACAGCACGTGCAGGATGCGCCCAACGGCGTTGCGTTCGTTCCCGATTACAAAAACTGGAGGGCGATCAGCAGTACGGAGCGGTTTGACAATCACACCATGCGAGTCATTCTGGGGAACGATGTCGCCATTCAGGCGATCGCCGAAAATCACATCAACCCATGGCCGGATGGAACAATTTTTGCCAAGGTGACATGGCACGAACAGCCCGATGGACAAGGCTTCGTGAAGACCGGTGCGTTCCAGCAGGTGGAACTCATGATCAAGGACAGCAGAAAATATGCCTCCACCGCAGGCTGGGGATGGGGACGATGGCTGGGCACGGATCTGAAGCCATACGGAAAGGACGCAGCATTTACCGGTGAGTGCGTCAGCTGCCATACTCCCGTGCGTCAGAATGATTATGTCTTTACGTTTCCCATCCCAGGGCAAACAGCAAGGGGGCAACAGTGAGATTCGAGATGAAAACGATCGGTCTTCTCGGTACAGGGTTGCTGCTGGGCGTGTTGGGTTGCACGCAACAAAATTCCAGGGTGACAACCCGGCTGAATCAGAACGCGGCGCTGGCTGGCGATCTTCCATACAATCCGCTGCAGTGGAAGGTGATTACCTCGGCCATCGATCAGAAGAGCGCAACCATGTACACGGTCTTCGGTAATGATGAGGCGGTGCAGTATGTACGGACAAATACGCAGCCGGATTATCCAGCGGGCTCCGTAATCTCTCTGGTGACGTGGACGCAGCAGGAAGATCCACGCTGGTTTGGCGGAAAGATACCATCAGCGCCCCGGTCCGTAGAATTCGTCACGGTAGGAATGACTACGGACCATCATCCGTCCTACGCATATCAGGACTTTGAAGGCACACCGCTGAAGAAGACATCCGCGCAGGAAAGCCAAACAGCGGATGGGCGAACGGCGTACCTTCTTTCCCAACGAGCCGCAGTCATGCCGTAACGACTGGGTTCCAAGCGTGTATTTTTTCAGGCGTTGGGTGTTTCTTCGACGGATCGGTCCGGCATTCTTTGATGAATCAGCAGACCCAGATTCGTCAGGTGCAGCACCAGCAGAATCAGGACGGTTGTTGTGCTGAGAAAGATCAGCAGAATCCATGATCCGGAAATACATGATCCGGAAATATATGTGCCGGAAATATGCGATCCGGGAATATCCATAGATAAGCATGATCAGGTAAGCATGATCACGGCTTGCTCTGATGGACAGGCAAGCCAGACAGAAACGCGAGCCAGAACGATCCAATAAAAGGAAACCGAGTGCGGATATCTCCCATCTAAAAGGATATGAGCATGAACAAGGTGAAGCTTGGTTCGCAGGGCGCGGTCGTCTCCCGCATGGGACTCGGTTGCATGGGAATGAGTGAGTTTTATGGGGAGCGGAACGATGCAGAGTCGGCAGCGACGCTGTTGCGTGCGCTGGAGCTGGGAGTCAATTTCTTCGATACCGCCGACACCTATGGAATCGGAGATAACGAGGAGTTGATCGGGAAGACGATCCGCGGACGCCGGGATGAGGTTTTTCTTGCCACGAAGTTCGCCAATATCCGCAAGAAGGACGACCCCAAATTCTGGGAGATCAGCGGCAGGCCGGAGTACGTGAAAGCAGCCTGCGATGCTTCGCTGAAGCGCTTGGGTGTGGACCACATCGATCTGTACTATCAGCATCGGGTCGATCCGCAAACTCCGATTGAGGAGACGGTGGGCACGATGGCAGAGCTGGTGAAGGCAGGCAAGGTGAAGTACCTGGGACTGTCGGAGGCGTCGCCCGCGACGATACGACGCGCACACAAGGTGCATCCCATCACGGCACTGCAGACGGAATATTCGCTGTGGGAGCGGCATGCGGAGAAGGAAATTCTTCCCACGGTGCGAGAACTGGGAATTGGCTTTGTGCCGTACAGTCCGCTGGGGAGGGGTTTTCTGACCGGCACCATTGCCAAGGCGAGCGATCTATCGGCCAACGATTCACGGGCGCAACGATATCCGCGATTTGCCGGGGAAAATTTTGACAGGAATCAGGTGTTGGTCGAGCGGGTGAAATCTATCGCGCAGCGTAAGGCTGTAACGGCCGGTCAACTGGCGCTGGCATGGGTGCTGGCAAAGGGGGACGATCTGGTGCCGATTCCCGGAACGAAGCGAAGGAAATATTTAGAGGAGAACGCCGCTGCGGCAAACATCCGGCTGACTCGGGATGAAGTTGCGGAGCTGGAGGCTGCTGTTCCTCAGAATGAAATTGCGGGCGATCGTTATGAGGCCGCGAACATGCAGAGGATCGATCGCTAGCGGGATTGTGTTTGCCGCTGTGCGTGGAACAAGGAAATCTATGCTGAAAGGAGCGGAGGCGCGTTTGCCGGGACCACAGACAAACCGAGACAGTTCTCACGTGCCCCTGATAGCCTGAAAGCATGGTTGCTTATGAATCCATCGCCCAGATGATGCAGGCCAACGCCGGCAAGGCCATTGAATCCGCCAAGGACCGTTTTGGTTTTCATCTGGATTATTCCGAGGCTACGCTGGAGCCGCTGGAAACCATCCTGACCAATGTCGCCACCAGTCTGCCCGCCGAGGACAAAGACAAGATCGAGTACGAAACCAAGCTCTGGGGCAGCTATTTTGGAGAGGTGATTCGCCAGCGCTGGGAGGGTACCTGGGAGCTGGCCCAGTATCCTGGCACGGCCTTCACCGTTCCAGCAGTCAACATTCGCGGAGCCCAGCTTTACCCCCTGATGAAGGTCCATCGCCGGCTTACGATGGGAGACAGCGAAAACCTCTGGCAGTATTATCAAAAAATCCGCCAGAAGCTGATGCACGTACTTCCAACAGACGGATCTTGATCTGGACGGCAAACCGGCGTATTTCTCTGTCGCGGGATACTTACTCGCAATGTGCGACAATAATGTGTTAGGCGGCTGCAGAGATGTTGATCTGCTGCCTGCGGAGGTAAGGTATGGGGGAATTATTAACACCCACGCATTTGATTCTTGTACTTGTCGTTGCGCTTCTGCTCTTCGGTCCGCGTAAGCTGCCGGAACTGGGCAAGGGACTGGGCGAAGGCATTCGCGGTTTCAAGGATGGCATCAAGGGCATTGGCTCAGATGATGCTGCGAAGCCCGAAGCTGCGAAGGCAGAATCGACGACCGCCAAGAGCACCACGACGGAAACCAAGTAATCTGCGCAAGCAGGAATTCTTGTAAGCTGTGGGAAGTCGCTGGCTATTCCAATCCTGAATTTCACGTATCCTGATCTTCCATGAAGACAAACAGATCTTATCGTGTTAAGCCGCATGAAAAAGTGCGGCTTTCTCATGTTTCCTCCAGCTATACCGGGAAATACAAATCGGAAAAGGAAGCCAAAGCCGATCTTGAGGATCATCGCGCCAAACTGGATGCGTTGCAGGAATTGTTAACTGCCGAAGTCAAGCATGCTGTGCTGGTGGTTCTGCAGGGCATGGATACGGCGGGCAAAGACGGCACCATCCGGCACATCTTTACCGGGGTGAACCCGCAGGGCTGCGACGTCACTCCGTTCAAAGTGCCAACGCCGCTGGAAGCGCGGCACGATTTTCTCTGGCGCGCGCACAAGGCCATTCCGCCACGGGGAAAGATCGGCATCTTCAATCGTTCGCACTATGAGGATGTCCTCGTTACGCGCGTTCACAAGCTGATCACGGAAGACGAGGCCAGGACGCGTATGAAAGAGATCGTCCACTTTGAGCAGATGCTGGCGCGAAATGGGGTCACGATTCTCAAGTTCTTCCTGCACATCAGTCATGAAGAGCAGACCAGGCGTCTGCGCGAGCGGCTCGACAACACCGACAAACAGTGGAAGATGAGCCCGGCGGACTTTGCCGAGCGCCGCTACTGGCCCGATTATCAAAAAGCATACGAAGACGTGTTGACGCATACCAGCCGCAAACATGCGCCCTGGTTCATCGTTCCCTCAGACCACAAGTGGTATCGCAACGTTTTCATCTCCGGAGTGATGGTGCAGGCCCTGCGCGATCTGAAGATGAAGTATCCCAAGCCCAGCTTTGACGCGAGCAAAATTCGTTTGTAGCGGAAGCAGATGCATCCGGATTACCGGACGATCAGCACCACAGCGAGCACAGCCGAAGCCATGCCCAAAGTTTGCCGTTTCGAAGCCCGTTCATGCAGCAGCCATGCGGCCAGCAAAATGGTGGACGCAGGATAGAGCGAAGAAAGCACGGCAGCAATGTCCAGCCTGCCGACGCGCGTGGCGAGAACAAAAAGAAAATTTCCGCTGGTGTCAAAAATTCCAGCCAGCAGCGCCAGCATCATGCCCAGGCGCAGGTTGGACGACATCGCCTGTTTCGCCGGTAACGGCGCGCGCGTTTCGTCGTCACGGGCATGGCCTGCGTCGTAAGTATGGCCAGCATCGTGGGATTCCGGCCTGCTGCGCCTACGGTGAAAGACAGTAACGAAAAGCAAGCCGGGCAGCACAATAGACAGGCTGCCAATCTTCCCCGTCACCAGAGGCCATAGCAGTCCGCTCGGATTTGCCAGCTTCATCGTGATTAAAAAGATGCCGAAGCCGACTCCGGCAACCATAGAGAGAATCCATTGCTGTCGCTGATGTCTTTGCTGTTGCAGGCTGGCATTGTTTGGATTTGCCTTAGGCTGGCTGCCGATCAGCCAGATTGCCACGGCCGCCAGCACCAGTCCCACCTGTTGCCGTGGGAGGGGCGCGCCAATGGTCATCAGGCTGAAGAGGACAGGCAGCGCTGCCGTCAACAATCCGCTCAGGGCCGCCGTCACGCCCATATTACCCAGAGAGAGCGCCCGGTAAAAGGCAAGCAGAGCGCAGCCATTGGCAACGCCCGCGATCACGCCCCAGGCAAACGGCATGCCGGTGGGCGCCGGTTGGTGGAAGAACCACACCAATCCCAACAGGCACACCATGCTGAAGCCGTGGGCAATGGCGATCACGGGCAGAACAGGCAGGCGGCGCGCGCTCATGCCGCCGGAGAAATCTCCCGCGCCCCAAATGACAGCTGCGCTCAGGCCGAGCACAACTGTCAGGGTGGTCGCACTCATTGATCGCGTTCCACGAACATTTCGGGTTAGTGCATGGCAGTCGCGGTTGGGTAGTAGCCCTGTTTGGCTACGACTGTCATATTAGGAAGCTGTACCTGGACCTCGATGTGACGGTACCGGCTGTCATAGACGGAACGGTGGCTGTTGTAGCCCAGCGTGTACTGGTAGCGCACTTCCTGAGCAATCTTGGCAAAGCTGCGCTCGATGCCGTTCTGCGAAAGCTCCACATCCAACTGGCCGCCGGTGGCTGTCGTGTACTTGGGCAGAATGTCGTCGGTACCCAATTGTCCGCTCAGCAAGGGTAGGTGATATTTGTCGAGAAAGCCGAGGACGGGCGTTGCAGAATCGCCGACCAATGTGCCGTAGACGGCGATCTGGTTGGTCAGCAGGTAGCGCACCACTTCCTTGTACGACGCCGTGCTTCCATGCTCCTTGCCATCGCTGATGACGTACACGATGCGGCGGCGACCCTTGCCGCGTTGCGACAGGCCGTTGGCCGCTTCCAGAATCGCGTCATTCAGTGTGTGGATTTCGTGCGGAATGATGGGCACAAAGGTGCCGTTGTGCATGGGCGTTACATTGGGATCGATGGTGTGACCGTTGATAATCGGGCCTTCCGCCATGGGTCCATAGCCGCTCGGCACCTCCATGTCCCGTCCCGGAGCTTTCACTCGATCCAGCACCGCGGTAAGGCGCTGACTTTCGGCGCCGGTGTAGCCCGTGGCCTGGGTAACGTGCGAAGCGTAGGTGTAGACGGCCATTTCATCGTATGGGGCAAAGGCTCCCTGCAATGCGCCCAACGCATCGTTCACCCGCTTCATGGTGTCTTCCGGCAGGCTTTGATCAATGACAAACGCTACTGAGATGGGAAATGGGTCCACGGTAAAAAAATTCACCTGCTGTTGTACGCCATCTTCAAAGATTTTGAAATTGCGCGGTTGCAGGCCCGCAACCAGATTTCCCTTGGAGTCCTTTACGATGACCGGTACCTGGACAGCATTCACACGCGTACGCAGAATGTAGGCGGCTGCGGAAGATCCGGTTCCCGGCACCGGTTGTTCCGGCGGAGGAACATTGCTCTGCGGCTGCTGTGCCTGCGCGGCAGGCGGGGTCGACTGTTGATCCGGTCCAGCACTGTCATCCTTGCTGCTGGAGGTGGTGCCTTGTCCCGGCGTTACGTCCTGCAGTAAATTCGGCAGCGCGAGCGAGCCCGGCGTAGCGGCCGGCTGCTGCGGTGTAGGGGCGGCCGGTGCAGTGGAGCTCGGTGCCTCTGGAACCTGCTGATTTTGTTGCGCTTGCAGCAGCATGCCGCCGCACAGCAAAAGTGCAACTGTTAAAGTACCCAACTTCACTGCAACCCCCTGAAGATACCCATCCAACGTCCTCAGAATCTCTGAGGTGGGAACAGCGCCTGTCATTCCACTGCTGACGTCTCTCCCTATTGTATGGTGTGAAGCGTCAAAGTGGACATCAGGTTGCCGTCCGGTTGCCGAAGTTTCATACTGGATATGTCCAACCGAATGGTAGGTCCATGCGCCGATTCCTTCTGATTCTCGTTTTTATTTGCTGTTTTGCCGCTCCGTTGCTTGCCCAGATAGCTCCCTCACCGGATGCCCCTCCGGGCGGCGGGGACGACACCAGCCAGGGGCCGCAGCTGCAGACAGGCCAACCGGTAACCACCTTTAAGGTCACCACGAATCTGGTCAATCTGTACTTTGTTGCCCGGGACAAGCGCGGCGCGCTCATCCCTACTCTGACGAAGGATGAATGTGTCGTTTATGAAGACAACGTCCAGCAAACGATCAAGAATTTTTCTGCGCAGACCGATCTGCCGTTGACGCTGGGCATCATGCTGGACACCAGTCTGAGCCAGATGAGCGTGCTGCCCATGGAGCAGCAGACCGGCGACGCATTTCTCAAGCGCGTCATGCGCCCGAAGGACGAGGCATTCCTTATCTCCTTCGACCTCACTGTCGATCTGATGAACGATTTCACCAACAATCCCAGTGAGATTGCACGCGCCATGGACAAGGCCCAGATCGTCGGTAACACCAGCAACTATGCCAACGGAACCGTCCCGGACGTTGGCAAGCCGAAGGGCACCGTGCTCTACGATGCCATCTATCTGGCGTCCAACGATAAGCTGAGCCGCGAGAGCGGGCGCAAGGCGCTCATCCTGCTGACCGATGGCCAGGATGAAGGCAGCCAGGAGAGCGAGAACAGCGCGATCGAGTCAGCGCAGAAGGCCGATGCCATCAACTACGTGCTGCTGATCTCCGATCCCGGCGCCTACCGCATGTTTGCCTACGCCGGCGAGAGCGCCATGCACAGGCTGGCTGACGCCACCGGTGGACAGGTCTTCACCATCGGCAGCAACGGCAAAAAGATGGAAGGTGCCTTTGAGGAGATTGAGAGCGAACTGCGGACGCAGTATCTGGTCAGCTACACGCCAACCAATAAGAAGGTCGATGGCACCTATCGCAAGATTCGCGTGGAATGCACCCAGAACGGCCAGAAGCTCCGCGTCCAGGCCCGCCAGGGATACTACGCCATTGCCCACGATTCCAATCAGTAGAAGGCACGTGCGAATGGCCCTTTCTCTTTGTCCAGGGCAATCGTTGCCAACGTGTCTCCGCGTCCCATTGCCGCTGCAACAGAAGGATCGGGGATATTGAGATGAAGTACAAAGCCTGCGCCCGATGCGTGCTCGCTCTTCTGGTTCTCAGCGCGATTGCGAAGGGTCAAGCCGCTTCCCATCCACCAGGCGTTTCTCCCAGTACGCTTCTGCCGGCGCTTCCGGTTCCATCGGGCAGATATTCCATTGGCCGCCAGGCATTCGATTGGATCGATACAGCGCGTGCCGATTCCTTCTCTTCGCACCCTGCGAAGCATCGAGAGCTGATGGTCTACATCTGGTATCCGGCGCAGCAGTCCGACCGGCAGCCAAAGGGAGAATATTTCCCCGGCGCGAGTCAGATCAACAACAACCCTGCCGCAAAGGAGGCAGCGCAAAACGTATTTGGTCCGCGCTGGCCCTTGATTGTCTCCGGTGTCATTGCTTCCCATGCGGTTTCCAACGCTCGGCCTGTCACCCAGCCGGGAGGATTTCCAGTCGTCCTCTTCTCTCACGGCATCACCAGCACGACGTTTTCCTACACGGCTCAGATTGAAGATCTGGTGAGCCACGGGTACGTGGTGGTTGCGATCGAACATACAGACGCGGCAGGATTGGTCCTTTTTCCGGACGGCCGCATCCGTCTGTATCGTGATCCTCCGTCGCCACCCTCGCCTCCGAAGAACCCGATGCAAGCGATGATTGCCGCGGCAGAAGAGGGAACGCAGACGGGCGCAGAGGACGTTCTGTTTGTTCTCAATACCCTCGCGGAGGGAAAGACTCCTCTGGTGAAGATCATGGACCTGAAACGAGTCGCGGCGGTCGGCCACTCCTATGGGGGAACGCTCACGGTGCGGGCGTGTCAACTGGATCCTCGCATGAAGGCTTGCATCAGCGAAGATGGCGAGGTGAATCCCGTAGGCGCTTTCTTCGATTATCCCGACCACACATCGTTCAACCAGCCGTTTTTGTTGATCGAGATGGACCAGCATCCTACGGACGACTTGCTGGCTCGGATGGGGGAATCACGCGCCCATTGGAACGAATATCTCGCGCACGAACGTCAGCAACTGGATGCATGCAAAGCAGGCAGCTACCGCATTGTGCTCAGCGGGACAGGCATGACACACGCAAGCTTCAGCGATGGACTGCTCCTCAGCGCTACCCCGGGTTCCGCAAAGGCTTCGACCGCGCTGAGCAATTTACTGCTGACCGAGGCACTGGATAGAAGTTTTCTGGATAAGTACCTCAAGAACGAAACCGCACCCCTTCTCGATCAGGCCGCAAAAGCTCCACCCGGCGTAACCATCGAACCCATTGGGAAATAGCTTCTACAATTTTTGAGGCAGGGAATCTGCCCACGAGATTCCAACCAGTAGAAGCGGTATGGGTCGGTTTGCAGATTGCCGATAGCCCGGACGTATTATGGCTGCAAGGAGCAGGGAGCCGTGACCACACGTCAACCCAGGGTTCACACGCAACTCGGCAGAGCCGCAGTCCAGATCTTTGCCGCCAATGATCGCATGAACCAGGTGCTTATCGAACATCTGGACCCTGCCGCCTGGAAAGCCAAAGCGCCCGGCAACGTCCGCACCATTGTGGCGATCTTCACGCACATGCACAATGTCCGCTCTAAGTGGGTCAGGCTTACAGCTCCGCACCTGAAGGTTCCAACCCAGCTCAGCCGCGCGCACTGCACGCCGCAGCAGGCCCGTGCGGCATTGGCCGAGAGCGCCGCTCGCTGTGCGGAGATGCTCGCGGAAGCGCTCGGCGACGGTGGGGGTCGCGTCGAGAAGTTCCGCAGAGACGCCCTGGCTCCATCGTGGCCGGTCGGCCCGGAAATGCTGTGCTACATGCTTGCTCACGAAGCCCACCATCGCGGGCAGGTGTGTATGCTCGCGCATCAGCTCGGATTCCCGTTGCCGTACAAAGCTTCGGACGGGATATGGAATTGGGAAAAGCTGTGGAAAGAGTGCGGGTCCCCGGGAGGCCCCGGCCACGATTCTTAAGGAATCGCGCAAAGGCACAGACTACGCCGGGGGTAGATATCGAGCCCCAGCCGTTGGGAGCTGTTGCAGAAACTCCCACGCGCGGACCGCGTTCCTGATACGTTAGGGGAAAACACCTTGCTGCACGGAAACAGTTTCCTCTGCCCGGTGCGAAAGGCACTTCTGCATGCGCGTCTCCCTGGCCGTCTTTGGGGTATTTCACCACTTTGAACTGGCTCACCAACTGCGCCAACACGGCTACCTGCAGACCGTTTACTCCACCTTTCCCTGGTTTCGCCTGCAGCGGGAGGGCCTGCCGCACGAGCATGTCGAAACCTTTCCCTGGTTCCACACCGGCATGGCGGCGCTGGCCCGCTATGGCATGTATCCTTCGCGCTGGACGGAGGACCTGGACTGGTGGAACGGTCTGGCCTTCGATGCCTGGATCAAGCGACGCATTCCCCCGACCGACGCGCTGATTGCTATCTCCGGCGCAGCTGTGGACACGGGGCGGATGCTGCAATCGCGTGGAGGCAAATACATTTGCGATCGCGGTTCCACCCATGCACGCTTTCAAGGCAGGACTGTCAGCGAGGAATTTCGCAACTGGGGGCAGGAAATTGTTACACACGATTCCCGCGACACCGAGCGCGAAGAGCAGCAGTATGCGCTGGCGGATTGCATCACTGTCCCCTCGCATTTTGCCGCGCGCAGCTTTGTCGCCCAGGGGCTACCGGCGGAGAAGATTCGCGTGATTCCCTATGGGGTGCGGCTGGATAGTTTTCATCCGCAAGGGGAGCCCGCACGGGAAGAATTCAACGTGATCTTTGCCGGCCAGATCGGTCTGCGCAAGGGCGTGCCCTATCTGCTGGAGGCCTTTGCGCGTCTACGGCATCCGCACAAGCGGCTGCGTATGGTGGGAGCGCTGCAATCCGAGATGCGCCCGCTGCTGTCCCGGTTGCCGCTCGATCAGGTCGAGTTCCTCGGAGTTGTCTCGCGCAGCCAGTTGGCAGACTATCTGAGCACCAGCAACGTTCTGGTGTTGCCCAGCATCGAGGAAGGGCTGGCTCTGGTGCAGGGCGAAGCGATGGCCTGCGGCTGCCCGGTGATTGCCACGCCAAACTCCGGCAGCGAAGATTTGTTTGCCGACGGCAAGGAGGGCTTCATCGTGCCCGCACGCGATGCCCAGGCCGTTACGGATCGCCTGCAGCAACTGGCTGACGACCGTTCCTTGCAGCAGCAGATGCGCGCCGCAGCCCTGCAGCGCGTGCAGCATCTGGGCGGATGGAAAGACTATGGAGATCGCTGGGTAGATTTGCTGGATGAGCTCTGCGGATAAAAAATGCTGGCTTCTCATGAAGCGAATGCCCCAGGTGCGGACAGCTCACCTGGGGTATTTCGTTGATATCTGGAATGCCTAGGCGCTCTTTTTAACGGTCAGATTTTTGACCCGCGTGTTCAGGCGGCTCTTGTAGCGGGAGGCGGTGTTGTCATGCAGCACGCCCTTCTGCACGCTTTTGTCCAGGATCGATACCGTCTTCTTGTACTGCTCACCGGCTGCCTTGGCGTCGCCCGCTGTCAGGGCCTCGCGCATGGCGCGCAGGCTGCTGCGCATCTTGGTACGGTTGGCACGATTGACGGCCGTGCGGGTTTCGGTCTGCCGGGCTCGCTTCAGCGAGGATACGTGATTCGCCATGAAACTCTCTTTCGCTTAAAACTAAACTTTTGGTCTGGAATAGAATGCGAAACCCGGTCAAATAGAAGAAAGAAAAATCAATCGGGTCGCAATTCTTAAGTTTAAGGGAATCGCGGCACCCGGTCAACCGAAACCGTAACGATGCGAAGGACAGTTGCTGCCTGTGCCGTCCTCCGCATCCTCTCGAAACATTCCGCATCCATGCCGCTATTTCAAGGGGGCAAGAATGGCATCCAGACGATCGGGAGTGCCATTCACGCGTTCCAGAGACGGATAGCGCAGCCCGTCGTGGTAATCCAGATCAAAGCTCAGGATGGTATCGCCTCGCTTCATCAGCAGTTTGATGGGATCCTTGCTCTTTTCCGCCGCGACAATGGCGGCGCGCAGCCGGTCCGCCGTGTAGGTCTCGCTATTCACGGCCAGCAATTGCATGTTCGGCGTGATGCCCGCTTTGAAGGCGACGCTGTTCCACCAGACATTGCCCAAAGCGCCACCCTTACCGACGCTGAAACCCAGCGACGTAGCGAAGCTGATGCCGCGCCTGGGGGATGCCGCTTCTGCAGCCTTCAACCATGCCGGAGCGGTGTCGCTGTAGCTGAGGCGATAGCCGCCACGGGTAAAGCCGTCTTCCGGCGTATGCGGAGCCAGTTCATACACCCGCGTGCGCAGGAATGTGGCCCAGTCGTACGGTTGAACTTTGTTCAACGCAGCCACGATGTCATCGAAGGTGTAGGTCTTCGTGATATAGCTGCCGTTGTCGATTCCATAGAAGAGCCGGGCAAAGTCATCGAGAGATTTCTGGCCGCCGCTCATCTCACGAATTTTGGTATCGGCATCCAGCCAGATGAGCAGTCCTTCGTCGTAGTAATCTTCCGAACGCTGCCAGCTTACCCAGGTCACCGGAGATCGCTGCGAAATCGTCGGCTGGTTGGTGGTGTCGACCAGGGGGCGCCATGTGCGGCCCTGGCTGATGTCGAAGTAGGCGGCAATCTCCGCCATCAGATCGCGCGTCTGCGCGGGTGTCCGCATCCCGGAGCGTGCTGTCAGCACATAACCGTAATATTGGGTCAGTCCTTCATATACCCACAGCAGATCGTCCTGCATGGGAACATTGAAGTTCGGCGTCCACAGGTCGGCTGGCCGCCGGAACTTGCCATTCCATGAATGCGTGTACTCGTGCGCCAGCAGATCGCTTTCATCGACGCCTGCAGCCCAATCGGTAAAGTAGTTGGCGTCCGTTCCGTCTTCACTGGATTGATGGTGCTCCAGTCCCTCGCCGCCAACTTTCTTGCTGATGGAAAGCAGAAAATCGTAATGGCTGTAGTGATGCGACTGGAACAGCTTGGCCGCCTGTTCTACCAGATTGCGATGGGCTTGCAACTCTTCCGGCGTAATGGCGAGATCGCTCGGCTGGTCGGCGAAGACATCCAGATGGACCTGGTTGCTGCTATCGGTCGACAGGTCCAGACGCTTGGAATAAAGGCCCGCATAGAGCGGAGAATCGACCAGCGTGTTCAGCGTCGTATCTTTGAAGTGGATAAGATTGCCATCCTGCGCACTGGTCTCCAGTGCGGTCGCAAACTTCCAGCCTTCCGGCAGTTTTACGCTTGGCGAAAAGGTGATGCGCCGCGAGAAATGTCCTGCGGGATACAGCAGTGCGGTGTTCCACGACAGGTCCACCATCTCCGTGGTGAACCGGATGCGGCCCTCTCTGCCGCGAAGCGGAGAAAGATACTGGAAGTCGACGTCGAGCTTGCTTGCGCCTTGCGGAACATGGATGTGAAAGGCGTAGACGTTCACACGGTCACGCACCCAGTTCACGCGCTTGCCCTGGTCCGTCACCACCAGACCGCCCAGCTTGGATATCGGCCCGGTCGGAGAGTGGTTGCCGGGAATCCACTGCGGATACAGCAGCGTCAGATGGCTGCCGGGCGTAACAGGGATCGTCTCATGCACGCCGACAATGCCGCGTGTGTCGTCCGTCAGATTGACCAGCAGATCGATGGTGCCGGGATAGGCTGTGTCTGCGGGCGCAACGATCGGCGGGGGCAGCGGAACCGGTTGAGGGCCCGGTGAGTTTTGCGAAAATGCTGCAGGGGTCAAAACAATCGAGAAGGCGGCCACGATGGCAGCCGCGTAGCCAGGGCGGGAAAATCTCATGGTGAGGCGCTCCAGAAATTACTGCAACCAATGTAACTCATTGCAACTGGCCCGTGTCAGCTGCATGGGTTGCGGCATGCGGGGATCGTGCAGGTGCAAAATTTTCCATTTGCCGCAATTTTTTTCGTTTGCCGGTTGACGCGCTCGTTTCCCGGAGCTACTCTGTGCCCATCATCGTCCCGCTGACCAGCCACGAAAGCAAATTGGCGCCAACCGCCAAAGCATCCGCTGCTGCTGTGTTTGCATCGGTTCTTCCACACTCTGCATCCTTTACCTATAGGTGTTCTGCGCTGCTACCCGTTCGCGCGGCAGAGCACTGTGTCCCCCAGTTCCAACCCAACCCTGAGGAAGGGAATCCAACGCATTGATGAAAAAGGCCATCGAGATCACTCCCAATATTGAGCCGTTGTTTGGCACCCGCGACGAAAATCTACATCTCCTGGAAGACTCCCTGAAAGTACGCATCAACCTGCGCTCCGATGCCTTGTACATTGAAGGCGAAGCGGAGAGCATCACGCGTGTCGAGCGCATCTTCGCCGATTATGAAGCGCTGCGAAAAAGTGGCGTGACGCTGCAGAACGGCGAGCTGAACGGCATGCTGAAACTGGTGGTGGCCGATCCCGCAGTTACATTGCGCAGCCTGGTGGAGAGCGGCAAGCAGCGCTCCAGCGGCATTCGCCGCATGGTGCAGCCGCGCTCGCTGAATCAGCGGCATTATCTCGATGCTATTGAGCAGTCGGACATGGTCTTTGGCATTGGCCCGGCTGGCACGGGCAAAACCTACCTGGCTGTGGCGATGGCCGTCGCTGCACTCGCCGCCAAAAAAGTCAGCCGCATGGTGCTGGTGCGTCCTGCGGTCGAAGCCGGAGAGCGGCTCGGTTTTCTTCCCGGCACGTTGCAGGAAAAGGTCGATCCATATCTGCGCCCGCTGTATGACGCGCTCTACGATTTGCTGGAGCCGGACCGCGTGGACAAGATGCTGGAGCGCAATGTGATCGAAGTCGCGCCGCTGGCTTTTATGCGCGGTCGCACGCTGAACGATGCCTTCATCATCATGGATGAAGCGCAGAACACCACCAGCGAACAGATGAAGATGTTTTTGACGCGCATGGGCAACAACTCCAAGGCTGTGATTACGGGAGACGTGACGCAGATCGATCTGCCCAATCCGCGCAAATCCGGCTTGCTGGAAGCGATGGAAGTTTTGAAAGGTGTGGAAGGCGTTCGCTTCTGTCATTTTGAAAATGAAGATGTTGTGCGTCACCAGCTGGTGCAGCGCGTGGTGCGCGCTTATGACAACTTTCTGCGCGCGCAGCGGGAGCTGCCCCTGGAGCTGCCGGAAGCTTTGCCGGCGGAACAGACAACCAAGGCGCGTATGCAGCCGCAATAACGCTGCGTTCAGAAAATTGCGATACGATGCAAGGACAACGCGATTGCGCGCGGCATCTGTGCTGCGTGAATCCGATATCTATTCCAATTACCTCATGATTACGCTCGATCTTCCAGGTACGCACGCCGCTTCGGGCGGTCTTCAAAAACAATTCCCATCTCTACGCGCGCCTGCCCCGTCTTTGCCTGCTTTACGCGGTTTTCTGCGCCGCGCACGCCATGCAGTCGGCATTTCCGGCCAGGTTTCCGTTCTGCTGACGACCGACCGCAGCCTGCGTCGTCTGAATCGCGAATTTCGCGGCAAGGATAAACCGACGGACGTGCTTTCGTTTCCCGCAGCGGATGTACCCGTAAAAAACACACAGCCGCCTCTTGCCGGCGATCTGGCCATCTCGCTCGATACCGCAGCGCGCCAGGCTCGCAGCTTTCGGCATCCGCTGGAAACGGAAGTGCGCATCCTGCTGCTGCATGGCCTGCTGCATCTGGCCGGATATGACCACGAAATCGATTCCGGCGAAATGGCAACCCGCGAAGAGCAGTTGCGGCGACGCTTTCGCTTGCCTACGGCTCTCATCGCGCGTGCGGAAATTGGGCGCTCCGCACATCGGAGAGGCCGCGCATGACCTACCTCATCTTCTTTGTCATGCTGCTGCTGTTGGTCGTGCTCACGCTGAACTCCTACATCGACCGCTTGTATTTTGAAATGGGAAAATTTCTCTCCCGCGAGTTTCAGGAAAATATTGACGCGTGGGAGCAGCGCGTCGAGCCGCATCTTGGCATGAGTCGTGAGCGCATTGCACTCTCCGCGGGGCTGCTGACCCATTTGTCGATCGCGGCGCTGGCTCTGCTATTCGGGGAGCTGCTGTTTGATCGCCGCTTGTTTGCCGACCTTCCCCCCAAGGGAGGCGAAATCGCACAGGCACTCTTCGCCATCGTGCTGGTAATCCTGTTTTTCAACCGGTTTTTGCCGCAGCTGTTTTTTACGCGGACGCGCGGTTTGTGGATCGTGCGACTTACCTGGTTGCTGCGATTTCTTTTTTATCTGCTGCTGCCGGTGACCGTGGTTCTGGGCTTCCTGCTGTCTGTGGCTGCGCTGGCCGAACAGAATAAGCCGGAGACGGAAGAGCATCCGGCAGAGGCCGTCGAGGCGTTGATTGAAGCCGGTAAGGAAGAGGGCATCCTGGAAGAGAGCGACCGCGCGCTCATTCGATCTGCTGTGGAGTTTGGCGACAAAGTCGTTCGCGAAGTGATGACGCCGCGTCCGGCAATGTTTGCCGTTTCGACCACGACAACGCTGGCCAACTTTACCGAAGCTCTGCGCACGCACGCCTACTCGCGTGTCCCGGTCTATCAGAAGTCGCTCGACGATATCGTCGGCATTGCCTTCGTACACGATCTGCTGCAGGTCACCGACGCCGATGCCACGCATCGCACCGTGGAGCAGATCGTGCGTCCCGCGGCATTCACACCGGAGACCAAGCGGGTACAGATGCTGCTGCGCGAGATGCAGCAGGACAAGCAGCACATGATGATCGTCATCGACGAGTACGGCGGTGTTGCCGGGCTGGTGACGATTGAAGATTTGCTGGAAGAGATCGTCGGCACTATTACGGATGAGCATGAAATCCCCGGTGGGGAGGACACTCCGCAGCACGAACCCGACGGCTCTGTGATCGTGCCGGGTAACTTTGAGCTGGCACACATGGACGCGCTCTTCGGGCAGGACGCGGATCTTCTGCTGTCGGACGAGTATGAATCGACAACACTGGGCGGACTGGTGACGGAGGTTGCCGGACGCATTCCTCTGGCCGGCGAAGTGATCGAGATGGATGGCCTGCGGTTCGAGGTGCTGGCCTCGTCCAGCCGCCGCGTGGAGCGTCTGCGTCTGCGTAGATTGCACGCGCCGGAAGAACCATCGCCGGCGTAGTGGACTAGCCTTCCCGCCAGCGACAGGGCAAAATCATCCTAGTGCATGCAACTGCGCGCCATCGCGCGGCAGTTCGCGCACCGTGCAAATATGCGATCGCATCTGGCCAGTCTTGTTGACGATTTTGTCCGCCACGGAAAGCAGATTGCCGTGGTCAGCTATCCCGGCAACCGCCGCGTAGCCACGTCGTATGCGGAGCTGGCCCATCTGGCTGGAAGATTTTCGGCGCTCCTGGCGCAACAGAAAATCGCTCCCGGCGAACGCGTGCTGCTGTGGGGCGCAAATTCTGCAGAGTGGGTCGCAGCCTTCTTCGCTTGCGTGCTGCGTGGCGTGCTGGTGGTTCCGCTGGACGCCCACGGCAGCGTGGAATTTGCCACGCGCGTGCTGGCCGATGTCGCGCCGCTGCTCGTGATCGGCGATGCCGCGCATCTGTCGCAACTTCCTTCGCGCATTCCTCAACTAACATTCGAGCAATGCCGCCAGCAGCTTCCCGTCGCGCCACTGCTGACACCGGAGCCTTCGCTGAACCGGGAAACGCCGCTGCAGATTCTCTTTACTTCTGGCACAACGTCGGAGCCGAAGGGCGTCGTGCATACACACGGCAATGTGCTTGCCAGCCTGCAGGTGCTGGAAAGCGAAATCATCAAGTACCGCAAGTATGAACGCATCGTGCATCCGCTGCGTTTTCTGCATACGCTGCCGCTCAGCCATGTCTTCGGCCAGTTCATGGGCCTGTGGGTGCCACCCCTGCTGGCCGCGCAGGTGCATTACGAAGACAACCTGCTGGCTGCGCATCTGGTGGAACGTATTCGCGCGGAACGCATCTCCGTTGCTGCTGTGGTGCCGCGCGTGCTGGAACTGCTGCGCAGGCATCTGGAGGCCACGGTGCCAAATCTTTCCGCGCGTTTGGCTGCGGCGCAGCCCCAACGTGTCTGGACGCGCTGGTGGCATTTTCGCGATGTGCATCGCAGCTTTGGCTGGAAGTTCTGGGCCTTTGTCAGTGGCGGCGCTGCGTTGCCTGCGGAGCTGGAGTTGTTCTGGAACACGCTGGCCTTCGCGCTGGTGCAGGGCTATGGCATGACGGAGACCACGGCGCTGATCACGCTGAATCATCCCCTCCGCGTAGCGCAGGGCTCTGTCGGCAAGCTGTTGCCGGGCCGCGAAGTGCGTGTGGCCGAAGATGGAGAGATTCTGGTGCGCGGTCCCATGGTGGCGCAATCCATGTGGCGCAAGGGACGCATGGAACCAACCTCCGATCCATGGCTGGCCACGGGCGATCTGGCGGCGATGGACGCCAGCGGCCAGATGCATTTTCTTGGGCGCAAAGGTGATGTCATCGTGACCGCTGCGGGATTGAACATTCATCCGACGGATATCGAAGAAGCCTTGCGCCGGCAGCCCGGTGTGCGCGATGTCGTGGTTGTTGGCTGGGATGGTCCCTATGGACCGGAGCCTGTCGCCGCTCTGCTTCTGGATGAAGGAAATATTTCTGCGGACACTGCCGTCAACGGCGCAGGCGATGCCGCATTGCAGCGTATCGTGCAGGCCGCCAATCAATCCCTGCCGGAGTTTCAACGCGTGCGCCACGCATTGCGCTGGCCGGAGTTGGAGTTTCCACACACCACGCTGGGCAAGTTGTTGCGCCGCCAGGTCACTGCCTGGGTCAACACAAGGCTGGCGTCGCCATTGCACGGGGCCAAGCCGGAGCAGACGCAGGCGTATCCGCAGGACCGGCTGCTGCATCTTCTGGAAACGGCAACCGGGCAGCCCGTGCCCAAATCCGCCGAAGCTGCTGGAGATGCCGCCGATCTTACGCTCGATTTGCATCTGGACAGCCTGGCCCGCGTGCAACTGGCGCTGGCGATGGAACAGGAATTCGGCGTTGCTGTTTCCGATGAGGCTCTCGCTGCAGCGCATACGCTCGGCGACCTGCGGCAACTGGTCCGTCGCGAGCTGGAGCCGCAAAGGCCAGCCGCAGCAACAGTACCCGGCGCCCTTGCAGGAGCAGAGACTGCGGCATCGGCAGGGGATGAAAAATCCGCGCCTGCGGAAACTATCCGGCTACAACCACGGGAAGCGCAGCGATTCGAACTGCCGTATCCACGTTGGCCGTGGAGTGCGCCGGTGCAGGCAGCACGTGTGCTTTTTCTGGAGATCATTGTTCGTCCGCTGGTCTGGCTGCTGGCGCATCCACGCGTTCGCCACGTAGCAGCGGCAGGTTCACCCAGCGATCCAAACAGTCCTCAACCGGCCATCTATATTGCCAACCATGTGACCTATATCGATGGCCCCTTGCTGCTATACGCGCTTCCAGCGCATGTGCGACGGCGCATGGCGGTTGCCATGTCCGAAAATATTCTGATGGACTGGCGTCTTCGCAGGAGCCAGGGCAACTGGTTCTTCAACCTGCTGGCGCCCATCGAGTATTGGCTGGTCACGGCTTTGTTCAATGTGTTTCCCATGCCTGCAGGAGCCGGCCTGCGGCAAAGTTTTCAGCATGCCGGGCACGCGCTCGATCACGGCTATAACGTGCTGGTTTTTCCGGAGGGCCACCGCGCGGACGATGGTCGTCTGCAGCACTTTCGTCCTGGCATCGGCATGCTGGTGCAGCAGTCGCGGACCAACGTGGTGCCGATGGCCTTGCGCGGGCTGGGAGAAGCCAGACAACAGCGCCGCTGGCTGCGCCCACCGGGACTGGAAGTCGTTGTGGGAGACAGGGTCGTTCCGGATGGAAACGAATCCAACGCAGAGCTAACGGAGCGCCTGGAGAATGCCGTGCGCCAGCTGTTGGATAGCTGAAATAACACCGGTTCCGCTGCGGGGCCATAGCCCGGGGAAGGAACTGAAGTTCAGCCGGGTTCAGCCGAAGTTTAGCCGAGGTTCAGCGCATCGGTCTTTCAGACCAGTCGGAGTAAGGGCGTTTCGCTATGACAGCAGTCGTAATCCAGCTGTTCATGCCAGTCGGACGAACGGCCCGCCGGAGTAAGGTCGAAGATGTTCCAGAGCGCCTCGATGGTGCCGTTATGGCGCGGATCCTGGCCCAGGTCGGTTGGGGCATACATCATCTCCGAACTCCAAAAATGCCGGATCTCATCGCCGCGCCGAAGCAAGACAGTCATCATGGGCAACTGAAGGCCTTCGGGTGATTCGGCATGGTAGTCGCGCTTGAAGCCGTTCCCGGCTGCCGACAGAAGGCGCAGATTCCGCCATCCGCGATCCTTGGCAAACGCGATCAGGCGGTCAAGCGGAGCCTTGGCGATCACGGCGAAATTGACTCGCTGCTCCACGTGCTGCGCTGCGCCGTCCAGCGAATCGAGGAAAGCCGTGCAACTGGGGCACGGACCGTCCTCCTTTTTCAGTCGCGCCGTCAAGCCTTCGCTGGGACCGGGCCGATCATCTTGTGGAAAGCGAGGGAACATGAAGTTGTAGATGACCAGCGAGTCTTTGCCTGGGGCGAATAGCTCGGAGAGCTTCAATCTGGCCGGTGCACCGTCCGGGCCGAGGCCGTCGAAAACATAGTCACTCGGCACAAGACCGCCCGGTGGCAGCTCGCGTCTGGCGGCGGCCACGGCTTCCATGGCTCGGCGCAGGTCGATCTCTTTCGTCAGCAGGTGTTCGCGGGCGGTTCGATATTCGGGGGATTCGCCGGGGAAGGAAATGCTCATTGATTCGTGTCCTCTGTATCCAATGTGTCCAATGTGCTCAAGGAGAAAGTCTACTGTACGGAATTGGTGCCGACAAGGCGAGTTGAAAGGCAGATGATCGATGTTCACTCCGAAAGTCGAAGCGTGTGAATCAGGGCGGCAAGCGCAGTAGGCTGATTCCGACGGCTCGGATAGTAAAGAAAATATCCAGGGAACTTTGGACACCAGTCCCTCAGGACCTGAACCAGGCGACCCTCTGCAATCATCTCCTCAAGACGTTTTTCCATCGCCGTTCCGATACCTATGCCGTGCAACACCGCTCGGATAACCAGGTCTGGATCGTCGAACGTCACGGGTCCCTGGGGATTGACGGTGAGTGCCTTGCGGCCTTTCTCGAACTCCCATCGGTAGATGCCGCTACGAAAGCGAAAGCCTATGCACGCATGATCTTTCAAGTCCCGAGGCGTCCGGGGAATCTTATGGGACTCGAAGTATTTCGGCGAGCCAACAACCGCGAGGCGCAGGTCCCTGGTGACACGGACTGCAATCATGTCTCGCTGGATAAATTCACCGATCTGGACACCGGCATCGTATTCGCCGGCTACGAGATCGACCGGGTCATTCGAGGACGTGACCTCCAGAACGATTTCAGGGTAGGTGCGCGCAAACTGGGCCAGTTTAGGCAGAAGCACCATATGCGCTGCGGTTCGCGGAATGATCAGCCGGATGCGGCCTGCGGGACTCTCTCTCTGCTTGCGGGCTTCGGCCAACGATCGTTCGATACGTTGTAGAGCGGGGGCGAGGTCCTGGAGAAGTGCGGTACCGGCTGCTGTGGGCGATACGCTCCGCGTGGTTCGGGCGAGCAGTTGCAGACCTAATCTTTTTTCCAGGCCTCGCATGGAATGGCTGAGCGCGGATTGAGAAGTGCCAAGACGTGCGGCGGCACGGGTAAAGCTCCGTTCTTCCGCAACCGTCGCGAATGCCGCAAGTTCACTCAGATCGTTCCTCATGATTCATGAATTTTATTCATAACTCATTACGTTTTCAATAGTATTGTTTCATAAACGATGTAGGCCTAAACTTAATTTCAGAACGGTGCCTGCGGAGAAGGACAACACCGACAGGCGGCGATACCCTGGAGGATCAGAAATGCAGAAACGCACATTGGGAAAAAGTGGACTTGAGGTATCGGCACTGGGCTTTGGCTGCATGGGCTTGAGCTTTGGCTATGGTCCACCGACGGAGAAAGAAGAAGCAATCAAGGTAATTCGGACTGCGGTAGAGCAAGGCGTCACCTTTTTCGATACGGCCGAGGTGTACGGCCCACTGCTGAATGAGGAATTGGTTGGCGAAGCCCTGGCTCCATTTCGTGGTGACGTAGTGATCGCAACCAAATTCGGCTTCAAAGCAAATCCGGCGGATGGAGGCAAGTGGAATGTGCCCGACAGCCGCCCCGAGCACATTAAAGAGGTGGCCGAGGCGTCGCTCAAGCGCCTGAAAGTCGATGCGCTCGATCTCTTCTACCAGCACCGCGTTGACCCGGAGGTTCCGATCGAGGATGTTGCCGGTGCGGTGAAGGAGCTTATCCAGGAAGGCAAGGTGAAGCACTTCGGCATGTCCGAAGCAGGAGCGAAGACGATCCGGCGTGCCCATGCGGTCCAACCCGTCGCAGCGCTGCAAAGCGAGTATTCGCTGTGGTGGAGAGAGCCGGAGAAGGAAATCCTGCCAACGCTGGAGGAACTTGGGATTGGCTTTGTTCCGTTCAGCCCACTCGGCAAAGGTTTCCTTACCGGGGCGATCAATGAGAACACGACGTTCGCGAGCACCGACTTCCGGAACAGTGTTCCGCGCTTCAATCCCAAAGTGCGCAAGGCGAACCAGCAGGTGGTTGACGCTCTAGGCAGGATCGCGGAACAGAAAAAGGCGACGCATGCACAGATTGCCCTGGCCTGGTTGCTCGCTCAGAAGCCGTGGATTGTGCCGATCCCAGGCACGACCAAACTTCATCGCCTGAAAGAAAACCTGGGCGCGTCGGACGTGGAACTCTCTGCGGCGGATCTCAAGGAGATCGAGAGCGCTTTTTCCGGCATTGAGGTTCAGGGAGAACGGTATCCAGAGGCGTGGCAGAAGCTCGTCGATCGATGAGCCTTGGAGTAAAAGGGGGGGGCGTCCTCATGAGGATGCCCCACATCGGGAGGATGGTTTGGCAGCGATGGAGCGGCTTGCCATTTCACATTGATACCGATGAGTCGTCTTGTAGAAAGTTACGGCGCTCCCGGCTCGCGGGCGTGGAATAGAATCGAAGTACCGTTCCCATGCCCCACCCGAAGATTCATGTTCTACTCGCGTTGCGCGACGCGGCCCACGTTGCGCCTCTTGCGCAGGCGCTGATGCATTCGAACGCCTCGGTTGCCCTGGCCTCGCTGCAAAGCGTGGAAGGGCTGCTGGATCGCCTGGAGATAGAGACGCCTTCTCTACTGATATTGGAACTTCACAACGGCGCTACATTCCTGGAAAAAGTACGGGCACAATATCCGCAGTTGCCCATCGTAGCGGTGCTGGAGAAGCCGACGGCGCAGCTTTCTTTTGCCGCTTCGCGTCTGGGTGCGGAGGATGTGCTGACTCTTCCGCTGGATGAGACAGAGACTGCCGAACGGATGCAGGCGGTGCTGGACAAGATTGCACAATCGCCGAGCGTCCCTCCAGACATGCCTCGAAATATGCCCGGGAAAGCGGCATTGCCCGGCGCCGTTTCCTCTCCTGCCGCCGCCGCTGCGTCGAAGAGTGCGCCAGCGAACGCGGCACCGGTGCCTGCTCTACGGAAAGAAGAAACGAGCCGGGGAAAAGAAGATTCTGGGAAAGAAGGCAATCGCGGCCAATTGCTCCAGCTGATTGGCTCCAACCCGCGCATGGCGGAGATTCGCGACCTGGTCGGCAAAGTTGCGACCACGGATGCCACGGTTTTGATCCGTGGCGAAAGCGGCGTGGGCAAGGAGATTGTCGCGCGCATGATCTTTGAATCGTCGCGCCGCGCGCAGAAACCCTTTGTGAAAGTGAACTGCGCCGCGATCCCGAACGACTTGCTGGAAAGCGAGCTGTTCGGTTACGACGTCGGGGCTTTCACGGGAGCGACGCGCCAGAAGCCGGGAAAATTTGAGCAGGCCGACACCGGCACATTGTTCCTGGATGAGATTGGCGAAATGCATCCCATGCTGCAGGCCAAGCTGCTGCACGTGCTGCAGGATGGGCGGTTTTCCCGGCTCGGCGCCAAGCACGACATCTCCGTCGATGTGCGTGTACTGTGCGCCACGAACAAGCTGCTGGAGCAGCGCGTCGCCGAGGGATTGTTTCGCGAAGACCTCTATTACCGCATCAACGTAGTCACGATACAGATTCCTCCGCTGCGCGAACGCCGCGACGAAATCCCCCTGCTGACACGCTATTTTCTGGAGAAATATGCTGCGGAGTATCGCAGGCCTTTGCGGCTTTTCAGCCCGGAGGCCGAGCGCCAGATGCTGGCCTACATCTGGCCCGGCAATATTCGCGAGCTGGAAAATCTTTGCAAACGGTTTGTCATCGTCGGCGGAGAAACCCAGATTCTGCGTGAACTTTCTCAGCGGCAACCGATGGAAACAGCACCGATCGCGGAATCGACGTTTGCATCGGTGCCTGCATCGGCGTCTCGATCTATGTCTGGGGCATGGATGTCGGACGCGGAGTCTCAAAACGCTTCGCGATCCAGGAATCGGCAGCTAGAAGCGGCAAATACACAGAATAAAAACAAAAACGCAGCACGCGCAGAGCAAACGCAGGCGGTGGAAGCCGGACCTTCCCTGCTGGAAATTGGACGCAATGCTGCGTGGCAAGCCGAGCGGCAGGCCATCCAGCAGATGTTATTGCAAACGCGTTGGAACCGACGCGAGGCCGCTAAAAGGCTGCAAGTCAGCTATAAAGCGTTGTTGAACAAGATCAAGCAAATGGAGTTGGAAAGCAGCGAGGAAACAGGCTCGGCCCCAGGCGAAGAGTAGATTAAAAGTGCTCAATAGTGGTATTTGGATACCACTATGTGGATCATTGCAATTCTATGGTCGAATCGATACCTGCTGCTCTGCAAGATGGTTTTTCTGCGCTTCCCGTTTTGCCACTTATGTAAATGATTGATAATAAATGGCTTGACGAAACTTTTGCGGCTTGTGAATAGCCGCAGAGGCCCAGTGCCCCATGATTTATGCAAATGGCCCGAAACTTGCACTTATTTCCAGCAAAAGAGGCATCTTCGAATTGAATTCTTTCTGATAGGTGTTCCACGTTCTTTGAGTGAGCCAAGGTAACGGCTTCACTTCCTTCGCTATAGATACTCGCTGTTATCCCGCCCCTATGCCTCGACAGTTAAGGCCCGCTTAAGCGGGCCTTTTGCTTTCTGTCTAAAATAATTCCGTGAGTGCTCGTAAGAAAAATTCTGATTCTGCAGATTTTACCGGCTCGAAAGATTCTCTCGAAGAAGCATTGCGCGGAGTCGATTCTCTGCTGGCAGCCGTGGGCTTGAGCCACGGGACGCGCAGTACGCGTCCGCTGAAGAAAACAAAGATGAAATCTCAGCCGGCATTGGCAAAAAGAAGCAAGCCTATGCCAATTGTGGTGCGTGTTCCGGCGTGGGAACGGTATCGCTGGCTGGTGCATGGGTACAGCACGCGGCTGGGTGGAGTTTCCAGTGTGTATGCGCAGGGTACGGGGCAAGGGGAATTGAATCTTGGTTTTACGGCCAGCGATACACGGGAGAATGTGCTGCGCAACCGCGAGATTTTTCTGCGCGAACTGCTGGGGAATGAAGGAAAAGCCGCAAAGAAAAAGTTGCACAATGGGGAGATTCCGTTGGCGTTATTGCGGCAGATCCATTCCGGCATTGTGTATCGCATGGATGCTGTCGAGCTGGCGAGTACAACACGGCGCGGCGGCGATGGGATGATCACAAATGTGCCGGGAAGCCTGCTGGGAATTTTGACGGCGGATTGTCTGCCGGTGCTGGTGGCGGACGTGCGACAACGCGTTGTCGCCGCATTCCATGCGGGTTGGCGCGGTACGGCGAAGCGAATTGTAGAGCGCGGCGTGGGCAGAATGCAGGCAGAATTTGGCAGCAAACCGGAAGATTTAACGGCGGCGATTGGACCGGGAATTGGCGGTTGTTGCTATGCCATCGGCGATGAGGTTCGCAACGAGTTTGATTCCCAGTTCGCCTATAGTAATCAACTATTTCGAGAAGTTTACGATTCCGATCCGATCAAGGAAAAGTATCCGTTGCTGTTTATGACGGCGCGCGCGCCGGGGCATAGCAACTTAGGGCCGAGCATGCACCTGGACCTGGAGGAAGCGAATCGGCGGCAGTTGCTGGATGCGGGTGTAAGTGCTGCAAAGATTCATGTTCTGGGACTTTGCACGGCATGCCACACGGAGCATTTTTTCTCGCATCGCGGGGAACAAGGTTTTACCGGACGCATGATGGGCGTGATTGGAATTCGCGCGCATTGAGCCGTTTTTATGGACCTAAAAATGCCGGTTTTTGACACTGTCGTTATCGGTAAAACCTATCGTTGAAATTTATTGATAGGAAATTCCTATCAATGGCGCAGTTGCTCCCAGAGATGTGAATGGCTTTCCGTTTCGGAATCCATACTCCCAAAAAACATTCTTCCGCATGACTTTCTTGACATACCTATTCATCTAGGCGTAGTGTCTGGCAATATTCAGTTGTCTAGGTGTGCGTTTGAGGGGTGAGTCGGCATGGCGAAGAACGATCTCCAGGGAACCCTGGATCTTTTGGTTCTAAAAACACTTTCGCAAATGGGGTCGCTGCATGGATATGGAATTGTTCTCCACATCCAGAGAGCGTCGGAAGAACTGCTGCGCGTGGAGGAAGGCTCGCTGTATCCGGCGCTGCACCGGATGGAGCAGGGAGGGTGGATCAGCGCGGAGTGGGCGCTGACGGAGACGGGCCGCAAGGCGAAGTATTACAAGCTGACCGCTGCCGGAAGGAAGCAATTGCAGGAGGCAGAGAAGAACTTTGAACACCTGGTGAAGGGTGTCCGCGCGATGTTGCGGTACGCGTAAGGAGGTTTGCATGTCGATGCTGCGGCGGATTGGGAATTTATTTACGCGCGGGAAAGTGGAGCGGGAGATTGATGCGGAGCTGCGGGCGCACATCGAGATGCGAACGGCGGACAACATGGCGCGTGGGATGACGGCGGAAGAGGCGCGGCGGGATGCGTTGCTGAAGTTTGGCAATCCTGTGGTGATGAAGGAAAAGGTGGCGGGCATGGATGTGGCGCTGTGGGTAGAGAATTTTTGGCGGGATGTGCGCTATGCGGCGCGGCAGTTGAAGAAGTCGCCGGGATTTGCGATGACGGCCATCCTGACG
>DATAWK010000040.1:0-2223 GCA_036267255.1 Acidobacteriaceae bacterium | reverse complement strand
CTGATTACCATGCTCCATTGTTCGAATCGAGCGAAGCCCGAAATTCGTTGCAACCGCAACCTCTACCTGTTTGAGCCCTCGGTCTTGTCTCTCTTTGCGCAAAACCCGACCAATCGCCTGCTCAAGAGTGAGCGCCTCCGGTATTTTGCGATCGGCCATGATCCGATCTTTGAACTTGACCGCCCTGCGCTGTAGGCACTATAGTGCCTACATGTAGAGGCACTATAGTGCTTAGCGCGACGCCGCGAGCACTGTTTTGATGGTTCGATATGACTTCTATTCAAACCCCTCCGAATACTCGATAAAAAGCCGAGGGTCGCATGACGTCCGACGGTGCTGCCTATTTTCCGGAGACACTAGCAGGCCAGTCGGACGTAGCCGTACCCGAACCTTGCTTGCCGTCGGTCGACCGTCCAGAATCGAGAGAACTATCTTCTCTTGCCAAGCAGCATGGTCACCAGAGTGACGAAACGCTGCTCGCCGAGGTAGGGCATGGCGCGAAGGAAGCTCTCAGCATCCTCTTCCGCCGATACCGACGTGCTGTATTAAGCGTTGCTCAGCGTATTTTGACCGACCCGTCCGAGGCCGAAGACCTCTGCCAGGAGGTCTTCCTTTATCTGTTCCAGAAAGCAAAGCTATTCGACGCCAGCAAAGGAACGGCAGCCTCCTGGATCATCCAGATTACTTACCACCGGGCAATCAATCGCAGGCACTATCTCACATTCCGGCAGCACTACAACGCTGAGCCGCTTGACGAGGAACAGATCGAGGCCAAGCGCCAGCCGCTGCTTATCGATGGCATTGTCGCCCGAACGCTGCTTAACCGGATTCGAGAGCAACTTTCTCCAGACCAAAGACAAACTCTCGAACTTCACTTCTTCGAAGGTTACAGCCTCCGGGAGATTGCAGAAAAGACCAGCCAGACGCTCGGGAACATAAGACATCATTATTATCGAGGTCTGGCTTGCCTTCGCTCCAACGTCTTTCCCCAAAAGGACGCCTGAGTGAGAAAATTGGTATGAAAAAGCTCCAGAGCGCATCTGCCCCTGTGAACCCTCAATTCCATGACGAGGTCGATGCTCTAGTCGCCCTCTATTACTCCGGTGAAATCTCCGAGGAAGAGTGGGCACTGCTGCAAATACACATGGCCTATTGCGACTCCTGCCATGAGAAGTTCGTGCAGTATCAGCAGATCGCATCGGATGTGATTCCGGCCATGGCCGCAGTGGCGGCCGCTGACCTTGACAACGCTCCGGAAGAATCTTCCCATTCTCTCAACGCAGCCGAGCGAAGACTGATGAGCCGGTTGGACTCATTGCCGCTACATCAGGAAGCCCCACCTAAACGGAAATTCCCCTGGCGCATGCCAGCGGTGATTCTTGCCGCCTCGGTAGTGGCAGCGGCGTGCGTGGTTGGTATACATTTCATCCATATTCATAAGAAATCCGCCACGCAAAGAGCGCCGCAGGTTCTCCTGCTGCCGGCACCACGACCCAACGCACCCGGCTCGCCGGACACGACTGCCCAGCTGGCGTTGGAACACAGCCAGGAGGAAATCGCAAGCCTGCAAAAACGCCTCGTTGCTTCCGACGGCCGGCTCAAACAAACCACCCTGACGATGGCGGATATGCAAAGGCAGCTTCAGGCAGAGCAAAGTGCGCTCCAGCAGGCAGATGAAGAGCGAAACACCTTAAGCATGCAGCTCACTGCGGCACAAGCAGAAGCAGCCTCCTTGCGCAGCAAATTCGAGATAGCCAGCACCGATACGACACAGCAGGCAACGCAGCTTACGGCTCTTGAGACAAAGGTTCGGGAACTCAATGCGGCTCTCGATGAGGAAAATGTACAACTGAGCGAGAAGACCCAACTTTTAGCCCTGGACAAAGAATTCCTCGATCACGACCGGGATATTCGGAATGTGATTGGCGCCCGCAACCTGTACATTGCCGACATCTCCGATCTCACTCAGGATGGGAGAACAGCCAAACAGTTTGGCCGCATCTTTTACACCAAGGACCGTTCGCTCTTATTCTACGGATTCGACCTCGATAGCCAGGCGAATCACAAACAAGATGTGTCATTTCAGGTCTGGGGGAGCGGCAGTGATCGATCGACCCCCGTAAGCCTTGGTTTGTTTTACCAGGACGACAACCACAAACGATGGGTATTACGGTGCAACGACGCGAAGACACTGGCCCGATTGGATATGGTCTTCGTGACGGT